>NZ_JAGJEG010000014.1 GCF_018100905.1 Pseudoalteromonas sp. MMG010 | reverse complement strand
GTTAACTCTAAAAAGCAAGGTTCTTTTGGTTACGTACCAACTGAACTTGCAAAAGAAATGCTGGAAAGTGGTGACACTGACTTACCAATAATTATTTAATAAAGTTTAGATAGTTATAAAGTATAAGTATGCCCTCGATAAAAAGCCCTGTAAATCTAATCGGTTAAATGAATAACTAAACTGATGTTAGGGATTTTATTAGCTAATAGCATGACCTTTTATGAATTTCAGAAGAGAGGGCGATGAGCAAAAAAATTAAGAGCACTACAAAGGGAGCCTTTCGCGGAATGACTTAGCACAGATATACGTCTTTAATTCAAAAATTACACGAATTTCGTTACTAGGAGCGATCCCCAATCAACCGTGGCTTCTTTTTAGAATGAAATTTAGGGAAAATCTAGGTGGTCCTAGTTGACCTTGGTCGGGATTGGCGACTTATCTAATAAAACAGTAAAGAGATTGTGATTACTCACCATACAACCCAAATATTTAGTGGAGATGGTGGCCCCTCCCAGACTCGAACTGGGGACCTAACGATTATGAGTCGTGTGCTCTAACCAACTGAGCTAAGGGGCCAACAACCATTAGCGTTGATAGTAACGCTAACTTTTTAACGTTTAGCCACTGAGCGACTAAAGCGGGTTGCAGTATAAAAACTTTTTATGGCCTTGTCACTAGCAAAAAGCGTTATTTTCCTAAAGTTCAGTTCAACTGATTAAATAGTAAGCTTTATGTAGTCTAATTAAGCGAGTTTTTATATTTTAGAGGATCTATTTTTTCGCAATAATATAAATTGCGTGAATAATACCCGGTATATAACCAAATAAGGTGAGTACGATATTGATCCAAAAATGTAATCCAAGACCTACTTGTAAAAATACACCAAGCGGCGGCAGTAAAATTGATAAAATAATTCTAATAATGTCCATTGCACTTCTCCTAATAAAGTTAAACGGCAAAAAGCCCAGTTTTACTGGGCTTTAAACTATGAAGATTATTCAGCAATAATTGTTAGTTCATCAACAACATCACGTACATCTTCAGCATTTTTAGCAATATTTACTGCTAACTGCTTTTCTGCTTTTGATTCAACTGTACCATTTAAGGTTACAATTCCTTGATCGGTATCAACATCGATATCAGTCCCATCAACTTCTGAATCAAATAAGTAACGTGTTGTAATGACTGTCGTGATTTTCGCATCGGTTAAATCATTGTCGTCTTCGTCATGCATGTTTTTATTACTTGCATGCTTACTGTCCATAGACTTTACAATCGTTAGTTCATTATCAACACCTGTAACACCGTCTAGACTAACAATTAATTCTTCAGCTAACTCTTTATCTAGCTCACTTTCAACTTTACCAGTTAATACTACTTTACCGTTTTTAACATCGGTATTAATGTCAAAGTTGTTAAGATTAGTGTTCATTAAAAGAACGGTTTCTGCTTTACCATCAATCCAGGCATCTTTACTTTCATTTTCCCAGCTACTCGCTTGAGCACCCATTGCTGTTGTACCTAGAACTAGCGCGGCGATCATAGACTTGTTAAATGTTTTCATAATAGTTTCCTTTTTGATTAAAGACACTTTAACTAATGCGAACTTCGGGCCAACAAAACAATCCTTATTAAACAACAACTTATAAAAAATAATACAGAACATAACAATCCATTTAGAAAATATTTACATACAAATCGGTAGAATTTTCTTAATGACTAAAAATCGCTACACGTGGTGTGTGATTTTATTAATCTATAGTTAATGTAAAACTCGCAGTATGCCTGTTAAAAAAGCGTATCTTACAAAACTAAACATCGATTGATTAATACTTTGCTGAGTCCACACAATAAGCTCATTAAGCCAAGCTCTGCTATAGATCATTATTGCGCTCACTCGGTATATCACTCAAATACTCTACAAACTCAACTTCAAAACCTGCCGGGTCAATAAAGTACACGTTTTTTCTAAACGGGTTATCTATTCCTGGTTTAGCTATTTTAAAGCCTGCGTTTTCTAGTCGTTTTATCACACTGTTTAAGTTATTCGTTACATAAGCAAAATGCGCTAAACCAACTTGATGATCGCTAAGATCACGATTATCTCCCTCGCCATTATCACTGATCGCTATATATTGATGATCATTTCCAAAATGCAACCAGCGCCTTGGCTTATTGTACCAACGTCCCTCACCTTCACTTCTTATTTTCCAGCTTGGAAAAGCTGCTTGATAAAATTTAAGCATGGCATCGACATTACTCACGACTAAGTTTACGTGCTCTAAATACATCTATTAATTCCCAATTGTTTGTTTAATTTAAACCCAAGATACAACCTCAAGTTAGCTTTAGGTAAAGCGTTTTTTATTTCATTTTTTTCTTTTTCGATCAGAGCCGTACAAAAAAACAACAAAACTAATTGTAGTTAGCTGTTTACTTTGTGCTAAAAATCGCTAAAATACGCCGGCTTAAATATATAAACGTTCTTTTACAACCCAAGGGTAATACCATGCATCCAATGTTAAACATTGCGGTTCGCGCTGCGCGTAACGCAGGCAAAATTTTACTTCGTGCAAGCGAAGATTTATCAAAAGTTGAAGTGCAACAAAAAGGCACTAACGACCTAGTAACTAACATTGATAAAGAAGCTGAAGCCGTAATTCGTGATACTATTTTAAAGTCGTACCCAGATCACTGCATTGTTGGTGAAGAGTTAGGCGAGCATAAAGGCAAAGATGCAGATTACCAATGGATTGTAGACCCTCTTGATGGCACAACTAACTTCATTAAGGGTATTCCTCACTACGCGGTATCTATCGCACTTAAAGTAAAAGGTCGTTTAGACCAAGCTGTTGTTTACGATCCAATCCGTGGCGAGCTTTTCACAGCGTCTCGTGGTCAAGGTGCACAATTAAACAGCAAGCGTTTACGTGTATCTAAATCGGTTGAATTAGCAGGTTCTATTTTAGCAACTGGTTTCCCATTCAAACAAAAACACCATTTAGATGCATACTCTGATGCATTCAAAGCTTTATTCATTCACACTGCTGATATTCGTCGTGCAGGCTCAGCCGCACTTGATATGGCTTATGTTGCAGCGGGCCGTGTTGATGGATTTTTCGAAATTGGTTTAAAACCTTGGGATACAGCAGCAGGCGAGCTACTTATTAAAGAAGCTGGCGGAATGGTTGTCGATTTTGCAGGTGGCGTTAATTACACAACGAGCGGTAATATTATTTGTGGTGCTCCTAAGTTAACTCAAGCAATAATCCGTGAAATTCGCCCGGTGTTAACTGAATCATTACTACGTTAATTTTTAATATTGTTAACGTTTAAAAAGGAGCCTAGGCTCCTTTTTTTATATCTAAATTTTAATAAAATGGGTTATCTAATTTTATTTCTTGTACCTTACTGTTATAGGGTAAGGCTGCTATATCGTCTGCAAAATATTGGTTAAATAACGCATCAAACTCACCATTATTTATCATCGCCGTTAAACCCCTTTGCACCGCTGCAGCTAATTCTGGTTTGCTTTTCGATACAAAATAATAAAACCCTGTTGGGTAGCTTATAAATAAATTAGGCACAATGACTAAATCACTTTGCTCATTGGCTTTTAGCTCTGAACCAACTTCAATAAACGAACGCGGGAAATAGTCAATTCGGCCTTTGCCCGTTAGCATAAACATAGCTTGATAGTTTGCTAATGGCCTTACGTTTAACCCGTTATGTGCCAGTATTTTTGTATCTGGCCAATCATGCCCTTGTACCGATGACAACTTAGCAAGTTGCTCCACGGTTTTTATTTGTTTAAAACGCTCTAAATTTCGCTTTTTAGTTAACAACGCTCGTTTACCAATAAACCCTTTATATAACGGTATTTTAATAGCAATAGCTAACGATTCTCGCTCAGGGCTATTCATACTCCAAAACAGGTCTAAGTTTTTTGTATCTAAGGCTATTAACGTGCGCTGTTGATGAGGGTGTATAAGTACTTGGTTTATTTCGGCACTATATTTAGCTTCAGCCAATGCTTTTTCTAAAAGCGTTAGTAGGTATTCATCACGTTTATATTGCACTCGTTGTTCTTGCGCTATATTTATAATATTTGTTGCATATGAGTGCACACTAAATAAAGCGAAGCTCACCATGATTACAATCACTCTTAAGCACAACATAACCTACTCCTATTTTTTATAGCTGAGATAAATATCTAGTTTTGCTATGAATATAAAGTTAGCACTGTTTTTCTATGCTTGCACTGTTATCTTTAAAAGGAGTCTGGGGGTATATAAACAAAAAAGCCCGATTAACTCATGCCATGAGTTAATCGGGCTTTTTATATCGATGCTTTATAAATTAAACAATAGTAGCGACACCTATTAAGGCATAGCGTCTAAATCAGCACCTTCTTTTTCTATAACTTCTGGTATTAAATCTTCTTTACTCACACCCATTGCAATGGCAACAGAGCTTGCTACATAAATAGAAGAATAAGTACCAATAAACACACCAAACAGTAATGCAGTAGCAAAACCATGGATTGTTTGTCCGCCCCATGCAAATAGTGCAATAAGTACCAAAATAGTTGTTATAGAGGTCACTAGAGTACGGTTAAGTGTTTGCGTTAACGACAAGTCGATAATTTCAATGGTGTCGTCGATGCGTACTTTACGGAAGTTTTCACGTATACGGTCCGATACAACAATCGTATCATTTAACGAGTAACCAATAACCGCTAAAATTGCCGCTAATATGGTTAAGTCAAACTCTAGCCCTAATATCGAAAATAACCCTAAGGTAATTAAAACATCGTGTAATAGTGCACCTACCGCACCCACAGCAAAGCGCCACTCAAATCTAAAGGCAACATAGATTAAGATACAAATAAGCGCTGTTAGCATTGCTAAACCGCCCTGCTCTTTTAAATCTTCCCCTACACTTGGACCTACAAACTCAATGCGTCGCATAACAACACTGTCATCGGCTTGTTTTAGTGCTGCTATTACTTGGTTACCAATAACTTCGGCTTTTACGTCTGCACCACGCGGTGCTAAACGTACCAAAATATCTTGGCTCGAGCCAAATAGCTGTACAGAGGCATCGGCAAAGTCGTTTTCAGCTAACACCGAACGTATTTTTTTCAGATCAGCTGGCTGCGAAAAACCAACCTCAACCGCGGTACCGCCGGTAAAATCTAAACCAAAATTTAAGCCTTTAGTAAAAAATGAGGCAAACGACGCTAATATTAATAACGTTGAAAAACCCATTGCTACTTTACGAAAAGACATGAAACCGAGTGTTCTACCACCTAATTTTAAAATTTGCATGTCAGTTCCTTAAATTGAAAGTTTATCAATGCGCTTACCACCAATAAATAAGTTGATCACCGCACGGGTACCAACAATGGCTGTAAACATCGACGTTAAAATACCAATTGCAAGAGTAACCGCAAAACCAGCAACAGGGCCTGTACCCACTGCAAACAGAATAACGGCAGCAATTAATGTGGTTATATTGGCATCAAATATGGTGCTAAATGCGCTATCGTAACCAAAGTGAACGGCCTGTTGAGGACTACGCCCATCGGCTAGCTCTTCACGGATACGTTCAAAAATAAGTACGTTTGCATCAACGGCCATACCAACAGTAAGTACAATACCTGCAATACCTGGTAGCGTTAATGTTGCACCTGGGATCAACGACATAACACCCACAATAAGGACTAAGTTTGCAGCAAGTGCCACATTTGCAACCATGCCAAAGCCTTTGTAGTAAACAAGCATAAACACTAATACAAACGCAAAGCCAAGTGCTACTGCCATCATACCTGCTTCGATATTTTCTTGTCCTAAGCTTGGTCCTACTGTGCGCTCTTCAACAATTTGAATTGGCGCCACAAGTGCACCAGCACGTAATAATAAGCTTAAGTTATGTGCCTCAGCAGGGTTATCAATACCTGTAATACGAAATGAACGGTCTAAACGCGCTTGAATTGTCGCTACGTTAATCACTTCTTCAACCTTTATAGGTGGAAGCGCTTTACCGTTTTCATCTTTTTTACCCGATGGCTTATATTCGATAAATACCGTTGCCATACTTTTACCAATAGCACGTTTGGTAAAGGCATTCATTTTTGCCCCCCCTTTGCTATCTAAGGTAATACTTACTTGAGGACGTTGATATTCATCACTGCCAGATTGTGCACCAGTGATGTGGCTACCTTCTAGTATAACGCGCTTTTTCAGTACAACAGGGTAACCGTTACGGTCATTGATAACTTTAGTACCGGCAGGAATACGCCCTTGAGCAGCGGCACTACGATCCGCGTTTTCGTCTACTTCACGAAACTCTAAAGTAGCTGTAGCTCCTAAAATTTCTTTAGCGCGAGCGGTATCTTGTACACCAGGTAACTGAACAATAATTCGTTCTGCGCCTTGGCGCTGCACATTAGGCTCAGCCACACCAATTTGGTTGATACGATTACGAATAATGGTTTCGTTTTGCTTAATCGCATAGTCACGAATTTCTTTGAGCTTTTGTTCACTCATACTAGCGTAAAAAGCATTATCGTTGCTGCTGTCATCAACGTATAAATTTAATGGGTAACGAGATTTTAAAAAGCGCTCTGCAGCGTTTTTATCTTCTTCGGTACGCATTTCAACACGCATACGGTCACTTCCAGCAACACGGCGAACCGTTTTATAACGAAGCTTTTCGCCACGTAAGTCGCTACGAAAATCTTGTTCCATTTGCTCTAACTGATTATCAACAGCCGTGGCCATGTCGATTTCCATGGTGAAATGTACGCCACCACTTAAATCTAGGCCTAACTTCATTGGGTTACCGCCAAGCGATTTTAACCAATTAGGTTGTGCCGGTGCCATGTTGATAGCCGATACGTAATCTTCACTTAACGAATCGCGCAATACATCTTGTGCTTTTAACTGCTCTTCAACGGTTTTAAAACGAACAAGTATTTGTCCACTTTCAAGCACAGTTGATTTTACAGTAATATTTTTATTTTTAAGAATAGCGCTTACTTTGTCTAACGCACTGAGGTCAACATCTGCACCTTTAGCACCCGAAACTTGTATCGCCGGATCGCGACCATACAAGTTTGGTGAAGCATATAAAAGGCCAATGGCTACCACAGCGAGAACAAGTAAATACTTCCAAAGTGGAAACTTGTTTAACACAGGGTTGTCCTTATTTTTTTACAGAGACTTCATAGTGCCTTTAGGCAATACAGCAGAAACCGCTGATTTTTGAACCGTTACTTCAGCTTGCTCATTTAATGAAATAACAACGAAATCTTTATCATCTGCAATTTTAACAATTTTACCTACCAAGCCACCTTGGGTAAGTACTTCATCACCTTTGGCCATCGCGCTCATTAAGCTTTTATGCTCTTTTACACGTTTAGCTTGTGGGCGGTAAATTAAAAAGTAAAAAACCAAACCAAAAATTGCTAACATTATTAGCATTTCCACACCGCCACCTGCAGCAGCTGCACCTGTACTTGCGTGTGCATTTGAAATAAATAAACTCATAATAATACTTCCTCTTAATTTTATAGTTTAATTTGTTGTCTCTACCAGCTCTGGTACTTCTTTACCAAGGCGGGCATAAAAATCATTTACAAACTCGTCTAGCTGACCTTTACTAATGGCGTTACGTAACCCTTCCATTACACGTTGATAGTAACGTAAGTTATGAATGGTGTTTAGTCTTGCACCTAAAATTTCATTACATTTATCAAGGTGATGTAAATAAGCACGCGAATAGTTTTTACAAGTATGACAATCACACTCAGGGTCAAGTGGACCGGTATCTGTTTTATGAACTGCGTTACGAATTTTAATTACACCCGTTGTAATAAATAAATGACCATTACGAGCATTACGTGTTGGCATTACACAGTCAAACATATCAATACCACGGCGTACTGATTCAACTAAGTCTTCAGGTTTACCCACACCCATTAAATAACGCGGCTTATCTTGCGGCATTTTATAGGCACAATGATCTAAAATATTGATCATTTCATTTTTTGGCTCACCGACTGATAATCCACCTAGCGCATAACCATCAAAACCAATTTCTTCTAAACCGGCTTGCGATTGTGCACGAAGTTCAGGGTACATACCCCCTTGGATTATCCCAAATAAGGCCGCAGGGTTATCACCATGACCTTCTTTTGAACGCTTAGCCCAACGAAGAGAAAGCTCCATTGAATCTTTCGCTTCTTTTTCGGTAGCAGGGTAAGGCGTACATTCATCAAAAATCATCACAATATCTGAGCCTAAATCGCGCTGCACTTGCATTGATTTTTCAGGCGACATCATAATTTGATCACCATTGACTGGTGATTGAAACATAACGCCTTCTTCAGTAATTTTACGCATAGCACCTAAGCTAAATACCTGAAAGCCACCTGAATCAGTTAATATAGGAAAATCCCAATTCATAAAGTCATGTAAATCACCATGTTGCTTAATGATTTCAGTACCTGGACGTAACATCAAGTGAAAGGTATTGCCTAAACAAATTTGTGCGCCGGTCTCTTTAACTTCATCAGGGGTCATCCCCTTTACAGTACCGTATGTACCTACTGGCATAAATGCAGGAGTTTCAATAACCCCTCTATCGAATATCAAGCGGCCGCGACGCGCTTTACCATCAGTACAATCTAATTCAAATTTCATATTATCCTCATTGTCGGAAAAACAGTCCAACAGCTATAAATTAACCGCTCGATTCTACCCTTTTTACGCGCTTAATACTATCTACTGCGATAAATTGAAAATTGATTAAACCAATAAACTAAAAACCCAGCTCGAAGGCTGGGTTTTACTATTATTTACGCGTTAAAAACATGGCGTCGCCGTAGCTAAAAAAGCGATATTTTTGTTCTATCGCCGTATTGTAAGCCGCCATAATATTGTCTTGTCCCGAAAAGGCACTTACCAGCATGATTAAAGTTGACTCAGGCAAATGAAAATTTGTCACCATGGCATCAACCACATTAAATTTATAGCCTGGATAAATAAAAATATCGGTATCGCCAAAGTAAGTATTTAATTTACCACCGTGTACTTTAGCTGCCGACTCTAATGAGCGTACAGACGTTGTACCTACAGCGATAACTCGCCCACCTCTGGCTTTTGTTTGCTCTACTGCGGTTACAACATCATCAGGTACTTCAATGTACTCCGAGTGCATTTCATGCTCATCGATGGTGGCAACTCTTACCGGCTGAAATGTCCCCGCCCCAACATGCAATGTAACAAATGCCATTTGCACGCCTTTTTCTTTAAGTGCAGCCATTAACTTATCATCAAAGTGCAACCCAGCAGTCGGTGCAGCTACGGCCCCTGGTTTTTCACCATACACTGTTTGGTAACGTTCACGGTCAGCTTCGTTATCTGGGCGGTCAATATAAGGAGGTAAAGGCATGTGCCCTACGTCGTTTAAAATATCGAGTACGTTTTTACTGTGCTCAAACTCAAGTTCAAACAAAGTATCGTGGCGTTTAACCATAACCGCCTTTGCTTTACCTTCGAGTAATAGCTCATTTCCTGGTTTTGGTGATTTACTTGCTCGAATATGCGCAAGCACACGATGCTCATCTAACACACGCTCGACTAATACTTCTACTTTGCCGCCTGAGGCCTTTTCGCCAAACATACGTGCAGGTATCACTTTGGTATTATTAAATACCAATAAGTCATTTTCATTTACTAACTCGAGTATATCGCTAAACACCTTATGAGCGACGTCACCCGTTGGGCCATCAAGCGTAAATAGTCTGCTGCTGGTTCTATCTTGTTTAGGAAAACGAGCAATTAATTCATCAGGTAAGTCAAAGCTAAAATCAGCAACGCGCATTATTAATATTCCACATCTTTTAAAATCGCGCCAAGTGTATACGTATCGCTTAGTAAGCTCAAGAAAAGTGCTGTAGGGTTCATCAAAAACCAAGGAGAAAGGCCGGCTCTATTTTTACCCAAAATAAAAACAAACAATAATTCCTTAGCTGACAAGCACCTAAGTAATTAGTAACTATTTTCTGCTTTTTGTCACTAGCATGGTGTTATTTTTAACCTATAATATAGATACGGACTATGAAATGTCTTGTTATTTATAGTATTACTTAATAAAAACATGACATTACTATTTAAATCTGCAAATAAAGATTTTAAACAGTTTTAAGGAGGAAGTTATGACACAGTTAGTTGTTTTATTACTGCTTATTCATGTAATCATTGCCTACCAATGTTATCGTAATGCAATGGCAAAAGGTTACCCTGTAAAGGTGTTTTCGTGCTTAGGGTTAATCCCTTATTTTAACTTGGTCGTTTGGATTTATTTACTCTTCTTACCCAAACTAGAGCCCTTTAACAGTCCCAACCAACATCAAAAGCAGCCTTTATAGCTGCTTTTTTGTAATTGATTACTTTACACTGCACTGCTGCGCTAAAAAAATCTCCAGCTGTGCTGAGAATAACTTAAAATCTCTTATTCTGCCGGTCGTTTTTCGCCACAAAATACCAATATCTCTATAGGCATTATTTTGCGGTGGTGTTGCGATCATGTTTTTGTCTTTCAAAATACCTGCATTAATCGCCATTTGCGGTAAAAACGTGACCCCTAATTGATGCTCAACCATGCTCAATAAAGTATGTAAGCTTGCGGCTTCAAATGGGTTAATACAGCTTGCACGGTTTAAGTGACACGCACTTAGAGCATGCCCTGTCATACAATGCTCACGCTCTAATAAAAATACACTCGCATCGGGAAGTAAATTAAAATCTTCTACCCCTTTTGCTATCGTGTAGTCTTTATGATGCACCAAACTAAAGCGATCTTGGGCAAGCACTTGTGTATGAAATTTATCGGTTTCGTAAGGGAGTGCTAAAAGAGCTAAATCAATGCTGCCGTGCTCAAGTTTATCCAGTAATTTGTCACTGGTATCTTCTATTAATATAAGTTCTAAATCGGCAAAAGTTTGCTGACAAAAATGATATAAGGGAGCGGCAATAAAGCTGGCTATCGTAGGGATAACACCGACAACTAACTTACCATTTAAAGGCGTTAAAAAGCTTTTTGTTAACTCTTTTAAGCTCAACGTATCATTAATAATGATCCGTGCACGCTCAACCACTTCTTCGCCAACACTGGTGAACATTAAACTACGATTTTCACGCTCAATAAGCTGACACCCTAACGTTTCCTCAAGGTTTTGAATTGCACTACTGAGTGTTGATTGACCAATAAAACAAGCGCTAGCCGCTCGGCCAAAATGTTGATGTTGATGAACTGCGATTAAATACTGCAGCTGTTTAATACTTGGAAGGTTAGTCATAATTTTTTACCACAAATAAAAAGACCCCAACACCAAGGTATTGAGATCTTTTCAAGCTAAAAGTCTTTTAATACGAGCAACTGAAAGAGTTAAACTCCAAATACAGCTCTTAGTATGTAGAAAATAACAATAGCAAGGGCAGCGCCAACTGGCAATGTAATTACCCAAGAAACCACGATATTTCTAACAACACCCATATTTAAAGCAGCAATACCACGTGCCATACCAACACCTAATACCGCGCCCACTAACGTTTGAGTCGTAGAGATTGGTAAACCAGTACCTGATGCAATAACAACTGTTGATGCAGCAGCTAATTCTGCAGCAAAACCACGGCTTGGTGTTAAATGTGTAATACCTTCACCAATCGTTTTAATTACTTTTTTACCTAAAATAGCTAAACCAGCAACAATACCAAAACCACCTAGTGGTAATATCCACCATGCAATTGCTGACTTTTTAGCAATTTCACCATGTTGTTCAACAATGTTCACAACCGCAGCCAATGGACCAATTGCGTTAGCAACATCGTTCGAACCATGAGCAAACGCCATACAACATGCCGTTAGTACCATTAATACAGCAAATACTTTTTCAACATTATTAAATTGCATTGCTTTATCAGCTTTAGGGTCGATGTTTAAACGTGAAATAAACACTTTACCTATAAGAGCAACAATTACAGCAATAGCGATAGAAATTAAGTAGCCTTCAGTCGTTCCTAGGTTAATGCCGATGTGCTTTAAGCCTTTTTTAATTGTTACTAAAGCCATAATGAAACCCGCTAAACCCATGTATACAGGTACATAACGTTTTGCATTTTTTAAAGGAGCATCAGTATCAAATATAAGCTTTTGTGCGCTCATAAAAATTAAGTAAGCAATAAAACCTGATATAGCAGGTGTTACTATCCAGCTACCTACAATACCAGCAACTTTACCCCATTGAATTGCTTCGCTACCTACAGCAACTAAAGCAAAACCAACGATTGCACCAATAATTGAATGCGTAGTTGATACAGGCCAGCCTAAAAATGAAGCGATTAATAACCAAGTACCCGCGGCAAAAAGTGCCGAAATCATACCTAGTACCATCAATTCTGGTATATCTATAAATGGTGTTGCGTCAATAATCCCTTTACGAATCGTTGATGTAACCTCACCACCGGCCAAGTAAGCGCCAGCAAATTCAAAAATCATCGCGATGATTATCGCTTGTTTTATTGTTAATGCTTTTGACCCTACCGATGTACCCATCGCGTTAGCTACATCGTTAGCGCCAATACCATAAGCCATGAAAAAGCCAACTGCAGCTGCAATTAGAATGAGTGTACTACCATAAGATGCAATGATATCCATTGTAAAACCTTAATCTTTTTAGAAAGTATTTATAACATTAACGAGCTAACATTAGCTCTAGTCGTGATCCAACGCGTTCAGCAAAGTCAGCTAACTCGCCAATATTTTCAATGATCTTATATAAAAACATAACATCAATTGGATTAAGATCCTTCTCAAGAGTCATAAGCTGACGACGTATCCTAATTTGCATGTCATCAGTGTCTTGTTCAATCGCATCTAATTTAACTAGCATTTTTTCAACAAGGACGACTTCACGGCCTTTAAAGCCGGTTTCTAGTAATTCTTCAAGTTCATTAATTGCTTTTGCAGCTTGTTCTGTCGCTTCAATACAACGCCCAACATAACTTGCAAAATCTGATTGGATTTGTGAAGGGATATCCATTTTACGGCCAATCACACGCCCAGCAATATCTTTTGCAATATTAGCTATTTTATCTTGTTGAGTAACTAACTCTAATAAGTCAGTACGCTCAACAGGCATAAATAAACCACGCGGTAACTGTAATCTAATATTGCGCTTTAATTCATCTGCCTCACGTTCAATATTGCGAATAACAATACGTTGTGCTTCCGCTTTTTCCCATTGTTTGCCAAAAACAAGTTCAAAGAAAGGTGCTAAAGCAGAACTTGCTTTATTCACCATATGAATATGTTCTTTAATCGGTTTAATAGGAGATTTTGCGAAAACCCCTAAAAATGCATTTGTAGGCATAATTGACCCTTTAATATATTGGTATGCTTTGCAGCTCAAATTTTACAATATTCTCAGTGATTAGAAACGCTTTATTTACTATAAAGTGCGTCTATTCACCCCCAAAACAACGAATAGTTGTTTTAATATACAATGATTAAAAATCTATAACGTTTTCTCTATATCGTCTGTCGATGTATGACGAATATCTTTGCCATTAACAAAGTAAATAATGTATTCAGCTATATTCTGACAACGGTCGCCAATACGCTCCAACGATCTGACTACCCACATTAAATCCATTACTTTAGGTATGGTATTAGGTGCTTGCATCATAAACTGCATTATTTGTTGTGTTTGTACTTCGTATTCGTGATCTATTTTTACATCATTTTTATGCACCATAAATGCGCGTTGAACATCCATACGTGCAAATGCATCAAGTACATCATGTAACATGGTTAAAACTAATCGCCCCATGGTTTCAATATTCACCAACAAGTGTTGTTGGTCTGTGTGAAACTCAGCCAGTGCGACCTTTGCAATACGCTGTGCTTCATCGCCAATTCGCTCTAAATCAACAATTGTTTTTGTGATTGCAATCACTAAACGTAAATCACTTGCCGCAGGTTGGCGTCGGGCGATAATTCGCGCACATTCTTCATCAATGCTTACTTCCATTGCATTGACTTTATAGTCGTTATCACACACTTTTTTAGCCAATTCAGCATCATTTTTACTTAATGCATCTAATGCACTGTTTAGCTGCTGCTCTACTAACCCGCCCATGTTTAATACATGGTTTCTAACGTTTTCAAGCTCTAGATTAAAGCGCCCAGAAATATGCTTGTTGATATTATGTTCCATAGTAACCTTCTTAAGTAATGCAGCTTCACAACTTACCTGTACAGCTAGCCATAACGACCGGTAATATAATCTTCAGTCTTCTTTTTATCTGGTGTGGTAAACAACGTATTAGTATCGGTGTACTCAATTAGCTCACCCATGTGCATAAAGGCCGTTTGATCTGACACTCTGGCCGCTTGTTGCATATTGTGCGTTACAATGACTACCGTATATTTATTTTTTAAATCATTTATTAGCTCTTCGATTACTAGCGTAGAAATCGGATCCAAAGCAGAAGTCGGCTCATCAAGCAATAATACCTCTGGTTCGATTGCTATCGAACGAGCAATAACTAAACGTTGCTGTTGTCCACCCGATAAACCAAATGCACTATCATGAAGCCTGTCTTTTACTTCATCCCACAGTGCCGCACTACGTAACGAATGCTCCACTACTTCATCTAATTTTCGTTTTTCTTTTATACCTTGTAAGCGTAAGCCATAAACTACATTTTCATAAATTGATTTAGGAAAAGGGTTCGGTCTTTGAAACACCATACCGACATTTCTTCTCAGTGCTGCAACATCAATCCCTTTGGCATAAATATTTTGCGCATTTAAAAATATTTCACCCTCAACTTTGCAATTTTCAACTAAATCATTCATCCGGTTAATACAACGCAATAAAGTCGACTTACCACAACCCGATGGACCAATAAATGCGGTTACCTGGCCTTTAGGTATACTCATATTAATATCTTTTAACGCTTGTTTATCACCATAAAATAGATTTAGGTTTTTAATTTGCAATGCTTTTTGTTCATCGGTTAAATTATTTAAATCTAACTTCATAGCAACATCTTGCTGTAGCGCAATCGAAATCATTTGGTTACCTATAAATCTGTTTTAAATTAATGTTCAAGTGTTATGAACTTTTCGCGTAAACGATTACGAATTCTGATCGCCGTTATATTTAAAGCGATAATTACCGACACTAATAAAAATGCGGTTGCGTATACCAAAGGCCTTGCCGCTTCTACATTTGGACTTTGAAAACCAACGTCGTATATATGAAATCCTAAATGCATAAACTTTCTCTCTAAATGGATATAAGGAAAGTTACCATCAAACGGTAAACTGGGGGCCATTTTCACCACCCCAACTAACATTAATGGAGCAACTTCTCCGGCAGCACGCGCCACGGCTAAAATTAACCCGGTCATAATCGCGGGGCTTGCCATAGGGATCACAATACGCCATAGGGTTTCAATTTTAGTGGCCCCCAATGCTAACGAACCATCTCTAATTGAGCTTGGTATGCGCGATAGCCCTTCCTCTGTCGATACAATAACCACAGGTAATGTTAATATTGCGAGTGTTAATGCTGACCACATTACACCCGGTGTACCAAATACAGGAGTTGGTGACGATTCAGGGTAAAATAATTGGTCAATACTGCCCCCCAATACATATACAAAAAAGCCTAAGCCAAAAACACCATACACAATTGAAGGTACACCGGCTAAGTTAATAACGGCTATACGAATCATTTTAGTAAATGCATTTTTTGTCGCATATTCATGTAAATAAATAGCCGCAACAACACCAAACGGCGTCACAATAACCGCCATTAGCATCACCATAAACACAGTCCCAAAAATAGCAGGGAACACGCCCCCTTCGGTATTTGCCTCTCTTGGATCATCACTAACAAATTTACCAAGTTGCATAAAATAATGGCCTAATTTGTCAAATACACTCATATCATTTGGAAACCAAATCGCTAAAACTTCACTGATCTCAAGGGTTACTTGCTCATTACGCATATCGGTAACCACCACTTGATCGCGTTTTGCTTGTTCGCGCAATGCAAATAATTCGGTTTCTAATAATTGAGACTGCTTATACAATTGTTTTTGCTGTTTTGCTATTTCAGCTGCGCGTGCGGGTGTGAACTCATTATCTAACTCATACCCCTTTTGTGTTAAGCGTAGCTGCTCAAGTTGATAATTTATTTTACCAATATCATCACTTTGTAACTTGTGTGCTTGTTTGTTTAATGCAACAGCACGCTCAATAAGTGAATTTAAAACCGCCTGGTTATTTTCAGTTATTGTTTCACCATTTTTAATAACAGCGCTGATATAACCATAAAAATACCCATTTTTACTGCGTTCAATCACCGCTAATCCGCTAGGCGTAGATTGCGATTTAATATCAGTCGTTAAAATCCATCTAAAATCTAGGTCAACATATTCACGGTTACCGGTTTTTATTAATAAGCGTTTAAATTCTGCATTATTGAACGCAGATAAGTCATAACCGGCAGCTGAAAGTTGCTCTCGCGGTACGATTTCTGAATCGTAAACCTCACCTATAACCGTTTGTTTAGGTACAAAGCCTTCTACTTCAAACTGCATCACCTGCGCAGGCCAAAAATAACTTAGCCCTTTAACGGCAATCATCGCTAATAAGCCAATCACGGCAATTAAACTAATACTTAGAGCACCACCAGTGAGCCATATCCAAGGTGTACCAGAGCGAAACCATTCTTTCATCATTTGTTTAGCCCTGCACTACATCGAACTGTATTTTTCACGTAGCTGCTGACGCACATATTCAGCTACGGTATTAAAAATAAAGGTGAAAATAAAAAGCACAAAAGCGGCTAAAAATAGTATCCGATAATGTGAGCTACCGGTTTCAGACTCAGGCATCTCTATTGCAATATTAGCAGCTAAAGTACGCATCCCCTGAAAAACACTCCAATCCATAATAGGGGTATTGCCTGTGGCCATAAGTACAATCATTGTTTCTCCAACAGCACGGCCAAGGCCCATCATTATGGCAGAAAAAATACCCGGACTAGCCGTTAATAACACTACACGCATTAATGTTTGCCACTTTGTAGCGCCCAACGCTAAAGACCCATTTGATAAATGTTTAGGCACACTAAATACCGCATCTTCGGCAATTGTAAATATAGTTGGAATAACAGCAAAGCCCATAGCTAAACCCACCACAAGCGAATTTCGCTGATCGTAAGTCATACCCAGTTCACTGGTTAAATATTGACGAGTATGGCCATCAAAAAACCATAATTCGATAGTCGGGCTCATTGCAAAAGATAGCCACGTTATCAGTATGATAACCGGAATTAATAACAGTGCATGAAAACCTTCGGGTAATTGTTCGCGTATACGAGCTGGCAACTGAGAGTAAGCCAATGCCGTAGCTAATATACTGCCAGGCAATAAAAATAATAACGCTATAATCGCAGGTAAATACTGTTCAATAATGGGGGCAAGCCATAACCCAGCTAAAAAACCTAAAATAACGGTAGGCAAAGCCTCCATGGTTTCAACTGTAGGTTTTACAATTTTTCGCAGTTTATCCGACATAAAATAAGCAGTATAAATTGCTGAACTAACGGCAATAGGCACGGCAAATAACATAGCGTAAAACGCCGCTTTTAACGTACCAAATGTAATAGGCACTAACGAAAACTTAGGCTCAAAATCGTCACTCGCCGAAGATGATTGCCATACATAACTTGGCTCAGGGTAATTCTCATACCATACCTCTTGCCATAATGCAGACCACGTCACTTCTGGGTGCTCATTTTTAATATTAAGTACCGATATATCTTTACCCGCAAGTATAACGGCAGCGTTTGCTCTAGGTGCAATAGCAAATTGTGTTATCGCATGCTCAGAAACCTGGCCTTGCCATAAAGTGCTATCACTGCTTGTATAATAAAGCCCTAGTAAACCATTTTCACCGGTCGTAAAAAAGCTACGACGATAATACTCACCATAAATATGCATGTTAGCTTGCTGAGTGACGTTAAAAGTGCGGACTTTCTTATAAACACGCTCGCTATCGTTATTCACTTCAAACCACTGCGATACCACGGCATTATCATTCACTAACATTAACGAATTAGCACCCGCAAGCAGCTTAGATGACACTATATTGGCATTTTCTTCGTTTGCAGAAAGTACCTGTATTAATGTTATGTTATGTGTATCAAGGGTATCGTAAACATAAATTTGATTTGCAGAGCGAACAAATGCTCGCTTAGCATCAGGTGTTAATAGCAGTTCATCTACTCGCCCACTAAAATCAAGTTCAGCACGCTTTACGCTCCATTGTTGAGCACAACAAAGTGCATCATCGGTTAGATTAAAACGTGTAAATAAAACGCGTTTGTCAGCAGTTAACGCAAGCACCGCCGCATTTTTCTCTTCATGAGTAAACGCAAAACGCGTAATCGCTGAGCTGTTTTGCGCTACTTGTAATGCGTTTTTTCCTAATGGGTAAGACACTTCGGGGGTAAGTACTCGCTGATTATAATCAAAGCGAGCGCTAAACTTAGGTGCAACAATCATAACCGACCCATTTTCAAGACCGTAACCATAAAGGCCCTGAAAAGGAGCGCTATTAGCAAAACTTGTAGCACGACTGGGTAAATTTAACGGGGTTGAATTAATCACATTACCAAATTGCTGATCACCAACAGTATAAAATGCAATTTCACCTTGTTTATACAAAACATAAGCAAATTCTGTTTGCTCTTCAATACCGAGCCCTACAACATGCTCTACGTTTTCAATCGCAAATGTATTGCGCTGCTCTACCTTTGCTGATTCAAAAACGGGCTCAACAACATACAATAAATAGAAAAATATCAGTAATAGCGCAAGTAATACCATTACGCCACCCGCACTGATGCTTAATTGGGCAAATCTATCTTTGATCAGGCGACTACGATCTGTATTAAGTGTCTGCTTTTTTTCAAGTGACGACATCGCAGTGGCCTTAGAGTTTAACGTTTAGCAATTATATTTCATAAATATGACAGCAATGTTACAGTGGTTCAATTTGTAATAAAGTACGTTTATGGCCATACAAATGATACATGTATTTTATTGGACAAAATGCATGTAGAGGTCAATACTGCACTGTAATAAAAAATTAAACCCGCTTTAATATTGACACTAAAGCACGTCAGTAAGTGAATTGTTTTTGGATTTAATCACCTTGTTTTAAAATAACAATCAACCTGCTATGACCTCATTAAAGTTAAAAAGAGAATATTTATGAAGCAATTAGTTATCACTATTTTGGGAAAAGATCGTCCAGGGCTGGTAGAGAGTATTTCTTCGGTAGTATTAGAAAACCAAGGCAATTGGTTAAGCAGTAATTTAAGCCATTTATTAGGTCACTTTGCTGGAATCATACAATTAGAAGTTGCCGAAGCGCATTTTCAGGCATTGTACGATGCATTAAATGATTTACCCGAACTTGAAGTACGAATTGAGGCCGGTGCAGAGCAGCCAACCGAAGCCTTACTTGAACAATTAAACTTTATTATTACCGGCAATGATCGCCCAGGTATTGTACAAGAACTTGCCAGTGTAATTCGTCACAAGGGCGCTAATATTACGCATTTAAACTCACGCCAACAAAGTGCACCAAACTGGGGTGTTCCTATATTTAGTGCCGTTGCAACAGTCTCGTTACCCACAACGGTGAACCGCGATGATGTTATTGAAGCCCTTGAGGCCATTACTAGCGATTTAATCGTTGATGTAGAAGAGGCGTAACTCAGTATTAGTACAACTTAGTATGACTTAACTCTTTTAAGTCATACTTTTGCATATTAATGATTTAATCTGGCAGTTTAATCAATGTATCACCGGGGCACATTTACCACAAAGCTCACTGGCAAAGGCACTCGTACAAATTTTAACTTTTAAAATAACACCCAGTATTAAAAGTGAATAACCCCACGCTATTGGCAGGGCAATTAAAATACGGCTTACATACAACAGATGAGTTACATATCACGGTGGCGATTACTGCTTTGCATCATTTGTTTTAAGCCCTGTCGTTCAAGCTCTAATATCTGATTTAGTTTTTCTATCGCATCATCAATTTTTGCTCGTTCATATAAATATTCGTAAAGCGCAATGACTTTTTGGTGCTCCTGCGATACGTAATTTTGAATCACTTGCTCATCAAATTGCTGCTCTTTGCTAATATCATTAAACGTAATTAACTCTGGATTATCTTCGAAATACTCATAACTAAAGGTATCTAAAGTATTAATTTCAGTAATCGCTTTAAAGCCAACCAGATCTTCAGCTAGTTTTTTCTCATAACTCAAATAGTAATCGACTAACATTGTATTATATTCATCTAACACATCTTTTAAGCTATAAAAATTAGCAGCCATTTGTGTGTGAAATAAAACAGTCCAATCGTACACTTCTTTAATTGTTTTAACTTGCATGTGTATTCCTTAGTAAAGTCGTTGTACCTCACTGTTGCGTAATACATGCCAAATAAAAAGTCTGATAAAACAATATATTAAAAAAACTGTATTCATCACAATTTAATAAATTAAGAACAACTTACACTTAATGAGTAAGTTTTATAGAGCAAAATTAAAACTGAGCGTCATTAAAAATAGTAAATATTGATATCACTAGGCGTTAGTCTTACCTGTCTTAATCAACATACTCGCCGCAATCGAAAACAAGCAATATGCTGTAAAGTACCAAAAGCCTTCACCAAAGGAGGCATTTAAAATAAGCAGTTCACCGCTGTTTCCATGTGCATTACCAGCCAAATAGGTAACAATTAAAGCAATAACAAATACATCAACCATGCTCCATTTACTTAATGCCTGAATTACCTGCCCTAACTTTTGCTTTGCGTTACTTACATTTAAACAGCAATAAATAAGCTGTATAAGTAACTTTATCAGCGGAATAACAATCGAAAATAACGCAACCAGCATAGCCACTAAAAAGTTATTATGCTCAGCTAGCTCGGTGACTGTTCCCCAAATACTGCGTGTTTTTTCATATACATTAATCTCCCCCTCTAAGGCATCAAGACCTAACATACTTGAAAACATCATTAATGTACTTCGCGTACGTCTATCTCCTTCTTCTGCCAGCATCTCGATTCCGGCTTGTGCCAACTGAGATTTATCAATACTTCCTTCAATACTTAAAACAGGCTTTGTTATACCAGGGATCAATAAACACAAAGCAATTATGACACTTAATACGGTTAACCAATTACGCATACTTAAGACGCCATTGATTCAATAATTTCGTCAGCATAAAAAATGGACTCCAAAATATATTCATTAAAAACATCGTCTGCCAAAGCGCCTTGCGCTTTATTTAATAGCAAATTAGTTACATCTGCACTATCGGCTTCAATTGCACGCACTAAAGCTAAACACTCTCCTAACTTTCCTTGTGATAATAATAGTGCGTTCGCTATTCTCTTATCTAACCCTAACTCTGAGACAATCATTTCCAAGTCTAAATCTAACATGGCATCTAATAAAGAAAGCAATCCAACTAAATAACCTTGTTGTGATAAATTATGATCGTCTCCCAACAACAATGATAATAACTTAGCTCTAGTTAAAGCAAGTTTTGTCAGTTCAACCGGCTTATTACTCCCTAACTCACTAATAGCTAAAATCCGTACAAACTGACGAATCGCATCTTCACCTAAAAATACAACGGCTTGTGGAATAGAGGTAATTACTAAATTATTTTTTCCTAGCCGGGCATTAGCCAGTTTTAATATTCGTGCTGTCACACTGATATCTCGTGATACTTTTTGGTGAATTTCTTCAAAGCATAAATCACTTTTAGCGGTACAACTTAATAGTTCAAACACGGTTGTTTTAGAGGGGTCGAGTCGAGTAGAAGAAAGCATTTCAGGGCGTGCAAAAAAGTAGCCTTGAAAATACATACAACCTGCGGCTTTTAGCTGCTTAAATTGTTTGTACGTTTCTATTCGCTCTACAATCACCTTTATGTGCGGGTAGTTATGCTTGAGTAACTTTAGCTGCATAACCGTTTTAACAGTCGTTTCATCTATTTCTAGCTTTATAAAGTTCACTAATGATAACAACGGCTCCCATTTAGGGTCGCCATCATAATCATCAAGTGCAAATATATAGCCTTCTTTTTTTAACTTTGAAACACTTTTTACAACTTGTGCAATATTATCGGTCCGCTCTACTATTTCAATAACCACCGATTTAGGCTCTAACACCTTGGGTGTTTCAGCTAATAAAGAGTCTGTCGAGAGGTTAACAAAAGTAGGTTTATTAGCGGTTAATCTCTCTACCCCAATAAACATCAGTGAATTAAGAAAAACCCTGCTAGTGGCTAATTCATCAGAGGTGCCGATGGGAAAGCTATTTTTTGATGAATCACGATATAATAACTCATAGGCATACACGCTTTTATCAGCATTAAAAATAGCTTGTCGTGCGATATATTGATTAATATTTGTTGTCAAAAGGGTATATCCAATAGATTACTTTATACTTTAAGTGTTCGTTCACAAAACAGGTACTTTACTACTAAAAAAATAATATTAGATTGATAGTAAGTATGAATAATTGCAAAAAACTAAAAAATAGGCAATTTATTTATTTTTAATAATATACACACAAAAAGTATGATTATTTAACCACTAAAAAAAGTATAATAATTACAATTAATTAAACATTACCTACGCCCCTTACATATTTTAAAGATAATAACGCTAAATACCCCTACAAATTAAAGGGATTTATAGCCTTAAGTGCTTTGGCGCTGTATAATTTGTATATTAGTCACAAATAAAGATCTACTATGAGTATCGAAAAAGCCTTAATTGAACGCAGTAATAACCAATGTGAATTATGTACAGCCACCGACAACTTATCGGTGTACGAAGTACCACCTGTAACCGAAACTCACTCTGATAAATGCATTTACATCTGCCAGCAGTGTAAAGATCAAATTGAAAAAACAACCGATTTAAATGCCACCCATTGGCATTGCTTAAACGATAGTATGTGGAGTCAAACACCTGCGGTACAAGTTGTTGCCTACAGAATGCTAACTCGTTTAGCGCCCGATAATGGCTGGGCACAAGATGCCCTAGATATGATTTATCTTGAAGAAGACACACTTGTTTGGGCTAAAAAAGCACTTGCAGAAGATGACGATGTTAAACATATCGACAGCAATGGTGTTGTGCTTAATGCTGGCGATACCGTCACTTTAATTAAAGATCTTGATGTTAAAGGCAGCAGCATTACAGCTAAACGAGGTACTGCAGTGCGTAATATTGGCTTAACCAGCAACCCTGAACATATTGAAGGGCGTGTTGATGGGCAACGCATTGTTATTTTAACCAAATTTGTAAAAAAATAATCTCCACACAGGAGAGGTTAAAATCATATTAGGTACACTAACCTGTATTTAACTAACTGATTTATAAAGACGCTTAGGCGTCTTTTTTATTTCAATTAAGGCCAGATTAATACCTACATCAATACACTAATAAGCCACAATGACAAATGATGATAACTTATGGCAAATCAGCACCGACTATTAAGTAATAAAAATACCCTTTATAGCTTATCGCTTGCAGCACTTAGCTTACTAACCCTTAGCGCGTGCGATCAACAAAATACCGCAACTTCAGCTCAATCAGCAACACAACATGCAACCAGCTTAATGACACAAGTAACGTATAATGAGCGCCAAATGCTTCGCCCGGGTTCACAATTAATTGTTACGCTTTCGGATGTGTCTAAAACCGATGTAAAAAGCGAAGTTATCGTGCAACAAATACTCGACATTACACAGGCACCACCATACACCGTAGAGCTAATTTATGATGAAAATAAAATAGATAGCAAACACCGTTATAACCTCAGTGCGCGTATAATTAATAAAGACAAAGTATTGTATAAAAGCACCACAGCCCATAATCCATTTAACGAAACTCAACTCAGTACCCCACATACTATTGAGCTTGAAAGAATGAACGACACCCAAAAACCCGATGTATCACTTTATAACACTTATTTTAAGGCAATCACGCTGCAAGGCGACTCGGTGACGGTGTTAAAAAAAGAGCCTTTTATTCAATTTGATAAAGACAATCGCGTTCATGGTTTTCTCGGGTGTAATAATTTTACTGGTCGCTATGATATTAATCAGCAAACGCTCACATTTAATCAATTAGCAAGCACCAAAAAAATGTGTAGCCAAAATATGCAGCAAGAACAAGCCATGCTTAATGCACTTAATAATACTCAGCATTGGCAAATTAATGGCGAAACGTTAATTATTAAAGATCACAATCAACAGGCACAGGCATCATTTAACGCGGTATATTTAAATTAGGAGGGTAAGGGTAAGCTTATACAAGCAGTGATCGGTTTATCTAAATAGCACCACGCTCATGTACCAGCTATTTTTTTAGTTATACACTCGCATTGTTATTACTCAAAGCCCTTGGCTAAATAACCAAGGGCACACAACTTTTACTCTGAACGTTGTTCACGTCCAAGTAATGCCATAGCGGCTTCTTTCATATCTTTATTTTCGTATAACACTCGGTAAATTTGCTCAGTAATTGGCATTTCAACACCTGCGCGTTGAGCCAGTAGATGTACTTCTTTGGTATTTCTAAAGCCCTCTACAACCTGACCAATTGATTCAATAGCGGCATCAACACCGTTGCCTTTACCTAATGCTAAACCAAATCGACGGTTACGCGACTGGTTGTCGGTACAGGTTAAAATTAAATCGCCTAAGCCAGCCATCCCCATAAAGGTTTCGGGCTTTGCACCTAATGCACACCCCAAACGAGTTAATTCGGCTAATCCACGAGTAATTAATGCGGTACGTGCGTTAGCGCCAAAGCCAACACCATCAGACATTCCAGCCCCAATCGCAATCACATTTTTAACCGCTCCCCCTAACTGAATCCCAATAAAGTCATCATTGTTGTACACTCTAAACGAGCGTCCACAATGAAGTAAATCAGCTAGTTGCTGTGAGAATAATTGTGAGGTTGACGATACCGAAATAGCAGTAGGTAATCCCATTGCCATTTCTTTTGCAAAAGTAGGACCCGATACCACAGCTAAAGGAATGTCATCGCCCAACTCTTGTTGTGCAACTTCTTGTAATAATCGTCCGGTATCTGGCTCTAAACCTTTAGTCGCCCAAGCCACTTGTGCACCGGGCAATAAAGCGGGTTTTATTTGTTGCAGAGTTTGGCCAAAAGCATGGCTTGGTACCACAACCAAAATAACCTGACTGGCCGCGACGGCTGTATGCAAATTACTTTCTAAAACAAGGGTATCTGGGAAAGGAACATCGGGTAAGTAACGTTGATTTTTCCGCTCAGCTGCAAGCGTGGCAACGTCGTCGCTATTTCTCCCCCAAAGTGTCACAGCATGACCATTTCGGGCTAAACAAATAGCAAGGGCGGTGCCATAAGACCCCGCCCCTAATACAGTAACAGCTGAAGTTGCTGTACTCATAAATTATGCGTCTGCTGTTGCCTGTTCTGCTTGCGCTGTACGTTGTTGCATGTACTGTGCAAACAAAGCATCAAAATTAACTGGTGCTAGATTAAGTTGTGGGAAAGTACCACGATTAACTAAGTTAGATACTGCTTCGCGAGCATATGGGAACAATACGTTAGGGCAAAAAGCACCTAGCATGTGCGCTAGTTGAACTTCTTCAACGTCGCCAACCGTAAAAATACCGGCTTGTTGTATTTCACATAAAAATGCAGTTTCTTCACCTAAAGAAGCTGTCACAGTTAATGCTAAAACAACTTCAAATAGGCCGTCATCAAGCTTATTCGAACGCGTATCTAAATCTAATTTAACTTCTGGTGTCCATTCTTTTTGAAAAATAGCAGGTGAGTTCGGTGTTTCAAAAGACACATCTTTAACGTAAATACGTTGAATAGCAAATTGAGCACCGTCTTGTTGTGCTGCTACGTTATTTTCTTCGTTCATTATTATTCCTAACTTAATCGTTTTTATAATTGCTTAGTAAAGTTTTAAGCGTTTAGCTTAGCATCAAGTTTACCTTGTGCTTCAATTGCCATTATGTCGTCACAACCGCCGATATGCTCATCGTTAATAAAAATTTGCGGTACTGTGCTAGCGCCATCAGCTTTGGTAATCATTTCGTCACGTAATTCAGGTTGTACACCAATATCATAATTAGTGTATTGCACCCCTTTGCTATTTAACAACGCTAATGCTCGTTGACAAAATGGACAATACGCCTTGGTGTATAAAACAACATTACTCATAATAAATCCTCTGTAGGCGCTAATAACTTAATTAGCGTCCTGTTGATGTTGGTAGGCTTGCGCCTTGCCACGCTCCCATACCACCAGATAAAATGTAAACCTGTTCAAATCCAGCTTTACTCATTGCAGTTGCAATGCCTGATGCGGTCATGCCTGTAGCACATACTAATATAATGGGTTTTGTCTTTGACTTTTCAAGGCCTGCAAAGTCAGATTGTTTCGCTTTTTCTGGACTTAAATGCTCGGCACCTGCGATACGGCCAGCGTCAAAATCTTTTTTGGCACGAATATCAACTACTTTCCCGTCTTCACGGTTAATAAGTAAGGTGAGTTCTTGTGGGTTAATTTGACGAATTGCCGAAAACTTACTTTTGATCCAGCCACTCACAATAAGAAACACAATACCAACCCAAGCTAAGCTTAAAATTGGATGATTCCCAATAAATTCAATATATTGTTCCATTCTACTTCCACTATGAAATTTAACCCTAAAGCGCGTTACTTTAGGTATTTTGATATTTTAGCCACGCAAGTATACCCAAACCAAGTAAAAATGCGAGTTTAGCCCTCTTTAAAAGCGCTAAATAACCCCCACATATTTATTTAAAGTGAAAAAATTTAATATCTTGTTTTCATTGCTGATCCAAGCACAGAAACACGGTATGCTTAAAAGGCGTGTAAATATAATTAAATTAACGCGTCCTATAATACAGGTGCCAATTTTCAGGAGTAACAAATGACAGAACATAAAAAGCCACTGGTTTTAATGATTTTAGATGGGTGGGGATACCGCGAAGACGAACAAAGTAATGCCATTGTTGCTGCTAACACACCGGTTTTAGATGAACTTTGGGCTAGCCGTCCACGTACATTAATTTCGGGTTCGGGTTTAGATGTTGGCCTTCCTGATGGACAAATGGGTAACTCCGAAGTAGGACACGTTAATTTAGGTGCCGGACGAATCGTGTACCAAGATTTTACTCGCATTACCAAAGCGATTGATGATGGCGAGTTTGACAGTAACCCTGTCCTGGTAGAAAACATAGATAAAGCCATTGCCAGCGATAAAGCAGTTCATATTATGGGGCTATTAAGCCCAGGTGGCGTTCATAGCCACGAAGACCACATTGTTGCAAGTATTAAACTAGCTGCAAAACGTGGAGCAAAAGAAGTTTACTTCCATGGTTTCTTAGATGGCCGCGACACACCACCTCGTAGCGCTTTGGCATCTATCGAACGCATTGAAGCCTTATTTAGCGAACTAAAATGCGGTCGTTTAGCATCATTAGTTGGCCGTTATTATGCAATGGATAGAGATAACCGTTGGGATCGTGTAGAAAAAGCATATAACGTAATGGTTTCAGCCAAAGGCGAGTATAACTACCACACTGGTGTTGAAGCATTAGCAGCGGCTTACGAACGTGACGAAAACGACGAATTTGTTGCCGCTAGCACCATCACTCCACAAGGCAAAGAAGCAGCACAAATAAACGATGGCGACACGGTAATATTTGCAAACTTTAGAGCCGACAGAGCACGCGAAATCACCCGTGCCTTTGTTGAAGAGGGATTCGACGGTTTTACAAAACAAAAAGCGCCTCAATTAAGCGGCTTTGTCATGATGACCGAATACGCTGCTACCATTGATGCGCCCGCAGCATTTGCGCCTTCACCATTGGTAAATGTATTAGGCGAATGGTTAGAAAAACACGACAAAACACAATTACGTATTTCTGAAACTGAAAAATACGCGCACGTTACTTTTTTCTTTAGCGGCGGACGCGAAGACGAATTTAAAGGCGAAAAACGTGAATTAATCCCCTCGCCACAGGTAGCAACATACGACTTACAGCCTGAAATGAACTCAGAAATGCTCACCGATAAACTAATCGAAGCAATTAAAAGCGGTGAATACGACGCGATTATTTGTAATTACCCTAATGGCGATATGGTCGGCCACTCTGGCGTGTTCGAAGCAGCAGTAAAAGCCTGTGAAGCCGTTGACCATTGTATTGGTCGCGTAGTAGAAGCCCTTAAAGAGTATGGCGGAGAAGCGCTGATTACTGCCGATCATGGTAATGCAGAACAAATGGCTAACCCTCAAACAGGCCAGGCGCATACTGCACATACGAGCGAACCGGTTCCGTTTATTTATGTCGGTCGTGATGCAACACCTAGTGAAGGCAAAGCTCTTAGCGACGTAGCGCCAACAATGCTGCATTTAATGGGCATGGAACAACCAAGCGAGATGACTGGTACGCCAATCATGACCTTGAAATAACTTATGTACCTACGTATTAACCGCCTAACCTCTTTCGGTTTAATACTGATTTCATTAGCGATTGCACCTGCAATCGCTAATGAAGATCGTACTAAAAAAGATTTATCTGAAATTCAAAACGCAATTGAAAAGAATAAAGCGCAATATAACGCGCAACAAAAAAGTATTAGCACCTTACAAAGCGAACTAAAAAGCCACGAACTCGATATTGCTAAAAATGCAAAAGCATTAAACATGGCAAAAAAGTCGGTAACCGATACCGAAAAACAACAACAGCAATTACAAGCAAAAGCTAAGCAACTAATTACGCAGCAGCAACAATTTAAATCAATATTGGCATCGCAGTTAAAAAGCGCCTATATGGCAGGCGATAACGACTACGCAAAAATGTTGCTTAATCAACAAAATACGGCGCAACTAGAGCGCACTTTAAGCTACTATAATTTTTTAAATAAAGCCCGCATAGAGCAATTAGAAGAGCTTAAAGCGTTACAGCAAAAAATAACTGAAAATCAAAATAAATTAGATAAAACCAAAGCCAAGCTAACCGCCCTATTTGAAGAACAAAAAAGACGCCAAAACGCACTGTTAACAGCGCAAAAGCAACGTAAAACAAATTTAAAACAGCTGCAAACTAAACTGAATAAAACGCAAAATTCAATTAACTATTTAAAAGAAAATGAGCAAACACTACTCACTACAATTGAAGAGCTTGAGCAACAAAGCGTAGAACAAATTGAACTGTTAGGTTTAACAAAAAGCAAGGGCAAACTAAATTGGCCCACAAAAGGACGCTTAAAACATAAGTTTGGCCAACGCAAACATGCAGGCATAGACTGGAAAGGCGTACTTATTAGCGCAGACACCGGGGCAAAAATTAACAGCGTACAAAATGGTCAAGTCGTCTTTGCCGATTGGTTAAAAGGTTTTGGCTGGGTGATTGTTATCGATCATGGTGAAGGCTACATGAGCCTTTATGGCCACACTCAAACGTTACTAAAAGATGTGGGCGATATGGTGCGCGAGGGCGAAACAGTCGCCTTGGTAGGACAAAGCGGCGGGCAATCTAGTTCTGGTCTATACTTTGAAATACGACACAAAGGACGTGCAGTTAATCCTGTATCATGGTGTAGACGAATCTAATTTATTTAATCGGCTGCACCTTTAGAGGTAAAGCCGATGACATACCCTAAAACCTTATTATTTCAGCATAATAAAATATTTTCTAGCATACGTATATTAGCTGCTTGCTGGTTGATTACTTTACTGAGCAACGCGGCATTAGCCAGCCCCATATCGCATTTAAAAACCACTCAGCGAAACGAAATCCTCTTTAATATTCATACCTACTACGTAGAAGATTTAGCCCTGCAAAATAGTCAATTAATCGATTTTAACCCCAGCCAATTTAAACGTTTATACGCTAAGTTAGATGCTTACTCAAAGTACTTAGACGAAGATGAACTCAATGCCATATTTAACAATACGAACGATCAATACACAGGCATTGGTATAGAAATTAATACCTTTGATAAAAAAGTCACGATTGTAAATGTGATTAATAACTCACCGGCACACTACGCAGGAGTGCTAACGGGCGATATTATTATTGGCGTTAATAATACTTCGGTTATTAATAAAGAAATGGCAGATGTGGCCGCTTTAATTAAGCACAATAAAACAGATGATATACAGCTGTCTTTACAACGCACAGATAATTTAGAGCCAATAAACCTGATACTTACTCGGCAAAAAATTAACCTCAATAGTGTTAGCCATCAACAGCTAGGTGAAGGCATGGGGTATTTAGCTATAAGCCGATTTTCTAATCGCACTACCGACGATGTTGCGGCGCATATCACTAAGTTAACCCAATACGCATCAGAGCCTCTAAAAGGCCTAATATTAGATTTACGCAACAACCCGGGCGGCACACTGCTAAGTGCGGTCAATGTAGCCGATTTATTTTTACAAAATGGAACCATAGTGAGCACTAAAGGTCGTTATGATGATGCCAATCAAACATTTTTAGCTCACCAAGGCGACATAATAAACGGTATACCCATTGTGGTATTAATTAATGAAAACTCAGCTTCTGCGGCCGAAATACTTGCCGCGGCATTAAAAGATAATAACCGTGCAACATTAGTTGGCAGCCAATCATTTGGCAAAGGCTCGGTACAATCGCTTATTCCTTTAGGTAATGGCAGTACAGCCATAAAACTCACTACCGCTAAGTACTTTACACCTCTTGGGCACTCTATCGACGGTGTAGGAATAACACCCGATGTGCCGATAAATCAATCAATGCTTTCCCAAACCGATAAAGTCGTTATAATAAAACAAAAGCGAGTAATAAATACGCAGCTAAAAAATGGCCAACCTTTTGATAAACCACTGGTTAAAGCCAAGCAGTTACTTAGCATGAAATAACGATATAAACACACAATAAGATAATAACAATTATAAATATGAAATTAATTTTGGGATTTTTTATCGCTGTTTGTTTTGCTTTTCCTATTAAAGCCAAGCAAATAGCGATAGTCATTGACGACATTGGATATCATCAACGAGATTTAGAGTTTCTGGATTTACCAGGACAGCTTAGTTTTTCTATTTTACCTCACACCCCTTACTCACAAACATTTGCATCGCTTGCCAGCGCCTCAAATAAAGAGCTATTACTGCATGTTCCTATGCAGGCATTAAATGGTAAAAAATTAGGACCCGGTGCGCTGACTCTCGATATGAATAAACAACAACTTCAGCACACGCTAAATCATGCTTTAGCGAGTTTGCCGCAAGTAAAAGGGGTAAATAACCATATGGGTTCGGCTTTAACACAAAAAAGTCAGGCCATGCAGTGGACCATGGAAGTATTAAAACAGCACCAATTATATTTTTTAGATAGCCGTACAACGGGGTTAAGCCAAGCACAACATGCGGCTAATTTATCTGGGGTAGAAAATGTAGGCAGACATATTTTTTTAGATAATATCCCTACGCCAAAACAATACCAATTTAGATTAAATGAATTAAAGCACCGAGCTTCGCAACACAATTTTGCCATTGCTATTGCCCATCCGTATCCCGAAACCATCGCTTTTTTACGCAAAGCCCTCCCCGACTTAATACGTGAAGGATACGAGTTGGTGCCGGTATCGCAATTGGTTGAGCATAAATATATTCGCTTGGCACAGGCAAAGTCGCATAACGCACGGTAATAACACTAAGCACAATGCGAACAGCCGGGATCTTTTTGTACCTTTATATGTTGCTGCTGCAAGGTTAAGGCATCAAACGCAACAAACATGCAACCTTGGCTATGGTGCAATAACATATTTAAGGTTAGCTGCGCCTGCATAGCCCCTATAACCCCTAACAATGGGCTTATTACGCCACTATTACTGCAGTTTTGCATAATACTATGCTGGCTTTTTGGAAAAACACACTGATAACAAGCGCTGCTTTTTTCTCTAAAATCGAATGCCATTAACTGCCCCTTTTTGCCTTGTGCAGCCGCGGCAATTAAAGGGGTTTTATTAGCTAAACAGACCTGGTTAACCACATAACGTGTGGCAAAGTTATCTGAGCAATCAAGTACAATATCGGCCCCAGCTAACAGAGTATGGGCGTTTTTAGCAGTCAGTGTTTCGTTATGGCTTATCAACTTAATTTGATTATTTAAGCTGCCTAAAACCTTTTGTGCCGCCGACACTTTTTGCTGCCCTAAGTGATTTACTTTATATAAAATTTGCCGCTGTAAATTTGATAACTCTACGCTATCACCATCAATTAAAGTAAGCGTGCCGACACCCGATGCCGCCAAGTACAATAATGCAGGGCTACCAAGTCCACCAGCCCCTACCACTGTAACTGCGGCATTTTTTAACTTTAACTGCCCTTCAAGCCCAACCTCTTTGACTAATAAATGTCGGCTATAGCGCAGCATTTCTTTGCCGTTAAGCGTGCTCATTCGTTTTCATTAATTGCGCTTTGTAATGCATTAATTGCTACTTTATAGTCATCTGCCTGCGTAATGGCACTCACTACAGCAACAGCGCCTACTTGAGTCTGTGCAACCTCGCGACTTCGTGCAATATCAATCCCACCGATGGCCACTTTGGTATACTCCGCCATAATAGGTACAAACTTTTTCAGTTTTTCAAGCCCTTGTATTTGCCCAGACATATCTTTTGTTGTGGTAGGATAAATGGCCCCAAACGCCATATAACTAGGGCGATAATTATGCGCACGCAACATTTCATAAAAACCATGGGTTGATATACCCAGCCGTAACCCTGCATTTTTTATTTCAGCTAAATCAGCGGTTGCTAAATCTTCTTGGCCTAAATGCACCCCATAAGCCCCATGTTTAATAGCCAGCTGCCAATAATCATTAATAAATACTTGAGCATCGTAACGTTTACCCAACGCAATAGCCTCTTCAATGAGTACTTCTACTTCACTGTAAGAATGGTTTTTCACTCTCAATTGCGCTGTTTTTACGCCTTGTTGCAAACACTTTTCTAACCATTGAGTGCTATCAACCACCGCATATAGCCCAAGGTTTTTACTAGCGCACTGAGCAAAGTCAGCGGCCATGTTAAAGTTTTCGGGCACATCAAAATCAAGTTCATCACCTAGCCAACTGCCCGGCTCAATAACCTGAGGAAAGTGTTTAATATCAACCGGAAATTGCGTGTGTGCAACAGGGCCTATTCCCTCGCCATAGCGTACAGAACATTTTAACCCTTGGTTAATATATGCTTTAGCCAAAATAAAGGCGTCTTTTAAAGGGTAATCTTTAACTAAACAGGCAGCGATAACTGAAGCCATACTGCACCCAGTGCCATGGCTATGCGGACTTTTTATTTTTGGATTGCCGAGCCAATATTCTTCGCCATCTTCGCTAAAATAATTAATACAATAATCAATACAATAGCCACTTGGGTAATCCCAATGCCCGCCTTTAATTACCACAGCCTTTACCCCATAGCTAAGTAATTTACTTGCTGCATCTTTTACTGCATTAGGGCCAATTAAATAAACACCTGTTAATAATTGTGCTTCATGGGTATTTGGGGTGATCACATCCACCAGCGGTAATAAACACTCTTTTATTGCACTAACCGTATTTTCTTCAGTTAACACATCACCGCTGGAGGCAATGGCCACCGGATCATAAACAATAATAGGAGGCGTTGGCCACGTTGCTTTATAATGGCTGATATGCTCGCTGATTAGTTGAATTTGCTGCACATTAGCTAACATACCCACTTTAATCACTTTGGCTTTCATATCGCTTGCAAGTGCTAATAATTGTGACTCAATCACCTGCGTTGATACTGCATTAATGGCATCAACACCTAAACTATTTTGTGCGGTTAACGCAGTAATAGCAGTACATCCGTGCACACCAAAGCTTTGCATTGCTTTAATATCAGCCTGAATACCTGCACCACCGCCAGAATCAGACCCCGCAATTGTCCATACTAAATCTGTCATCGTGCTCTCTTTTGTTATTGATGCCAAAACGGCATACCCATTGTTGGAGTTGAAGGCGCTGCTAAGTCTTTTTCAGGCATTGCTTTTGCTTTATATGCAAAGCGCCCTGCATCAACAGCGGCTTTAAAACCCCGACTCATAGTAACCGGACAGCCTGCCCCTGCAATGGCTGAATTTAATAAAACTGCATCATACCCTAATTCGAGGGCTTGGCAGGCATGTGATGGTAATCCAAGGCCAGCATCAACAATTAATGTCGCTTGCGTTAAGCGCTGTCGAATTGTTTTCAAATTATAACTATTTAACAAACCTTTTCCGGTACCAATAGGGGCTCCCCAAGGCATAAGCACTTCACAACCGGCATCATATAAACGCTGGCACAATACTAAATCGTCGGTGCAATAAGGCAATACTTTAAAACCATCCGCTATTAATTGCTTACTCGCTTGTAATAAGGCAAATGGGTCGGGCTGTAAATTATAATCATCGCCTATCAGTTCTAACTTAATCCAATCGGTGGCAAATACCTCTCGGCACATTTTAGCTAACGTAACGGCTTCTTTTACGCTATGACAACCGGCGGTATTGGGCAGTATTTTTAAACCCGTATTTTTAATTAACTGCCAAAAATCATCACCTGCGGCTGCACTTTGTTGGCGCCTAAGCGATACAGTCACAATATCAGCTCCCGAGGCAACAATGGCATCATTCATAATTTTTGGCGAGGGGTACAACGCCGAACCAATAAGTAAACGGCTATTAATTTGCTCACCATAAATAGAAAAACTATCGCCTGACATCGCTTTATCCCCCTTGAATTGGTGAGAGTAACTCCAAGCTATCGCCCGCTTGTAAGTGATAGTCATCATGCATACTTTGCGGCACAAACTCCCCATTAATAGCAAGTGCATATGGCGCTTGTGCTCCTACTTGCTTTAATGTGGCCATTAACGAATCGTCGTCAATGTGTAGGGGGTGACCATTTACGGTAATTTTCATATATTTCTCACTCTATACGCGCAACAGCATCAGCAACTAAACTGGGGGCTAACAAATAACCATGCCTGTACAAGCCATTAATACTAATTACATTCCCAGCTTGATTTATACATGGGCGATTATCACTAAAAGCCGGTCTTAGCCCTACTTGCATATTAATTAATCGTGCTTCAGCAAACCCTGTATGTACACTGTAAGCCGCCGACAATAACTCAAGTGTTGAGCGCACTGTCACAGGCTCACTATCGTGCGATTCAATTTCGGTGGCGCCAATAACAAATTCATTATTAGGTTTAGGGGCAATATAAAGTGGGTATCGTGGGTGCATTAACCGCACTGGCCGAGTTAAATTAACCTCTGGCGCATACACCCTTGCCACTTCTCCACGCACGCCTCTTAAAGGCTTATCACCTTTAGCACCAAGGCCTCTACAATCAATAATAAATTTAAATGGACGGTTATTTATTTCGCCATGTTTTATAGTTACTTTTTGCTTAAAAGCGAACTTAACTTGGCGCTTAAGCAAGGTTTTATAACTAGCCTGATAAAACGCTTGGTTATCTATTTGCCCTTCACAAGGTAAATACACACCTCGGTTAAAGCGCCCTGCAAGTTCGGGTTCTAAATTGGCAATGTCATGGAGCATTAAATGCTGATACGTGTGCCCCTTTAAAGGTTTTATTCGCTGAATAAAGCTATCTAAATCGGCACAATCTTGTGCGTGTGCAACCGCTAAGCTGCCCCTTTGCTGAAAAAACACATCTGCGTTTAATTCGCTAATAATGTGTGGCCAGCGTTTAATTGAATCTAACCCTAACAAGGCTAAGTCGGTATCACATAAAGCCGACTCAGCTAAGGGCGCTAACATTGCTGCCGCTACTTTTCCAGCACTGAGCAACCCTTGCTCATCGCCGGCTTCAAACACCGTTACGTTATGGTGTTTACTTAACTGCAAAGCAGCTAACCGTCCCACTAAACCAAAACCAACAATGGCAATGTTATGCGCCATAAAAACCTTCTTTTGTTAGTCGTTTAAAAGCGCTCGGTGTTAACTTTATTGTAGTGCTAAAACCGAGCATTTTAGTTACACCGCTGTGTGGTAAATCTCTGAGCCAGTTTTTTTAAACTCCTCAGATTTAGCTTGCATTTGCTGCTCTACATCAACCATTTTTATGGCAATAGCATCACCAGCATTATTAGGATCAATCCCTCTGGACTCTAGATCTTTGGCGTAATCACGTACTTCTTGGGTTATTTTCATCGAACAAAATTTAGGTCCACACATAGAACAAAAATGGGCTACTTTACCCGACTCTTGTGGCAAGGTTTCATCGTGGTATTCGCGTGCACGCTCAGGGTCTAAACCAATATTAAATTGGTCATGCCATCTAAACTCAAAACGCGCTTTTGATAATGCATTATCACGCTCTTGCGCCCCTGGGTGACCTTTTGCTAAATCGGCCGCATGGGCTGCAATTTTATAGGTAATTAATCCCTCTTTAACGTCTTCTTTATTAGGAAGTCCCAAATGCTCTTTTGGTGTTACATAGCAAAGCATGGCACAGCCATACCACGCAATTTGTGCAGCTCCAATGCCCGATGTAATATGGTCATACCCCGGCGCAATATCGGTAGTTAACGGCCCCAAAGTATAAAAAGGAGCTTCATCACAATGTGTTAATTGCTCATCCATATTAGCTTTAATCATATGCATTGGCACATGCCCTGGGCCTTCTATAAATACTTGTACATCATGTTTCCAAGCTATTTTTGTAAGCTCACCCAAGGTACGTAGCTCACTAAATTGCGCTTCATCATTCGCATCGGCTATCGACCCTGGGCGTAAACCGTCTCCTAACGAAAAACACACATCGTATTGCTTTAAAATTTCACAAATGTCTTCAAAGTGAGTATATAAAAAGTTCTCTTTATGATGCGCTAAACACCATTTAGCCATAATAGAGCCACCGCGCGACACAATACCGGTAACGCGTTTTGCCGTCATAGGAACATAACGCAACAATACACCTGCATGAATGGTAAAATAATCAACGCCTTGCTCTGCTTGTTCAATCAATGTATCGCGAAAAATTTCCCATGTTAAATCCTCTGCCACCCCGTTTACTTTCTCAAGCGCCTGATAAATAGGTACCGTCCCAATTGGTACTGGCGAGTTACGTACAACCCATTCGCGAGTTTCATGAATATAACGTCCGGTTGATAAGTCCATAACCGTATCGGCCCCCCAACGGGTCGACCACACCATTTTTTCTACTTCTTCTTCTATCGACGAACTTACCGATGAATTACCGATGTTGGCATTAACCTTCACTAAAAAGTTACGCCCAACAATCATGGGTTCGGTTTCGGGGTGGTTAATATTATTGGGTAAAATGGCACGACCACGGGCAATTTCATCGCGTACAAATTCGGGGGTAATAAATTCAGGAATGCTGGCACCAAACGATTCACCCTTATGCTGAGCGTCGAGTATTTCTTGTTTTAATTGTGCCCGCCCCATATTCTCGCGTATAGCCACATACTCCATCTCGGGAGTAACAATACCTTGGCGAGCATAGTGCATTTGCGTTACATTTTTTCCCGCTTTAGCGCGGCGTATTTTAGGTAGGTGTTCAAAACGAATATGATCAAGGCCTTCGTCAGCCATGCGTTGCTGCGAAAATTTTGACGATACCGATTCAAGCAATTCGGTATCGCCACGTTGTTGTATCCAGTGCTGGCGGTATTTAGGTAAACCTTTACGAACATCAAGTTCAAAATGTGGATCGGTATATGGGCCCGATGTGTCATAAACACGCAAAGGCGCATTACTTTCATACACCGGATTATCTTCGCTGCCACCAATAAACGTATCGCTTAGCGTAATTTCGCGCATACCAACACGTATATTATCGTGCGTCCCGCCTACGTAAACCTTTTGCGAATTAGGAAACGGCTGTCCCGTTAAGTTATAAATATAGTGTGATGCCGCTTCGCGTGTTTCACGACGTGACGATTTTTTTACTGTATTTGACATGACTTGCCTCAATGCTAAAGGGTTGTCTTGTCAGAAGAAAAAGAGAAAGGCATAACGCCAATATGGATCGTAAATTAGCGCCGAACTTTAGGTGCTAATTTTGCCAGCCGGCAGGAGGTAATAAACTTATGCGCATAAAAAAAGACGCACAAGCGTCCTGTTTAGGCAGCTTGTTCCCTACGCAGGTTTTAACCTGATCAGGTTCACGGATCCCGCTTTCGCGATCTCAGCCTACAACTAACTAAATAGTTTAGGCACTCCGACAAGTTTTAAATCTAATTATGTTTATAATTTAAAAAGTAGTGACTTTTAAAATCGATGTTGAGTGTACGTCAGAAAAATTTCACCCGCAAGGGGTATTTTATAATGGCAATTTTTCTTTAAATATTAACTCTTGCTCGCCTTGCATCACTAACTTTTGATTTTGCATCGACACGTCAGCACCATTTTTCAAGGTGTTTAGTAGTTGTTTTTCAATGGTATTGAGTTCGCTTGAACACTGCTTACGCGTTTTACCTAACTTATTTACAGTTAAACGGTTTTGCTCTAAAACGCCTTCACCAAAAAATTTGTTACACCCTGCAAACCCATTTATTTGTAGCGCTTCGATAAACCCCATTGATGCTTCAACGGTACTTGGCACCATAACACCGTTTACTTGTTCTAATTGCCATTGGCTATATTTTAACTGCTCAGAGTTAACACTGTCGGTGCTTGCACACCCCATACATAAACCGATGAACAACATCGGTATCACTACTAATTTCATTTAACTACTAACGTTTTGTCTAATTATTGTAATAATAACAATTTTTTAAAAAAAATTCCGTTAAAAAACACGGTTTTGTTTGTAAATCTTTTGTCTAACTTATAAACAATTTATTAAAACGCAATGATTAGAAGTAATTAGCCTAATTTTTTAAACAGCGTATCTATCTCTTGAGGTAAAAAAGGGCGCCCACTTTCGTTTACCGAGGTGCCAATCACTTTTGCCTTTAGCATTAGTTTTTCATCTTTTATGCGCATTAAACGCTGTATAAATGCAAACTTTAAAGTACTAATTCGCACCGGCTCAACGCTAATATAAAACTCATCGTCGGGTAATAACGATTGTTTATAATCAACTTCACTACGAATCACCACTAAGTTAATTTTTTCTTTCGCAAGCCTTACAAAATCAATGCCATTTGCAAGCAAAAATTCGTGTCTAGCATGCTCTAAATAATTAAAATATACACTATTATTTACAATTCCTTGTAGATCACACTCGTAATGACGCACTTTAAAATTAACTTTAAAAGTCATCTTGTTTACCTTTGTTTGCATATAAAATTTGTGCGTTTATAGCACAAAGGCAGATTTTATTGCTACCATATAAGTCCCTTAAATGAAGTAAAACTATAAAATGAACTTACGTCTTTCTTTAATAACTGCATCATTACTACCACTTTTAGCTACAAGTAATAGCGTATTCGCCGAAGATAGTAACATTGAAAAAATCGTTGTTACTGGTGATTTTCAAAATGAAAGCATACAAACGCTAAGTGCAAGTGCGAGCTTATTTAGCGAAGATGAAGTAAATCTTCGTGGTGCAACCTACTTAGATGAACTATTAGCGAGCGCCGCTAATGTTAATTTTACGGCTGGCGCGTCGCGCGGTCGCTTTATTCAAATTCGTGGTGTTGGTTTACGCTCTCAATTTGTTGACCCTATTAACCCTTCTGTAGGATTGGTTATTGATAACATTAATTACTCAGGCTTAGGTGGCAGCTCGTTATTGTTTGACGTAGATCAGATAGAAATTTATCGTGGTCCGCAAGGTACACGATTTGGTGCCGATGGCATGGCTGGTATGATTCAAATGCAGTCAGCTCAACCAAGTACCGATCCAAGTTTAAAATTACATTTAGGCGTGGGCACTTACAACTCACGCGAAGCAGGACTTGCTATAAGTACTGGGCTAACCGACGATACAAGCGCGCGTGTAAGCTACTTTCGCCGTAAGTCAGATGGTTATGTAGATAACCTTTATTTAAACGAGTCAACGCAATCACAAGACGAACAAGTTGCACGCTTTAAATTAAACAGCCAGCTAACTGAACACTTAAATACCGAATTAAACCTACACTACATCGACATAAACAATGGCTACGATGCTTTTACCCTCGATAACAGCCGTAACAGTGTTGCCGACGAACCAGGGCAAGATAACCAAAAAAGTATTGCTGTAGGCATTGCTAATACCTACACCGGCTTTGATAATCTAAATGTAAGTTTAAATTTATCGGCTATCGACAGTGAACTTTTATACAGTTACGACGAAGACTGGGTGTGTAACGACGAAGCAGAAGCACAATTATGTGCCGCAGGTTTACACCCTTGGGGTTACAGCTCTACTGATTTATATACCCGCGACAGAGACGACAAATCGGTAAATTTACAACTAAATGCAAAAGATAATAGTTGGGTTGCTGGTGTGTACTACCAAACTCGCGATGTTGATTTAGAGCGCCAATATACATGGTTAAGTAACCCATTTACATCAACATACGAAACCAGTAATTTAGCCGCTTATGGTCAAGTTGCAACATCAATTGGTACAAAAACCACACTAATTACAGGTTTACGTATAGAGCAATACCAAGGCGACTACCTTGATAACAATGGTTTTATTCAAAGCACTGACGACACTATGGTCGGTGGTAAAGTTGCCTTAGAATACCAAGTTATTGACCGCACTATGATCTACGCAAGCATTACCCGTGGCTACAAAGCCGGTGGTATTAATTCAGAAGCATTAGCAAAAGCTAAAGATGAAGGCTTAAGCCTAAGCGCTGATTTTTTTGCCGAACACACCAGCTTTGCACCTGAGTATTTATGGAGCGGCGAATTTGGCGTAAAAGGATCATCACTTGATGAAAAGCTAGCCCTACGTTTAGCGGCTTTTTACATGCACCGCGACGATATTCAATTAAAGTCATGGCAGGTAGAAGGTCAACAATTTACTGGCTATGTTGATAATGCAAGTTCAGGCAGTAACTATGGATTAGAAATTGAAGGTAGCTACTTACTTACCGACAATTTAACGATTACAGCCAGTGCCGGATATTTAAATACCGAAATAGACGACTTTGTCACACAATCGGGGTTAAACCAAGATGGCCGCGAGCAAGCGCAATCGCCTAAATATCAATACGCAGCGAATGCACGCTACTACTTTAGCGATGCGATATACGCCATGGTCGGTGTTGAAGGCAAAGACGATTACTATTTTTCAGATAGTCACAACTCGCAAGCACCCAGCACTAATTTAGTTAATTTAGGTTTTGGGTACGAAGCCGAAACATGGGCAGTACGCGCATGGGCACGTAATGTATTTGATGAAGAAGTACCTACGCGTGGTTTTGAATTTGGTAACGACCCACTTGATGGCTACGAAACTCACACCTACGTTCAACTTGGTGAGCCACGTGTCGCTGGGGTGACCTTTACGCTTAACTTATAAATAAAAAGCGTTAAGTTAAAGGAATGAAATAAACGGCGTTAATATAACGCCGTTTTTTTTATAGCCCAATCTCTATTGAGACTAAGTTAAGCTCGGTGTATATCAAACGCAATAACGTCTTTTATTTGCTGTTTATTGGTAGCTAGCATAATTAAGCGGTCTATCCCTAAGGCAACCCCTGCACAGGCCGGTAAACCGTGCTCAAGGGCTTGTATTAGCCGTTTATCCATTGGTACTTGGGCTAGGCCATGCTGCTCACGGTATGCGTTATCTTGATTAAAACGTTGTGCTTGCTCGTTTGCATTTGTGAGTTCGTTAAAGCCGTTTGCCAGCTCCATATTTTTATAATAAAGCTCAAAGCGCCCAGCTACACGCTCATCGTGTGCGCAAATTTGGGCTAATGCGGCTTGCGATGCCGGAAAGTGATACACAAAACAAGGAACTTGTTGGCCAATAGTTGGCTCTACTTTCATACAAAAAAGCAGTTGTAATAAGGTATCTTTATCGGGTTCGTGCTGTGCAATATCAGCAAAACCTTGTTCGCAAGCAAGGGCTTGTAATTGTTCAACACTTGCTGTTAATGGATCGACCCCTAGTGCATTTATAAATGCTTGCTGATAACTAACACGCTCTGCATCAGGGACCTGTAATACTAACTTTATAAGCGCATTCATTTCATCCATTAAAGCAAATTCATCAAAGCCTGGGCGATACCATTCAAGCATTGTAAATTCAGGATTATGATGTTTTCCGGCTTCTTCGTTACGAAATGCCTTACATATTTGAAAAATAGCGCCAGAATCGGCCGCTAACAAGCGTTTCATGGCAAACTCAGGAGAGGTTTGTAAATACAGCGGCAACCCTTTAGCGTGGCCAGGACCAACAAACGACGTACTAAAACTGGCTAAGTGTACATCGGTTACACTTGCTTGGCTTAAGCTTGGTGTTTCAACTTCCATCACTGCTCGCTGATAAAAAAAGTGACGAATTGTATGCATAATATGAGCACGCTGTTTTAGTGTTGCTATGCTAGCACTGGGCGCCCAAAGATTAACTGACATTATTTTCTCCAAAAAAAATCCCAGCTTAAGCTGGGATTTATTAAGCTGCGCTAATAATTACTTAACACGGCCTACGTATTCACCACTGCGTGTGTCTACTTTAATAACTTCGCCAATTTGTACAAATAACGGAACTCGTACAACTGCGCCAGTACTTAATGTAGCTGGTTTACCACCGGTACCTGCTGTATCGCCTTTAAGGCCAGGATCGGTCTCGGTAATTTCTAACTCAACAAAGTTAGGTGGCGTTACTACAATCGGGCTGCCATTCCATAATGTAATGGTACATACATCGTTTTCAACTAACCACTTACCCGCTTCGCCCAGTGCTTTTTCGTCTGCGGCAATTTGCTCAAAGGTATCGTTGTTCATAAAATGCCAAAACTCACCATCGGTGTAAAGGTAGGCTAAATCTGTATCCATTACATCAGCGCCCTCTACCGAGTCGCCTGATTTAAAGGTTTTTTCAAGCACCTTACCAGAGATAAGTTTACGAATACGAACACGGTTAAAAGCTTGGCCTTTACCCGGTTTTACCATTTCATTTTCTAAAATACTGCAAGGTTCGCCGTCCATCATAATTTTTAGGCCGCCCTTGAACTCGTTGGTGCTATAATTCGCCATCGTTTCCTCTATTTATATTTTTCGAGTAATCTACGTGCCAATGATACAAAGAAATGAAGCAAATTTGCATAAAAACTGGCAAAAAGAATTAGCAAATGTGGTTACATGCCCAAAAACCTTGCTAGAAATGGTCGGTTTATCGAGCCAAGTACATGAAAACGACCTAAAAGCTCGCAGTTTATTCCCTGTGCGCGTGCCCGTGCCTTTTATAAAAAAAATTCGTAAAGGCGATGCCAACGATCCACTTTTACTGCAAGTAATGCCACGCCACCAAGAATTTTTAACAAAAGCGGGGTTTAATAAAGATCCATTACTTGAACAAGATAACGAGCAACCCGGGTTATTACATAAATATAAGTCGCGCGTTTTAATCATGTTTAAAACCGGATGTGCGATTAACTGTCGTTATTGTTTTAGGCGACATTTTCCGTATCAAGAAAACCAATTAAATAAACGTGAGCTACTCAATACCCTTAACTATATAAAATCAGACCCAGATATTAATGAGGTTATTTTAAGTGGCGGCGATCCACTAATGGCCAAAGACGATGCGATAAGCTGGTTTTTAGATGAACTTGAACAACTGCCACAAATTAAACGCATGCGTATTCATAGCCGTTTACCTGTGGTGATCCCTTCACGGATAACCGATGAGCTGTGTCAGCGCTTAAAACGCTCTAGTTTACAAATTATATTTATAAACCACATTAATCATGCCAACGAAATTGATGACGACTTTAAACACGCCATGCTTAAATTAAAGCAAGCTAACGTAACCTTATTAAACCAAGCCGTTATTTTAAAAGATGTGAATGACACCACCGAAGCGCAAATTAATTTAAGCGAAGCATTATTTGATGCAGCTATTTTGCCTTATTACTTATATTTGCTCGATAAAGTAGAGGGTGCAAGCCATTTTGATATACAGCAACAACAAGCGATTAAAATAATGGCTGAATTACTAAAGGAACTACCGGGGTTTTTAGTCCCTAAATTAGTAAGAGAGATTGGCGGGCAAAAAAGTAAAACCCCAATCGATTTAAAGCTTGTTTAGTTTTACTTAAACATAAACATCAATATTATTGCCCAATGAAGCCGTGGCAGACTTAGCAGGCGTTTGAGCCGCTGTAGCTTGTGCTGCACTATCAACTAGCTGAAGTGCCGTAGCACCATCTGCTTGCAGTTGTTTTTTAGATAATGCCGCGCTAAGTACTTCACCGCCTTCATTAGAATTTGGCATGGTAGGTAAACGTGTATTTGATATATTCATGATATTGTTAATCCGCCTGACTTTTAAATTGAATACACGTATTATGTCGGCATAAAAGAGTAAAGCTTTAGGAAAACCATGGAATCGATTATTGAACAGCTCAACGCTAACTTAAAAATTGTTTATCGTCAGGCACTTGATGCTGATAAAAAACTTGATGAGTTACAACAGCAAGGGCATGGTAAATTCACCGCATTATTTGCAGCCGACGCAGGATTTAACTTTGAAGCAAAACGCTTTAAACCTTATGTGCTTGATGTCGCAGCCGATGTAGAGAGTTTAAATGGTGAGGGCTTTAGCGAAGAAAAGCTAAAAAATACGGTATTAAAATTACAACAGCTACTCAGTTTGCTAGCCACGTTTAAATAACCAAAGCGATAAAAAGTGATTAAACAATAAATACCAAAATGCCGATATAATTTATCGGCATTTTCACATTTAATTTAACGATTTTTAGCTTAGCGTTGATAACACTTCTGAATTAAACCAGCTTGTTACTAAACGTTTTTCGTAATAAAAAGAGCGAGAGCTAGAACGTTTTATTTTATCTAAAAACCCTCTATCTTTTAACGAAACTTCACTGCTTTGGCTTACTACTTCGCCTTGCTGATTAGTTACGGTATAAGACAGCTTCATACGTGGGTAGTATATAGGCTCAATCACTCTTACTTCTCTAGCAGCAGAAAACTCTACGTCACCCGCTAAATCTAGATCGGTAACCTCTACGTTAAGCTTGTAACCACTGGGTAGTTTTTTAGCTAACTTCGCAAAGTGCTTATCAAAATTCATCGTAATTTGCTTTTCGAACGAATTAGGTGATTGGTTAGACGCACGTACATCGCGGTAGTTATCAAAATCTTGCCATTTAACAACCGACTCACCCGCTTGTACAAATCCAACAGAACTTAAACCAACTGCTAATGTTAATAACTTTAAACTTTTCATGATCTTCTCCTTTGAACAATTAAAAGCCACAGCAAGTACCACCTGTTATGATTTTAAGTAATAAAATCAGTATATTCTCACCATAGACATTGCTCAAATTAGCAGCTAAAAAACGTTAAGTAAAGCCTATTGGCCTACCTTTGTTACGTTTTCCCAATAAATAAGCATCACGAAATTTCATAAAGTGCTGCTCTAATTTCTCTGCAGCATCGTGCTCACCCGCCAAAGCAAGTACCATAATAGCCACCTCAGCTGTCCCTAATTGGTGGGCATGAGGGGCAATACGTAAACGATAATCCGAAAGTTTATCGGCGGTTATAGATAAAACCGGTATGTTGTCTAAATAAGGACTTTTTCTGATCATTTTTTTGGCTTCGCGCCAAGTGCCATCTAAAAAAATAAATAATGGTTTTTTACCCTCTATTTTATCAACAACAGCAACCGCCCTACCCGGCTCAACATCTTCAGCAGGAAAAATAACAAAGGGTTGATAGCGCGGATCTGCGATTAAAGCTAAAAGCTGTTCGTCAGGCTCTGTTCTATCCCATCGAAATGCATAGTTATCAGGTACAATCTCAGCAATGAGCCGCCCGGTATTTGACGGTTTAAAACTTTCGTTATGGTACATTAATAAACACACCGCAGCGTCGCTACTTGCCTGCTCTACCCCTTCACAAATACAGTAATGCTTTGCGATTAAACAACGCTCGCAACGGTCCATCTTACCGCCTCTGGCATTAAATTCACGACGCGACTCGCTAATTTGCTTGGCTCGTAATGTGAGTACTGAGTTGTGTTGTGAGTTTTCCACTATTGTTAAATACCTATAAATTGCGCGGCGCGTATTGTAACCAAAATCAAAAAAAATAGATATCAACCCACAAAGCAAACAACACTACTCACAAAGAGAAGAAAATGAGGGCAAATGAGAAGACAAAACACAAAAAAACAAGTTCTAGTCACTAAGTCACGACTCTAAAGCGCAGCGCCTCATCAGCGAAGCGTCTCTTTGTGCAAATAGTCACTTAATCACTAAAAACAAAAGCCAAAACCATTGCTCACAAAGAGAAGCAAATGAGGGTAAATGAGAAGCCAAAACACAAAAAACAAGTTCTAATCACTAAGTTACTAAGTTACTAAGTCACTACTCTAAAGCGCAGCGCCTCCTGAGCGCAGCGTCTCTTTGTGCAAATAGTCACTTAATCACTAAAAACCAAAGACAAAAGACAAAAGACAAAAACAATGCTCACAAAGAGAAGCAAATGAGAGTAAATGAGAAGCCAATAAACACGATCTAGTCACTAAATTACTACTCTAAAGCGCAGCGCCTCCTGAGCGAAGCGCCTCTTTGTGCTAATTGTCACTTAATCACTTAAAAACCAAAAACAAAAGCCATTGCTCACAAAGAGAAGAAAATGAGAGTAAATGAGAAGCCAATAAACACGATCTAATCCCAAAATTACTAATTCACTTATTACTTCTCCAAAAGCGCAGCGCCTCATCAGCGAAGCGTCTCTTTGTGCAAATAGTCACTTAAAAAAAGACAAAAACCACTGCTCACAATGAGAAGCCAAAACAAGATCTAATCACTACATTACTAAGTCACTACTCTAAAGCGCAGCGTCTCATCAGCGAAGCGCCTCTTTGTGCAAATAGTCACTTAATCACTTAAAAACCAAAGACAAAAACCAATGCTCACAAAGAGAAGCAAATGAGGGTAAATGAGAAGCCAATAAACACGTTTTAATCACTAAATTACTAAGTCACTACTCCAAAGCGCAGCGCCTCCTGAGCGAAGCGTCTCTTTGTGAATAAATGTCTTAATCACTTAAAAGCGAGCATAGCTAAGATAAATTAAAACGCTTCACTCCATTTACCAGCTTAGACACATTAAAATTGATCAATAAACCTGTTTGTATATCAGCCAACTTCATATAAGTTAATAACTGTGCAGAATGAATTGGCAATAACTTTTCCACAGACTTTAACTCAATAATTAACGTTTTCGGTAAAAGTATATCCAAACGATAACCTGCATCTATAGAATGACCTTTATAATGTATAGGTAAAATCACCTGGCTTTTAACTAAAAGCCCCTGCTGTTTTAATTCGAATATCAAACAACTTTCGTAAGTTGACTCCAGTAAGCCAGGTCCTAACTGACTATGGACTTCAATAGCGCAGCCTATAACTTTATGAGTCAAAGCATCCATTTTTTATCGTCCCATGATAAATATACTCTTCATAATAGTAATAAATCATCCAAACATAAAAACAATCCTAACAAACCGAAACAAATGAGAAGCCAAAACACACAAAAAAATGTCTAGTCACTAATTCACTACTCTAAAGCGCAGCGCTCTCATCAGCGAAGCGCCTCTTTGTGCATATATGTCTTAATCACTTAAAACCAAAGACAAAAGACAATGCTCACAAAGAGAAGAAAATGAGAGTAAATGAGAAGACAAAACACACAAAAACACGTTTCAGCCCCTAAATTACTACTCTAAAGCGCAGCGTCTCATCAGCGAAGCGTCTCTTTGTGCATATAATCACTTAATCACTTAAAACAAAAGACAAAAGCCACTACTCACAAAGAGAAGAAAATGAGGGTAAATGAGAAGCCAAAACACAAAAAAACGTCTAGTCACTAAGTCACTACTCTAAAGCGCAGCGTCTCATCAGCGAAGTGCCTCTTTGTGCAAATAGTCACTTAATCACTTAAAAACCAAAAACAAAAGACAATGCTCACAAAGAGAAGAAAATGAGGGTAAATGAGAAGACAATAAACACGATCTAATCCCAAAATTACTAATTCACTTATTACTTCTCCAAAAGCGCAGCGCCTCATCAGCGAAGCGCCTCTTTGTGCAAATATGTCTTAATCACTTAAAATAAAAGACAAAAACCATTGCTCACAAAGAGAAGAAAATGAGAGTAAATGAGAAGCCAAAAAAGATTAAAAACCAAACGCTTTAATTACTAAGTCACTACTCTAAAGCGCAGCGTCTCCTGAGCGAAGCGTCTCTTTGTGCATATATGTCTTAATCACTAAAAAAAAGCCAAAACCATTGCTCACAAAGAGAAGCAAATGAGAGTAAATGAGAAGACAATAAACACGATCTAATCCCAAAATTACTACATTACTAAATTACTAAATTACTAAATTACTAAGTCACTACTCTAAAAGCGCAGCGCTCTCATCAGCGAAGCGCCTCTTTGTGCATATATGTCTTAATAACTTAAAAACAAAAGCCAAAGCCAATGCTCACACAGAGAAGAAAATGAGAGTAAATGAGAAGCCAAAACAAGATCTAACCACTAAATTACTAAGTCACTACTCTAAAGCGCAGCGCCTCATCAGCGAAGCGCCTCTTTGTGCAAATAGTCACTTGCTTTAATAACTAAAAAACAAAACATCTAAAAAGGCTATTACAAAAATAGTAAATATATGTTGAAATTAGCCAATCAGCTTTTGTATTTACAAGGATATATTTATGGCTATTTTAGTCACCGGTGGCGCAGGCTATATTGGCTCTCATACCGTACTCGAACTATTACAACAAGGTAGTGAAGTGATTGTTGTAGATAACCTTAGCAACTCATCACAAGAATCACTCGCTCGTGTAAAAAGCATCACAGGTAAATCGGCACAATTTTACCAAGGTGATATCCTTGATAAAGACTTTTTAGACTCGGTATTTGCAAAACACCACATAGATAGCGTTATTCACTTTGCAGGTTTAAAATCAGTCGGAGAGTCGGTTGCAAAGCCCATTCAATACTATCAAAATAATGTACAAGGCACGTTAACTCTTATTGATGCAATGCGTGATGCGAATGTATTTAAACTCGTATTTAGCTCATCGGCCACGGTATATGGCGACCCTGCCAGCCTACCTATTAAAGAAGACTTTCCCGTTGGAGGCACCACCAATCCATATGGCACATCTAAATTAATGGTAGAAATGATGCTGCAAGATATTGCTAAATCAGATGAACGCTTTGCTTTTGCTATTTTACGTTACTTTAACCCTGTTGGCGCTCACGAATCGGGCTTAATTGGTGAAGACCCTAATGGTATCCCAAATAACTTACTCCCTTATATTTCACAAGTGGCGGTAGGAAAGTTAGCACAACTAGGTGTTTTTGGTGACGACTACGACACCATAGACGGCACAGGCGTACGCGACTACATTCACGTTGTCGATTTAGCCCTAGGCCATTTAAAAGCATTAAATAAAATAGCCGAAAACAATGGTGCGCTAGTATATAACTTAGGTACTGGTAACGGCTACTCAGTTATGCAAATGGTTAATGCGTTTCAAAAAGCCAGTGGTAAAAGCATTGCCTATAAAATATCACCACGTAGACCCGGTGATATAGCGGCATGTTATGCCGCACCAGAAAAAGCGCTAACGGAGCTTGGTTGGCAAGCCGAACGCGGTATCGACACCATGATGCAAGATACATGGCGTTGGCAATCTAATAACCCAAATGGGTATCAAAAGTAATTACAAAAAGTAAAAGGCTGCCAATAGGCAGCCTTTATCGTTTGAACAACATAAAAACCAATAAAACAAAACTAATGCACACAAAGAGAAGTAAATGAGAAACCAATAAACACGTTTTAGCCCTTAATTCACTACTCTAAAGCGCAGCGTCTCATCAGCGAAGCGCCTCTTTGTGCAAAAATGTCTGAATTACTTAAAACAAAAGACAAAAGCCATTGCTCACAAAGAGAAGAAAATGAGGGTAAATGAGAAGCCAATAAACACGTTTTAGCCCCTAAATCACTACTCTAAAGCGCAGCGCCTCCTGAGCGCAGCGCCTCATCAGCGAAGCGTCTCTTTGTGCAAATAGTCACTTAATCACTAAAAACAAAAGACAAAAGCCATTGCTCACAAAGAGAAGAAAATGAGGGTAAATGAGAAGCCAAAACACAAAAAACAAGATCTAATCACTAAATTACTAAATTACTAAATTACTAAGTCACTACTCTAAAGCGCAGCGCCTCCTGAGCGAAGCGTCTCTTTGTGCAAATAATCACTTAATCACTTAAAAACCAAAGACACAAACCAATGCTCACAAAGAGAAGCAAATGAGAGTAAATGAGAGTAAATGAGAGTAAATGAGAGTAAATGAGAAGCCAAAACACGCTCTAATCCCCAAATTACTACATTACTACATCACTACTCTAAAGCGCAGCGTCTCATCAGCGAAGCGTCTCTTTGTGCAAATAGTCACTTAATCACTTAAAAACCAAAAACAAAAACCATTGCTCACAAAGAGCAGAAAATGAGAGCAAATGAGAAGCCAATAAACAAGTTTTAGCCCCTAAATCACTAAGTCACTACTCTAAAGCGCAGCGCCTCCTGAGCGAAGCGCCTCTTTGTGCAAATATGTCTTAGTTACTAAAAACCAAAGACAAAAGCCATTCCTCACAAAGAGAAGTAAATGAAAGCCAATAAACACGTTTCAGCCCCTAAATTACTAAATTACTAAGTCACTACTCTAAAGCGCAGCGCCTCATCAGCGAAGCGTCTCTTTGTGCAAATAGTCACTTAATCACTTAAAACCAAAGACAAAAACCAATGCTCACAAAGAGAAGTAAATGAGAGTAAATGAGAAGCTAAAACACACAGCCAAACAAGATCTATTACTAAGTCACTACTCCAAAAGCGCAGCGCCTCATCAGCGAAGCGTCTCTTTGTGCATATATGTCTTAATCACTTAAAAATCAAAGACAAAAGCCAATAAACACGTTTCAATCCCTAAATCACTACTCCAAAACGCAGCGCCTCTTTGTGAATAAATGGCTTAATCACTAAAAACAGCACCTATCAAACAAAGCAGTCTTTTGCTTTTTTAAGCTCATTTTCTATTATTAATATGTACAACAACAAAGGACTTGTTATGAACATATTACACCACGGAGCCGTAACAGGAGTCACTGGGTCTTGCCACCAGCTAATTATAAATGAACAATCATCAGTATTAATCGACTGCGGATTATTTCAAGGGCACGACGAACGAGCCGACCTAGCCATTGAATTTGACATAACCACCGTCGCCGCACTTATCGTTACCCATTGCCATATAGACCACGTAGGGCGCATACCCTACTTACTAGCCGCAGGGTTTACTGGCCCAATATTTACCACCATCGCCTCAGCCAGCTTACTTCCGCTAGTAATCGAAGACGCACTAAAAGTAGGTGTTACTCGCAACCCTAAAATAATCAACGCCTGCTTAAATTTACTAAAGAAATATATAGTGGCCGTTAATTTTAAACAAAAGTTTAAACTGCCTTGCCTAGGCGAACATACCGCTTATGGGCGCTTTCAACGCGCAGGCCATATATTAGGTTCAGCCTATGTTGAAATAGACATAAAAAAACACAAACAAACTCACCGTATCGTATTTTCAGGAGATTTAGGCGCACCTTACACACCTTTACTCCCCGCCCCAAAAGCCCCCTACAAAGCCGACACATTAGTGATCGAATCAACCTACGGTAATAAAAACCACGAAGGGAGAAAACAACGTACCAAAACCTTAAAAAATGTTATTACACGAGCCGTAGCCGATAACGGCGTAGTACTTATTCCCGCCTTTAGCATTGGTCGCACACAAGAGCTACTGTACGAGCTAGAGCAAATAATTCATACCGCCGCTAAAGCATCGCCATGGCATAATTTACACGTTATTCTCGACTCCCCCATGGCAGCTAATTTCACTACTCAATATAAAAAGTTTCAACACCTATGGGATGCCGAAGCCAAACGTAAAACAGCTAAAGGCCGCCACCCACTTAATTTTAACAACTTAACCACAGTAGATAGCCATCAGGAACATTTAAGTATTATTAATTATTTAAGCTCACACCACATACCCGCCATCGTTATTGCCGCCAGTGGCATGTGTAGCGGCGGGCGAATCGTAAACTACCTAGAGCGCTTTTTAGCAAATAAAACAACCGACATCTTATTTGTAGGCTACCAAGGAGCAGGTACTTTAGGGCGCGATATACAAAAATATGGCCCCCGCAACGGTTATGTATTTATAAATAACCACCGCATAACGATTAACGCCAAAGTACACACCATCAGTGGATACAGCGCCCACGCCGATCAAAGCGGGTTAATAAAATTTGTAACAGGTATGCGCAAAAAACCACACCATATAAAAATTGTGCATGGTGAAGACAATGCCAAAGCAGCCCTAGCCGAAAAATGCAAACAGGTGTTAGATCCTGGGGTGAAAATAGAAATTGGGGAGTGAATAAAAGCTTTAATACTAAAAGTATGGATTAAAGGGGTGGGGATTTTTTGTGACACTCCATACCATATAGGAAATAATACGCCTTTACTTATTCAAAATTTAGCGGGCATAAGCCCGCTGTTCTAACAAATATTAATCACTACCAAATAAATCACGAGTGTATACTTTATCAGCTATACCTTTTAATTCCTCAACCATACGATTAGATACCACTACATCTGATATTTTTTTAAATTCAGCTAAGTCTTTAATGACGCGAGAACGATAAAACTCATTGTCTTCAAGTACAGGTTCATATACAACCACCTCAATCCCTTTTGCTTTAATGCGCTTCATTATTCCTTGTATCGCTGATGCCCTAAAGTTATCAGATCCTGCTTTCATTACTAAACGATATATCCCGACCACTTTAGGATTTCGCTTAATAATAGCATTAGCAATAAAATCTTTTCGAGTAGTATTCGCATCAACAATCGCACCAATAATATTATTAGGTACATCGGCGTAGTTAGCTAAAAGCTGTTTGGTGTCTTTAGGTAAACAATAACCACCATAGCCAAACGAAGGATTATTATAGTGACTACCGATACGGGGATCTAAACCCACCCCTTCAATAATTTGTTTTGCATTTAACCCATGCGATTCGGCATAACTGTCAAGCTCGTTAAAATAAGAAACTCGCATTGCTAAATAGGTATTCGAAAATAATTTAATGGCTTCGGCTTCAGTTGAGTCAGTAAACAGTATTTCAACGCTTTCTTTAATGGCACCTTGTTTAAGCAAGTTGGCAAAAACCTCTGCACGCTCACTTTGCTCACCCACTACAATGCGCGAAGGGTGTAAATTGTCGTATAATGCTTTACCTTCGCGTAAAAACTCAGGTGAAAACATTAAGTTTTCAACATTTAATCGCAGTTTAATCTCTTTAGTAAACCCAACTGGAATTGTTGATTTTATTATCATTACCGCATTTGGGTTATACTCAATGGTTTCTTTAATAACCGCCTCAACAGAACTCGTATTAAAGTAATTGTTCTCAGCATCGTAATCGGTTGGAGTCGCTATGATGACAAAATCAGCATCTTTGTAAGCTAAAGCTTTATTTGTCGTGGCTGTAAAGTTTAAATCACTACGCGTTAAAAACCCACTTATTTCAGCATCGACAATTGGAGATTGCTTATTATTTAACAGCGCAATTTTTTTTGCGTCTATATCAAGTGCGACCACTTCATTATGTTGCGATAAAAGCATTGCGTTCGAAAGTCCTACATAGCCAGTACCTACCACAGCAATTTTCATATTCTTCCTTTAATTGATCTTTCTATAACTTAAATGATTAAAGTTATAGTTTTTTTAATTTCAATAAAATAGCATCAACTTTTTTATAATTAATGAGTACTAATAAATACACTGAGAATAAAATGATAAAGCCATAAAACATGACGAACTCTGGTATATTTAATATCTCACCTAACACCCCAATACCGGCAAAAAGAGTAGCAATAAAACAAATCAAGCATAGTGTTTGTAAAGGGCTACACCCTAAACGCTGGCATATATGATGTAAATGCTCTCTATCGGGCTTAAAAGGTGATTTTCCTTGTTGTACTCGGCGTATCATAATTGCCGTCATGTCCATTAACGGTACGGCTATTAACCATAGTGCCGTTACTGGGCGTATTATTGGGTTACCTGGGGTCTGGCTTGCCCCAATAAGTAACCAAATCACGGTAAAGCCTATCATCATACTACCGGCATCGCCCATAAATACTTTACGTTTATGGCCTACAAATCCTAAATTCATTAATATATAGGGCACTACACTCACGACTAGCAAAATACATAAATAGCTCAAACTCTGCTCGCCTGACAGCGCTAGTAAAATACCAATACTCCCAAACGTGACAATAGAAAGCCCCCCTAACAAACCGTCAATACCATCAACCATATTAAATGCGTTAATACAGCCGATAACAGCAAAAACGGTAATAATAGCGCCAAGGTTGCCTAAATGAATATCACCAAATCCTAATAAATTACCTAAGCTTATTAATTGCGCATTAGCATAATAAATCATTGCAAAAGATATCATGCCCTGCACTAGCATACGTATTTTAACACTTAAATCGTAACGATCGTCTAATGCACCAACAGCAGTTAATCCTGTTATACATAACATATACAAGTTAGCATGGTTAATCATTCCGGGGTGTGAATAAACGTATTGCACTAAGGTAATACAAATTGCAACACCACCTACTAACGGGATATTCCCTGTGTGCATTTTTCTGCCTGAGGGCTTATCAACCAAACCAATTTTACGTGCCACTTTACGCATTAAGAACAATATTGCAAATGCAATAAAAAAAGTAAAAAAAAGGTCAATTAACATAAGTTCCCTATCAAAATATATAAGCCATTATAGCTCGTTTCCAATTTAGAAATAACCACACAGCTAATTATACATTTAAAGACAAACTAATAGCTATATAAGCAAATGAATTTCAGTCATATGTTTAGATTTTTTAAGAATAATGAATTTCATAACTGACATTCCCCTAATATGGTAATCTCCCAAAAAAATAATAGAAGTCAAAAGTAGGATTTTTTCGTACACCTTAACGCAGGAGAGCTTATGAAAAACACTCTTTAACGATAGTCAAGTCTGAGAAGTCCAGTATGCTGAAGAACTGTTAAATCCAGAGAAAGATAAGAAGTGTGGGTTACATAAAATTTAACTTGATGCGACCACTAACTTAAAAAACTCCGGACAGAAGGTATGGGGAAACCAAATAGATGAGACTTAAATCTTTAAAACACCAACTATGTTTTCACTTTCTTTTACAACCAATGAGCTTATGCCTTTCTCATGCATCAGTTCAAAAGCAAGCTGATAGCTACTATCAGAAGTTGTACTAAGTGGATTTATAGTCGCAATATCTGAAGCTTTTAAATCAAAGACATTTTTACCATATTTCTCCATCGCTCGTCTTAAGTCTCCATCAGTAATAATCGCATTAATAAGTGTTTTATTTTTAACAAGTGCTATTCCTAACTTACCGCTAGAAATAGTATTGATTACATCTAACAAAGGCGCATCAGATGAAACTACCGGTAAATTTTCATTGACCATTTCATCTTTGACTTTACTTAATAAACGCCGTCCTAAACTACCTCCAGGGTGAAAACGAGCAAAATTTTCTGGTTTAAAATTTCGTTCCTCCATAAGAGCGACAGTTAAAGCATCCCCCATCACTAGAGCTGCTGTTGTAGAGGAAGTTGGGGCAAGTTGTAAGGGACAAGCTTCTTTAGGAACAGCAACATTCAAATGGCAATGAGAATGCTTTGCTAAAGTAGAGTCTGCATCACCTGTCATCCCAATAATGAAATTCTCATTATCATTCAAAAATGGTAGTAACTTTAATACTTCATCTGTCTCACCTGAGTTTGAAATAGCAATAAAAATATCTTCAGGCTTTACCATACCAAGGTCACCATGAAAAGCTTCTCCAGGATGCATAAAAAAACTAGGCGTTCCTGTACTGGCTAAAGAAGCTACAATTTTTTTTCCAATTAGTCCTGATTTCCCCATTCCACAAATAATAACCCTGCCTTTAGTGTCAATAATAGTACTAACAGCTTGTGAAAAATCATTTCCTAAATTGGTAGACATGTGTTTTAAGCCTGCCACTTCAATATTGATTACTTCTTTCGCGGTTTCAATTGCTTGTATCATAATTTTCATTTTCTATTAAACTTTTGATTCTTTCATAATCAGAAATAGTATCTACACCATGCTCTATATTGCCATCAAAAATAAAAGCGCCCACGCTCATACCGTGACTTAATGCCCTTAATTGCTCTAGTTTTTCATATTTCTCTAAAGGAGCTTCTGGATAAGAACAAAACCTCCTTAATGATGCAACTGTATATGCATAAATCCCAACATGTTTATAAGCAAGGGATAGGTTATTATGATTATCTCTACACAAAGGAGCTGGCGATCTAGTAAAATATAATGCCCGCCCTTTTTCACCTAAGATGGCTTTAACGATATTAGGGTTAATGTAGTCATTATAAGAATTAACCTGCTTAACTGCCGTCGTTATTAAAAATTCCGGATTACTTAGTGTAAAAGCCGATAATTCCTTGATTAATGTTACTGGGATTAAAGGCTCATCTCCCTGTACATTTAAAACAACAGTTTCCTCTGACCAACCTTCTTTTTCTGCAACTTCATTAATTCTATCACTGCCACTTTCATGCTCTGTAGAGGTCATAATAATAGGTATATTCAAATGAGTAGCTTCGTTAACTATTCTAATGTCATCTGTCGCAACGTGAATATCAGAAATTTTAAATCCAGCTTCTAAACAGCGTTGAACCACATGCCAAAAAATAGGTTTTTGTTTAATTTGTAATAAGGGTTTACCAGGTAAACGAGTAGATGAATACCTAGCAGGGATCACTACTTTTATATTTTCAAGAGTCATTTAATACAACTATAAAATAGGATAATTAACGTAATTTAGTTTCAATAAAACTTCGGCGGTGAACAACCTCATCTATCTCTAATAACGTTTCTAACATTTCTTCCATGTGCTCTAGAGGCAGCATATTAGGTCCATCACATAAAGCATTATCTGGATCTGGATGTGTTTCCATAAATAAACCATCAATACCTACAGCAACAGCAGCACGAGCTATAGCTGGAACGTGAACACGGTTGCCGCCAGTAGAACCATTCAAAGTTCCTGGCATTTGTACACTATGTGTTGCATCCATTACGACTTTACAGCCTGTTTCTTTCATAATAGTTAGGCCTGGCATGTAATTTATAAGCTGACCAAAACCAAAACTAGTACCTCTGTCGCATAACCAAATATTTTCATTACCTACAGCTTTACACTTTTCAACAACAGGAGCCATATCAGAAGGGTGCATCCATTGTCCTTTTTTGATATTGACAGGTAACCCCATTGAAGCTACACGTTGAATAAATCCAGTTTGACGCACTAGAAAAGCAGGTGTTTGTAAAACATCAACTACTGATGCAACTTCATCTAATGGAGTATCATCATGAACATCAGTTAAGACTCTAACGCCTAATTGTTCTTTGGCTTTTTGAAGAATTTTTAAGCCTTCTTCAATACCTGGACCAGTAAATGCTGAAGCAGATGAACGGTTTGCTTTTGTAAATGAAGACTTAGCAATATACTCAATACCAAGTTTATTTGTTATTTCTTGTAAATGACCAAAAGTATCAAGGACTAAGCCTTCAGACTCAATGACACACGGACCTGCAATTAAAAACATATTAAAAACCTTTTAAATGATTACTTTAATTAGACTTAGATTATACATTAGGAGTTAAGTAAATATTATTTAATATAAATAGGCATTACTCATTATTTAAATATAATTCTTTATAATGCTTTACCATAGTTGACTGTTGAAAGTTTACTTTAACATTCTTAGCTGCTTGCGCCGATAATAATGCCCTATATTCAGCATCATTAACCAATTTTGCTATAGCCTCTGAAAATAACTTTACATTTTGTGCCGGACATAAAATACCTGTTTTATCATGTAAAACTACTTCAGGTATGCCTTCGACATTTGACGCAACACAAGGAATAGAAAAATAGCCGGCTTCAGCTAAATTCAATCCAAATGCTTCCCATAAAGATGGTTGACACAAAATATCAATCCCATTAAAAAAATCAGATTTATTAGAGACCCAACCGACATAAGTAATTGTCTTATTTAAGTTTAATCTTTTTATCAAATCTAAACATTGTTCGCGCAGCTCTCCATCTCCAGCCAAGTAAAAGTGCACTTTATGGTGTAGCATTTTATTCTCAAGCAAGTGGTTAACAATATGAATAAAGGTTAAAGGATCTTTTTGTTGATCTAGCCGTGCAAAAAAACCTATATTAATACAGTCAGAGGAATTTCGTTTTTGCACAGTTAATTTAGAAAAATCAACGCCATTATAGACAGCTTGTGATTTACAAAAAAGACGCGGATAATATTTAAGATAATATTTATTAACTGTAATGTTCAGATCACCGAACAATGAAGATATTATTTCTAATGAATAATAAAAAAATCTTTTTAAGCGGGGCTCATGCTGGTGAAAAGCGATGCCATGTACAGTATGATAAACTTGCTTTATCCCTGCAAGCTTTGCTGCTACGCGCGCTAATATACCTGGTTTAGTTGAGTTAGTATGCACTATATCAAAGTCATTAATTTTAAAAAAAACATATAAATCCCAAAAAGCCTTTATGTCTTTAAGCGATATATTACGAGCTAAACTTTCAACATATATTACTTTAATTCCATATTCTTCAAAGTTTTTATTAAAAGAGTCATCTTCTGACCTTCCCCCAAACAAAATATATTTATCAAAATCAGGCCCTAACCCTTTTAAAATATCTAAAGAAACTTGCTGTACTCCTGATAGTTGAGGAACAACTTGTATATGAATTATTTTCTTCATGGTAACTCTATATAATGTATATTTAGCGGATATATAATCTTATTTTCTTTATAATCCCATTACTTTTAAATCTGAGATACAGTTTCCTAACCCACCATTCAAAATTAAAATTAAAACTAGAATTAAGCATATTTAGCATGCTTTGATTTATATAATCTTGTGTATTAGTTTTGATCACCTCCCTTGAAGTACTTAGCTCTTCTAACAGTTCGGTAATACCTTCTTGCGCTAAATATGTTTTAAGTATATTTGTTTGAATATTTAAACGCTGTGGCTCTAGTGTTAAAAAGCTCTCTAGGTTTTGCTCAAAAACAGTACCTGAAGGTATTAGCCAACCACTTTGCAAAAGCATAGGCTTATCCCTATAAACCAATAACCCTACAGCTCTTTTATGAAACATAGCTGTAATAGCTATACTGCTTGGCGTTGTTATAACGCTAGAATAAGCCTCTAAAGTTTTTTCAAAATCAAACTCTATATCATTCTCAAACTCTATTTGTAAGTTCGACTCTAAAAAAGCTAAAAGCTTTTGATCAAAAATTCTAACTGCAAATAGTACATTTTCTTTTATTAGTACTTTGAGTGTATCAAGCATCAAACTACACAACGCATTAAACTCTATGTCATTAAAGTAAGATGTATTAGCAGTTGTTATTAATACTTTTTTTATATTTGGTAAAATCAACATATCACTTTTTGACAACACTCTTGTAGGCAAATAATTAAATGAGCTAACTTGATTTGAAAAATAAGATTTTTCGGTAGTACCTACACATAAAAAATTAGATTGTATTATAGGGTGGTACATAATAACACCATATTTACTAACCATTGGATTAGCTATAGCATTAGAAAAATCAAATACACCATCAGTACATAATATTGTGGCTTTATTTAGCTCTTTAAATTTTAATGTAAGTAAAACATTATGTGGCATTGTATAAAAAGCACATACAAAACTATCGAACTTATCAAAAAATAAGCTATTTTTGTTATAAAATCGGCAACCACCAAATGTATAAACTAATCCAGGCTTATCCACTAAACCTAAATCTCGATAATACTGCTCATTCTCTGAAAAAAGTAATCTCATAATTTAATTCTATAAAGAAGGTATTTTAAACCTGTTAATTAAAATAAATTTTTAATTAAAATTCTACATTTAATAAAAAATTTAAATCTATAGATTTTTTTAAAAAAACACTTCAGAATAGCTTCAATTACTAAGGAGTAAGTCTTTTTATTACATTCATTAAAAAGTTTTCGAAGATAAGCAAGAAAACTCAAATCATAAAATTCAAGATTCCTAACTTTGTATGCAGAAACAGCAGACGAACTCATCTTATCAAAGTGCTCTGTCAACCAAAAATCTAAATAATTAGGGTCCACTTTCCTTCCGACATGATCTCCATTATCTTTCAAGGAAATGTAACGGTCCACAGTAACATCCCTATTCAATACAAAAGAAAAACCATTATAGTCAGCGTTTATACAAAAAGAATAGTCTTGAAATGACTTTAGACGTTCATCAAATAAATTTTTTTTAAAACTGTCTAATCTACCAAATAAACCACTTGTTTGTAACGATTGTTTTTTAAGAAAAATATACTCACCTATAGAGTATTTATTTGACTCAAAAGGGAAATCAGGTTTAATCCAACATCCTTCGTCAGTTATATTTTTAGTAAAGCTATAACTAAATGATTTTTCATTTAAACTCTCATGAAATTCATATTGATGTTTTAAATAATCAATAGGCCATTGATCATCGGAATCAAGTAGTGCAACAAACTCTCCAGTTGCTTTTTGTATACCTGTATTTCGAGCAGCTGAAGCATTTTTATTTTTTGAATGGAAAATAGTTTTAAAAACAAAATTATTAGGAACAATTAAGTTGTTTAACTCTTTCATTATTTCATCGACATTTGGAGAAAAATCATCGACGACAAGCACTTCAACTTTCCCATTAAAGTTCTGCTTGAATACACTGTTAATACAACGTTTTAATTCAAAAATACGTTTATAATTTGGGATAATTACCGAAATATTCATTCTAAGCAAACCTACATAATTAATTTAAATTATTTTTAATATTAAAAAACCCTAAAAAACATCATCACAACAAAAACCATCCTGATGATAATAATTCACCATTGAAATATTTTATGGTATGTGATTTTTCATTCATACTGCCCCAATATATCGCCTGTAAAAACACATACAGCCAAATCATAACCAAAGGGTTAAATTTGATAGTAAAGAATGAATATTTGTCCCGGTATTTTAAGGGTATATAAACAAATACTCCTAAAAAAAACTCAATAAAAAACCCCAGCCTAGATGCAAGTACACTAACTCCAGATGTACTGATATATAAGATCATAGAGTATATCAATAAAGCCTGAAAAATCTTATCCCTTTCGGATAAATGCTTTATATTAACTCCCATTAAAAATAAAAATAGAAGAATATTTATTGCTAGTCGGTGCGGAGCTACAGGAGTGATATTAACAATACTTTGATAATACCTTAGCTTCTCAAAAAGAGGAAAAACATCTGAAAAAGTATATAAATAATGTAAAAAAGAAATGTTAAATACAAGTGATATAGCAATGGAGATAATGATTAATTTAAACCAATTATTTAAAATTTTCTCTCTGACTTTCCGAAGGGTGACAGGCATAAATAATACTGCACTCAAATGAAAAGATAATGCAACAATATAGAGTATACCTCTTACTAAACAACTCCTTTTAAAATCAGTACCACATGAAAAGGCAATTAATAAGATTATTGATGAATAATATTGTCTAATTAAAAAATTTATATTATTAATAAAACCAAGAAAACATACTAATATAAACAATAGTAAAATAAGTTGTTTATCTAAGCGATGAATTAGGAAAAGTAACATTGAATAAAGAAACATACTATTAATGAAAAAAAAGTTTTCTTTATCAAAAAAAAGTCTTCCCAAAAAATTTAATGAATAATATCCAACATTTAAATCCTTTAGCCCCCCGATGTTATTTTCATAAGATAAATGCTCAAAGTAATACAAATAACTAATAGAGTCTGATTGAGGAATAAAAGCACTTTGTATATAAGACAATGTAAAAACAAAATAAATACAAGCTAAAAAATCAATACGTAAATGATGTACAAGCGGAAATGATAGAATAATGAAGGTGAGACTCAAAAAATAACTATAAGAACTTATAAAAAGCAAGGAGAAACCCCAAAAAAAACTAACACTGATATATTTATTCATCTAATTTGTCCAAGTAATACACCTAAAAACACGTCTTCACCTCTATATTTTTTAATTGTAATTTGACGTTAACTTTCCGAATATTATGTCTAGTTGACAACGACTCTGTCCAAGCCCAATCGGACACCTAACTTTGTAATTTGCTCATAATTAATAGGCGTTAAATTGCCGAGTGTTTATACAGTCACTCATGATTGTAATAATATTCTTCAAATCTACTTTCACCGTACTACGTGTTAAATAAACAATACCCAACAACCATTCACCAATAGCGTTCATTATATAAACAACTAAAACCCGCACACTAATTTATTGAGAGCCTTACTCTGATGTTAATCGCTATTTGCAATGCACGCTCAACCAAATCAACCGTCATACTCTTAGATATAGACCATCTAATAACTCGTCGAGAATATAAATCCATAACAACCGCTAGATACATCCAGCCTTGATTTGTTCTTAAGTAGATTACATCACTTGCCCATACTATATTTTCATGAGTTGGATTAAATTGTTGTTTTAAAACATTATCAGCTACGCTATTACTGTATTTACGCTTTATTGTTACTTTATAAGCTTGACATTTCTTCACCACCAATTTCGACTTGGTATAATGCTACGCCTACGGTATCAACCAACTTTAAAGCCTGCTACTTTAGTTTTCACACAATTGACGAGAGCCTAAGCTATCACGGCTACGCTTAAATAATTACCGAGCTGTACGATACATATTAAGCTCTTCTTCACTGATAATTTTAGCTAGTCGTTCTGGCAATCATAAAATGCACTGCGGTTCACTTGCAGAGTATTACAAAGTAGTTTTATCGAGTATTTAGAATGGCTTGCTCTAATATATCGAAACTTTACTTCATTTCTTTCACGAAGAAGGCAATGGCCTTTTTAGTATTCTTTCTCCATACAGAGATGTTTAACTTTTTTGCGAAGCGCTAGTAATTCAACTCGTTCATCAGGATTAACAGATGAATTTGCTTGCTCTTCTGCCTTCTGTTTCCAACTGTAAAGTAACCTGTTGATTATGCCGAAAGCAGATACGACTTCCTGAATGGTATAACCTTACTCACTAACTAATGCTAACGCACCTGTTTTAAATTCATTTGTATAAGTTTTGTATTGACGTTTTGTATTCATATCCGCGTCTATAGTGGATAGTATTATCCAAAATTAAAGTGTCCAATTCAACTAGACCAGAATATTCAATCTATTGTTATTTTACTGGATATATATTTACCTATATTTAAAACTCTATTTAGGTGATAATTTCACCGTAAAAACAATATTTTTTGATGGCCCCCTTAGGTAATAATAGATATATAATATTCCTATAATTTAACACTAAGCCATTACGCATTAATTAAAGTTGTAACCAGCCTTTTTGTTTTATCCAAAGTATTTCTGCGATTGTAATTTTCTAATGCTAAATTTTTATTTTTTAACGCAATATTACTTGGCAGTTTTTTTTGTAACGTTGAATTTAGCTGAGTTTTATCAAAAATATTAAAATTTAATTTGACTAGGTATTCATATGCAGGATTATTTTTATCTAAAATGATTTTAGCCCCCAAAGACAACATCATAACAATATTTCCCATAGCTTGTTGCCTTTTGTGGTTCATTATCACAAAGGAGCATCTTTTAAGAATTTTAAAGTATTCAGCCTGAGTAATAAAATCCTTCAATACTGTATAATTTAAAGAGCTTTTTTCCAGCATTGATATAATAGAACTCACATATTCGTCACTACCTCCATATGATAAAGGCACAATAATTTCTCTTGTTTCCCCTAAACTAATTAACTCTTTAATCACCTCTATATGGTCATTTGTTTCTGCACCACTATTACCTAATAATATTGAATCTCCTGACACATATTCATTTTTTAACTTTTCAATAATACTATCAGATGAACCATAATTCCAAGGAACGTAACATGCTTTTAAATTTAGGTAATTAGAAACACTTTCGAATTCGCTTTCTAAAACAGGGGAAAAATAATTTATATAATCATATGCTGAATTTAAGTTTAATATTTTATTTTTAATAAAGCCTTTAATCCCTTTTACCTCTCTATGATTATTCATCAAAATACTGTAATCATAATAATCAAACCCAAAACCAATCCAGCATATCGTTAGCCTTTTGGGGAGCAACTTTATAAATAACTTAAAAACGTCTGTTAATGAATGAAAGACCACTGCATCGTATTCATTTAAACGCCCAAACAATATCTGAATAAAAAATGACTTTCTTGATTGAATAGTTACATTATCATTTTTTATGTATTTCAACTGCTTACTGTTACTAATGACTAGAAAGTCATTAGTAACATAATCTACAGCATTAAAATTTACTATAGCATGATCTATAAACTTCTCATCTGAGCAAATATGTAATATTTTTTTCATATTAAAGCTTTACTGGTTTTATATCTTTGCTGCAAAGTATATTGACAGTAATTGTAGTTAGGTCTTTGTTAGTTTTTTGCCCAATACACCAATCAACAATTTGTTTTGGAATATTTGCACCTGCCAAATGTGAAAATGGATATTGCCCACCGAACCTTGCATTAAGTTCTAAGACAAAATATTCACCATTTTTTTCTAAACAATCAGAATCTAAAATTCCAATATGCCCTAATGATGAAGACAATGCTTTACCGATAGCTGATAATTTACGGTTTTCAATTGTTATCGCTTGATCTGTTTCACCTGAGCGCATAGCTAACTTCTGCTTACAAAAGGTAGTGATGTAGTTTTTTTCTAAATCATTGATAACTTCAATTCCGTACTCATCGCTCTGTATGCATTCTTGAATCAAAATAGCATTACTGTCTGCCGCAGATTCAAACCTAAGGTAAGATGAATTAATTTCATTTTTAACTTTGTTATAAAGAACATGCAATTCTTCAATGTTATCAGCTTTGTAAATACCAATTGATCCCATCCCCCAACGAGGCTTTATAATGACAGGGTAAGTTAAAGTGTTATTGTTAAGTGCAGCTATCGCATCATTAAGTGAAATATATGTTTGTGGTGTATTTATATTATGGCCAACCAAAAACTGGTAGGTCCTCCATTTATCATTACAAATATCAATAACACTTTTATCTGAAACAATTACTTCAATGCCTGATTGCTTAAACAATACTTTATTCTTCGCTAAAATAGGCAAGTCAATGTCAAATAGAGAAATAATTATCGTTATTTGATTACTTTGACAATAATCTAATAAAAATGGAATGTAGGCTTCTGAGTATATTTCTGGAGTTATAACGTGCTCATCAGCTTGTTGCAGCGCATAAGTTTCAATACTGTTTGCGGCATGAACTTTTCCATTTAAGCTTGCTACTGCCGATTTAAAGTATTCAACTAAATAACTACGTCGCCCAACAGAAGTTAATAAAATATTCATATAAATTTTGATGCCATTAAGTTTAATAAACCACCGGTATGCCAAAAGAGTACATTACTACCTGGCTTTACCTTACCGTTTTTTACATATTGTTCCATACCATACCAGGCTTTACCAGTGTATGTGGGGTCGAGTATTATACCCGTTTTACTAGCAACCCTTTTTATCATTTCAAGCTGTTCTGATGATGTTTTTTCATAGCCACCACACATGAAGCTATCGTCAAATGCTACATTTTCAGATAAGTTACTTGCTAAATTATTTTTTATTATAAATTCCGTTATTGAATTTGTAATAGCTTCTGTTCCACGCGGGTTCTGCCTAGCAACACTAACGCCTATAACTTGCGTTAAAGCGCTAGCTGTTTTAAAACCAAGGTGTAACCCAGCTTGTGTAGCTCCTGTACCACTAGCATGAAAGACATAATTAAACATTACATCAGATTGTTCCTGTACTTCTATAGCTGCATCGTAGTATGCTTGAGTACCTTCAATACAATGTCCCCCCCCCCAGATATAAAAAGGTTTATAACCTTGCGTGATAAATTTGGCCATTTCTTCATCCATAACATTGGCTACATCGGCCATATCACAGAAGACAATTTTCACCCCTAATACCCTTAATAACTTTAAATTACCTTCATTGTTATTAGTATCTGGTGCATGGATGACAATGGTACACGCTAAACCAAGTTCTTTACATCGAATAGCTGTAGCTCTGACGTGATTAGATTGCTCTCCTCCGCAGGTTACCACCGCATTTTTACCCTCAGCTATACACTTAGAGAGAATATACTCAGCTTTACGCCCTTTATTTCCACCACCTGATATAGGGTATAAATCATCACGTTTAATAAATAAATTTACACCTAAATATTGCAACTTTATAATTGGAGTTTTAAATATATTCACGATAATTTTAATTCCATTTCATAACCTTCAACATTTGTATCTGAGTATGTAAATTTATTTACAATATGAAACCCATTCTTTTTATATAAAAAGAATGCTCCACTATCTTTCTTTACTGTAAGCCTTAGTATTTTAAAACAATCATCTTTCAAGTTACTAATAGCTGTATCTAATAATTTTTGACTTAGACCTTGTTTTCTATTTTTGAATGAAACACCAATAAACGGACAATACCCTACTCCACTTTCCAAGTCGTTCATATAAACAGCAATAGCTCCAACCAAATATTCTTGTTGAAATATACCAAAAACGGTTGCGTGTGTTAGTAACTTTAAAGTGTATTCATCTAACGTAACTCGTGAAGAAAGAGATGGGGAAAATTCATCATCTATTTCATTTAAAAGCTTAAAAAAGCAATTAAGATCACTTTTTGTTAATAATTTAACCATAAGTCCCTCTAAAATATATTTTTAGTTAAATGATCTGAAATCAATTTTTAGCCTTAAAAATCGTTGCCACTATTTTCCTATATAAGTCCACCTGAGAAAACCGTATAAAAGTCACATACAAAAAAGGCATAACACTTAAATTAATACCTAGCTGTATATAAACACTTTTTATGTGATAACTAACAACAAAGGAAATACAATAAGTTATTAACGCACATAATAATACCCCAAACCAAATAGGTGCGAGTACCTTTAATTGTTTTGCTGTTTTTAATTTACAAAATTTACCTGTGTAAAAGGAATTAATAAAAAAAGCAATATACGATTGTACAACCATACCAATACACATTGCTTTAATTCCCATAGGAATTGTAATTAAAAGCATACAAACAATTACACTTTTTTTTATCAGCTCGAGCTTTAAAAATATATCCGAGCGACCTTTTACATTCAATAAATTCAAATTAATGGCATGAATTGGATATAGCATAAAAGCAAAACATAAAATAGTTAATAATTCTGCAGCCGGTAACCATTGCTCACCTAATAAAATAGCTACTAGAGGTATAGCTGTAATACCTAACCCTATAATTAATGGGAAAACAATTACTGCAGCTATGCATAGTGTTAACAAGTAGGCCTCTTCAAACTTACCAACATCATTTTGCATGTTACTCAACATAGGGTAAGTAACACGCTGTATTATTGACGTTAGTGTAATCGCTGGCACACTGGCTAATTGATTAGCCTGAGTAAATAAACCTACCTCGTTTGCATTAAATTGTTTACCTATTACTATCTGGTAAATATTTTTAAAGATAGTATCAAGAAGCCCTGCGGCTAATAACTTCGATCCAAAACCGAATAAATAATCGAATGAAGTTTTGCTAAACCCCGAAGTAGGTAACCATTTAATGTAAATATTAAGTAAGACTACGTTACACAATGCATTGGTTAATGTTTGTCCGACCAATGCCCAAACACCATATCCCATATTTGCTAGGTATATTGCTGTACCACAACTAACAAACACGCTAATAAGTGAAGCCTTAGCTTGAGTTTTAAAATCCATACCTATAGTAAGCTTTGCTCGTTGTACAATAGCAAAGCTATTAACAATGACCGTTAAACCTAATATTCGTAATAAGTTAATTAACTCGTACTGTTCAAAGAATACCGCTATATAAGGGGCCGCTATAAATAAAACGCTATAACAAAAAACTCCGACACCTATATTAAAATAAAATGCAGTTGAAAAGTCTTTTTCTGTTCGCTCTGTATGCCTGATTAAAGCAGAAGAAAACCCACTATCAACAAAGGTTTGGCTAATAGCAATAAACACGGCTAGCATACCAACCAAGCCAAAAGCATTAGGCCCTAATAACCGAGCAAGGTAAAGCATGACAATTAACTGGATGACTTGAACTACTAATCGCTCAATTGCACTCCATTTCAACCCATTAGTGGTAGATTTCATTTATTTTTATGCTTTTTTATATTTGTTAAAACTATTGAGTAAAAAGCAAGCATTTAGCTGTAACCCCTAGGTAGCATCAATTTAAAAACAATTATGGTCAATTAAATAATCCATTAAACTACTAATGCCTTTATTTCATTGGTCACCTGCAAAATATCTTTCTTTTGCATATACGCATGTAAAGGTAAACAAACAACCCCACCCGCAATTTCATGGCTAACTTCACAACCAAAACTGTATTGCTCGCTATAAGCAATATCAAGGGAGGGTGTGAAATAACGACGACTCTGAATATTTTTACTCGCTAAGGCATCAATTACTTTTTGCTGTAACTTTTTATCAGCAATATAGATAGGCATATAAGCACCATTGAAATTAGCTAAATTATGCCACTGTGGTAGTTCAACTATACAATTTAATTCGTCACGGTATAAATTAAATAATGATGCCCTGTGCTCTATTACTTGTTCAATTTCATCAAGTAAAGTTAAGCCGACTGCGCATTGATATTCATTCAGTTTGGCATTAATACCAGGCTCGCCTAACTTTACATTCGCTTGAATACCAAAATTAATTAATTGCTTGGCTCTTTCATAATCAGCTTTATGTTTAAAAACGATCGCACCACCTTCTACTGTATGAAACACCTTAGTTGCATGAAAGCTTAATGTGCCAGCATCGCCAAACTTAAGTACAGACTCACCCGCAATATTTACACCAAATGCATGCGCGGCATCATATACTATTTTTTTATTATGCTTATTTGCGATTTCCCCAAGTGCATTTACATCACAAGGGTTCCCATAGACATGAGTTGCAACAATGCCATCATAATGATTATCTTGCGTTAGTGCTTTATCTAAAGCTTGAGGACATAAATTATAACTTTTTTCATCTATATCACTAAATGCAGTTTCAATTCCCTGCCATAATAATGAACTCGTTGTTGCTACAAAGCTAAAAGGAGTGGTAATAGCAGAGTTAATATTTAATGCTTTACATGCCACCTGGATCGCTAATGTACCATTTGAAACAAGTAATAGATTCTCAACTCCTAAGTACTTTTCTAAACGCTCAGTAAGCAATTGATGTAATGGACCAAAATTAGTATACCAACCGCTATCATTAACTTGTGTTAAGTAGTTAGTCAGAGTTGCTAAGTCAGGTGTAAGTGGTTTATTTAGAGCAATCATTAATTATTCTTTTATCAATTCGATTAAATATTGGCCATAACTATTTTTAATAAATGGTTGGGCTAAAGTTTCTACTTGCTGTTTTGTTAACCAACCATTATTAAAGCCAATTTCTTCTAAACAAGCGATTTTATAACCTTGCCTTTTTTCAATTGTTTCAACAAACTGGGCAGCTTCGAGTAAACTTTCATGGGTACCTGTGTCAAGCCAAGCAAAACCACGGCCAAGCATCTCAACATTAAGTTTGCCTTGCTCCAAATACATTTCATTTAAGCAAGTAATTTCTAGCTCACCACGACATGAAGGTTTAACCTGCTTAGCTAATCCAACAACGGAATTATCGTAGAAATATAGCCCCGTAACAGCATAATGCGATTTAGGTTGCACTGGCTTCTCTTCTATAGATATAGCTTTATGGTTTTTATCAAATTCTACAACCCCAAAACGTTCAGGATCTTTTACTTGATAACCGAACACAGTAGCACCACTTCCATTTTTGGCATTTTCGACAGCATGTTTCAGTTTAGGGGAAAAACCTTGCCCATAAAAAATATTATCACCTAATACTAAGCATACATCATCACAACCAATGAACTCTTCACCTAAAATAAAGGCTTGTGCCAACCCATCAGGCCTTGATTGAACGGTATAGCTCAGTTCAATACCAAATCGGCTACCATCACCTAACAAACGCTTAAATGCATCACTGTCTTCAGGAGTAGTAATGATCAATATTTCTCGAATACCCGCTAACATTAATACTGATATTGGGTAATAGATCATGGGTTTATCATAAATTGGTAATAATTGTTTCGAAACACCCATTGTAATTGGGTAAAGGCGAGTGCCTGAGCCTCCAGCAAGAACAATCCCTTTCATCGTTTATTCTCCTTGCTCATCTAGGTTTATCTCCCCAAGACGTTCACGTTGACATGATCCATCCTGTACATTTTGACACCAAGTTTGATTATTTAAATACCATTGAACCGTTTTATGCAAACCCGTTTCAAAAGTTTCTTCTGGCGCCCAGCCAAGCTCAGCACCCATTTTTGTTGAGTCAATAGCATAACGTCTATCATGACCAGGACGATCTGTTACATACGTAATTTGCTCTGCATATTTAGTTTCTTTTGGTATTAATACATCTAAAATATCGCAAATCGTTTTTACTACTTCAATATTTTGCTTTTCATTGTGCCCACCAATGTTATAAGTTTCGCCAATAGCACCTTCGGTCACTACTGTATATAAAGCACGAGCATGGTCTTCAACATACAACCAATCACGAATTTGGTCACCTTTACCATAAATAGGTAAATCTTTACCCTCTAATGCATTTAAAATAACCAAAGGAATTAATTTTTCAGGAAAGTGATAAGGCCCGTAGTTATTTGAACAATTAGTGACAACTGTAGGTAAACCATAGGTACGCTGCCAAGCACGCACTAAATGGTCGCTCGATGCTTTACTCGCTGAATAAGGACTACTAGGTGCATACGATGTTGTTTCGGTAAATAATGGTAGCTCACCTTCTTGTTCATCCGGGTGCGGTAAATCTCCATAAACCTCATCGGTAGAAATATGGTGAAATCTAAAGGCCTTTTTAGCCGCATCGTTTAATGTACTCCAATATTCGCGTGCAGCTTCTAATAAATTATAAGTACCCACAATATTTGTTTGGATAAAATCGCTAGGCCCTGTAATTGAACGATCAACATGACTCTCTGCAGCCAGATGCATTACAGCATCGGGGTTATATGTTTTAAAAAGGTTATCTAATGCTATTCGGTCGCAAATATCGACTTGTTCAAAATGGTATCGCTCGTTATCATCTATCGATTTTAATGACTCCAAATTACCCGCGTAAGTTAACTTATCTACATTAACTACCGAGTCTTCTGTGTTATCGATAATGTGGCGAACAACAGCTGAACCAATAAAACCAGCTCCGCCTGTAACTAATATTTTCAAAATAAACCCTGTATAATTTAAATGATTTCCATGAGACTTATTTCACAAAGCCCTTTGTTACAAATATATAAAGGTATCATGTTATATTTAAATACCTACTGAATATACTGTCGTATATATTGATGCCTCACTACAAATGACTTTAACCAAAAGAACCTGTCAACTTATCCTATTAGTCGTAGAAATTTGTTAATGCTATAAAGTTATTTTTTAATTAAGCAAACACCATAACTCCACTAGCCCACTAGCCCACTAGCCATTAAAATATGAAGCTTAAATAAAAAGTAATAACAGTTAATACTCCAACTGATTTTTATTAGTAAAATGACGAATAAGTACTAACATGGCACTTAACATTCCACCTAATAGCACTCCGAGAATACAAATTAATGCTCGCTTAGGACTTGATTTTTCCTCAGGGACCAATGCTGGATCAATGGTTTTAAATACGTATTCGTCACGCACATTGGCAAACATAATAGTTTTTGTTTGCTCTTCTATTAATTTATAAAGCACGCTGCGTATATCGGCTATTTTTGTTTGCTCTAACTGTAGCGTTAAAAACTCAGTACTTTTATTAGCTTCATCTACATCACGGGTTTTCATCTCTGCGTTTATATCTTGTATTAACCAGTTAACCCATTGCTGTGCAATAAATGGCGACTGATGTTCTACCGAGAGGCTAATCATTCCCGAGTCTTTCGATTCGTTAACATTGAGTATTTTAATAAACTCTTTGTAAGCTTCTTGCAGTGAGGGCTTTGGTTGTTTAGGCGCTTTTACTTCACGTAACCAGGTATTCTTTTCAGCATTATATACCTCAGGATTATATGTTAAGGTATTTGTATTTAAATCCCACGACTCAACCGCCATTAAATTAGGTAGTAAATTATGCTTTTGAATAAAGTTACTGGTAAATTGGCGCGATTTAAGTATTTCGATCGCCATTTGGCTTTTATTACTACCACCGCCACCTAAATTAACGCCAGCTAAACCGGCTAAACCACCAAATTGCCCCGCTAGCGCACTAAGCCCGCCACCTTGCTGCTCTTCGGCGGGTGCGAGTAACGCTTCCGATTTATATATATTAGGAAGCTGTAGTGAATAAAAAACCGAAACGATGGCAAATACCATTGTAATAGCAATAATAATCCATTTACCTTGCCAAATAACACTAAACAGTTCTTTAAGATCTATTTCATCATCGGCAACAAACTGGTTATTTGGTACTGGTGTACTTGGGTTTTGCATATTTGTACTCTGCATATTATTCAATATTTTCCATTATAAATTCTAAGTACTCGATTTACATATTTAGCTGCAATATAAAAAGGGTGATAAATTGATGTTCGTGTTTTGTCAGCAACTCATTTAATCACTTTAAGGCACTAGGCTTATGCTAGTGCCTTATATACCGCTTTTTATATACTGGTTATTGCAACAACGGCTACACCAAGTTGATACAGTATTTGTGTTGCCGTGCTCCATAGCGTTAAATCATCCATATGGCTTGAATCTAGTGGCACAACAATAGTATCGCCCGCTTCTAAGTTATTACTGTTATTAACTGCAAACCAGTTACTTTGTTTAGGAATAACCACCGAGCCATTGGCTTTAATAATGTATATTTTATCTTCATCGGCACGATCTTTAACCCCACCACTTAACGCTAAATAATCGTCAAGCGTTACACCCGTTTTATATAAGTGTGATGTAGAGTAATTAACCTCACCGATAACACTGATTGAATCACGCTTACTGGGTACATAAAGCGCATCGCCATCTTGTAGTACTAAGGTTTGTTCATTGTTGGCTATTAGCGGTAAATCGATAACCAAACGCCCTAATGCTTTTACTTTAGCCAGGTCGTTTACTAATCTGTCCATTTCGTCGTAGCTTAAGTTGCTACTACTAATTGAGTTTTGAAAGCTTTTTGAAGCTAAATCTCGGCGCAACTCAGTCGCAAGGCGTGCTATTTGGGCCTGCTCTTGCTCTTTAATTGATTGGCGGGTAAATACGGCTGCATTTTGAGCCGCAAACGCTGAAAAACCACCCGCGCGCTTAAGTAAATCGTTAAGGGTTTCGCCGCGGCGTATCGTATAAGTACCAGGGAACTTTAATTCACCTTTAAGCGTTACTTTTACTTGTTCTTGCCAGTTAGGAATAGCAAAAATATTAATGGTGTCTTTACTTTGTAATGTAATGCTATTGGCTTGCTCACCCGAAAGCTCATTATCTAAATTAAAGCTAACATGTTCAACACGCGATGAATCATTACCTGCAAGGCGCGTAATCTCGGCTTGTTGAGTATAAGCCGACTCTAATAACCCCCCTGCAGCTGCAATTAATCCGGCCGTATTACCATTAATAGTTAATGGATACACACCAGGGTAAGTAACATGGCCGTTAATTTCGACTAACTGAATAGCTTGTTTAGTAGAGGCTTGTTGTTTAAGTTTTTCTATTACTGGCGCTAATAAGTTATTACGGCTGTTTGTTGCATAGCTTGTAGCATTTAATTGCTTTGTATTTGCTTGCTCGTTTGTAATATTATCAAGGCTTTCATTTTGGTGATTACCACTTTTTGAATTAGCATCGGCAGTTTGCTCTGCTTCTTTTTCTTCGTACTCACTAAAAATAATAATTTTATCATTACTATTTAACGTTAGGTTATTTTGCGCATTTTTAGTAATTGCTTGCGCTACATTAAATTGGTAAACACTAATATCGCCATTTACATTCATTTCGCGAACTAATAAACCGTAGTTTAAATCGGCATGAGGCAGTAAATCACCGCGTACCGACTTTAATACATCTGCAATACGTTGCCCTTTAACCCATTGGTAATTACCTGGGCGCACTACAGCACCAATTAATTTTACCGAGTTTTTATACTGCGCACTTATTTTGTTAAAGCGTATACGGTCGCCGTCTTGCGGAATGTAGTTAATATTATTTTGTGAAAAGTCGACGGTGAGTACTTCTTTTTGTTCATTACTAAAACGCTCTACTGTCGCATTTTTACTGTAGGCCCCAGGTTTTAGTCCCCCTGCCATTTTTAATAATTGCTTGGCTGTTTCGCCTTGTTTAAGTTCAAAAATAGCAGGACGTTTAACTAATCCTTCTACTGTTACTTGTGGGCCTACCGAAGGTACAAATACTACATCGCCCGGCTTTAATATAATGTCGTTACTGCTATCGCCATTAATTAGTAAATTATATAAATCAAAGGTGGTTACCACTTTACCCGCGCGCTTTACTTGAATATTACGCAAAGAAGCAATATCACTCACGCCACCGCTCACAAACAGTGCATGCGATACCGTTGTTAGCGACGACACACTATAACTACCTGGTTTATAGGCTTCACCTAATACCAAGATACGCATACTACGAAGCTGACCTAGCGATACAAATACTTGCACACCAATCACTTCTTGCTCTACTTTGGCTTTTATTAACTGTTTAATTTCGGCAAAAGTTAAGCCAGCAACATTAACAGGCGTTAAATCGGGAATACTTAAGCGCCCTTCACGGTCAACAGTTACATTAAAACTATTACTTTCTTTACCGTAAAAATTAATTTTTAATTGATCGCCCGGGCCAACAATATAGGTATCGGGTACCGCGGCGGTTTCGCTTGGCATAAAACTGGTGGGTTCGCCTGCAAACAACTCGTAACCATAAGGTTTTATAGGGGCAGGCTTTGCTGGTTTGTTTGTATTGTTTTGTGCTTCGTTTTGTAGTTTACGTTCGCCTATTGTATCTTGCGGCTCAGGTACGGTATTACTTTGCTGGCTGTTTCCTGTAATAACCGAAATATCTACACCATACTGTTTAGCCAAAGCTTGTTGTTGTGCTTTTGGCAAATTTTTAAATTGCTCTAATTGTGCGCTGGTTGGCGTAAATGCCATGGCGCTTAAGCTGCTAACAAAAATTAAAAAGCTTAAAAAATATTTAAAAATATTCACAGGTAGGTTTATCCCTAGTTCTACAGCCGAAAATTAGCGGCCATAATACACTAATTTATTAAAAATAAAAAAGGGGCTAATGCCCCTTTTTTTCAAAGTTTGTACTTAACAACGGTAATTGTTTATTTTAAAAGCTATAAACAAGTGTTAACGATGTTTCAGTATCAGTATTTTCTTCATCATCAGCGACTACTGAGTTGTTAGTTACATTAAACGCCACTTTCATTTGTAGTGAACCGTTAATTTTTGCTAACAAGGCTGTTTCTGAACTGGTTTTGGTGTTTGTATCACCGTATTCAACAGCAAGAAGCTGTGTAAAACGCGCATTATCAGAAATAGTCCAATCAAAGTTTAACTTACCTAACGCGATAATTTCACTTTCGCTAGTACCCGCTAGTAAGTTGCCATTGTCATCTTCGGCAGTGCTTGAGTCTGAGTAGTTAAAAAACTTATAACCAGGACCTACTTCAGCACTTAACCACATGTCGCTTTTGTTTAATAAACGAAGACCGTAACCCGCAGAAATTACTGACTCATCACGATACGCACCAAAATAGTCTGATACGTGTGAACCATAAATGAATAAATGCGAATGCGCTTCATTTAATTTGTAGTTGCCTTGTGCAGAAAAAGAATACTTTTCGTTAGTACGTTGTTTTTCTGAGTTACCTTCGTCATCTTCTACTTCATCTTCTTTATAGATGCCGTCGAGTTTATACTCGTTATTCCAACGTTCTAAATTATGAAGAACTTTAATTCCACCTTTAAGTGTTGTAGTTTCTGTATTACCACTTGTAATGATAGCACCTACTTCACTTGTAATATCCCACGTTTTTTGTTCTGCATCTGCAGCGTACGCATTAGTTGTAACTGCCGCAGCAATTACTAGAGATAAACACTTTAATTTCATTTAAAAATAACCTTTAAAACAGTTTAATTTACACTTACCACATTGAATTTATAACCCTATTAATAAAGTAAAAAGCAACTCATGTAATGAGTTACTTTTTAAGGGTTACTATTTATTTAAAGTAAGTATTAACTTTCTTTATGCAAATGTACGTCCATTTGCGGGAATGGAATAGCAATGTTTGCATCGTCTAATGCAATTTTAATATTTTCCATTAACGAGAAATATGTTGGCCAGTAGTCAGCACTATTAACCCAAGGGCGAACAACAAAATTTACACTTGAATCAGCCAGCTCAGATACTGCAACAGTGTACGCTGGGTCTTTAAGTAAACGAGTTTCTGCATCTAATACAGACGTTAATACTTCTTTCGCTTTGCGTAGGTCGGCATCGTAACCAACACCAATCACTAAATCAATACGGCGTGTTGATTCGCGTGAATAATTTACAATAGCGCCCGACATAATGCCCGAGTTAGGAACAATGATAACTTTGTTATCGGGTGTACGTAATTCGGTAGAGAAAATTTCAATTTTCTTAACTGTACCCGCTTTACCACCGGCTTCAACAAAATCACCTGATTTAAATGGGCGAAGTAATATAATTAACACACCCGAAGCAAAGTTAGATAACGAACCTTGTAATGCTAGGCCTACGGCTAAACCGGCAGCACCTAAAATAGCAACAAATGAGGTTGTTTCAATGCCAACTTGTGAAAGCGCCATTAATATAGTGGCAGCAAATACAATTGCATAAACAATACTGGCAACAAATGCGCCTACAGCTACATCAACTTTTTTCTTGTCGAATGCTTTTTGCGTTAAGCGTGAACAAAACTTAGCAATACGACCACCCAATAAAAATATAACCAATGCGATTACAATTTGTATTGCGTAGCCTAAAATAAGGTCTGAATTTTCATTCAACCAAGTGATCATTGAATCCATATTAACTCCGTATATAGTGATTAAGCATTTTGCTGGACTTATTATACATAAATTTACATTTAATATTTAAAAAACAGTAAGTTTTTATTAAAAAAAGGGACATTAATTTATGATTCGCTCAAAATACACTCAACCTGTGTTTATCTTCTGTATTTAAATTTGCGAATAAATTATTTTAATTATGATTTATTTTTATTTTTTTAATTAAAAGGCTTTTCAATAATTATAATTTTATGTATTATGCGCGCCACACCAACAAAGGTGTATAGTGGCGGTTGTAGCTCAGTTGGTAGAGCCCCGGATTGTGATTCCGGTTGTCGCGGGTTCAAGCCCCGTCAATCGCCCCATTTTTTCCCTGCTATATTCAAATTTCCTACTTTTAAATTTCCTACATTTTATTTCAAGCTAAATAAAATCTATTGCTTTTATATTTATTAAAATCATTTTTTTATTAAGTTATTAAAATTCTCTTCGCACTATTTCACTATACTCAACAGTTAAACTTAGCTAAATACGCTAAAGCTCTATTTGGGTGGTGTATTTAAAAATGCTGCTTGATTCATCCTTATAGACGTCTTCTATTAATAAAAAGCCAGATTATTCATACGACATTAATCTTAATTAATGAAGAAAATGCAATTGAACACTTTTCAACCTTTAAGAATTATCAATAAAGTGCTAGTATAGCATCTCATTATAAGTACTTATTACTTACTTAGATTTCTATTTACTATGGGTTTAAATTCAAGCATGAGCAAGCGTCTATTTCAATTTTCACTCATTATTTATTTAATGTTTAGCAGTACACTTTCGTACTCTAAAACAATTAATTACGATGAATTAGTAAATGATGTAAAGCGCCTAATTGCTGCGCAAAAATTTCAACAAGCTTATACTCTTAGCAATCAGCATGTTGAATTTTTAGGTGAACCCGAATTTGATTTTTTATTAGGTATTGTGGCTTTAAAAACGGATCATGCAGATCCTGCTGTTTTTGCCTTTGAACGCGTAGTCGAAGCCAATCCAAATTGGTTAGAAGCACGCTTATATTTAACCCGTGCATATATTGCTATAAATAACTTACCCGCAGCCATTACCCAAGCTAATTTACTAATAAATGCTGATAGCGCCTCTAACAGTATAAAAACTTCTGCCAAAAATTTATTATCTGCTGCCAATAACGACCTAGGTACCGCAACGGTAAAACAAAGTATTGAACTTGCGTTAGGTGTTGATGGAAACGTAAACGCGGGCACATCCGAAGACACAATTGTGATCCCACAATTAGGTGAAGTTTTATTATCCTCTGAAAGTAAAAGCAGCGACGATAATTACATATTGCTTAAATATAATGGCCAATACTCTGCCCCTTTAACTAAAAACAGTGCATTTAGCGTTAATGCTCATACTCAATGGTATAAATTTTCAGAGTTAGATCAATACGACAGACTAAGTAGCCGTATTAATGCAAGCTATCAATATAAGAAATTTAATACACTGTGGTATACAAAAATTGGCATAACCCCCCTTTTCCTCGATGGCGACTTTTACCGTAATGAATCGACACTTACATTTGGAGCGCATTATCAGCCAAGTCAGCCTTATTCGTTATTTAGCTCGGTATCATATGGTGCACTTAATAATGTATTTGATGAAAAACTCGATAATACGTTTTATAGCGTTTCTGCGGGAGGAAGTTATGTGTCGGGAGCCTGGTTTCATAGTTTAAATTTAAACGGCACTTCAGAAAATGCCGATTTAAGTAGTGGTGATTACAATAGTCGCGACATTTTAGCTTTGTATTACCAAGCAAACACTCAGTTATCTAGTCAGTGGCAACTGCTTTCGTTAATTGGCTATCAATCGATTAATTACAAAACCGAACACCCTTTATTTTTGCAACAGCGCGACGATAACTTAATGATGCTATCGGGCTCTGTACGCTATTTAGTTAATCAAGATTTAGCATTGAAATTAACAGCTAATTATCAAACTAAAAACAGCAATATTGCATTATTTGAATACGACCGCTTAGATGCAAATTTAAGTATAAGTTACGCATTTTAATTGAAGGTATCTATGAAAACTTTATTCACTACTTTATGTTTATTAACATGTGCAAGCTTTAACGCTCAAGCAAATACACCTGCTGGAAAAACAATTTTAGCAAGCGGTTTAGTGCAAGCAACAAATTCAACGTCTGAACTTAGGCAGTTAAAACGCCGTGATAGCGTATTTGATGTTGATAGCATAACAACAGGCAGTAACAGTAAAGCACAGTTTTCGATGACTGATGGCGGCCTTATTGCTTTAAAAGAGAATTCTGAATTAGCCATTTCTAATTATGACTTTGACGTACAAACACAGCAAGGCGGTGCCTCTATAGAGTTATTAAAAGGAGGGCTGCGGTCTATTTCGGGTGCGATTAAAAAAAATGGTGGCGATTATAAAATAAAAACGCCTGTTGGCTCTATTGGTATTCGTGGTACCCATTTTGAAGTGCAACTGGTTAACGGCGATATGTTTGTCGCCGTATGGGATGGTGCAATTGATTTAACCTTAGATGATCAACGTTCCGTATCGTTAGGTAACCAAGAAGACTTTTCGTTTGCTCAAATCACTGCTTCTGGCGACATACTTACAACCGATGAACCGGCTAATGTATTTGAACAAACGGTCTCTAAAATAAGTGGTAATAGCCGTCAAACCAAACAAAATAGCTCTACAGATAGCAACGCTGGTATAGAGTCGCCCACTGAAGATGAGGTAGAGGTAGAATCAGAAACGACACCTACCGATATATATGCTGAACAACAATTTCAAACAGTGTCAGAACTATCATTGGTTGACCAAATAGCACAGCGCCAAGGTGTATTTAATTATCAAGCAACTGAGTTTTCTGTTTCTTCAACTGAAGGGCTAGTTAGCGACTTTGCTATGAGTATGTCGATTGACTTTGATGATGGCACAGTCCCCGATGGTGAAATTAGCTTTAATGATGCACAAGGCAACTGGTATGCAGCTTATAGCGGTTTAATTAATGTGAGCGAACTAGACTTAGCGGTTACATTTGCCTCACACGAAAATAATTTAGCGACCGGTGATATAGAAGCGGCCTTTTTTAATGGTTTAGACACGATTACAGGTAATTTTAGTTTAACCGAAGTAAACAACCCCGCGGTTAATTCATCGGGCTCTTTTCGTTTAGAGCCTTAAAAAGCCATAACTATGCATATTAGGAAATTTTAAAATGGTAGCAAAAAACCTACTTTTACTTAGTTCAATGGTATTTTTATTATCGGCTTGCGGTGGTTCTGAATCTGAAGAAACAACGAATATAACAGCAGCAACAAGCAGCGATACAATAAATTCAAACAGCCAAAACGTAGCGCTACCCAGCAGTGAAACTATTGATTTAACCGATGCGCTAGCTACAACATCTATTGCTAAATTAACGGCATCAGGTAGTGCGGTGGCTAATTTAGTATCACTCAATAATGATGTGACTAATGCTGAGGCGTCACTTTCGTTTAGCCAAACGAGTGAGATTACACAAGGTAACGTTACATTTTTACTGGCTGTAAGCGATGAAGATGGCATTAATAACGTAGATTTAGTGCTTGCAAATGTAAATAAAAGCATTGCGTTGTGTAATGAAAACTGCGGCTCAAGTTTTGAAAAATCGGTGATTGGTCTCAGCCCGTATATTTATGGTGAAGTTTCAGGCTCTGTGCGAATAGAAATTTGGGTAACTGATTTATTAAATAATACCGTGCTTGCAAACACAGCCACACTTAACTGGCAGCCTTATAGCATTTCAGGGGTAACAGCGACCCGAGACACCACCAGCATAAATTTATCGTGGCAAGAAAATACTAACGTTAATCGTTATAACGTTTACCTAGCAACAGAAGCTGGCGTATTACCTAATAACATTGAGCAATTAAACAACGGCCAACAATATCTAAGTTTAACCGATACTGATTTAATAATTGATAATGTTCTGAGCGATGAAAGTTATCAAATTTTAATTACCGGTGTTGAGGGCAGTGGTGAAAGCGCATTTTCCGAATTAATTAATATTGCCCCCTTAAATGGAGAGCTTAGTTTCTCTGCGCAAGCTATTACCGATAACTATCAAACAAACGAAGACACTCCCGTTAATGGTAATGTGTTAACCAACGACATAAACTTATATTTAGGCGATTTAGCCGTTGTATTAAATACACTGGTGCAACCTCAATATGGCACGCTTGAAATTAATGAATTAGGTGATTTTACCTACACCCCTGCCGCTAACTTTAATGGTAATGATGTATTTAGTTACGAAGTAAGTAATGAACTTGGTTTAACCGACACCGCATTGGTTGAAATAACGGTAGCCGCAATTAACGACAACCCTGTAGCCTTAAATAACAGTTATACCGTTAATGTTGATGGTTACTTATTAGTTGACGCCCCAGGTTTACTTGCAAACGATAGCGATATAGATTTAGACACGCTTAGTATTGATACAACCCCTGTGAACCAACCAACTTACGGTGCATTAACACTTTTTTCTGACGGCGGGTTTGAATATCAAAGCACAGAAAGCATCGCTATTAATGATAGCTTTCAATATCGTGTTACCGATTTAAATGGTGGCGAAGCTGTTGCAACAGTGATAATAAATGCTAGTGACGAAAACACGCCCCCTATCGCAGTGAACGACAGCTATGCATTATCTGAAGACGTTAAGCTAGAGGTCTCTCTTGAGCAAGGGTTACTCAGCAACGATAGCGATGCTGATGATAATAGCTTTACCATAGATGAAAGCTTTATTATTTCCCCCAGCCACGGTCAATTACTATTAAGTAATGATGGTAGCTTTAGCTATATACCAGATGCTAATTTTTTTGGCGTTGATGAATTTCAATACCAAATAATCGATACAGCAGGCGCAACGGCTACAGCTTTAGTTACGTTAACCATTAGTAATGTAGCCGATAATCCCACTGCGCAAAATGACGAGTACACTTTTACTCAAAATAAATTACTCGAAATATCTGCTGATAATGGCTTACTTATAAACGATATTAATATTGAGTCGGGTTCTCTTAGTGTCAATACCAACCCTATCGTTGATACCCAATATGGTACTTTAACGCTACAAACGAATGGTGCATTCACATATCAACCCAATACCATTGAATTTTACGTAGATAGCTTTAGTTATGAAATTCAAAATGAGTTTGGTTTAACCGCAACAGCGCAAGTGGTGCTCTCTAAGAGTAATGAAAATACATACCCAATTGCTGTTGACGATAGCTATACCATTGATGAAGACAGCAGTAATGTTACTTTTAATGTATTAGAAAATGATAGCGATGCTAATGGCGATACTATTACGATTGCTAGCATTGATCATACCCTTGGTGAAGCAAGCATTATTGATAACCAAATCAATTTTACTCCACCGAGTGATTTTTATGGTGAAACGACAATCACTTATACATTATCAGATGGATATAGCGCAGGAATAAACGACACAAATGACAGCACTGCGACCGTTAATATAGTCGTTAACAATATAAACGATTTCCCAATTGCAAATAATGACGCAATTACAACCAACGAAGATACAGCCGTTATCGTAAATGTAACCGCTAACGACCTTGATATTGATAACGATACGCTCAGTGTTACCGCAGCCACTGCTGATATTGGCAGCGTCACCATTGTTGATAACCAACTAAGTTATATGCCACCAGCCAATACCAATGGTACCGCTACGCTAAGCTATACACTAAGCGACGGTAACGAAGGCGTTGCAACGGGCTCGTTAGTTGTTACGATTATTGCGGTTAATGATGCACCGATTGCTTTAGCAGATAACATCACTATTGAAGAAGATAGCGCCAGTACATTAATTAATGTATTAGCAAACGACCTTGATATTGATAACGACGCGCTCAGTATTACCGCGGCCACCACTGATATTGGCACCGTGAGTATTATCAGTAACAAACTGCAATACACACCGCCCGCTGATACACATGGCACAGCAACTATTACCTACGCTATTAATGATGGCAATGAAGGCAGCGCAACTGCAAACGTCGCAGTAACCATTAATTCGGTAAACGATGTGCCCGTGGCAGTAAACGACACCGCTAGCATGGACGAAGATGCAGCCCCCATTACCATTGATGTATTAGCTAACGACACCGATATTGATAACGATGCACTCAGTATTACCGCAGCCAGTGCT
>NZ_JAGJEG010000013.1 GCF_018100905.1 Pseudoalteromonas sp. MMG010 | reverse complement strand
TAGCGTCTCCTAAGCGAAGCGCCTCTGTGTGCATAAATATCTTAATCCCTAGCTTTAATCACTAACAAATCAAAGACAAAAACCATTGCTCACAAAGAGAAGTAAATGAGCAGTGAAAAAACAAGCACAATCACTAAATTACTAGGTCACTAAATCACTACTCTAAAGCGTAGCGTCTCCAAAGCGAAGCGCCTCTTTGTGCATATATGTCTTAGTTACTTAAAACCAAAGACAAAAGCCATTGCTCACAAAGAGAAGTAAATGAGGGTAAATGGGAAGCCAAAAAACAAAGACCATTACTAAATTACTAGGTCACTAAATTACTACTCTAAAGCGTAGCGTCTCCAAAGCGCAGCGCCTCTTTGTGCATAAATGTATTAATCACTAAAAAACTAAAGACAAAAAACATTGCTCATAAACAGAACAAAATGAGGAGACAATAAAAGCTTTCGTCATTGCATGATTTTTTTGTAAATATTTTTTATTACTTAAAACAATGCTGGAATAATAAAGACTCTGTTTATGTTAGAGAGGGAGATTCAAGTTTCATTGAAATATATCACAACGCTGCCACCACTAATGACACTACCTGTATTAATATTTACACCAATCCCTATATTTTTTAGCCACTGTGTTTGCGCCGGCATATCCCATAAAAAGCCTAATCCATATTCATAATAGTGGTTGGTGTCAAAAGGGGTTTTACTATCGCCGGTTAAATCAATACGTTGAGCTTTTAAATAAAAAGACTGCTCAACATCGTTAAAACTAAACATGTTAAATTTTGTTTTTATCGTATTATTAATGGTACTTGTTTCTGGATTTATTTTATTGAGTTGATTGGGCTGTGATAATGCCCAGCCAAAGAAATACTGTGCTTTGAGTTTATATCTCAATTCTCCCCATCCAAATACATTAGAGTAGCCTAAAGTAATGCTGGGATTAATGGCCAAAGTATTGCTGCTATTATTGACATATACCCCATCTATTGCGGGCTTTATAATCATTGAGCTTTGTTCACTTAAATAATCGTAATCGCTACTGTAGAGCATATACTGGCTATTTAAGCCAATTTGATAATACCAATGATCATTTATCGGCTTGTTAAGCTTAATGCCAATAGTCGCTGTTTTCATTTGCTCTGTGTAATTATCTGCGGGCACTTGATCGAACAGTAAAACCTTTTGTGTTTGTTTTAAATAACTAACTTGGGTTAAAAGCTGGGTGCTAAAACCAAGCACTTGCGTCTCTAACTGCCATTTTAAAGGCAAGCTATATAAATTAAGCTCACGTCGTACATCGAGCTCTGTTTGTTGTTGTTGATCGCTATGATGCGGACTAATTACGCTACTGGGATTAAATTGACTAAATCCAAGAGTGACGTTGTCACCATCGTTAAGGATTAACGCTACAGCATAGGCCTGCTCAATGAACTTACTTGGATGCAGCGGTGTGGCGTGAATTGAAACAGAGGCACTTAACAAGATAAAAACGACTGGATATTTAAGCATAAAGGATTGGTTTTAGAAATAAATAAAGTGTAGATAGTGAATTAGCAAAATACAACCTACCTCAGTTTTATTGTAAAACTGAAATGTACTAAATCGACAGTAATAAAAAACTCACCTAAGCTGATTACATTGCATTGCTGCGACACCGGTTAGTGATGCTTAAGATGATGACAAAGAAATCACCATATCATTGCGCTGTGAGCAGGAGATCAAATGAGTAACATTAACAAATATCAGCAAGGTCAATTTTGTTGGGCTGAGTTGTGCACAAGCCATTGGGCAAAAGCTAAAACATTTTATACTGGCGTATTTCAATGGGGACATGACGATCAGCCCATCGCAGAAGATGCGTATTACACTATGTTCAATAAGCAAGGTGATAACATTGCTGCGATGTATCAAATGCCAAAAGAGCAGTTAGCTCAAGGCGCAGCTAGCCACTGGTTGGCCTATATTGCGGTTGATGATATTGATGCGTGTGCACAAAAAGTTAAAGCGTTAGGCGGGCAGCTCATTGTCGGGCCACATCAGGTAATGAATGCTGGTAAAATGCTGTTATTGCAAGACCCCTCAGGTAGTGTGGTTGCATTATGGCAAGCTATAGAGCACCCCGGATGTAAACGACAAAATGAGTTCAATGTGCCGTACTGGCATGAGTTAGCCACTCGAAATACGGTGAGTTGTCGAGACTTTTATTGTCAATTATTAGGATGGCAGTATGAAATAAAGCCGATGGAAGGTATAGATTACACCTTATTTTTATTAGCAGGAAAACCTGTCGCTGGAATGATTGAAATGGATGAGCAATGGCCAGAGGATACTCCACCCCATTGGATGGTTTATTTTGCTGTATTACACTGCGATAGCACAACAGAGCAGGTAAAGCAGCTAGGAGGGGAGGTATGTGTTGTTCCTACTGATATTCCAGATGTTGGGCGTTTTAGTGTCCTAACCGATCCTCAGGGAGCTGTTTTTTCAATACTTGAATCGGCGTTTGATGATGTTAGCTGCGATCAATAATCACATTGTAGTTTTATCATAAATTTATTTAGGTTTGTTATACTACAGGCATATGTATTTAAGTATTGAGAACAACAGATGGAATTAGCACAAGATAGTCATTTAGCGCTGCCGCTATTTATTTTTGATGAAACCTTAAGTGAGCGAGATGTGGCTCAGCCTGACCTTGAAGTAAGCGCTGTTCTTAATGAAGAATTGCTCAGCCAGTTATGCCAAAATCCAGCCCCAGGTAGCAGTATCGCAATTACACTTACTGACTACCAATTAACATTGGTCAATCCACAGCACAATGAAGTACTTAACCTGCAACATAGTGCACAGCTAACAATAACACATGGTCCGTTATTAAATGCGGTGTTAAATACAGATCAAGAGACTATGTTTGTATCACCACAAGTCGATATGATGCCGACATTTGATTTAGGCGATGAGGATGAATAATGTATGAAAAAAATACTCATATGCACATTTATTTTAATTATTTTAACCGGTTGTGCATATTTAGGTAATGAGCACTACAACGAGCTATTTGGTGATGAACACACTCAAACCCGAATCGTTGCACATAATAGCGATGGCGGAGCTAAGTTTTTACAACATGTTAAACCGGTACTTGATACTCGATGTGTCGTTTGTCATGGTTGTTATGATGCTCCTTGCCAGCTTAAGTTGTCATCACCAGAGGGAATCGATCGAGGTTTAAGTAAAGATAAGGTATATGATGGTACGCGCTTACTCGCTACTAATCCAAGTCGATTATTTTACGATGCACAAAACACTCAGCAATGGCGCGATAAAGGTTTTACTGCTGTTTTAAATGAGCGAGCACAAACACCTGAAGCTAATTTAGCTGGCAGTGTATTATTTAATACCTTAGTACTTAAGCAAAGTTCGCCATTACCTAAAAATGCAGTGTTAGGTGATGAATTTAATTTTGCACTCGATCGCTCGCAAACTTGTGCTTCAATGGGGGAGTTTGATTATCTTGCAAGAAAACAGCCTCATGCTGGTATGCCTTATGGATTACCAGGGGTGTCGCGAGAAGAATTTAATCACTTACAAACATGGTTGCAAAGCGGTGGCAAAATGGCAAATATTGCCCCCCCAAGTAAACTAGAGCTAGCGCAAATAAAGCGCTGGGAGGCATTTTTAAATCAAGATGATTTAAAATATCAGTTAGCTGCACGATACATTTATGAACATTGGTTTTTAGCTCATATCTATTTTACCCCAGATAAGCCTAAAAGCTTTTTTAAATTAGTACGCTCTAGTACGCCAGTAGGTGAAGATATAAAGTTAATTAGTACGAGGCGGCCTTATGATGATCCAAAAGTGTCGCGTGTGTATTATCGTTTTATGCAAGATACAACCACTATTTTGTCTAAAACACACTTACCTCTTGCATTAAATGATGCAAAATTTACCCGAATTTATCAGCAATTTATTGAACCTGATTATACCGTAACAAAGCTGCCTAGTTATGAGCCCAAATTAGCATCAAACCCATTTAAGTCATTTGATGTTATTCCAATAAAATCAAAATATCAGTTTATGCTTGATGAAGCTGAATTGATTATTATGGGGTTTATTAAAGGCCCTGTTTGCCGTGGGCAAATTGCCTTAAATGTAATAAATGATCATTTTTGGGTGGCGTTTGCAGATCCAGATAAAGTTGCAACTCCTGCAGTCGGTGAAATGCTATTACAGCACGAAGACGAACTCGAGCTGCCTGCGGCAGAAGAAAGTAATGCATTGCCTGTATCTAATTGGATAAAATATTCAATTCGCGAGAAGAAATATTTACAGGCAAAAAGCAAATTAGCCAATACCTTGTTCAAAAAGGGAGAGCATTTAACCACTGATTTGCTATGGCGTGGAGAAGGGCATAATAAAAATGCAGCATTAACTATATTTAGGCATTTTGATAGTGCTACCGTCGTAAAAGGGTTTATTGGACAAGAGCCAAAAACAACTTGGATACTTGATTACGCTTTATTTGAGAGAATTCATTACTTGCTAGTTGCTGGGTTTGATGTATATGGCAATATTGGGCATCAGTTAGTTACTCGTTTATATATGGACTTTCTTCGTCATGAAGGTGAGCAGAACTTTTTAGCCCTACTACCGGAAAATAAACGAGATGAAATTAAAAGTGAATGGTATCGAAAATCACCGCCGGATTTATCTAAGTTCTTTAAAAATAATAAAGAGTTTAGCCAGCCAAGTGGGATTTCATATAAAACACAAGACCCACAACATGAGCTATATAGCTTAATGAAAGATACCTTAAGTGATGTGCTAAGTGAGCGTTATGATTACACTAAAGTACCTAGCCCGCTCAATAAACTAAATAGTTTACCGGCCAAAGCAATCAACTTATTACCACAAATCTCTTATATTCTGCATAAACAAGATGATGGTAGTCATAAAGCGTATACTTTGATTCATCATAATGCGCATTATAATATCTCAAGCTTACTTAATGAAGATGGGCAGCGTGCGTATAATGAAGATACAGCAACTATCGTACCTGGCTTTATTGGTGATTACCCCGCGGCCATTTGGTATTTAAATGCTGATGAGCAAGTTAATGAATTTGCACAGTTGTTACCTATGATGCAAATCGAAGCGGATTATCGTAACTTAAAAGAGCAATTTGGAATACGTCGCACTCATCCAGAGTTCTGGCATTATAGTGACATTTTGCACAATACCGCCAAGCAGTATAGAGGTATTGAATTTGGAATGTTTGATTATAATCGACTAGAAAACCGCTAGTCAGTCATACCCACAGCAGTGTTTGGCAAAAATAAGCCCAGCACTGCTGAAGTTTTATATAAAAAAGGCTATCTTTGATTATATAGATACTTTTTTGGCTACTCTTTTGGATATTATTTCAAATATACGTAACCGCTATCGCTGGGCCTTATTAGCGATAGCGCTATTAATTAGCGCCTCAGCAATACTATTACAGTATTGTTTTTCGGTGCAAAGTTATGATGCTAAAATAATTAATATGGCAGGTAAGCAGCGGATGCTAGTGCAAAAAATTGCTTGGCATGCTAATACCTTACTCACTTCAACAAATTTTCAACCACAGCATGCCCAATCATTAAAAGAAGCGCTTAATACATTTATAACAAACCACCACTATTTATTGTCAAAAAATAAAAGTGGGGAATATATATTTTTAACCTCCGAACTGAAAAGCTTGTATTTTAGTAAAGCGACTAATTTAAATGCAGGTTTTGTATATTATAGCGAACAAGCCACGAGCGTATTAAATAATCAAAAAAATAGTACGCAAGCCTTTACTATAAAGCATGTTGATGCACTTATAAATCAACTTGATGAGGCGGTTACCTTATTTGAAGTAGCGGCTACCAATAAGGTTAACTGGGTGTCTAATATCGAATTGGGTTGTTGGTTTTTTGCTATTTTATTACTTATGTTTGAAGTGAAGTTTGTTTTTCTGCCTATGGAAAAAGCAGTAGAAAAGCATCTTATAAAATATAAAAAGCAAAAAGAATTCTCGCAACAGGTTAGTAAAAACAAAGATCATTTTATATCCAGAGCAAGTCACGAATTTAGAACACCATTACAAGGGTTAATCAGCTCAATTGAAAATTTAACCGTTTCAGAGCAACAACAAAACGTAAAAAAAGAAGCCGCTTACTGCGCTTTACGGTTGTATTCAATGTTAGATGAATTGCAAGATTTACAAACATTGAGCCAAGGAAATTGGCAGCTAAAACCGTATTCAGATAATTTAAAAAACGTATTTGAACAAGCACTAATCCCTTTAATATTTGACTGCGACCGCAAAAAGTTAAAGCTGTCAGTCACCTTGGCTGATGAGCTAAACACGGATTACCTTTTAGACCATCACCGTTTTAAGCAGGTGTTATGTGAGTTAATAATTAATGCAATTAAATTCACAGAGCAAGGTGAAATATCTATAACAGCCAAGGTAGATAAAAATCGGCTGGCAGTGTCTATTTGCGATACAGGGCCTGGCTTTGAGTACGAAATTAAAAACTTAAATGAAAGTGCGACAGAGCAAAGTAGCCATTTTCAGGGATTAAGGACGGGCTTAACACGCGTGCAATATATAGTTAATGCGTTTGATGGAAAAATAAACTTTGAAAATAATACGTATGGCGGTGCTCTAATTACCTTAACGTTACCTATAAAAGTACCTAACCAAAAAATAACTACACACACACCAAAAGTTATAAAGTATGCTCTAATTGTTGAAGATAATACACTTAATACGATGCTATTAAAGAGGATATTAGATTTATTAAACCTAAGTTATGATTGTGCTGAAAATGGTGAAGTAGGGTGTCAAATGGCTCTTAAAAACAAGTACGATATTATATTTATGGACCTAAATATGCCGGTGATGGACGGTTACCAAGCAATACACGTTATTCGCAATAAATTAAAGCAATCAGTCCCTATTATTGTAGTAACGGCTAATACATCAGAGCAAGATATTAAACGTGCTTATGAGTGTGGTGCGAGTGAGCATATATACAAGCCAATCAACAAACAAATAATATTATCTGCATTAAAAAATTTAAATATGGCGCCATCAAAATCTATTAATGAATAATAAAGGGGGGGATGTGAAGTTTATAAAGTTCACAGGGTTTAATGGGTATTTAGCAGAAAAAAAACACTCACTTTATCCAATACATAATCTTACTTGGCAGGTAAATGAAGGTGAGCATTGGCTATTATTAGGTGCAAATGGAGCGGGTAAATCTGCATTAAGCTTTGCACTTACTGGGGCTGCAAAATCTGAAAGTGGGGAGTTTTATAGCACTTTTAATCACATCGAAATCGTCTCCAGCGATATACAAAAACAAATGCTTAAAGAAGAGCTAGACAAAGAAAGTCCAACATTAAACTGTGATTTTTTATATAGCTCAACCCCAAATAATATTGATATTTCCCTAAGTAAGTCATTAATAAATTTGTTTAACTTTGAACATTTACTACAACGTTATTTTAGAGATTTATCAACTGGCGAAACACGTAAACTTTTACTGATTAAAGCGATTAGCAGCCGCCCCGAACTATTAGTTTTAGATGAGCCATTTGATGGCTTAGATACAGAGATGGTTAAAACATTACATGCGTTACTGCAAACGTTGAAGAACCAAGTTACGTTTGTTTTTGTATTAAATAGGTACGGCGAAACGCCGCATTTTGTTAGTCACTATGGGTATGTTAATAAAGGTGAGCTACAACATACTATTGCAACCCCAAATGCAGAGCAGCGTGATGATTTATTAAAATTATTACACTTAGAGCGTACCCCATTAGTTATCCCACCCCCGAACTCTAATCAGGTTATCACTCAGAAAAATGTTGTGAGTCCATTAGTCACCCTTAAAGAAGCTAAAGTTACCTATGCAGATAGGGTTATTTTTTCGAATTTAAACTGGCAAATAAACAAACATCAACATTGGCAATTAACCGGTAGTAATGGGTCGGGAAAAACATGTTTACTCAACCTTATTACCGGCGATAACCCACAGTGCTACAGCAATGATATAAACGTATTTGGCTTTCAGCGTGGTAGTGGTGAGAGTATTTGGGATATTAAGCAACATATTGGTTATATTTCAAATGCATTGCACATGGATTATCGAGTGAGTGTGTCTGCTTTAAATACTATTATTTCGGGGTTTTTCGATAGCATTGGCTTATATCAAAAACCCACAGATGAGCACATTGTCGTGGCAAAAAAATGGCTGGCTTTACTTGGCTTAGCCGACAAGCAAAATATTTCATTTACGCAGCTTTCGTATGGCGATCAACGAATGCTATTAATTGCTCGGGCTATGGTAAAGCATCCAACTTTACTTATTTTAGATGAACCTTGCCTTGGTTTAGACGAGCCCAATCGACAACGCGTTTTATTATTAATAGAAAAAATATGCGCTGCTAAAAGTAGTACTGTGGTGTATGTAAACCATCATAGCGAAGATAAAATAACGGGTATAGAACACTACCTATCAATGAATGATTATTAATAAATGTCATTTTTAAATTATGTTTACGCGTAAATAAACAAGGATATTCGCGATTAAAACACTTTATTTATTGCCCGGTACTTTGTGTAATAAACTGCTTTGGAGTGCGTTATCCCCGTTATTAGAAAATGGCTTTGAGCTAATTTACTTAACTATTCCAACCGGTAAAAGCATGGATGAATTAGCTGATTTTTATAATGATACCCTTGGCGATGATAAAATTAACTTAATAGGGTTTTCTCTGGGCGGCTATATTGCGACCTATTTTGCGGCAAAGTTCCCAAAACATGTACGCGCATTATTCATTATTGCTAATAGCTCTACATTATTACCATCTTTTGAAATTAAAAAGCGAGAAGCTGCCGTTAAGTTTATAGCTAAAGGAGGGGGGTTAAAGCTCAAGGAACAGCAGGTTAATAGGTTGTTTGATAAACCTGCAGATAATAAACAGCAAGTTGATTTAGTCATGCAAATGATACGTCAGCAAGGTGAAAGCGAGTTATTGAGTCAGTACCAACATACTAGCGACAGAAAAGATTTAGCTGAGCAGTTAAACACCCTTTCTATACCTATGTGGTTTTATTATAGCGAACATGATCCTTTAGTGAATGCTAGTTGGTTTAAGCAACTTCACTTAAAAAAGCAATTAACAATTAGCAGTACCACAGGAAGGGGGCATATGTTGCCATTAGAAAAGCCAGCAGAGCTGGCTAATCATATTATTACTTGGGCTGGGACGTATTAATTTTTATAGATTGCAATGTGTTTAAATAAAATAGCGCAAAGCGTTTGCTAAAATAACTCACATAACTTTCATTCGGGCTTATGCTATAAACGAGTCACATTAAAGCCATTGGCTTGTAACTGTTTAATTAAACCATGCTTCTGAGGTAGGTGTAATGCGCCGACTGCAATAAACAAACGCGCTTTAGTCAAGCGTTCAGAAAGCGCCTCGACCCATTTATTATTACGATTAATCAGCATCACTTGCTCACTCATTTGGCCATATTGATCGTTATCAAACGTTTTATTGTAATAATGGCTAAGAGTCGCCATGTCACCTTTTTTCCAAGCCGTCACTAAATCTAAAAAGTAAGTTTGTATATCGTTTAACTGCTCAAATGTTTCTTCAATCATTTGGTTATTTAACGTGGTGAGTTGATCAAACATTTGCATTTGTACTTCAAAAGTTTCTAACTCGCCAATCGGCTTGTTTTTATCTTTGGCAAAGGCAAGTATTTGTTTATCAATTCCTAGCTGATCAGAGTAACCTGCATTTTGAAACTCAATTTGTAGCATCGTCATCATCACAGCCCATGGCTTTAAGCTGTTAAACATCGCAATATTAATATTCTTTTTAGCAAAGTAATTTGATAATTTAGCGTAGTTTTCAGGGCTTAACTCTGTTTTTAAACTTTTACCAGGGCTCAGTAGCATATAAGGCATAGAACGTTGCTGCATTTGTAGTGGCGTTAGTTTTGTTATATCAACCTCTACAATCACTTCTTCACTGGCTGTAATTGCGTGTTTAACGTTCTCGGGTAAGCCTTCCATACTGGCATTACCTACATGCACAGTGCCAAATAAATACGACTGCATACCATTTTTTTCAACTTTAAATAAAGCGGGTGCAGCATGGCTGTTCGTACTAAAAATAAGTATAAAAAATACAATTAAAATGTAATTAAAGCGTTGTAAAGCGTGCATGACATGATCCTAAATAAAAAAGCGTAACCCAAATGCTACCTAAATTTTAATTTTTCGCCATGTTTTATTGTTAGCAGTAAAAATTTGCAAAAAGAGGCTGAAGTCTTAAAGGTTAATATTTTTTTTAAAACATATTAAATATAATGATAACTAATGAGATTTATAAAGAACACCCAAGTTAAAGGGAGTGAAATAAATAGATAGCAAATATTAAAAATTATATTTTGCGCATGATTTTTTCTCTATATGTAATTATGTTGAATTATTAAATCATGTAATTTCATTTTAAGTGTTTTTTTTGGATTAAGTTAGGTGTTGACTTAAAGGCTGTAGGGCTGTAAAAAGAGACTAACAAAGCAAAAAGTTAATTTTTGCTGCAATATAAACAAATTTGGTAAATGACATGCTTGCAAATGCACTAAACCTAGTCCTGATTATTATCGTGGTAATTATTACCGCGGGGGCCTTGTAGTGCTATAAAGTTTCAAGCATTTAAAAGCCCTCCGCACTCACAAGTTCGGAGGGTTTTTTAGTTTAAGATACAAATAATGTAATAGGTTATTACACACGAATAAGGGGTTACACATGACGGGCGCAGAGTTAACAATAGACTTATTAGCTAAGCACGGCGTAAATGAAGTATTTGGCTACCCAGGTGGTGCAATTATGCCTATTTATGATGCGCTATATGGTGCCCCTGTGAAACATTATCTTACTCGTCATGAACAAGGTGCTGGTTTTGCTGCTGTTGGTTTCGCACGCAGTACCGGTAAGCTTGGCGTGTGTTTTGCTACTTCAGGTCCCGGTGCGACTAACTTAATTACAGCACTTGCCGATGCGATGATGGACTCGGTGCCGTTGTTAGCTATTACAGGGCAAGTGCCGACTGCGGCAATTGGATCTGATGCCTTTCAAGAAGTTGATGTATTAGGTATGTCGTTATCATGCACCAAACACAGTTATATGGTTGAACGCGCTGAAGATTTAGCCGAAATACTACAAGAAGCGATGCATTTAGCTCAAAGCGGTCGTCCAGGCCCGGTGCTAGTCGATATTCCAAAAGATATTCAAATGGCACAAGTGCCATTTAAACCGTGGTTAGCAGCCGATGAATATTTACCTGAGCTTGATTTGGCTCAAGTCGCAATAGCAAATCAACTATTACATGATGCTAAACAGCCCGTGGCGTACATCGGTGGTGGCGTACAGGCTGCCAATGCACAAAATGAATTAATGCAATTTTTAACAAAAACACAAATGCCGGCTGTATCTACTTTAAAAGCACTAGGCAGTGTGATGCCACAATACGAATACGATTTAGGTATGTTAGGCATGCATGGCGGGCAAGCTGCCAATATTGCGGTGCAAGAATGTGACGTATTAGTGTGCATTGGTGCTCGCTTTGATGACCGCGTGACGGGGAATTTAGCTAAGTTTGCGGCAAAAGCAAAAATTATCCATTTAGATATCGATGCGGCCGAAGTAGGCAAACGAAAATCAGCACAAGCATCGTTAATTGCCGATTTAAAAACATCATTACCGGCACTTGATGGAGTGTTAACTCCAACGCAATGGCGTGAGCATAATAAAGCAATGATGTTAAAGCATGCATGGCGCTATGATTACCCGGGTGAAAAAGTATTTGCCCCGTATTTATTAAATCAACTAAGCCAACGTATGCCACAAACGGGTGTTGTGTGTTGCGATGTCGGGCAGCATCAAATGTGGGTAGCCCAGCATATGAAATTTAATCACCCTAGTAATCACTTAAGCAGTGGTGGTGCCGGTACTATGGGCTTTGGTTTACCTGCCGCAATTGGCGCTCAAGTAGCTCGCCCTAATGACTTTGTTATTACGGTATCGGGTGATGGCTCTATTATGATGAACATACAAGAGCTAGCTACAATTCGTCGCAATAACTTACCAGTAAAAATACTGATTTTAGATAATCAGCGTTTAGGGATGGTTCGTCAGTGGCAAGAGTTATTTTTTGATGGCCGCTACAGTGAAACTAATTTATCTGATAACCCTGATTTTGTGCAATTAGCTGGCGTTTTTGGTATACCAGGCCAAACAATCACTAAAGCAACGGAAGTTGATGATGCAATTACTGCCTTGGTTAACAGTGAAGGGCCGTATATTCTACATGCCTGTATTGATGATAAAGAAAATGTATGGCCGCTAGTACCGCCAGGTGCTGCAAACGATGAAATGATGACGGAGAAAGCGTAATGAAACATAATTTAACAATTGCCTTAAAAAGCCAAAGTATTGCAATAGAAAGGTTTTTACGTGTAGTTCGTCATCGTGGTTTTGAGCTACATAATTTGCAATTAACAATGGTTAATGATCAATATCATGTCGAGATGAGTGTTGATAGTGACAAACCCATTTACTTATTAACGACACAATTATCAAAGTTAATCGATGTAAAAGATGTAATAGTGAATGACAAACAACATACAGCTGTAGCAATATAACGATACAGTGCATAAATAGTATTTAATGCTGAGGTAAGTCGCCTCGCAAATAATTTTTTGAATGAGGAATGCTGTTTTCATAACAGCAAAACATTGAGGTAACTATGGCTAAATTAAGAAGTGCAACCACCACTGAAGGACGTAAACGCGCGGGTGCTCGTGCATTATGGCGTGCAACCGGTATGACCGACACCGACTTTGGTAAACCAATTATTGCTGTAGTTAACTCGTTTACGCAGTTTGTACCAGGGCATGTTCACCTAAATCAACTTAGCGAATTAATGGCTGAAACGATTACTCAAGCAGGCGGCGTACCAAAAGAGTTTAATACTATTGCGATTGATGATGGTATTGCCATGGGACACGGCGGTATGCTGTATTCATTGCCTTCACGCGATTTAATCGCTGACTCTGTTGAGTATATGGTTAATGGCCACTGTGCCGATGCGATGATCTGTATTTCTAACTGTGACAAAATCACACCAGGTATGATGTTAGCAGCGCTACGATTAAATATCCCTGTGATATTTGTATCAGGTGGCCCAATGGAAGCGGGTAAAACAAAACTAGCTAACATCGACATTAAACTTGATTTAGTTGATGCCATGGTCAAAGGGGCTGATGAAACAGTCAGTGATGCTGACTCAGAACAAGTTGAACGTTCAGCATGCCCTACGTGTGGTTCGTGTTCAGGCATGTTTACTGCAAATTCGATGAACTGTTTACTTGAAGCGATTGGCCTAGCCTTACCAGGTAACGGCACTACACTTGCAACTCATAAAGACCGTAAGCAACTGTATGTTGAAGCCGGGGCTCGTATTGTTGACTTGTGTCGTGAGTATTACCAAAAAGATAATAAAGACGTACTTCCTCGTGCCATTGCAAACAAAACTGCTTTTATGAACTCTATGGTGGTTGATATCGCTATGGGGGGCTCGTCAAATACCGTATTGCATTTACTTGCAGCAGCGCAAGAAGCGGGCGTTGATTTTGATATGTCACACATTGACGAGTTATCTCGTAAAACTCCATTTTTATGTAAAGTAGCACCGGCTACACCTGAGTATCACATTGAAGATGTGCACCGTGCTGGTGGCATGATGGCCATCGTACGTGAGCTTGGAAAAGCGGGTTTAGTCGATTTATCAGTAAACCATGTTGCTGGTATGACTATGGGCGAATTAGTTGAAAAATGGGATGCAACTAATCCTGAAAATGAAGCCGCGAAAAAGTTTTATCGTGCAGGCCCAGCAGGTATTCGTACAACAAAAGCAATGAGCCAAGAATGTCGTTGGGATGAGGGCGATAACGATCGCGAAAATGGTTGTATTCGTAGTGTTGAACACGCCTTCAGACAAGATGGTGGCTTAGCTGTGTTGTCGGGTAATTTAGCTGTTGATGGCTGTATTGTTAAAAGTGCGGGCGTTGTCGATGAAATGCTTCATTTTGAAGGAACAGCCGTTGTCTACGAATCTCAAGATGACTCTGTTGAAGGCATATTAAACGACGAAGTTAAAGCGGGTGATATCGTGGTTATTCGTTACGAAGGCCCTAAAGGCGGTCCTGGTATGCAAGAAATGCTTTATCCAACCAGTTACTTAAAATCAAAAGGCCTTGCAGAAAAATGTGCGCTGATTACCGATGGCCGTTTCTCTGGAGGCACCTCGGGTTTATCTATTGGTCATGTCTCACCAGAAGCTGCAAGCGGTGGTGCCATTGCGTATGTTGAAAATGGCGACAAAATTATCATTGATATTGCCACCCGCGAAATTACATTAGCACTGAGCGATGAAGAACTAGAAGCCCGTAAGCAAAAACAACTTGCACGTGGTAAGCAGGCTTATAAACCGGTTGATCGTGAACGTTACGTATCATCAGCATTAAAAGCGTATGCCTTGTTGGCAACCAGTGCAGATAAAGGCGCGGTTCGAGATTTAGCTAAACTGGAGGAGTTGAGCTAATTATGGTGTCTCAAGAGCTCGATTATTTTCGCGCTATTATTCAAGCCAATATGGAGCCGTTGGCGAAAGTGACTGAGGTCAGCGAAATGCGTGATCTCAGTGCTAAGTTAGGTAATCAAGTTTGGCTAAAACGTGAAGATCAGCAACCTGTGTATTCATTTAAGTTACGCGGCGCGTTTCATAAATTAAATCAGTTACCTAAAGGGTCGACAGTTATTACGGCATCGGCTGGCAACCATGCACAAGGTGTGGCGCTGAGCGCATCACATTTAGGGCATAAAGCAACGATTGTCATGCCAGTTACTACACCCGAAATTAAAGTAAACGCAGTGCGAGCATTAGGTGGTGAAGTGGTGTTGCATGGTCATCATTTTGATGCAGCGAAAGCACATGCCCTCACACTAACAGAAGCGCGTAATGGGGTTTTTGTTCCTCCTTTTGATGATCCCGATGTGATTGTTGGGCAGGGCACGGTTGCCCGTGAATTAATGCAGCAACTTAATGATTTAGATGCGGTGTTTATTCCTGTCGGTGGTGGTGGTTTACTTGCTGGCATGGCTGTATATATAAAATCGTTACGCCCCGATATACAAGTTATTGGGGTTGAGGCTGATGAAAGCGCCTGTTTACAAGCGGCACTAAAAGCTGGTGAACCTGTCGAGCTTGAACGCGTAGGGAGCTTTGCTGATGGGGTTGCAGTTAAAATCATTGGTAAGGAAACATTTCGTTTAGCGCAAAAGTTTTGTGATGAAGTTGTCACGGTCACTGGCGATGAAATATGTGCTGCAATGCAAGATATATTTGTTTCGACTCGTGCTATTGCTGAGCCCTCTGGCGCACTTGCCACCGCTGGATTGAAAAAGTGGAGCACGCAATCGGGTCGTAAAGGGCTTAATTTAGCGGCTATATTATCGGGCGCTAATTTAAACTTTGATCGATTACGTTATGTTGCAGAGCGCACCGCGTTAGGCGAAAAAAACGAAGCTTTATTAGCCGTGACTATTAAAGAAGAAAAAGGCAGCTTTAAACAGTTTTGTCATTCTTTAGGTGGTCGGGCTATTACAGAATTTAATTATCGCTATGCGGGGCCGGGTGCGGCGCAAATATTTGTTGGTATTGCACTGCGACAAGGCGAGCAAGAGCTTAACGAATTAAAACGTGATTTAACCGAAAATAATTATGAATTTTGCGATCTATCAGATAACGAGCTTGCTAAATTGCATGTTCGTTATATGGTCGGTGGCAAAGCGCCTGAGCAATTACAAGAAAGGCTCTTACGTTTTGACTTTCCTGAGTACCCAGGTGCATTAGCACGTTTTTTAGATACATTAGGAAGCAATTGGAATATCACGTTATTTCATTATCGTAATCATGGTGGTTCTATGGGCAACGTATTGGCTGGTTTTGCCATTACCCCTGAACAACATGATAATTTTAATGAGCATTTAAAGCGCTTAGGTTACAGCGTGCAAGATGAAACAGATAACCCTTGCTTTACACAGTTTTTAACTTCGCAAAATGTCATAAAGGCAGATAAGCTCGCTTTAAAATAAAACTTAAACCCGTAATTACTCAGTGTATTACGGGTTTATTTTTGCTTTGTGGTATGCTTGAAAAAATAGCCTTAATGAATGATTAGCTTACCCACAATGACGTTAACTGAGCAATTTACAGCTTTAAATTCTTTATTAATAACGACCCGAAAATACTGGCAATGTACCGCGTTTGATTTTGACGTATTACCATGGCCAGAATTAGCCAGTGTATTACATAATTTAACTGATATTGAAGTTGGGCAGTTAGACGCTGATCAGCATCAGTTATACCGTTTTTTTGCGCCTTATATTTCGCAACTACAGCAATTACCCATATTATGTGAACTACAGGGGGCGAATACGACACGCAAAACTTATCCTTTTTGGATTAGTAACGGTATTAAAGGACGAAAATTTACTCAGTTACAAGATTTTGTATCGGCGCTCCCAGATAGTACCGAACCGGTTTTAGAATGGTGTGCAGGTAAAGGGCATTTAGGGCGAATGCTGGCATTTAATGGGGCACCTAATGTACACAGCATCGAGCTACAACCCCACTTATGCGAACAAGGGCAGAATAGTGCTAAACAGCAAGGGTTGGCAATGCATTTTAGTCAAGCTAATGTATTAACCGATAATACCGATGCTGTCTTTAGTGAAAACATGCATGGTGTTGCATTGCATGCTTGTGGTGGCCTTCATCAACAGTTTATGCGCCAAGCATGTAAAGCCAAAACTAAAAAAATTAGTTTATCGCCGTGTTGTTATCATTTATTTACGGATAATCAGTATCAAGCAATGAGTGAACTGGCGGCTAACAGTGAATTAAATTTAAGTCATCGTGATTTAAAGCTCGCATTGCAAGAAACCGTCACCGCGCCAACTCGGGTCGATAAAGTACGTAAAACAGAAGTAGAGTGGCGGTTAGGTTTTGATGCACTGCGTAAGTCAATAACCGATGAGCAATGTTATGTCAGTGTACCATCAGTGGGGAAGGCTATTTTTTCACAGTCGTTTGCATCGTTTTGTGCATGGGCAGCAGATAAAAAAGCCATAAAAATACCTCAAGATACTGATTATGAAAAGTTTTTAAAAATTGGCCAAGCGGGCAAAAAAGTCACCGAGCGAGTTGAACTGGTTCGACATGTGTTCAGAAGAGCAATAGAAGTTTGGCTTGTACTCGATCGTGCTTTATATTTGCAACAGCAAGGCTATCAGGTGCAGATTAAAACCTTTTGTGAGAAGCAGTTAACGCCTCGTAATATTTTAATTCTTGCGAATTTATCATCTTCAACTAATTAGAGATACAATGAGAAAATTAAAAAACTTATTCGAAAATAATAAACGTTGGGCCGCTAGAACCAGTGAAGCAAATCCTGACTTTTTCAAAATTTTATCAATGCAACAAAATCCAGAGTATTTATGGATTGGTTGCTCAGACTCTCGCGTACCTGCCAATCAAATAGTTGATTTATTACCCGGTGAATTATTTGTTCATCGAAACGTTGCTAATGTGGTTGTGCATACCGATCATAACTGTTTATCAGTGATGCAATATGCTGTAGAAGTCCTTAAAGTTAAACACATTATGGTGGTTGGACACTACGGGTGTGGTGGTGTACAAGCTGTTTTAAGTAACGCAAAGTTTGGTTTTATTGATAATTGGTTACGCCATGTCGGTGATGTAAAAGAAAAGCATTTAACACACCTTGAGTCGATGCCAGAAGAAACGCGTTTAAGTCGCCTTATTGAGTTAAATGTTATTGAGCAAGTACGTAACGTATGTCGAACCAATATCGTACAAGATGCGTGGGAGCGCGGCCAAGAGCTTTCTATTCATGGTTGGGTATATGGTTTAGAAAATGGTCATATTCATGATTTAGAGTCTGTTGTTACGTGTGCTTCAGAAGAAGCACAAACGTATAAAAATGCGGTTACGCATGTTTTGCAAAAAGCCGGCTGCGCATAAACGCTGTTTAACAAGCACGGTTTTAACATTAAAAAAGCAGCTTAGGCTGCTTTTTTAATGATTTATACCATGTGCTTAATTAGTTATTCTGACTAAGCTCTTGTCTGATTATTTGTGCCCCTTCATGGAGGGCATTTAGTTTGGCATTGGCAACTTGGCGCGACAAAGGAGCCATGCCACAGTTAGTGCATGGGTAGAGTTTATCTGCATCAACATACTTTAAAGCTTGTCGTAACGTGTTGGCCACTTCTTCTGGTGTTTCAATAATATCGGTGGCGACATCAATCGCACCAACCATTACTTTTTTACCTCGTATCAATTGAAGTAACTCGATAGGAACACGCGAGTTATGACATTCTAATGAAATGATGTCGATATTAGATTTTTGTAATTTAGGGAACACTTCTTCATATTGTCGCCATTGTGAGCCAAGCGTCTTTTTCCAATCGGTATTGGCTTTAATTCCATAGCCATAACAAATATGTACCGCAGTTTCACATTTTAAACCTTCAATTGCTCTTTCTAATGTAGCAATACCCCACTCATTTACTTCATCAAAAAACACGTTAAACGAAGGCTCATCAAACTGAATAATATCAACACCCGCGGCCTCTAATTCTTTTGCTTCTTGATTAAGTATTTTAGCAAACTCCCATGCTAGCTTTTCTCTGCTTTGGTAATGCTCATCATACAATGTATCTATCATGGTCATCGGGCCTGGCAATGCCCACTTTATTGGTTGTTTTGTTTGTTGGCGTAAAAATTTTGCATCTTCAACAAACACCGGCTTTGAACGAGACACTTCACCAATAACGCAAGGGACGTCAGCATCATAACGGTTACGGATTTTTACCGTTTTGCGTTTATTAAAATCGACACCATTGAGGTGCTCTATAAACGTCGTAACAAAGTGTTGGCGACTTTGTTCACCATCACTAACAATATCTATACCAGCATGCTGTTGTTGCTGTAAAGCAAGGCGCAGAGCATCTTGTTTTGCTTCTACTAATGCATCGCCTTGTAATTTCCAAGGTGACCATAATGTTTCGGGTTCTGCTAACCAAGACGGTTTAGGTAAACTACCAGCGGTTGAAGTGGGTAATAATGGTTTCATAGTAAATGCTGCTCAATTGTTTAAGTTGTTATTAGGCTAAATCTAACGATAAGTCGTTAATTAATGCTTGGTACGGTTTTATAAAATGTTGTTCTGCAAACTTTCCTTGCTCAATGGCTAACTGGCTACGCTCTTGACGATCGTAAACAATTTGGGTTAACGAATAATCGTTACTTTGTAAATTGGGCTGGTAGCATTGTGACGCTATCGTATTAGCGTTATAAATTTCGGGTCTATAAATCTTTTGAAATGTTTCCATGGTACTAATCGTACTAATAATCTCTAAATTACTGTAATCGTTAAGTAAATCGCCAGTAAAGTAAAAAGCTAAAGGGGCAGTACAGTGTGCCGGCATAAAATAGCGTACGTGTAAGCCCATCTTTTTAAAATACAACTCGGTTAATGATGAGTCATTAGGTTGATACTCAATCCCCAGTACTGGATGTGTATTGCTAGTGCGGTGATAGGTTTTACTATCCGATACGCTCAGGCATATAATAGGAGGTTTTTTAAACTGCTGTTTATAGGTATTTGAGCTAATAAAGTCTTTAAATATATCACCATGTAGCTGGCCAAATTGCTCGGGAATACTGAATGTGTTTTTTCCATTATTGTGCTCAAGCAGTAATATACTAAAGTCATAATCACGAACATACGAAGAAAAGTTGTTGCCAACAACGCCTTCAATATAACTATCTGTTTTGCTATCAAAAATCGTGGTTTTTAATACTTCTATCGCAGGAAATGGAGCTATATCTGCGTTGAGAGTCAGGGTGACTGATATAATTTCAAGTTCAACACGGTAGCGGTTCGCTGTTGGGTTATCCCAGTGAGCTAATGCGTTAAAAGTATTATTAATCATCGCAAGTGCATTGCGTAAATTCTCTTTACGACGACTGCCTCTGGCTAAGTTCGCAAAGTTAGTTGTTATGCGTGTATTATCACAAGGATGATAATTCTCATCGAGGTTGATACGTTTAACTGTAAATTCAAAGTCTGTTTTCATGGTGTTCTGTTATCCAATCTTCTGAGATAAAAGTGAAATCTATTTTTACTCTTACAGGACTTTCTAATTAAGGTGGATAGAGGAAACGACCCAACAACTTAATTTAAAATTACCTTACAGATTATTCCTAGCTAAGAGCTGAGTATGATTTATACGGGTTTTGAACACGAAAAAAAAACGGTTTTATTTCATATAAAACATGAGCCATATTCACTTAATGTTTTAACGAATGTGGGGTATGAAAAGTAAGGTGATTTAATAACTTATAATCTGGCGCTATGCAGGCTTGTGAGTGTTGATAGTCTGGTGACTTGATTAAAATTCAAATTGAATATGAGTGGGTTTCATGCGGTAATTAGCCAAGTAAATGAATGGCTAAGTAGATAAAATAACGATTAGTGATAAAAAAAGCAGCTTAGCTGCTTTTTATGTAACTTTATTCTGTTTCTATATTGTTATTGTTCAGCTGCGCTTCTAATAACGCGACTTTCGCTTCTAGCTCAGTTAGCTTTTCGCGGGTGCGGATCAGCACTTGGCTTTGTATATCAAACTCTTCACGACTCACAAAGTCCATTTCTGCTAACTTGTTTTGTAACACTTGTTTTGTTTTACCTTCTAACGTATCGGCTAGGTTTTTTACACCTTGTGGCATGTTATTGGTAATTTGTTTAGCGATTTCTTCAAGTTTTGCTGGGTTGATCATAGTGGTCTCTTGGTTTTGCTAAAATGATTATATTTAATATTACCTTATTGCCTATGCGTAGTGTAGTGATTACGGTAAAATTGCTCGTCTTTTAAAATCTTTCTGGTTGCTATGAAACTCAATCCAAAACAAGATGAAGCAGTAAAGTATATTAGTGGTCCATGCTTAGTGTTAGCAGGTGCTGGCTCGGGGAAAACTCGCGTAATTACTAATAAAATTGCTTATTTAGTACAAAAATGCGAATACAAAGCGCGTAATATTGCTGCTGTTACTTTTACCAATAAAGCGGCAAAAGAGATGCGCGAACGTGTGCTGCAAACGCTCAGTAAAGCAGAAGCGAAGGGATTATGGGTTTCTACTTTTCATACATTGGGTTTAGAGATCATCAAAAAAGAATTAAAAACGTTAGGTTTCAAACCTGGTTTTTCGTTATTTGATGATCAAGATACCAACCAACTGTTAAATGATTTAACCGAAGATGAGCTAAAAAACGATAAAGACTTATTAAAGTTATTAAAAATGCAAATTGGAAGCTGGAAAAATGAGCTCATTTTACCAGAGCAAGCAGTGCGCGAAGCCCGTGAACCGCAAAAAGCCTTATTTGCACAACTTTATGCTCGGTATCAAATTCAATTACGGGCGTATAACGCTCTTGATTTTGACGATTTAATTATGATCCCCACTTTATTGTTGAGCAGCAATGAAGCCTCACGAGAGCGTTGGCAACAGCGCTTTAAGTACTTATTAGTCGATGAGTATCAAGATACTAATACCAGCCAATATCAGTTAGTAAAACTATTAGTGGGTGAGCGTGCCCGTTTTACTGTGGTAGGTGATGACGACCAATCTATTTATTCGTGGCGTGGAGCGCGTCCGCAAAATTTAGTGCTACTCAAAAAAGACTACCCAGGCTTAAGGCTGATTAAACTAGAACAAAATTATCGCAGTGCAGAGCGTATTTTAAAAGCGGCCAATATATTAATTGCAAATAACCCTCACGAGTTTGATAAAAAGTTATTTAGTGAATTAGGTTACGGTGAGCCAATTAAAGTGATTGGCTGTCGTGATGAAGAACACGAATGTGAACGGGTTGTCGCTGAAATTATTTCTCATAAGTTTATGAAGCGCACCAGTTATAAAGATTACGCTATTTTATACCGTGGTAATCATCAGGCGCGTGGTTTTGAAAAATCATTAATGAGTAACCGTATACCTTATAAAATTAGTGGTGGGATGTCGTTTTTCTCTCGTTCAGAAATTAAAGATATTATGGCCTACCTTCGTTTATTAGTGAATCAAGACGATGACAATGCTTTTTTGCGTATTGTGAATACACCTAGACGTGAAATAGGTACAGTTACGTTAGAAAAGTTAGGGACTTTAGCCAACGAAAAACACCAAAGCTTATTTGCTACCTGTTTTGATAATGATTTAGGCTATCGTTTAAAAGGCCGCGGATTTAATGCATTAGCTGGTTTTTCTCGTTGGGTGGTTGAGTTATCAGACAATGCTGTTAGAAGTGATACTTTAGAAGCGGTTAAAGATTTAGTTCGTAATATTAATTACGAAGCGTATTTATACGAATCATCACCAAGCGCTAAAGCTGCCGAAATGCGAATGAAGAACGTCTCTGAGTTATATCGTTGGATCACCGACATGCTTACCGGCGATGCGGATAATGAGCCGATGACTTTAGCTGAAGTGGTGAGCAAATTGACTCTTCGCGATATGCTTGAGCGTAACGAAGAAGAAGATGAAAGTGATGCCGTACAGCTACTTACCTTACATGCCTCTAAAGGCCTTGAGTATCCCTATGTATTTATGGTCGGTATGGAAGAAGGATTATTGCCACACCAAGTGAGTATTGACGAAGATAACGTAGAGGAAGAACGTCGTTTAGCGTATGTAGGTATTACTCGAGCACAACAAGAGTTGACGTTAACTTACGCAAAAATTCGCCGTCAATTTGGTGAAACATCGCAAACAGAATTGAGTCGTTTTGTGCAGGAATTACCGCAAGATGATCTTGCATTCGAAAACAAAAAAGCACCTAACTCGCAAGCTCAGCGTATGGAGAAAGGCCAAGCCCGCGTTGCTAATTTACGAGCGATGTTAAAAAAGTCTGATTAGTGACTGATTGAATTCGATAAATTGTCTGTATTATCAGTATATTGAAGGTCATGTTGTTTGCTGATAAAAAAGGCTAAGCCGTGTTTATCAAGTAGGGCCCTGAAGTTTAAAATTGATGGCCCTTTTGCAATGACTTTAATGTTAGTAATGGTTGTTATTGCAAGCACTCCTTGTAATTGGAGGTGGTAGCGCTCTTCTTGCAACACGCGTTTGCTAAATGTGGAACTTAATAATAAATAATCAAAATTAATTTCTGTAAGCACATTTAATTCACAGCGATCTTTGGCAAAATCATTTAAGCCGATTGAAAACCCTGCGAGGGTTAGGTTTTTTAAGTTTTCTATTTGACTGGCGCACGCATAGCGAATTTCTTGTTCATTAAATAATAAACACAGTTGGCTCGGCCCTTGTAACTTATTAAGTGTATTAAGTAGCTGAGGGAACTCATAGTGTTCAAGCAATAAAGCCGAGCAAGGTAATAAAGCCATCGCAACATTGGCTTGTAAAGCTTGTTCATATGCTTGTTCCAGTAACATTAGCTCTACTTTTACATGTTGTTCTTTATCATTGGCGAACTTCTTTAAAATATCAAAACTGGTACTCCCTAATACCGAATGCTCGCCAAATGCTTCAAATAATGACTCAGATTCATTGTGCTCATCTAAAGTGATTATTTCTGAGCATTTAAATGACATCGGTAAGGTGTCTAGGTGATGCATTTCTTGTTCAAGGGTATTGTGCGCTAATGCTTCTGTGAGTAATGGGTGGTACAACTCATATCGATTGCGTCCTGCGTTCTTAGCATAATACATGGCCGCATCAGCATCACGAATAATTTCATCGGTATTTTTATAATTTTGGTTTGAATAAGTGATACCAATACTTGCCCCACTTTGTAAACAAGTGCCTTTTGCGCAAAAGGGTTTTTTCATTATTTCTATAATGCGATTAGCAACATCTTGAGCTTGCTGATGATCGGTTAAATGAGTTAATAAAATAACGAACTCATCGCCACCAAGACGAGCTAATAAATCGTGCTCACGAATACATTGAGAAAATGAGTCTGCAACACTAATTAAAAACTGATCACCTTCATGATGACCAAGCTGATCGTTAATCTCTTTAAATTTATCTAAATCAATAAATAGCACAGCAAAGTGGTAATTAGGAAAGCGTTGAAAATGCTGTAAGGTTTTTTCTAATTGAGTTAAAAATAAACTCCGGTTAGGTAACCCAGTGAGCGAATCGTGATGTGCGTCATGATAAAGTTGTTGTTCTATTTTTTTCCGTTCTTGCATTTGCATTTTTAGATGCAAATTAGTTTGTCGCAATTCTTTGGTTTTTTCATGCACGTGCTGTTCAAGCGCTTGATGACTTTTCTCTAATGCCTGATTTGCCAGCTTGGTTTCTAATACCGAAGCGATTTGGTGAGAAACAAATGTAATGAGTTCGCTATCTTCATTATCAAATACATGATTGTGGTTATAGGCTTGGCAAACAATCAGGCCAATTACGCCTTGTGATGTTTTCAGTGGGGCGCCTAACCAACTGGTTGAAACGCGCTCTTTAGCAACCGGTTGTTCTCGGTGGACCACACCACTTTGGATCAATGCTTTAGCGCGTATGGGATCTATCAATTGCGTGCTTTCGGTACTAATTACCAGCTCACTGTAGCCTTTAGAAAACTGTCTAGGTTGAGCATTTTCTTGAAATTGGTCTGCATAATAAGGAAAGTTCACCCATCCAGAAGCTTTATCGTAAAGCGCTATATATAAATTTTCAGCGTAGGTAATGGTTTTTATTATTTTATGAACATTTAGATAGACTTCATCAAGGTTTTTTACATTTGTCGCCAGTTCAGATATTTTAAACAAAATTTGTTGGCGTTGTAGTGCATTTTTACGTTGTTGTATTTCTTGACTTAAGGCGTTATTGCTTTGCGTTAACTCTTTAGTGCGCTGCTTAACTTTTGCTTCTAATAGTTCACGTTTTTTAACACGTTCTATGGCGGTGGTTAAATAGAGCGACATAAACTCAAGTAATTCGATTTGTTGAGAGCTGTAACCTAAGTTTTCATCGTAACTTTGGGTTACCAATACACCAATGATTTCGTTTTCTTGATAAACAGGTACACCGACCCAGTGAGCTGCTGGCGTTCCAAGCACTTTAAACATGCCTTTCGCTGCATAGTCCAGCATTTGAGATTTTGTAAAGTAAGTGGTATTTCCGGTTTTATAAATATAGCCAGTGACACCTTCATCTAAATTAGTAGATTGATCTTGGGTGATAGAAATGCCATCTTTCTCATCACTAAAGTATGATATTTCAAGGTTTTGTGTATCTTGATTGGCTAGTGCAGCATAAAAACTTTTGCTAGGCAGGTATTTTTGTAAGATGTCATGAATAGCAGGGTATAGAAGACTCAGTTCCGCGACGGTACTTGCTTGCTCTGATAGTTGTATCAATGCACTTTGCAATTGGTGTGATTGCTTATATTTTTCAACTAACGCTTTAAGTTTTTTATTTTTATAGCTTAGTCTACTCAAGGTTATTTGTAGATCGTCCAATGAGCCTGCCAGTTTTTATTATAATTATTGTACAGTTAATAGACTATTGTTTCACTTGTAAAAAAAATCGTCAAGCATTTATATCAATTTCAGGTGTATTTTATTACATTACATAATAAAAAAGGCTTACATATAGTAAGCCTTTTTTAATTATCAAATGAGATAATTACTTTGAAGTCATAAAATCAATTGCTGCACTAATTTCATCTTCAGAACAATCCATACAAGTCCCTTTTGCAGGCATTTGATTAAAACCATTCAGTGCATGCTGTAATAGTACATCTTTACCTTTAGCAATACGCGGAGCCCAGTCATCAGCAGATTTAGGCGCACCTAATGCACCTGTACCGTGACATGCAAAACATGTACTTTGATAAACTTGCTGACCTGAACGAGGGCCCGCAGGTACTACTGGCCCTGCAGGTTTATCACCTTTTAGGTATACAGCACCGATTGGCGCTAAACGTTTTTTAATTGCATCTTCACTCATAGAGTTATCATATGGCTGTGCGTATGCGGTGGTTGCTAGCACTAATAATGCAGCAGCAGTAAGTTTTTTCATTTGCCTTGCTCACTTCGATTGAACGTGATCAATCACGATATAGATGACGGAATTTAAAGCGATTATACATTCGTGTAACAATTTATAAAACGCCAAGCCGCAATTTTCTTAATAAAAATACGCAGATATTGCGCTAGCGCAATAAAAACCAATATTTTATAGCGGGTTACCTTAAGTTAAAGCTAAAACATGATGTACTAATTTTGCGATGCCTTTTTCTGCTTCAAGCACGCTTTGCGCTAGCATATAGGCAGGTGTTGTGACTATTTTATTATTTTTATCCACAATCGTATCATCGACTTGGCAGGGTTGATGAGTCGCACCTAAATTATTTAATGCCTGTGCAGTATCTGCATCAGTGCCTATTGTTAGTGTTGCTTGTTGATATACAAATGGAATTAAGCTGGGCGCAATACACATATAACCAGCAGCTTTTTGTGCATTGGCAAATAGTTTACATGCGTTTAGGACGTCAGTATTAACCGTTGCTTGAGTACCTTTAATCGCAAAGTTAGATAAGTTTTTTGCTGCGCCAAAGCCACCCGGTACAATAAGCGCATCATAATGAGCAATATCAAGTTCGTTTACATTTTTTATATCACCGCGCACAATACGTGCTGCTTCAACTAATACATTGCGTTGTTCTGGCATTTCTTCGCCAGTGATATGATTTATTGTATGGTATTGCTCAATATTTGGGGCAAAGCATTGATAGCTTGCATTGTTTTTCTCTATATGGAGTAAAGTGAGAACAACTTCATTAATTTCACTACCATCAAAAACACCACATCCAGCTAAAATAACGGCTACTTTTTTCATTGTTACCTCTATCAAGTTTTCTTTAAGTTTATCACGGTAAAAAATAAATTTAGCATAAAAAATAGGCGTTAAACTAAGGAATATCGGGCTATATACTTTTTCTCTTTTGAGAGGGATAAAAAAAATATAAAAGGATCGCTATGATCTTTGATCTATTATGCTAGAATATCTCTCCTGTTAAATAAATACGTAATAATTATGTTCGTATTGAAAACTAGCAGGATGTGAATAAAACCTTTGTCCACATTGGTTTATAAATAATAAAAAAAGAACCTCGCAATATCTTTTTTAAATAAAAACATATAGTTAATACTTTTTCTAGGCGTTTTAATATGCTTCGGAAGAACACTTTGTGCCTGTTGTCAACACAGTTATCCACAGGAAGTCCTGTTTTGTATGCCATAGCAAACTTTAATTCGCAGTCGTTTTATTTATTACCTTATGGCATGCTTGTCATTAATTTATTTATTTGTCTTTAGGATCCAATTTCACCATGGCTCAGATCCCCGAAAACCCACTTATTCTCGTTGATGGTTCATCATATTTATTTCGCGCTTATCATTCGCCACCTCATTTAACTAACTCTAAAGGTGAAGCGACCGGTGCTATTTATGGCGTAGTGAATATGCTTAAAAGTTTGATCAAGCAATATGATCCCTCTCATATGGTGGTGGTGTTTGACGCTAAAGGGAAAACATTTAGAAATGATATGTACAGTGAGTACAAAGCAAATCGTCCGCCTATGCCTGACGATCTTCGTACGCAAATAGCGCCATTGCACGAAATTATTAAAGCAATGGGCTTTCCGCTGATTAGTATTGGAGGGGTTGAGGCGGATGATGTGATTGGTACTTTTGCGCGTATTGCAACCGAGCAAAAACGTCATGTATTAATATCAACCGGTGATAAAGACATGGCGCAGTTAGTTAATGAGCATGTGACTCTTATTAACACCATGACCGATAGTATTTCTGATCCTATTACTGTCGTTGAAAAATTTGGCGTGGGACCCGAACTTATTATCGATTATTTAGCGTTAATGGGTGATAAGGTCGATAACATACCTGGTGTAGATGGATGTGGACCAAAAACAGCAGTAAAGTGGTTGCAAAAGTATGGATCGCTGCAAGGTGTACTTGATAATGCGGGTGATATAAAAGGTAAAATAGGTGAAAAGCTCGCCAATGCAGTCGCACATTTACCTTTAAGCTATGAATTAGCGACGATAAAATGTGATGTAGACGTTGAATCTGACCTTAATAGCTTTAATTTAAAAACACCTAATAAAGATGAATTAATAAAACTATTTGGCGAGTGTGAATTTCGCCGCTGGTTAGCAGAACTGATTGATAATCCAAAAGATGCGCAAAAAGCGGTACCAACAGAAGTAAACGAATTACCAAAAGTTGAAGATGCCCATTACGAAACTATTTTAACTGAAGCTCAGTTTGACGTATTAATTGAGCAATTAAATGCAGCCGAGTTATTTGCCTTTGATACCGAAACAACTAGCTTAGATTACATGCAAGCTCAGTTAGTCGGTATGAGCTTCTCAGTAAAAGCAGGTGAAGCGGCTTATTTACCTGTTGCGCATGACTATCCTGGCGCACCAGAGCAACTAACACTTGATTATGTCATGCATAAATTAGCACCTATTTTAGCCGACCCCACTAAAGCTAAAGTCGGGCAAAACCTTAAATATGATAAAAGTGTATTAGCTAATGCAGGCTTTGCGCTTAATGGTATTAAGTTTGACACGATGCTTGAGTCGTATGTGTTCAACAGTGTAGGCACTCGCCATGACATGGATTCATTAGCTTTAAAATACCTTGGCCATAAAAATATCAGCTTTGAAGATATTGCAGGTAAAGGCAAGAAGCAGCTGACATTTAATCAAATTGAGCTTGAAAAAGCAGCGCCTTATGCGGCAGAAGATGCGGATATTACACTGCGTTTACACCAAGTACTATGGCCAAAAATCGAAGCTGATGAAAAGCTAAAATCGGTATTTGAAGAAATAGAAATGCCACTTGTCAGTGTGATTTCTGATATTGAACGTACCGGTGTTGCAATAGATAGTAATATGTTAGCAGCGCATAGCCAACGTTTAGGCGAGCGTTTAATTGAGCTTGAAAAAGAAGCATTTGAAATAGCGGGTGAACCCTTTAATTTAAGTTCTCCAAAGCAATTGCAAGTATTGTTATTTGAAAAGCTTGAGCTGCCCATTATTAAAAAAACCCCTAAAGGTGCGCCTTCTACTGCAGAAGAAGTGCTGCAAGAGTTAGCACATGACTACCCTTTGCCTAAAGTTATCATTGAGCACCGCGGTTTATCAAAACTAAAATCAACGTACACCGATAAGCTACCATTAATGGTGAATGAGAAAACACAGCGCGTACATACCTCTTACCATCAGGCAGTCACAGCGACGGGGCGTTTAAGTTCAACCGATCCTAATTTACAAAATATTCCTATTCGCTCAGAAGAAGGGCGTCGTATTCGTGAAGCATTTATAGCTGCGAAGGGTTATAAAATTATCGCTGCCGATTACAGCCAAATTGAATTGCGTATTATGGCGCATTTGTCACAAGATAAAGGCTTACTAAATGCGTTTGCGAATGGATTAGATGTTCACAGCGCCACCGCTGCAGAGGTATTTGGCGTGGAGCTTGATGATGTCACTACCGATATGCGTCGTAAAGCAAAAGCCGTAAACTTTGGTTTAATTTATGGGATGTCCGCCTTTGGCTTGTCACGTCAACTTGATGTACCTCGTCATGAAGCACAGCATTATATTGATAAATATTTTGAGCGTTTCCCTGGTGTGCTTGAGTACATGGAAAGTACCCGCGAAAGTGCAGCCGAAAACGGATATGTAGAAACAATATTTGGTCGACGTTTGCATTTACCTGAAATAAACGCCCGTAATGGTGCTCGCAGAAAAGGCGCAGAACGCGCCGCTATTAATGCACCGATGCAAGGTACTGCCGCTGATATCATTAAAAAAGCAATGCTTAGCGTAAATGTATGGGTGAAACAACAAGCCCCAGATACGATTAAATTATTAATGCAAGTACACGATGAATTGGTATTTGAAATAAAAGAAGACTGCGCTAAACACTATACTCAACAGATCTGCCAGCTTATGTCAGAAGCCGCGCAATTAGATGTTCCATTAGTTGTTGAAGCTGATGAGGGAGATAATTGGGAGCAAGCACATTAACCATTACATGTAGGTCATTGCTGATAAAGTTAACTTATTTTATCAGCATTAATTAATTTTATTTTAGTTAAAACTTAGTTAATTTATGGCTTATTTTGTAGCAATTAGTTATATGTTTATCAATTTTTATAAAATTCATACATTACTGTTGTATTTTGAACTTTGATTTTGCTAAAGTGCGCCCGTCCTCATCCTGTTGGACATCCTGTTGATGATGTACTGAAAGGTACAGCAAATTGCATAGCGTTTATTTAAATTGCTATACCGGCCTACCTGTTTTTGGTGGGCCGTTTTTATTTTTAGCCCTAAAAACCTCCTTAATTCTAAACAACGTATCTTTATTATTTTGTAACCAACAATTGCACTAAATACTTCAAGTGATACCATCGAATAGGTATTTATTTTATTCGTTTTTTAGGAGGTGTTATGTTTAAAGCATTCGTTATAGCAGGGTTGTCGTTATCAAGTTTAGTATTGTCTAGTTTTGCTCATGCCAATTGGCAGTTAGATAATGATAAAAGCCAAATTAGTTTTGTCTCTATAAAAAAAGATAGTATTGCAGAAGCCCATCATTTTAAGCGTATTACAGGCGAATTATCTGATGAGGGAGCACTGACAATTAATATCGATTTAACCTCAGGTGAAACACTCATCCCTATTCGTAATGAACGTTTGAGTAAGCTATTGTTTGAAACGGCTCAGTTTCCAAGTGCAACGCTTACTGCAAACTTAAAATCAACGCTCGATGGTTTTAAAAAACCGGGGCAATATGTTGTAAAAGGCATACACAGTGAGCTTGATTTTCATGGTAATAAAAAAGCACTCAGTATCGATGTATTAGTAACAAAAACATCAGATGGTGATCTGTCTGTATCCTCCTTCACGCCTGTTGTTATTAACAGCAATGATTTTGGCGTAACAGAAGGAATTAAAACATTGCAAAAACTAGCCGGGCTTCCGTCAATTGCGACTGCGGTACCTGTGACATTTGCGCTGAGTTTTAATAAGTAGTGATATAATATTGAGTGTGCTTGGTTTGCTAATAAGTGAGCCAAGTCGTTTATTTTAAAATGGATTATAAGCGCATGTTTATATTTATGAGCGTTACTAATTAGTTGATATTAACAATGTTGGCAGGTTTATAGTCGTGAAATGCGTACAGGACGGGTTGTTAAAGTAGCCGCTTAGTTATAAAAAATAGCCGAACACGATGAGGGCGGCTATTTTATAATTAAGCAAAGACTTTATTTTAATTAAGACTTAATCTTCAGATTCTTTAGGAGCTGTTGTAACGACAGGACCTAGGTACCATTCGTCTAATTTTTTTGCAACTTCAGGTAAGCCAACCCCTTTTAATGATGAAAAGGCATGCACTGTAATATCGCCGTCTAAATTACTTAACTCTCTGCGTACTTGTAATACCTGTGCTTTGCGAGCACCTTGCTTTAATTTATCGGCTTTAGTTAATAGTGCAAGTACAGGAATTTCGCTGCCAATAGCCCAATTAATTAAATCACGGTCTAAATCTTTTAATGGATGACGAATATCCATTAAAATAACAATGCCTTTTAAGCTTTGACGCTTTTGTAGGTATTCACCGAGTGACTTCTGCCATTTTTTCTTCATTTCGATCGGGACTTTAGCAAAGCCATAACCGGGTAAATCTATTAAACGCATATTGTCGACATCAGCAAGCTCAAAGGTATTAATTAACTGAGTACGTCCAGGTGTTTTACTGGTCCGTGCTAGCTTTTGATCGGTAAGTGCATTTAAAGCGCTCGACTTACCGGCATTTGAACGACCAGCAAACGCGACTTCAATCCCCGTATCAGCAGGTAACTTAGTGATATCTGGTGCGCTAGTTACAAAAGACGCGGTATTGTATTTGATACGAGATTTGAGCACGAGCTCTCCTAAACTTTAAAAATAATTGATTAGAGTAAACTAAATTCACTCAGGGCGCGTATTTTATACTATATAGCGCTTATTAAAAAGTGAATTTAAGTGTGTAACTTAGCGATAAAAAGTCCTTTAAAATAGTAATAAAGCTTAATCTAGGTCAAAACCCTATAAATTATAAGCTTAATATGTGTAGAAAACGTGCCAGAGAATTTATTATCGTGTAGAATACATCTATTACAACATGCATATTGTAGATGATATAGGGTCGGGAACAGAGAATTCACCATGAAAAAAATAGCACTAACTATAACAGTATTGCTTGGTGCGTTGTCAGCAAGCAACGCAACAGCATTTGATGGCGATGTAAACGCAGGTAAAGAAAAATCAGCAACGTGTGCGGCTTGTCACGGCCCAGACGGTAATGCGCCAGTTAATATCTATCCTAAACTTGCAGGTCAACATCCAGATTATATTCTTAAGCAACTTAAGGATTTAAAGCTAGGTATGACATCTGGTGGGAAAGAAGGCCGAATGGATCCTGTAATGAGCGCTATGGCAATGCCATTAAGCGAACAAGATATGGCTGATTTGGCTGCGTATTTTTCATCATTAAATATGAGCGAAGGCGCAACACCTAAAGATGTTGTTGAAGTTGGCAAGAAATTGTACAAGTCTGGCGATGCTTCACGTGGAATTCCATCATGTACAGCATGTCATGGACCACGTGGTAACGGTTCATCGTTAGCTAAATTTCCTAAAATTTCATTTCAACATCCAGAATATATCAAGTCTCAGCTTGAAAAGTTTCGAGATGGCACCCGTAATAATGACTTAAATGGCATGATGAGTGATATTGCATCTAAATTAACTGATGATGATATTGAAGTGCTTTCGAAGTATTTAGGCGGCTTACACTAAAGTCTAATGTACTTTTCTAGATTCTTCATTTTGTCTTATGACAAATAACGAATAAAAAAGCAGCAATCGCTGCTTTTTTTGTACCAAAAAAACAAACACCATTTATTTTCTTGTAAGACATTGACCATGGTGCTTTGTGAGTTAAATCTTATTTTAAACAGTTTAATTAATGTAAGTCATTGTTATTAAAGATTATGAATGTTAACAGAAGTGATGGTTGTAAGAAAATAGATATAAATTAGTTGTAACAAAATTATTAACGAGTAGATTAACCACTGTCGCAAAACAACAATAACAAAATGGAATAAAGTATAAGGAAAGTACGGCGGCACGACTACATAGCACAGGTTTGGTGCTACTAAAGGAAATAATAAAAAAGCGTCAGGATGACCGAAAATAATAAAATCTCATGGAAGTTTAATAATAAAAACAAAAGGGAATGTTACACGGAAGGTTAATATAATAACAAAATGGAAATGTACTAATAAAAATAATAAAAGACTAAAAAAGTCGAAGGGAGAAGTGTCCAGAACTTGGCGCTCAAATTAGTAGGCGGTAGAGATGTTTTCTCTACCGCCTTTTTATTTGTCCTGTTACAATACTCACCGTTTATAACATCATGAATCATGCTATAAGTTATTTTTATTTAAATAGCCCTATAGCAGCAAATTACATAACCCAAGTTTAAATATTTGCCCATGATACAAATCGAATTCTTCTGGCTATGCCAGCATTGCAGCGCAAGTAAGTAACTGAGTTGTGCAAAACCTCTTAAGTGAGATGATCAAAGATATGAGTAGAAAGAAAAAGTCGCGTAAAATCCCATCAAATGGCCCTGTACGCTTAAGCCAAGATAAGCTTAAAGAAATGCGTGCACTAAAAGAGCAACGTGTTAAAAAAACGAAAGGCGCTAAGCCTGGTTCGCGTAATGCACCTGAGTTGCTTGAAACTGATGTAAATCAGAGTAGTACAGGAGTTAAAGATAAACGTGTTGGCAGTAAAAAGGCGGTACCTTTAGTCGCACCTGTTGCACAGCCTAAAGTTGAGATGAAACGTAACTTAAAGCCAATGGCTGAGTTGAAGAAAGCTGCTGCACCTGAGTTATCACCTGAACAAGAGCTTGAAGCATTAGAAAATGATGAGCGTTTATTGAAGTTAGTTGAATTACATGAAAGTGGTCAAATGCTCACTGGTAAAGATGCTAAATACTTTAATAGCCGTATTGCTCGCCATCAAGAACTGTGTGAGCTATTAGGAATTGAAGAAGAAGACGATGATTTTGATGGTGATGATTTTGAAGATGATTTACCTGCACAAGGTAACTCTGACTTTGATCAATACCTAAGTGACGATTTAGCGAATGAATGGCTTGACGACGAAGACGATAAATAAAGGGCATAGCAATGAGTAGTGCACTGATTATAGCCTTATTGATAGGTGCAGCTATTATTGCTGGCTTAGCATTTTATGCGGGTCAGTTACTTTATAAGCTGAATTCACAAAAGAAATTAATCGTGAAAAAACGAGTCGAGCAACAGCAAAAGCTTGAGCAGTCTCGTTTAACGCGAAATGCCAAACTTGCCGATAGTATTCATTTAATTGCACGAGCAATGGCCCAAGAGCAGTGTGAGTTTTCTGAAGGTTGTTTACGTATATGGGTATTAATGTCGCAATATAGTTTTGCCCAAGAGCGTGATTTAACACAGGCATACGCCGGTATCTTTAAAATGTACGAGGTCGTTAAAGAAATGCCAACTCACGATGCTCGTAAAAAGTACTCTAAAAAAGAGATATTTAAATTAGATACCGCCCGTTGGCGCGCAGAACAAAACTTAAGTGATGAGATTAAAGCTGATTGTGAAAAAATTATCTCTGAGTTTAAAGCAGCGCCTGGCAGTGAAAATGTAGTATTTAATTAAGTAGAGCGAGTTTGCGTTTAACAATGAGTAAACGCTTATATCGATATAAAAAAACAGACCTAGGTCTGTTTTTTTATAGTTAAATAACACGCGAAAAGCGTGTCGCGTTAATTTGCTTTTGTAAATGGGCATCAAAACACATACAAATTATACGAATAAATAGATTTCCCTGAGCAGTAACCGTGATTTTTCCATTCGCAATTTCAACCATATTATCTGCAATTAAAGGCTGTAATGCCGATAACGATGTCTCAAAATAGCTGTTAAAGTGGATGGTGTGTTTTTTACTAAATTGCTGCGTATCTAGTTCAAACTGACAAATAAGTTGCTTAATAGCATCGGCACGTATGACATCATCTTGTGTTAAATGCATGCCTTTATTTGTTGCGCTCCCGCTTTGTGTCGATATTGCATGATAATACGATTTTAAGTCTTTTTGATTTTGTAATATAGCGCTGCCTATTTGCGATATAGATGACACTCCAAGTCCGAGTAAGTCACAATTTCCGTGTGTGGTGTAACCTTGGAAATTACGGTGTAACTGTTGACTATTTTGCGCTACAGCAAGTTCGTTATCGGCTTTGGCAAAATGATCCATACCGATAAACTGATAACCCGCTTCACTCATTTGAGCTAATGTATTTTTAAACATGGTTAGTTTGTCGTGGGCACTGGGTAAATCGACGGTTTTAATTTTACGTTGTGCAGCAAAACGCTCTGGTAAGTGCGCATAATTAAATACACTAACTCGATCGGGGTTTAGTGCAATTAATTGCTCTATGCTTTGCTTGAAGCTGCTGGGTGTTTGTAATGGTAGGCCATAAATCATATCGGCATTAATCGAGTTAAAACCTAGGTCACGTGCCTGACTTATTAATGCTTTTATTTTATTCACTTGCTGGGGGCGATTAACCGCTAATTGCACCTCATCGTTAAAGTCTTGAATACCAAATGAAATACGATTAAAACCCAACATACGTAAATCAATAAGCATATTATCGGCTAACGAGCGAGGATCAACTTCGATGCCGCGCTCTGTTGTGCGGGTAAAGTTAAAGTGTTGTTCTAATAATCGCACCAAGCGCGACATTTGTTGGGTGGTTAAAAAGGTTGGAGTCCCTCCACCAAGATGTAGTTGCTCTAGTGTATAATCTTTAAAAAATGGGGCTTGCGCTGCTATCTCTTTGGCTAAGTAGTCTAAATAAACATCGGCTTTAGATTGATGGCGCGTGACGACTTTATTACAGCCACAATAGTAACAAAGCTGACTACAAAAAGGGATGTGGATATATAAAGATAAGGAACGAGAACCTGATGATTTAATTGCACTTAGCACATCGTGTTGAGTGTAACCTTCGGTTAATGATAACGCGGTTGGGTAAGAGGTGTATCGAGGTCCTGAAATATTATATTTGTTGATCAGAGCCTGATCCCACTGAGGTAGTTTTATCATTACGCGCACCTTTAAATTATATAAGGTGGGTATTATAAAAAATGTGGAAGGTGTCGATTTGATCTATAACAAAAAAAGGTGCATTGGCACCTTTTTTCATTTATTAATGTAAAACAAAAACGTTACATTATGGCGTCTTTTAAGTACTGAAATAGCTCTTTATAACCACGAGCTGGTTTTTCTGCTTTGACTTCTTTAGCCGCATTACGGACTAATTGACGCATTTTTTGACGCTCAAGCGATGGATACTGCTCAATGGTTTCGTTAATCAAAGAATCGCCTTGTTCAAGTAAGTCACTTCGCAATTGCTCAATCTTTTTAATCATAACCTCAGCTTGGTTATTTTTATTAAGCATAATGTCCATAATACCTTTAATATCTTCGATATTTTCAACAGTACGAAGGGTTTTAGCAATATAGTTTAAGTGACGACGGTACGCATCGCTTTTATTGCTAATTTTATCGGCAACAACCATTGCTGCCTTTAAGTCATCATTTAAAGGTAGGCGTTCGCGCTGTTTTTTACCCATTTTGGCAATTTCAGAACCTAACTGATGAAACTCTTGCGCGTCACGCTTAAGTTCACTTTTTGATACATAAATAATTTCTTCTTCAATTTCAGCAGGCTTGCCTTTTTTCTTCGCCATGGGGTGCTCTTTAATAAAAATAACTTTCGCTATTATACGCGATTCTTTTAATGATTAATATTAGCTGATGTGGTGTAACGAGTGTGTTAGCATTTAAACATTAAAAATGCGTGCATTACAGCCTTAAAGCTCTAGGATTATATTTATGACAAGCCAATCAAATTCTCCCATTTATTCACAAATATCTCAGGTTAAAGAGGCGGTTGCTGAAGTACTCGAACATGCAAAAAAATTAGGCGCTACAGCCGCTGAAGCCGCGATGTCTAGTACATCGGGATTATCCGTTAGCACGCGTATGGGAGAGGTAGAAACGATAGAATTTAATCAAGACGGCGGTTTAGGTATCAGCGTTTATGTTGGTAATCATAAAGGATCTGCGTCTACTGCCGATTTAAGTCCAAAAACTTTACGTACCGTGGTCGAAAAAGCCATTGATATTGCTAAATTCACTTCCGATGACCCTCACAATGGTCTTGCAGATAAAGCATTGCTTGAATTTAACCCTAAAGATTTAGACTTATATCACCCTTGGGATGTTTCGCCTGAACAAGGTATTGAGTTTTGTCATGAGGCAGAACAAGCAGCCCTCAATGCGGATGAGCGTATTGTAAACTCTGATGGCGCGAGCTTTTCATCGCACCAAGGTCTTCGTGTTTACGGTAATAGCCATGGTTTAATTGTAGGTTACCCACGTACACGCCATAGCATTAGTACGATGGTAATAGGTAAAGAAGGCGAGCAAATGCAGCGTGATTCGGCTTATACCGTTGCACGTGATCAAAGTGGATTAGATGAGGCAACAGCTGTTGGATTAGAAGCGGCAAGCGAAACGCTAGCAAAGTTAAATAGCCAAAAGCTGGGCACGATGAAAGTCCCTGTTATCTTTAGAGCAGATATTGCTAATTCGTTATTTTCTCACTTAGTGTCAGCTATTGGTGGCGGGGCGTTATACCGTAAATCAAGCTTTTTACTCGATAGCTTAGGTACACAGGTGTTTAACGATTGTGTGAATATCACAGAGCGCCCTCACATATTAAAAGGCCTGGCTTCATCACCTTTTGATAGCGAAGGCGTAAAAACCAGTGATAGAGATATTATTCAAGATGGGCAATTATGCACATATTTACTTGCAAGCTACGCTGCAAGAAAAATGAATATGACCGCAACAGGCCATGCCGGTGGAATACATAATTGGTTGGTTGAGCAAACCCATGATGATTTAACTGCATTACTCAAAACGATGGGAACAGGTTTATTAGTCACTGAGTTAATGGGACAAGGGGTTAACACTGTAACAGGCGATTACTCACGAGGCGCGGCAGGATTTTGGGTCGAAAATGGTGAAATCCAATATCCAGTAAGTGAAATTACCATTGCCGGTAAGTTACAAGATATGTTTAAAGGGATTACTGCAATCGGTGGTGATATAGAGCGCCGTGGTGGTGTTCAAACAGGGTCAGTGTTAATTGAGCAAATGCAAATAGCAGGTGCTTAGTGAGTTGTATTGTTAGCCCTAAGAACAGACTTAGGGCAATTTTCTGTAGGTAATTTATGGCTAAAGATAAATACGCACCAAAGCCATTGGGCGACATTATGGCTGGTTGGAACAATCGGTTGTCGGCATATGCAGGTAAAAGTAATACCTTAGATAAGCAACAAACCTTATTAAGTGAGTTTTTAGGCGCTAAGTTAGGCGATAAATGTCGTGTGAGTAATTATCGTGAAGGGACGTTAATGATAGAGGCTGTTTCAGCTCCTATTGCGTTGCGTCTTAATTATTTAAAAATGGACATAATGTCGCATTTTAGAGCCGCAGGTATTATTGATTTAGCACAAATTAAAATTACCGCTAACCCACAAGCGACTCAACGCATTACCGGCAATATAAAGCGAGCGACTAGCAACAATAAACTCACGTCACTAACAATGAGTAAAGATACTGCAGAACATTTACAAGCTTTAGCTGCATCAGCACCGGCATCGCTAAAAGAAAAGTTAGAGCGCCTGGCTCAGCACGCCAAAAAATAACACTTATCTTATCTATATGCGCTTTATCGCATAGAAAACACTTTGTTACATATTCTATTTTATAGTTTTAAAGTTCAGGTTTACTATAGCTCATCAGAGTCATATTACTTTGTACAATATTAACGATGGTACTTTTCCCAATACATTGTTTTAAATAAAATTAATTTTATTTGCCTTATTGAGCATGTACTGGGGTTGGTATTAATTCTAACTAACAAACGAGATGTTTATGAAAAACGTAACAATTACCGCAGCAAGTATTGCACTTGCTTTGGGTTTGGTCGGTTGTGGCGAAAAACAACAAGAAACTAATCCAACGGAGCAAGTTGTCACCAGTGCCGCTGAAGTTAAGCCAATGGCGTTGGGTATTGAACTTGAAAATATGGATAAGTCTGTGCGCGCACAAGATGACTTTTATTACCATGTTAATGGTCAGTGGCTGGCAAGCACTGAAATCCCAGGTGATAAGTCTAACTATGGCTCTTTTTCTCAACTGTACGATGACTCACAAGCAGCCATGAAAACCGTACTTGAAAGAGCGGCTAAAAGTGATGCAAAAGCCGGCTCTGATGAATATAAGCTAGGTGCATTCTTTAAAAGCTACATGGACTTAACAACGCGAGAAACATTAGGCGTTAAACCACTTGAGCCCGTTTTAAACTCAATTGATATGCTTAAATCAAAAGCTGATTTAGTTTCACTTATGGGTGAAATTCAAGTTCAAGGCGGCGATTTACCATTTGGTTGGTATGTTAATAATGATGCAAAAAACTCAAGCGAAAATGCGCTTTATGCTTACCAAGCGGGCTTAGGTTTACCTGATCGTGATTACTATTTAAAAGAAGATGCTAAATTTAGCAAAATCCGTGATGCCTATCAGCAATATGTCGCTAATGTTTTAGAAAGCGCAGGCATTGAAAATTCAGCACAAGCGGCAAAAGATATCTTAGCGCTCGAAAATAGCATTGCTCAAGCGCAGTGGAGCCGAGTTGAAAGTCGTGATGCGACTAAATCATATAATAAAATGAGCTTAAGCGAAGCAAATGAACTAATGGGTGATTTTGATCTTGCTGCATTTTTTACTGCTATTGGTGTTGATGTAAACGATATTATTGTGCGCCAACCTAGCTACTTTGAAAAATTTGCTGCAATTTATAAAGCGACCGATTTAACTACGTGGAAAAATTACTTAAGTTTTCACTTTGTCAGTAATTACGCACAGTTACTTAATAAAGATCTTGTTGACCTTAAATTTGATTTTTACAGTACAACATTACGGGGTGTAGAAGAGCAGGCACCGCTTTGGAAAAAAGCCGTTGATGCATCAAACAGTGTCTTGGGTGAAATTCTTGGTAAAGTATACGTAAAAGAAAACTTCCCGCCAGAAGCAAAAGCACGTATGGAAGAGCTTGTTGACAATGTTATTAAAGGTTATGGCGTAGCGATTGAAGGACTGGAGTGGATGAGTCCAGCAACCAAAGTGGCGGCTCAAGAAAAACTAGATAAATTTACACCAAAAATTGGTTACCCAGATAAATGGAAAGATTATTCAGAGCTTGCCATCAATTCTAGTGAATTAGTCGGTAACTATATCCGCCATAGCGAGTGGGCTTATGCTGACATGATTGCTAAGTTAGGTAAGCCAGTTGATCGTTCTGAATGGCATATGACACCGCAAACTGTGAATGCGTACTACAATCCGGTTAATAACGAGATTGTATTCCCAGCAGCTATTTTACAGCCACCATTTTTTAATCTTGAAGCCGATGATGCCGTAAACTATGGTGCTATTGGTGCTGTGATCGGCCATGAGCTAGGTCATGGGTTTGATGATCAAGGTGCTAAATACGATGGCGACGGTAATCTACGTAACTGGTGGAGCGAATCAGATTTAAAACAATTTGAAGAACGCACAGCCGCATTAGTAGCACAATATAGTGCGTATAAGCCATTTGAAGATGCGAGCGTAAATGGTGAGCTAACACTGGGTGAAAATATTGGTGATTTAGGCGGGTTAACGGTTGCTTATAAAGCGTATCAATTATCTTTAGGTGAAGGTAAAGCGCCGGTAATTGAAGGTTATACTGGTGATCAGCGTTTCTTTATGGGCTGGTCTCAAATTTGGCGTCGTAAATACCGTGATGAAGCACTGCGTAACCGCTTATTGACAGACCCTCATTCGCCAAGTCATTACCGTGTAATTGGTATATTGTCGAATATGCCTGAGTTTTATCAAGCGTTTGATGTTAAAGAAGGCGATAAAATGTATATCAAGCCAGAAAATCGCGTTAAAATTTGGTAATGCGCTTTATCTAAAAAAAATACCCAAGCAGTGCTTGGGTATTTTTTTGTTCAAATGTTGTGTTTAGGCGTGCGTTAGTTGTTCAATATAACGGTTCAGTGCAGAGGTCTGTGTTTCATCTAAACGTAGGCCTAGTTTAGTGCGACGCCATAAAATATTATATGCAGTGTGTGCCCATTCATTAGCCAATAAGTAATCGACTTCAGCTGCAAATAGGCCATGGCCAAAGTGCTGGCCTAAATCATCAAGTTGGGTTTTATCTATTAATATGGCATAAGCACGAGTGCCATAAGTACGTGCGTAGCGATTAAGTGTTACTTCATCTAACCAGTTATAGCGTGCTTTTAGATCCGATTTTAATGTATCTATAGAGCTAAAATCGCCACCTGGAAGTGCACTGTGCTTCGTCCAAGCGTTACCCATTTGTGGGTAAAATGCTGCTAACTTATTAACGGCTGCTTCGGCTAGTTTTCGATAAGTGGTAATTTTACCGCCAAATACACTTAATAATGGTGTGTGACTGCCTTCACTTGAAAGCTCTAATTTATAGTCGCGGGTGACTGCTTGTGCATTAACCGATTCATCATCAAGTAGTGGGCGTACACCAGAAAAGGTATGTACGATGTCTTCACGCTTAATATGATTTTTAAAGTAACTATTTGTAATTTCAATGAGGTAGTCTATTTCCACATTGCTAATTTTAGCATCTTGTGCAGCCCCATTATGCTCAACGTCAGTGGTGCCAATAAGGGAATAGTCATCTTCAAATGGAATAACAAACACAATACGCTGATCTTTATTTTGTAATATATATGCTTGAGTGTCTGTATGAATACGGGGTACTACAATATGGCTACCTTTAACTAAGCGAATATTTTGGGGGGATTTCTCTGTCAATGCTTCATCAAATAATTTAGCAACCCAAGGACCCGCTGCATTTACAATACCTTTAGCAGACACTGTATAGTGGTTTTTATTACTTTGTTGTTCAAGGGTTACTTGCCACTTATCTTGCTTTCGTATTGCTTTCACACATTTTGTTTGGGTTGCAACGGTTGCGCCTTTTTCTTGCGCAGCAAGCGCATTTAAAATAACTAAACGAGAATCATCAACCCAGCCATCGGCATATTCAAATCCTTTTGTAATTGATGCATCTAATACACTCTGATCTGAAAATTTAATCCCTTTAGAGGCGGGGAGTGTTTCTCGTTTTGCCAAATTATCATACATAAATAAGCCAATGCGGATCATCCACGCTGGGCGCAAATGTGGTTGGTGCGGTAAACGAAATATTAAAGGCTTCATAATATGTGGCGCGTTTTTTAATAATACTTCACGCTCCGCGAGAGCCTCTTTTACTAATCTAAATTCGTAATGTTCAAGATAACGCAAGCCACCATGAATTAATTTAGAGCTATTTGATGACGTTGCAGATGCCAAATCTGATTGTTCACAAAGCAGGACTTTTAAACCTCTACCCGCGGCATCGGCCGCAATACCAGTGCCATTAACACCGCCACCGATCACCAGTAAATCATATTCGTTATTAACTAATTCCACAGCACTACCTTATTTATATTATTAAATATTACATACCGCATTTAAAGATAAAGCATTGCGCTGGGCGCGATTTAGCCATGCTATAAATGTGGTTAGTAAAGTTAGTATTTAATGATCAGCATTATGTGTTTTCTTACAGTTTTCATTAGTTAAACGTACCTGTGCTACACAATGTTGCCATTGGTCGTATAAGCTGTTTCGCTGTTGAACACTCATATCTGGTTCGAAGCGGCGATCACAGCGCCACATTTCGGCTAATTGCTCCGTAGATTTATAAATACCGGTTTGTAAACCGGCTAAGTAGGCAACGCCAACAGAGGTTGTTTCACTTAGCATGGGGCGTTCGACAACAGCACCTAAAATGTTTGAGAGAAATGTAAGTACCCAATTATTTTTTACCATCCCGCCATCAACTCTAAGTACACTTGGGCGTAAGCCATCACGCTCCATTGCTTTTTGTAAATCTTTAGTTTGATAACCTACAGACTGCAAAGCTGCGGCAACGATGGTACTGATCCCTGAATCACGGGTGAGCCCTAAAATAGCCCCGCGCGCATTAGGATCCCAATACGGGGCACCTAGGCCGGTAAATGAAGGGACTAAAAAAACCCCATGATCTAATGGCACATCTTTTACGAGCGATTCACTTTCTCCAGCATGGCTAAGTAATTTAAGCCCTTCGACAATCCATTGCATCGTTGCTCCGGCCATAAAGATACTGCCTTCTATTGCATAAGTTGGTTTACCATTTAAACGATAGGCAACCGTCGTTAAAAGACGATTTTTTGAAGTAAGGGCTTTGTCGCCAGTGTTAAGCATTAAAAAGCAACCGGTACCATAAGTGCTTTTAGCCATGCCTTGCTCAAAACACGCGTGCCCGACTAAGGCTGCTTGTTGATCGCCTGCAATAGCACAAATACGAACAGGGCTGCCAAATATATCCGAGTGAGTGGTGCCAAACTCGTCTGCCGAATCCATAACTTGTGGCAGCATAGATAGCGGAATATCAAATAGCTCGAGTAGCGCTTTGTCCCACTGTTGTGTGTGAATATTAAATAACATAGTACGCGATGCATTGGTGGCATCGGTTCGGTGTACTTGGCCTTTGGTTAAGTGCCATAGTAAGTAACTGTCTACAGTGCCAAACGCCAACTCGCCATTACGTGCTTGTTGTTGTGCATTTTCTACATTATCTAAAATCCAACGGATTTTTGTCGCTGAAAAGTAAGGATCGAGTAATAATCCGGTTTTTTCGTTAATGCTCTGGCTAAGCTCTTCGCTCGCCAGCTGTTCACAATAATCACTGGTTCTGCGATCTTGCCATACAATTGCATTGTAAATAGGTTTACCGGTTTTTTTATTCCAAACAATGGTTGTTTCACGTTGATTAGTGATGCCAATAGCAAGAATGTCATCTGCAGAGATTTGGTTATTCGAGAGTACATTACGACTGGTTGTTAAAACACTGTGCCAAATATCATCAGGGTTGTGTTCAACCCATCCATTATTTGGAAAATGCTGAGTAAATTCTTGTTGTTCAGCGCCTTGTATCTGTGCTTCTTTATTAAATAAGATAGCACGAGAGCTGGTGGTACCTTGATCAATTGAAAGTATATATTTAGACATGATATTTATCTTTTTTTAGTGACTTATCGCGGGATTGTTTGTGCTACTTGTTTGCCAAGTCATCCCGGTGGAAAAGCGATTATCAAAACCTGTCCAAGCAGGCGTTGGCATACCATTATGATCAAGTTGATCGCCTGAAAACGGTAAATTTAAATAACGACATTGAGTGCTTATTTTTTTTACATGGCAATCCATCATGGCGAGTATAAAGTGCTTGTTCGTTTCGTTTAGTGTTCGTGTAGACCAAGATGGTTCGTAATAATGACCTAGGTCTAATTCACCCGTACGCATAGCGATAGCAGTAGCGGGGTGCACGGCAATATTATGTCGTGCGTTTTTATATGTAAGCAGGTACTTACTTTTGCTTCCTGTATTGTTATAAATACCTTTAATGCCTTTATAGCCAGAAATATCATCTAGATCGCCAGCGATATATAATGAGGGTACGCTGATATTTTTTAAGGCTGTTTTTGCAAACACCTCGTATTGTCCACCCCATGGGGCTAACGCCACCATCGCTTTTATACTCTTATCGACAGTCGCTTCGCTGTATTGCCCACCTGCACAGCTATTAAGTAATTGCTGTATTTGTTTAATTTTTTTTGACTCAGTTAAGCCTGTAAACTGTGTCACTGTTTTGCTATTAAAATCATAACAGCCTCCCACCGTATTGATGGCGCCATAGCCTCCCATAGAATAGCCAATAATAGCGGAGTTGTTCGAATCGACTTGCTCGCTAAGAAAACCTGCTTGTTTATTAAAGTAGTTTAAAACAAATTGCTGATCTTTAGAGCGGTTTAATAACGTGCTAAAAAAACCGGCAAAGGGGGCATGTTTAAAATCAATTTCAGCATTTGTAGAGTCAGTGTGATCAATCGCCGCAACAATATACCCATGAGAAGCTAAATGTTCGCCAAGGTAATACATAATAGTACGATAGCCTGTATAGCCGTGTGATAAGACTATAACGGGGTATTTCTTAGCTGTATCGGCTGGTGCATCACGCATGGCAGCAGCCTGCAAATTAAATGCCTTTCCGCTGCGGGTCACATTATGATAATGGGTCAATGTTGTATGACTGCTGATATTTGCTGGGTACCATACTTCAAGTGTTAATGGACGGTCTTTGTGGGTTTGACTTTGTGGGTCAAACTGCTGAGGGTTAATCACTTGCAGTGTTTTAACGCCAATAGCATGCGTGCCACTAGCGGCTAATTCAGGTAATACTTCGCTGGTAAGAGGGGGATACAATTGCTCGATCTCTACAGCCTGTGTGGTATTGCCATAAAATGCAATAGCGCTGAACAGCACCGCTTTTTTTATTCTCTTTAGTGTGTATGTTGTCATTGTTTACCTTGTGTTTTTATTTGTGTGATTGTTAACCCAAGTTAAGCCTTGTGATGCAATTTTGATTAAACGTTGCCATCGTTATTCTATGTCGTTAAATGCGGCATATTGTGTATTAAGCCTGCACTGTGTGATGTCACTACGTTAATCTGTCAACGTAGTGATTGTTAGCCCAGAGCCGGCTGTACATACATAAATATCGCCATGAAGATTAAAGCGGGCGTGATAATGTGTATTAACAGCTTCTTGCACGAGTGCTACATCTTGGGCGCGACATAGACACACAATAGCACCGCCGAAACCGCCTCCGGTCATACGTACGGCTCCACGATCGGCTAAGGCTTCTTGACATATTTCGACTAATCCATCGGTTGCAGGAACCGTTACTTCAAAGTTGTGTTTAAGTGATTGATGAGAAGCGCTCATGAGTTCACGCAGTGCATCCATATCATTATTTTTTAAAGCGTTTGTTGCTGCAATAACGCGTTCGTTTTCACTGATCACATGATGCGCACGCTTATATTCGTTTACCGTTAGTGTGTCTTTTGCGTTAATTAACTTCGTCATTGTTGCATCACGTAACGTCGCTATATTCATTTTTTTAGCGGCTTGCTCACAATCGATACGGCGTTGGTTATATTCACTATCGACTAATTTACGGGGGTAGTTAGAGTTAACGATAACAATATTTAAATCATCTGGGATTTTTACAGCCGAGGTCGCTAAGTTTTGGCAATCAATGAGTAAGGCATGGCCGCTTTCGCCTTTGGCTGAAATTAATTGATCCATAATCCCACACTGACAATGCATAAAGTCGTTTTCTGCTTGCTGACCAAATAATGCAATTTGTTCGTTATTTAGCGCTAATCCAGCAATATGATTAAACATACCTGCAATGGCAACTTCAAGTGCTGCTGATGAAGATAAACCACTACCTTGTGGTACATCACTGCTTATGAGTAGATCAGCGCCTTTAAGTGTATGACCTGCGCGTTGGAGTACAAAAGCAACGCTACGAATATAATTTCCCCATTGTGATGGCCCAGCAACAATTTCATCATGAACTGTAAAGCTATCGTGTTCTGATGGGTAATTTAGTGAATGAACCGTAATGACATTATCATCACGTTGTTTAAACATCACCTGAGTGCGAAAACCTAGTGAGCAGGGTAATACAAAGCCGTTGTTGTAATCGGTAAATTCGCCGATTAAATTAACACGCCCAGGCGCATCAGCAATACCTTGTGCATGAGTGCCAAACAGTGACAAAAAGTGTGTTTGTAGTTGATTAAGTGTCATGATTTTTTCCTGCTGTCGCTTTGTAATGAGTGGTACTGGCTGCTTGTAAAATTGAAGCGGCGGTTTCGGCGCTTAGATCACGCTGACTTTCGCCGAGCATTTCATAGCCAACCATATGCTTTTTTATACTTGCTGAGCGCAATAATGGAGGGTAAAAATGAGCATGCAAGCGCCAATGTTGCTCATCTTGTCCGCGGTTTGCAGGGGCGTTATGCCAGCCCATTGAGTAAGCAAAGCTACAATTGAAAATATTATCGTATTTTGTTGTCAGTACTTTTAGCGCTTCAGCCAGTGTGTCTATTTGTGTGCTATTTAATTGACCAAAATGTTGCACATTATCTTTACTCAGTAAGAGTGTTTCAAATGGCCATGCGGCCCAAAAAGGAACCACCACTAGCCAGTGGGTATTTTCAAACACGGTGCGAGTGCCATCGGCTTGTTCTTTTTTTACATAGTCGGCTAATAGCGCAGTGCCCCGTTTATTAAAGTAATCAAGTTGCTGAGTATCTTCAATGTCTACTTCTGTAGAGAGATGCTGGTGGGCCCATATTTGTCCATGCGGATGAGGTTGTGAACACCCCATTATTTCCCCTTTATTTTCAAATACTTGCACACATTGATAACGCTGACTTAACTCATTATATTGCGCTTGCCATGTGGCGACTACGGCGCATAAAGCATCGTGCTCTAGCTCGGGTAACGTTTTATTATGTTCAGGCGAAAAACACATAACACGGCACTCGCCACTGGTGTGATCGGCGCTAAATAAATCATCATTTAAATTATCAGCGGGTAAATCGTTGCACGACGGTGTGAGTGCACCAAAGTCATTATTAAATACATGGGTGTATTTATAATCTGGGTTACTTTCACCATTTGCACGAGTATTTGTAGGGCAGAGCGGGCAGGCTTCATCATAGTTGACTAATGTTGTGTTATTTGGCGCTTCAGTTGCACCTAACCAGGGGCGGTTGTTTCTGTGTGGAGACACTAAAATCCAACGTCCAGTGAGTGGGTTTTTCCGTCTATGTGTAGACGCTAATAACGACATATTAACTCTCCAAGCCATTAGGGTAATTTGTTTGCCAGCGCCATGTATCGTTTGTCATATCGCTAAGGGTTTTTACGGCGTACCAGCCTAATTTTTGTTGTGCTTTAGTTGCATCAGCATAGTTACAAGCAATATCACCTGTGCGTCGAGGTGCTATTTTATAAGGGATCGTTATATTCGCAGAAGCGCTAAATGCATTAATCATTTCAAGGACTGAATAACCCCGACCCGTGCCTAAGTTATACCTATGGTATCCGGTATCGTGTTTATGGTGCATAAATGCAGCAACATGGCCTTTTGCTAAGTCTTGCACATGTATGTAGTCGCGTACTCCCGTACCATCTTTAGTTGCATAGTCATCACCATATATACTGACTACGTTACGCTTTCCAACCGCGGTTTGGGCAATAAAGGGCATGAGATTATTAGGTATACCATTTGGACTTTCTCCAAGCCAACCACTTTCATGAGCGCCGACAGGGTTGAAATAACGTAACGCAATTGCCATAAATTGGGGGTTAGCAATGCATAAGTCGTGAAGCACCTGCTCAAGCATGACTTTACTCCAACCATAAGGGTTGTTAGCACGAATTGGGTGTGCTTCATCGATAGGTAAATATTCAGGCTCGCCATATACCGTAGCAGATGAGCTAAAAACAATGTGATTAATATTGCACTGTTGCATGCTTTGCAGCATAGCAATCGTTGCAGATACATTATTTTGATAGTAATAAAGAGGTTGCTGCGTTGACTCTCCAACGGCTTTCAAAGCTGCAAAATGAAATACAGCGCTAACCTTACTTTGCATTAATGCTAATTTAAATTGCTGTTGATCTTGGATATCACCTAAAATAAATTCAAAACGGCTACCCGTCACTTTTTCTAATTGATCGAGCACACGAATGCTGGCATTTGATAAGTTATCGTAAATAATAGGAGTTATACCTGCGTTATACAGGGCAATACAGGTGTGACTGCCGATATAACCCATTCCTCCGGTAACTAACACTCTCATAATTAACCTTTAAATTTATTTGTATGATAAATAATACTATTTGGGTGTTTAAAGAACAATAGTTTTAATTTGGGTTAATGGCAAGCATTTTAAAAATTAATTTTTATATCGCGTTTCAGTCGGGGGCGGTATAGCAAGTAAGTAACTCGATTGGCGCAATGAAAAAGAGAGGGGGTAAATACGAAAAAGGCGCTAAATAGCGCCATTGTTATGGTGTTGTCTAAAGTTCAATTAGGCGTTGGGGCCGGCATGTTTAATATCATCAGAAACGTCATATTTGGCAAAGTTTTCGTTAAAGTCTTTTGCTAAACTTTGTGCAAATTGCGCATATTTTGCTTTGTCTTGCCAAGTATTAATTGGGTTTAATAGCTGTGTATCAACACCCGGGACTGATACTGGCACATCGAGATTAAGTACATCTATATGCTGTGTAGCCACATCAACTAATTTTCCAGACACAATAGCGTCTATAACAGCGCGGGTTGTTGGAATATCAAAACGTTGTCCTGTGCCGTAAGGACCGCCGGTCCAGCCGGTATTCACTAAATATACTTTAGCCCCAAATTCACGTACGCGTTTCATTAGTAACTCAGCGTAAACACCAGCAGGACGAGGGAAGAATGGTGCACCAAAACAAGTTGAAAATGTAGATTCTATATCGCTAGTGGAGCCTATTTCAGTAGAACCTACTTTTGCTGTATAACCACTTAAAAAGTGATATGCCGCAGCTTCTTCGCTTAAAATAGAGACGGGTGGTAAAACCCCGCTTACATCACAGGTTAAAAATACCACCGCTTTTGGTTCACCAGCACGGTTTTCTAGTTTACGCTTTTGTACATGCTCCAGTGGGTAAGCTGCACGAGAATTTTGCGTGAGGCTGGTGTCGTTGAAATCAGGTACGCGATTTTCATCTAATACGACATTTTCTAAAATAGTACCAAAACGAATCGCGTCCCATATTACCGGTTCATTTTTTTGTGAGAGGTCGATACATTTAGCATAACAGCCGCCTTCAATGTTAAATACGCTACCTGGCGCCCAGCCGTGCTCATCATCACCAATTAAAAACCGAGTAGGATCTGCTGATAGGGTTGTTTTACCGGTGCCCGATAAACCAAAAAATAATGCCGTGTCACCAGGCTCGCCCACATTTGCAGAGCAGTGCATTGGCAGCACGCCTTTTGCGGGTAGTAAAAAGTTTTGCACTGAGAACATTGATTTTTTCATTTCTCCGGCATAACGCATACCTGCTAATAGTACTTTTCGTTGAGCAAAGTTGATTATAACGGTGCCATCGCTGTTTGTGCCATCGCGTTGAGGATCGCAAACAAACGAAGGGACATTCATCACCTGCCATTGTGGCTGGTTTGATACGTTATAGTTTTGTGGCTCAATAAACATATTTTTAGCAAAAATATGATGCCATGCAGTTTCTGTCGTAACGACAACGGGTAGGTAATGCTCTGGATCTGCGCCAACTTCTAAGTGAGAGGTGAAGTGGTCATTCTCATGAACATATTTTTCTACGCGCGCCCAAAGAGCATCAAATTTATCGCTATCAAACGGGCGATTTACATTGCCCCATTGAATGTCCTTTTCAGTTGTTGCCTCTTGCACGATAAAACGATCTTTTGGTGAACGACCAGTACGGTTACCAGTAATTGCAACAAAAGCCCCATTGGCAGCTAAAGTACCCTCGCCGCGATTAATTGCGTGTTCGACGAGTTCGGCTGCTGTTAAATCGACAAAACGTGTAGCGCTTGAAGTCATGTGTGTGTACCTAAACGTTAGTAAAAAATTGAACGGGATAGCTCTGGAGTGTGTGGCTCTAAGCTAAAAAGATAGTAACAGAAGGTTTTGTGATATTCGATAGCGCAAGGGAGATAAAACGACGGTTTTTGATAAAAAACTTCAATAATTTCAATGACACCGGTATCAATGTTACGTGGCTTTTTATGACACCGGTATCATCTTTTTATAATATAAAACCGCATTTTTTGCGGCTTTATACTTAAACTAAAACAGCGATATTTTAATTAAAGATACTTTTAATTTCTTGTTCATTAAAAGAGAATTCTTCTAGACAATAATGGCAGCTAATATTTACACTGCCATTTTTAGCAACATCGTCAAGTAGAGTTTGTTGCCCTACATTAACCAATGCCGTAATGGTTTTATCGCGGCTACATCCACACTTAAATGCGATCGGTTGTGGGTCAAATACACGTGGATTATCTTCGTGATATAAACGCGTTAGTACGGTGTTTGCATCAAGGTTTAATAATTCATCATTTTTAATAGTGCTACTTAATGCTTCAAGGTGGGCAAAATCGTCAATTGACTTTTGTTTATCTACAGGCAGTACTTGTAAAAATAAACCACACGCTTTTTCTTCTCCAGATACCGTATTAGTGGCAAACCATAAACGGGTTTTTAATTGTTCAGATTGTTCAAAGTAGCTTTCTAAGCATTCGCTTAATGTATCGTGTTCAAGTGGCACAATACCTTGGTAACGCTCTCCTTTGGTGGGGGTGATCGTTATCACCATATAGCCATTACCAATAAGCTGCTTTACCGTCGAGCCGTTCACATCACTTTGCATACGAGCAATGCCACGCATGTTTTGTTTATCATCACCGTTTATAACCGCATACTTAACAGGACCATCACCTTGTAGTTGTACCGCTATTTCGCCTTCAAATTTTAATGTTGCTGTTAATAAACAGGTAGCGACTAATAACTCACCTAATAAAGCTTTAACGGGTTCTGGGTAATTATGTTTAGCGACCATTTCGCTATAAGTACTTTGAATTTGTACGAGCTCACCACGCACATCTAATTGGTCGAATAAATAACGGTGAAGTAAATCTTGTTGCATGAGTGGCTATTACCTAACTTGATTTCATTTTTAAAAGTTCGCGTCTTTGCTTCTTATCGGGCTTACGCTTTGGATGTGGGGCAAAGAAGCTGTTATTTTTGCGCGCAATTGAATTTTCTTCGCGCTTTGCAATACTTGCATCTGATTCTTGATACAAGGTTTGAGCAATGGGGGCGCTTTGACGTTTTTCAAGCACTTTTAATACGGTGACTATTTTTTCGTCAACACCCTGAGCGAGTTTTATAACGGCATTTGGTTCCACTATTTTACTCGCTTTTGCACGCTGACCATTATAATGTACTTTGCCTCCTTGTACCATTTCGCGTGCAATCGCACGGGTTTTATAAAAGCGTGCAGCCCATAACCATTTATCTAAGCGAACTTTTAGCTCTTGAGTAGGGTCAGAGCTTGCATTATTGGAATTTTTTTTGCTCATTTAGAGAACCTGTTCTACATAAGTTTTCAATAATGTAAAACTTACCACGAAATGAGATATTGCAGAAGTAGAGCGAATGCCTGTTTGTTTTTTATACAAGCTATAAAATATTAAAGTTCTTTACAAACTTTAATATTTCATAGCTTGTTGAATGAAAACTGAAAAGGTACTATGGGATGTGATTAAGCATGTAATTAAAATAAGAAACCCTATTTATGGAACCGCAAATTCAACAGCTAAAACAATTTTTAACGCGTTTACCTCACGCCAAATTAAGTGCGCTGGTAATGATGTTAGTTGTTGTTTACATTGCATTTTTATTGTCTAAGTTAGTTTGGTTAACTTGGCCTATGCCTTCGTTTACTCCCTTAAAACCACTGCATGCTAATAAAAATAACACGGTATCTGAGAACCGTATGGCACAAAATATTGTGGATCAATACTTATTTGGTAAAGCTCAAACTGTTAAAGGTGCTAAGGCGGTCCAGACTAAAGTAATAAATGACGCCCCTGAAACCCGCTTACGTATTAACTTAACTGGTATTGTTGCGGTTAGTGATGATGATAAGGCGGGAGTCGCCATTATTGAGTCTCAAGGAAAGCAAGTTACTTATTTAATCGACGAAGTCGTAAAAGGGACTCGCGCTAAATTAGTTCAAATACTTCCAGATAGAGTGATATTAAGCACTAGCGGGCGCTTCGAAACGCTCATGCTAGATGGTATTGATTTTACTAAAACGGTATCAATGCCGGTATTGGCAAAAAATAATAATACTGAAAAAGATATGCAAATTAACGCTACCGCCGATGCGAGTGTAAAAAAAGAGCTAATGCAAACACGCGAAGAATTACTAAAAGAACCCGGTAAGCTGTTTGATTACATTCGTGTATCACAACAAATGGATAATGGTGAGCTGGTTGGTTATCGTTTAAGTCCAGGCAAAGAGCCTGCTTTATTTAAAAAAATGGGATTAAAAAATAACGATCTAGCTGTTTCTATCAACGGCTATCAATTAAATGATTTAAAACAGGCTATGCAAGCTTTTAATGAGTTGCGTAATAGTTCAGATGCAATCATCACTATTGAGCGCGATGGTGCGCCCATTGATGTGCAATTTAGCCTGCAATAACTTAGCTTTGGAGTTTTAACATAATGGTTCAGGTGCTACACCTCAAAAAGATTAAAAAAGGGTTAGCTAAGTATGCAGCACTTTTTTTAGCAGCAAGTATTTCTTTATCTGTATCAGCTGTCGAATACGCAGCAAATTTTAAAGGTACTGATATCAATGAGTTTATTAACATCGTTGGTAAAAACTTAAATAAAACAGTGATTATTGATCCAAACGTACGCGGTAAGGTAAATGTGCGTAGTTACGAGTTAATGGATGAATCACTTTATTATCAATTCTTTTTAAATGTTTTAGAAGTCTATGGCTATTCAGCAGTTGAAATGGCTAATGGCATTATAAAAATAGAAAAAAGCTCGGATGCTAAAAAATCAAACGTGCCATTAATTACCTCAAACAGTGAGGCTATGGGTGACATGATGATCACCCGCGTAGTGCGTGTTAAAAATGTAAGCGTACAAGAGTTAGGCCCTTTAGTTCGTCAATTTAGTGATCAAAAAGACGGGGGGCATGTCGCTAACTTTAATGCAGCTAACGTCATGATGCTTACTGGTCATGCAGCGTCGGTTAATCGGTTAGTTGAAATCATTCGCTCTGTTGACCAAGCCGGTGATAAACGTGTTGATATTGTGAAGCTAAAATACGCCACCGCAGATGATGTTGTCTCTGTGGTTGATAATATATACAAAGACAGTGGCAAAGGCAGTATTCCAGAGTTTTTAATCCCTAAAGTGGTTGCCGATGGTCGTACAAATAGTGTGATTGTTAGTGGTGAAGGCCAGGCTCGTACGCGTGCTATTGAATTAATAAAACGTTTAGATGGTGAGCTTGAAAGTAACGGTAATACGAAAGTTTTCTACTTAAACTACGCCAATGCTGAAGAGCTAGTTAAGGTTTTACAAGGTGTGAGTAAATCATTAGCTGATGATGGTAAATCAGGAGCATCTAAAACTCGCAGTACTTCTGAGACCAGCATTGAAGCTCATTTAGCGTCAAATTCATTAGTTATAACCGCTCAGCCCGATACAATGCGTTCTTTAGAGACCGTTATCGAGCGCTTAGATATCCGCAGAGCTCAAGTGTTAGTTGAAGCCATTGTTGTAGAAGTAATGGAATCGGATGGTATTAACTTAGGGATGCAGTGGATTTCTGAAAGTGGCGGCATGTTGCAATTTAACAATGGCTCAACGGTCCCCGTTGGTTCATTGGCGGTTGCCGGTGTTGAAGCGCAAGGTACAACGACAACGCAAACTGTAATTGGTTCTGAAACAGGTACTGTCACCAGCTATGATGAAACAACCGAAGGTGACTACACTGGATTGGCGTCGTTATTAAGTGGTATTAATGGCTTAGCTTTAGGTATTGTAAAAAATGACTGGGGCGCCATTATTCAAGCCGTTTCTACGGACACGAATTCAAATATTCTTGCTACACCTTCTATAACCACAATGGATAATGAAGAAGCATCGATGATTGTAGGTCAAGAAGTACCTATTATTACTGGTTCGCAAACAGGTGCTAATAACTCAAACCCATTTCAAACGGTTGAACGTCAAGAGGTCGGGGTTATGCTAAAAGTGACTCCTCAAATTAACGATGGTTCTGCTGTTCAATTAATGATTGAGCAAGAGGTGTCAAGTGTTAGTGGTGCTACATCGGTGGATATATCAGTTAATAAACGTGCAATAAAAACGACCGTTATAGCTGATGATGGTGGCATGGTTGTACTTGGTGGCTTAATTGATGAAGATGTACAAGAAAGTGTTTCTAAAGTCCCATTGTTAGGTGATATTCCGATTATCGGGCATTTATTTAAATCAACAAACACGTCAAAAAGAAAGCGTAACTTAATTGTATTTATTCGCCCTACTATTATTCGTGATGGTATTAGCATGAATAAGTTAAGTTTTAATAAATATAACTTTATTCGTGGTGAGCAATTAAAAGAGCAAGATGATGGTATTGAGTTAATGCCATTAACCGATACGCCACTATTACCAAAGTGGGATGACGAGCTGACTCTTCCTCCTACTTACGAAGAGCATTTAAAAAGCCAAAATGATCAAGAGCGTGAAAATGACTAGCGCAGTGGATCATAATGACGATATTGAACCTGTGTTAATACCCAGCGAGCCAATATTAATCGGTGACGAGTTGGTGGAATTGCCGCCAAAACGTCTCCCGTTTTCATATGCTAGGCGTGCGGGTGTCTTATTGAGTCAAAATAAAGATATACGCATCGTTTATCATCGGGGCGATCTAAACGTTGAAACTCTTTTAGAGGTTCGTCGAATTGCAGGCGCTGACTTTAAGCTTGAGCAATTAGACGATGATAAATTTGAATTACTCCTTGAAGCTTCTTATCAGCGTGATAGTTCTGAAACTCAGCAGATGATGGAAGATATTGGCAATGAAGTTGATTTATTTTCTCTTGCCGATGAGCTACCGCAAACTGAAGATTTATTAGCCGGTGACGATGATGCGCCGATTATAAAATTAATCAATGCGATGTTAAGTGAAGCGATAAAAGAAGGGGCTTCAGATATACATATTGAAACCTTCGAACAAGAGCTTGTAATACGCTTTAGGGTTGATGGTGTACTTAAAGAAGTACTTAAACCTAATCGTAAATTAGCTTCATTACTGGTATCGCGTATTAAAGTAATGGCTAAGTTAGATATTGCTGAGAAGCGGATCCCTCAAGATGGGCGTATTAGTTTACGTATTGCCGGTCGTGCGGTTGATGTTCGTGTATCAACAATGCCTTCAAGTTTTGGTGAACGTGTTGTACTGCGTTTACTTGATAAAAATAACGCACGCTTAAACCTTGAAGACCTAGGTATGACGGTTGAGAATAGAAAACTATTTTCAGAATTAATCGCTAAACCTCATGGTATTATTTTAGTTACCGGGCCAACAGGTTCTGGTAAAAGTACCACGTTATATGCTGGTATGAGCCAAATTAACTCTCGCGATCGTAATATTTTAACGGTTGAAGATCCCATCGAGTATGAGATACCTGGCATTGGCCAAACCCAAGTAAATGCGAAGGTTGATATGACCTTTGCTCGTGGTTTACGTGCTATTTTACGACAGGATCCCGATGTGGTTATGGTCGGTGAAATACGTGACTTAGAAACCGCACAAATTGGTGTGCAAGCATCTTTAACGGGTCACTTAGTGATGTCGACTCTTCATACGAATACGGCCTCAGGTGCGATTACGCGTATGGAAGATATGGGCGTTGAACCATTTCTACTCTCTTCTTCATTACTTGGCGTATTATCTCAACGCTTGGTAAGAACTTTATGTAAAAGTTGTAAAGAAGGGCATGTTGCAGATGAGCGTGAATGCCAATTATTAGGCGTGCCAGTAGAGAATGCCCCTACGATTTATCGTGCGGTGGGTTGTGAAGAATGTAACTTTAATGGTTACCGTGGTCGTACTGGTATTCATGAGCTATTGGTGGTTGATGAAACAATTCGTGAAATGATCCACAACGGTAAGGGTGAGCAAAGTGTTGAAAAATACATCCGTACTAAAAGCCCTAGCATTCGCCAAGATGGTTGCAGTAGAGTGCTCGCAGGTAAAACAACTCTCGAAGAAGTTTTACGTGTAACCCGTGAGGAAGCATAGTCATGGCGGCGTTTGAATATCGCGCGTTAGATGGTCGCGGCAAGGAAAAAAAAGGGCTACTTGAAGCGGATACGGCTAAACAAATTCGCCAGATGTTACGCGAACAAAAGTTAACTCCTTTAGAGGTTGTTCCTGCAGGTGATAGTGAAAAGCAAGTAAAGGGAGCTAAAGCCCCTTTATTCGGTAATTTATTTAAGCCTTCTATTTCTACTTCAGATTTAGCCTTAATAACACGTCAACTTGCGACACTGATTCAATCGGCATTGCCTGTTGAAGGTGCGGTTATGGCCGTTGCTGAACAATGTGAAAAGCCTCGTTTAAAACGTATGTTAATGTCGGTGCGCTCGAAAGTGGTTGAAGGGTATACGCTAGCTGATGGAATGAGTGAATTTCCACATGTATTTGACGAATTGTATCGAGCTATGGTTGCCGCAGGTGAAAAATCAGGACACTTAGATCAGGTTTTAAATCGCCTTGCTGATTACACTGAACAACGCCAGCATATGCGAAGTCAAATTACCCAAGCCATGGTTTATCCTATTATCTTAGTCGTTTTTGCGATTGCAATCGTATCTGTTTTATTAGGTACAGTGGTGCCTAAAATCCTTAAAACGTTTGAAAAAACCAAGCAAGTCTTACCATGGACCACTGAATGGGTGATGGCAGCTAGCCATTTTGTTCAGAATTATTGGTTCGTTAGTTTAATTATGATTACGTTAATGGCGGTTGCGATTAAGCATGCACTTAAAAAGCCAAAAGTTCGATTTTGGTATGATGACAAAATATTACACATGCCAGGCATTGGCAAAGTAGCGCGTGGAATAAATACCGCCCGATTTGCTCGTACTTTAAGCATATTATCATCAAGTTCGGTACCGTTACTTGAGGGGATGCGTATCTCAGGTGGCGTATTAGTAAATGAAAAAATTAAACGGGCTGTTGCTGATGCGGCTGATAGAGTAAGTGAAGGCGCAAGTTTAAGGGCTGCTTTACAAAAAACCAAATTATTCCCACCGATGATGCTACACATGATCGCCAGTGGTGAAAAATCAGGTGAGTTAGAACAAATGCTAGAGCGCGCGGCTAATAACCAAGACCGCGAGTTTGAAAGCATGGTTAATGTATCACTAAAGTTACTTGAACCTGCCATGATAGCCTCAATGGCTGTTATTGTATTGTTTATAGTAATGGCAATTTTACAGCCAATAATGGCAATGAACAAAGCTGTAGGGCTTTAATTTATATTTAATGGGGTGTCTCTAGCTCCTTAATTTTTATTTAGAAAGAGGTAGTTACGTGAAAAAACAAACAGGTTTTTCTTTACTCGAAGTAATGGTTGTATTGGTTATTATTGGTATGATCATGTCGATTGTTGCACCTAATATTATGGGCCAACAAGAAGAAGCAGCTATTGATAAAGCGCATTTAGATATTCAACAAATTGAAGATGCAATGAGTCTGTATAAGCTTAAGAATAAAAGCTACCCAAGCACTGAGCAAGGCTTAGAAGCATTAGTGAATAAAACAAGCATCGAGCCTGTTCCAAAGCGTTTCCCTGATGGTGGCTTTATTGATAAATTACCTGAAGATCCTTGGGGTAATCCATATCAACTAATTAGCCCAGGAGAAGTGGGTAAATTTGATATTTTCTCTTTAGGTCCTGATGGTGAAGTAGGGACTGATGATGATATTGGGAACTGGGATGAAGACGAGCAATAATGCACGCTTTTCGTCATATCACTTCTAAGGCTTACTGTTTATGCAAGTAAGCCTTAATCGTATGTCTAAAAAGTGTTTAGGCTTTAGCTTAATCGAAATTTTAGTGGTGTTAGTCATTATTGCTTTTGCAACCAAAATGGTGGTGTATAGCTTAGATGGCGGAGCTGAAGATGAGCTAGATGCTCAAGCACTTCGATTACATACTACCATTAATTTAGCTTCTGAATTCGCTGTGTTGAATCAAGTAGAACTTGGTTTTATGGTCGAAGATGATGTATTTGAATTTTTAGTGTTTGATGGCGAAAAGTGGGTAACTTTAAATCGAGAGGAGCTATTTGCGCCATTGAAGCTTGATGAGCGTATTAAACTGACTTTAAATTTAGATGAGCTTCCATGGGCACAAGATAATTTATTAGAACAATCAAATTGGCGTGAGCTAATGAGTGGTTCTGATGATGACAGCTTATTAGACCTGAAAAAAACCAAAATTCCTCAAGTATTAATTTTATCTTCTTCTGAGGTTAGCGCCTTTCAATTAGTACTTGAATTAAAAGATGAAAGAGAACCTATTTACTTTATTGAAGGTAAATTTAGTGCGCCAGTTGATTTAAGGCGGGAACCCTAATCATGCAACATATTAAAGGCTTTACATTACTAGAAGTACTGGTTGCATTGAGTATTTGCGCGATGGCAGGCATTGCTGCAATGCAAGCAACCGGCGAGCATATTCATCATTTATCTACACTTGAAGAACAAACGTATGGTTCATGGGTTGCTGAAAATGTATTAGTTGAACAGCGTGTTAAAGGCTCTCAGTGGCAAGGAAAAAGTGGCCAACGAGGAACAGAAACATTAGCGGGTGTACCGTGGTATTGGCGCCAAGATGTTGTGGCAACAAGCGATAAAAGTTTTGTTAAAGTGACCATTAATGTTTTTACAGATGAAAAAAATGAGTACCCGGTTTACGAACTTTCAACTTATTTTAATAAAGGTGAAAAGTAAGTGAAGCAACGCGGATTTACCTTGTTAGAAGTAATGGTAGCTTTGGGGATTTTAGCATTTGTAATTATGGCTACTCACCAAATACTTGATTCGACAACGAAAGCAAAAGACGCATCAGATGAAAAAATCACTGAATTAAACGCGCTGCAAACAACATTTAGATTAATGGACCAAGATTTTAGTCAAATGACTAAACGCAAAGTGCGAAATGAATCGGGTGATTTTCAAGAATATTATTTATTAGCAGGGCGCTATATTCTCGATAGCCAATACGATGGCATAGGCTTTGTTAGAGATGGGTGGATTAATCCAATTAATTTATTACCGCGCTCACAGCTACAAGCGGTTGGCTATAGGGTCATTGATGATAATCTAGAACGCGTTTATCGTGTTTATGTTGACCAACTTGATGATATTGAGCCCCGTGTTCAGGTGTTACTTAAAGGGGTTGCCGATTTAACATTTGAGTTTTTAGATAATAAAAACGAATGGCAGTCGCAATGGCAAGTGAAATCACTGCCAAGTGCCGTTGCTGTAACGGTTCAGCAGATAGATGGCGACCCTATTCGTAGGGTGTTTTTAGTCCCCGGTAGTGGCCAGACAGAAGGCCTAGAGGAAGATGATGAAAATTAAATCCTCGCAAGGTGCTGCCTTAGTTATTGTATTATTTATTGTGGCTTTAGCTGCTATATTAGCGGTTGAAATGAGTGCAAATTTAATGGTTCAAGTTCAGCGAAGTACTAATTTGCAAGGGCATCAGCAAGCCAAATGGTATGCCTATGGCGCCGAAGAGTTAGCGATAAAAGCAATTATACAAAGTAAAAAAGATGCACCAGATAAAACCTCATCAGATCAGCTTTGGGCGCAACAAGGAGACACTCCATTTCCGGTTGATTATGGTACTTTAAGTGGCAAAGTAACTGATTTACAAGCTTGTTTGAATTTAAATTCGCTAGCACAAGCGCCAGATGAAACGTTAGCTAGCAAAAGTAATCATGGGCATGTTGCGTTGTTAGCATTGTTAGAAAATATAGAAGATTTACCTTCAGAAGAATCAGAAGAGGCTATGGCTGATAGCGTTCTTGACTGGTTAGATGAAAATAGTGTGGTATATCGCAGTGGTGCCGAAGAAGGTGAGTATTTGTCTCTTGCCTCTCCATATATGACCGCCAATACTCTCTTTGCATCAACCTCAGAACTACGTTTAGTGAAGGGATTTAATCCATTGGTAATGGAAAAGTTATTACCTTATGTATGTGTTATCCCAGGTAACCAGGCATTGGTTATTAATGTAAATACAATTATATCAGAGCAAGCTTTGTTATTAAGCTCGCTTATTGAAAACCTTGATCTATCCGGTGCACAAGCCGTGATTGCAGCCAGGCCAGATTCGGGTTTTGAAAGTAAAGATGAATTTTTTGAAGAAGTACAACAACAAGGTGGTAAAAACTTAACTGACGTTGAAGACTTGTTCGATATTAAAAGTGACTATTTTAAATTACAAACGCAGGCAGAATTTGTTGATCTGCGTTTTTCGATGACCACTTTACTGTATGCCAATAGTGGCAAAGTAACTATACTGGCGCGAAAATTTGGAGGCGTACAGTGACAGAAATATTATTGATCCGCACAGGCTTAAACCTGCAAGATAATCTAACGTGGCTGGTTTATTCACCACAAGAACAAGAAATTATTGCCAGCGGTGAGCTTGCATCAGCAAGTGAATTAAATACGTTGACTGAAAAGTCGGACAACCGGGATGTAATCGTATTATTGCCTAGCGATCAAGTGCAACTAAAAACAATTCCGTTGCCAACAAAGTGGAACAGAAAGCTTGAACAAGCATTACCCTATATGCTTGAAGAAGATTTAGCCTGTGATATTGATGATCTACATATTGCGATTGGCGATCCAGGCATGATTGAAGAGCAACATACAATTAATGTGGGCATTACAGATGCCACGTGGTTTGAGCAATGGTTAGAGGTATTTCGTGAAAATGAAATTACAGCTTATACCGTGCTCCCTGATGCATTATTGCTACCAAACAGTGCGCCTGATGAACTTGCTGGTATTGAACTTAATGACCAATGGTTATTTAAACTCAATGATTGGCATATCGCGGCTGTTGAGCAAAGCTGGTTAGCCGGTTATTTAAGCGCACTGGGTAACCCAGATGTAAATCATTATAGTCCAGTCACTGATTTCCCTGAAGCAGTTACCTTAAAGCCTCAAACTCAAGATTACGATCTTCCTTTGGCGCTTTTTGCTAAACAATTACCGCACGTAAAGTTTAATCTTCGCCAAGGGCGTTATCAGCTGAAGAAGCAAGGGTCGCTTTGGTGGGGGTATTGGAAAAGTGCGGCGATAGCCGCAAGTATTGCCTTAATTTGTAGCATCACTATAAAACTTGTTGAGCTAAATCAATTGAATACCCAAGTTGCTCTGAGTAAAGCACAAGTTGTTGATCGTTATCAACGTGCTTTCCCTGGTACAAAAGTGAGGCCGCAATTAATCCGAAGCCAAATAAAAGGGGCACTTGCTAAAATATCAGGCGGGAGTGATGTTGGCTTTTTATCACTGACAAATGAGTTGGTGAGTGTTTTTAATCAGGTAAACGAATTTACTCCAGAAACATTACGCTATGATAATCGCCGTGGTGAACTACGACTTCGTGCCAGAGCAAAAGATTTTCAAACGTTTGGCAAAGTAAAAAGCATATTAGAGAATAATGGGTTAACGGTTGAGCAGGGGTCGCTCAATAATGATGGAGATTTTGTTGTGGGTGAAATTAAGTTGCGAGGTGGTGCATGAAAAACCAGTTAATTAACTATTGGCGCTCACTTAAAAACCAAGAACAGCAATTAGTAATAGCTGCATCGATTATCTTAGTCATATTTATTTTAGTCATCGGTATTTTTAGGCCATTAAATAGCGCTATAGATGCAGCCCAGCAATCACAAATTAAACAGCAAGAGTTATTAGCATGGGTAGATAGCAGTATTATTAAGCTAAAAGCCGGTGGGGCAAATGCGATTGTAACTAACCAAAATATTAGCCAAGTTGTTAATTCGACTCGAGGGCGGCACAGTATCAGTATTAGTAAAATGCAGCCAAGTGATGGCTCTCTTCGACTGACCTTAGATTCGGTTGAATTTAATAAATTGGTACAATGGTTAGATGAGTTGGTAAACAAGCATGGTTTGAAAATAGAAAACCTCGACCTAAGTAATGATGATAAACCAGGCTATGTACGTGTGAGCCGATTGGTATTAGAGAGCTAATTAATGAAAAAAATAACCTTTTTATCTTTGCTATTTATTATTAGCTTTACTGTTTTTTGTATTATCAAGCTTCCTGCTGCAGTCGTGCTCGATATCGCGAAACCTTATTTTCCTAAGGATTTAAAAGTAGGCACCGTGATAGGTACTGTTTGGCAAGGTCAAGCAATGCAAGTGCGTTACGATAAAGAGCAGTTAAATAATGTTCGTTGGGATATTGCTGGCTGGTCTTTATTTACAGCATCATTAAATGCGAATGTAAAATTTGGCGATCCAAGAGAGCGCAATGATATTTCAGGCCATGGTCATATCGAGTTTGGTCTGTTTAACCACGATCTTAAATTAAGTAAAGCGATTGTTCGCGGGACAGTAGAACGTGCATTAGAGTATGTGCAATTACCTTTACCAGCAACGGCTAAAGGACGTGTGATTTTAACGTTAAATACCTTTACTGTAGGTAATCCATATTGCAGTACTTTAAATGGCGATATTTCTAGCCCTGATATAGATGTAAAGGGGTTAAATGGTTGGTTTAACATTGGGGCATTAAGTGGCGATTTAAGCTGTAAATCGGGCGCTGTGGCGATTAAGGTTGACCCTGATAACAAGTTAGGGCTAGAAGCTGATGCAACTTTAAGTGCGAATTACAACTTCAAAGTCGCGGGCTATGTAAAACCAGATGCAAGCTTACCAAAAGATGTACACGATGCGGTAAAGTTTTTAGGTATTCCTGATGGCAGTGGCCGTTACCCATTAAACTTTTAATATGAGTCTATAATGATGCATTTCCCCGAGTTTACCGAACAACATATTCAACAATTAACTGCTTTTTTAGCAGAGCAACCAAACTCAATGACATTTTCGCAAAGCGAAGGTTATTTATTTGCTGTCATTTGCTCACCTGAGCCACTTGAAGTGCATCAATGGATGGCAAATATCATCGCTGATGAAAATGCAGTTGGTGAAGAGACATTGTTTTTATTTATGGCGCTATATCATAAGATTAGCGAAGCGGTATTTAATACAGGATATAAGCTTCCAGCAGCATTTAATGCTCAGTGTATGTCGCAATGGTGTAATGGTTTTATCACGGGGTCATCGGCTTATAGTGATAAGCTGCTCAAACAAACTCAATTACCGGCTGAATATGTGCAAGCATTAAGTAGTGCTCAAGCTAGTTTAAGCTTTTTTGCGTTAACTTCTGAAGCCATTACAGAAATCGCAAAGCAAAATAATATGTCGAAAGAGCGACTGATTGAGCAACAATATGATTTAATGAAAGATTTTTCATTAGGTTATGCTGAACTGATAGAGGTTGTTGCGGTTAATAGTGGCTTGTATACGGACGATGGCTGGGAATAGGGATGTGCTTGACTGGGTCTAGCCGCCTAGCTCTAAAAGTATATGTGTACAACCTGCCTGACAACTAATTAGACCCTTATTATCGTCATTATTATTTAAATTTAATGATAGTGGCTTGTTACAGCTATCACACTGGATCTCTTGCCCTTGAGCGAGTTTCTTTAATATATTACGTTGGCGATGAAACGAGTTACTGGCTTGTTTATTTATTGCTGAAAAGTCCATTAGTTACTCCGTTTCATATCAAGGGCTACATTTATAGTATTACATACTTGATCTAAACGCTCTTCATAAAAATACAAATTAAGATCGTGCTGCTTACAATAGCGTAAGTGGAATAAGCGAACAGACTCATCACTGGTAAATGTTTTATTGATATACTCTCGCTCTGAATCAGATAGGCGAATTTCTTTGGTTATAAGGTTTTTTGTTAATGTGGCTACAGGAGAGCGGTTTACTTTTGCTGCATCACTTAGGTAGCTTACACTATCACCGAGTAATTGAGCGCGATATTTGTTTAATAGTGGATGATCAATACTCAGCAAAGCAAATAGAATAATTATTAAAATTATAAACTTTTTCATTTTTTAAACCTAAAAATTTAACCGATATTATAAATAAACTTTATAGAAAACAATGCACTATTTAGCTGCATAATAAAGTAAAAAATTGCCTACCTTAATTTGCGATGAATAATACCAGAGTTTAACAATAAAGGGTTAACTATTAACTTAAAGTTCCTACTATGAGTTTAGTTTTTTACATATTATAAATATTTTAAGTAGATATACCTACCCGTGCTTTACTTTGTAAAACTTATCTAATAGATATTTTTATCCATTTATTATTAAAAAAGCTGATATAATCACATCGGTCAGATGTTTCAGAAATATCTGAAAGTATGCGCGGGTCTTTTAGCGTATACTAAAAAATAAAGTGTTGAGAATTTATTAGCATTTTTTACGTTTCCAAACGATGTTGAGGGGCTTCGATGGATAAACAAATAAAAGTTAAAAATATACCGGTTGAGGTAAAAATAGCAAAACCAGAAACCAATGCAGAGGGAGATAGGTTTAATCCTCGAAATCGGATTTATGTTCGTGCAGTAAAAGGGCTACACCAATTATTGAGGCAGCGTATAGGCTTTTTAGGTATGTTGGCTTTTATGGCCCTTCCTTGGGTGAACTTTAATGCTCAGCAAGGCGTGTTATTCGACCTCATTGGTCAAAAATACAATATATTTGGTTTAACATTGTGGCCGCAAGATTTTACTATTTTGGCATTTATTCTAATGCTAGCAGCATTCGCACTATTTTTGGTTACCACTTTTTATGGTCGAGTGTGGTGTGGTTATACCTGTCCGCAAACCGTCTGGACTTTTATTTTTATTTGGTTTGAAGAAAAGTTTGAAGGGACGGCAAATCAACGTAAAAAGCTTGATCAACGCCCAATGGACTTTGATAAATTTTGGCGAAAAACAGCAAAGCATGCAAGTTGGATCTTATTCTCTTTATACACCGCTATTTCGTTTGTTGGCTACTTTACGCCAATTAGAGAATTGCTCCCAGACTTTGTCACCTTTAATACAGGTGGATACGCATTAATCAGTATTATATTTTTCGCAGCATGTACCTATGCTAATGCAGGGTGGATGCGTGAAATTATGTGTTTACATATTTGTCCTTATTCACGTTTTCAATCGGCAATGTTTGATAAAGACACCTTTACTGTAAGTTACAACGAAAAGCGTGGTGAAAGTCGTGGGCCTCGTTCGCGAAAAATTGCTCATAGTGATTTAGACGTTGGTGACTGCATTGATTGTAACTTATGCGTACAAGTATGCCCTACCGGAATTGATATTAGAAACGGTCTTCAAGCTGAGTGTATCAACTGTGGTGCCTGTATTGATGCCTGTGACAATGTAATGGATAAAATGCAATATCCTCGTGGTTTAATTTCGTACACTACAGAGCGCAACCTCGAAACACCAGAAAATAAAACGAACCCACTGCGGGCTAAAATTATTGGTTATGCAGTGATTTTGGTTCTTTTAAGCAGTGCGTTAGTGGCGAATATCGTATTAAGAAAGCCTATGGGGTTTGATATTATTCGCGATCAAAATCAACTTTATCGAGTTGATTTTAATGAGATGGTAGAAAATACCTATACCTTAAAAGTCATTAATAAAGCGCAGTATGAACAAACCTTCACCGTGGCAGTTGAAGGATTAGATAATTTTAAATATATCGGTAAAACTTCATTTACTGTACAAGCCGGTGAATCACATAATGTGCCTTTATCGATCGTGATGGACCCATATGATTTGAAAAAGCCGGTAACAGAGTTTCATTTTGTGCTTTCGCCGATTAATGATAAAACAGTCACCATTACGCAATCGAGCAATTTCTTTAAAGCGCTTTAGTGGCAATCAATATATTAGCGGGGCTCTCCCGCTATTTTGAAGGATAATATGAGTAATTTTAGCTTTGTTGATTTAACACCTGACTTTATTCTCGATGCTATAGAAAGTGTTGATATTTATGCTGAATCTGGGTTGTTGGCACTCAATAGTTACGAAAATAGGGTGTATCAATTTAAAGCACAAGATGGTCATCGCTATGTCGTAAAGTTTTATCGGCCAAACCGTTGGAGTCGGGAGCAAATTCAAGAAGAACATGATTTTGCATTTGAACTTGCTGATGCAGAAGTACCTGTTGTTGCACCTATTAAATATAATGAGCAAAGTTTATTTGAGTACAAAGGCTACTTGTTTACATTATTTCCCAGTGTTGGCGGACGCTTATTTGAAGTTGATAACTTAGATCAACTTGATGTGCTTGGTCGACTGATTGGTCGTATGCATCAAGTGGCAAAAGTGAAAGATTTTTCTCATAGGCCGGTCTTAGGGTGTGAAGAGTATTTAAATACAGCTAAAATTCAGTTACAGGAAAGTAACTTAGTACCAGATAGTTTAAAAAATGCGTTTTATACGATCTTAGACTTGGTGATTAAGCAAACGAAAGAACAGTACAATAATGTTAAATCAATACGTCTACATGGAGATTGCCACGCAGGTAATATATTATGGGCAGGTGATGCATTGATGTTTGTTGATTTAGACGATAGCCGACAAGGGCCGGCCATTCAAGATCTATGGATGATGCTAAGTGGTGATCGACAAACGCAGTTATTACAACTCGACACTTTAGTGACGGCATATGAAGAGTTTTGTGATTTTGATCATAATGAACTCAAACTAATCGAACCTCTTCGTGCTATGCGTATTATTCACTATATGGGGTGGGTGGCAAAACGATGGGATGATCCTGCATTTGTTAGGAACTTTTCTTGGTTTGCAGAAGACAAATATTGGGAGCAGCAAATACTTGCTTTAAAAGAGCAACTCGCCGCTTTGCAAGAAGCGCCATTAAGGCTATTACAATAATTTTATAAATGAGACGAGACAATAATGCTAAATAAATTAAAACTAGGTCTTTTAATACTTTGTTTACCCATTGCTGCATTTGCTGCAAGTTTTGAAGAAGGTAAACATTATGAAACCATTAAAGTAGAAAAAAGTAAAAACTTACAAATCACAGAATTTTTCTCATTTTATTGTCCACATTGTTACAATTTTGAGCCTGTTGCTCATGCGCTTGAGGAAAACTTACCAAAAGGGGCGGTGTTTATTAAAAATCACGTTAACTTTTTAGGTGGGGCATCACCACAAGCACAATCTAACTTAAGTTACGCGTATTTAATTGCAAAAAAACACGGTGTGGAATCAGCTGTAGCAGCTCAAATATTTAACTCTATTCATAAGCTTAGAGCGCCATTACTTAATATCACAGACGTGAAAAAACTCATGGAACTTAACGGAATCTCAAACGAGGTTTTTGATAAAGACTTAGTGAGTATGCCCATCGTTGTTGCTGAACAAGAAATGGAAGATAAGCAAAATCAATACTCAAAACTAGGTGCTTTAACAGGCGTACCTACTTTTATTGTGAATGATAAATACAAAATAAATGTGAATGCGGTTAAAAGCCAAGAAGAACTAAACGAATTAGCCACATTCTTACTAGCACTATAATGAGGAGTTTTAAATAATGATTAAATTAGTAAAAGCTGGATTGCTGAGTCTGTTATTACCTTTAGCGGCTACTAGCTATGCAGCAACATATGAAGAAGGTGTGCATTATAATGTTGTATCTGAGCGAGCAACTAAAAAGCCTGAAGTAAAAGAGTTTTTCTCATTTTACTGCCCAGCTTGTAATAATATGGAAACATTAATTACTGAGTTTAAGCCAAAGCTAGATAGTAATATTAAATTTAAGAAAAGCCATGTAGATTTTGTTGGTGTGCGTAATGAAGAGAATCAGCAAATGATTAGCCAAGCGCTAGCAACGGCAGAGGTTTTACCGCAAAAAGACAAAATAATAGCTGCAATGTTTAATCACATTCACGTAAAACGCGCTAAATTTAATGAGCTTGCAGATGTAAAGGATGTTTTTGTAGCGCAAGGCGTTGATGGTGAAAAGTTTGATAAGCTATACAAAAGTTTTTCGGTACGTACCCTTAGCTCTAAGATGAAACGTGACCAAGCTTTCTATAAAGAAAAAGGGGCGTTACGTGGCGTACCAACCTTTATTGTAAATGGTAAGTATAAATTAAACCTTGGCCGAGATACCGGGTTAACAGAACCAGATGAAATTAGTAAGCTTATTAACTATTTAGCGAATAAGTAAAAAGCAATACCTGAAAAAGCGCCAGTTGTGGCGCTTTTTTTATGCACTTTGCTTTTTATAGGATTTTTCGAAAGGTAAGTGTTTAGCAAGGTAGCTAATCGTTAGAATCAATATAAATACAAAGGAATTGGCCCCTGCTTGTAAGGAGTAATCTACAGCACTGTGTAATAGCATGTGTATAATAGCGACCGCACAACCAAATGCGACCCCTTGATAAAACCCCGTTTTTCTTTTAATCATCACATAAGCACAGTTTATTAAACTAAATAAAATAAATGCTCCCAGCGCTAATGTCATTGGTATACCTAGCTCTACCGAAAATTGTATATAATCATTGTGTGCATTGTCGTAATAGCCAGAATAGGGTTGAGTTTGGTAGGGCATAAATGCAGTATAGAAGCTCCCACCACCGGATCCTAACCAGGGCTTGGCAAGTATCAGCGTGACAGAATCTCTGACTACCTCATCTCTTGTTTCTGATGCTAGGCTGGTTTCTACAAGCCTATCTTTTACTTTTTCTACTCCAAATAGAGCGCCAACAATAATGAAATCAAGGACAAAGAAACTGATAATTAAAACCCGTAAATAATGCGGCTTCTGACGATAAAAAAAGATAGAGAAAAAGCTAACTAATGCTAATGCAATGAAAAATGCAGAATTTCCCATGCGACTACGCGTAAGTATTAAGCCGACGATCATAATGATTAATGCTAAGCGCAAAGCAACCTTATTGCTTAACATTATACGAGATAGATCTCTTAATAATTGAATAGGCGTTTTCTGTCTATTCTTTATCTTAAGCTCACTGATCAACACACCTATTCCTAGCGCTAAACACATGGCGAGGTAATTTGCTAAAAAATTAGGATATGTAAAAGATCCTACCGCTCTTTGGGTATAAGGTGAGTTAAACACTAAACTGTTTATATTAGGTGAAAAATTTAAGTACGTGGCGTATATAGCTTGGCATACGCCGCTGCCGATAAGCGTAAAAATCACTAACCTTATTCGCTTTATAGTATTACAACGGCAAAATACCAACCAACTAAATAATAATAAAAATACGGTTTTAAGAGCCATGCTTGTTGTTTGATATGGATCAATTGAGGCTACGCCCGTATGCGGAATGAGTTGGATACATAATATGAATATGACAGCCATTAAAATTGACAGTAATGGCCAACTATAACGTGGCGGATAGAGCTTATAATTATGTGTGCTATTGGGAATTAAACAACTTATGCAGTGCAATATAAAAACAAAGCAAATATAACAGCCGATAGCAAAAATAGCCCAAGGTCTATAGCTCCCTAATGGGACGGGTAATAAAAAAATTAGAGCACACAGGCTCATAAAAATAAGTTTATGCAAAATGATTACGGACTATAAAAAACAAAAGAAAATAAGCCCTATTGGGCTTATTGTGTGGTTAAAAACTACAGTTCAGAGATACCTGAATCACCGCCGCCGCCGCCATTACCAATAGGTATGTTTGGTGCGGTAATATTGCCAGGGGTTGCATTTCCTGGCCCCGCGGCAGTTGCCTGTGAGGCAACAGTTGGATCGACACCAGCGGCAATAGCAATAACAGTAATGGTATCTGCATCTAAACAACCAAGCGCACTCTTTTGTAGTAACTCTTCTATGAGTTCATGCTCGGGCCCTAATTTATCAATTAAGATAGCGAGTAAACGCTGTGCTAAATCTGAATTATCCATACACGCGTACTCCATTGATACGTTAAGTAATGCGAGTATGTTCGAAGGCTCTTTTTCTATTAATGTATCAATGACTTGCTCTATAGGTGTGTTACTTTCAACCAAGTCATAAAAACGTTGTTGTAAAGTATTTTGCGCACCATAAAGTGAAAATGAACTTACGCATAAAAGTATGGTGATATATTTTAAATTCATACCAAATCCCTCAGGTTAATTTAATAAATGTAAAATGTTTGGTGAAAAGGCAAACGACTTTACATCGTTTTCCATTCTTACCGGTGATTGAATCATTTGGCCCTGTAAGCCGTCGCACCCTAAGTTATCAAGTGTTGTAAATGTGTCTTGATCTTCAATTAGGCATGCTAAAACTTTTATACCAAAGCCATGGCAAATTGTGTTTACGGTATTAATAAAAAACTGGCTTTGAGTATTATTATTTACATCTTGTATGTAACTACCATCGAGTTTGACAAAGGTAATATCTAAACCTTGTAAATATTTAAATGATGTTAAGCTGGTGCCAAAATGTTCTATACAAACAGATATGCCAATACGTCTGTAACATTGAATACTTCGTTTTGCAGCTGCAACATCGTGTAGTAATGATGATTCGTTTATTTCAAATGTTAGGTTTTTTTGGATACAGGGATTTCGTTTGGCGAACTTTACTAGCCAATCTAAAAACTCTTCACAGTACAGTGTGGCGTGGCTAATATTTAAAGCAAATAGCCAGTTCGGGAAATGTATTTTATTTTCTATGAAGTCATTGATCAGCTTTTTGTCTAGCTCTATGGTGAGATCTAATCGTTCAGCCATCGCAAATAGGTGGCTATTGTTAATTAGTTTTCCTTCATGATTAAACTTCGCAAACACTTCAAAATAATGCGCTTTTTTAGTTTTTGTATTTAGCACCGGTTGCAGTGAATATTCTATATGGGCACTTTCAAGAATTTCATGTATAACATTTTTCCATTGAGACACACTAAATGTATTATCAACAGGATTATTCACTTGTTGTGAATGTGTGATTGTAGACCCAATATCTAATGTAGATAGTGTATGCGATAAAGAGTTAGGTGAGGCTAAAGTTAAGCTTGCTGAGTGGGCAAACCCAAGCGCGTAACGTGTATGACTTTGTTGTTTAAACTTATCATTTAATTGACTTTTATGTTCTATTAATAACTCTTCAGCAAATGGCGCTATGACAATAAATGAACCTCCAGCAATACGAAATACCCGGCACGTTTTAATAGCAGAAAATGTTTTTAAAATAATATCTCTTGCGGTTAATACATATTCATCTCCCGATTGATAGTTTAATTCTAGATTAATGGAAGGCAAAGAAGGCAGTGTAATTAAAAATAAAGTCATAGGTTGTTCTTCATCGATTGACTTTGACAGTGCAATATAATGATTTTCAAATGCTCGTCTATTTCCACATTGTGTGAGCTTATCTATAAATAATTGTGAGGTAAGTCTTTGTGTTTGTTTTGTCAGCGAATCAAATGTGTGGTGTAAATTACTTACCATGTTATTAATTGCTAATGTCACCGTTCGCAATTCTTTAGTAATTGGCAGGGGGGAATTAAGCGTAAATTGTTTTTGTGTTACCAGTTTGGCTTGGTGAGTCAGTTTTTTTAAAGGTTGCAACACAAACGATAAAATTATAATAGTAATAATTATGCATAAAATAAGGACTAGAATTGCGCCATAAAAATTATTTTTGCTTTGTTCCCATAATTTTAAATATGAAATTCCAGGGTGACTGGTCACGTATAAAGTTCCTGCTATTCGCCATCCCGAATTAACTTCGGAGCTGCGAATTGGGGTGTTTAGCTCAAAAGCGTCAATAAACCAAGTCGGAACACTTTCAACTGATTTTGGACTACTGCGAGTAATAAGAACTTTCCCTTGTGGATCAATAAATTCTATTTTTTGATAATACCCAGCATCAAAGATTGCCGATACCATGGTTTGTGCAACAACCCTATCATCGGGAGCTAAATAATGAGTAATAGATAGCCCTAAGCTGTTGGCTGTATCTTGGGCATGAATACTCATTTGTTGTTGTAAATAATCTCTCATTGTATCTATAGAAATATACAACCGACCTAAGAATGACAATAAGGCAAACAGTACAATCAAGCTAATAAATTGAGTTTTTAAACTAAGTCCATTTTTTAAAAATAATTTCATGCTCTTCTCTAATTTCTATTTACTTGCAGCGTTTCAATACGATTCAGCATTAAATTCCAGTGGCTGAATCCCTTATTTTTAGTGTTAATTTTGACACCGAGCCCCTTTGCTTTTGCAAGCCATAAACCTTGAGCATTAAAACTATAAATAGGCTTTAAATCTTTGCGTTTATTTGCTGGTAACAAAGCTGTTTTATAATTATCCAATACATAAGGCACGGTGTTAGGCTCTGAAAAATAAATTAGCACCATGTGAGGTTCATTTATTTCTAATTGCCTTACATACATTAATCTTAACTTTACTGGTGCAACGCCTAAGGCTAGTAAGCTAAAGTATTTTGCAATTGCGTAATCTTCACAATCCCCTGCACCTTGAGCTAACGTTTCGATAGGTGTGGCCCAATAATCATTTTTCTTCCATAAAGTTAAATCTGAGCGATATGTTATGTTTTTATTAAAGAAATCATTTACTAAATGTAACTTTTGCCACTCAGAGCTTAATTCAGATTTTTTTAAAAACGCCAGCCAACCCTTTGTTCTTTTCACGCTATCACTGGAGTATTGTTGATTAATTTTTTTGAGTACTTCCACAGAGAGTAATTTTAAAGTGATATCGTTTTTTGCAACTACACAACAAGTTAATATTAATAAAATAAGTAAGCCTCCTTTCATTCTATTTACCTATTATTTATCAAGCTTGTTGTATATCTATTAATTTAGCGTAATTATTGGTTCTTTAGTAGTATTTATTTGTTTTTGTATTTTGTTTTTATATTTTTAATTACTAAATTTTATATTAAACAGTGATTTAAATATTAAAAAAGAACTATCTTTTATTTGCTGTTAACATTTTATATTTGTTTTGTAGTTAAAAAGGTTGAATTATGATGGTTATTGAGTATTATGCGAAAAATAAAATGGATTTATTGCTTGATTATATAATCGTTATTCTTAAGTCAGAAACAGGGAGTGTTTAGTGATTCTTAACATACAACCTACCTTAAAGCTGTTTCTTACCTGCATAGCGTTTTAAACCACCGCAATTAAATATTTTGCTGTGCGTTCAGCAATTTTAAATAATTAGTTGAGTTTATATATGAAACTGAAAGTTGTTAGTGTGTTTGGCACTCGCCCAGAGGCTATTAAAATGGCCCCATTAGTGAGTTTACTAGCGAGCGAAGAGGGGATTGATGCAAAGGTATGTGTCACTGCACAGCATAGGGAGATGCTCGATCAAGTATTGGAGTTGTTTTCAATATCACCGGATTACGATTTAAATATTATGAAACCCGGACAAAGCTTGTTTGATATCACCAGTAATATTTTGCAAGGGTTGAAAGCTGTTTTTAATGATTTTAAACCAGATATAGTGCTAGTACATGGTGATACCAGTACTACATTTTCAGCTAGCTTGGCCGCGTTTTATCAACAAATACCCGTTGGACATGTGGAGGCCGGTTTACGCACTGGCAACTTGAGCTCGCCTTGGCCAGAAGAAGGAAATCGCAAGTTAACAGGAGCAATTACTCAATTACATTTTGCACCTACAAATACGTCATATGATAATTTGAAACGTGAAAATATTGCTCACAATTTAATTAGCATTACTGGCAATACGGTAATTGATTCACTATTGCAAGTTGTTAATAAAATAGATAATGACCCGCAATTACAGACTACTTTACAAGCTCGTTTTCCACAGCTAGATAGCAATAAAAAATTAATTTTGGTAACAGGGCATCGCCGTGAAAGTTTTGGAGAGGGGTTTGAGCGAATTTGTACCGCCCTTGCAGAAATAGCCTCGCAGCATGACGATATACAAATTTTATATCCAATGCATTTAAATCCTAATGTACGAGAACCTGTTAATCGTATTTTAAGTTCGCTTGACAATGTTTTTCTTATCGAACCACAAGAGTATTTACCTTTTGTTTATCTAATGAATAGAGCGCATATCATTGTTACCGACTCAGGCGGTGTACAAGAAGAAGCCCCGAGTTTAGGTAAACCCGTTTTAGTTATGCGAGATACAACCGAACGACCTGAAGCCGTGTTAGCTGGCACAGTAAAATTAGTAGGTACTGATCCTCAATGTATTGTTGATGAAGTAAATCGTTTATTGAATAACGCTGAGCACTATAACTCGATGAGCTTAGCGCATAACCCTTATGGCGATGGGCAAGCTTGTTTGCGAATAATCAAACATATTAAACAGCATTTTAATATTAATTAAAAAGTCATTTATTTTTAATCACACAAAAAGGGAATTTAGCACATGATGATAAAAACAGTATGTGTAGTAGGGTTAGGTTACATCGGTCTTCCGACTGCTGCGATTATTGCCTCGCGTGGTATGCAAGTAATTGGTGTGGATGTAAATCAAACCGCTGTTGATACCATTAATGCGGGTGAAATTCATATAGTCGAGCCAGATTTAGATATTATTGTTCGAAGTGTGGTGACTACGGGTAATTTAAAAGCGACCACTACAGCCGAAAAAGCGGATGTATTTATGGTGGCTGTACCCACTCCTTTTACACAAGATGATACCTGTGATCATGCAGCCGATTTAAGTTATATACAAAGTGCTGCACAGGCCATTGCACCAGTATTAGAAAAAGGCAATTTGGTGGTGCTAGAATCAACTTCGCCAGTCGGGGCGACAGAAAAGCTGGCACACTGGTTAAGTGAAGCACGTCCAGATTTATCATTTCCGCAAGATAAAGGTGATTATGCCGATATTAATGTAGCTCATTGTCCTGAGCGAGTCTTACCTGGGTATGTATTGCAAGAGCTGGTATCGAACGACCGAGTGATTGGTGGAATGAGCCAAGCATGTAGTGATAAAGCCGTGGCACTGTACCAAACATTTGTACGTGGTGAATGTATTACTACGCATGCCAGAACCGCAGAGTTGGCTAAATTAACCGAAAACTCATTTCGTGATGTCAATATCGCATTTGCCAATGAACTGTCTGTGATTTGTGACAAATTAAAAATTAATGTTTGGGAATTAATTAAACTAGCAAATCGTCATCCGCGGGTGAATATTTTATCACCTGGTCCTGGGGTTGGTGGACACTGTATTGCTGTAGACCCTTGGTTTATTGTCAGTAGTTGCCCGCAAGAAGCAAAGCTGATTCGACAAGCTCGATTAATCAATGACGCTAAACCTTTCCATGTTATTGATAAAGTTGTGCAAGCGGCCGATGAGTTTAAGCGCCCCGTAATAGCATGTTTAGGATTGGCATTTAAAGCCGATATTGATGATTTGAGAGAAAGCCCTGCGTTACAAATTTTACATGAGTTGGTAGATAAAGAGGTGGGTACTTTATTAGCCGTAGAACCTAATATTAAAACTCTACCAAGCAGTTTAGCCCAGAGCAAAGTTGAGCTTACCACTCTTGAAACTGCATTAGATGTTGCCAATATTATTGTCGTTTTGGTTGATCACAAGCAGTTTAAAGTAGCAGACAAAACCCAGTTTGCATCTAAAGTTGTCATTGATACTCGTGGCATTATTTAACGTGATAGATGGTGAGGCTTGATAATATGACGCCATTTCAATTAATTAAAGCCGATTTATTTCGTTACACGGCACAATATTCGTTTAGCGCTTTAATAAAAAACCTATTAAATAGTAATTGTGGTTTTAAGTACATGTTTTGGTTTCGGTTATGTCTTAGCAAAAACTATATTGTGCGGTTTACCGCTCAATTTATGCACCGCCATCTATCTATTAAGTATCAAATACAAATACCAAAAGAAACTAAAATTGGTCCTGGGCTCTATTTAGGTCATGCCACTTCTATTGTTATCAACAGCACCGCGGTTATAGGAAAAAACTGTAATTTAAGCCAGTTTACTACAATTGGTTCGAATTATGGGCAAGCAGCCGTTATTGGTGACAATGTTTATATTGGGCCGAATGTGTGTGTTGTCGAACATGTGCTTATAGGAAACTGTGCGGCTATTGGGGCAGGTAGTGTGGTTGTGAAAAATGTATTGGATAATTGCACAGTGGTGGGTAATCCAGCACGCGTAATATCTGATAAGCAAGAGGGGATTTTTATAGTTAACCCATTTGAAGGCGATCATTAAGTGAAAAAAGTATTATTAATAGTCCCTTTATCAACTTTAAATTGGGGTGAAAAAAATACAGGAGGGGTTGATTCTGTATGCCAAGTGTTACTGAGTGAGTTACAAAACACACCATCAAAGCACTTTCATTATCGTGTTATAGCTTTTGATCCGACTAATTCAGTCGCCAGTAATGCTCAGTTAACACAAGTGCATCAAGGCTTAGAAATTATTCAATATAATGTGGCAGCTAATACGACGAATAAGTGGCTTAAAATGCCAAGCTTGTGTTATCAACTCAGTATTATTCGTAAAGAAATAAAACATTATCAAGCCGATATTATTCATAGCCACCTTATTTCTTGGTTGATTTTTTTAGGTGCAAAAGCTCCTTTACTTGCAACGTTACATAGCTATAAAAAAATTTGTAGAAAGCCGCAGGGGCGATTAAATAACTTTCTTTATGAGAGGCTTATTCCATTTATCGCACCTTACTTTATCACTCGTTATACGTGTGTGAGTCGCTTCTTAAAAAAACAAGTCGAGCCTGAACTAAATGAACCTATAGATGTAGTTTATAACCCTTTAAACCCACTTTTTTTTACATCACGCAAACCAGAGTTATCAAATGACACCATTCGACTGGTAACTTGTGCATTGCTAACACCTCGAAAAGGCATTCACCACATAATTGAAGTTGTTGAATGTATTAATAAGCAAAATGTGAATGTTGAGCTAGTAGTGATTGGCGCTCAAAGTAGCCCTGTTTATTTTAAGCAGTTAACTGCGTTAATTTTAAAAAAGGGTTTGCAAGAAAAAATAACGTTTGTTGGTTCTAAATCGACAGCGCAGATTATTTCTTTGTATTTAAAAAGTCATGTTGGTGTGTTTCTGTCATCGCAAGAAACATTTGGTTTAGTGCCATTAGAAATGCTCGCCACGGGGTTAAAGGTCGTGTCTAGCAACACCGGAATTGTAAATGATTTCTATGAACACAATATTTTTGGGGACCACTTACATATTATGGATAGTAAGGATTACGAAGCCATTGCAGATAAAATTGTTAACATAGCTAAATCCCCCCTTGATTCAGGGAGTTTAATTGAAGAAACTTTTTTACCTTCACATATTCTACAGTCATATGAAGCTTGTTATAGAAAAATGGTAAATAAATGATCTATATAGTTAAGCAATCGGCTGCATATAGCCGTGTAGGTTTATCTGTATGTTGCTAAAACTATTTACTTACGCACCAGTGCAACTGTTTTCTGCAGTGAGTATATTTGCATTAATTAGTATTCATACCAAGTATTTAACTATTGTTGAATACGGAATGTTGTCACTGATTTTTCTCTCAATGGAAGTGGTGAGAGCGGTGGCCGCACAATGGATCAACGCGAGTATGTTGCGTTTGCTCCCCGAAAAAAATAAACAAGACGCATTAGAATACGCAGGGCTTAGTTTACTCATTCTATTGTTATGCACGCTCCCGGCGTTTGTATTGATTAGTGTGTGTTTATACCTTGTTGAGCTATTAACTTTAAAAATACAGATACTGACTTTTGTGCTGTTTTTTAGCAAAGCATTGTATTTCTTTTATCTTGATTATACTCGCTTAAATGAGCGTGCCTCACTTTTTAAATTAGCGGCGATGGTACAAGCCTTGTTGGTTATTTGTATTAGCTGGTTACTACTACACTTTAATGCCGATATGAGTATGGCGATTTACGGCATTATTATTTCGCATATAACCGGCGCTATTATTTTGTTTTCGCGCTTGCCACTACAGTTTCAATTTTTAAAAACCGATAACTGTAAAGCCCTTTGCAGCTATGGGTTACCTTTAATGTTAAGCGGCGTGATCTTGAGTATTTATTCTCGTATCGACAGATATTTTATAGCCGAATACTTAGATTTAGCGCAAACCGGAGTGTTTGCCGCGTTAGCGAATATTGTCCTTGGTATTGGCGCGTTACTTTTTACTTTAGTGGCGTTACCTAGTTACCCTGAATTATCAAAAAAAGCACATCTACCAGAGCAACTGCAAATCGCTCATGGACAGTATTTGAGTATTTTACTGGCTGTGACGTTACCCGCATTTGTTGGCTTTAGTTTATTAGCCGAATCGATTATTCCTGTACTGCTAAGTCAAGACTATATGCCCGAAAATAGCGCTATTATTTATGTATTATGCGCATCTGTTTTTTTATTAAATTTAAAAGGGCATTACATAGATCATGGGCTGCAGTTTACGCTCACTACTAAGTATTTGGTGCACAATAGCGTGTTCACCTTAGCCTTAAATATACTGTGTATAGTGCTATTGCTGCCGACTTTTGGCTTATTAGGTGCTGCTCTGGCAGGATTATGTGCCAATGGCTTTGCCATTTTGTTTAGTTTTATTGTGGCAAAGCGCCGTGGTTATAAATTCAATATACCGATACAAGTACTAAAAATAACGATAGCAACGGGTGTTATGCTAATTAGTTTACTGTTTTTAAAACCCATTATTTTACAACTGAATTTATCGCCATACATTGCGTTAACATGCCTTATTGCTTTAGGTGGGGGGGTATTTGTTACGGTATTAATTCTACAAAATATCAAGCGTTGCTTAATATGGTGGGGGAAATATGTCTGATAACGCAATTTATTATTGGCATCAGCTTGTTTTATTTAGTGCTTTTATTTTAAGTGCTTATTTATTGGAAAATTTAGGTATTCAATATGTTTCTGAAGGTGGAAGCGCGGTTATAAAAATTCATTTTTATAGTTATTTATTAATGTTATTGACGGCATTTATTTGTATTACCAGAGGGATAAATCATAGTTGGTTACAGTTAGGGGGATTCAGACTCGTTTGGTTGTTGAGTATTATTAGTATTGCGATAGTTATCGTATACGGGCTAATACGGTTTGGAACCTCAGGGATGGCTTATTTAATTGATACTATCTTCGTACCGCTCTTATTATTTTTTACTTTGGCTCAACTCAATACAAACCATAAAATTAAGTTATTACGATTTATTGCATACATGCTGTTGTTAAATTCTGTGATTGCAATTTTAGAGTTTGCAATGGGCACGACGTTAATGGCTGTTGAATTTGCTCATTTTAGTTTTTTTCGTTCAACGGCGCTTTTAAATTTTCCGTTAAACAATGCTTTAATCACCGCGGCATTAACACCTATTTTACTCAATCACACTCGCTTACCCGCATTAGCTTATTTTGCTATTTCTTTTTTAGCCTTATTTGCATTTGGGGGGAGGGCTGCTCTGGCTATATTTATTGTTGGTATGTTGTTATTTATGCTACCTGAAGTGGTTCGGTTTTTTAGTACGGGAGTAAAAGTAACAAAAGTACAGTTTGCTTTAATACAAGGCCTTTTCTTCTTTTTGATTATGGGTCTTGTACTTATTTTAGCTTTAACGCCCATCGGAGCTCGTGTACTAAGCAAGCTTTATATAGATAATAGTGCCCAAGCACGGTTTGACGTTTTTACCATTTTAGATCAATTAACTGTGGAGGAGTGGCTATTTGGTGCATCACAGCAACTAATCAATAACATAGCGTTTTATATTGATATTAATGTTATCGAAAATTATATCATTGGTTGGGTAGTGAGCTTTGGTCTGCTTTGTACGATGTTATTAATGATTAGTTGTTATAGCGTTGCGGTTAACTTGGCATTTAAAAGAGGTATTAAGCTCTTTGTACCTTTGCTGGTATTTGTTAGCGTATCGGTGACAAATAATGCGCTTACCTCTAAAACGCCTGCCTTACTGCTTTTATTTAGTTCTTTTTATTTGTATGCAACCTGTAGGATAAAACGATGAAATTATACCGAATTGGCTCTTATTTCTATCGCAAAAACATTCCATTTTTACCTAAATGCATAAATGCATTGATCCGTTTTGTTCATAACAGCGCCGTATTTTCTGAGAGTCAAATTGGTAACAATGTCACTTTTGCTTATGGTGGAATTGGTGTTGTGATCCACAAGCGATGTGTCATTGGTGACGGCTGCACTATAGGATCTAATGTCACGATTGGCGGTAAATCACACTCAATAGGTGTACCAATGATAGGTAAAGGGTGCTTCATTTCGACAGGGGCTAAGATTTTAGGTGATATTAAAATTGGTAATAATTGTGTGATTGGTGCTAATGCCGTGGTCATTACAAGTGTCCCTAATAATTGTGTCGTTGCAGGTATGCCGGCAAAAATTATCAAGCAAAATATTAATCCGAAAGACTATTACTGAGTATTTCATTTGGTGTTACTGGTAACAGCTAAAATTAGTTTTTCCATAGAAATAAGTTAAATAACAAAAGGACAGGTTATTTTATGTATACATCTTTTTTATATCAACATGCTCCGGTGCTGGTGCAAAATATTATGCTTTCAGTACGAGCGCTCATACGTAAGTTGATTAGGGAAAAGCATGGCAATGCTAAGCTACTTCAGCAAATCACTGCACATAGTTATAACGAACAGGCGATAAACTCATTTGCCGCTGAACAGCTACAGCACACTTTAGCAAACGCCGCTGAAAAGGTCCCTTTTTATCAGAAACTAAATATTAATATGGAATTGGGAATTACTGATTTTCCTTTTATAGATAAGGCGATGTTAAAGGCACAGAAAGAGCAGTTTTTCAGCCATGATTCTAATGGTGTGATAGTGAAAGGTGAAACCAGTGGTACAACAGGGCAGGCGTTAAGCATTCCTCAAAATTTAAACTCGGTATTACGAGAGCAGGCGTTTGTATCGCGTTATTTAACCTGGGCGGGCTTTAAAAAAGGCGATAAACGTGCATGGTTACGTGGCGATATGGTGGTGCCTGTCGCGACTAAGTCAGCCCCTTTTTGGCGGTATTCATATTTTGAAAATATGATTCTCCTCTCTTCGTTTCATCTTACAGTGCAATCAATGCCTCTATATTTACATGCAATGCATGAATTTGGTGTCGACATTATACAAGCATACCCGTCTTCTATCGTTGCCTTGGCTAAGTACTTACAAAGCACTGACGCTTATTACCCTGGCGAATTAAAATCGATTGTAACTTCCTCAGAATCCTTATCTAAAGAACATAAAGCGTTAATAGAGGAGCGCTTTAAATGTGTAGTTTTTGACTGGTATGGGTTATTCGAACGAGTGGCTGCGATTGGGAGTTGTGAACATGGTCGATATCATATTTTTACCGATTACGCTTATGTGGAGCTACTACCTGCAGGTAACATGATTGATGGCCGAGAACGCGCAGAAATTGTGGGAACTAACTTTAATAATTCTCTTTATCCATTAATTCGATATAAAACCGGTGATTACGTTGTTATCTCGCACGAGACAAGCTGCCCTTGTGGCTCTTCATTCCCTATTGTCGAGCAGATAGAAGGACGAATTGGGGATTACTTGATAGGTGAAGATGGACAAAAAATAGCGATCTTAAACCATATTTCTAAAGGCGTTAAAGGGGTGTTGGCGTGTCAATTTTATCAACAGCAAAAAGAAAAAATTGAGATTAGAGTGGTCGTCGAACCGAATGTGTTTGATGAGCAGCAAAAAGCTATTTTGATTCACAATACACATGAAAGGGTTGGTTATTCAATTGAAGTACAGGTAAATGAAGTACCTCAATTAGAGCAAACAAAGGCAGGAAAAATACGCCAAGCAATTTGTACGTATAAGGAGCATAAATGAGGAAGTTAACAAATATCACACTGGCTACATCACGAAACGGTAAAGGGGGAGTGGCTTCTGTTGTATATAAGCTTCATGACTCTGGCTTTTTTTCAAAATGGCACGTTAAGCATATTGTTACGCATGTGAGTGGGAATGACCGGTTTGGCTTTTTACGTGTAATGGTTTATTTGTCGGCTTTAATTATTACTTTTTTTACTTTGGTTCTATCTCATGTTGGGATTGCGCATATTCATATGTCTTCGCGTGGCAGTTATAAACGAAAAGCATTGTTAGTGAAGCTGCTACGTTTGTTTAAAGTGAAAATTATTTTGCATTTGCATGGTGCTGAATTTAAAGAGTTTTATCATGATGAAAGTGAAAAAAAACAACAAATAAAAATAGCTAAAATATTTAATCAAGTTGATAGAGTGATTGTACTCTCTAGTCAGTGGTTACAATGGGTTAGCACAATAATAGACGATAGTTCTAAAATTAGAGTGATTTATAATTCGGTTGATTCATTAACCTTTGATAGAGAAAGCATCCAACCAGGAACTATTTTATTTTTAGGTCGTTTAGGGGGTAGAAAAGGGGTCGCCGATTTAATTCAAGCCTTCTATCAGGTGCATAAAAAGGTACCAAACAGCAGGCTAATACTGGGGGGAGATGGTGATTTAAATGTGTTTAAACAACAAGCCAAAGAGTTGGGTATTGAAGAGCAAGTGATTTTTTTAGGCTGGGTGAATGGCCAAGACAAGTTAGATTGGTTGGCGCGAGCCGATGTGTTTTGTTTACCTAGTTACAATGAAGGTTTTCCTATGGGGGTACTTGAGGCGATGTCGGCTCAAAAAGCGATTATCGCTTCAAGAGCTGGTGGTATCCCAGATGCAATAGAGGATGAAAAAAGCGGCTTATTGTTTGATGCAGGGGATGTTGCTGAGTTATCTCGGTTGTTGACTTTAGCAATCGATAATCGGTCGTTGAATACGGCATTGGCTAAAAATGCAAAAAGTCGTTTTGAAGCCAAATTCTCTGCCCAAGCAATTATTCCGCAATTAGATGCTCTTTATGAGGAGCTACTTAATGAATTGTGATGTGCAAGCAATTGTTAGCAGTACTCTAAATAGAGCAAAGCAAAATAACTTTGCCGGGTATGATCCGTTTGATGGGCTAAATGCTGGCTTTTTTGATCTCTGTCCGAAATTAAAACCTGGGATGTTTGGTTTAGCTTGGACACAATTAAATAAACGTAGCCCGATTAATGTTCGCCCTTTATTTGCTACTCCTAAAAAAAGAAACCCAAAAGGCGTTGCGCTGTTTATTTTGGGTTTAATAGAAGATTATTTACATCATGGCGATACATCTTTTTTAGATACTGCATATGAGCTTGCCGATTGGTTGCTTGATCAGCAATGTGATCAAAAAATATGGCAGCACAGTTGTTGGGGTTATCATTTTGATTGGAAAGCGCGCGCTTTTTTTGTACCTAAAGGTAAGCCGAATGTAATTACTACTGTGTATGTTGCTCAGGCTTTATTTGCTTTAAGTGAAATCAGCCAAAACTTACAATATAGAGAAGCTGCACTTAATAGTGCCGATTTTATGGTGAATCGGTTATTTACACAGGTTGAAGGTCAGTCATTTTTTGCTTATATCCCAGGCGAAACAACATTTGTTCATAATGCAAATTTATGGGCCGCAGCTTGGGTTGGCAAAGTAGCGACGTTAACTGATAACGATACATACAAAACGTTAGCATTGACGGCGGCAAGATCCTCTGTCGCAGCACAAGGTAGCGATGGCTCTTGGATGTATGGTACACGTCATCATCACCAGTTTATTGATGGTTTTCATACTGGATATAATTTAGAGGCGCTAACTTTACTTAGTGAAGCGTTAAAAACCAACGAATTTTCTCAAGCATTAGAGCTAGGTTTGCATTTTTATAAAATGCAGTTATTTGAGCCTGATGGAACCGCTAAGTATTTTAGCGAAAACCAATACCCGCTAGATATGCACAGTGTCTCGCAAGCAATTCTGACCTTAATTAAAGTGGGCAATAGCCGTATCGATTTTACCTTTGTAGATAAAGTGATCGTTCGTGCTATTGACTCTATGTACATTGCAAAAGAACAGCGTTTTATTTACCAAAAAAATAAATGGTTTAGCAATAACGTGGATTATATACGTTGGACCCAAGCATGGGTTTATTACTCTTTTTCACTTTATTGTCGAGCTAAGTCAGACATTTTACTTAAATAAAACCCTTATATTATAAATGGAAAGAGCTAGGTTATGAAACGGATAGAATTTTTAAAATCGCCAATGGATATTGCAACGATGTCGGAAACGGTGAGCTATATTGAAAATAAAATTGCACATGGCGAATTTTTACAGCATGTAGTTGTTAATGTGGCAAAAATTGTAAATATGCAAAAAGACAGTGATTTAGCGCAATCAGTAAAGGCGTGTGATTTAATTAATATTGATGGAATGGGAGTTGTCTTTGGGGCACGCTTTTTGGGCTTTGATGTACCCGAGCGTGTTGCCGGTGTTGATTTATTTCATCAATTATTAGTGATGAGTTCGCGCTGCCAATATCCCGTTTATTTACTCGGTGCAACACAGGATGTTGTACAGGCGACAGCCGAAAAAGTACAACAACACAATGAAAACCTAATAATAGTGGGTTATAGCCATGGTTACTTTTGGGATGATGAGCAAGCAGTCGTAGATAAAATACGCCAGTCGGGCGCAAAGCTATTATTTGTTGCGATTACATCACCCAAAAAAGAAAATTTTATAAATAAATGGCAAGACAAATTAGGCGTAGATTTTGTTATGGGGGTTGGCGGGACATTTGATGTGGTGGCAGGAAAAGTAAAGCGCGCACCAATTTGGATGCAAAACTGCGGGTTAGAGTGGCTCTATAGAGTGCTCCAAGAACCAAAGCGAATGTGGAAACGCTATTTAGTGACTAATAGTAAGTTTGCTTGTTTGTTGATAAAAGAGAAGTTTAAAGTTAAGTCGGCGCCAATTAACTCTCGCCAAAAGTAACTTAAAATGAATAAGCTTATTTTACTTTTTACGTTTTTTTTACTCAATAGCTGCCATGTACCATTATGGACTGAGTCAAGAGAGCCTCTATCGCTTAGGGAATTAACAGAACAAGCGAATATTGTTTTGTATATTCCTGCTGGGGATTATATTTTTTGTCAGGATGTTTATTTAAGCAACTTAAGTAATGTGTCAATTATAGGGCGAGGAGAAGTTAATTTTCATAAGTGCGATAACTTTAACGGTGAATACTTACTGCAAATTTTAAATTCAAATAATGTTCTAATTAAAAATATTAACTTTTTTGGTAATACTTTAGATACAAACAAATATCAGTGGGGAGAGCAGGGCTTATTATGTGCAGGCTGCTCTAAATTGCAGATAAACGGTAATCAGTTTTACAATTTTGGTGATGCAGCGATACGAGTCACCTCTTCAACAGGGCACCTATCTGGGGCCTCTATTAATTCGACTCGAGTTGATATTATTAATAATTATTTTGAAAATGTAACGCAAGTTACTACGACACATCCTTGGACAACACGCTTTGGTGGCGTAGATAAAATACACATAGCAAATAACATATTTAATAAACTGAAAGGGGGGGTTAAATTAGCGAGTCGATCGTACGTAGAAAAGGCAACGATATCTGGGAATATATTCTACGCCAATAAAGGGACTGCCATAGAAAGTGTATATTATTCAAAGGTTCAGATAAAAAATAATATGTTTATTAATAATGATGGATTTATTTTAAATGTATACCCAAACAAAACAGAAAATGTTAGCACTAGAATTGATTGGCAGGGGATCAGCTTTATTGAAAATATAATTATTGGGGCTAAAAAAGGACTTCTTTTTCAATCAGATGTCGTTGGTGAATATAGCTCCTCTAATATAATCACTAATATTGCTATTACTAACAATTATTTCTTTACGACAAATCTATCAGCAGAGCCGGTTAAAACACGTTATTTATTTAATTTTTTCTCGATGGGGCCAAAGTATTTTGACGCAGTAGAAGTGAAAGATAACTTTATTGGTGCATTACCTTGTAAATACCTCATAAAGCATGAAGTGCCTATGCTTATAGAAAATAACAGTCGAGGAAAATTAAACCGGGCGTGCTAATCTGCATTTTTTACTGCAAACCATCTTGTTTTCCTCTCTTATTAAGCACTTTGATGTGTTTACTCTAACTTTTAGCAACTTCTATTGACCAATTTTAAAGACGTCAATTTTCATATTACAATTCTCTTTTTTAGGTACTAGCATTTTAGTGCTTTATTTTTTTTGTTCGTTATTTTAACTCTATTTTTATGGTTATTATTCATTAGTTTTAATGTGTTGGTTTTGCATTCGTTAAATTAATTTACTTTTTATACAAAAATAATAATCTTTTAGTACTGCTTTTATTGTTTTTTGTATACAATATAAATAGGAAAACGGTAAGAACCCTCTTAATAAATGCTAAATAGTTGTTTATTAGGAGAGATTTCAGAAACCAGAAAAGGGAAAATAAAATGAAATTGGTTAGTAAGTATAAAAAAGTAAGTATGTTTGTTGCTTTAAGTTGTATGAGCTCGTCAGTATTTGCTGCAGATCTAGGGACTGCAAATGGTTTATCTGCATTAGCATTTGATAAATTTCACGCTTTTAGTGGAAGTGCTACTGGACCAATTGTGGCTGGTGAAGTGGATTTATTTTGGTATCAGCTAGGTAAAAATAGAGCATCGGCCCCCGATGACTATTATCTAATTAGTGAAGAATATATTAAGTACACTTTTGGCCGTCAGTTTGTAGGAAGTATGATTGCAGCCGATCATGAATATGTTTCAGCTAAGGTGAAAAGAAAAATGGAAGCGGGTGCGGGTGTTTTACAAAATGTGACATCTGATGACTTACCGGTAGATTTTGATCAATTAGAAAACCGATACAATGAAATGAGCGATCAACTAGCCTCGTTAAGCCCCACTGGAACAGTTAAAAACTCTTGGTTTAAAACCTATTTAACAGGTGATGGTGTTTCAAATACTCAAGTATTTAACGTATCAGAGCATAACTTTTATTGGACACACAAATTTAAAGTATCTGGTATTCCTGCTGATGCCACCGTGATTATAAATGTAACTGGTGGCCCAAAAATGTGGTCAGTGCTCAAGGATTTATCGGCATTAAAGCCATTTAGTAGTAAAACAATTTTTAACTTTCCTGATGCGCAAAAGTTAGAAATAAAACTCACTAATTGGGAGGGTGTTATTTTAGCACCTAAAACTGACGTGAGTACGTGGTTAGGAAAGGCGTCAAGAGCTGTGATAAGTGAACGCTTTTATGGTTCTATGTCGTTACTTGCAGGTGAATTTGATGGTTATTTACCAATTGATTTACCGCAAGAAAAGCTTAAGTTAAAAGAGAAATGGAGTTGGACTCAAACAACCTTTAAGCCAGACTCTGTGCAAGTAACTGCAACTCCTGTCGTTGCGCAATTAAATGATGATAACGAAGATGGCTTTATCAATAATGACGATATTGCAGATGTTATTTTTGTTTCTTATAAAGGTCACGATATAAATCGCACAGGCACTTTACGTGCGTTAAATGGAGCCAATGGTACCGAACTATGGAACTACACCAATGGTGGGATATCTGCTGATGCATATTTTAGCCCTGTTGTAGCAGATGTTGATGGTGATGGTATTGTTGAAATATTTGCTTTTGATAATACTGCCAAAGTATTGAATGTCGTATCGCCCAGAGGCGCTTTAATTAAGCAATTTACCCCCGACCCTTCTTTAGCATTATCCATTGGTAATATTTCTATTGCTGATATTGATAGCGATGGAGTTGCAGAGCTTATTGTTGGACAGAGCGTATTTAATTATGACACGGGTAATAGCTTCGAGTTAGCGCAATGGTCTCCGACAAGTGTCGTCTTTGATGCCAATGATGATGGCCAGCAAGAAATATTAGCAAATGGAAAACTACACGATATTAATGGTGTTGTACTTTGGGAGTATCCTCATGGTAGCGAGCATGCCTGGTTCTCCTCAGTAGTAAATCTTGATGAAGACCGCTTTCCTGAAGTGGTTATTTCTATTCCTGCACATTCAACTACAAAAGAGCAGCATCGTCTGGCTGTATTAGAACATAATGGCAATGTGAAATGGGAGCTTAGTAAGCTTGAAAACACCGGTGGCGGTGCGCAAGCTGTATCCACATTTCTTGGTCCAAATCAGCTAGGTATTGTATATGCAGGCTATCAGGCTGTTGATATGCATGATACTGATGGGAATTTGGTGTGGTCGGTTGCCAATGATGATCATAATAGTGGCAAAATAGGCTTAAGTGCATTTGATTTTAATGGTGATGGTATCGATGAAGTTATCATTCAAAGTAACACTGAAGTGAGGATCCTTGATGCAGCAGATGGCACTGTATTAGCAACTGTCGCTAACTCTTCAAATACCCTTTGGGAATCGCCTATTGTTGCTGATTTAGAAGGTGATAATAATGCTGAGCTTATTGTGGTAGCCAATGACTTTAACACCTTACTAACACCGATTAATCATGGGGTTAGAGCTTATGAGTCAGCTAGTCAATTCCAAAAATGGATGAATGCTACGCGAGTATGGAATCAGGCGTCGTATCACCAAACCAATATAGAACAATCTGGAAAATTACCTCAAGTAGAATTGAAAAGCTGGTTACATAATAACAGCTATCGTTCAAGTACCTTAAAGTAATTGACTTAGTAATAGCCAGCCTGGTTTTAGTGGCTGGCTATTATTGATCTATTTTGGTGGTTTATCGATTTTTTTGAAAATCTAATTTTTCTTCATGGAATGAATTTAAATGAGACACGATCATATGTTTGAGCAAAAGCAAAGCCTTAGCTCGTTGGTTTATCGCTTACTTGATGCAGTAATAATATTTTTTTCATTATTATTAGCCGCTCAATTTTATGGTGCCACATTATCCTCAGAGCACTTTACTTTCTTTTTAATTGTATTGTTAAGTTTTTTTTATATCGCAGAAGCGTTTACTTTATATCGTTCTTGGCGAGCAGGTAAGTTTAGGCATATGGTGATCAATGCATGGATCACATTTTTTCTTGCTTTTATTGTGCTGTTTATCTTGGCGTTTATTTTTAAATTTACGGCTCAATTATCTCGGATTATGTTTTCATTTTGGTTTTTTAACACAATTATAGGCCTGTTTACATGGCGAGTTTTAAGTCAGTTATATAAATTAAATCGTCGTAGATTAGGTTTAAGCATTCAGAAGGTTGCCGTAATAGGTGCAACAGAGTCGGGTGTTAAAACATTTAACGAGATAAATAAACATGCTGAGTTAGGATTTGAATGTGTCGGCTTTTTTGATGATAGAAAACCGGATCGTTTATTTCAAAGCTCTGCTCTGAATTTAGCTGGAAGAATTGAATTAGCAGTCAAGTTGGCTAAAGACAGTAAAATAAATGTGCTTTTTATTGCATTGCCATTTAAAGCCGAAAATCGAATTCAAGATATTATTACTCGATTAGGTGATACCACTGTTGATGTACATTATGTTCCAGATTTCTTCTTATCTAATTTAATGCAGTCTCGAGTTGATCACTTAGGTGACATGAATACCTTAAGTGTTTTTGAATCACCTCATCGTGGGATTAAAGAATTAATAAAACGTACAGAAGATATACTTATTGGGGGTTGTATTCTCGTATTAATTTTCCCCTTGCTCATACTCATTTCTTTACTGGTTAAGTTAACTTCAAAAGGCCCTATATTTTTTAAACAAATGCGATATGGGTTAAATGGAGAAACAATCAATATCTATAAATTTCGCTCTATGACAGTAATGGAAAATAATGAAAATGTGCAGCAAGCAACGAAAAATGATAAACGAATCACTCCCTTCGGGCGTTTTTTAAGACGCACAAGCTTAGATGAGTTACCACAATTTTTAAATGTAATTAAAGGAAATATGTCGATTGTAGGACCTAGGCCACACGCTATTTCGCATAATGAAACTTATCGTAAGCAAGTGTCATTTTATATGCTTAGGCACAAAGTAAAGCCAGGGATCACTGGATGGGCGCAGATAAATGGTTGGCGTGGAGAAACCGATACGTTAGAAAAAATGAATAATCGGGTGATACATGATTTGCACTATATCAAGCATTGGTCTCTTTGGTTTGATATTAAAATTATTCTATTAACTATTTTAAAAGGATTTATAAATAAAAATGCATATTAAAAAATTAACAGCAATCAGTTTATCAATATCACTTGCTACTTTTAATACTTATGCTGAAGTTGGCAGCTATCAATTTAATAGCTTTATAAGTGAAAGTGGTATAGAGCTAACACCTACATTAATGGTGGGGGTTAGTAACGATAATAATTTATATTACCAACCTGACAATGAAAAAAGCACTAGCATATTAAATATCAGTCCTAAGTTATTGGCTGTAATACAAGATGGTGTGAATTTATATGGTTTAGAGCTTAGTACTAATAATGGGAATTATCGCTATGATTCAAGTGATAATTATGGTCATTTTAATATTGAGTTAGCCACTCATAATGAATTTACCGATAAACATCGGCTAGATGTTGAAGCTCGGATATCTGCCCATACAGAAGACCGAGGAACGGGGTTAAGTGAAGGTACCGCACAATTAACCGCTGAACCGGTTGAGCTATTAACCAAAAACATTTCAGCAAATTATGAATTTGGTGGATTAGCTTCGGCTGCAAGAGTGGCTATCGCGTCGCGATATTTAGATAAACGATACCAAAATTTTCGTGAAATTTCTAAATATCGCGATCATGAAAAGCTTCGCTTTATGGGGACTGCATTTTATAACACTCAATCAGGGTCAGATATTTTTTTAGAGGTGAGCCAAGATGACATTCAGTATGGTACTAAAGCCGCTGACACGGATTTGCTCGACTCTATGGATTATCGTGTTTTAGTTGGCGTGAATTGGGAGGCGTCCGCGCTGACTTCAGGTAAGGTTAAAGTCGGTTATCAAAAAAAGAACTTTGATGCTCAAAGCCGTAACAACTTCTCAGGCTTAAGTTGGGAGGCTGGTGTAACTTGGCAACCTTTAACGTATTCCCAATTTGGATTTGTTACTTCACAAGCAGCTGAAGACCCTTTAGTTGAAGGAGATTACGTAAAAACCACACGACTGGGCTTAAATTGGTCTCATGAATGGCAAGAAAGAGTAAGAACGCACATAAAGTATCAGCACATTAAATCTCATTTTGTCGGCATAGAACGTAATGATTATATAAATAATGTACGCCTTTCTCTGGACTATAAAAGTAGTTTTGGTGTAGTGAGCTCGTATATGAGTTTTACAGATAAAAATTCAGACTTAACCGCGTATAAATATGAGAAGAGAGTATTGGGTATTGAGGTTACGCTTGGCCTTAGGGATAAGTAATGGCAAGAGTACTTATGTTTATTTACTTCATTTTTTCTATCAATCTTTTTGCGAATGATATTGATAATTATCAATTAGGTGCAGGCGATAAGGTCTTAATAAAAGTCTTCGGCCAAAGTGATTTAGATGTAGAAGCGTTGCTAAGTATTAGTGGTTTAGTGAACTATCCATTTTTAGGTGAAATTAAGTTAACAAGCCTAACTGTAAAAGAGGTTGAGGGGCTTATCACTCAGGGTCTTAAAGCTGGGTACTTAAACAACCCTAATGTCTATGTGCAAGTGATAGAGTATCGTCCTTTTTATATTCATGGAGAAGTAAAAAAACCGGGAGCATATCCTTATCAAATTGGTATGACAGTTAACCAAGCCGTTGCTTTAGCTGGTGGCTTAACTGAACGGGCATCTGAAAGTAAAATCTATTTATTTAAAGAGCGTGCCAAAAGCGAGGGACTATTGGTTAAGCTAAGTAGTGTTGTTGGCGCGGGTGACACTATTAGGATTAATCAGCGATTATTTTAGGATTTGTAATGGACTATAAAAACTTGAATCTAACTAACACGCATAAAAATGAGGTCATTAATATTAATGCCTACTTAAATGTGCTTAAAAATAACAAATGGAAAATAATAAGCTTTGCAGTTGTAATCACAATAACAGTTGCAATGTTTACCATGACCCTGATCCCTAGATATAGTGCAACGGCGACTTTATTAATAGAATCAGAATCGACAAAAGCCGTTAGCTTTGACGAAGTTTATGGCTTGGATTCTTCTAAAAAAGAATATTACTTAACCCAATTTGAAATATTAAAATCAAGTAATATCGCTAAAGAAGTCATTAAAAATCTTAATCTAAAAAGTCACTCTGACTTTATGTCTGAGCCTAGTTTCACCCAAGTAAGTATTAATTTTATTAAAGAGTTATTCCCTTTTTTACCAAGAAATATAGAACCGATTTTATCCCCGACGATACAGGCACAAAGAGAGCTTTTAAACTTAGTGCATATTTTTAAATCAAGGTTAATTATTTCACCTATTAGAAAAACCCAACTGGTTAATATTACTTTTGAATCAAATGATCCACAAATGGCTGCCCTGGTTGCTAATTCTGTGGGTGAGGTTTACATGCAGAGCAATTTAGATGCAAAAGTAGGTATAACAAAAAAAGCATCAGATTGGCTCAATGTTCGCTTATCAGATTTAAGAGAGCAATTAGATACGGCAGAAAGCAAATTGCAATTATATAGGGAGACTGAAGGCCTGATTGATATAGAAGGGGTTGCAAGCTTAATTAGTCAAGAGTTAGAGCAAACATCAGAACAGTTAGTTGAAGCTAGAAATGAGCGTAATAATTTACGCAGTATCAATAAAATCATTGCAGAGTATGGTGAAGATAGTATTGAGCGATTAGGTAATATGCCTGAAATTACCTCACATAGAGTTATTCAAGATGTGAAAAAGGAAATGATTTTAGCTCAAAAAAAGGTTAGTGAACTGGGTGATGTGTATGGTATGAAACACCCTAAAATGATTTCTGCTCAAGCTGAATTAGCCGCAGTTCGAGATAATTTACATTCACAAATTAAGGGTTTAATTGTTGGTATTAAAAAAGAGTATAGTAGAGCGAATGCTACCGTTGGTGCGTTAGAGCGTGAAATTGAAAGTATTCGATTACGCTATCAAGCGGTTTCGCGAAAAGAAACCGAATATAATCAACTATTACGTGAAGTTGAAACAAACCGTAGTATTTTTAACACTTTCCTTTCTCGTTCTAAAGAAACTGAAGTAACCAGTGACTTTAACTCTGCTGTTGCCCGCTTTACCGATCGAGCTCAAGCACCTCTTAATCCTAGTAAGCCAAGAAAAAAATTAATCATAATTATCACTTTTATTATTAGTTTGGGTTTCGCTGTAGTCACTGTGTTCATTTTTGATGCTTTAAATGACACGGTTAAAAGTAAATTAGATATTGAAAGTAAGTTATTACATAAAATGCTAGGGTTGTTTGCGCAAGTTAAAGTGGAAAAGAATGGGCATTTATATACATATGCTTATTTAGACGCTCAATATAGTCATTTATCTGAGTCAGTGCGTACGCTTCGCACTGGGTTAGTGCTTACTCAGCAAATGGATAGGAAGCAACATGTATTTTCTATTACATCAACGCTGTCAGGTGAAGGGAAAACAACAACCGCAATTAACTTAGCGTTGTCATTATCACAAATAGGAAAAACACTATTAATAGATGCTGACTTAAGGCGTCCGTCATTAAATAAACGTTTTAATATACCCCCAAACAAAGGGGGGCTATCAACATTAATCATTGATAACGGGACTACAAATGATTGTATTGTGTGTGACGATAAAAGTGACTTACATATTCTTCCAAGTGGCCCGATCCCTACAAATCCTCTAGAGCTATTAACCTCTACTCGCTTTACTCAGTTAATAGAGCGTTTAAAACAACAATTTGAATATATTATTATTGATACTCCTCCCACCCAAGCTGTGAGTGATCCTCTTATAATAGCGAATAGCTGTCATGCCGTTTTATATGTAGTAAAAGCTGATTCAACACGCACTAGCCAAATTAAAAATACACTAGATAGGTTTTCAGAAATTAATACGCCGATTGCAGGTGTACTATTAAATAAGGTCGATATATCAAAAGGCACTGATGCTGAGTATGCTGATTATTACAACCCATATGGATATGACGTACAAACTAGCAATGATGGTTCGGTTTAATATGATAGATATTCATAGCCACATACTGCCAGCGCTTGATGATGGTGCGAAAAATGTTGAAGAGTCTATCGCATTAATCACCCAAGCGATTAATGATGGTATTACACATATTGTCACAACTCCTCATATTCACTTGGGGCGGTATGATAATACTATTGATAATATTTATACGCAGTTTTATTTGTTGCAGCAGTATGTCGCGTCTAAAAATTTAGACGTTAAATTAGCTATGGCGGCAGAGGTTAGAGTTGATGTTGCGATTATCGATTTAATTGAAAATAAACGAATACCGTATTTAGGGAAGTATGGTAAAAATAACTGTGTATTACTCGAGTTTCCGCATTCACATATGCCCCCTGGTTACGATAATTTTATTACTTGGTTAGGTGAAAAAAATATAACCGTAATCGTTGCTCATCCAGAACGAAATAGAGATATTCAACAAGATATTAGCTACTTAAATAAGTTAAAAAAGCTAGGTTGCTTATTACAAGTTACAGCGAGCAGTATTACAGGAGACTTTGGGCAACGAGCTTTTAATTTATGCGAAATAATACTTAAATATAAATTAGCCGATTTTGTGGCATCTGATGCACACAATGTTAAACGTCGTCCGGCTGTTTTAAGTAAAGCATACCAGTTTATTTGCAATCATTATGGCGAAGCTTATGCAACCGCTTTACTGTATACAAACCCAAGGTGTTTAACGGATGCTTTGTTTCAAAAATACAACTAAACCATTTATTACACGTATTATTACGGTGTTTATCTTTTGCATTTTTGTTGGGGTTATTGGTTATATAAGTTACTTAAAAAGTGTAGCAAATGCGCAATATTTTTCGGTCTATAATAGTTTGAAATCTTGGCAGATAACGCCAGAGCGTTTGTCGCAAAAGCAATTTAATTCTATGCTCAATACAATGTCATCGGTGTTATTGAAAGACCCAAAGAATCCACATTATTTACATATTAAGGCAAATCTATTGGTATTAGGGATTAGTCATAAATGGTTACCTAAAAACGAATTAAATACAGCAAAGCAATATTTAATTGATGCCGTTAAATTAAGAGCACTTTGGGCTAAAACGTGGATTGATTTGGCATTATTACAAAGTTATCTTAGCGGTGTAGATGATGAAACTATTATGTATATTCAACAGGCAGAAATAGCAGGCCCTTTTGATTACGATGTGAATCAAGCTGTTGTTGATATTTTATTAGAGAATTGGGGGAGTCTTAAAAGTCGCTATAAACCACTATTGTTTAAACATTTGGATTTAGCGGTAATGCACGGCTCTCAATTTGTAGGAGTATTTAAGTCAGCAAAAAAAAGAGGCCAATTAAAGTTAATATGTTTGATCATAAATAAGAATGAACAGTTTAAGAATATACAGAGCTCGTGGATGAACACGAGCTACTGCTCATAATAACTAAATTTATTTTTTCTGTAAAAATACACCAGATTCAATATGGTGGGTGTATGGGAATTGATCAAAAATAGCAAACCGCTTAACAGCATGAGTTTGAGTTAGGTGTTCTAAATCGCGCTCTAGAGTTTCAGGGTTACACGAGATATAAATGATATTATCGTAGTTCGAAACTAAATCACACGTTAGTGTATCCATGCCTGCGCGAGGAGGATCAACTAAAATGGTTTGGCAATTGTAGCTCTTTAAATCAATACCTTCTAAGCGAGAAAATGTTCGCTCACCATTCATTGCTTGGGTGAATTCTTCGCTCGACATGCGAATAATATCTAAATTATTTACCTTGTTTTGTGCAATGTTGTATTGCGCTGAGTAAACTGATGATTTAGATATTTCTGTTGCAAGGACACGATCAAATGAGCCGGCCAAGGCAATAGAGAAGTTACCATTACCACAATATAACTCTAATAAATCATTTTTTAATGGTTTACATAAGTCTTGTGCCCACTCAAGCATTTTAATATTTACATTCGCATTTGGTTGAGTGAAGCTATTTTCTACTTGTTGGTAAATAAGGTTTTGGCCATTTACATTTAATTGCTCTGTTACAAAATCATCGCCCAATACTTCTTTTTGCTTACGCGCGCGGCCAATAAAATCTATTTTATAATCACGACTCAGTTTTTCTTTAAGTGTTTTTATTGCACTTAGCCAATGTTCATCTAACGGCTTGTGATAAAGTAAGCTAACTAAAATTTCCCCACTGAGCGTTGATAAATAGTCAATCTGAAATAGTTTACGGCGTAGTATTTCATTGGGTTTAAGATGCTCAATCATTACCTGCATTATTTCTGATACCAACGGTGCTGCCGGATCAAAAGTATCAACCCTAATTTTTTCTTTGGTTGTTTGATCAAACATTATATGGAATAGATCATCACCATCATGCCAAACTCTAAACTCTGCTCGCTGACGGTAGTTAATTGGCTGTGAATCGAACACCTCTAACTGCTCAATACCAAAACGTTGGAACTGAGTAATAATGCGTAACTCTTTTTCTTTTAACTGTGCATCATATTGAGTGGTATTTATTTTAATAACCGCCATTAATACTATTACCTTGTATGTTTACTGTTTATCGGCGCTATTGTAGGGGGCACATATTATTTGTCTAGTTTTGGCTTATATTTAATTGATGTTTTTCTATGCTATTTACTTCAGATTTATTAACACAGGCCGATAATAGTTTATGCATCTTTAGGGAGTTAATCATGAAAATAGGTAATTTTAATTTTACACCAAGTAACAATGTCAATAAATTCAATGGTAAAGCTAATATACATGAGCCCGCAACTAACTCTGTACAAGATAATTACCAACACAATTCAAAAGAATTGGCTGCTAAGGTGCTCGGCGACAAAATGGCTGAACAGCTCGGCTTACCTGTCGCTGGAAAGACAGAAGACAAATCACTTTTTGATTTTGATGAAATTGTTAATAATGTCCTCAATTTTGTAACTGGTGCAGTTAATAGTGCAAAAGCTAATGGTGCAGACGATGAAAAATTGCAAACAATGCTCAATGACGCAAGATCAGGAGTAGAAACAGGTATTGATCAAGCTATCGAAGAGTTAAAAGGGACCGGTGTTTTTAATGACGATATAGAAGAAGGCATTAATAACTCTAAAGAAGGTATATTTAACGGCCTAAATGAATTTGAAGATGAGTTATTTAACCCTCAACCCTACAATGTTGGTATTTCACAAGCGCAATATGTCAGTATGAGCAGTAATGCCGATTACACCTTTACCACAGCCGAAGGTGACGAAGTGAGCATAAGCTTTAGTGATGCTTTTGAATCTCAATCTGCCAGCAGCTATCAGAGCAATAGTAATGGAGAGTCATTTGCAAGCTCTTCATCACAATCACGTGAAGTTTCTTTTTCAATGTCAGTTAATGGTGATCTTAATGAACAGGAACAAGAAGCAATTAACGCAATGATGGAAGACTTACAAAGTGTAAGTCAGACATTTTTTGGTGGTGATTTAGATAAAGCATTCGAACAAGCCCAAGAGTTAAGCTTAGGTAGTGATCAGTTAGTTGCATTCTCAATGGATCTAAGACAAACAAAAGTGGTTGCAGCGGTTAAAAGTTATGAGCAATATTTACCTACACCAGAAAAAGACATTGCCAATACATTAGCCCCATTTAATGACGAACTAAGAGATGTGTTCGAAAAGGCCGATGAATTAGGTTTACAAAATCAACTAGCAGGCATTATGCAATGGTTAAACCAAGATCAAGAGCAAATAGACAAATTAGTTGAGTACACGCAATCTATGTTTGATAATCTTAATGAGTTAAATGCAGCAACAGAAGATTTATCTAACTTAAACTAGGGTAAAGCGTAAACTACTTTATTTTATGTAGACCCCATGGCAAACTGCCGCTCTTAGTTATTTAAAGGAAGTTGTAGTTTGCCAGCACATATATTGGTATTTGACTCAGGTATCGGTGGTACAACTGTGCTTGGACATATTCAACGGAGTATTCCGTATGCTCAATATAGTTACTTTATGGATAATGAGCTATTGCCATATGGAGCGCAAACACAACAAACTATTATTAACAGATTAAGCGCATTAATTCGTTATATAGAACATAAAAAATTAAACGTCGACCTTATTGTAATCGCTTGTAATACAGCCTCTACCTCAGCATTAAGTGCAGTACGACTCATAACTAACATTCCAATAGTAGGGGTTGTGCCCGCAATTAAGCCTGCTGCCCAGCTTACTCAGTCAAATAAAATTGGTTTACTTGCAACTCCAGCGACAATAGCGAGTGAATACACAAAAGAATTAATACGTACCCACGCATCATGTGCTCATGTTAGTTTATTGAGCAGTGTTGAATTGGTAACAATAGCAGAAAACTTCTTCTTCACAGATGAGTTAAAGATAGAGAAACTTCACAAAGAGCTCGTAAGACTTAATATAAGTCCAGAGATTGATGTACTTGTTTTAGGGTGCACACACTTTCCTATATTAGCTGATGCAATTAATGAGTTTTTAAATAAACAGGTGAAATTGTTAGATTCAGGGCAAGCGATTGCTAACCGAGTATATGACTTATTATTAAACACAGACAAACTAACAGTGACTGCGAGCGCAACAAAAAAGCCGTTACACTTTTATGCAACGGCTTATACTTCTGATAATGTATTATCTACACAAGATATTATTACGCAGATTGATCTGACTCAGTACGTACAGAGTTAGAATCCTCTTCTTGTTTTTGCTTTGCTTCACGAACTTTTAAAGTACGTTGCTGAAATTCGCTATCATTAAGTTTAGCAATAGCACTATCTGCATCCGCTAAAGCCATTTCAACAAAACCAAAACCACGTCGTTTACCCGTATTCTTATCTTTTAATAAACGAACATTAAACACTTTTCCTTGCTCTTCAAATAAAGCACGTACTACGCCTTCATTTGCTCTATAAGGAAGGTTACCAACATAAAGTGTTTTAGTTTTAATTTCGGCTTCTTCAGATGCTTCAATTGAAAGCATTGAAATAGCAACAGCGCCAATGAATAAACCAGCTGCAAATAACAACGCTGAGTCTAATTCAAAGCTTGCTAACGCAAACTTAGCAATAATAAATCCAACGACAGCAAGTATAACTGCCAATATAAGAGATTTTTGATCGGGTGATTTCATTTTAGATCTACCAATAAACAGGAAATAAACATTAATTTAACATGTGAGCTTGTTATATTAACGCGTAAATTAAACTTAGCAATGATATTTATAGTAAATAATGCATATAAGTATAAAAAAACAGCATGGCATCCGTCGTTTTAGGTATTTTTAACCATATTTGATTGAAAAATGTCCGAACGATCAAAAGTTTT
>NZ_JAGJEG010000012.1 GCF_018100905.1 Pseudoalteromonas sp. MMG010 | reverse complement strand
GATTTTTTTATAAATAAAATGCGTTTAGATTGTTTTTCAATCTAAACGGTTACTTTAACAACTAAATTAACCAAATTAGTCCTTCATTTCACTGAACAACTAATTTCCAGCCAGCTCTTTCTTGTTGTTTTGACTCTTGATAAAGCTCACTTGCCATTAAAGGATGCTCTTTTAGCCAGTTTGTAGCAAATTTTAAGTTTAACTCGTCATTTTGTGCTGTTAATTCAAAACTCGGTAATACGTCATCTTGTCTACGCATCGATAGAATCACAGCAAGACGTAATATTCTTACTAAGTATTGAGCTAATAAACTATTGGCACCCAAATCAGCAAAGCAATTTGGTGTAATATCTTCTCGGTGGGTTTTTGCCACGGCGGCTATTAACTTATGTTCAGATTGAGAAAAGCCAGGCATTTCTGTTTTTTCTAAAATATAAGCAGTGTGCTGATGATACTGTTTATATTCTATAATCAAACCAAGTTCGTGTAATTTAGAGGTCGCTTTTAATAAAGCTAATCCTTGCATTTCTTTAATTGGCCAATCAACAGAAACACTTTCGGCTAATTGTAACGCTAAACAACAGACTCGATTCGCCTGTTTTTGGTCAACGTGATAGCGGGTCATAAAACCATCTACAGTTCGCTTACGAATATCTTTGCTATTAAGCTGCGGCACCATGCTATATAAAACACCTTCTCGAAGTGCTCCACCCGCGAGTCCCATTTTTTTAATTTCAAGTGATTTAAATAAAGCAATTAATATGGCTAAACCAGAAACAAAGACCAACCTTCGATCTTCACTTAAGCCAGGCAAAGCTAACGCAGAAATAGTGTTATAAGCAATCGCCTGTTCTTTTATTATATTTAATTTTTCTAGTGTTAATAAATCACTTTTATTTTGCGCCACCATGATTTCTTGAATTGCTTGCACAGTACCGGAAGCACCTGAAGCAACTTCCCATCCAGTTGCTTTGTATTCACAGGCAATATCATCAACTATTTCTTGTGCGGCATTGATCGCATTATTGAAATTTATATGATTTAACAGCTGATCTTTAAAGTAACGCTCTAGGAAAGTAACACACCCCATATTTAGGCTTGTGTAATGTAATGCATCAAAGCTTTTACCGATAACGACTTCGGTACTCGCTCCACCGATATCTATTACTAACTGATTACCAGAGCAAGATGATGTATGCGCAACGCCTTTATATATAGTTCGCGCTTCTAGCTCGCCACTTATTACATTTATTTTATGGCCAAGTATTTTTTCTGCTTTTTGTTTAAATACATCTGCATTCGTTGCCAAACGTAAAGTGGCAGTTGCAACGATAGTGACATTTTTTTTAGGGATATCTTGTAAGCGCTCTGCAAATAGCGCTAAGCATTCCCAACCTCGCTGCATAGCTTCACAGCTTAAAACATTATTATCGTCAAGCCCGGCTGCTAACCTTACCTTTCGCTTAACACGGCCAATCGTTTGTATGCCATCAGCAATTGATTTGGCAATTAGCATGTGAAAGCTATTTGAACCTAAATCAATTACTGCATATACATTTTTTTGCGGTATTAGTTGTTGCCCCACCGTTCAAAAACCTCGCGTTACTACGACTAAATACTAACGGCCAATTTACGACCGTCCTTTTTGGTAACTATTGTTAGGGCGACGTCCGTTGTTATTACTACGATTTCGAGGTCCATTAGAATAGTTGCGCTTTCTATGAATAGTAGGCTTTGTTAAGTCATCAAGCAATGCTGTTTTATCGTAATGAGATAATGGAATGCTATGCTCAATATATTCTTCGATTTCATGAAGATTATAAGCATATTGCTCACACGCAAAACTAATTGCATGCCCTGATGCACCAGCACGACCTGTCCGACCTATTCGGTGAACATAATCTTCGCAATCATCGGGTAAATCAAAATTAAACACGTGACTTACTTCTGGAATATGCAGGCCGCGAGCAGCAACATCTGTTGCAACCAATATATCAAGATCACCTTTGGTGAATTGCGATAAGATCGCTTGACGTTTTTTCTGATTTACATCACCGGTTAATAACCCTACACGATGTCCATCTGCTTTTAACCAGGCATATACTGTTTCACAACTGTGCTTAGTATTTGCAAATACAATTGCTTTTTCTGGCCACTCTTCTTCAATTAATGTAAGCAATAGCTTTGTTTTGTCATCTTGAGAAGGATGAAATAACTCTTCTTTAATTCGCTTACCGGTTTTAACGTCAGGTTCGATTTGCACATGCTCTGGGTTAGTCATATGCTCAAAAGCAAGCTCTTGTACACGATAAGATAAAGTCGCAGAGAAAAGTAAGTTAAGTCGCTGTGCTGTATCTGGCATACGACTAAACATGTAACGTATGTCTTTAATAAAGCCTAAATCAAACATACGATCGGCTTCGTCTAATACAACAACTTCAATTTCGTTAAGGGTATAATACCCTTGTTTATACAAGTCGATAAGGCGACCTGTTGTGCCAATTAAAATATCAACGCCTTTTTCTAGCTGTGCGCGTTGTTTTTCATAGTCTTCGCCACCATATACTAAACCTAAGTTAAGATTACAGTGTGGCGCTAAAATTTTTGCATCGTTGTGGATCTGAATCGCAAGCTCCCGAGTGGGGGCCATGATCAGGGCTCTTGGATGTTTACTAGATGCTTTGCTAGTTTGTAGTAACCTATGGCAAGTGGCTGTTAAAAAAGCCATTGTTTTGCCTGTACCCGTTTGTGCTTGGCCCGCAATATCGCGTCCATCACAAATAAAAGGTAGGCATTTAGCTTGAATGGGTGTGCAATATTCGAACCCACTCGCGGTTAATCCGGCAACCACTTCCGGTGCTATAGCAAAGTCTGAAAACTTTTTATCGGTCAAATGTGTCTTAGTCATAGCGTTTAAGCATAACGTTTAAACTTGCAATAAGAAACAAGAGTGTTTAAATACGCATTAAATAATTTTCCAAACTAAACCGGAGAGCGCAATGAGCGAAAAAATAATCCAAATTACTGACGATAGCTTTGAAGCAGATGTATTACAGTCGGGACAACCTGTACTTGTTGATTTTTGGGCTGAGTGGTGTGGACCTTGTAAAATGATTGCACCGATTCTTCAAGAAGTAGCTGAAGAGTTTGATGGGCGCGTTACAATTGCTAAATTAAACATCGACCAAAATGCAGGCACACCACCAAAATTTGGTATTCGTGGCATCCCTACATTACTTCTTTTTAAAGATGGTCAGGTAGCAGCAACTAAAGTTGGTGCACTTTCTAAAACACAATTAGTTGAGTTTTTAGAGAACAACATTTAATAAAAAAGTAAAAAAAGGGCCTTTTTGCCCTTTTTTTACGTTTATTTTGTATTAATACTGGACGACCTGCCAGTGACCTGCTAGTTTATTAAACCAACTAATCCTTAGTTATATTCAACAAACCTCACTCAACGATCAAAATGATTATGAGTATGACAATTGTAATAAAGAACCCACCAATATGCATTTACGCGAATTAAAAGACAAGTCTATAAAAGAACTTGTAAACTTAGCTGAGTCCATGGGGCTCGAAAACGTAGCCCGCCTGAGAAAGCAAGATATTATCTTTGCTATTTTAAAGGCCCACGCCAAAAGTGGAGAAAATATCTTTGGCGGCGGTGTATTAGAAATTTTACAAGACGGTTTTGGCTTTCTTAGATCGTCAGAAGCCTCTTACTTAGCTGGCCCAGATGACATCTATGTATCACCGAGCCAAATTCGCCGCTTTAGTATGCGTACTGGCGATTCAATTGCTGGTCTTATTCGTCCACCAAAAGATGGCGAACGTTACTTTGCTTTATTAAAAGTTAACGAAGTGAATTTTGATAGACCTGAAAATTCACGTACTAAAATTCTGTTTGAAAACTTAACCCCTTTACATGCAAACGAACGCTTTCGCATGGAACGTGGTAACGGTAGTACAGAAGATATTACAGCGCGTGTACTTGACCTTGCATCACCAATCGGTCGTGGTCAACGTGCGCTAATTGTTGCTCCGCCTAAAGCGGGTAAAACAATGTTATTACAAAACATTGCGCAATCAATTTCTTATAACCACCCTGATGCAACTTTAATGGTTTTGCTTATTGATGAGCGCCCAGAAGAAGTGACTGAAATGCAACGCCTAGTTAAAGGCGAAGTGATTGCGTCAACGTTTGATGAACCAGCCTCACGCCATGTTCAAGTAGCCGAAATGGTTATAGAAAAAGCAAAACGCTTAGTTGAGCATAAAAAAGATGTGGTCATTTTACTCGATTCAATTACACGTTTAGCACGTGCTTATAACACGGTAATTCCATCATCAGGTAAAGTACTTACTGGTGGTGTGGATGCAAACGCACTACATAAACCAAAGCGTTTCTTTGGTGCTGCACGTAATGTAGAAGAAGGCGGCAGCTTAACGATTATTGCAACAGCGCTTATCGATACCGGCTCTAAAATGGATGAAGTTATCTACGAAGAGTTTAAAGGTACAGGTAATATGGAATTGCACCTTAATCGTAAAATTGCTGAAAAACGTGTATTCCCTGCTATCGACTTTAACCGTTCAGGCACTCGTCGTGAAGAGCTACTTACAAAACCGGATGAACTACAAAAACTGTGGATTTTACGTAAGATAGTCCACGAAATGCCTGAAATTGATGCGATGGAATTTTTAATTGATAAGCTTGGTATGAGCAAAACCAATGATGAATTTTTTGACTCAATGAAAAGAAAATAAAGTTAGACTGCAAAGCGCCTGTGTGAAAAGTACTTAATATGAACTTTCATACAGGCAATTTTTTTGTCATTCGTTTAACGTTCGTACTTTAATAAAACGGATAAAAGCTTATTAGTTAACACGTTTATTTGATGTACATCCTTTCTCTGTAATCCCTTTTCAAGATCGTTAGCAGCTTCGCTTACATCTATTACACCAAACATTTTTGCCGCACCTAATAATCTATGGGCATCTTTTTTTAGGTTATCAAAGTCATTTTGCTCTGCATGGCGGGCGATTTTACTTCTTTCTACGGTGAAGCTTTGCTTAAAACTTTGCACAAGATCGCTAATATCGACATTTTTTATTTCGCTTTGCTTTGTAGCATCAAGTTTTAAGTACTTTGCCAGCGCGTTATAAAACAACTCTTTATCTATTGGCTTAGATAAATAATCGGTAAAACCCAATGCAAGGTAATGATCAATTTCATGACTCATCACATTCGCTGTTAACGCAAAAATAGGCTGCTGATACGCACATTCTTTTAATAACTGTAATGCTTTAATGCCATCCATAACAGGCATTTGAATATCTAATAAAACAAGGTCTGGGTATTCTTTTAAGCATACCTCTACCGCTTGCTCGCCATTTTCAACTACAATAACATCCAAGCCTAAAGAGCGCAGATAACGACTTATTAAACGGCGATTATCATCATGATCTTCTGCTAATAAAACCTTACCTGATAAGCTTTTTTTATTAAACGCTGTTGTTTCATGGGGTAATTCAATCGACTCTACCGGCAATTCGGTACAAGGAACATAAAACGAAAACTGGCTTCCTTTTTTATATTCACTTTTAACGCTAATATAGCCTCCCATCATAGTAGCCAGTTGCTGTGATAAGCTTAACCCAAGCCCGGTCCCGCCAAAGCGTCTACTAATACTATTATCTGCTTGCTTAAAATATTCAAAAATTAATTTCAATTGTTCATTGTTCATACCAATACCCGTGTCTTTGACTACACAAACAATTCCATGGTCGGTACGATCAAGCACTAAAGTAATGCTGCCTTGCGCTGTAAACTTTAACGCATTAGCGTATAAGTTTATTAAAATTTGCTTAATCCGTATAGCGTCTAACTGAGTATAAAAATGCTCGCTTATATTATTATTTAAAATTAATTTTAAGCCTTTACTGTTAGCTTGCGAAATAAACATATTATGAATATCTGTTACTAATTGCACAAAATCAAATCGTGATGCATTGAGCTCTAATCGATTAGCTTCTATTTTACTAAGATCGAGTACATCATTAATTAAGCTTTTTAGGTGCTCCCCCTGGCGATGAATAACTTGTAGTTCACTTTGCAATTGTTCTGGTTTATACAAGCCCTTCATTAAATCATCTGCTTGACCTAATATAGCAGTGAGAGGGGTACGAATTTCATGACTTATATTTGCTAGAAACTGACTTTTCACCTCATTCGCTTTACGTAATTCTTTAGCAACATTTTGTAATTCAATGGTTCGTTGTTCAACTTGTTCTGCTAATTGTTGTTTCGCGCGTTTTTCACTATTTCTGCGATAAATTGCCACGCCTAACGTTCCTAATAAAATTAATACAAGGAATACAAATACAGTAGATTGATTACGTTGCGACATTTTTAAAGACTGTACTTGGCGCTCTTGTTTTAATTGTTCAATTTCTTGATTTAATTGCGTCGCTTTAAATTCGTTTTGTAATAAAGCAAGTCCTTTTACAATTGCCTGGCTACGTAAACGCTTTTGCTCATCAGCAAAGTGTTTATTTGAAACAATGGCATCTACATATTCACCTGAACCGGCCTGAATTAAACTTTTTATGGCTAAGCCATCTATCAGTAAGCGTTCATTATCATATTTTTTTGCGAGTAAAGTAGAGCGTGAGTTATTGACTTTAGCTTGTGCTAAATCGCCTTGCATAAACTGTATCTGTGCCAAAGTGTGTAAGGCAGCAAGCTCTAGACTATGATTTGATATTTTTTTTGCATAATCCAGTGCTAATTGTGCCTGTTCATATGCAGTACTCACATTGTTAAGGATTAAATTAACCGTTGCCAAATTATTATATTGGGTAGAGAGTTTATTATCGTTGTTTGCTGATATATAAAATCGTAACGCTAATTGATAATAATGAAGAGCAAAGTCATATTTATTAGTCTCATAATAAGCAACCCCCATATTATTGTATACTTGTGCAATACCCGACTCATCATTGAGTAATTGATATACGCCAAGTACCTCTTTATAAATGATCAGTGCCCTATCATAACGAGATAAACGGATATACACGCCAGCAATATTTAATAAAATATCACTTTGGTCTTGCTTCGAACCTACTGCTTGATATAACTCTTTAGCATCTAAATAATGTTTAAGGGTTAGCTCCATATTCCCCATTTGAAAATAAGATAGGCCAATATTACTGAGTAGGTTTGCTTGCTCTATTTTTTTAAATTCTTGATTGGCAATGTGCATTGCCCGTGAATACTCAAAAATTGCTTTTTGAAAATGCCCCTGATAATAGAAGATCACACCTTGCATTTTTATAGCTCTAAAATGCTGATCAGGGAGAAATTTTTTATCCGTTATACGCTCTAATGCTTTAAAATAATTAATCGCATTAGTGTAATCATTTTTTTTAAAGGACAAGTCCGCAAGACTAATATAGATCTCGGCTTTTTGTTTATTAGTCGTCGTACTATTATTGAGTAGTGTATTAGCCAGTTCAAGTTTCGATTCAAACGTTTTTGCTTGTTCAAACTCAAAGAACAATTCATTACTCCCTAACGCTAAGGTCGGGGAAAAAAGTACACTATAAAAAACAATAATCAGGCAACGTTTAAGCTTGCCTTGCATAATACTCATCCTTCGGCTAATACTTCTTTTTAGTTAAACTATATTGAAGATACACAACTACTTAAGTGCAAACAATGATAAACCCACTACTCGAAGTGATTTTTGAAATTATAATTACCAAAAAAGTATACAAAGTACATACTTTACTTTCAGAGCTAGAAAAAAAGCTAACGCTGCCTTTGTTAGACCCCCAACCAAAGCAAAATCTATTTAAGAAAAACTTTTTAATAATGAATGCGCTTTATCAATTACAGCAACAAATTACGCCAAATTACTTGCGCGTTTCTGCAATGCATATTGAATTATTAAACGATGCAAACATGCCATTAATTCATGGCAATGACTCTTTAAGAGATTACTATTTGAACTGGGAAAACTATCAGGCCTCGACTGCAGATATTAACGAACTGCTTGCGAGTTTTTGGCAAAAAATGAATAACCAAACGCTTTTTACTAATAGCGAACATCAACAGGTAATTATTCACCGCTGGCAATTACCAGCAAAATTTACAATTAAAGAGCTGCAAAAACGCTGGCGTAAATTAGCTATCCAGGCGCACCCAGATAAAAGTAAAGGCAGTGATGATAAATTTAAACAATTAAAGCAAGAATATGAGCAGCTAAAAACATGCTGCTCAAATTAACATTAACGATTTAACCGACGAGCACGTATTTTACGCCCTTTAATATTACCCTCGGTTAATTTTCGTAAAGCAGGCTTAGAGGAGTTACGCTCTACCGCAACAAAGGCTACATTATCAAGCACATTAATTTTCCCAACCTGACGACCGGCAATGCCTTCTTTACCTGTTAAAGCCCCTAAAATATCACCCGCACGTACTTTTTGTTTTTTACCAGCATCGATCATTAAGGTGACCATTTCAGGTTTGTAAGGTGGTTTTTCTAATAAACTAAAGGCTGGCATCGGCTCAGGTAAAAAATCTCTCTCATAGTGATCACCAATTTGAGCAACTTTAAATTGCTCTGCATCACCATAAATAGAACAGGCAACGCCTTTTTTACCAGCACGACCGGTACGACCAACACGATGAACATGAGTTTGAGGGTCATGTGCTAAATGATAGTTAATAACCATATCCATATCATCAATATCTAATCCACGGGCAGCAACATCGGTGGCCACTAAAATTGATGCACTTTTATTAGCAAAATGGATAAGTGTGCGCTCACGATCGCGCTGTTCTAAATCACCATGCAATGCAACTGCACTAAAACCTTCACTCGCTAAATCATCACATACTTGCTGCGTTTCGACTTTGGTGTTACAAAAAACCACACAACTTTGAGGCGTAAATTTAAGTAATAAAAGCTTTAAAGTGGAATAACGCTGCTTATTGTTATCCATTTTATAAAAATATTGCTTAATCGTGCTTTTTTCTTGCTCTTCTTCTACTTTAACCATTTCTGGGTTTTTAAGTACACGTTTTGCAATTGCTTCGATAGCCCGTGGGAAAGTTGCACTAAACAATAACGTTTGGCGTTGTTGTGGAATACGTTCAATAATGGCATCTAAGGTATCTTGAAAACCCATATCAAGCATTTGATCTGCTTCATCGAGTACAAGCGTCTCTACATCGTCTAAACGAAGTGTGCCTTTGCGAATGTGATCATCAACACGACCAGGTGTACCAACTATAATGTGGGCGCCATGCTCTAATGAGCCAATCTGGGGACCAATCGACACGCCGCCGCATAAAGTAAGTATTTTAATATTATGAATACCACGTGCTAACTTTCGCATTTCTACGGCAACTTGCTCGGCAAGCTCTCGAGTTGGACACAACACCAACGATTGAATTCTAAAGCGCTTAACATTTAATTTAGCTAAAACACCTAAGCTAAACGCAGCTGTTTTCCCTGAACCTGTTTTTGCCTGAGCAATAATATCTTTTCCCTGCAATACAGGCGGCAAGCTTTGCGCCTGCACTGGTGTCATCGTGTTATAACCAAGCGTTGACAAGTTATCGACAAGCCCAGCAGGTAAAGATAAAGAAGAAAAAGCGGTTGCAGTCACAAGTAAGTCCCATTGCAATAAATAACATGGGGTAACCCCCAACGAATAAAGGTAATAATAGCAGAATTCGTTATTAGCAACCATTCACAAACACAGAATAGAGTATGAATTACATTAAAGCACTGTAAATGAGACTGGTTTGCATTAACATCTGCATCAAAATTTTATACTGTATTAACATTTTGGGTAAAAAATAATGAAACGGAACTCTATTTATATAGCACTACTAGCAAGTTACTCATTAACTGCGCAAGCCAATACTAAAGATATCGAGCGTATTGAAGTAAAAGGTAGCTTTTTTAACGACTATAAAGTCGATAACGCAAATGGTGCAATGAGAACATCTGCTTCACTATTAGAAACAGCCCAATCTGTTACAGTTATCAGCGATACAATAATTAGCGAGCAACTAGCCACTACATTAGGTGAAGTACTAACTAATGATGCCAGCTTAACAGCGGGCTCACAGCAGCGTAACCGTGAAGTATTTAACCTTCGTGGTTTTGAACTAAGCTCAGGCACTGGCTATTTACGTGATGGCCACCAACATTGGTCTCACTATCAACAGCCAATCGAAATTCTTCAACAGGTTGAAGTCATTAAAGGACCATCAAGTATTTTGTATGGCCAATCGGGTCCTGGTGGCTTGGTAAACATGGTTACAAAAAAACCGACAGCACAAACCTTGTTAAATGCCAGTGCTGATGTTGATCAGCATGGTTCAACACGCTTTATGGTTGATGCTAGCGGTGCTCTTACTGAAGCTGAAGATTTACGTGCCCGAGGTATATTAGTAAAACAAGATGTTGAATATTGGCGTGAATATCAAAATGGTGAAAACCGTGAGCGTGATCGCTTTTTAGGTGCCTTAGTTGTTGATTACGATATTAGCGACAACGCGCTTGTTCGTGTACATTATGACCGTACTGATGATAAAGCAGGCTTAGATACGGGTGCATGGATTGACGATAATGCAAATGTTATTGGCGATGACAAAACCATCCGTGATATGTCATGGGCATTTACTGATATTACGGTAGAAAATGTAGGAATAGATTTTAATGTATTTCTATCAGATAACTGGCAAGTAAACCTAGGCTACAACGAACAAACGTTTGAACGTCAACGTTTTGAATCAGCCCCGAGTAGAAATTCTTACAACGAACAAGAGAATACATACACTTCAAGCCCGTACGATCGTTTCGATGACTGGCAGTTTACCACTGCATTTATCGATTTTATCGGTGAGTTTGAAACAGCAGGTATCCACCACCAATTTTTAATTGGTGCAAATTCTTTAGATTACTATTATGGTCAACTGCGTACATCTGGTGAGTCGTTTAGTTTATCACCGGGACAAAGTGAGCCTACTCGCCCTGATATTAGCTATGTTACCGATCTAACTATAAGTGAAACCGAATACGATTATTATGGTATTTACGCTCAAGACTTAATCACTTTTTCTCCACAGTGGCAAGTATCCGTTGGCGGACGTTTCGATAAACAAACTCGTGAAGGTCAAAATAACGAATCTTTCTTACCTAAATTCGGTGTGCTTTATCATCCAAATGTATCAGCGACTATTTATGCTAGTTACACCGAAGGATTTGAGCCACAAAATGAAACGATTACTGACGAAGAAGATATTAATTTCGGTATGGAAATCGATGCGGTGACTTCTGAACAAAAAGAAGTCGGTATTAAATGGCAACTATTTGATGACCGTTTAATGCTAAGTGGTGCTGTTTTCGATATAAGTAAAGAAGGTACGTTGGTAACCGAAAACCTTGAAATACCGATTGGTACAATCACAACTGAAACTAATCAAGTAGGTGAGCAGCGCCACAAAGGTTTTGAGCTAGCAGCACAAGGCGCAGCAACAGATCGCTTATTTGTAATGGCGTCTACAATGTATTTAGATGCTAATTACGAAAAAGCTAACGAAGATCTACAAGGCAAGCGCCCTGTCGATGCGCCAAAATGGTCTGCATCATTATGGACCCGCTATGAGCTAAACGACGCAATTGCTTTTAATGCTGGTGCTTTTTATGAAGGCGAGCGTTTTGCCGACAGCGACAATTTAATTACAAAAGATGCTTATACGCGTGTAGATGTAGGTGCTACGTATAAATTTAACCTAAGCAAAACAGATGTAAACTTACGCCTTAACGTTGAAAACCTATTTGATACTGATTACTTAGGCGGTGGCGGTAATGGTAATGTAACTATTGGCGAGGGAACTAACTTTCGTATAGCAGCACAGTTTAACTTTTAATATACGTTAACGTATTAAAAGCCCGCATTTTATAATGCGGGCTTTTTGCTTTTCATCTCATCGTGTTTTTATACGTCTCTTTTTAATGTTTTAATAGTCATATACCAACATATAATTAAGGTAAATTATGAAAAAACTAATAACAGGGTTACTGCTTGCAAGTAGCTTTTTAGCATCTGCTGCACAAACAGAATTCACGCCAAAACAGCTAAAGCAAGTTGAGCAATTAAAAGAAAACATTAGCAAAAGTAATTTAAGCTTTAATATTCTTGAGTCGCTTACAACAGAAATTGGTCCTCGCCTACCGGGTAGTAAAAATGATGCATTAGCGGTGGCTTGGGCTCAAGCTAAGTTTAAAGAGCTTGGCTTTGATAAAGTATGGATAGAAAAAGCAACATTCCCTAAATGGCAACGTTTTAGTGAAAGCGGAAAAATTCTCACCCCCAGTGAGCAACCGCTTCATTTAACAGCATTAGGTAATAGTGTGAGTACTCCAAAAGAAGGAATTACTGCTGCGGTCGTATTATTTGAAACCCTTGATGAACTCATTGCAGCACCAAAAGACAGCTTAAAAGGTAAGATTGCTTATATTAATTATAAAATGAACCGTCATATCGATGGCAACGGTTATGGTCCCGCAGTAAAAGCTCGCTCAAACGGGGCTGTAGAAGCAGCAAAAAAAGGCGCCATAGCATACATGATGCGCTCAGTGAGTACCGCTCACCACCGATTTGCTCATACCGGAGGGAGTCATTATCAGGCGGGTGTAAAAAAAATACCTAACGTGACAATCGCTAACCCAGATGCAGATCAAATCGCACGCTTAGTCGCGCTTAATAAAAACGTTACCGTCAATATTAATGTGCAAACTAAAAATTATGGTGAAGGCACAAGTTACAACGTAATCGGCCAATTTAACGGTAGCGAAAACCCAGAACAATATGTATTGATTGGGGGTCACTTAGATTCATGGGATTTAGGCACAGGCGCACTCGATGATGGCGCGGGTGTTGCCCTAACCATGGCAGCAGCAAAACATATTAGTGACATAAAACGCCCTAAGCGTAGCATCCGTGTGGTGTTATTTGCAGCCGAAGAGCTTGGCCTTTGGGGAGCAAAAGCTTACTTTAAACAACATGAAACTGAGTTAGATAAAATTGTTGCCGCCGCTGAATCTGATTTTGGTGCTGATGTGGTATATGGTTTTGAGTCGAATGTAAATGCAGCATCATTACCGGTCGTTAGAGCAATAGCAAAACAACTCGCATCGTTAAATGTACAGTATATTGGTAAAAATAGTGCTAAAGGAGGTCCGGATCTTATTCCGTTAAAAAATACCACAAACGCACCTATTTTTGAGCTTCATCAAGATGGTACTGATTACTTTGATTATCACCATACTGCCGATGATACTCTTGATAAGGTAAACCCTGACAAGTTACGCCAAAACACAGCAAGCTATGCCGTTTTTGCATTAATGGCAGCCGACGCAAAAACCACGATAAAAGCAAAACCAACGCAGTAAAAAATATCGACATACTTACTTACAGTTTGTTGCTTTAAATAACACCTATCTTAATTTACCTTATTAATAACTAAATTAAGGTAGGTGTCACTATGTTACTGTTTAACGTTAGCCAATCAATGGCAAACTTTTCATGTGTCCGAGAGTGCCCACATTGCCAACACAATACCTACCACTTAGTTAATCAAAGCCGCTTTTTGCGTTTTATAATTTTACCTATCATCCCACTAAAATTACGTTATCTTTTTGAATGCTATCAATGTGGACAATCCGAGCGAACATCACTAATAAAACAGCCTTTTTTAGAGCTTATAAGCTTACCTAAATATGTTATTGGCCTTATTTTTAGTGTGCTGCTTGCGCTTTATGGTTACCAACAATACATTGAAAATCTACAATTACAGCAAAGCTATGTTGATAACCCCAAAGCATATGATACTTATTTAATTGTTGCTGATAAATTTACTGGGGAGGCGTGGACACTTACTAACTTAAAAGTGGCTCAAGTTATAAAGTTTAATAAAGATACCATTACTTTTCAGGTGAGTAATTACAGTTACAAACGTAATAATGGGATCACGATGGCAATGCGCACCAGTTTACTGGTTCAATCGGGTTACTTTTCTCACTCTCACCTCACCCTGCCACGAAAACAAGTACATACATTATATAATCAAGGGGTTATTTACGAGGTATTAAGGCCAAAGGCTTATAGCTTGTATGGTGGCTTTGTTATGTTTCCACCCAAACCAAAGCCTTTATACCAAGGGCTTAAACTTGATGATAATAATCAACAAGGGGTTAATTATTATAAAGCAGGCTTATATATCCAAGCAGCTAAAAGCTTTACTTTAGCTGCAGAGTCGGGTTCTCAGTGGGGACAACTTAACTTAGCGCAAATGTATCGAGATGGACAAGGCGTTGCTAAAAATAATAAAACTGCATTATTTTGGTATAAAAAATCGATGGCGCAAGGCAATAAAAAAGCACGCCACGAATTAGCTCTACTATGTAAAGAAAGTACCGATTGTAAATAAAAATGGCCAGCAAAAGCTGGCCATATATTTATCTCAATCTATTTTAAAATGTCATATGTTGCTCTAAGAAACTAAGCACTTTTTTATAATAACTCGCTCTGTGCTCCGAGTTATAAAAACCGTGTCCTTCATCCTCTAAAAGCATATATTCATATGGATGCGTCTGTTTTTTTAATGCTTTAATTAAAGACTCTGCTTGTTCTATAGGTGCCCTTTCATCTTGCCCACCATGAACGATTAAAACAGGTGCTTTTAACTTATCAATATTATAACTAGGTGAAAATGCCTTTAATTGCTGTTCATCCGTGCCTAAAACTTGTGTTAGGTAGCGCTGCCCGCTATCTCGATCAGCTACATCACCTACTTTAAACATAAGTGGTAAATCATAAATACCTATAACCCCTATAGCACACTTAAACATATCAGGTTCAATAATTGAACTTTGCAATGCAGAGTAACCACCAAAGCTAGCCCCCATAATACACATATTATCTTTATTTACAGTCCCTTGTGCAATTAAGTGTTTTACACCATCAATAATATCAAATTGAATTTCGCTGCCCCATTTCAAATGCCCAGCATGTTCAAAGTTACGACCAAAGCCGCCAGAACCTCTAAAATTAACCTTCAGCACTGCGATACCACGACTTGCTAATACTTGGGCATCAGAATCAAATCCCCACCAATCACGTGGACCGTGAGGGCCACCATGTGGCATAACCACTAATGGTAAATTCTTTTCTTGTGCATTATTTGGGATAGTTAAATAGCCATGTATGGTTAACCCATCTCTCGCTTTAAAGTTAATTGGTTTTGTTATAGCCATCTGTTCGGGGTTTAACCAACTTCGCGATGAAAATAAAAAATTTAGCTTATTATTTAACGCATTAAATAAATAGTAGCTTCCTGGGTTACTATCACTCGAGCTATAAATAACGCTCATATTACCATCTAACGTACTACTCACTAATTGCACCTGATTACCTTGCAATACTTGTAATAGTGCTTTTAATCTATCACTTTTATGTGATTCTCCATCAATAAAAGCGTAAGTTGGGTACCCCAGTTCACTTTCTATTGCAAACAACTCTTTTGAGACTTCATCTACCCATACTCTTTTAGGTGAAACACCTGGCTCTTTATGAATAAGATCAAATGCTTTGGTTGTTAGGTTCAGTTTATATAAACCTTCTTCTTCACCACTTAAAGATGCAGTGATAAATACCGATTCACCAGTACTATCAAATGCTCTTAAATTCACATTACTTAAAGCTAAATCACCTAAATTAAGTTCGACCCACTGCCCGCCAGACAGCTCTTTTGTGTAAATACTCGATTTAATATAATCATCTGTAGATACAGCAACACGAACATTGCCTTCGTGGTCAGTTAAAAAACGAGCCATTCTTGTTGGAGAGCGGGTAATTCTTTTTCTTTTCCCTGAATAAACGTCAACTTTATAAACGTCAGTATGAGGCTCATTTGCAGCTGTCCAAGGATAGGTAACGATTAACATTTTTCGATCATCATTGATTAATGGATCTAGAATATATGATGTGCCATTTAGTGGTGTTGCTTTTTTGATTCGGCTCCCCGTTTGCATTTCGCCTTGATAGCCGACTAAATATTTACTCTGACTACCATCTGCATTCACACCAAACAGCTCGCCACGATACTCAGGGTGATCTTGCCAACCTTTTAAGTACTCTTTGGCTAACACAATACGCTTATTATTTACCCATGAATATCCACCCACCTGTGCATTTCCAGGAAAACTGACTGTATGATGCACAGTAAATTTTTGTGCATCTAAAATCATAAGTACATTTTTACCTTCTGGTTTTGCTATGACCGCTAGGTACTTTCCATCAGGTGATATTTTTACTGATACAAACTCAGCTCCTTTACTAAAGCTATCGATAGGAACCAATGTATTTATTGCAAAACTCTTGCAACATACCAACAATAGTACTAAAAAAAGCACGATCACCTTTTTATTATTCATAAAATTTCCCTTTATTTACCATTTTTATAACAAACAGATAGTAACAAAAAAAAATCTATAAAAAACATTACACAAGCATACTGTTTACAATAGTTAACATTATTTTTTCATTGTTTTTTGCCAACCTAGATGTATTAAGACTATGCATAAGCCAGCAAGCATACCTGATATGCCATCAAACAAAAGAGGCGCTAATGTCTGGCCAATTGCACCTAATAACTCTTGGGAAAAATTAACAAAGCTAATTTGTAAATGATGTAGAAACTCAAGACCATGAGTAAGTATGCCTCCTCCGACTAAAAACATCGCTACTGTACCGGCAAAAGCTAAAAACTGCATTAACCGCGGGGCTGTGGCTAATAACCCTTTCCCTAGGAATTCTTTAAATTTATTCGCATTTAGCTTCGACTGATTTAATAAATAAACTCCTGCATCATCGAGCTTAACAATAACTGCCACAAGCCCATAAACCCCGACAGTCATTAATATTGCAATAACACATAATACTAATGCTTGATTTATTAAACTGGCCCCAGCAACCGTACCTAAAGTAATTACAATTATTTCGGCCGATAAAATAAAGTCTGTACGAACGGCCCCTTTAATTTTTTGTTGTTCGAACTTAACGAGATCTTGCTGACTTTTTTGTTCGTCAGATTCTTCTTGCTCATGAGGTAAAAACTTAGCAAAGACTTTTTCTGCCCCTTCAAAACATAAAAACAGCCCCCCCATTATTAATAACGGAGTGATCAACCAAGGCATCCACACACTGATCATTAATGCAGCAGGTACTAATAAAGCTTTATTTAACAATGACCCTTTAGCTACAGCCCATACCACAGGTAACTCTCTATCTGCCGCGACTCCTGTTACTTGCTGTGCATTTAATGCTAAATCATCGCCTAAAACCCCCGCGGTTTTTTTAGTGGCCACTTTACTCATTGCAGCAATATCATCAAGTAATGTTGTTATGTCATCTAAGAGGGTTAAAAGGTTAGTACCAGCCATGATGCTTCCTAGCTAAAAAAATTTAATGCCCCCAACATAACGTAAAGTTATATTTTAACCAAAGGTTAATTTAACTTAAGGTATGCTCACACCATGTATTTTAATAGGTAAGCACGATGACTAAGTTACTAACGCTACTTCTTACTTTATTAGCATTAATAGGGTGCGAACAATCCAGCATTAAGCAAAGTTACCTATGTGATGGAACAATTAAAATAACAACACTTATAAAAAACAATACTTTATCACTAATCATGCATAATAAAACATATTATTTAACGAGAGAGAGAAGCGCATCAGGAGAAAAGTTTACAAATAAACAGATATTATTTTGGCAAAAAGGCAATGAATCTATGCTCATAAAAGCGGGTAATAAATATCATTGTGGATTAATAAAATCACCATAAAAAACACTTTATTAAAACAAATGCTACAATTAATAAACACACACATTTATTAATGTCATTATGCGTTCAATAGCTATTAAACATAAAATAATTATCGCGTTTACCACAATTGGCTTACTCATGCTTGTTAGTTGTGCCTTTTTTTATTGGTCTTTAATACAAATTAAAGGCACCAATACTAAAATAGAAACACTTGCTGTACCGGTACAACAGTTTAGTAAAGACTTACAACTGTCACTGTTATTTATTACTAAGTTCAATGCCGTTGCTTTTAGCCAAACAGATCTGACCCCGTTAAAACATAGCCAAGATCAATCACAAATAGAACAAAAAAACTTTATAACCATGCTGCATTCATTAAATACCGAGCTCGGTTCCCAATCAGCTATGAAAGCAATTTTACAAAAGGTTAAAAGTGATTTTACTTCCCTAAGCCAAACCAGTGAGTCTTTGTTTTCAGAAAAAACATCTATCCATTTTGCCAATAAAAAAGCGACTGAGCTATTAATTATATTTAATGAGCAACTTAAATCACTGAGTAACGCATTACTTGATATAGAGCTACTCGAAGTAAATCCGAATCAGCAAAGGCAACTCGATGCATTATTCGGTACAGCCACCCGAATAGACGATTTATTATTTACCTTAGAAAATAATACGAAAAGCATAAAACAGCTAAAAACCAGTGAGGAAGTGGCAGAGCACCAACAAGAAACCCGCTTTTTACTCGACAATATTAAATCTAACTTTACTTACCTTAAACAACAAGGTCATGCACTTAAAGCATTTAATGCACAGCAACTTAGCGATCAATTTACTCAATTAAGTGGGTTGTTAAATAACAACACTGGCATTTATGCACATTATAAAAACGCACTTAAAAACACTCAACTAGCCCAACAAAACTTTAATTTATTTCAACAACAATTCGCTGCAATAGAGCTGCAATTAATAGAGCTAAGTAAGCTTGCCGATCAACGCTTTGTCATATTGCAAAACAATGCAAAGTCAGCCATAGCGACAGGCTCTCGTTCAGTATTTATTATTGCTATTATTATGATTGCTTTTGCTACAACAATATCGTTCTTTACTGTGCGATCAATGATAAAGCCATTAAATGCACTCAACCGAGATTTAGCACGGATTGCGTCGGGTGATTTTTCACAGCGAAGAAAGCCCCACAATAATGATGAATTTGGTACCGTGTTAAAAAATATAAATACACTGAGTGATGACTTATCACAGCTGATAAAAGTGATCAGTAATGATGCCCATTCATTAGATAGTTCAGCAGTAAAAACCAATGAAAAAAGCCATCAAATGATGACTATTGCGCAGCAACAAGTTAGTAAAATAGACGATGCCAGCACAATTTCGGATAATATGCTTAGTAATGCAAAAGAAGTATCAAACCAGGCTGATAGTACATCAACAGAAATCACTAACGCCTCTGTGCTAGCAAATGATGTGAATGATATTGCCAATTTAAATAGCGAACGTATTAAAGACTTATTACAACGACTCGACACAGCCGTTAATAGCACAGAAGAATTGGCGCAATTTACCCAACAAATTGGCGCAATTGTAGATACAATCAGTAGTATTGCAGAACAAACGAATCTACTAGCACTTAATGCAGCCATTGAAGCAGCAAGAGCAGGTGAAAACGGCAGAGGTTTTGCTGTTGTTGCCGATGAAGTTCGTTCATTAGCCGGGAGAACACAAAACTCGACTAACGAAATAAATGCCATGATCCAAACTCTACAACAGCATACGCAAGCGACACAAAATCAAATAAACGACGGACAACATCCCGCACAAAGCTGTGTCGATAATAGTACTGAGCTCACACACGCTGTCGAAAAGATTAAAGAAGCCCTCCTTTGCGTCAATAAAATGAGTCAACATATAGCCAACGTTTCGCATCAGCAGCTGAACAATAGTAGCGATATACAAGGAATCATGACGAACCTAACAACACAAGCATCTTCAAACGCCAAAAACGCCTGTGCGTTAGCGGAACAAAGTGAAGATGTAAACCAGCTTGCTCACTCACTAAAAAGCTCAGTAGAGAACTTTAAGTTTTAATGACTTGCTGGGCAGTAACTGGGTATAATGAAGGCATATTTAAGCTTTAAAGTAGCCGAAAATGAAATATACAGACCTTCGCGATTTTATCGATTTACTAGAGAAACAAGGCGAGCTTAAGCGCATTAGCCAAGAAATCGATACCTATTTAGAAATGACAGAAATTGCCGACCGCACGCTCCGTGCTGAAGGCCCTGCGCTACTATTTGAAAACCCAAAAGGCTTTGATATGCCGGTGCTAGCTAACTTATTTGGCACCCCCAAACGCGTAGCAATGGGAATGGGACAAAAAGATGTAAGCGAACTGCGTGAAGTAGGTAAGTTGCTCGCCTTTTTAAAAGAACCTGAGCCTCCAAAGGGCATAAAAGAAGCCTTAGGCCAACTGCCTGTATATAAGCAAGTACTTAATATGCCTGCTAAAGAAGTAAAAAAAGCTCCCTGCCAACAGGTTGTTTTGCAAGGCGATGATGTAGATTTAACAAAACTCCCCATTCAACATTGCTGGCCAGGCGATGCCGCGCCATTAATTACTTGGGGTTTAACTATTACCAAAGGGCCTTACAAAAAGCGTCAAAATTTAGGTATTTATCGTCAACAACTCTTAGGTAAAAATAAAATTATTATGCGCTGGCTATCGCATCGTGGCGGGGCACTTGATTTTCAAGAATGGTGTAAAGAGCATCCAGGTGAACCCTACCCGGTATCGGTTGCACTTGGTGCAGATCCCGCCACCATATTGGGAGCGGTTACACCGGTACCAGATACATTAAGTGAATATGCCTTTGCAGGGTTATTACGTGGTAGCAAAACACAGGTTGTGAAGTCTATATCTAACGATTTACAGGTTCCGGCCACGGCCGAAATTGTGTTAGAGGGTCATATCATGCCTGGTGAAATGGCACCCGAAGGCCCTTATGGTGATCACACAGGTTATTATAACGAAGTTGATGAATTTCCTGTTATGACAGTCACTCATATCACACAGCGTAAAGATCCAATCTATCACAGCACGTTTACCGGTCGTCCACCTGACGAACCCGCAATACTTGGTGTGGCATTAAACGAAGTATTTGTACCTATATTACAAAAACAATTTCCTGAAATTGAAGATTTTTATTTACCTCCTGAAGGGTGTTCGTATCGCATGGCCGTTGTTACCATGAAAAAACAATATCCCGGACATGCCAAGCGGGTCATGATGGGAGTATGGTCATTTTTACGTCAGTTTATGTACACTAAATTTGTAATTGTATGCGATGACGATATCAATGCCCGCGATTGGAATGATGTGATCTGGGCAATAACCACACGCATGGACCCTGCTCGCGACACTACTTTAATAGAAAACACTCCGATTGATTACCTCGACTTTGCCTCGCCAGTTTCGGGATTAGGCTCAAAAATGGGAATGGATGCAACCAATAAATGGCCTGGTGAAACTGACCGTGAATGGGGTGAACCTATCGTAATGGATAAAGCGGTAAAAGATCGTGTAGATGAAATTTGGCAAAGTCTCGATATTCTATAAATTGAGTAATTAACACACTGTAAACTCATCTTGCAGATATGCTAGAATCGAGCTATTCGAGTGCGTATCTGCAAAAGTGCAGCTAAAAAGGTAAAACATGCAAACATTACATGCTGAAGTTGTTGCTATCAGCCCGCTTACTGAATTTGTTCATAAAGTGATTTTAAAACCGATTGAAAGTGTTACATTTGAAGCCGGACAATACTTACAAGTCGTCCTAGGCGAAAAAGATAAACGTGCATTTTCGATTGCAAGTCGCCCCTCTCAATGTGATGAACTTGAACTACATATTGGCGCATCAGCAGCGGATTCATACGCTATGCAAACGCTTGAACATTTACGCAGCGCACACCAAAACGGTGAAAAAGTAACGATTGAAACCGGCTTAGGTATTTCTCAACTTCGTCTGCAATGCCAGCGCCCTATTATATTATTAGCAGGCGGCACTGGTTTTTCTTATGCTAAGTCTATGGCTGATCATTTAAGTGAAATAAACTGCGAACGCCCAGTCCTTTTTTATTGGGGTGTACGTGATGAATCGGCTTTATATGCGCATAACGAAATGCAAACATGGGCAAACAGCCATGAAAATTTTCAATTTGTTCCTGTAGTAGAAAACCCTACAGATACATGGCAAGGAAAAACGGGCTTTGTGCACAAAGCAGTGATGACAGATATTGCATCGCTAGCACCTTATGATATTTACATGGCTGGACGTTTTGACATGATAGGTATTGTACGTGATGACTTTATTGCTCATGGCGCTATTCGCGAAAATATGTACGCCGATGCATTTGCCTTTATAAAATAAAAGTCGCTTCAACAGTAACCAGGTTAACATTAAACTGGTTACTCACATTCTCAACTCTCATTTATGATTTCCTAAGCGCCTTTAAATAAGAGCATTAACATAGGTCATAACCCCACATAAATAATGTACCTAACACACTCTAAAACACTGCAATAACGCTCTTTTTCCATACAGCTTACTATAGGTTATTTACGCCCTTGCGAATAAAATGTGGTTTTTACTATTGATAGAAATAACTTTAACCTTATTCTTAATAGATATTACCTATCGTTATTATCAATATAAACAATTTCCTAAATCAATATAATTAACCCATACTTTGTTTAGACATTCAGCGGGAGAGACCCACATGCTAAACACAAAAGTAAAAGACTTTATGCAACGTAAGTTGCCAACCATTACTCCAGAAACAGAAATGACCGTGGCCATTACTGAATTACAAAAGTTTGATTTAATTGGTGCACCGGTATTTAATGAAGATAAATGCTTGGTCGGATTTATTTCTGAGCAAGAGTTATTGCAACCTTTAATGCAAAATAGTTATTTTTGTGAAGGGGTAGTGAAAGTTAAGCAACTAATGCAAACTGACGTTGTAACGGTAAGTAGTGACACCAATATTATAGAATTAGCAGAGAATATGAAAACCAACAAACCCAAAAACTACCCTGTCGTTGATGGCACAAAAGTAGTGGGTTTAATTAATCGTAGTGATATTTTAAAAGCGCTATTTGAGCACTATCTTAGCTGCCAATCTCATTCATAATATGAAAAGCCCATAACCTGTTTTTTGTTGATATAAAGCACGCTTTGCGTGCTTTATTATTTAACGAGCAGCCGCGGTTTCCTTTAATTGCTGCTTGTCTGTTTCACTTAAATAGGCTATTTCTAAAGCATTTTTCTGTGCTAATTCAATTTCGCTAGCTGATAACCCAGCAGCAGGTGCCGCTACGGTATATTCATGCGCTATTTCAATACCTTCAACCGCAGGGTCATCGGTATTTATACACGCTAAAATGCCATGTTCTAAAAAGCGTTTAAGTGGGTGGTTTACTAAATTATCAACAGTACTTGTTTGAATATTACTGGTTAAACACGACTCAATACCAATGCGGTTATCGCGTAAGTAGTCCATAAGTGCAGGGTCTTCAATGGCTTTTACCCCGTGACCAATTCTGCTGGCGCCTAACTCATTAATCGCTTGCCAAATACTTTGCGCCCCGAGTGCCTCGCCGGCATGAATCGTTGCGGCTAAGTACGCATCACGTACTTGCTTAAAGTGCTCAACAAATAACGGTCCTGGGAACCCGACCTCATTACCTGCTAAATCAACAGCCACTAAATCGTTTTTAAATGCTAATAAAGCATCAAGCTCTTGCTGACATACTTTAACACCATAAGTGCGCGATAAAATCCCTATCAGGTTTGCTTTCACTTTACTGTCTTTGGTGGCACTTCGAATACCATCAACCACAGCTTCTACAACACCTTGAGGATGCAGTCCCTGGCTTTGTGCCATGTAATAAGGACTAAAACGCAGCTCCACATAATCTAATCCTTGAGCTTGTGCATCTTCAATATTTTCGATTGCTATGCGTCTACATGCATCGTAATCGCCTAGCACTGCCACGCCCCAATCGAGCTTTTGTAAAAAAGCCATTAAATCGGGTTCAGGGTCAATTACTTGTACATGCTTAATTAAGTCTTCAACATTATTAGCAGGTAATTCAATATTAAACTGACGCCCTAAATCTAAAATAGTTTGCGCACGAACGTTACCATCAAGGTGACGATGTATATCTAACAAAGGGAGCTTTTTATTGATCATTTTTGTTCTCAGTTAGTTAATTTGAGCGCATAAAACGCAGATACAGTGATTAGAGTCTAATACGTTTAAAATTAAATTTAGCGGTCATATGTCTGCTTTTCTTCTGATAAATAGGACCAAAGTGTTTTAAATAAGATATTTGCCTCTATTGGCTTAGTTATATAGCAATTCATACCGCAAGCTAATGCTTTATCAATGTCTTCATCATGGGCATTTGCCGATAAGCCAATAATTATTAAATCTGTAAAACCAAGTTCATTTCTGATTACTTTTGTCGCTTGTAAACCATCCATATTCGGCATTTGAATATCCATTAATACAGCATCATAATTTTCTGTCGTTAATTTTTTTATTGCTTCAGCCCCATCACTAGCAATATCTGGAACACACTGTTTTGTTTTCAAAATTGCACTGGCGACATGCTGGTTTAATGGATTGTCTTCTACTAATAAAACTTTATACTGCGCAAAAGATATATTACTAATATCAATATCTTGGTGAGGTATACCTGCAAACTCAGCAGGTGGTAATGGAGAATCCATAGGAATACTAAATGTAAATGTAGCGCCCTCTCCTTTGCGGCTAGTTACTTCAATGGTGCCGCCCATTAATTCAACCAACTTTTTACAAATACTTAAACCTAGGCCCGTTCCGCCAAATTGACGAGATGTTGAACTATCTTCTTGTGAAAAAGGTTGAAACAACTTATTTTGTACTTTTTTATCTATACCAATCCCCGTATCTGCCACACTAAACCAAGTCATTTTGTCTTCTTGCCACACTTTTAATGTAATACTGCCGGTATTGGTAAACTTTATAGCATTATTGAGTAAGTTAAGGAGTATCTGCTTCAACCGAATTGGATCGGTATCAATTAAAGTACCTGGTTGGGTGTCATTCTTAATATCAAAAGACAAGGATTTAATATCTATTTCAAATTGAGTTAAACTCGAAACCTCAGTCATTAAATGGGTTAAATTGATGGGCTCTTGTATTAAGTCTAATTTTCCTGCTTCCATCTTAGAAAAGTCGAGTACGTCGTTAAGCACTCTGAGCAATACACTTAATGCGCCATCAGCTTGCTCAATATAATGTTTAGCTTGTTGCCAATTATTTTGTTGTAAAGCTAAATAATGCAACCCCTTAATCCCGTTTATAGGGGTGCGCACCTCGTGACTCATATTCGCTAAAAACTGGCTTTTAATTTTACTCGCTTGATCAGATTTTTGTTTTTCTAAGCGTAAATTATGTGTTTGCTTAGCTACTTGTTCTCTAATTCTTATATTTGTACTGGTTACTGAAATTAAAAACGTAATTAATAACCACACAAATAACATACCTGCAATCTGTGCAATCCAGAAAATAAACCACGATACTTGAGTTAATGGCTCATATAGCTCAATTTTCCAGACACGCTTACCTAAAGAAAGTTTATCGCTTTTTAAGTGGGTTTTACCTTCTGTACTGGTTTTATAAATTGTACGAGTATGATCACTGTCGGTTACATCGTAAATGCTGACGGTTATATTTGTATTTTCATTTAAACGTAAGAAATTTGCTAATTTATTGGCGCTAACAACAGCAACTGTAAATCCTTTAAACTCACGCCCCGCTGGCGAACGTCTAAATACAGGGCGTAAAAATAGTACCCCTACTTCACCCATTTTTTGCACTAATGTTATCGGCTCACTTAACACCAACTCATTTAACGATTTTGCTTTTAATAAGGCATCTCGTCTTGTCAAATTCGATGCTAAATCAAACCCGAGTGCATTTTCATTCCCTTCTAGCGGGTGAACATAGTAAACCGGAAAGTAAAAGTCTCTTTTCGTTACAGCTTGCCAATCACCACTCGTATTTTTTTCTTTCACATAAAACTTATTCGGCTCTTCAATGCCTTGCAATTGCTTTATGTCATTTAAACCTTGTGCAGTAATATAAGGAACCCATTCAAAGGCAATAATCTCTTTACTATAATTAAGCTGTGTAGCCGTAAATTGCTTAAATTCTTGATAGCTTACTCCCTCACTACTTTCAAAAAAGCTCGTTAATAACGCTAAATGAGTTTGGATTTCTTTTATTTTATTAATAACATTTACGTGTGCATTGAGTGCTTTAGCTTCTTTTTTTTGCAAGTCCTTTTCTTTTTTTATGCTCGACACTCCATAAAAACTAACACTAATAATTAAATAAATAACTAATGAGGGAATAATTACCTGCACTCGGTGTCGCATTTTTTTATATTTAAAAGCCGCTAACATTAATGTAGTAAAGATTAATACACCGATACTGTCACCAATCCACCAAGCAAAGAAGTTGTCAAAAGCGGCTTCTATCGGGATAACATTATTTGCGACTAATAAACAGCTTCCAACCAATGCGCTAATGACACAACAAAGCGGGCCTGCGACTAATAAACTTTGTATGCTGTGCTTTAATGAGGAGAGGTTTAAAGGTGATTTAATCACGTTAATGATAAGATAAGCGCCCAACCAAGCTTGTAATGTGGCCGCAAGCGCAACGCCTAATGCTTGAAAAAAAGTAGGCCAATAAAAAATATCGGCAGCGGCCTCTAAGTGAAGGAAGTTTGTAACAAAAGCGCCAATTAAGACACCCAAAATAGCATGCCTTCCCCACAATAACATTCCTCCTAATGCAATCCCTGAAGGAGGCCACGATGCGACTGCATAGCCATCAATTGCAAGTAATTCAATACTACTGAAACCCGTAATGAAATAGCTGCAGGATAAACAAAGTGTGAGTAGTATGTGCTTTTTCAACCTTGTACTCCTGCATGAAATGAAGTGTTACTTATTGTATAAAATGAGTGCTTTCTCGGGTTGCGAGCTTTGTTTATAGCTAAGTGTTGCTTGCTGTATATAGCGCTCTTTATTATCGCTATTTAATGCCTTATCAAACACCCTTGCAGCTAAGTCATAATCACCTTGTGCATTCGCTAGACAAGCTAATGAAAGTAATAACGCTGTATTGCTATCATCTTTTTTTAAGCTCTCTTGTAGGCACATATATAACTTAGTGGCTTCACCACTGGGGATACTAATTAATAATGTAGCCAGTTGTTTATATTGCTGTTGTTTAAATAGCTTAATGAGTGCGGGTTCTATTTCAGCAATTAACCCTGCATTAATCATAGTTTGCCAGTAAGCGGTTTCGGCCAACGGTTGTAATTTTTTTGGTAAAGCACGAAATTTAGTAGTTTTATCTAGGCTATCAATACTTGAAAAATATTGTGTAAATATCGCGTCCCACTGATTTTCAACAAATACCTTTTTTCGTACTAAGCGAGGTAATAATGCGTCTAATTTATCCCAATGCTGTTGTTGAACTAATACCTCACTGTATAGCTTTAGCTCTAACACACTGGCTTTTTTATGTTCGGCTAAAACCTTCAATTGCGGTTCTATCATGCCACTTTCGCCACTTGCTAACCACAGCTTAGCGACTTTCAATTGCTGTTTTGGCGATATCTCAGTTAGGTAACTTAATGCTTTTTCTACCTTTTGGTTAGCTAATGCAGCCTTTGCTAATAACGCTAATCTAATATCTTTATATTCGCTTGGCACACGACTATTCGCTAATACATGCTCTAAAGCTTCGTAGTCATCATTGATTGCACTATATAGTGCGTTTTCTATTGTGGCTTGCTTGCGTTCTTCACCTTTGGCAAAAAAGCGATGTTTAGACTTACTGTAAATAGACCACAAATATCGCCCTAATTTATATAATAAGTACATAAATATTAAGACAAGAATTACCGTGCCACAAAAGCCAATAATAGTCCCCTCTATAGTGGTATGATTAAACGAAATAAGTACATAGCCTTTCTCATCTAATATATACGGTGCCACGGCCATTACGAGCACTAACGCCACTATAAATAGTATTAAACCAATCATTTCATCCACTCCTTCACTTGCTCAGTACTTTGCAAGGTCACTTGTGGGTTAAAGTTAAGCGGTTCTTGTGATAATGCATCAAGTGATTTAATAACCGCCTGAGTCGTATTGTCATCTTTCTTAAAGTATTCGGCGACTAAACGCTTAGTTTGATCAATGGCATTAAAATAAATGCTGGCTTGCTTACTCATTAAAGCATCTTGCGCTTGAGTAATATAAAGCTTAATTCGCTGACTGATTAAATGACGCTGCTGATCAGTTAATAAAGGAGCAACGACTTCACCTTCATGGTGGCGAATAGTTAAAAAACTGTCTAAGATTTTCTGCCAACTGTTATCTAAATTTTGTTGCCAGTCCGCAATATCTTCACTAAGAGCGGTTTCATCTTCAAGTGTAGCTTCTTTAGGTAAATTTACCGCATTAAACACTAAGCGATCGATATTTTTTTGCACGCTATTTAACTCAAAATAAATCGCCTCAACAGGCACCGCTGCTATTGCATCTAACAATTGAATATCTTGACTGATCGCTTGGCGTAACTCTACTGTGCCTGGATATTCATTTAACAAACTGGTCAAACGCTTCAGTACTGCGCTCGCTCCTTGATAGTCTTTTTCAGCCCATAGTTTAAATTCAGCCATACGCTGTAAACTATTTACCTCCTGCGGGTTCAGTGCAGAGTCGAGCTGTTTTGCTTGCTGTAATGCAGCGGATAACTGCTGCTGAGTATGGAGTGAATTTTCGTTTAAGGCTTGCGTGACATTTTGCTCACTTTCACTTAAAGCACGTTGTAATTTAATTTGTGCAGCTTTTAATTCTGTTACTTCTTGCGCTAACTGTTGATTCGTTTCACTTAGGTTATTTAATACTAGGTTTTGTGTTTTACCTGCTTGCAACTTTTGATAAAACTCAAATCCGACTCCAGAGGCAACAATTAACGAAATTAATAACGCTAAGGTGGCAACTTTGCTTACTTTTTGATTTTTACTCTCAGTCATATTATTAGCCTTTGGTGACTTCTTATTTGGTACTGTTTTTTCTGTTTGAGGAGCTGATGAAGAAGTAGGTGAACGGGTAGTATCTGCTTTAGTGGTCGCTGTGACCGGTGTATTTATTTTCGGTGTATTGTGTTTATCATTCATATTACAACCTTGCGCCTTAATACAGTTAAACATCGCATTATCGCTTGCACCTGCTGCAACAAAGATATTCGCTGAGCTTATATTTTGTTGTTGTAAAAATGCAGAAATTCGCTCACTGGCAACGTAAAATTGGCAGCTCGCTAACCATTGTCGTTGAGCCATACTTACATTATCAAAAATAGCATCAACGGCAGCATTACTGGTAATGACTATACCGTCAACTTGTTCACTTTTCCAGAGGTCCGTCCAGTTGGTATTTTCTGACTCAATAGCTTGGCGTTTATAAACGATTAAATTATTTAAAAAGGCACCACGGCGCTTTAATACTTTGCCGATTTCAGGGCGTCCCTTTTGCCCTTTTACTAATACAACGTTTGTTTGCTCAACACTATTTAATGACTTTAATGCGAGCAAACCTTCTGAGTCAAACTGCTTAGGCAAGGTGGCTTTTATACCAAAGTGTTCATAAATAGCATCTGCAGTTTGCTGGCCAACAGCATAAAATTGCGCGTTTGTATTCATATCGGGCTTAAGCTTTGCCAGTGCAGCAACGGCATCTTGCGAAATAAAAATAATTTTATCGGCGTTAATAAGTACACTTAGCTCACTGCTAGAGACACTGAGATGCGTTAATGTTAATACTGGGAACAAAGTAGCCTGATAACCTGCCTGCTCAAGTTGCTGCGCAAGGGCTATTCCTTTTCCTTCTGGGCGAGTTATCAGTATATGCGTCATTAAGCGTCTCTATAAACCTCTGCAAGTATCTTATCTGCACCTTGCAGTAATAATCGTTTAGCCAATTCAACACCTAGCTTTTCGGCATCATTTGTATGGCCCGACACTTCATCGCGCAAAATAGTACTACCATCAATGGCACCTACTAAACCGCGCAAATGCACTTGTTCATCATTAACAACAGCATAGGCTCCAATAGGCACTTGGCAGCCCCCTTCTAAATGACGGTTCATTGCTCTTTCAGCATTGACACGAATACGCGTTTCATTGTGCTCAAGTGGTGCTAATAATGCTTTGGTTGCTTCATCATCAATGCGGCACTCAATCCCCACCGCTCCCTGACCATTAGCAGGTAATGACGTTTCAGGTGCAATAAACTCACGAATACGATCGTGCATTTTTAAACGAATAAGTCCTGCCGCAGCTAAAATAATGGCATCGTATTGACCATCATCTAATTTGGCTAAACGGGTATTTACATTACCGCGCAAATCTTTAATTTCCAAATCTGGACGTAAAGCCCTAATTTGACACTGGCGACGTAAACTCGATGTTCCTACAACCGCACCTTTAGGCAGAGCTGATAAGCTAGCAAATGAATTTGATACCAATGCATCGCGTGGGTCTTCTCGCTCGCAAATAGTATGCAAAGCAAGGCCTTGTGGAAAATCAACAGGTACATCTTTCATTGAATGTACTGCAATATCAGCACGGCCATCAAGCATGGCTTGTTCAAGCTCTTTTACAAATAACCCTTTACCACCAATTTTGGCTAAAGGGGTATCTAAAATAATATCGCCTTGGGTCGTCATTGGCACCAACTCTACAGTGACATCACTGTGGAAGTGTTCAAGTTGTGCTTTTACAAATTCTGCCTGCCATAAAGCTAAAGCACTTTTACGCGTAGCGATACGGACTAATTTAGTTTTTTCGGTCATACTTTTTCCAATAATATATTTTTAATTTAGCGTGTGTTTAATCAGCTAATATTCTAAATTCTTTTTGTGCTATCAAATTACCCATTTCGTCTATTACATCAACTCGCCAATGCCCAAGCTGAGAAGCCATAATGTGTTTTTTCGAAAACGTACGATAACGGGGAGTCGTTATATTTAAGGGGATTTCGGCAACCACGTTACCCTCATATTGCCATAGGTGTTTAATTTTTTGGCCTTGCATATTTTTGAGTTCACTAAAAAAGGACAGCGAATCATCAAACTGCTTTAATCGTATGTCTGCAGAAAATACATTGGTTGGCTCTCGGTTAGATACGCTTCGGGTTAATACCGCACGACTCACTTTATTCGTATCAATTTTAGCCCCTAATGCCACACTTGCAATATGCGCTGTGCCTGAAAATAAATCTGATGCCGTTTCTGTGTTCGATGCATCTTCAGCCGGTGCTGACTCTTGTTTTTGTTCCTGTACTTCTTCTTGAGAAGGGGCTACTTGAGCAGTCACTTGTGCTATTTCGGGCTCACTTAACTCTAATGTAGGTTCATCATTAAGGGTGGCCGGCTCAACATGGGTTGTCTTTTGTGTCGCTACCTCACCAACCATTAACGCGGCATCGGGTGTGTCGTACGATAACTCAACCAACTCAATATCATCCTGCTCGGGCTTTTCTACCAAGGTGGTGTCATCTAATACCACAAGCTCAGTCCCGCGTGATGATACAGGCTCAATGTTATTTAAAGTTAGTGCTTCAACTTGAGGGCTTTGCTCCGCACTCACCGACATACTTAGGCCATAAAAAACAGCAGCCGAGGTCATTAAAACAAACATAATAACACTAATAATTCTATGCCAATGCCATTGATAGCTTACTGCTTTGCTATTCAATGTTGCCTCTTTTATAACATTGGCTTTAATAACTATTTTCTGATTCATATGACCTCGCGGTTAAAAACTAGCTTAAGCGGGTAACTAGCCACTGGGCAATTGCTTGTAGCTCTTGCATGCACACTTGGTGCGCCATTGGGTAGTCTTGCCAACTTACTTCCATGTTGTGCGTGCTTAACACATCAAAAGCATGCTTACCTGCTTCAAAAGGGACTACATTATCTTGACGGCCATGTGCCATAAAAATATTTAGATCACGCTGAACCGCTTCATTTGCAAGCTTTTCAGGTACACACATGTAAGTCGACAAAGCCATTACTCCAGCCAACTTGTGCTTATACCTAGGTGCTAAGTGTAACGAAATAACGCCACCTTGCGAAAAACCAGCGAGTATAATTTTATTGGCAGGAATACCGCTTTCAACTTCCTGATCAATTAGCTGCTCGACTAAATAAGCCGACTCTCTCACCCCTTGCTCATCCGCTCTCTTATCTAAATCCAATGATTTGATATCGTACCAAGAGCGCATCTCCATCCCACCATTTATAGTGACCGGTTGTACTGGCGCATGAGGAAATATAAATTTTACACCCAGCTCGGCCGGCAAACCTAATTGACTTGCAACAGGTAAAAAGCCATCGCCTGAGTCACCTAAGCCATGTAACCAAATAACCGTTGCTTTATGCTCACCTTGTGCAGGGTATTGAACAAACTCTAAGCTCATAGTGACGACTGCCATTGTATTGTTTGACCTGCTTGGCGTGTAGAAGCTTCGTTAATAAATGCCCAAAATTCAGCACCTGAACGATTATCTATCCATTTATCGTCACGTAATTCAAAATGATGACCATTAAATTTTGTAGCTACCCACACTTGATGTAAAGGCGCTTGTTTATTAATAACAATTTTACTTTTATCGGGAAAAATAATTTCTAAAATACCTTGTGCTGATTCATAGTCTAAATCGGCATCTAACTCATCAACTTGCTCTTCTATAGTAAACATAAGTGCTTCAGCTAATTGGTGATATTCGTGATCAGTCATTATTAATTTCCTTTACGGCAATAGGGTCAATTTATAAGCAGCTAGTGTAACAGGAATAAAATCATCCGCGAATAGCTGCATTTTTTAGATATTCTGTTACTCTGCGATTATAAAGCCAGCAACACTATTAATCTAATGAAAGCGACATATAAGTTACAATTAAAACAACTATTAGCAAGTACCCTACTATTAACAATGCTAGTTGGCTGTGGCCAAAGTGGTCCACTGTATTTACCAGATGAAAATCCGCGCGTAAATAAACTCAATACACAGAGCATCACGCAACAACAAAAAACACCTACTATAAGTCAACAGCAGGAGCAATAAGTGGACTTTTTTAATTACAAAAACAACCAGCTTTTTGCTGAAGATGTAGCGGTTACAGCACTTGCGCAACATTATGGTACACCTTGTTATGTATACTCTCGTGCCACCTTTGAGCGTCATTACTTAGCCTTTGCCAATGCCACTAAAAATCATAAAAGTTTGGTATGTTATGCCGTAAAAGCGAACTCTAATATTGCAGTATTAAATATATTAGCGCGATTAGGTGCTGGCTTTGACATTGTTTCTAAAGGAGAGCTTGCTCGGGTAATAAAAGCCGGTGGCGATGCCAGTAAAGTGGTGTTTTCTGGGGTAGCTAAAACTGCCGACGAAATAGCATATGCTTTAAAGTTAGGAATTAAGTGCTTTAATGTAGAATCGGCTTGCGAACTTGAACGAATTTCGCAAGTAGCCACAGACCTTAATCTAATCGCTCCAATTTCGATTCGTGTTAACCCTGATATCGACGCTAAAACTCACCCTTATATTTCTACTGGATTAAAAGAGAATAAATTTGGTATTGGAATTCAAAATGCACTGGCCGTTTACCAACAAGCCGCGGCATTACCTGGGCTTAAAATCACAGGGGTCGATTGTCATATCGGCTCACAGCTCACCGAAACAACACCTTTTTTAGCGGCTTTAGATAAACTGCTTGCCTTAATTGATGATTTAAAAGAAATAGGCATTGAATTGAATCACTTAGATATTGGCGGCGGTTTAGGTGTTCCCTATAACGATGAAAAACCACCGCATCCAAGTGAATATGCTGAGCAAGTAACGGCACAATTGGGTAATTACCGCCATTTAGAGCTTATTTTCGAACCCGGTAGAGCAATTGCAGCCAATGCGGGGATTTTAGTCACACAAGTCGAGTTTATAAAACAAAATCAAGATAAGTATTTTGCTATTGTTGATGCTGGTATGAACGATATGCTACGCCCTTCTTTATACCAAGCTTGGCAAAATATTATTGCGGTATCGCCACGTAATGACGACACCCCCCTTCATAATTTTGATATTGTTGGCCCGGTCTGTGAAACAGGTGACTTTTTAGGTAAAGACCGTACGCTTGCGCTTAAGCAAGGTGATTTATTAGCTCAACGCAGTGCTGGAGCGTATGGTTTTACAATGAGCTCTAATTACAATTCACGGCCTCGTGTAGCTGAGATAATGGTCGATGGAGAACACCATCATCTAATTCGTGAACGCGAAACCATTGAAAGCTTATATCAAGGTGAAAAACTTTTACCATAAACGTTTTTGCTACTCTCTCGCTCTGTGGCATGATTAGCGCAGAGCAAAATCGAATAAGAGCGCTATGTTAGTTAATTTCTCAAAAATGCACGGCTTAGGTAATGACTTTGTAGTCATTGATAACATTACACAAAATGTTTTTTTGTCACGCGATCAAATCAAAAAATTAGCCGACCGAAATTTTGGTATTGGCTTTGATCAGCTATTAATGGTGGAAGCGCCATACTCTCCCGATCTCGACTTTCACTATCGTATTTTTAATGCCGATGGCACCGAAGTGGAACAATGTGGTAATGGTGCACGATGTTTTGCACGTTTTGTGCGTATGAAAGGGCTGACAAACAAACATAAAATTTCAGTTTCTACAAAATCGGGAAATTTAACGCTTTATATTGAAAAAGATGGCCAAGTAACCGTTAATATGGGACACCCAAATTTTGAGCCTAGCAAAGTACCGCTCAAAGCCACCAAACGTGAACTAACTTATATTATACGTACTGGCGAGCACACCGTTTTTACTGGTGCCGTATCAATGGGCAACCCTCACTGTGTACTTGAAGTAGACGATATTGCCAGTGCCAAAGTCAATGAGCTAGGCCCGTTACTTGAAACTCATGAACGCTTTCCTCAGCGCGCTAACATTGGTTTTATGCAAGTTATTTCGCCGGCGCATATCAAACTCAGAGTATGGGAACGTGGCGTTAGTGAAACACTTGCCTGTGGCACTGGCGCATGTGCAGCAATGGTTATAGGCCACATGCAAAAGAAATTAAGTACCACAGTACAAGTTGATTTACCCGGTGGGCGTTTAGAGATTCGTTGGAGTGGTGAAGGTCACCCGGTCAGAATGACGGGGCCTGCAGAGCATGTATTTGATGGCCAAGTTGCTTTATGAATGAGCTAACACCACAACAAGTAGCTGAATTTCTGCAGCAACACCCTGATTTTTTAGTTCAACGACCTGCATTACTCGCTGAACTTGAACTGCAGCAACAGGCAAAAGGTGCAACGTCGTTAGTGCATATTCAACAACGCCAATTGCGCGAGCACAATACGGCTTTAAAAAATAAAATAGAGCAATTAACACAGCATGCAGCACAAAATGAGTTGATATATCGTTTATTTAGCCAATGCCATAAGCAACTATCAACACACAGCGACTTTAACGCGCTAGCCAGTAGTTTAAGCCAGGTTATATGCAGTAACTCAGGTATTGATGAATGCCAGTTAGTTAAGTATTCAACTAAATTTGATAAATTGATAAACCACCGCTTGAGTAATTCAAGTTATTATCTTGGACGTATGAATAGCGATGAACATGCGTTATTTTTTCAACCAACAACCCGCTCTTGTGCTGTGTTTTTAATTGGTGAAAAAACAAAGCCAGTGGCATTTTTAGCCCTTGGTAGCCATAACGAAAATCACTTTGACCCTGCGCAAGATACTTTATTTGCGATGGATTTTGTTCACTCATTAGCGCTACGTTTACAGGCACTCGCATGAGTGATGAACCCGCGCCAAGTATTTCACAATTAAGCGAAAATTGGCGCACACCGATCACCTTATTTAGCGACTACCTGCGTTTTGAAAAACAATATTCAGTACACACGGTAAATCAATATGTGAGCCAACTTAATTTTGCCGCATTATATTTTAGCCAACTATGTGATGACTGGTTTGTTGTACAAGCAGAGCAAATTAGACGATACAGTATGGCATTACGCGCCAATCAACTTAGTGGGCGGACAATTAGTTTAAAGCTCAGCTGTATACGTAGTTTGTATAAGTTTTTAAAAGCCAAAAACATTGCCGAATCAAGTCAGTATCATAACCCTGCACAAGATATTAAAGGCCCTAAATTTGCTAAGCCCTTGCCCAGAAATCTCGATGTCGATCAGATGGCAAAGCTACTTGAAATAACCGATGACAGTCCTCTTGCTATTCGAGACAAAGCAATTATGGAGTTAATGTACTCATCAGGATTAAGGGTTAGCGAGTTAGTTGGTGCAAACTTACAGGATGTAAATGCACATTCAGGTGAAATTCGAGTAACAGGTAAAGGAAATAAAGAGCGATTAATCCCTGTAGGCAACAAAGCGCTTGTGGCTTTACAAGCGTGGTTAAAAATACGCCCCATGTTTTCCCTCAATGAAGAACCGGCGCTTTTTTTAAGCAGTAAAAAAAACCGTATTTCTATACGCCAAGTTCGGTTGCGAATGAAAGAGTGGGGTGAAAAACAAGGTATTAGCTCTCAGGTTCACCCACATAAGTTACGCCATTCATTTGCATCACATATATTAGAATCATCTGGTGATTTACGAGCCGTTCAAGAGCTACTTGGCCATAGTAGTTTATCAGCGACACAAGTATACACCCACTTAGATTTTCAGCATTTAGCCAAAGTGTACGACAACACTCATCCGCGCGCTAAAAAACATACCGATTAGGAAAATAAAATGATCCGATTTAATCGTGCTATTCGCCCTTTTTCTGTTATGAGTTTTGATTTAGACGACACCTTATATAACAATCATCCAATCATAAAAGCAGCCGTTAGTGCTCAGCAAAACTATCTAAATGCATTACCTCGTTACCAAGAGCAAGGCACACAATACTGGCAGCAATGTCGCCAACTGGCAGTCAAGCAAACACCTGCGCTGGCCGATAATGTCACTCAATGGCGTAAACACACATTACATTTAGCCCTAACAAAACTGGGGTTTAATGAAGAAGAAGTAATACGTCATGCCAATAACGCCTATAATGCCTTTGCCGAAGCACGCAGTAATATTGTTGTCGATGATAGCGTACTGGCCCTTCTTCAGAACTTAGCACAGCATTTTACTTTAATCGCCATTACCAATGGTAACGTTGAAATAGAACGCTTTAACTTAAACAACCAGTTTGCGCTCGTTTTACAAGCCGGTATGCACGGTAAAGCAAAACCCCACACTGCCTTATTTGATAAAGCAGCTGCACATTTAAAGGTTGAAAAAAACGACATACTACACATTGGTGATAGCCTAGATACCGACGTACAAGGCGCTCATAATGCGGGGTGCCAATCAGTTTGGTTAAACAATCAACGTGCTCAATATGCTTATAAAGGCCTTGCCGATGTAGAAATAACTAACATCCATGCCTTAACGCATTTTATTCGTTCATAAACTGCTGCAAATCGTTATGAAATGCCCAAAGCAATGGTGCTTCGTATACATTTAGATTTGTAGTTAAGTGCTTATAAGACTTTGCTTTTTCGGCTTTATTGAGTAACTCAGAATGCTTTTGGCTTATTATATTTTCATAATTTTTATAGCTTTTTGGTGGATTTGATAACACGTTATAAAGTGTATAAAACTCAAACATATCAATAAATCCCTTATAGTTATTTTGGAAAGTAACTAAATGGATATTTTCAACTAAATCGGTATATTGCTGATTATCTGCATTAAACTTTTTATAGTATGAAGCCATCATACTCGGTACATTTTCATCAGGAAAATGATTAAGATTTAAAATAGTTTGCTCAGATACTGAGTCACTAAACGATATCAGTGTGCTACTCACTGGTATCACTATTTTAGACAATAACCGATTAATTAAATTATCTAAGGCCATTAACTGATTCGTTGTGATTTTATTTGCCTCAATAAAAATATCACTTTTATTTACATCGCTTTCAAGCTTAGGTTTTAATTTTGCGAAAACACGTCTTTTGTCAATTAAATCAACTAGAAAAGAGTTAAACTCAATGATATTCCAACTTTTTACATCTTGCTTATAAAAGGCTTCAACGCGCTGATTAACAGACTCTTTTTGGCTTTCTAATGTGTTTAATGCGGTATATACCGCATTTAAATTAATCGCTTTTTTATTTACCTCACTCACAATATGGCCCGCTTGTTTGCTGTAAAAAGCATGTGATGAGGTTTTGGCATAATTTAATGCATCATGGAGATTACCTGCGTTAAGCGCTTCTTTAGCTAACTGTAAATTTTTCGCCGCGCGGACGATATTTGTGTACTCAACTTGCCAAGTATCTGGTTCGAGTGCATTTAAGCGATTAAGGGCGTTTTCGAGCTTTACTATATCTTTTTCTTTTTTAGCCGTGTTATATACCCCTTTTAATACATCGGTTTTACTTGGAGTACAGCCGAGAATTAATAGTGATAATAAAAAAAGTATTTTTTTCATTTTATTTATTTTTTATCAATAGTTTACAAATACCGTACCTGTATATTTTTTAAAAGGCAAATCCTAAAGAAAAAGACTTTACTGACTGTTTTTGTAGCAAAGAAATCGATACCCTCTCTTAAGTTAAATAACCTAGTGTCTTTTACCTTTAAATAACCAACATCGAATAAAATCTATTTATCCAACAATTTTAATTACCTATAAATTGTAAAAAAAATGCGTTAAGGTTATCCGTAAAATATAAAAAAGGATTTATATGCGCTTTATCTTATTTACTCTACTTTTTCTTTGCCATTGGAACGCTTTTGCCATTAACTACTTTGTCAAAGATGAGAGCTGTGAGCCAACATCTGACACTATCCAAATAAAAATGAGCAGCAAACTTTCCAACTTAAATGAGAAAACAGCTGAAAAAAAACGACTCAGAAGCAAGGCCATTGAAGAATATTCAGCCAAAGGTGTTCATGCAGAAAATGTACAGGTGGTAGAGCAATTTCAACTGGAGGTACTGTCTCGAAAAATGAATTCCGCCATGAGTAAAGTGACTAGGAATTTAGATTACGTAGTGCGATTTACGCCCTCCACTCATTGCAATCAACAAAAAGCGATTACTGAAGATATGTTTATTGCCGGTACTCATAAACAAGGTAAAACACTCTTAATCAAAGGGAAAACCGTCGAGTTTACTGTAAATACAAGCAATACTCCTAAATTCACTGAGTTTAAAAATACAAGTGTGACTCCTTCTTCATTTGTTGGCCAAACATTGGGACAAAGTATTGAGCGCACACTCTCGTCATTAGGTTTAGCAAGCTTAGAGTTTGGTAATGGCAATAAAAAGATACTTGTCTACGGAAGAAATCACGCACTGCATTTTATTGATAACAAGCTCGTAGGTTATCAATTTCATATCAATTTATTACCCATGTTGTTAAATAATGAACTTTCTTTAGAAAATAAAGAATTAGAAATACGCCTAGATGCGCAAGATCCTATTTACTTAAATACCCCTTTAACAGCTCAACATATCACTCAGTTAAAAAAGCATTTCACACATATAGACACGGCTATATATAAAGAGAGTATTAATGAAACAAATCACCACTTAGCAGGAATTTCTCAAGGTACGCTTATAGAAAATATTGATAGTAATAGTAAATGCTATGGGGGTGTGGGTTCTGTTAATGACTTTATGAATAAACATCAAGATCATTTACCGCTTAAATTATTAAACGAAAACCTTAAAAGTATTATAATCACACGCTGCAATGAGCTTTTATATGAACGTGCAGGCTACATATCAAAAATAAAATTAATCGAACCGTTTTCAACAAAAAATATTAAACTTGTAGCGCTCGCTAATTACTTTAATAAAAGCTCGGCGTGGCAGTTTGCCAGTGCTAAATATGAAAGCCCAACAGACACACTCTCTGCTATCGGAGAGTATGATGAATTTTTAGACAAAGCAGAGTTTTCATCTGAGCTATGGGACGGTTATTTTTATACTTACGATGGTCTATTAATTAGCGCAGAACTTACAAACAATAACTAACAACTTTTATAGGAATACGCATGTCATTACTCGAATTTTTACAGAAACTGGCTAACACTCCGCACAGCATTCAGTTTACTGATTCAATGGCTGTCATCGAAGAGCACTACGATTTTACCGCCTGTGCTTTTAATAACCACGGTTTACTTAGCTCGGCGAGTGAAAATAACGGTTCGTGTAAAATTTTTGCTTTTGCCAAGTTAAACGAATTAACGAAACAAAATACCTTAGATTGTTTTGGTCAGTTTTATCGTGAAGATGTAATGCAAAACCCTGATGGCGATGATCACATGAATATTCGTACGTTTATGCTAGCGCCAAAGGCGACCCCATTTTTAGGGCTTACCTTTGAGGGTGAGCCGTTAAAAGCCAAATAAGCAACTTAATTTATCGTCTGATTTACTATGTGCGGCTGTGTAAATACATCTGCACTTTTTAATAACTTATACTGTTTTAACTATTAAACTTTCATACCTATCATCGCGAATAACATTGGCCTACTTAACAGCCTTGGGTATAGATACGCACCTTTGCTATAATGGCTTAAAACTAATTCATCAATCACTTTTAAGCTTATGAGCAATAAGATTCGACTCGCTAAATATATTGCTCACGCTGGTGTGTGCTCTCGCAAACAAGCATCGCGACTGATTGATGAAGGCTTAGTTGTCGTCAATAATCGCCCTGCTAATCATATCGATCACGTTAATGAGCACGATGCTGTCATCGTGGACGGGAAACATATAAAAGGAGCTGCCGATTTAGTTTATTACGCTTATCACAAACCTGTAGGGGTTGACTGTAAACTTAATCAACACGACTCTCATAGCTTGATCCACCAATTACCAAAGCTCACACGGGTTTACCCCATTGGCCGGTTAGATAAAGACTCTCGAGGGCTACTAATACTCACCAACGATGGTGATTTTTGTAACCAACTTATTCACCCTGATTTTCACCAACCAAAACAATACTTAGTCACGGTAGATAAACCGATACATAATGAGTTTTGTAAACAGATGGCTGCGGGCGTGCCTGTCGATAAAAAAATAACATTGCCATGTGAGGTAACACGGGTAAATGAAACGCAGTTTATTATTGTGTTAAAGCAGGGATTAAATAGACAAATAAGAAAAATGGCACATTTTTGCGGTTATAAGGTGGTTGATTTACTACGCACCCATATTAGCGATCTTGCACTTGCTGAACTCGATTTAGCACCAGGGCAGTACCTCAAAATTCAAAAGAGCCATATTGTAAGAAATTAAAACAACCACTGAACGTGGCTGTTTTAATTTATAAAGGCCTTAATAAAATAAGGCCTTAACGTCGTTTACTTTAAAACTTATACGTTACTGTAAGTTTTGCATTTCTGCTTTCACCAGGTAATCCACCTGCGTACATCGCTTTGCTGTAGTAGGTTTTATCAGCTAAGTTATCAACATTCAATTGTACATTCCAATTATCAACGCCATAGCTTACGGCTGCATCCCATAGTTGGTAAGAGTTAATGTATGCATACGGTACTCCATAAGCTGAAGCATATAAGCTACGCTCATCTTCATACGATAAACCTAAGCTAAATTTAATCGGCGCTGGCAATGCAGCAAATGTATGCTCATAGCTTGTCCACACACGGGCGTATTTTAATGGAACCCCTTTAGATTGACCTTCAGAGATGTCGCCTTGTACTGTAGTCGCATCCATATATGTCGCATTAAAGTTCATGCTCCACTGATCGTTTAACGCCAAGTTTAAATCAAGCTCAGCTCCTCGGCTTCGATCTTCTTCATCGTAAAAATATTGCGCTACCGAGATATTGTATTCAGCATCATCAACGTTATCGTTATACTCTTCGTTACTATATCTAAGATTAGTTCTGCTGGTTTCGAACAACACAAATGACATTAATAAGTTTTCATCAAATGCCGTCATTCTAAACCCTAAATCGATAGAGATAGACTCTGAATTAGGTCTGTCATCACCATCGGCCTCTAAACTTCCTAGCAGGCTGTATGCAGTTGTGCCCTTTGAGTAGTTTACAAAGGTCGCAAATTGCTCTGTAAATTTATAATTTAAGCCTAAGTTATAGGTTAAGCCATTATCATCAGTATCTAGCTCTTTACCAATATCTGGTGTGCTTACCGTGCCTTTGTGCTGGTAATCTTGGCTAATGCCCGTGTACGCTAACCCAAATCGACCAGTAAACGAATCATCAAAATAGATAACCTCTTGAGCACTTACACCCCATGCAGTTACGCTTTTATCGTAATTTGTTTTAAGTATTGGATCGTAATCATCAAAGTCGCCTGTAGGCCAGTTAGGACTTCTAATATCTAAAATGTAAGGTAATGAACCCCCTCCATCTGCATCATAAATAGAAGATGACTGTACCGAAGCATCTCGAGATTCATAGTTTGCACTAATTAAATGCTCACCTGAGAAGTTACCTGATGACCAAGTACTCGTTAAGTCAACAAAGTATTGCCATGTAGTTTCTTCTGCCGTTTGATGACGATATTCTTGACGACGTGCAGCATAAGGATATAACACATCATCAATTACTAATGGCGCACGTGGATCGGCATTTATCTCACCGTTACGATTCCAATAAATAAAGTTAAGGCCACCTGTTTGACGTGTAAACTCTGAAGAGTAGTCACGGTACTGAATTTGTTGTGTTAATTTTAAATTATCAGAAATATTCAGATCTTGACGTAATTTAAAACGTAACTCTTTACCTTCATTTGGTTCAGATAAAGGTGAAATTAGTCCACCACTGCCCAATGAATAAGGCTGTAATCCATCACTTGCTAATACCGTGCTTGCTAGCTCATCACGTTGTGCTTGTGTTAGTTGCACACCAGAAATGCCATCGCCATCAGCATCGGTATCATTCACTAAATCATCACCGGTTAATTCACTAGGGTCAACGTTGATATCATCGACGCTAAGAATACGTACTGGGTCACCTACCGAATCAATTTGGATAGAGTCATCAATATAAGCCGCTGAAAATAAAATAGCGTTGTCGTCTGAGAAGTCATAGCTTAGTGACGCATATAGCTCTGCACGCTCGGTACTTAAATCACGGTATCCGTCTGATTTTTCATAGTTAGCGACTACACGATATGCGGCTTTATCAGTTAAACCGGCTGTTGCATCTAACATTACGGCAGTGTTATTCCACTGGCCAATTAGTGCTTTAATCTCGTATTGCTCTTTTTGCTGTGGTTTTTTCTCAATTAAATTAATAACACCACCAGCAGCACCCATACCATATAAGCCTGTTGCAGGACCTTTAAGTACTTCAACGCTTTCCACATTGGTCATTGAACGAGTGGGGTTATAGTTATTACCTAAATCGGCACCACCATAAATACCATCATAAGTATAATTAGCCTCTAAACCACGAATAATTAAATTATCACCAATACCATAGTTATTACCCGCTTGCGTTACACCACTGATATTACGAATGCTATCTTGTAATGTTTCGCTTGATTGTTCACTCAGTATTCGCTTATCTACGACAACGACCGCAGCAGGGGTTTGCATCAATGTCATATTAGATTTTGTTGCAGTGCCAGAGTCTAATATTAGTTGGTTATGTAACCCGTATACGCTAATTCTTTCAACCGTATTTACATTATTACTTGCTATAGCAAGGCTAGCCGCTGATTCAGTGTTGGTTTTACGCTTAATAACAACGGTATCTGTATCTAGCCAAACAGCTTGCAGATCGCTACCTGCAATTAATTGACTAATCGTGTTTTTAGCGGTTCCGGTTTGATCAACATCTTTTGCTAACCCAGTAATAATTGATGGCTTAGCATAAATAGTAATATTTTGATTATTTGAAACTTTATTAAGTGTTTGCGATAAAGTTTCTTCAGCTATAGTTGCTGTAGAAAAAGAAGCTAAAATAGCACACGTAAGTAATGATAACGGTGTCATTGTTTTGTACTTTGAAGACATTTGATATCCAGATTTCATGTTGATTGGGGAGTGTTTACTTAAACGAAACAAATGATAACCATTATCATTAACATTGTCAATATATATACCGCTTGTTCAGCCCAATTTATCCCCTCTCATCACGCAGATAAAACCGGCTAGTTAACTTTAACTAGCCGTGTGACACACTTATTTAGTTTATCATGTCTCTTTTTTTAAAATCACGTCATATAAATCTTCACGACGGTCTTTTAAGTTACGCACGGTTCCTTCACTGTGTAATATTTTTAACTTATCCATATCTAAGTCACTAAATAACAACATTTCAGTATTGGGCGTTGCCTCGTTTAATGTGGCATCGTGCGGAAACGAAAAGTCAGAAGGCGTTAATACCGCAGATTGTGAATATTGCACATCCAGACTCTCTACCTCAGGTAAATTACCGACAGACCCAGCAATAACAACATAACATTCGTTTTCAATTGCGCGTGCTTGCGCACAATGTCGAACGCGTAAGTAACTGTTTTTTGTATCTGTCCAAAATGGTACAAACAGAATATCGAGTCCTTGTTTGGCTAAAATGCGTGAAAGCTCAGGAAATTCTACGTCGTAACAAATTTGAATCCCAACACGCCCGGCATCTGTTTCAAATACAGCAATCTTATCGCCGCCTTGAATCACCCAGTCGTTTTGTTCGTGAGGGGTAATATGTATCTTTCGTTGTTCATCAATTTTGCCACTGCGATGGCATAAATAACTGACGTTATAAATTTTATCACCCTCTGCCAGAGGCATAGAACCGGTAATAATATTGGCGTTATATTCTACCGCCATACGCGACATTGCATTTTTAAATGTGTCGGTATATTCGGCTAAAAAGCGAATCGCTTCGGTTTGGTTACTTTGTTCGCCCAACCCCATTATGGGGGCATTAAAAAACTCAGGAAATAAAATAAAATCACTTTTATAATCCGATACGGTATCAACAAAGTACTCAACTTGTTTAAGCATTTCATCTACCGATTCGACACAACGCATCTGCCACTGTACTGCACCGACCCTAACAATCGATTTAGTTGACTCAAGCACGGTATCGGTCGGTTCATACATGATATTATTCCACTCAAGTAAAGTGGCATAACCTACAGACTCCTGATCTTCAGGTAAGTACTTTTTAAGTAGTCGTTTTACCTGAAAGTCATTCGATAATTGAAAACTTAAAATAGGGTCGTACAGCTCTTTTTGATCAACTTTTGCAATGTACTCCATAGGCGACATTTCTGCACTATGGTTGTAATAACAAGGTATACGTCCACCAGCCAAAATAGCCCGCAGGTTATATTGTCGGCACAGCTCTTTACGTGCATCATATAACCGCCGGCCTAAACGCATGCCACGATGAGTGTCGCTAATGGCCACATCAAGACCATATAATGCATCACCTTCAGCATCGCTAAATACCCGGTCGTGCCCATCAGCAATATCTTCGTAAGTATGGGGGTTTGAAAAACGGGTATAATCAACTTGCACACTTAATGCAATACCAACCAGTACTCCATCGTCAACAATGCCTATTTGCCCTTCTGGAAATTGGTCTATTAATCTAAATATAGTATGTGTTGGCCATGCCCCACCTAAATCAGGGTAAGCCTGATCCATTAACGTTTTTATTTGCGGGTACTGGTCTTTGCTTAAATTACAAATCTCCAGGTGGGTTTTCTCTACACTCATACCTAACTCCATCAAGATAATATAAAAGACTAAACATATTTATTTGAATACCTTGAACTTTGTATCATGTTTTTTAATCATCCGCCTGCTATTTCCTGCTATCACGGTATTGTTTAGCTAATAAAAAGACGTGGAGTGGAGGCATACACAAACTGTGCATTAATTAATCGGATTTATGTGCAAAGTCTTTGGTAGTCTTGGTCAGATTTGTTATTCTTTATAGGCTAGCTGTATCTTTTATATTCTTTCGCCGAACAGGTTGCCTTTATTTCACCCCAAAAAGAGCCTAACAATGAGTAAAAGTAATAAAACACTTTTTTATGATAGTGAAAATAAAAAAATAAATGCCCACATTATTAGTAAAGTGGCAGTTTACGCATTAGTGGTACATTGTTTACTTATTTTTGGATTTGCTCACATTGGCGTTAATGCCTTGGCCATTGCCAATGTTTTTAGTGTCATAATGTGGTCTATCGGCCTGGTATTATTAAATAAAAAGCCCACTTTAGCATTTTACTTATTTTGTATAGAAGTCACCTTACATTCTATTTTAGTGTGCTCCATTTTAGGAATGCAGTTAGGGTTTCAATTTTACCTGTGGACCGTTGCATGCTTACTAGCCTTAATAATTGATTTTAAATTTCAATTTAGAACCGCCTTAATGATTGGGTGTATGTGGGTCATTCTGTTTGCAGCTTTGTACTTTCTATTTGGTGATATTAACTATCCATATGCATACAGTGATTACTTACCCTACGTCCATTTTATTAATATTCTCATTGCAGGCTTTCCCATGGTGTATATCGTCACTATGGTAAGAGCTGCGGCAATTACTCAACGCATAGAACTAACCAAACAAGCATCCCTTGATTACTTAACCCATTTATATAATCGTCGCTTCACCCACACTTGGTTGGCCAATAAACAAAAGCACATGGCTAAAAAACCAAGCCATCATTTTATTATTATTGCTGATATCGATTTTTTTAAACGCATAAATGATAACCATGGCCACGATATAGGCGACATTGTGTTAGCTAAAACGGCCAAAACAATTAAATCATCCATAACCCCTTTAGATATAGCTGCTCGTTGGGGGGGCGAAGAATTTTTATTTACACTGTCAGATCTTGACCAACAACAAGCTTATGAGCAAGTAGAGCAGCTACGTTTACAAATTGCTAAACAACATAATCCAGAAACAGAACTAAATTTAAAAATCACCATGAGTTTTGGCATGGCGCCTTGGCTAGCAGATGTGAGCTTAGAGCACACATTAAAAAAAGCAGATGAGGCACTTTATCTCAGTAAAACCAGTGGCAAAAATAAAACCACGGTAGCCAAATAATCGTTAGCGGCTTAAATTACTCCCTTCTGTGTAGCAGAGAATTTACTAAGCCGCGAACCCGTTTATTATCGAATGCTCGCAATGTTAAATGCAGTGCGTCGTAACTCATTGCGATAACAATAACTGTAACTTCATTATAAAAAGCCCTAATCCCTTGATTAGTCTGTTTATTGATATATTTTTCATCGTCATTCCTCCCTCCACTATGACCCGTAGATTATTAAATAATAACGATATTGCTTGCAAAGGATGAAATAAACATCAAAATCCACGATAATAACTAATCAATGCCCTGTCCAATTCTAGTTGAGAGTAATATGACTGAAAAAACTTTTATCAAAGGTAAAGATCGCGACTTAGAGTCGTCTATCTCTACAATGCAAAACAAACTAAGCGCCCTAAATATAAATGTTGAAGAAGCACTTTGGTTAAATCCTGTAGCAAACTGCTATTCAGTCCATATTAAAGACAGTGATTGCCCTGTTATGTTTACCAATGGTAAAGGTGCAACCGACAAAGCATCACTTGCCTCAGCATTAGGCGAGTACTTTGAACGATTAAGTTGTAACTATTTTTTTGCTGATTTTTACCTAGGCCAAGAATTTGCTAACGCCGACTTTACTCATTACCCTTCTGAGAAATGGTTTAAAGTAGAAGACGAAAATCAAGTACCTCAGGGAATTATGGATGAACGTTTATGGGATTACTTTGACCCTGAACGTGAATTACTACCAACCCATTTATACGACTTTAACTCTGGCAACAACGAACGCGGAATTTGTACATTGCCGTATATTCGTCAGCGCGATAACGAAACGCTGTATATCCCAGTCAATGTTATTGGTAATATTTTTGTTTCAAATGGCATGAGTGCCGGTAATACCAAATTTGAAGCACGTGTACAGGGGCTATCTGAAGTATTTGAACGCGCTATTAAAAATCGCATTATTGCCGAAGGCATTTGTTTACCAGAAATCCCTGAAGATGTCGTAAAACAATATCCTAAAATACACCAAGCTTGTGAAGAACTTCGCAGCCATGGTTTTCATTTACGTATAGCTGATGCCTCTTTAGGGGGTGTTTACCCTGTAATGAGTGTGACATTGATTAACCCAACCGATGGCTCTGTATTTGCATCGTTTGGTGCTCACCCTTCATTTGAAGTGGCTCTTGAGCGTACTGTTACAGAGCTACTGCAAGGTCGTCGTTTAGATCAACTAGATGTATTCCAACCCGCTACTTTTGACAACGATGAAGTCGCGTCTTCTGAAAATATTGAACTGCACTTTATCGACTCTAGCGGCCTAATTTCTCATGATTTCTTCCGCGCTGAAGCCGATTACGACTTTGTACATTGGGACTTTAGTGGCACCACAGAACAAGAGTATAATTTTTGTGTCGATTTAATTCATAGCATGGATCACGATATCTACATCATGGATTACACTCACTTAAATGTTTATGCATGTCGTATTTTAGTGCCTGGTATGTCAGATATTTACCCTACCGATGAGCTTATATGGCGTAATAATAACGAGGGAGCGAAATACCGCGAAGCGTTTTTATCACTTGATCAATACAATAATGAACAATTAATGGATATCTACGATAGCCTAGAAGAAGCCGGCCATAGCGATATTATTCGCGCGGCTGAATTTATTGGCCTTGTAACCGATGCCGATACCCCTTGGCACACCCTGCGTATTGGTGAGTTAAAAGCGCATTTATGCTTAGCCACTGGCAATGAAGAAGCAATTGATTGGGTTGATTGGATACTTCATACCGGCCAAGTAAGTGAAGATGCAATGCGTCATTTTCGCTGTTTAAAAGCCATCTTAGAAATAAAATATGATGATGAGCGCCAATACAGCGATTACCAAGACGCTTTAGGGTTAATGTTTGGCTCAAACAACGTTGCGCTAAGTATTGAAATAGCCGAAGGCCGTACATTATTTAATGGATTAACTTTCCCGGGTTTATCACTAAATGGCTTTAAAAAGCACGCCGCACTGCTTGATGGTTATCGTAAGCTGCATGTTGCAAAAGAACAGCATTGGAATCGTGAAATTGCTGATTCATAAAAGTTACTTGTAAGCACATAATAATAAAAACGGTATACATTTTATGTGTACCGTTTTTATTTACTTATAAATTAGCTATAGTTAAACAGCCTAATAAAATAGTATGCTGTTTCTAATGCCCGATAAAATAAAAATTAATTATTCAAAAGTGTATAACTTTAAACGCACCTTTTGGCTTTCCTTTGTTATCATCTCAATGATCAGTATTATTCTTGATCATATTAATTTTACTCGTGCAGAAGAAGCGCATCGTCTACAAATACAATCCGAAGTAAGTATTTATAAAACACGCCTTGAATCAATATTACTTGCTAACATGCAATTAGTCAGAGGCCTTGCTGCGGCAGTGGCCGCTGAGCCTGATTTAGATCAAGATCGCTTTGCACAAATTTCAGCATCATTATTTAAAACCTCACCCGAAATCCGTCACTTGGCCGGTGCACCGAATATGGTTATATCCATGATCTACCCGCTAAAAGGTAATGAATCTGTACTTGGTTTAAATTTTTTAGAAACCGAGCATTTAAAAAGTGACGTAATTAAAGCCCGCGATAATAACGCTATTATTATGGCCGGCCCTGTAAACCTATTACAAGAAGGCAGTTCAGCTTTAATTGCTCGTATCCCGGTATTTTTACCTACCGACAACTCATTTTGGGGGATTCTATCTCTCGTTTTAAGTCCTCAAAAAGTCTATCAATCAGCAGGGATAGATACATTAGAAAAAAACTATCATGTCGCCATTCAAGGGCGAAATGGGACCGGTGAAAATGGCGATTTTTTTTATGGCAGCCAAGGTATTTTAGATAGAAACCCACTTAAATTTACTAGCGCTTTTCCCGGTGGTACTTGGAAATTATATGTTGCCCCGAAGGCAGGTTGGAGCCCTAAGCAATCTACAATCTGGCCTTTTAGAATCGCTCTCATTACTATTTTTGGTATCTTAATTTGGTCATTCCAGTTTTTTTTACGCATGCTAAACCGCCAACAAAAAAACGAAAAAATGTTAGAAACAATGAGTAACTTAGCAAAAGTAGGTGCTTGGTCTTTTAACTTTAAAACAAAAAAAGCGTATTGGTCTGATGCCATAAAAGAAATTTTCAAATACCCATTAGATACACAGCCTGATTGGCCTGTAGATTTAAGCTACTTTAAACCTGGGTTTAGTAGAAACAAAGTAAAAACCCTAATAGAGCGCGCAATTAAAGACGATGAAAACTTTGTCGCAGAGTTAGAAATAATGAATGCGCAAGGTCAACCTGTTTGGGTATTAGTACATGGTGAAACTGAGCGCATAAATGGTCGCTGTGTTAAATTATTTGGCTCTTTGCAAAACATTAATACACGAAAGAAAATAGAACTCGAAAATAAAAAAATTGCATTACATAACGAGGTATTAGCATCACTAACCGTTAATGTACAAGTTTTAAACGGCCAGTTGAGCCAATCAAAAGAGGTTATTACACAAGCAATTTGTCAGGCTTTACACGCGCAACGCTCAAGCCTGTGGTTTTATAACGACGATAAATCTCATCTTGAATGTTTTGCATCACACAGCAACAATAGCACCCCCTTAAATAACAACGTTATTTGGCAACAAGCGTTTCTTCCAGAACTTTTTTCACGCCTAGCAAACAGTGCGATATTTAACGCTAAAAATGCGCAAGAAAATAGCGCGTTAGCACCTTTAAGAGCTTTATACCTTAAGCCTTTGGGAATAAATGATATGTTGTGCGTATCAATCCCCGCTCCTTCTGGCTCAATAGGTATGGTATGTGTTGAGCAGTGTGGTAATACAGACAACTGGTCAGGTAATGAAGAAAGCTTTTTAATTGCCGTTGCCGCACTCATTAGTAGCTTATACTCTAGCCAACAACGTATTGAAACAGAGCAGCAATTAGTAAAAGCTAAAGAAACTGCTGAGCAAGCCGTAAAAGCGAAAGGTGAATTTTTAGCGAGTATGAGCCATGAAATTCGCACTCCGATGAATGGGGTGCTAGGTATGCTAAATATAGTTCAGCAATCTGAGCTAGATCAACAACAAAACCATCACCTTGAGTTAGCGCAATCTTCTGCTCAATCTTTACTGAACATTATTAATGATATTTTAGATTTTTCTAAAATTGAAGCCGGTAAACTCGATATTGAAGAAATACAATTTAATTTATCAAAACTGTTAGGTGAAGTTGTTGAATCATTTGCCTTAAAAGCTGAACAAAATAAAACCACGCTAATTTTAGATGCCACTCGCATTCGCGTGACTGACATTATTAGTGACCCCAATCGACTAAGACAAATTCTTAATAACCTTGTAGGAAACGCAGTAAAATTCACCTTAGAAGGCGAAATTATTATTACTGCCCAAATAAGTACAAATAGTGACGGTGAGTTTTTACATTGCTCCGTCATTGATTCGGGTTTAGGTATCGCGCCCGATAAACAAAAAACACTGTTCGATTCGTTTACCCAAGCAGATACTTCAACAACACGTCAATTTGGTGGTACTGGCTTAGGGTTAGCAATCGTCAAGCAACTATGTCAACTAATGCAGGGTGAAGTCAGTGTAACCAGTGCTGAGGGCGTTGGCAGTACGTTCTCTTTTTCAGTAAAAATACAGCCAAGAATAAGCCCTCAAGAAGGTTTTCCGAGTCATTTAATTAAAGGAAAACATATTTTAGTCGTAGATAACAATACGTTAAACGCCAATATTGTTTATAAACAACTCACAATATGGGGAGCTAACGTGCAATGCATTACCGATTACAATGAAGTAATAGAATATATAAATAACACTCAACACTTCCCAGATGCCGTATTAATTGACTATTACTTTTTCGAGACAGCCAACCCAAAATACGTTAATGCATTACAAAATATGCTGTATAAAAGGCTAAGTAAAATTATTTTAATGGCTCCAATGAGCTACGCTAAATCGGATGCACAGCCAGCACTGAAGATAGATTGCATTGTATTTAAACCATTAACGCCATCCGATTTATTTGATTCATTGGTAAACGAAAAGTTTATTGAAAAAAAACATAAAGAGTACCACACCGCTCCTATTGTAAAACCCGCGCTAATAACGCCAAAAAGCACGGTGTCTGAGCAAGGCGAAATACAACCGCCTTCAGAGGCACACCTATTATTAGTTGAAGATAACAAGGTAAATCAAGTTGTCGCCGCGGCATTATTAAAGCAACTTAAAGTCACCTTTGATATTGCAGAAAATGGCAAACACGCATTAGAAAAATTACAGCAAAAGGAAGGAAAACCTTACGATCTAATCTTAATGGATTGTCAAATGCCTGTCATGGATGGGTATCAAACAACCAATGCGATTAGAAATGGTGAAGCCAATAAAGAGAATAAAGGCATTACTATCATTGCCTTAACTGCAAATGCAATGCAAGGCGACCGTGAAAAATGCCTTGCTGCAGGAATGGATGATTATCTGACAAAGCCATTAGATATTGCAGCATTAGAACCTAAACTTAAGCAATGGCTAGATAAACAATAAACGTGTAAGCTTAATTAAATTTTTATTTAACCGTCGGGCACACTATGCAGTTATCAGCAATAGGGCAACGTATTATCGGTTGCTTATTAGAAAAACAAAGTACTACGGTTGAGCATTACCCGTTATCTTTAAACTCATTAACCAATGCCTGTAATCAAAAGTCGAACCGCGATCCAGTTATGAATTTAACCGAAAGCGATGTGCAAAATGCATTGGATTCGTTAGTAACTCAACGAGTAGTAACAACAGATGAAGGCCTTGGCGGGCGCGTTACTAAATACGATCACCGTTTTTGTAACTCTGAATTTAGCCATTTGCAATTTACACAACAACAACGTGCGATTATATGTTTACTCTTACTCAGAGGTGCTCAAACACCTGGAGAAATAAGAACGCGCAGCAGCCGATTAGCTGATTTTAATAATGTGAATGACGTTGAAAATGCGCTAGAGAGTTTAATTAACGACGGTTATGTTGCAAAATTAGCTCGAGAGCCTGGGAAACGAGAAAGTCGTTATACACATTTATTCTGCGATCAAGACGACATACATCCAGCTGAAAGTGATATAACCGCACAATTACATAATGATGAGTTAAATGAATTACAAGCACAGGTTGATCAGCTAAAAGAACAACTTTTGCAAATTAAAAGCCATTTAGGACTTTAATTCATACACACTACATCAGATAATAATAAATAATAGACTAAAAAGGAGCTGGCCATGCGCGCCGAAATAATGGCTGAAATGAAAGTACAGCCATCAATCAATATTAATTCAGAAGTCACTCGTCGAGTAAACTTTATTAAAGCCCGTTTAATTGATGCACAAGCCTGCTCATTAGTACTAGGTATTAGCGGTGGCGTTGATTCATCAACATGCGGTCGTTTATGTCAAATTGCAGTAGATGAATTAAATAGCGAATATAATACTGATAAATATAAATTTATTGCTGTACGCCTACCCTATGGCGTTCAAGCTGATGAAGATGAAGCGCAACTTGCAGTCGACTTTATACAGCCAACATTACGCATGACTGTTAATATTAAGCCCGCAGCCGATGCTTTACACGAGCAGTCAATTGCAACCCTTAGCGACAATAATATTGCGCTACCAGATCAAGCTAAAGTCGATTTTATAAAAGGCAATGTAAAAGCTCGCCAGCGTATGATTGCACAATACGAAATAGCCGGTTTTTGTCATGGTTTAGTTGTTGGTACAGACCACAGTGCAGAAAATATAACGGGTTTTTATACTAAATTTGGTGATGGCGCCTGTGATTTAGCTCCATTATTTGGTTTATCTAAACGACAAGTTCGTGCAATAGCCAGCGCATTAGAAGCACCAAAAGCACTTGTAGAAAAAGCCCCTACCGCCGATTTAGAAAGCGATCGTCCAGGCCTTACTGATGAAGAAGCCTTAGGCCTTACTTATGACCAAATTGACGACTTTTTAGAAGGCAAGCCCGTTGATGAGCAAGCTGAGCAAAAGTTAATTTCGATTTACTTACGTACTCAACATAAACGCCAAGCAATTCCCACTGTTTATGATCAAGTTTAGGTCAAATATAGCGCATAACTTTATGCGCTATATTTACAACAATGTTTTAGCTGTTTAAACCGCCTTTATTAACCAATCTATACATTGAGAACAATATGGCCATGACTTCGCCAATATTAATTACAGGAGCAGCGCAACGCATTGGTCTTGCCGTTGCTGAGCATTTAATTGCCCAAGGACACTCGGTTATCGCCACATACCGTACGCGCCATCAAGCAGTCGAACGCCTCGAAAAATTAGGTGCGACTTGCTTATATGCTGACTTTAATAACAACGACAGTATTATCGAATTTACACAGCAACTAGCAACGCATGCCAGCAGCTTGCGGGCTATTATACATAATGCGTCGAGCTGGGATTGTGAAGCCAATAACCCTGACTTCCCTGCTCTATTTGAAAATATGATGCATATTCATGCAAAAGTGCCTTATTTAATTAATCTTCAATGTGCTGATCTATTGCTGACTTACGAACGTTTACATACAACGCCCAGCGATATAATTCACCTCACTGATTATATTGTCGATACAGGTAGCCCTAAACATATCGCATACGCAGCCAGCAAAGCAGCATTAGATAATTTAACAAAATCATTTAGTGCTAAATTTGCACCAAGTATTAAAGTAAATTCAATCGCGCCGTCACTCATCATATTTAATAAAGATGATGATAAACAGTACCGCGAAAAGACCTTAAAAAAATCATTAATGGGCATTGAACCAGGATGCCAAGAAATTATAGACAGCATCGATTTATTGTTAAAAAGTAATTATATAACTGGTCGTTCGATTGCTGTTGATGGCGGACGCCATTTAAAATAACACCTAATACTGAGAATCCTATGCACAATGAACTAAAGCAAAGTTATAAAAACATTATCACCGCTGTAGGCGAAGATGCCGATAGAGAAGGCCTACAAGACACACCTAAACGTGCGGCTAAAGCAATGGAATATCTTACTCAAGGTTATCGTCAAACACTGGATGAGATTACTAACAATGCCATTTTTAGTTCAGATGCAGACGACATGGTACTGGTACAAGACATTGAGTTATATTCAATGTGCGAGCATCATTTACTGCCTTTTATAGGGCGTTGTCATATTGCCTATATCCCAAACGGAAAAGTACTTGGCTTATCTAAATTTGCCCGTATTGTTGATATGTATGCGCGCCGCTTTCAGATTCAAGAACAACTTACGCATCAAATAGCCAAAGCGGTAGAAGAAATTACTGGCGCGAAGGGCGTTGGGGTTATTGTTGAGGCAAAACATATGTGCATGATGATGCGCGGTGTAGAGAAGCAAAACTCCAGTATGCGTACCTCAGTTATGCTAGGTAATTTTAGAAGCGATTCAAAAACGCGTAACGAGTTTTTACAGTTGATTAAGGGTTAACGCAATGGCCAATGCAATAATTAATGTAACCAATTTAAGGTTACGAACATTCATTGGCTTTAACCCCGATGAACGCGAAAAAAAACAAGATGTGATTATTAATTTAGAGATTCACTACCCTGGGGATCAAGCATGTGCAAGCGACGAAGTAGAGCAAGCTTTAAATTACAAAGTGATCACAAAAGAAGTCATTCGTTTAGTTGAGCAAGGTCACTTTTTATTACTCGAAAAACTGGTTGCTGAAATTCTTGCTATTTGCCACTCGCATCCTAGCGTACATTATGCAAAAGCACGGGTTGATAAACCTCATGCTTTGCGCTTTGCCGACTCAGTTTCACTGACATTAGATTGGCTTAAAAGTTAAATAACCCGATCTAACCCAACAGCAAAGGCCAATACCGCCACATAGCGCGCGCCTTTGCTAAACGTGACTAACGCTAAAAATATTACAAACCTTACCCTAAATATACCGCCGACCACCGTGAGTGGATCGCCAATAATAGGCACCCACGCTAACAACAAACTATACACACCATATTTATCAAAGTTTTGTTTTGCCTTGGTTAATGCTTGTTCAGATACCGGAAACCATTTTTTATCTTGAAACCGCACAACTTGCGTACCCAGCCAATAATTTATACAACTCCCTAAAACGTTGCCCAGCGTAGCCACACACCAAAGCCAAAATAAATTAACTTGCCCTTGGGTTATCATGGTTGTCATTAACACTTCTGATGAGCTGGGTAATAAAGTAGCCGACACAAGTGCGGTTAAAAAAAGCGTAAGGTATAGCATAAGCCCTTGTTAAAAAAATAAAATACAAAGCCAAAATACCATACCATATAAAAATCTAAGCTGAATATAGTTAGTGCATAAAGTGCTTGTTTTACTTGCACTTTACTTTGTCATATCACAAACAATTCACAGTAAAAATAGTTGTGATAAAAATGTGATAACTTTGTGAGAGTTTCTTGAGGTTGCTATTCGATACTTACACTCGAACCATCAATTACAGGAAATAAAAAATGAAAGCTTCAACATTAACAATGGCAACTTTACTTGCAGTAGCAAGCCAATCAACTCTTGCAGCAGAGCTAGAAGTTGAGTTTACTAACCTAACAAAAGGTTTGTACTTTACCCCAGTTTTAATCACTGCACATGACAGTGAAGATAAATTATTTGAAGTAGCAACAGAAGCATCAACAGCACTTCAAGCAATGGCTGAAGGCGGTGATATTTCAGCGCTTGTTACACAAGCAACCGCGTCAAATAGTGATGTAGTTGAAAACCCAGCTGCAGGCTTACTAGCACCAGCAACATCTGCCTCTGCAGAATTAATGACCACCGATGGCAATGAATACTTGTCACTAACGGCAATGCTATTACCAACAAACGATGGCTTTGTAGGTCTTGATAGTTGGAAAATACCAACAGAAGCCGGTACATACACAGTATATTTAAATGGTTATGACGCAGGTACAGAAGCAAATAATGAGCTTGTTGTTGAAGGTTCAGGCGCGCCAGGCGTACTGGGCATTCCAGCGGCACCAGGTGGTGATGCAGGTACAGGCGGTAGCGGTGTTATTATAGCCGATACAAATACAATGGTTCATATTCACCCAGGTAGTTTAGGTGATGACGAGCTAGAAGCAGGTAACAGTGATTTAGACAATACAGTACATAGATGGTTAAACCCAGTTGCTAAATTAACCGTTACAGTTAAGTAGGAGTGCTCCCATGTCATCTACTAATCATTTTAAGAAAAGCGCGCTGGTACTAATGCTGGCAGCCACACTTGCTGCTTGTAGCGACAACGATAATAACGACAGTGTTCCTGAAGTCGTGGACGTTGTTGAACCAGCACCAGTAATGAGCGAGTTTACAATTACATTTAGTAATTTAACGGCTGGCCAACCTTTATCACCGTTATCGGTTATTGCTTTTGAAACCGAAGCGCCATGGATGTTTGGTACTAGCGCCTCTGTTGGTTTAGAAATGCTAGCAGAAAGTGGTGCAAACGAAGAATACCTTGCTTTTAGCTCGGCATTAGCAAGTGCATCAGCTGAAGGTGCAATTACACCAGGCGAAACAACAAGCGTTGTTATTACAACAGAAGCACTTGAAACACTTAATTTGTCATTTGCAGCCATGCTTGGGAATACAAATGATGCTTTTACCGGTCTTAGTTCTGTAGATGTATCTTCATTAGCGGTAGGTGAGTCAATTTCGAACACCACATTTGCTTATGATGCAGGTACTGAAGCAAATACAGAAACAGCTGAAACTGTGCCGGGCCCTGCCGCAGGCGGTGAAGGGTTTAACGAATTACGTGACGATATTAACGATGTGATCACGATGCATCCAGGCATTGTGTCAAACCAAGATGGTTTAGTAACCTCTGCACTAGGTGCAGATCAAAAGTTTGATAATCCAGTGTCTAAAATAGTTGTTACGCGTACACAGTAAAATACCAGCTTGTAATGGGGAAGTGGAGAGACACGGATGTCCCCTTTTTTTTACGAGGTAATACATGCGTCACGAAAAAATTCTGGTAGTCGAAGACGACAGAGAAATAGGTCAACTAATAACAACACAATTATCAGCACTTAATTTACATGTTGACCATGTTGTGAGTGCCGAACTTGCACTAAAAAGAATCGCCAAACAGCCTTATGGCTTAATTTTACTCGATATAAATCTACCACAAATGGATGGACTGAGTTTATGTCGTAAAATAAAAGAACATTACCCGGCTATTTCGGTCATTTTACTCACCGCATTAAGCAGTGACATGGACCGTGTCATTGGTTTAGAAATGGGAGCAGATGATTATATTTGTAAGCCTTTTTTTGCCAGAGAATTACAAGCAAGAGTAAAAACACAATTAAGGCATCGTGCACTATTACTTAGCGCCCAAAATCCCGAAAGCGTCACCACAGACAACGAGCAAACTCTTGATATTGGCTTATTACATATCGCGTTTAGTTCCCATCAAGTTTACTTAGATAAACAAGCACTTAATTTAACCGCCACCGAATTCGACTTGTTAGTTTATTTTGCACGCCATCCAAACCATGTGTTTAGCCGCCAACAGTTACTCGATAAAGTTTGGGGATACCAACACAGTGGTTATGAACACACTGTAAACTCACATATAAATCGCTTACGCGCCAAGTTAGAGCTTCATCACCAAGGCCCTTGTATTGAAACAGTCTGGGGCGTGGGCTACAAGCTAAATCCAAGTCAATTAACAAGCTAAGGCTTTAATAATGAAGTTTTCTTTGTATCAAAAACTATCACTTTCTATTGTTATTATATTTTGCTTTATATGCGTTATTGTTTATAACTGGAGCAAGCAATTAGAGCTCACCTCAAAACATCATGCCGAGCAAAACTTACATTTATCATTAGCTGAACATTTAGTACAAGATAACCCTTTAATAAAAGAAGGGGTATATGATTACAATGCGCTAGAAAACCTATTTCATACCTTAATGATTTTAGGCCCAGCGTTTGAATTTTATTTTGTGGATACTCACGGACAAATCCTTACATACTCAGCAGAGCCTGGGAAAGTAAAGCGCAGTCATATTAATTTAGAGCCTGTAAAAAAATTAATTAATGGAGCGAGCAGCGCTCCCGTGTATGGTGATAACCCTCGAAACACCAACGAGACAAAAATATTTTCTGCAGCCCCGGTGTTTAATCACAATCAGCTACAAGGGTATTTGTACGTTATTATTGGTGGCGAAGCATACGATACCTCTTTAAATAATATAAAAAGTAACGACCAACTTTGGCTTACTGCTTTATGGCTCGGTTCAGCGTTATTATTTTTAATGATAGCCATGCTGATTTTATTGCGCTTTTTTACCAACCCATTACAACGTTTAGCCAATAAAGTAAGCGAAATAGAAGCCAAAGATTACACCTTAACCGACACCCAGTTAAGTCAGTTTTCACATCAAAAAAACAACGAAGTACATACCTTAGAACGCAGTATTCAAGCCATGCTTACGCGTATTAATGAGCAATTTAAAGCGTTAGAGCAAAGTGACAAACAACGCAAAGAGCTACTTACTCATTTATCTCATGATTTACGCACCCCACTTGCATCATTGCAAGGATTTTTAGAAGTGATGAGCCAATCGCTCAACCAACTAAGCCCTACAGAGCAGCAAGAGTATTTACACGTATCATTAAATAACTGCGAGCAATTAAAACAACTTATTGAACAAATTTTTGAATTAGCTCATTTAGAAAACGGCGATATTAATATTCATAAAGAAACCTTTAACTTAGGCGAATTAATTTATGACTGTATTGCCAAATTTAGTATTACCGCAGAAAACAAAGGAATTAATTTATCGGTAGAGCCAGCAATTTGTGATTTTCCTGTATTTGCTGATATAGCAAAACTCGAACGCGTACTGAGTAACTTAATCGATAATGCAATTCGCCACACTCCCAAAGGCGGTAGTATCGCTGTGCAAGTGCATAAAAACGACGAACAACAACTATTTGTTAATGTTGCCGATACCGGTATCGGTATCAAAGAAGACGAGTTACACGCTATTTTTAACCCACACTATCAAGCTTCTAACTCAAACAATGAAGGACGCCAGCAAGGTGGATTAGGGCTTGCCATTTGTAAAGGTTTACTGCAATTAATGGATAGTGAAATCCAAGTGAAAAGTACACTCGGCAAAGGCACTTTATTTACCTTTAACTTGCCACAAAAAAAGGTGCTTTCGTAAAGCACCTTTGCCATGTTTAACTATTTAGTCGTTATTTTTTAATACCGGCTAAATCAAGCATAAAGGCATAATTAAGTGCGGTATCTTCTAATCGCTTAAAGCGACCCGATGCCCCTCCATGCCCTGCTTCCATATCTATTTTAAACAATAACTTATTGTTATCGGTTTTATAATCACGCAGCTTAGCAACCCATTTAGCAGGCTCAAAATACTGTACTTGCGAGTCATGTAAACCGGTTGTCACTAACATATTTGGGTATGCTTGCTTCGACACTTGATCATAAGGTGAGTACGACAGCATATAATCATAATAGCCTTTCTCATTTGGGTTACCCCACTCACCATACTCGTTTGTAGTCAGCGGAATACTCGCATCAAGCATCGTCGTCACGACATCAACAAATGGCACAGCAGCAACCATTCCTTTGTATAATTCGGGCGCTTGGTTTGCAACCGCCCCCATTAATAACCCTCCCGCGCTGCCGCCTAAAGCGAATATTTCGTCTTTTGCACCATAGCCTTGCTCAACCAGCGATTTAGTCACATCAACAAAGTCATTAAAGGTATTCTTTTTATTAAATAATTTACCGTCTTCATACCATGGACGACCTAGCATTTGTGAACCACGTATATGTGCAATAGCAAATACAAAGCCTCGGTCTAATAAGCTCAGTCGAGCACTCGAAAAAGTAGGATCGATGGTTGCCCCATATGAGCCATAACCATATTGCAATAACGCATTAGTGCCGTCTTTTTTAAACGAATCTTTACGGTATACCAAGCTAACAGGTACTTTAACACCATCACGAGCACTGATAAAAATACGCTCAGAGGCATAGTTATCCGCGTTAAAGTCACCTAAAACAACCTGCTGTTTAAGCTGCTCTTTTTTACCGGTTTTTAGCTCAATATCGTAAGAGGTCGACGGTGTCGTCATGCTGCTATAATAAACGCGTAGCGTATCAGCATTTATGTCGTTATTACCGTAACTTGCAATCGTATATGCACTATCGTTAAAGCCTAATACTTGCTCTTCGCCGGTTGTTAAATGGCGTACAACTAGGCGTGACTGCCCCATTTCACGCTCTTGATAAACTAAATAATCGTTAAATAAATCAATATCTTCAAGCTTCACATCATCACGTGGAGCAATAACACTCTGCCAATTAGCTTTATCGTGCGCTTTATCTGCCTCCACTTTCATCAGCTGAAAGTTAACCGCATTTAAGTTAGTGACAATATAATAAGTATTACCCAGTTTAGAGATGCTGTATTCAAGATCGGCTTCACGTTCAATAAAACGCTTAGGCATCGCTTTAGCATCATCTGCACTTAATACCGACATGCCCGAAGCCGCAGTGCTGCTATGCCAAATATAAATCTCAGAGCCATCTTTGCTTTTACTCAAGCCCATGTAATAGCTGCTATCCGTTTCCTCGTAAATAAGCTCATCATCACTTTGAGGCGTGCCTAACGTATGGCGATAAACTTGATAGCCCAGCAGGGTTTGTAAATCTTTTTTAATGTAATAAAAAGTTTTATTATCGTTTGCCCAAACAACCCCGCCATTTGTCCCCTCAAGGGTTTCTTCTAGTAACTTACCTGACGTTAAATCTTTTACTTTTATCGTGTAAATACGACGGCTTACAGTATCTTCACCATAGGCCATTAAATTGCCATTAGTGCTTACTGATAAACGACTCACAGCGTAATAATCATGGCTTTTAGCAAGTTCATTTACATCTAAAATCACAGTTAGATCACTGCCTTTAAAATCACTACTTCTTACATATACCGGGTATTCGTTATCACCACGTGTTTGCGATGAATAAAAATAGTCACCTCTTTTAATAGGTACCGAATCATCGTCTTTTTGAATACGCCCTTTTAATTCTTCAAACAACTCACTTTGGAACGTTTCGGTATGCGCAAGCATGGCATCGGTATAGGTATTTTCGGCCTCAAGGTAGTTAATAACATCAGCAGCTTTGCGCTCGTCGTCTCGCATCCAGTAATAGTTATCCACTCGGGTATCGCCATGGATAGTCATTTCATGAGGTACTTTTTTTGCTATTGGCGCAACTGCGTCTACTATTTTTTGTGCTTGCATCGTCGTTTTTTCAGTATCTGTTTGAGTGTTTATTTGGGTGTTTTTAGTCTCTGTAGGGGCTTCGCTACAACCCGCTAACACCGCAATAGTTAAAGCAGTAAGAGTAAAAGAGGCGTGCTTCATCAGGTCAAATCCTTATTATATTATTATCGTGTGATTTTAAATTTAATATACCTAAAAGAATGTGCTTTCGTAATGATATTTGTGAAGCTATGTAAAAATTAATTTTTATCGTTTTCATCACACGTCAATCTCAGATAATCTATAATTTTATGTACCAATTTTATATTTGATTGTAAGAGGGAAAATGAATAACGAAGTCATCAACATTTTAACCATGGCAAAAGTAATACAAACCGCCGTTGCACCGGTTTTTTTAATTACAGGTATTGCTGCAACACTCGGTGTTCTTTCAAATCGCTTGGCACGTATTACCGATAGAGCCCGCCAGCTTGAGCGCAAATTAAAAGTAAGCCTAGATGAAGAATTTAACCACTCGCTCACCACCGAATTACGCGCGTTATTAAAGCGTTCGCGGTGTATTCATATCGCCTTTAGTATGAGCGTATTAAGTGCACTTTTAGTCTCAGCTGTTGTTATGCTGCTTTTTTTATCACATATACAATCTGTTAATTTAGGGATCACCATTGGTAGTTGCTTTGTGATTGCAATGGCCTTACTTATTTGCTCATTTTTATCATTATTAGGCGAAGTGTTTTTAGCAACCCGAAGTATGCGCCGAGGCATGATATTTGCCGATATAGATACCAGTGAATAATAGATATTTGTTGATTGAACGACTTTTTCTTGAATTAAAGCACTCCCTCATATACAAATGGTAGAGTCGAGAATCATTTACAGGATAATAAACATGAAAATAAAACAACTTATTACGGGTATTTTACTATCTACATGCGCACTTAGCGTATCTGCAAACACCGCATTTAAAGAACCAAGCGATGCGATTAAGTACCGCCAAGCTGCATTTTCTATGATTTCGGTACAAATTGGTGATATGGGTGCCATGCTAAAAGGCAAAGTACCTTTTGATGCAGAACAATTTAAAATGCGTGCAAATAATGCCGCTGCATTATCTAAAATGCCATGGGAAGCATTTTATGCTGGCACTGATAAAGGCGATACTTCAGCCCTTGCTGCTATTTGGAGCGAAAATGAAGCATTTGTAAAAAAAGCCGCTGCATTTGCTGAAAACGCCGATAAATTAGCACTTGCTGCGCAAACTGGCGAAAAAGCTAAAATTGGAAAAGCATTTGGTGCATGGGCTAAAGGCTGTAAAGATTGTCACAAACAATTTAAAGATTAAAAATATAAAAAACCCGCAACTATTTTCACAGCTGCGGGTTTAACACTATAAGGGGAGAATCAGTGTACTGGTTTTACTTTCCTTCTATTAGGTTACCAGCGCCAATTTGTATTTTTCGAGGTTTTAATGCCTCAGGTATCTCACGCTCTAAATCAATACTTAGCAAGCCATTTTCAAGCCCTGCGGCTAGTACTTTAACGTGATCTCCTAACTGAAATTTTCGTTCAAAATTGCGTTCTGCAATGCCTTGATGAATAAATTTACGTTCGCTATTTTCATCTTTATTTGCCTTAGTACCAGAGACTTTCAAAGTATTATTTTCAGACTCAATACTTAATTCGTTTTCGCTAAACCCAGCAACGGCCATTGTAATTCGGTATTTATCATTATCGAGTGCTTCGATATTGTATGGAGGAAAACTTGGTTGCTTATCGGTTCGAGCGGCCGCATCCATTAAAGATGCAAGGTGGTCAAAGCCAATGAATGAACGATAAAGTGGTGATAGATCGACTGTACGCATAATAATATCCTCATATTTAAGCGATATATTTGTCAAAACTTTTCGGTTGAACAAGTTAGACAAAAAATTAAAAATTAAACTTAATTGGTTTTTCATAGGACCCATCAGGCGTCCTACTTAAAGATATAAGGATAGAAAAAAGCATTTCAAGGCAGATTTATAAATTTTTTTTAGGCGGTAAAATTAACAGTAAAAAAAAGAGTGTTCTTAAACATTGTTTAAGTAACACTCTTTAAATAACAATAAGTACTTAGATAATTTATAAAAAATTATCTAAGTGACTAATTATTAACAATTTATTTAGCTAACTTCACTACCAGAACACGGGCAATCTTCTTTATTTTTCTTATAGCATTGTTGATAGTTAAACCAATGCGCTACCGCAATAAAAGCAGATCCAATCAGTGTTAATGCTTTTTCGGCCACTTCATTGCCAAGTAACACTGCAAATATCATAAAGGCTAATCCGGTCACACCTGCGACTATATAGCGTGAACGCTTATGCTTTTTACAACCCAAGCTCAAAGCAAATAAGCTGGTAGGTAAAACAGCAGCAAGGATCCATAAATGAAACTGCTCATTATCTAACTGCAAAGCAGCTAAGTTTGGCAACATAGCTAAAATCACAGGCGTTGCAAAACAATGCACTGTACACATTAACGACAACCCAATGGCCATGCGATCCATTAAACTTTGACTAGATTTCATTATTTCCTCTATTAATCAACATGTTAAATGCTTGTAACTTGTTACTTCAGTAAACTTTTTTAAAACATATTTAAATAACATTTGTTAATTCAACTTGATACATTATAACATTTCAAGCGCTATTGATATAGTATAACATTTCGAGGAAGAAATTAACAATGAAAAAACGCTCACAACTCGCTATTTTAATAGCCGCCCTGCTACCCGCCAGTGTATTAGCAAATACCATTGAAGGTACTGTGATAAACAGTCAAGGTAATGCTGTCACTAATGCAGAAATAGAACTCGAAGGTTCTGATATAAAAGTTGCTACAGATAGCCGTGGCAAATTTATTATAAGCAAATTAAATCAAGGACTTAAAGAGTTTCATATCGTTGCTCCTGGTTACGCACATTTACACCGAGATATCACAGTCAATACGGATGAAACGCTTAATGTATCGTTTACGCTAGAGCGTTCTCCGATAGAAGTTATTGATATTGAGGCAACGCCAATACATATGTCAGCAATGGAGTCTGCGGCTCCGGTAAGTGTATTATCGGGTGAGCAATTAAGACGCCAGCAAGCTGCAACACTCGGTGATAGTCTTGAAAAACTACCCGGTGTAAATACTAATTTTCATGCAAAAGTGGCCAGTACCCCTATTATTCGTGGTTTGAGCGGACCTCGGGTATTGATCACACAAAATGGCCTTGATGTGAGCGATGTATCGCGGGTCGGTCCCGATCACTCTGTAGCTTCAGAGGCATCAACAGCACAACAAATCGAAGTATTACGTGGCCCAGCAACTTTATTTTATGGCAGCGGTGCCATAGGCGGCGTAGTCAATGTGGTTGATAACCGCGTACCGACCGACAGCACAACCCGTGGTGAGTGGAACCTAGAGCATAACTCTGTTGATAATCAAAAAGTTGCTTCATTTAATGCCACTACAGGTACCGACTCTTTTGCTTTTTATGCAGATGCTTTTTGGCGCGAAGCCGATGACTACGAAATCCCTGTTGCAGCCGAGCTCGATCACGATGACCATGAAGAACATAGTGGCGATTACACTGTTGAAAACAGTGATGAAGAATCAGATGGCTTTACGCTAGGTGCAAGTTATTTGATGGATGAAGGCTTTATTGGTTTAGCCGTTGAAACGTTTAATCGTCAATATGGGATCCCGGGTCATAGCCATGGTGATGAAGAAGAAGATCACGATCATGACGAAGAAGAAACCACTGACGAAAATGTTTATGCCGACTTAAAGCAAACTAAAGTGCAATTGCTTGGTGAATACAACTTAGATAATCAATGGCTTAACAAAATCAATCTACGTGCTGGTTACACAGACTATGAACATGCAGAAATTGAGCTTGGTTCAGTAGGCACAACATTTAAAAACCAAACCAGTGAAGTGCGTATAGATGCGTTACATCGTCAGTTTAATGAGTGGAATGGTGGTTTTAGTATTCATTACAAAAACAGTGATGTAGAAGCCCAAGGTGAAGAAGCCTTTACACCGCCATCACAAACGCAAAGCATTGCTATTGCGCTTATGGAAGAAAAACATTTTGGTGATTTTTTAGTGCAATTAGGTGGGCGTATTGAACACGTAACCTTAAATGCTAATAACGTATTATTACCTAGCCTCGATGCTCATGCTCATGACGACACTGACGTTGAAGATGAGCATGACCACGACCATGATGATGAAACGCAATTTATACGTGTTTTTGATGCAAAGCATGAGTTTACACCCGTTAGTTTATCAGCCGGTGTAGTATGGGATTTCACCCCAAGTTATAACCTAGGACTTTCGGTATCACGTTCAGAGCGTGCGCCTTCAGCGTCAGAGTTACTGTCATTTGGACCTCATATTGGTACTGGATCTTATGAAATTGGCGCATTATTTGATATTAACGAAGCTGGTGATTTTGACTTATCAGCGCACCCTGTTGATTTAGAAACAGCCAACAATATTGATTTAACCTTTCGTAAAACCCAAGGTGATATTGGCTTTATTTTTAATGCTTTTTATAACCAAGTAGACAACTATTTTTACCAAATAGACACTGGTTTATATGCCGAAAGTGCACATGACCATGCAGATGAAGACGAGCTAAGTGAAGAAGACGAACACACCTCAGAACTGCCTGTTTATTTATTTAAAACAGACGATGTAGTTTTACACGGGTTTGAGGCACAAGTTGCATGGCAACTAAATGACGAGTTTAAACTTAATGTATTTTCTGATTACGTACGCGCACGCTTACAAAGCGGCGGGAATTTACCGCGTACACCGCCACTTCGTTTTGGCAGTGAGCTGAGCTATAACAGTGAAAAAATCAGTGCAAATATTCATATAACTCGCTATCAAGATCAAGATCGCACCGCCTTAGAAGAAACAGCCACAGATGGTTACACCCTTATTGATGCAAGTGTTAGCTATGACCTTTCAGTGCTTAATCAAGATTTATCACTGTATTTAAAAGGCACCAACTTAACGGATACAGAAGCCCGTGTGCATAGCTCATTTTTAAAAGATCTTGCCCCTCGTCCAGGGCGTAGCTTCGCACTGGGTATTCGCGGTTATTTCTAATTAATACAAATTTTAAATAAAAGGAAATCAACATGACTAACCTATTCAGACTAAAATTATTAGCAATTGCAATAAGTAGCACACTCATTACCGCCTGTGGTGATGCCGAAACAACTATTGTTGAAAAAGATCCGATTGCGGTCGTCGATGACGAGCACGATCATGACGATGACGACGATGATCACGACGATAGCTATACTATCGACTCACTTGGCAGACTGGCCGTATTTGCTAGTGACAGTAATGAAGCCAGCTTTTTTGATTTAGACGACAATGAACTCCTTGATACTTTTACCTTAAACAGTAGTTCAAACACGTTATCAGCATCGCCTGATTTTCGTTATGCCATTATTACAAACCGTGAGCAAGATTACTTAGGGTTTATAGATAGTGGCATGTGGCGTGAAGATCATGGTGAACATTTGCATGATTACGAACAAGGCCCAGCATTTAGCAGCTACGAGCTAACAACGGGTAGTCGCCCGACTCATTTAATGACCCATGACGGACAATTAGCCATATTTTATGATGGTGACGCAGATTCGGGTACACCGGCCTCTGTTGAAGTCCTCACAGATAGCGATATTAGTAATGCAACAGCAACACTACCGGGTATTAGCTACGATATAAATATGCACGGTGTGGCTGAACCCCGCGGCGAACATTTACTATCAACGATACGCCGCGACGATGCCGATAACACATCGGTTGCTAAAGTACTGCCAGATCAAGTGGGGGTTTATCATTTTCATGATGGTGAATACGAACTTGAACAAACATTAGATCTTACGTGCCCTGATTTACATGGTGCAGCACAAAATCATGACTATGTTGTATTTGGTTGTGGTGATAGCGTATTAGTAGCGCATCAACATGACGACGAATACGAAGCCGAAAAAATAGCAAATATAGAAGCGGTAGGCACTGAACGCATTGGTACATTATATGGCCACGAAAATAGCGACACTATTTTTGGTGTTGCCGCAGGACACGATGGCAGTGGCTCAGTACTGCTGAGCATTCATCCTGAAAGTGCCGAAATGGAAGAAGTAGAATTGCAACTAGCCGATGGCGCAAGTGCGGTATCGTATTCTTTTTCAGCCAGTGGTGAACACTTTTTAGTGCTCGACAGCTTAGGCTTTTTAAATGTACTGACGGGGCATGACCATGATGGCGAAATGCACTGGGAACTTGCAGGCCAAGTTGATATTACCGAACAAGATGTAGCAACCATGCCTGAAGGTTTAAACTTTAGCATGACCGTGGCGCAAAATGGTGAGTTTGCCTATGTAGCCGACCCCATTGCTCAACATATTGTGCAAGTACACCTAGAAGACTTAAAGGTTGAAGGTGAGTTAGAACTTAACTTTCCACCAGCAAGTATTACTTGGTTAGGTATTGCTGAGGCAGAAGACGAGGACGATCACGACCATTAATTTTTATGCCTAAGCGCCTCATTAGCTTGATGCCTTAGCATAAAAATACTCTTACAAAGGTTGGCGTTTTAATGCCAACCTTTTTTATTTACATTTTGTAACAGACCACTTATCGCAACTGCACCGTTATTTGTTTTTTATTGTTATGATGTAACAGTTTTCGATATAGGATGTAAACTCATGAAAAAAATAACCACATTAGTAATGGCCATGGCTGCAACCCTTGCACCTTGGGCATCAGCTTACGAAACAAAAGACACACGCTTAATGCGTTTTCCCGACATTCATAATCAGAATGTGACCTTTGTATATAGTGGCGATATTTACATTGCCAACACACAAACGGGCGCCAGCAAGCGCTTAACCGATCACATAGGCTTTGAAACCTTTCCAAAGTTTTCGCCCGATGGTAAACGCATTGCCTTTGCCGCAGAATACAATGGCAGTCGTCAAATTTATGTTATCAATAGCGATGGCTCTAACTTAAAACAACTCACTTACTATAACGATGTAGGCCCAATGCCACCGCGTGGTGGCTTTGATTACCGCGTTTTAGATTGGACACCCGATGGTGAAAACGTTGTGTTCCGTGCTAACCGTACCCCTTGGGGTAAACGCATGGGTCGTCCGTATATGGTCCCTGCTAATGGCGGATTAGAGCAGCCTTTAGCTATTCCAGAAACCGGTGGCGGCATGCTATCGCCAGATGGTAGCAAATATGTTTACACGCCCATTGACCGTGAATTTCGTACTTGGAAACGCACCCGTGGTGGCCGAGCACAAGATGTGTGGATTTATGATTTAGAAAAAAACACCTCAGAGCAACTGACTACTAACCGCGCAACCGACCAGCAACCGACTTGGGTTGGCGATAATATTTATTTTGTATCTGACCGCGATTACACCTTAAACATGTACCAATATCGCAAAGGCAGCGAGCCTAAAAAACTCACTAACCATAAAGAATTTGACGTACTTTGGCCATCAGCAGGACCCCATGCTGTCGTGTACGAAAATGGAGGTTACCTATACCGCCTTGATGCAAAAACACAAAAAAGCAGCAAGCTAAGCATTAATATTGCTGGCGTACGTCAATATGCCATGCCGTATAGCAAAAATGTAAGTGACTTTGTTGACTCAATGTCGATTTCGCACGATGGTAAACGTGCATTATTTACTGCTCGCGGTGAGTTATTTAGTGTTCCCGTAAAACAAGGCCCTACACGTAATTTAACCTACACACCCAAAGGTCGTGAAATTGACGCAAGTTGGTCGCCAAATGGACGCTATATTGCCTACATGAGTGATGAAACTGGCGAATACGAAATCTATTTAAAAGATCGCAGTAACAATAATGCGATTAAACAGTTAACGAGCAACGGGACAATTTGGCGCTTTACCCCTATTTGGTCACCCGATAGCTCAAAACTCCTATTTGCAGATAAAAACCACACACTTTGGTGGTTAGATGCAAAATCGGGTAAACAGCATAAAATAGACACCGGAATATACGACGAACAAGGTATTCGCCAATATACTTGGTCGCCAAACAGCCAAGATATTGTGTTTGTTAAAAATAACGAAAATCGCTATGCCTCACTGTGGCATTACAACCTTAAAAAGAAAAAGGTAACTCGCTTAACCGACGAAATGAGCAATGAGCAAAACCCCACATTCTCACCCGACGGTCAGTACCTTTATTTTAGCTCCGAGCGCGACTTTAATCTTGCCTTTAGCAGCTATGAATTTGACTACATGTTTAATCGCGCCACTCGACTATATGCAGCCGCTGTAAACGAAAGCATTAAGCCGCTTATTGCCTTACAAAGTGATGAAGCTGCCATTGTTAAAGAGCAAAAAGATAAAAAAGACGACGGCAAAGTTAAAAATGCACTACAAAGCAATAACTTTATGCAGCGTGTTACCGCACTAAATGCCCCAGCGGGTGATTATAGAGGCCTAACCGGCGTTAAAGACGGCGTACTAACCTTGGCAAATGGTGCGCTACAACTTATTGGCACTGAGCACGATAGTAAGTTAGAAACCATCGCCAAAGGCGTAAGTAATTACACAATTTCGAGCAATGCCGAGCATGTGTTAGTTAAAGCAGGTAAAAACTTTAGCTTAATTGAACCAAAAGCAAACCAAGACTTAGCAGCCAACACGTTAGATTTAAGTAAAATGACACTTAAAATTAACCCGCAACTCGAATGGCAACAAATGTACGTAGAAGGGTGGCGTACACTACGCGATTGGTTCTACGACGAAAATCATCATGGCCAAGATTGGGATGCTATTTTAGCTAAATATCAACCTATGGCTGATGCCATTAGTCATCGCAGCGACCTTGACTATGTACTGAGTGAAATTGCCGGTGAAATTAACTCAGGCCATATCTACGTACAATCGGGTGATATGCCAAAAGCCGCGCGTAAAAACCATGGCTTACTAGGCGCTAAATTAGCCAGCGACCCTTCTGGTTATGTAAAAATAGAGCATATTTTCAAAGGCGAAAATTGGCATAGTGACTTCCGCTCGCCGTTAGGCACTACAGGCGTTAAAGCCCACAATGGCGATTACATTATTGCTGTAAATGGCCGTTCGGTTAAAAACGTTGCTAACTTTTACGAGCTACTTGAAAACACCCAAGGCGAGCAAGTAGAACTGGTACTTAACACTAAACCACGTAGCAAAGGCGCATGGCAAGTAACGGTTAAACCAGTAGCAAGCGAGCAAGGCTTACGTTACCTAGACTGGGTAAACTCACGCGCAGCCTACGTTAATAAATTATCAGATGGCCGTATTGGTTATGTACACTTACCGAATACCGCATTTGAAGGTAACCGCGCCATGTTTAAAAATTACATGCCGCAAACCACCAAAGACGCCATGATTATTGATGACCGATACAATGGCGGTGGCTTTATCCCTGAGCACATGATCACATGGCTTGCCCGTAAACCACTTAACTACTGGAAACGCCGCGGTGTAGAACCGACTAAAACCCCGCAGTTCTCGCACGATGGCCCTAAAGCCATGCTCATCAACGGCTATTCAAGCTCTGGTGGCGATGCAATTCCTTATTACTTCCGCCAAGCCGGACTAGGTAAGTTAATTGGTACGCGCACATGGGGTGGCTTAATTGGTATTTCAGGTAACCCAAGTCTTGTCGATGGCGGGCAAGTCATTGCGGCTACATTCCGTATTTTAGATAACGAAGGTAATTGGATTATAGAAAACGAAGGCGTTGCGCCCGACATTAAAGTAATCGACCGCCCAGAGCTTATTTATAAAGGCCAAGACCCATCAATAGAGCGAGCTGTAGAAGAGCTATTAAAGGAGCTTAAAGCAAACCCTAAGCAACCTTTAGTAGTGCCACCAGCGCCATCTAAGTTTTAATTTACTGCATAGCAAAATAAGTTAACACTAATAAAAACCCTGCAAATTTGCAGGGTTTTTTATTAAGCTTGAATTTGCGTAGGTTGACTATAGGTGAAACGAACTTGTAGTTAAGAAATAAGGCAACAGAGTTTCAGGCACAAAAAAAGGTGCATAATGCACCTTTTTAATTTTAACAAATTAATTATAACCTATTGATTTTATTCAACTGTAACCGATTTAGCTAAGTTACGTGGTTGGTCAACGTCAGTACCTTTAATTACTGCTACGTAGTACGACAGTAACTGTAGTGGTAATGTGTACACAATTGGCGCAATGATGTCGTCGGTATGATTGACGTTAATTACACGCATGGTGTCGTCTGATGCAAAATGCGAGTCGATGTCGGCAAATACATAAATAATACCGCCACGGGCGCGAACTTCTTCTACGTTTGATTTAAGCTTTTCTAGTAATTCATTGTTTGGCGCGACAACAATAATTGGCATGTCGGCATCAATAAGGGCTAATGGGCCATGTTTAAGCTCACCTGCGGCATAAGCTTCGGCATGAATGTACGAAATTTCTTTAAGCTTAAGCGCGCCTTCCATTGCAATTGGGTATTGCGAACCACGACCTAAAAACAGTGAATGGTGTTTATCGGCAAACTCTTCTGCAAGCTCAGCTATGCCATCGGCAAGTAATAATGTTTCTTCAAGTTTAGCTGGCAATACTTTTATAGCGTTTACAATGGCACTTTGGTTTAGGCATTTTTCTTGCGCTATAGACGCAGTAAGCATTAACAAACCAACTAATTGTGTGGTAAATGCTTTAGTTGATGCAACGCCAATTTCAGCGCCTGCTTTGGTCATAAAGGCAAGGTCTGATTCGCGTACAAGCGATGAGCCGGGTACATTACAAATGGTCATTGATGCCATGTAACCTTGCTCTTTAGCTAAGCGTAATGCCGCAAGTGTATCGGCTGTTTCACCCGATTGCGAAATAGTAACAAGTAAGCTGTTTTCATGCACAAACGATTGGCGATATCTAAACTCTGAGGCAATTTCTACGTTACAACTTACGCCTGCAAATTGCTCAAGCCAGTAGCGTGCAACCATGCCTGAGTGATAAGACGTACCACAGGCAATAATTTGCACGTGTTTTACATCTTTAAATATTTGCTGGGCGCTGTCACCAAAGGCATCAATGGCAACACGGTCATCGTTTAAACGCCCTTCAAGCGTATTACGAACAGCCACTGGCTGCTCATAAATTTCTTTTAACATGTAGTGACGGTAATCACCTTTACCTGATGCATCTTGTGTGATGTTTGATTCAATCACTTCACGCTCTACCGCGTCGCCATTCTCATCAAAAATTTCTACGCTGTCACGAGTAATACGTGCCACATCGCCTTCTTCTAAAAAGATAAAGCTGCGTGTAACGGGTAATAAAGCAAGCTGATCTGAAGCAATAAAGTTTTCGCCAAGGCCTAAACCAATAACTAATGGGCTACCTGAGCGAGCAACAATAATTTCGTTGTCGTTGGCTTTATCGAATACGACAGTACCAAATGCACCTTCAAATTGCTTAACCGCAGCTTGAACAGAAGCTAATAACGAGGTGTGCTCTTTACGCAGCTTGTGAATTAAGTGCACCATAACTTCGGTATCGGTTTCAGATAGGAACTCGTAACCTTCTGCTTTAAGTGACGCACGTAAGCTGGCGTGATTTTCAATGATACCATTGTGTACCAGTGCAAGTTGATTGTTTGATACGTGCGGGTGGGCGTTTGCCTCTGTTACGCTACCATGTGTTGCCCAACGAGTATGTGCAATACCGGTATGGCCCGATACACCGGCTTTTTCAAGTGCAGCTTCTACGTTCACTACTTTACCCACGGCTTTAACCGTATTAAGCGTTGTTTCCTCTAAAAGAGCAACACCAGCAGAGTCGTAACCACGGTATTCGAGGCGCTTTAACCCTTCTACTAAAATTTTATTAACCGGGCGTTCTGCAACGGCTCCAACGATTCCACACATAATCTCTCCAATAATTTTTAAATGTTGGCCACTTTGTGGCTACTATATAATCTCTGCGCAAATAAGTTTTACACCACAGGCTTCAATTGCTTTGCGTTTATCATCTGCTAAGCCGCTGTCGGTTATTAATGTGGTCACTATTTGCCATGGTAATTCTAAATTAGGTATTTTTCGGCCAATTTTATCTGACTCAACCATAACGATGACTTCGCGCGCGGCTTTTGCCATTACTTGGCTTAACCCAACTAGCTCGTTAAACGTCGTCGTGCCACGCTTTACATCGATGCCATCGGCGCCAATAAATAATTGGTCAAAGTCGTATGAGCATAAAACATGTTCGGCAACTTGCCCCTGAAACGACTCTGAATGAGGGTCCCATGTTCCTCCGGTCATCAAAAGTGTTGGCTCGTTTTCTAATGCCAAGAGCCGATTAGCAACTTTAATAGCATTGGTCATCACGACCAGTCCGCGCTTATTAGCCAGCTCGGGGATCATTGCTGCGGTAGTACGCCCACTATCAATAATAATACGGTTATGATCTTTTATAAGTGCTGCCGCGGCTTTAGCAATCGCCACTTTTCGTTTAGAGTCTATTTCTTCACTAACAATTTCTTTAGGCAGTGCAATCGCACCGCCATAGCGACGTAGTAATAAACCACTTTTTTCAAGCGCTGTTAAATCTTTACGAATGGTGACTTCTGACGTTTGAAACTGCTCAGCTAACTTATCTACAGCCACTTCTCCTAGCTCGTTTATTTGCGCCAAAATTAGGTGTCGACGTTGCTGGGTATTTCGTTTGGTCATAAGTAACACATTTAAGTTTCGTTTCGAAAGTTAGCGCATTTTAAACGAAACAAACTAAATGGCAAGTGAACGTATAAAAAATAAAGCCGCTTTCATCAATATATAATAAAGGTAGAATGGACTCTGCCCTTTATCGCCTGATTAAAAATAATTTATATGTACATATTTAACAGTTTAAAAAAAGAATATTTAATGCTTAGAAAGCACGCTGGCGAAATCTGCCGCTTGTTTTCAAAAAGCCCTAGTAAGGGTAATTTAAAACGAGTTAAAAGTTTATTTTCTCACAGCGGCGAAGGCGTAATTATTGAGTCTGGGTTTCATTGTGATTACGGCTCACAAATACAAATTGGTGATCGTACTTTTATAAACATTAACTGCACGATGTTAGATGCACCCATTATTGAGGGCAACATTACTATTGGTGATGATTGTTTAATAGGCCCTAACGTTCAGCTTTTGGCTGTATCTCATGCGGTTAACCCCACTGAACGACTAAAAAAAGAAAACTTTACAGCACCGATTACTATCGGCAATAACGTGTGGATTGGCGCGGGAGTTATCGTTTTAGCGGGTGTTACTATTGGCGATAACGCGGTTATAGGAGCAGGGTCGATAGTGACCAAAAATATTACTGCAAATACAGTGGTAGCGGGTAATCCCGCAGTGAAAATTAAAGATATTTAATTGTATATATTGTAGGTCGTCGTTTACGGCGACAATAACTTAAACCCTTAAATTATACATTTTACGCGCTGAAGCACGTCCTACATAATCTCAAATACATTCGTAGGTCGTCATTTATGGCGACAATAACATATACACTTAAGCTACATTTTACGCGCTGAAGCACGCCCTACATAATCACAAATACATTGTAGGTCGTCGTTTACGGCGACAATAACTTAAACACTTAAGCTACATTTTACGCGCTGAAGCACGTCCTACATAACCCCAAACACATCCGTAGGTCGTCGTTTACGACGACAATAACTTAAACCCTTTAATTATACATTTTACGCGCGGAAGCACGTCCTACATAATCACAAACACATCCGTAGGTCGTCGTTTACGGCGACAATAACTTAAACACTTAAGCTACATTTACGCGCTAAAGCACGTCCTACATAATCACAAACACATCCGTAGGTCGTCGTTTACGGCGACTACGCCTTGCGAAGTTAAGCTTACAAATATACTGAATTCCAATACGGGTAATCACCTATTGTGCTAACCAACTTCCGTCTTAATGGGTTTGCAGCAATATACCTTGCTATTTCAATCCTATTTTCTTCTTCTCGCAGCGCATGATCATAATACGCTCTTTGCCAAACAGGCTGATTTTTACTTCGTACTTTATTGACTTCCCGAGCAGATGCCCCTTTTAAATGGCCTACAACAGTTCCTAATTCACTTGATGTTAATTGCAATAAACCATGGAAGTGATCAGGCATTAACACCCAAGTTAACCAACGACATTGATACTTGAGCTCATTACTAGCAATACATCTACAAAAGGTATTAGCATGATCGGAATTACTAAATATTCTTTCTCTGTGGTGGCATGTAAAGGTAATGAAGTATTCACCTGATTGAATTGATACGCGCCCTTTTTTTAAGTTACTCCAGCTCATTTGATAAACTCCTTTTCCCCAAAGCAAAAGTAAAATATAGCCTATTAACGCGCTAAAGCACGTCCTACATAATCGCAAATACATCCGTAGGTCGTCGTTTACGGCGACAATAACATAAACACTTAAGCTACATTTACGCGCTAAAGCACGACCTACATAATCACAAGTACATCCGTAGGTCGTCGTTTACGGCGACAATAACATAAACACTTAAGCTACATTTACGCGCTGAAGCACGTCCTACATAATCTCAAACACATCCGTAGATCGTCATTTATGGCGACAATAACTTAAACCCTTAAATTATACATTTTACGCGCTAAAGCACGTCCTACGGTAGGTCGTCGTTTACGGCGACAATTAGTTCGCAATATATTTGGTAATAACCATTACTCAAATTTAACTCACTCTATGTTAAGCTAGCCTGCTTTAGGTTAGCTGCATTTATATTTTAAGGGTAGGTTAGTACGTGTTTTCAAATAAATTTATTCGCATTTTTGCCATTTCGATTGTTTTATCTGGCTGTAAAACTACCATTAATAACCCAGATCCAATTATAGAGCCTAACGTTGAACAACCTCAATCGGTTATCGTTACTCCCCCCGCCCATCTACAAGTTGAGCCAAAACAAAGTGTTTCTCCAGAAGAATTAAACGATGTATGGCAACGTATTCGTTCACAATTGAGCTTTGCAGACTCGCAGCACCCAGCGGTTAAAAAACGTATTGACTGGTATTTATTACACCCTAATTATATGGATGAAATAAGTCGCAGAGCCGCTCCTTATTTACATTACATAGTAACCGAAATAGAAAAACGTAAGTTACCGCTAGAACTTGCACTTATGCCTTTAATTGAAAGCGATTTTAACGCCAGTGCCTACTCGCATAAGCATGCTTCGGGCCTTTGGCAATTAACGCCATCGATAGCTAAGTACTTTAAGGTAAATATTTCTCCGTGGTATGACGGTCGCCAAGATGTGGTAGATAGTACCCGCGCTGCGCTAGATTTTATGCAATACCTATATAAACGCTTTGATGGTAATTGGTACCATGCTATTGCTGCCTATAATTTAGGAGAAGGGCGTGTACTAAAAGCAATTAAAAACAATAAAAAACAAGGTAAGTCCACCGACTTTTTTAGTTTAAAATTGCCTAAACAAACCAGCCAGTACGTCCCTAAATTACTAGCGGCAGCACAGCTATTAAAAAGTAAAAAAATGGGATTTCCGCTCATTGCTAACAAACAAGTGATTACAGCAGTTCCTATTAAAGGTTCAGTTATTTTAGATAACAGCCAACAATGGCAAGAAATAGAACTTTTAAATCATGGTGTTATTCGTTTCCCTGCCGTGATTGACGCGCCCCATATTGTTGTACCCGTCGATTTAGAATCAAAGTTTAATACGATGCTAGCCCAGCAAAAAACAAACGATTACAGTCAATGGCAGCACTACACTATTAAATCAGGCGACAGCTTAAGTGTTATTGCTAAACGCTATGCATTAACCGTTAAACAATTAAAAGCATTTAATAACTTAAAAAGCTCACGCATCCAAGCAGGAAAAAAGTTGTTGCTACCCGTATTAGCCGATACCGAAATAGCACATAAAGTAAAATCGGGCGAGAGTTTATGGAAAATAGCCAAACGCTACAACGTGAGTATTAGTAAGCTTAAACAATGGAATAACTTATCGAAAAATCGATTAAACATTGGCGATGTTCTTACAGTTTTTCTTTCTAATAGCTAACTAAAGGGCACTATAAATACAGCGTGCCCTTTAAGTATCGTACGGCATGCCCGGTTATAGTAACCGACTGCTCTGCAACTTCACATAACAGCTCGCCACCGCGGCTAGATGCCTGATAGGCATTAAGGGTTGTTTTGTTTAGTTGCTCTGCCCAATATGGCGCAAGACCCGTATGAATAGAACCCGTTACAAAATCTTCTTCGCCACCACTGGCGGGCCAAAAGTAGCGCGATACAAAGTCACAAGCCTCCCCTGGCGCACTGGCAACCACATCGAATGGAAATAATGCTTTTAATGCGGTTGAATCAGTGGTTAGGTCAATAATATCTTGTGCTGTTTCGTATATTGCAAAATACGCTTGTTGATTTTTAAGGACTTTAACAGGCGAGATTGATAAGCCTTGCAATAATTTAGTCGGTATTTCAAGCACCGGGGTTGGCGCTTGTTTAGGAAAGGTCATGGCAAAGCTGCCATTTGGGTTTTTATTTACAATGAGCGTCCCCACTGCTGCGCCATAAAAGGTAATCTGCGTTACGTTATGCTGCTCGCATAAAACATAGGCCGCTGCCAGCGTAGCATGACCACAAAAATCTATTTCCATTAACGGCGAAAACCAACGAATGGCGTAACTGCCATCGGCTTTTTGGCACGTAAATGCGGTTTCTGACACATTATTTTCGGCGCCAATTTTAAGCATTAAATCGTCGCTTAACCACGACTCTAAAGGAACAACCGCCGCATAGTTACCTTTAAATAACTCGTTAGTAAAAGCATCTATCTGATGAATAGTGAGTTGCATATTAAAAATTTAAAAATGAATCATAATTAAACATGCCATAAACCCAATAAATTGTCAGTACTAATTCGTTACGCCATTACAGGTCTCATTTTGTAATATTGCATACAAGCAAACTGAACAATATTAGTAAGCAGCAACATAACAAACATTAATACGTGCGATGTACTTGGTATGGCTAAACTAAGCTCAACGGTTAAACCACATACACCTGCCAAACATTGAAAAATAAAATAGCGCGCACTTAAGTTACTAATATTGCCACTGCGAAGTGTTTTATAAGTTTGTGGCATCACACGTACCGAGCTCATTACCAGTCCAACATAAGTTAACACATTAAGTAATGTGCCAATTTCAAACTGAGGAAGTAGCAATAATAAAAAAGGTGTAAGTGAAAGGCTCAGCATAATCACTAACTGCATTCGCTCATTTTTTGCGGCATTGTAACGGGTAAAATAATATAAAATTAATGTACTTAAAGCACCTGTAACTATAAAAGGTAAAGTAATTAGAAAGCGTTCGAAGTAAATATTATAAGCGGTAAAGTACAAGCTTTGTGATAACCCAAAAGTGAGCATTAACAATGATACACCCGACGCACTGCGGTTTTTTCTAATTTTGTTCAGTAAAGGTAAAAAGCTAAATACCAAAATTAATGCTGACAAAATAGGTAGGTAATATGTCAAAGTTGCCTCACGGATACACACTGTAAAAATCAGAAAATATGCTTTATAAACCCAATGTATTTATTAAGCTCGATTATTTAGCGCGGATTTTATAGCGCTACTATTTTTAAACAATAGCGAGATACCGATTAGATTTTTTAGCTGGCAACATTTCAATACAAAAAGTGTTATTTAAAATGAACAGCAAAGTATTTATTCCCTTTTATTATATTAGATTGAAATAATATTGATAATTGTTACCATTAACGAATACGTTATTTAATAAAATAGATTATGAGAAAAACGCTTTTTAAAATTCACAGCTGGGTCGCTTTATGTGCCATGTTACCGCTATTAGTTATCAGTATTACCGGAAGTGTACTGGTATTTAAAAGTGAAATAGATGGCTTACTCCTTCCCGATAGCCACTATGTTATTGACGAACACGCTCAGCGAAAGTCGATGGATGATCTTATAAACACCGTAGAATCTCGTTACCCTGAACACGTAATTGGCAGCTGGGAAATTTTTAACGACGATACCGCCGACCGAGTTTATTTAATTAAACGCGGCACAGAACATTGGTTTAAATTTCATTTAAATCAATATACTGGCGAAGTATTATCGGAACCAGTAGGGACTTCGCATTACTTTACCGATTGGTTTTTAGAACTACATTACACGTTTTTATTAAACGACTTAAAATCATTACCAGGGCAAACAGGCACCGTATTAGGCTTCTTTTTTGCGTTGTTTTTCTTAACCCTTGGTATTACCGGCCTCATTATTTACCGTAAGTTTTGGCGACGCTTGTTTAGCGTACGCTGGCGTGCAACCCTACAAATAGTGCTTAGTGATATTCATAAAATGACGGGCGTGCTGGGTTCTCCAATTATCATTATTTTAGCGATTACAGGAGGGTATTTTAATTGGGCTGTTTGGTATCACGAAGTTATTGAACACCTTGAAGAAGAGCATTACACCTTAACTGAAAAGCTTCAAAGCGAGACGGTTTCTTTTCAAAACATTCTCGATGAGAGTAGCAAACACATTGCCTCATTTAATGGTACTTATTTATTAATGCCACTAAGCCCAGATGAAAACATTACTTTATTTGGCGAGGTAACAACCAGTAATCCGTTTGCGAGTGAATACGCTAATACCGTGGTTTACGATAAAAATACCGGTAAACATTTAAGCAACTGGGATATTCGTGAAGTTGGCGCTGGTTGGCAAATAATTGATAGCTTTCGTAAGTTACACTTTGGTTATTTTGCCGGGCTTGCTAGTAAAATAATATGGTGTATTGTTGGTTTAAGCCCAGTATGGCTAGGTGGTACTGGATTTTACTTGTGGTTTACTCGTCGCCAACGTAAGAAACAATCGCAAAGAAATCGTTTAAATAAAACAGTATAACTTGATATTTAAATAACTCCCTTGTACCTTAAATTCACTATAAGGGAGTTATAATATGAAAAAGCTTTTCATTATTTTGTGCCTCAGCAGTGTTTTTTTATCTGGCTGCAACAGCACATCTACAGCTAAAACTGAACAATCAGAAACCTTTTTATCATTACATCAACTTATTAATCACAGTTTATTTCAGCAACAAAAAACCCCCTCTGAAGAGGCGATATTTACTTTATCTAAAGCACAAAAAAAACGCTTTTTAAATTACGCTAAACAGCATTTTGACACTGTTCGTGCTGATAGGATTATATATAACTACCTCGAAGAACAGTTGTCTGATTTTAAATACTACGGTGAAACACTCAGTGCTACAGAATCTGTGAGTCTCGAAAAAGGAAACTGCATTAGCTTAGCAATAGTGACACAAAGTTACGCAGAATTGCTTGGATTAGAAACGTCTTTCCAAGAAGTAAGTAGTACACCTATATATGCTCAACAAGGAAACTTAATCTATGTTTCTAAACACTTAAGAACAAAAGTATATGCGCCACCTCCCGAAAAGAAAAAAGGCGTTCTTTCGCTTTTTCGTTCAGGCACGCTCATTGACTACTTTCCTACTCGCGGCAGCTTTTATTCAGGTAATGCATCATATAACGATTTAGTCTCGATGTTTTATAGCAATTTAGCCGGCGATACACTACAAAAAAAGCAATACGATTTTGCATACTCGTTTATTATACAAGCGAATAAGTACACCCCAAATCACCCTGAACTCTTTAATATGGCGGCTATATTACATCGTCGAATGGGCGATAAAACCAGTGCACAACACATTTACCAAACCGCATTAGAGCAAGATAACGTGAGTGTTAATTTACTTAGCAACTATCGTATATTGGCGCAAGAAATGGGCGATCATGCTTTGATTGAGCAAATAAATAGAGCATTAATTAATGACGAAAAGGACCCTTATGAGTTATTAGTTATTGCAGCAAATGCCAGACAACAAGGTGCATTAATTCGTGCTAAGTCTAATCTTGAACTGGCTATTACAAAAGCGCCATACATTGCCGATTTATATTTAGAACTTGCTAAAGTTCATTTTCAGCAAGGGCATACAGCTCGTACCCAATCGCTGCTATCAAAGGCCATTGAACTAGAGCGTGACAAACAAAAGCTCAACATATATCAAGCCAAATTACTGGCATTAAGCAATATAAATTAGTGCAGTTTTTACATCCAACTTCGGGTGTCAGATTCAACCTGATACAAAGTAAAATCAATTAAATAGTTTGCATCGGGCGTTTTTATATAAGGCATAAAAGCAAACCCCGATGCGAGTTGAATATGCACCGATGACAGCGACGATTTACGCATAAAATAGGTACTTATACTGTGCGCGCTTTGTGCTTTATATAACTCAAATACACGATACTGAACGCCAATCATGCCTTTTCTGATCACTAAATAGTGCCGCCCTTGATCTTGATGCAAATAATATCCATAACCCTGATACGATAACGTCACTAAACCCGAAAGCACAATAACGCCCCCTACGCTTATCAAAGTAGTCAACTCAAGTGCGATACATAGGCCAAATATAACTACGCTAGGGAGCGCAGCAAAAAAGGCTAAGTTTTTATACAGTAAAGCACGGTGTGCCCCTTTAAATATCAACTTTTCACTATCAAACCAAGGATAAACCCATTGGCATACACTATTTACTTGTGGCTTTGTTAATACAGGCAATACTAAGGTTTGCTTATTTTTTTTTGCCGCATTAGCCCCCCACCCACCACTTGATGCCTGTAAGCATTGCAGTGTATAGCGTTTAAGTAAACGCGACATAATATTTTGCTTAATGACTATCGACTGTACTTTATCTAGGCTCATCGTTAGCTGATGGCGTTCTAACAAACCAGAAATACGTTTAAACTTAGCGTCTTTAAAATACACTTCAAAGTTATAAAATCGAGCCAACGCCATAGCTACCGATAATAATATTGCCATTAAAAAGAGCATTACGACCAACGTTGCTACAGCAAATGCAGCGGCCGTTGTGATCAGTCCAAGCTCTTGCTTATAAAATCCTTCAAGGTTAGCTATTAACTGCTTTTCTAAAAAGTTAATAGTGGCGTTAATAAAAGGAGCGGCAGCAGCAAATGCTAAAATAGCCATATTCGACATTAAGCCAAATTTAGCAATTTCTTTATTGCTGATTAATAAGCTTTTTTCATCGTAATCATCATCGTTCGTATCATCGCTGATATCGCTTGTTGCGATTTGTTGCTTTTCTTTGTAGGTAAATATTTGCTTACGCATGGCTTGTGCATATTCATTAGTCACACCCGGTAACACCACTTCTTGTGCGGTACTGCCTGCAGCATCAAAAATACAATTAACTAAGTTAACGGGGGTAAAATAAAAAGGAGTGGCAATATTTACATTTTGTACTCGTGAAAATTTAAGGGTTAAGCGCTCTTTTTGAAGCACTCCTTTATTAAGTAAAATTTCGTTATCATCAGAAATGCTGTATTTAAAGTTTAAATAATAAAGTAACGAGTACAGCACTAATCCACACACAGCAACAAGCGCAGCGATTTGCCCCCAAAATAGTTTATTTTCAACCTGAGTAACAAAAACCACCAGCATGGGAAGTAAATTTAACAGCCCATCTTTAACAAAGCGCACACTAAAATGCACCACAAAATACACTAAAGCCCAAGGCGATACTTTTTGCCAAACCGGTTGTGAATTTTGATGGGTATGTATATCGCTAGTCATGGTTAATCGCTTGCTCTTTACTACCGTCAATACCGTAATTTTGCACAAATTGTCGTATTTCTTTGCAATGAGTATGTGTTAAACCTGTTAGTTGTAAATCAGCGCTCATTCCACCTGCACTATAGAGCTTTAAACTGGCTAACCCTAATTTTCGCTCTAATGGCCCTCGATGAATTTCTATATGTTGAACACGAGCTAAAGGTAAAATGGTCACCTTTTGCCAAATAACCCCTTTTTTAAGGGCTATATCGTGGGCACGCACTGCCACCCCCTGCAAACGTACATTTAATACGTTATAAAACAAAGATGTAATAATTAATACAGGGGTAATCACTAACAAATAAGGTTTTAAATGACCCCATAAGTCGCTATTTATATAATAAAAAGCACCTAACACCCCAATTAAAGGCAGGTAAAACATTAACCAATTAAGCTGAACATGCATCAAAGCTCTATCTGCAAGAGGGTTAAATCTAATCGCTTCATGCTGCGGAAATTGTATTAATTGAGGGTTACTAAACACAGGTTATCCTTAATTCAACTATTTACACCAGCTTATGGTGGTCGTAAGTGTGTGGCTTTGTTTAGGCTCAAGTGTAACGGTATCACTTAGTACATTTGCAGCCTCTAAACACACCATGTACTGATATTCATCATCGGCAAAATGAGACAAGCGCTGCGCTTTATCAATCCACGGGTTCCAAAGCACGCATGACGTTGAGTTTTCGCGGCCCACTTTAATAATCCCCTCAGGAGTATGTATAAGCTGCTCAGGTGCAGCATGGGTATATACCTGATCGGTTTCGCGTGCAAACGTGACCACATCGTTTTGTTTAAACGGGCCTTCGTTAAACTCAATAAATTGTGCGCCCTGTAAGCCCTCCACTTGTGTATCGCTAATTGCCGAGGTGGGAAAGTAGCTATGCAGAGCTTGAGTGTAACTAAATGCCTGCGCACTTAAGTTAGTCGTTGTTAAATGCACCGTTAGTGTATTGCTTAACACAAACTCTATTTTTAAGCTTGATTGATGCGGCCAAAGCGTCGTGTCAACTTGTCGCATTGGCAATTTTAAGCTAACACTGATTTCGTTATTACTTTCATGTACTTCATCGGCTTGCCATACGCTCGTACGCGCAAACCCATGAGCAGGAAACTCACTGTTTTCATGATTACCAAACCACGGCCAACATACCGGAATGCCGCCTCGTATGCTTGTACCTTGTTCAAACGTTTCATCACTAGAAACCCATAACAAGGGCTTGTTGCCTTTAGGTATAAACTCACTAATATGTGCACCTTGTAAAAATATTTTAGCGCTACATAAGTCGCTTTCAACATTAATATATTCTAGGCCACTGGCTAAGCGCTCAATGCTAACAGCGGGTGATAATTTCATTGAATTTCCTATTTTTTAAACATTTTTAACTTATTTATAATAACGATATAAACACGCTTCGTACATTACAACTATAAATTAGCCCACTTTTAACGCATATTATTTGAATTCAATTTATTAGATGTGTAACATTTCTGGATTATGCCGCTAACTTTGCCCTTATATGAGATACACTAATGCAAAAATATGACGAATTATTGGTTTCTTTACGCAAAGTGATACGTGCGATTGATTTACACTCGAAACAACTCAATAAAACTTCGGGGTTAACAGGTCCACAATTGTTAATTATGCAGGAAGTGTTTAAGACCGACGGTATTACAGCGAGTCGTATTGCACAAAATGTTAATTTAAGCCCAGCAACAGTCACCAATATTTTAGACCGAATTGAAAGCAGAGGGCTGGTGACACGCATACGAAGCCTCACTGATAAACGTCGTGTTAGCCTTCATTTAACAGAACAAGGCCAAGCACTTTTAAATAAAGCGCCGCAGCCACTACAAGAGCATTTTATTGAAAATTTTTCTGCCTTAGAAGAATGGGAACAAAGCTTACTGCTTTCCTCAATGCAACGTGTTGCTGCAATGATGGATGCCGATAAAATTGATGCATCGCCATTATTAGAAGTTGGCGCACTTACACAAGCCACAAAAGAATAACAGTATTTAGCTTTAAGCACCGTTTACTACACTGTGCTTATCAGCTAAATTATTATTACCTTAACGGCCTTTTATTTACCTAATGAATATTAGTTAAATTTCATTTTGCCAAAATAATTTACTGTTTATGAAAATAAAACAAACCTTGGTCCGCTATAAAAACATCAGCCTTAAAATGCTTGGGTTATTATTGGTTGCACTTGGCATTATCGGTATATTTTTACCTGTCATGCCTACAACTATCTTTTTTATTTTAGCGTTAGCGTGTTTTACTCGCTCATCTCCTGCATTAGCTCACTGGCTACTAACCCACCCGCGATATGGTAGTCCATTACAGCATTGGCAAAAATATCGTATTGTCCCTATAAAAGCCAAGGTATACGCTGCTATTGGTATGTTAATTGGGTTTATTTTTTTACTCTACAGTAGCGCTCCAATATGGGTGATCGGGTGTGTAGCGTTAATAGAGATAACGGTATTAATCTATTTAATATTACGTCCTAGTATCATTCCCACATCTTAACCCTCATTGTTAACACCAAGTAAAAGTAAAGTTTAGTAAGTAAGTTAATTAGTTTATTTGTAATTCTTAATGAAAATGATTATCATATCGGTATGGTTTTAAAATAAATTAAAATTAACTTTATGGCGTTTTTTAACAAGCGAGCGATTTATAGTATAAGCCGCGCTTTACATATTTATATTTCTACAGCTCTCTTTTTTTTACTGATCTTATTTTGTATTAGCGGAATTGTGCTTAATCATGTTGATTGGTTAAAAAACGATAAAAACAATGCCGATAACACGCTTGCGATCCCAAACTCATTACTTATTAAAGCAAATAAGCAACGCGACACTCTGCCTACCCTCTACCCCGAGATAGAAGCCTTTATAACACAGCAATATTCGCTATCTAATCCTAAAAGCATTGAATGGGAAAAAGAAGATAGCCTGGTAATGCTCGATTATCCGTTACCTGCAGGCTATGCCTATATTGAGTTTGACTTTAACGCAGGCGAACTGCTTGTCGAGTATCAAACTGGAGGGATTTTAAGCATTATGGGCGACTTACATAAAGGTCGTTATACCGGTGAAGTGTGGAGCTGGGTGATAGATATATCGGCAGTATTCATAATTATATTTTCGCTTACTGGGATGATCATATTATTTCAAAACAGAAAAAAACGCTTAACAGGAATAGGTTTAACCTTGCTGGGAGTTGTTACTCCTTTGGTTATTTATTTATGTTGGGTACCGCAAATTAAAGGAGTGTCTTAATGTTAAACTCAACACGCTTAATCAGCGCTATTTTATTAATCATGACGTTATTATTTCAAAGTAGTGCGCACGCAAATACCAGCCCACTCGAAATAGAACTCACGTTACCCAACCTTGATGTACAGCCTTACCATCGCCCATATGTTGCTGTTTGGCTTGAAACACCAAAACGTAAACATGTAACAACAATTACTTTATGGGTACAAAAAGCAGAATGGTTTAAAGACTTACGTCAATGGTGGCGCAAAGCAGGTAAGAAAGCCATTAACTTTGATGGCGTAAGTGGCGCGACCAAGCGCGCAGGCAGCTACACCATTAACTGGGATGGAAAAGATCTAAACGGCAATGCAGTTAAGCCTGGAAAATACTTACTTAATATTGAAGTTGTACGTGAAGAAGGTGGCCGCGATTACTCACGAGTAGAACTTGATTTAACACAATCGGGTAAAGTGACGATTGCAGGTAAAAAAGAGTTTTCGCAAAGCTTTGTAACAATCAACGCACTGTAAATGACACCAATATCATCGATATTTAAAATTTAAGGATTCAAAATGAAAACAACATTATTAAAAACCGCATTAATTGGTGCACTTAGCTTATCTGCACTGGTATCAACATCGGCAAGTGCTCATAGCCGCTGGTTACTACCTTCACATACCTCATTATCGGGTGATAAAGCGCATTACGTCATGATTGATGCTAGCGTATCAAACGAAATTTTTGCCCCCGACAAAGCCTTTAAACCAAAGCAAAAAGGGGCTGCGTACGATGATTCATTAATCATGGCATTAGCGCCAAATGGCGAGCCTGTTTCAGAGACTATTCGTGCCTATTACTTACAACGTAAAAGCTCTGCAGCAGTTAGCCTAAAAGCGCAAGGCACTTATCATATAGCCATGACACAAACCCCTCTTTACATGACGTTTTACAAAAATGCGGAAGGTAAACGTAAGCGCGTTTTTGGTAAAAAAGCAGATGTGAATTTACCTAAAGATGCAAAAGAAATACAAACAACTAAAATGATTTCAACGGTTGATACATTTGTTAGCCGCAACGGTACATCTAAACCAGCACAGCTAGGTTCTGGCTTAGAGTTGGCAGGTCCTACACACCCAAATGATTTATTTGTAGGCGAAAGCGCTAAATTTCAGCTGTTACAAGATGGCAAGCCTGCAGGCAAAGGCATTGAAGTCATGATTTTAAAAGGCGATACCCGCTACCGTAATGAACGTGGTGAAGTAAAAGTAACTACTGATGAAAATGGCTTTTTTAGCACCACATGGCAAGAACCTGGCTTATACCTTATTGAAACGTCAAACAAAGTTAAAGTTGATGAAGCCGGTGTTGATGCTGGCCGCTATGCATTATTCACAACACTCGAAGTTGCACCTGAATAATTAGCGCTTATAAAGCCCATAGGCCAAACACCTGTTTGGCCTTTTTTATCACTCATACCCACTTTTATTATCTAAGCTATAAAAACCAAGTTCCTCATATTTAGCTCACCTTGCAGACATTCGATACCATGTTGTGAATTTTTGATCGAAATAGCATTAACATGCGTAAACACTGAGCCTAACTACATACAACTTTGAATAAGTTAGTTTATTTTTATCTTTGCGGTGCTGTAGAGAGTTCTATATCATGCGCTCTTTTTTAAAATCATCTAGCAGTAAGAGAATCAATTAATGACACATAACGGTTTATCGGCTAAAAAGTTAGCCCTCACTGTGGCAATTACAACAATATTAGGCTCAGTATCTAGTAACACATTCGCCGCAGAGCAATCTCAAAGCCAAGCACAGGAAAGCATTGAAGTCATTTCTGTCACGGGTACTCGCCGTAGTTTACGAAGTGTAGCTGAAAGTACCGTACCCGTTGATATTATTACCAATAGCGATATGGCTAGCACAGGACAATTAGAAATAAGCCAAGTACTGGCCAATCAAATCCCTAGCTTTAATTACCCTAGCGCGACACTTGCCGATGGTACCGACCATGCTCGCCCTGCTGTATTAAGAGGCTTAGCGCCCGATCACACCTTAGTTCTTGTTAATGGTAAACGTCGCCACTCAGGGGCTCTATTAAACCTTGGCGGTACAGTGGGACGTGGTTCAACTGCGGTTGATTTAAATATGATTCCTACATCGGCTATTAAACGTGTTGAAGTACTACGCGATGGCGCTGCAGCGCAATACGGCTCTGATGCAATTGCAGGGGTAATTAACATTGTACTTAAAGATGCCACCGAAGGCGGCAGCGTAAGCGTAACCTACGGTGAATACGACACCCAAATGGCCGGTGTACCTAACCTAGAAAGCACTTACGCCGACGCAAATGGCGACCTTGCATTTACGACAGGCGAAGACCGAAAAGTGAATGACGGCGCTACCCGTACGATTAGTGCAAATTCAGGCTTTGCGCTTGCCGATAATGGTTTTGTAAATGTCTCTATTGAATATCGCGATAACGACTCAACTCAACGCTCAGGCTTTGACCCACGCGAGCAATACGACCGCCTTGAAGATGGCAGCCTAGACCCGCGTGAATTTACTATCGACCGTTATAACCATCGTTTTGGTAAAGCCGAATTAGAAGATTATGCCCTGTTTTACAATATGGGTTACGAATTTGAAAATGCTTTAAACTTATATTCTTTTGGTAGTTACTCAAATCGTGAAGGTAACTCAGGCGGATTTTATCGTCGTGCAAACGATGACCGCAATGTGATAGAAATATACCCCGATGGTTTTTTACCACAAATAGTGTCTGATGTTGAAGATTACTCTTTAGCATTGGGCGTACAAGGCGAAACAGGTGATTGGAGTTGGGATGTAAGTACCAACTACGGCCGTAACGACTTTTCTTTTGGTGTTGTTAACAGCTTAAACACTTCGCTAGGAGTAAATAGCCCTACCGAATTTGATAACGGTGCGCTTGTTTACGAGCAGTTTATTGTTAATGGCACAGCAAGCACGGTACTCGATTTAGGCTTACCTGATGAGGTGTTTTTTAATTTAGGTACTGAGTATCGCAAAGAAAACTACACCATAGAGCAAGGTGAAGAAGCTTCTTATATTACTGCGCTAGATGAGCAAGGTAATGCTATTGCAGCCGGTGGTGCACAAGTATTATCTGGGTTTGGCCCACAAAGTGTTACCGATGAAAGCCGCCATAATATTGCTGTATTTGTTGAATTAGACACCTATTTAACAGAAAAGTTAAATGTAGTCCTCGCAGGACGTTATGAAGACTATAGCGATTTTGGCGATACCTTGACCTCAAAACTAGCAACTCGTTATAGCATTAATGATCACCTTTCATTTCGTGGAGCTGTTAGCACAGGCTTTCGTGCGCCATCACTAGCACAAAGTTCGTACCGCCAAATATCTACCGTACTTGAAAACAATCAACCTTTTGAAGTCGGTTTATTTCCTGTTAACGCATCAGCAGCACAAGCTTTAGGTGCAACAGAGCTTGAAGCAGAAGAGTCGGTAAATTTAACCGCAGGCTTTATTTATACTCAAGGGAACTTTAGCCTAACGGTTGATGCATACCGTATTGATATTGATGACCGTATCGTATTGTCTGAAACATTATCAGGTGATGCAGTCGCACAAATTTTAGCGAGCGCAGGTGAGGTTAATACCGACAGTGTTCGTTATTTTACCAACGCTATAGACTCGCGCACCCAAGGGGTTGATGTTGTACTTACCTACAATATCGCGTTAGCGGATTACGGTGACCTACGCTTAAATGCAGCAGCTAATGTAAACGATACTGAAGTTACTCATGTTAAAGATAACCCAGAGGAGCTAAACTCATTAGGCGAAGACTACGTGTTATTTGCGCGTCGTGAAATAGGGCGATTTGAAGAAGGAACTCCCGATACCAAATTAAACTTATCGGCGGTGTGGAATATTAACCAATGGCAAACAACACTGCGCGTTACACGTTATGGTGAAGTAGCAGATATTTCAACTACAGCTGAGGGTGACGAATACTTAGATGCTAAATGGATCACCGATCTCGAAGTAGCTTATCGCCCTGATGAATCGTGGAAATTTGCTCTAGGGGCGAATAACCTATTCGATCAGTACCCTGAAGCAACGGTAGGAAATATTGGTTACTCAACCTTTGGACAAATCTTCCCATACAGTCCATATACACCTTACAGCCTAGATGGTCGCTTCCTTTATGGTAATGTGACTTACAGCTTTTAAGCCTGAAAAAAAGGATGCCTTGGCATCCTTTTTTAAATCTCGACAGGTGTCTCACACAGCCCTCGCACTCCCGGTTTGATAATAAAGACATTGCCACTTTGAGGGTATTTTTGTTGTTGTTTTTTACTTAATCCCACTCGCGCGGTGGTGATTGCAAGTTGCTCACGCCATTTACCTATAAATGCCACACAGGTGACCTGAGGAACAGGTACAGCAATGTGTTGTAGTTTTTCTCCTGCGGCTGAAAAACGATAGACCCCAAATCCTCCCCATGCAGCAATCCATAAACAATCCTCCTCATCCACGGTCATTCCATCAGGAAATCCCATGTCCTCGCTAAAGGTAATAAATATATGTTTATTGGTTAACTGCCCCAACTGATCAACAGAAAAACGATATACTGTACGCTGTGCTGAATCCGTTGAGTACAACCACTTGCCACACCGACTAACAGCCGGACCATTACTAATCATATAGTTATCGTCTACTTTTGTAGGCGCTTGTCCATGCCCAAAACGATATAACGCACCTTGCTGTTTTTTCTCCGCTTTATCCATAGTGCCAAAGTAAGCAAAGCCATTTCGATCTGTTTTAGCATCATTTAATCTATTTTCAGGGGGCTCATTTAATAACGAAAATAATAACGTTCGCTCAAATGTGTTTGTATCAAGTTGGTATATTGCTTTTTCGAACCCTGCAATAAGCTGACCTTTTGTGGTTTCCATTACCCAACAAATCGGCTCTACCATGTCATAACGCGATGTCTTGTTGTTTTCTAGGCTATAACAAAAAAGCGCCTTCCCTAAAATATCTACCCACAACAAGCTATTTTTTACTTGCCAATAATAAGCGCCCTCACCTAATAAACAGCAACTTGAGATGGTATGTGTAATGTCATCAGATTGAATATGCATATGGCGACTCTGTCTTTTAAGTCTTGCCATCATTGCCTATTCGGTGCTGCATTAAAAGACTTAATAATGGTTTTTTTGACTATTTATTTGTTTTTATGTACATGCTTAAAAAACAAAATCCTTTTATAACAATAAGATAGGTTTGGGCTTGTTTTTGCTTACTATTGATATAACTCAATTTAAAGCAATTTAATAATAAGGATTATCCTATGAACACGTTTACCTCATTTACAAAAACAATTTCACTAATTGGCGGCGCACTTTTACTAGGGGGCTGTGTATTTCATATATCGCCAAGTGTTGCCTCAGTAAAGCAAACCAAACAGCTGTCTTTACCAAGCCAAAACATAGCCTATTTAAATGTATTAGCGGGCGCTGGCTCACTTGAAATAAAAGGCTCAAATACGGCCACCAGCATTGATATAGATGCCACTATTTATACCGCCGATATTGACGATGAATACGAGCTAACGCTTGAGCAACACAATAACCAAGCAAAGCTGGTTGCCCAAAATAAAAACCAAACTGGTATGCGTATTTATAGTGGTCAATCGCCACATATTGATGTGATTGTAACGCTACCCCGTCACTTAAAGCTTGATATTAACGATGGCTCTGGCGATGTAATCATCACCGCCATGCAAAACGATATAAACATAGAAGATGGCTCGGGTAGTTTAACGATCGACAGTGCTAAAAACCTGACGATTGATGATGGCTCTGGCGATATTTCTCTTGAAAATATTATGGCCAATTTAGAAATAACCGACGGATCTGGCAGTCTTTATATTAGTAATGTGACCGGCAATACGGTTATTGAAGATGGATCGGGCGACATGGATGTGCGCAATGTAAGTGGCACACTTGATGTTGAAGATGGCTCTGGTGAAATAACGATAAGCCATATAACAGGCGCTGTAACTGTCGATGATAACTCAGGCAGTCTGCTTATTGAGCATATTAGCTCAACCGTCACCATTGAAGATGGTTCGGGCGATATTCGTGTTAATGGCGCTAAAGAGCTCATCATCACTGAATCAGGCGCAGGCGATGTAAGCATTGATAATATTAGCGGCAGAGTAAAAGTAGACGATTAATTATCGTAAAATAACCCATTGTATTTTTAAAGCAGCTAAGCCATGCTAAAGCTTTTTAGGATGTACGCGTGTTAGAAATCGCTTTAATATACTTAGCAGCAGCCATTGTAGCAGTACCTATCGCCAAGCGAGCTGGGCTTGGCTCAGTGCTTGGTTATTTAATTGCAGGCATCCTCATTGGCCCGTATGTTTTGGGTGTGGTTGGCGATCAAACTGATGTCATGCACTTTGCTGAATTTGGTGTCGTGATGATGCTGTTTTTGGTCGGTTTGGAATTACAGCCTTCACGTTTATGGACGCTTCGTCATTCAATTTTAGGGCTCGGTGGCTTGCAAGTGATACTCACCGGCGCAGCTATTTTTGCATGTTGTTATTGGTTTTTTACCATGCATTGGCAAACCGCACTGGCCATTGGTTTAATGCTAGCGCTTTCATCTACCGCTATTGTGCTACAAAGCCTTGAAGAAAAAGGCTGGCTTAAACAAGAAGCCGGACAAAATGCATTTTCGGTTTTACTATTTCAAGATATTGCCATTATTCCTATTTTGGCGCTGCTGCCACTTCTTGCTTTTGCACCGCAAAGTAGTTCAAAAGGTATTAGTGACTCCATTATTGCAAGCTGGCCTGTTTGGCAGCAAGTGGGCGTATCGGTTGGCGTGATCGCTGTAATTATTGCCGCGGGTAAATATGTATCAGCCCCTCTGTTTAGATACATTGCAAAAACCCATATGCGCGAAATATTTACTATTTTTGCACTGTTTTTAGTGGTTGCCATAGCGCTGGTTATGCAAAGTATTGGCTTATCGCCAGCATTAGGTACTTTTTTAGCCGGTGTTGTTCTTGCCGAAAGCGAATTTAGACACGAGTTAGAAGCCGATATTGAACCCTTTAAAGGCCTACTTTTAGGGCTGTTTTTTATCACCGTAGGCGCCTCAATTAATTTTCAGCTATTAACAAACGAGTTTACGAGCGTCATTGCGCTAGTTGCTTTACTCATACTCATTAAGGCTTGTATTTTATTTGCCCTCGCGGTGATCTTTAATATAAGCAAAAAACAACGCCTGCTATTTGCATTAGCATTGGCACAGGGCGGTGAATTTGCTTTTGTACTATTAAGTGTAACCTCAACATTAAGTATTTTAACGCCAGATCAAACCAGTTTAGTGACCTTAGTCGTCGCAGTTTCAATGCTAATTGCCCCGCTGTTACTCATGGCTTACGAGCAACTACAAAAGCGCAGTAGTCGCACCAAACCTGAGTTTGATAAACCGGAGCAAATTAGCACTGCTAAACACGTAATCATTGCCGGTTACGGGCGCTTTGGGCAGATTATGGGACGTTTATTACATGCCCAAGGCTACGATATTACAGTACTTGATCACAGCCCAAGCCAAATAGAGTTACTACGCCGCTTTGGCAGCACTGTATTTTATGGTGATGCAGCCCGCCAAGAACTCCTTGAAGCAGCAGGCGCGCACACGGCACAAATGTTAGTTGTCGCTATAGACAATCCAGATAAAACGATAGAAATAATTAAGCTTGCCCGTAAAAACTATCCGCAGCTTAAAATTGTTGCTCGCTCTATCGATCGGCGTCATGCGTATCAAATGCTTAATTTAAAGGTAGATGCCTTTAACCGTGAAACCGTCGATTCAGCGATAAACCTCGCAGTAGAAGCTCTTGAGTTACTAGGTAACAATAAACAAGATGCCGAGCGCGCAGGTAAACTATTTAGAGACCACGATCGCGCTGCCGTAGTGCAACTGGCCGAACTATGGGGTGACGACGCCAGCTATGGCATAGCCGTGCGCCAACGTATGGAAGATTTAAAACAAGTACTGCAACAAGATAAGCAGGCGCAAAAGCAGCTTAATACTTGTGTTCAAAATCAATGTGATGAGGATTAACAGCCTCTTTATAATAGTGACTAAATAATGATTGCGTTGGGTATTTACTTGAGCATCATTGCGCTATTGCCTACAATGGCGCACGCTTATTTTATTACAGGTCAAGACTATGAACGACAATACAAACAAACCCGCATTACCCGATCGCCTTTCTATAAATCCACGTAGTAAATTCTATGTTGAAGAAGTGTTTAATTTCGATATTGGTATTCGCCATAACGGTAAAGAGCGCTCTGACGTTGAAGAATACTGTATTAGCGAAGGCTGGATTAAAGTAGCTGCACCTAAGGCACTTGACCGTCGTGGACAACCTTTATTAATGACTGTTAAAGGCACTGTTGAAGCGTTTTACCGTTAATAGTAAAAGCTGATACTATGAATATACTCATTACCCGTAAGGTCTCCCTTTTAAAGTGGCGATGGGTATATTCACTATTTTTTATTACGTGTTTCCAGCATTTTTTGTACGCGCAATTAATAATTCAGCAACTTGTTGCTTCACCGCTCGCTTATCGCCATTAGGCACATTAAAGCGCGTTGCTAACTGCGCTATTTCTTCATCATTTAAATTAAACGATAAACGTTGTCGGGTTTTCTTTGACTTAACATCTAGCCCTAAAATCTTTCTGATCATATCAGAGGGGGTGAGCTCTTGGTCTATCGCTTGCTTTTTTATTGATTTTTGCACTTCACTGCTTAAATCAAATGCCATTTGTGTTGCACGTACTGCATTTTCTTGGCGTAACCATTTTTCTTTGGCATCACTCACTGGCGTCTCCAGGGAACAAATCAACAATATCGCTAATAGGGCGTGTTAGCGTCAGTGATACTTCTGTTTCACCGCCATCCCAAATTTCAATATTTAAGCCATGACTTCCGTCATCGGAATTTAAGCAAATCATTTCGCAAGGCTCTGCGCCCGCTTGCTGATAACGTGGTAGGCTTGTAGAGCGAAAATCTTTTTTATGAAAATAGCATACAAAAGGAGTTTCACTTTGCTGATAGCTTGTACCTAAAAACTGCATGTAGCGTTCGGGGCTATTTTTAACGGTAATATGCGTTAACGATTCTTCATCAAAAATACGTGCGAACTCATCTAAGGTAAAAATAGCATCGACATCATCACGCTGAATTTTTATAGAAAAATGGGCTTTTTGTTCACCATCTTCTTGTTCAATTTGTAGAAAAACAACCTGACCACTGTTACTTTCAAGCACAAATTCAGTATCGCTACTATGTTCGTATTGATACGTTTGTACTTCGATCACTCGCAATGTCTCGCCTTTTAACCAGCTTGGGTAGGCAAACGAGTCGATCACACTAAGCATGTCGCCTTTTTTAAGGTCTTTAGCATGATTTAATTGACGTTCTGGTTGTTTTTTAGATTTGAAAAAATTAAACATAGTTCACTACCCTTGCGACAAAAAAGGTAACGTACCTAAATACGTTACCTTTTAAAATAGATACTCTGGTTATTAACCGTTTTGCTTTGCTTTAATGCGCGCTAAAATATCAGCACTTTTTGGGTTGGTATCACCAATCCCTGCTTCAGCCATTTTCGCTTTTAAATCGTCACCATTAACTTGTGATTCAAGCTCTTTCGCTGCACCTAGTTGGTCTTGGCGATCTTGTTGGCGTTGTTTAATACGCTCAAGCGATTCACGCGCAGAAGTCATTGACGAACTATTCGTATTTAATGTGCTGTTAACCGCCATGGTTGCTTGTTGCACGCTTTCAGTGGTTTTCACCATTGTTAGCTGGCGTTGGTTTTCTTTTATTGATTTTTCGGCTTCTTTAACTTGCTGTTTAAGCGTTACAATATGGTTGCTAAAACCAGATAATACTTGCTCGTGCTCAGCTTTTTCGCCTTCAAAGTCGCCAATTTTTTCAGCAATTTCTAACGCTAACGCTTCGTTGCCTTTTTCAAGCGCTTGTCCTGCGTAAGCTTCGTGCTCTGCTATCGATGCCTCTACCGCGCTAATTTTACGCTTAGTTTGCATTTCTTTTGCCATGACTTCTGTTAGGCTTTTCTTTGCTTTTTGTAATGCGTTTTGTGCATCGGCAATTTCTTGTTCAAAAATACGGATACCATTTGCATCAACAATTGCTTCGCCCGCTTCACGTGCGCCGCCACGAACTGCTGTAAATAATTTCTTTAAAATACTCATAATCTTAACTCCAAAAAATTGCCTTACCTTGCTCAGGTAGGGGATCATGTAAACGGGCTTGGATTGTTATCCTAATCGTTTAAATACAAAGTTACCGCTTCAAGTGCATCGATTGCGTTATCAGCTAAAGTCACTAATTCGTGAGTAATATCATCAAATGATGAGTTAACCGATAGAGCACCAAAAATGGCATATTTTTTATCTATTTTAGCAAATGCACTCAATGGGATTGGCACGTTCAAGCGCAATAAGGTTTCGTTTAATTCGTTACGAAGCGACTCTTTCACTTCCTCTTCACTAAACAAATAACTAATACATAGCAATTGCTCTTGTGTTTGCGTAACAAAAATCGGAAGTTCATCGTTACCATCAACAATGACTTGTAACACATCTTGCTCACCTGGATTGGCAATCAAGAAAGATTCAAAGTTAGCGCCTTCGGTTTCAAAAGAAGCTAGTTTTATTGAAAGTTCGTTTAATTCCATGTCTCTGCCTTTTTTGTTAAATGACATATTATGTCTGAGTTAAGATTCTCACGCCTGACATATTATGTCAACCGGTTTCATTAATTTTTATACAGCTCACTCTCGACTTGCCATGCCCCTCTGTAATAATCATACAGTTGACCCGAGCCTAATCTATTAATATCTATATCTTTTATGTTTTCAAAATAACTATTAGGAAACACAAAGCTGGCAAGTAAATACTCTTTACTCACCCATCGAGAAGCCACTGGCATGGTGTTTATATTAGCAATACGAGCACGGGGTGATTGACCCATTTTAGTGGCTATAGTCCAGCCCCACTGACCAAAAGAAGGTATATTTTGCTGATACTGTTGTACAAAATTAAACCCTGCCGCCTTCACTGTTTTGCCAATACTTAAAAATGCTTTTTTGGCATGATAAGGCGATGTAGATTGCACCGCCATTGCACCATCTGGGGCAAGTAGCTGACGAATATGGTTATAAAAATAATCACTGTACATTTTGTTTAAGTCGGGGTGATTCGGATCAGGCAAATCAATAATAATCGTATCAAACTGCTGGCTTTGATCGAGTAACTTCTCTATCTCTAAAAATGCATCACCGACAATAATGTGCGCTTTGGGGTTTGCCATTGCCTGCTTATTTAATTTCTCTAAGCGAGTACGAATATGTTCTGGAGGGTTGAAATTGGTGTCGGCATGGCCAAATAAGTTTAGCAACTGAGCATCTAAGTCAATCAGTGTAACGTGTTTAACCGGCCACTTTAACACGTCTCTTAGTGCAAGGCCGTCGCCGCCTCCGATAATCAGAACTTTGTCGTGACGATTTGATGCAAGCATTGCTGGGTACACCAACATTGAGTGGTATATTTGCTCATCAATACTGGAGAACTGCAAGCGACCGTTTAAATACAAATCGGTGATAGGCTGAGCTTGGTTTTTACTTAATCGCTCAGTTAATACAACATGTTGGTATTTAGTAGCTTGTGAGTAAATCACTTTATCTTTGTAAAGTACATTACTCAATGAGTTCATCCAACTACTGCCAAATAGTAAAATAAATGCAAATAGAGCAAGCAACAAAATATGGCATAACAAGAGTAATTTAGCGAAACGCACCTGAGCATGGTAACGCCATAAAAATGCCAATCCTGCCACTATATTAAATAATGCGGTCCACGCTGCCGCTTGCATAATTGGCATAGCAAGCATAATACTCACCCAAATAGCCGCGCCAATACCTGCACCTATGTAATCGGCACCATAAATGGTCCCTGCATTATTTTCTAAAAATCGGCCATATACATGCTGTCTAATACGCGCAATTAAAGGTATTTCCATACCAATAAATAAGCCCAGTAATAAACCAAACACATAAGGTAAAAACCGTGACCATGCTTGTAATTTTTGAAAAACAAAGCCATTGAGTATGATATCGGGAGGGAGGTTAAATATTTCAGAAAATAAATGAGGTAACGAATAACTAACAGCAATGACGCTTGCAATCGCTAAAATACAACCCATACCCACTAAAGCAATAATGCTTTCGAGCCAGGCAAAAGCTGTAAATGCATCTTTAAACCAGCGGGCTAAAAATGCCCCCAAGCCCATCGCCACAATCATGGTGCCTATCATGGCATAGATTGCACTTTCTACAGAGCCCAGTACACGCCCTGCATAATGCGAAAGTAAGTATTCATAAATAAGGCCACATCCAGCGAGTATGGCCATCACGGTAATAAGCAGTATATCGTGCCCAAGTAATGCACGTTTACTTGGGCTAATTGTTTGACTAGACACGTATTATGCGCCTAATAATGTAGCCATTGTAACTCCAACAGCAAACGAAATTGCCGCAGAAATAGTAGCAACCCCTACATTTTTTTGACGATTTACTTCATCAGATATATCACAACCCGATAAAATTATTTTAATAGTAACTACGTGTAAAATAATAAAAGCAATTAAACAAACAACGGCACTAAGCGCCCAATATAATAAGCTCGCATTAATATTATCGGCAACATAAGGTGCTATACCACTTGCTGCGGTAATAGCCAGTGCGCTACCGATTAAGTATCCAGCATAACGAATACCTACCGCTAAATTATCATCAATAATAGCTTGCTGCAGGCAATCACCGTTTTTATTTGTACGTTTAAATAATTGCACACGGTATTGGCTAACCAACAACAACACTAAACTGCCAATAATAAAAGCAGCAACAACAATAGGTAAGCCATGCCAGCCATCTGTAGCAACCCATAAAAGCGCAGAGCGAATAACAATAGCGACACTCACAACATGACCAAAGTCAATCACCGCTGCCGTTACATTGCCTTTTACAATTTCGTTATGCAGACTGACTTTACGCAGCGCTACTTTGTCTTGAAAAAAGTGACCTAATTTTATCAATACAATAGCGAGCACGCCGTAGGCAAACATTTGCAGCGCTTCTTGTTGTAGCGACTCTGCAAACGCCCCACTACTCACACCGGTTAATACAATAGCTAATGCCACTAAGCCAGCAGCAAAACTAATCCCAAAAGCAAAATTATCACGCTCTGTGATTTCGTCGTTAGCATGTAAATTAGAAACCCAGCCTTTTATATATTTAAGACTTAAAAACAATAATATTATAATGGCAAAATCAATGGCTAATGCTTGTAATGACCACATAGTTATTCCGTTAAATTCGTACATTTTTTAACTCCAACGTTATTCTTTTACTTACCGCGACTGACACCGCGTGAAGTTCTACTATTACTATTTCGAACCGATCCTGAGCCATTACTATAATTACTTTTAGACGCATAGCTGCTTCGGGTTTTCGGTGGTGTATAACTACTACGGCTTAACCCTGACGCACCGGTTTTTTTACTCGCGTATGGACTCGTAAATTGCTTACCTTGACGCTGGTAAGATTGACGAGTGCGAGTTTCTAAAGCGCTTTGAGTTTTGATTTGCTTAGGGCTGGAGTAACGTGTGCGGCCATAATCGTTATAGTAGCTGTATTTTCTGCGCTTACTCCAACGGCCATATTCAACACGGTCAAATACATCTCCCAAAATACGGTACATTCCATACCACTGCCAAAAACTAATACCATTATTATTAGTTTGCCAGTTCCCATAGTTTGGGTTACCCACTAACTGATTGCCCTCTCCTTCACCCTCAGCTAGCTGGCTAATTGCCCCTATGCGCGCAAGTGAACCATTAGACATATCTGCTAGCATATTAATAGGATCAGTTAAGGCATCTGAAAATAAAGTTGGCTTCGCAGCTTCTCTTAATACATCAATATTAAGTAACGTTTCTTCATAAGGAGGAATAAGATAAGTTTTTTTTATATCGGTTAAACGTTGTTGTAACCCACTAAAAAGAGCACCATTTTTTGTCGCATCTTGCGCAATTACATCAGCTACTTTTGTTAGTTCTGGGCGCTGTTGCTTTAATATATTTGCATATTCTTTTAAAACAATCGCATTTTTTATACTATCGTTTTCAAGTGCTCTGCCTAATTGAGCGAGCTCTGCATCGGCTGTTTGTATAGATTGCTGAATTGTTTGTTTGAGCTGCTCTTCTTTAGATTGACAGCCTACAAGCGTAATTAACAAACAAAACAGGCTTAGACATTTCCAAACTTTAATATTTGACATTCATGTCACCTGATTACTTAAAATAACTCCCGTAGTTTTACACAGACCCAGCATTTAACCAACAATGAAATTGCAACAAAGTACGAATAAACATCTAAAGTGCAATTTTGTAACCTTTTAAAATCCCCTGCTTATTTATTTTTCTGATTTCATAAAATTAATACATTAAGGTGTATTAATAAGTTAACATTTCACTTAAAGTATTAAGTAATAGTGTTATATCAATACTGTATCTTTTGTAGGTACAAATATACTTAAAGGTAATCGTTAATGTTTCAAAGTATTCGCTATAAATTCATTTCAATTACTATTATTTCTATTTTAATCACTTCAAGCTTAGTTTTTTTATCCTCAATAAATGAACACAAAAGTTTATACAGCCACTCTGTAAAAGAAAATTTAGATGCAATGTCATCAAATATTGCAGATAACCTGCTTAGAATAATGTCAGAGCAGCATGACATGTTTGCTATTACAACAGAGCTATTAGGGCTTGATCGATATGAGCATATAAAGTTTGTAAATGTTTTTGATGAGAATTGGCAGTTAATACAATCATACGTTCATCCAAATTACCTTAAATTAAAAAACTATAAACCAACATTAAACTCCATAGCCGTTAACCAACTTCCATTTAGCGTTACAGAAATAGATGAAGGACTCGCAGCATTAAAACCAATTGGTGAGGCCAGCTACCCTATTGGCTATTTATTAATAGTACAAGATTTAAAAAAACCACTCGCGCAAAGTAAAAGTAACTTATTTAATAGTACGATCCCTTTTGTGATTGTTGTTGTAATATTAGCCATTGCCTTCTCCTTTTGGGTATATCAACACCTACTAAAGCCTTTACTGCAATTATCTAAATTCACTCGTAAAGTAGAAAAAACCACCGATTATAAACTGCAATATAAGGTCAGTGGTAAGGACGAAGTATCGCAGTTGGGTAACGATATTAATAATCTACTACAGACAATTAATGGCCAGATAAAAACAAATCGAAAACACACTGCAAAGCTATTAGAACAAAAGCACGCTATGGAGCGCCTAGCTAATTACGATATTTTAACGGGTTTGCCTAATCGAATATTTTTTCTGGAACAATTACGTTTAGCACTAAAAGAAACACAAAAAAACCAACAAGAGCTTGCCATTTTATTTTTCGATATAGATAACTTTAAAGGTGTAAACGACACTTTAGGGCATGAAACTGGCGATAAATTACTTAAATCAGTGGCAGATAAAATTAAAAGCCATTTACGAGCTGAAGATATTATTGCGCGTATCGGTGGTGATGAATTTTTAATTATGTTGCCTAACCTTGATGATTTAAATCGGGCTATAGATACAGCAAAGCGAATCATTAATTTAATGCACGACCCTATAAAAATTAATAACTGGGATGTGCAAACTGGCGTGAGTATCGGCGTTGTTAGTGCACAACAAGCCAATTATAATATTGATGTTGCAATAACGAATGCCGATATTGCAATGTATACAGCAAAAGAACAAGGAAAGGGGACCTATACTGTATTTAACCCCGAATTACTTGCAGATAACCAACGTAAAATTCAAATAGCGAACTTAATTAACCAAGCCATTAATGAAAATGAGTTTGAGCTATATTATCAATTAAAAATAAATAAAAGTGGTAAAGCAAAAGGCTTAGAAGCTCTCATTCGTTGGCCTAACTCGGCATTAGGTTTTATATCACCGGGGGAATTTATACCGATTGCCGAACAGGCAGGTAAAATTAAAGCGATCACCCGCTGGGTACTAACTCAAGTATTTAAAAACTTAGAAAGCTTAAAGCAGCTAGTTGATGAAGATGTATTAGTATCACTTAATATTTCTAGCCATGACTTACAAGACCCCTGTTTTATAGACATAATAAAAGAGAAAGTAGTTAAATATAATTGTGATTTAAAACATATACAGTTTGAAATCACTGAATCTAGCTATCTTGATCACTTTAGCAATGCCAATGAATTTTTTCATGATATAAAAGCAATGCAGGGCTCTATCGCGCTCGATGATTTTGGTACAGGTTATTCATCATTAAGTTATCTGACCCAAATAGAAATAGACACATTAAAAATTGACCGGATGTTTGTGAATCAATTAGATAACTCTTCTAAGAATGCCGTTGTACTACAAACAATATTAGACTTAGGTAAGAGACTTGATTTAACAATATGCTGTGAAGGTATAGAAACCCCTGAACAAGCACATTATTTATTAGAAAATAATGCTGATGACTTGCAAGGGTTTTACTTTGCAAAACCAGTACCAATAGAACGACTCGCGAGTGAAGTAGCGAACGCTGAAAAGTTATTTTCTGAGTTAACGGTAGTAAAAAAATAACACTATTTTTTTACTACCGTTAAGCTTGCAGGTATTTTTGTATCTGCAGGCACATAGGCAATTGCATTCTCTTCTGCAAGAATATAGCTCATAACAGCGTCTATATTCGAAAACTCAATCGGGGGCTTACTACGCCCAGTAAACTTCATTTGCGCCCAATAAGCTTGAATCCTCGACTCTGTTAAACCAACTATATGAGTATTAAAGTCGACCCTAATTGGGTTTCCTACCTGTAAATTAACCGGCTTAAATTGACGGCTTAATGCTCCGCCCATGTATATATGCCTGATTTGCTGTTTAGTTAACACCTTATTTTTATCTGCAATATTAGCTACAACGATAATATTACTCGGTGTTGTATTTTCACTATAAGCAAACGTCGTATAAAGCATCGTAATTAATAATAAAATTAATACAGTCGCAGGGTTTTTTAAGTGATTAGTTGTAACTTTCATTAAAATACCCACTCTAAGCCAAGTAGATATAAATTACCCTTTTTATCAAAATTTTGAGAGTCAGATGAACTAAAAAATGAATTAACTCCATCGTTACCTTTAAGTGTTGAAACTTCGGCTTTAAGGGCTATATTTGTTCGGACATCCCAACGAACTCCTAATGTCCAACTTTCAAGTTCATCAGGGGTAGAGCTTCTAAATATTTCTTGATATGCATTATTTAGCTTATCTAAATCATCACTAACCCCTGTGGGAATTTCATTGATAGTCGAACCGCTAGTAACATCACTGTTACCATAAGTTAAGTGATAAGTAATAGCGCCTAAGTTAAAGCCACCCGTTAAATAATAATTATCTGCACTGGGAATAACTTCAAAATCGGTTGTTATTCTAATCCACTCAGCTCTAAAAAAATAATTTAGGTTATCAAATAAAATACTCAGTTGTTCAGCTTCAGCTTGTCCTTTAGTTGATAACGTATCAGCACTTTGTGTAAAACCAAGTTCACGTAACTGAAACTCCATTTCTTTAAGGTCACTGAAATCCAGTGAAGCATCGCCACTATATTTAGCCGCTCTAAACTCTAAATTAGATACATTCAGCTTACCTATTACGCCAACAAGATTATCAACCTCCAACCCACTTTTAATATTACCAACTTCAGTGACACCATTTTTATAACCATAATAACTTTCAATACTGGCATCAAAGTTTTTCCCTGAAAACTTATAGATAACATCTATCCCATTAAAGGTATCAAACAAATAAGTATTGTATACCTGCTGTGGGAGGTTTATCCAAGGATAGGCAAAACCAACGTCAGAAAAATCACTCATAGCAAAAAATGGAGTACGCAGTTTACCTAATTTCATTTGTATATTATCGGTAGGTTGGTACGTTAAATATAGCCACTCCAAACCGGATGAATCATCTTCACTAACGCGACTATCGGTTAACTTAACCTGCCCAGTCAGTGCGAAATACTCATTAAGTTCATAATCTAATTGTAAGCCAATTAAACTATCTGGTGAAAAGTTGATGCTATTGTCATACCCGTCATATTCAACATTTTCCTGATCAAAATAACCCGCAATAATTCGAGCATAGCCAGAAAATTCAATAGCGTCATTAGCATGTGCGTTAAATTGCCCACAAGCACAAAAAAAAGATAAAAATAATGCAATTTTAGATTTCATATAAAATAAAAACCCTTTTAAATTATAAGTTTTAACTAACCCTTTGATAAACTCAATACAGCCAGGCTAATCGGCAAAGTAATATTTTCAGGTATATAAGCAATCGCATTTTCATGCTCAATTATATACTGTAAAACCTCGTCGACAGTCGCCTTTACTATTGGTGGTTTACTTCTTCCTGTAAACTTCATCTGCGCCCAGTAAGATTGAATCCTAGATTCGGTTAATCCGATAATATAAGTATTAAAGTCTACTCTCAGTGGATCCCCCACTGGTAAATGCACTGGTAAATACTTTTGGCTAAGCGCGCCTCCCATATAAATATTCCGCACTTGTTGCTTTGTTAAACTATTAGTTAACTCAGACGAGTTAATAACCAAAACAATATTACTACTCTCTGTAGCATAGCTATTCGTCATGACGACAAAATTAAAAAACAAAAAAAGAGATATCTTTTGTAATGTGCTCTTAACTGGTTTTATATACATTAATAAACCCAATCAACAGCAAATAAAAACAACTCGCCTTTTGTTACTGTCTTACCATTGTCATTAATAAAAAAAGAGTTATACCCTCCAGCACCCTTCAAGGTGGACGCTTCAAACTTTAATGCCAAATTAGGTAATACATCCCATCGGACACCTGCAGTCCAGCTTTGCAATGCATCAGGCTTAGAACGGTCAAAAATAGCAAGGTACTCTGACGCAATAAAATCTAAGTCATCGCTTACACCCATAGGTATTAACTGCGTTCCAGAAGGTGTTGGTAAATCGACATCACTATCAGCAAATGTTAAATGGAAGGTTAAGTTATTTATATTAACCCCCCCACTGAGGTAATAACTTGATATATCAGATACTAAATCTAACGAAGAGGTAATTTTTATCCATTCAGCACGAGCAAAATAATCTAAATTATCATAACTTAAACCGAATTGCTTAACAGCTGCACGTCCTTCGGTCTGTAATAAATCAGCACTTTCGTTAAAGTTTAGACTAACCAGCAAGTCCCTAAAAGAAAATAAGCTATCACGGTATAAATTTAGCTCTGCCGTATAATTAGAAAGCCTGACTTCAAAGTTTTCGATATTAACTTTACCAATAACGCCAAAAATTCTTTTCGCTGAAAAATCAGTATTGATAGGACCTATATCTAATTGCCCTGATTCTTGGCCAAAATATCCCTCTACACTGGCATCAAACAAGGGGGTACTAAACTTATAGGTCGCATCGATACCATTAAAGGTATCAAATAGATAAGTATCATACACTTGTCTAGGAGGGCTTATCCAAGGGTAAGCAAAGCCGACATCAGCAAAGTCACTCATAGAAAAAAATGGGGTTCTTAGCTTTCCTAATTTAAATTGAAGTTGCTCTGTAGGACGATATGTCAAATATAACCATTCTAAGCCTGAACCATCTTGATCAGTGGTATTGTTAGGTTTTAATACCAGTTGTCCGGTTAGCTCTAAGCCTTTAACAAACTGATATTGTGCCTGAATCGCAAATAAGCTATCGGGCGATCCACTAATACTGTCAGAGTACCCTTCATAGTCAGTATCTTCTACATTTAAATACCCAGTAACAACTCGTGCATAACCCGAAATATCAACTCCTTTTGCATAGCTAGTGCCTTGAAATAAACTACAAGCAGCAACCAACCATGTTATATAAAATCTCATTAAAAAATTAACCCTTAATACTATTCTAATAAAAATTAGTAAGAATAAATAACCAAATCTAAAGTAAGTATAGTGATATAGAACTTAAATGTTAATAAAAATTATAAAATTAATAAATATGTAGTAAAAACATCCTGACAATATGAATACTTAATTATAATTTAAATATGTCGCGGATTATTTAACGGATCTTTCTTAACGCTTTTTAGCTAAAGCTAAACCCACAGGATCTCTACACTACGAGTAGTGATTTAGGACTATAACGTGTTTACTGGCTTCTCATTCACCCTCATTTTCTTCTCTTTGTGAGCAGTGGTTTTGTTTTTGGTTTTAAGTGATTAAAACATTAATGCACAAAGAGGCGCTTCGCTTTGGAGACGCTGCGCTTTAGAGAAGTGATTTAGGGACTAGAACGTGTTTGTTGGCTTCTCATTTACCCTCATTTGCTTCTCTTTGTGAGCATTGGTTTTGTCTTTGGTTTTAAGTAACTAAGACATTTATTCACAAAGAGGCGCTGCGCTTTGGAGACGCTGCGCTTTAGAGAAGTGATTTAGTGACTAGAACGTGTTTGTTGGCTTCTCATTTACCCTCATTTGCTTCTCTTTGTGAGCATTGGCTTTGTCTTTGGTTTTAGTAATTAAGACAAATTTGCACAAAGAGGCGCTTTGCTTTGGAGACGCTGCGCTTTAGAGAAGTGATTTAGTGAAAGCTGGGAAGTCCAGACTAGAACGTGTGTTGGGCTTCTCATTTACTCTCATTTACTTCTCTTTGTGAGCAATGGCTTTTGTCTTTAGTTTTTAGTGATTAAGACATTTATGCACAAAGAGGCGCTTCGCTTTGGAGACGCTGCGCTTTAGAGAAGTGACCTAGTGATTTAGTGACTAGAACGTGTTTATTGGCTTCTCATTTCCCCTCATTTGCTTCTCTTTGTGAGCATTGGTTTTGTTTTAGTTATTAAGGGGTTACGATTAGGTACGGGCCTACTGAGCTCTGCATGGGC
>NZ_JAGJEG010000011.1 GCF_018100905.1 Pseudoalteromonas sp. MMG010 | reverse complement strand
CCGTTCGACTCGGTTAGTCGGCACCATTTATTTTGATAATTTGAAAGAAGAACTGACTTGTAATCAGTAACTCAATCAGGTTATCCGTTCGACTCGGTTAGTCGGCACCATTTATTTTGATAATTTGAAAGAAGAACTGACTTGTAATCAGTAACTAAATCAGGTTATCCGCTCGACTTGATTAGTCGACAGTATTTATTTAAGTTAAATGTTATTATTTAACAATTAACTAGCACAGTTTATGTGCCTCGATAGCTCAGTTGGTAGAGCAGAGGATTGAAAATCCTCGTGTCCCTGGTTCGATTCCGGGTCGAGGCACCATTTATTTTAAAGCCCTGCATTATGTGCAGGGCTTTTTTTTCTTTACTTTTCAGGTGGCAGCGCTGGACTTAATTGCATAATAAGCGCTTTATGTTGTGGAAACTGCGTTATAAGTAAATCGTGATAACCTAAAGTCATGTCTGCAAAATCAAACCCAGGTGAAACCGCTTCACTAATTAATGAGTAACCATGGTGCCCGCCAGGTACTATTTTTGAGGCTTTCCATGTCCCGCCCGGTACAGTTACTTGTAGCTGTTCTCCTGCTGCTAAATTTGTTCCCATTACAACAGTACTTAATACTCCATTTGGATCGATCAAGTAATATGTAATTGGATCGCCAAGTTGAAAGTAATGCACTATATCTGACCTATTTAAATGAAAGTGTCCAATGGGCGACTCTGCACTGAGTAAATAAAAAATAGAGGTCATCGAAAACCGCTCACCTTTTTGTGTTGTTATTGTAGCGGTATTATTTGCTTGATAGGTTCTTTTATAAAAACCGCCTTCAACATGACCTTTTAGCCCTAAGTATTCGATAACTTGTTCAGCAGTGTAGTTTTTTTGAGCATTGTGTGCATAATTGTACGGACTAAAAAAAGCCCCGCAGAATAACAAACACGTGAGTTGTTTAAGCATGAATAAGTTCCTATTATTTTACGATGAACACTGGAATATCTAAAATGGTTACTACTTTAAAACTACTTTTATTGGCACAACTTATTAAAGGTAATTAAGGTGTTAATTACAATGATAAATCGTTTTTTGTAATCTAACTTTGTATTTTGTTTACTCATCGTATACTTATGTAATGTTATGTAAAGTAAGTTGAGCAAAAGTTAGCAAAGTGATTGAATTACATTCATAAATGGGATTAATTTAGGTTTAATTATGATGTGGCCGTACAAGCCAACAGTATTAGCGATAGGGATGGCATTACTTAGTGGTTGCGTAAGTACATTCGCACCTTCAGAACGCAAGCAAAGTAACGATATCTTTCCTGAGCAATGGCAGCAATTAAAAAGTGAAACTGCACCTATTAAAGTTCAAGATGCATGGGTTGCTACCCTTAACACCCCACAACTTAATAATTTAATAGAAAAAGCATTAAATAATAATCAAGAATTATTACAAGCGCATTATGATGTGGCAATTTTAAAACAACAATTAATTGTTGCTGGCGCTGATTTATGGCCAAGTTTAGAATTGTCATCACAACTAGGTCGCAGTAAAGATAATCGCCCGGTTAGTTATAGTAGTAGTACTTCATTAAGTTTAGATCTCAGTTATGAGGTTGATTTATGGGGAGCTTTGTCTGACTCTAAACGTGAGGCAAGTTTAAACTACTTAGCGCAACAAGCCGAGTATGAGCAACAAAAACAGCAATTGGTAGCAGATGTTGTCATTGCATGGTTTGATTTAATTACTCAACAGCAACTTCTCGAACTATATAATCAACGTGAAACAAACTCGCAGCAAAACCTGGAAATAATTGAGTCGGGTTATAAGCAGGGCTTAAACGCCGCACTTGATGTGTATTTAGCTCGCAATGAGCTTAATTCAGAACATTCTCGTATTGCAACGCAAAAAGCCAATGTTGTTGATGCTGCTCGAACTTTAGAGCGGTTATTAGGTGAGTATCCTAAAGGTGCAATAAGTGCAAATGCAGAGCTCCCTGTTATTAAAGAGGCCTTACCTTTAGGTTTACCTTCGCAGTTAATAACTCGAAAAGCAGAACTTAAAGCAAGCTGGTATTCGTTATTAGCGAGTGATTCACTTTTAGCTTATACGCATAAACAGCGTTTTCCTAGTATTAATTTATCTGCAAGTTTAAGTGATCAAAGTAATGAATTAAGTGACTTACTTTCTCCATCTAGCCTTGCTTGGTCGCTTATAGGTAATATCTCTGCGCCATTATTTAATGCTGGAAAATTAAAAGCCAATGAAGAAATTGCTAACTTAGCTGTTAAACAGCAAGAGCAGCTTTATTTGCAAACGTTATATGATGCATTTAATGATGTTGAATCGGGGATCACTAATCAAGTGTCACTCACCGCACAGTATAAATCAACATTGTCTGCACAAGAAAATGCACAAGCGGCAGAAGAACTTGCTTTTGAGCAATATCAACGAGGTTTAGAGAGCTATACAACAGTACTTGAAGCTCAAGAACGTTCTTTTGACGCACAAAGCTCGTTAATCGAATTAAAAAAGCAGCTGATAGACAATAAAGTTAACTTACATGTAGCCCTCGGTGGCGATTACACTCAAGCCTCACAAGAATTAAAGAGCAATAACGATGAAAACTAAATTAGTAAAACTTTTGATTCCAACAGTGGTTATTGTGGCCACTATCATTATTGTTATGTTTATCAAAGGTAATCCACCAAAAGCCAAGCGATTTGGTTCTGCGCCAAAAGCAACAATTAGTGTTGCTGTTGAAACACTAAAAAAACAAGATTATCAAATAACGATCGATAGTTTTGGTACGGTAAAACCACACACGCAAAGCTTATTAGTTGCCCAGGCATCGGGGCAAATTATTGCAGTCAGTGACGACTTCAGAGAAGGGGGCTTTTTTTCTAAAGGTGAGGTGCTATTACAGCTTGATGATAGAGACCATCAAGCTGAAGTGAAATCGGCACAAGCCGCTTTACTTACCGCAGAGCAAGGTTTATTAGAAGAAAAAGCACGGGGTGAACAGGCTTTAATTGATTGGCAGCGTTTAGGAAATAAGCAGCAAGCAAACAGCTTAGTGCTAAGAGAGCCACAATTAGCAGCAGCAAAAGCAGAGGTATTATCTGCTCAAGCGGCTCTTGAAAAAGCACAGCTTGATTTAGAGCGTACAAAAATTACAGCACCTTATGATGGCCGAATCCTGAGTCGTAATGTTGATTTAGGACAGGTAGTCAATGAAAATTCTGAACTAGCTAGTATTTATGCTATTGATAGTGTTGAAATTCGTTTACCTATAAAAAACAAAGATTTACCATTTATACGTTTACCTGAACAATTTAGAGATGGCAGTAAAAAAGATCTAGATGCAACCGTTAAGTTCACTTCAGACCTAGTCGGAGAGCAAGTTTGGCAAGGTAAAATAGTCAGAACGGAAGGTGCCATTGATGAAACCGCACAGCAACTTTATGTGGTAGGCCAAATTACAGACCCTTATAAAGCCGGTAGAAATAATCAATACCCTGTTAAAGTCGGTCAATATGTAAAAGCAGAGATCACCGGTAAAGTTGTTCCTGATGCGTTAATTATTCCTAATAGCACTATTTATCAAGGAAGCTATGTATATATAGTTCAAGACAATGTTTTACAAAGAAAAGAAATTACATTCTTATGGCAAAATGCAAAATATGTGATGATTAAATCAGGTTTGTCAGCGGGCGATAAGTTAGTAACCACACCTCTTGGTCAGGTGAGTTCGGGTACTGCGGTAGATATTTTAGGTGAACCTAGTAAGCAAAAAAATAGCAGTAATAAATCACGCCCATCTCGCGAGCAGTTAGAAAAACAAGCGAAAGAGCAGGGCATTAGTGTTGAAGAGCTAATGAAGAAGCGTCGAGCTCAAAGGCAAGGAGGTAAACAATGATAGCTTGGTTTACCAAAAATCATGTTGCAGCTAACTTGCTCCTTATTACTATTTTAATAGCGGGTTTATTTAGTTTATCAACCAAAATACCTTTAGAAGTATTTCCTTCTTTTGAAACCGATATGATTAGCGTTAGCGTCAGTTTACCTGGTACTAACCCTGAAGATGTTGAGCAAGGCGTGACTATTCGAGTAGAAGAAGCGGTGCAAGATCTTGAAGGTATAAAACAAATATCAAGTCGCTCTTCAGAAGGGAGTGCGTCAGTTTCAATTGAAGTGGATACAGGTTACGACCCCAGAAATTTATTAGCGGATATAAAAAGCCGTGTTGATGCAATTAATACATTTCCTGCTGATGCAGAAAAGCCAGTTATCTCTTTAGCTGAACGTATTCGTGAAGTAATCGCAGTGACTATCGCTAGTGAGTATGGCGAAAAAGAAACGTTAGAATATGCCGAAAAGGTACGTGATGATCTTTTACGACTACCTGATATTACCCAAGTAGAATTAAGTGGTGTACGTGATTATGAAATTGCGATTGAAGTCAGCCAAGATACATTAAGACAATATAATTTAAGCTTAGCTGATATTGCTACTGCTATTTCTAAATCTAGCTCTGATATTTCTGCAGGTAATTTAAAAACCGAAGGAGGCGAGGTTTTAATTAGCTCTAAAGGTCAAGCATACCGAAAAGATGAGTTTGCTAAAATTGTCGTTAAAAATCAAAGTGACGGTACTGTTATTCGCTTAGGTGATATTGCTAAAATTAGTGATGATTTTGAAGAAACGCCAGTACGGACTCGTTTTAATGGTAAGCAAGCTGCTTTTATTGATGTATATCGAATTGGTCCTCAAAGTGCCATTGCGGTAGCGGATGCAGTAAAAAACTATATTGAAGAAAAACAAGCGACGTTACCTAAAGGGTTTTCTTTAAGTTATTGGGATGATGATTCAGAGGTGGTAAAAAGCCGTATTGCCACTTTAACCAGTAGCGCTTTGCAAGGCGGTATTTTGGTTTTAGCTTTATTAACATTATTTTTGCGACCTGCCATTGCGTTTTGGGTGTTTATAGGAATACCAGTTTCTTTTATGGGCGCATTTATTGCGATGCCAATATTTGGCGTTACTTTAAATATCATGAGCTTATTTGGCTTTATTTTGGTGCTAGGTATTGTTGTTGATGATGCGATAGTCACCGGCGAAAATGTATACACTCATTTTAAAACCGCAAAATCAGGGGAGCAGGCTGCTATTTTAGGTACTCAAGAAGTCGCAACTCCGGTTACTTTTGGTGTATTAACAACGGTTGCTGCCTTTTTACCATTGGCATTTATCGAAGGTGCGCGAGGGGCTTTATTTGCACAAATTCCGGTGATTGTGATTCCGGTTTTATTATTTTCGTTAATCGAGTCAAAATTTGTATTACCTGCTCATTTAAAGTATTTAAAACTACGCACAGAAAAAACAAAGTCTTCTAAATTAGAGATACTTCAACAGCGTTTTGCCGATGGCTTCGAAGGCGCTATCTTAAAGTACTACCAACCCATTTTAAGTAAAGCATTATCGAATAAATTCACTACTGTTAGTTTATTCATTGGGGTGTTTATTATTATTTTAACGATGATCACGAGCGGTTGGACTAAATTTGTATTTTTCCCTCGTATACCGAGTGAAACAGTGCGTGTTTCTTTAACACTACCGACTGGTACACCGTTTGAAGTGACAAATAAATACATTATTGATATGTCTGAAAAAGCGCAGCAGCTGCAAGATAAATATCGTGATGAAGAAACCGGTGAAAGTATTATTTTAAATATTTTGGCAACAACTGGCGGACGCGGTAGTGTATCAAATTCAGGATCAGTGCGATTTGAAATAACTCCAGCTGAAGAACGTGACTCTGATATAGGCTCACCTGAATTAGTGAGTGAATGGCGTAATTTAATTGGTGTTATACCAGGGGCTGAAAGCTTAACCTATAGAGCTGAAATTGGACGTAGTTCAGATCCCATTGATGTGCAATTGAGTGGAAAGTCGTTACAGGTTTTACAAGATGTATCTGAACATGTAAAAACCCGTTTAAGTACTTATCCTACGGTGTTTGATATTGCCGATAGCATGTCTGATGGTAAAGAAGAACTACGGATTGAATTAACAGATCAAGGGTATGCTTTAGGGCTTAATCGTGTTGATGTGGCAAGCCAAATAAGAACATCTTTTTACGGCTCGCAAGTACAGCGAATCCAACGAGGCCGAGATGATGTAAAAGTCATGGTTAGGTTACCATTAGATGAGCGTCGCTCAGTTGCTGACTTACAAAATATATTGGTAAATACGCCAACTGGCGGCTTGGTACCTTTATCTCACGTTGCTATTTTAGAGCCGGGTCAGAGTCCTTCAAGTATTAACCGTATAGATCGTTTCCGTACGCTTAATATTACCGCTGACATTGAGAAAGATAATACCAATATGACCGCTCTACAAGCTGATTTATCTCAATATCTAGACGAACTGATACAGCAATATCCAGGTGTTAATTATAAATTAGAAGGTGAAGCGAAAGAGCAGCGTGAATCATTTGGTTCACTTGGCTGGGCGTTAATGTTTGTATTTTTTATAATTTATTCGTTACTTGCGATCCCTTTAAAGTCGTATATGCAGCCTATTATTGTAATGAGTGTTATCCCTTTCGGTATGATAGGGGCAGTGATAGGACATTGGATTATGGGAATGAGCCTAACCATAATGAGTTTACTGGGTATGTTGGCTTTGATTGGTGTTGTTGTCAATGATTCACTGGTACTTGTTGATTTTATTAACAAAAAACGCAGTGAAGGGGGAAGTGTAATGGATGCAGTTAAATTAGCTGGTGCAGCACGTTTTCGCCCGGTAATGTTAACGAGTTTAACGACATTTATTGGTTTGATGCCTTTATTATTTGAAAAGGCGACTCAAGCACAGTTTTTAATTCCTATGGCTGTTAGTTTAGGGTTTGGTATTATATTTGCTACATTTATCACGCTTATATTAGTGCCTGTAAACTATATACTAATGCATCGCTTTCAAGGAATATTTAAGTAATTTACGTCACTAATTGACGTAAAGCAAAACGGGCCATGGTGTAAACCATGGCCCGTTTTTAATTTAGTACAAATTATAGTTGAGCAAAGCTATCGACATAATCACTTAATGTGTTTGTATCAACAGCGCAAAGTCCATCACTGGTGCGTACAACGAGACCTTTATCTACAAGCTCGGTGACAACACGCCTATAGGCTCGTTCTGTGGTAGCAAAGCGCTCTGCTTCGGCATTCACTGTAGGGTAGGCACGAAGTAATGTTGGGTTACTGTTTTCGGCTCTTAATAAACAATCTTTGGCAATATTATAACTAAGTGGCAATAGTAATTTATCTAAGTTTATTTTTTGATTTTCTTGAAATTTAGCGGCGATAGTTTGTGCTGTATAAAGACTTAGCTCAGGCTTATCTAATAACAAAGCGCGCCAGTGTTTTAGCTCTATCAAGTTATAGCTAACATCGCTAAAACAGGTCACTGTATAAATACAAGGATTGTTGTTTAGCGCTTCAATTTCACCAATTAAGGTGTTATTACAATCTAATTGCCCAAGCAATAAGCGTCTTCCATTGCCAACGTCATAGCTAAACGAAACGGTGCCACTGCGCACTAATATCAATTTGCTTAAAGGCTGATCTTGGTGAATTAGCACTTCTTTTTTTGATTGCTGATAACTACTTCCTGCAAAGGTAAGTAATTGCTCAACAAGGTAACTTGAAAAATGGTATTGAAACATCAACTAAGCTCTTCGGACAATTGTCCTATTTATTAAGGCTTAATGTCGTTAACATTAAGCCTTTAAGAATTTACGCTAACTTACTCGTTTTTACCTTCATTTCCTGTGTAATGATTTAAAAGTTTCTGGTATCACCAGCATGCTTTGGGTTTTAGTAAGTTAGCTTTTTTATTTTGTTACGCCAGCAAGTAGTGCAATAGCTGTTTATTGAAGGCAATAACACTGAATGTTAGCAAATATATGCAATGCTAACCTAAAGCCTAGGAGAGAACAATTGAGTTGGGAATATTTAGGCTATTTTGCTTCTGCATTGTTAGTTATATCGCTTACTATGAGCGATGTATCAAAACTGCGCTGGTTTAATTTATTTGGTTGTATTGCTTTTGCTTTATATGGTGTTGCTATTGAAGCAACTCCTGTCGCATTTACCAATGCTTTGTTAGCATTGGTAAATAGCTATCATATTATTAAGTTATACAAACCTACGAAAAGCCTAAATAATAAGTAATTTATAGTTTTTCTTCGCTGCGGTAACGTAATTCACCTGCAACCCATGTTTGCAGTACTTTTGTGTTATATATATCAGTTATTGGTGCTTTGAAGTAATCAGTATCAATAACAATAAAGTCAGCTAATTTCCCTTGCTCTAAACTTCCTAACTTAAATTCTTGATGTGCTGCATAAGCGCCACCTATAGTAAATGCACGTAATGCATCTTCTCTGCTAATAATTTCTTTTGCACGCCAGCCATTCGTAGGTAGCTGATTATGATCCATGCGAGTTATTGCCGAATACAAACCATCAAATGGGTTGGCAAGTTCTACAGGGTAATCAGATCCGGCAGCAATAACAGAACCCTGTTGTAAAAAGGTGTGCCAGGCGTATGCACCTTCGAGTTGTTTTTCTGTTAAACGTTGCTCTGCCATATGCATATCTGAAGTAGCATGAACCGGTTGCATTGAAGGTATTATTTTTAGGGTTTTAAAACGCGCTATATCGGTGAGGGTGACAATTTGTGCATGCTCTATTCGATTGCGTAGTAACCTTCCACCTGTTTTTTTAAACACATTTTCATAAGCATCTAGCACGACTTTATTTGCTTTATCACCGATAGCATGAGTGTTAGCACTAAAGCCATTTTTAAAGCTTTGGCTAAATAATGCTTCGAGCTGCTGTTGAGTTTCTAGCATTAGACCATAATGCGCTTTTCTATCAGCATAAGGCTCAAGTAGTGCTGCACCTCGTGATCCTAATGCACCATCGGCATAAACTTTTACGCTACGAATAGACATAAAATCGTGTAAGTCTTGATATCTACCGGCTTTTAGCATCATTGCTAAATCGGGGCTTGAGCCACTGAGCATTGCAACTATTCTGAGTGATAAATCTTCAGCTTCACCGCGTTCTTTATAAACTTCCCAAGTTTTTTTATCTATACCAGCATCGTGAGTCGATGTGATCCCTAAGCTAAGTAGGTGCTCACTTGCTTTGTTTAGAGCATTATTAATGCTTTGCTTTGAAGGGGGGGGCATATGTTGGGTGATTAATGCTTGTGCTTTATCGATAAATATTCCAGTTGGTTGCCCTAATTCATCTTTAATAATTTCGCCACCAATGGGGGCGACAGTATCAGCGGTGATCCCTGCCAATGCCATTGCTTTACTATTAACCCATACTGCATGACTATCAATGCGTGAAAGAATCACGGGTTTATCACTAACCACTGTATCTAACTGTTTAGCATTAGGGAATTGAGTGTTTTGCCAAAGTTCTTGATTCCAGCCTCGGCCAATGATCCAACCCTGCTTATTGTTTGCAAATTGTTTTAATTTATCAGTGATAGTAACAACTGATTTTGCGCCTCTAACATCAAGTTGTGATAAGTTATTACCTAAGCCTATGACATGGCCATGGGCGTCAATTAATCCGGGTAATAATGTATTGCCTTTAGCATCAATTAAACGAGCACCAGGGTAGCGACTTTTTAAACTATCATCACCGGTAGTGACCACTTTATTATCTTTTATTACTAAAGTAGAAAAGGACTCTATCCCCCCTTTATATAAAGGGGTGTAGCCATTGGCGTTAAATATAACGGTGTACTGAGCTAGGGCTAAGCTAGAGTAACCACACAGAATAAGTGCCATTACAGGTTGAATTATACTTAACAATAATTTGTTAAAAGACATGATAAACCTATTTTTTATTATAACTGTAATTAAAATAACAGAGTAAAAAAGGTTTATCTATGACTGCTGGTCGTTACTTTTTACAATTTAATAATAATTGTTGCCAAAAGTTAAGCCCTTTGCGGCGTGCTAAATTAATATTATGATCAGGAATTGATTCGGGCTCGTCGTAGTTATCAAGTGCTTCGCTCATACTCGCTTCACGTATTAAATGTAGAGTAGGGTATGGGGCTCGGTTTGTGTAATTAGCGGCATCTAAATCATCGCTATCGGCAAAAACATACTCAGGGTGAAATGTCGCTATTTGATATTTACCTTCAAATCCTTGCGCAACTAATAATGCATTGGCAATATCAACTAAGTCTAAAAAATCATCAAAATCACTAAATCCGGTATCGAATATGATTAATGTTGTTTCTCGGGTAGGATCGTTATCGAGCTCAGTACATTGTTCGAGCATGGTTAATACAGCATCATCTGTTGTTGTTGCCGTACTACTTACATAGTAAATACAATTATTTTCTACTTCTTTGCGAGCAAATGGGCAAAAGTTATATTTTACAATAACATTAGATACCCAATTACGGGTTTGTGAAATGGCTTTATTGGTCACGTTTTGACTCTAAAAATTGATTAATAAGGGCTAAGGTTTTATCTATTGCACCTTGGTTGTTTATTACGCATTGTGCGGCTTTCTTTCCTAAGATCTGACACGCTTTAGTATTGTTAGAGTAATTAACAAGCGCTGTTGCCAGCTCTTCTTCGTTGTGTACAATACAAGCACCTTTGAGTTTAATTAACTCAGGGTAAACATGATCAAAGTTATAGGTATGAGGCCCGCTGATCACTCCGACAGAAAAAGCGGCAGATTCTAATGGGTTATGCCCCCCTCGGGCAATTAAACTCCCCCCAATAAAGCTAATGTTAGCTGCTGCGTATAAACACTGTAATTCACCTAATGTATCGGCTAATAATACCGATTCATTTTGATAATTATTTTCACTGCGACGACTAAAACTCATTGTTTTTTGCGACAGTAACGCGGCGACTTTTTCGAATTGTTCGCTATGTCGAGGTGCAATAATTAATAAAGCATCTGGTTGAGTTTTTAATAAAATTTGATGCGCGGCAAGTACCTTTTCATGTTCTATTGGATGGGTAGAACCCGCAACCCAAATAAAACGTTGACTGTTATATTGCTGTTTAAGTACTTCTACAGTATGAATCTGCTGTGCTGTAGGTGAAATATCGAATTTAATCGAACCTGTAACATGACTTTTATCTTTGTTTAAACCAAGTGAAATAAAGCGCTTTGCATCGGCCTCGTTATGACTGGCTAATAGCGTAATAGAGCGCATTATGATGTGTGTGAGCTGCTCAACTTTTTGATAGCCTTTAAATGATTTTTCACTTAGGCGAGCATTAACGACCAACACAGGAATATTTTGCTTATGACTGTGTGCGATTAAGTTTGGCCACAGTTCGGTTTCTAAAATACACAGCGCTTGGGGGTTTACTCGTTTTAAAAATCGCGCACTCGCGCCTGAGAAATCAATAGGTAAATAACAGCTTTGTACTGTGTTTTTAAACTGAGCTTTAATTTGTTCTCGCCCTGTTGGGGTATTACAGGTAATTAATAAGTTTAACTCTGGGTGCGCCTGTTTTAGTGCGTTTATGAGTGAACTGGCTGCAAGGACTTCACCGACTGAGGCGCAATGAATAACTAAAGGACGTGTTGGTGTTTTAAATAACTGCTTACTGACAAAACCAAAACGTTGCATAAAATGTTTACGGTAAGCCGGATTTTTCTTACCACGTAAAACATATAAATAAAAAATAATAAGCGGGCTAATCAGTAGTAGCGCTAAAGAATAAAAAATACGAGCCATATTGAACTTTTATTAAGGTATGAGTGCCTAGTTTAACGCGGAAACTGATTTTTCTAAACATTGTTAAGGTAAAATTTAGTATGCCTTAGATAAAATACACACAACTAAATAAAATTATGAAATAATGGATTTAATTTTCCCTGCCATTTCAGTTCCAAGAGGAATTATTCATGTCAATTATCGATACCGTGGCAACGAGCTACCTTGAGAGTTTAAATCGCCATCAGGCTTTATTTGAAACAATGGAAGCTTATCATCAAGAATCAATACAGCTTTTAGAAGCATGCCAAAGAACTTTAAACGCCGGTGGTAAAGTTATTTGGTTTGGTAACGGAGGAAGCGCAGCCGACGCTCAGCATTTAGCTGCCGAATTTGTAGTACGTTATAAATTAGAACGTGGTCCACTTGCGGCTATTGCCCTGACCACCGACACCTCTATTTTAACAGCCCATAGCAATGATTATCATTTTGATACCGTGTTTGAACGTCAAGTTCAGGCATTATGTAAAAAAGAAGATTTAGTAATAGGATTAACAACATCAGGTACCAGTGCAAATATTAATTTAGCATTGGCAGCCGCGAATGATGTGGGCGCGTATACAGTCGCATTTACAGGGCGTGATGGTGGCAAAGTAAAAGACATCGCTAAACTGCCAATTATTATTAAAAATGATGAAACAGCGCGTATTCAAGAGGCTCATATGTTTATAGGGCACTGGTTATGTGAAGCCATTGATTTGGTTGTTGCGGAGCAGCAATAATGGATTTATCGCTATTAAAAAACTTATCGCAAGCACGTATTTTAGTTGTTGGCGATGTGATGTTAGACCGTTATTGGTATGGTGATACTGGACGTATTTCGCCCGAAGCACCGGTACCTGTTGTAAAAGTTAGTAAGTTTGAAGATAAAGCGGGTGGCGCAGCTAACGTAGCTAAAAATATCGCTCGTTTAGATGCTAAAGTAGGCTTGCTAGGACTTATTGGAGAAGATGAAAGCGGTATAATATTAGAGTCAATTTTAAAAGGCGAAAATATTGATTCGCAATTGGTCAGTGTATGTGATTTACCGACTATTTCAAAAATGCGAGTAATAAGCCGCCATCAACAACTTGTTAGACTTGATTTAGAGGAAATGTTTTCTGAGCAACACAGTCAATTGTTATTAAACCGCTTAGAATTAGTACTCGATGACTACGATTTTATTGTTTTTTCTGATTACAATAAAGGCTCGCTCAGTCTGATTCAAAAAATGATTTCGTTGGCTAAAGCGGCAAATAAAACGGTACTGATAGACCCTAAATCACCTGATTTACATTTATACAAAGGTGCGGATTACATTACACCGAATTTAAATGAGTTTAAATTAGCAGGCGGATTAACTGATTCTGAGCAAAGCTTAACCGAAAGTGCACGAGCGTTAATTAAAACAAATGGTATAAAAGCCATGTTATTAACTCGCTCAGAGCAAGGGATGTCATTAATTAACGCTGATGAAAAGTATGACTTTGCTGCCCAGCAACTTGAAGTCAGTGATGTGACTGGGGCAGGAGATACCGTTATAGCTACGCTTAGTGTTATGCTCGGTGCTGGTATGCAAGCAAAAGATGCCGTAGAAATTGCCAACTTAGCCGCAGGTATCGTGGTGAGTAAGCTAGGCGCTGCCACAGTATCGCCTGAAGAATTAAGTCAAAAGTTAGGTCAGTACTTACATACTAACGGCGAACACTATCAAACACCGTTCGATGATGTTTTGCAACATATTGAATTTGCAAAACAAAATGGTGAAAAAATCGTTTTTACTAATGGCTGCTTTGATATTTTACATGCGGGGCATGTCCGTTATTTAGCACAGGCAAAAGCGCGAGGAGATAGGTTAGTTGTCGGTCTTAATAACGATGATTCGATTTCTCGTTTAAAAGGCCCTGAACGGCCGATAAACCCATTAGATGAACGAGCGATGGTGTTGAGTGCTTTAGCATCAGTTGATTGGGTTATTCCATTTGGTTGTGTACAGGAAAATGATACGCCAGCAAAGCTTATTGAAAAAATAAGCCCTGATATTTTAGTTAAAGGCGGAGATTATACCGTGGAGCAAATTGCGGGGGCAGAACATGTGCTACGCCATGGCGGTAAAGTTGAAGTGTTGAGCTTTTTAGATGGGTGCTCTACTTCAAAAGTAATTAGTAAAATTAAAAGCTGAAAAACAACAGCGTAAAAAAGGGATAAAGCCTATGGCTTTATCCCTTTTTTATTGGCTAAAAATTGTATTCAAATTTAGCAAAAGCAGAGGTCGTGTTATCAATTGTGTCGTTTTTAGCTGCTAAGGCACCTAAAGTTAAGCGACCATCAAACTCCAGCATTCGATAACGAACTTCAAGCTGCTGGCTATGCTGTGCCGTTTTAGTAATTGAGTGACCTAAGTCGGGGTTATTGCTATAGCGATCTGAGTTGTCACTATTATAATCGATGTCACGTAACTTAACTTGCCAGTCATTACCATTGGTAAGTTGCCCTAAAACAGTCAGAACTAATGATTGTGTATCGTTATCAAAGGTCGATCCTATTGTACGGCCATGATAGCGGTAACCCGAATTGTAAGTGGAATGTTCGTAATAGCAGTTTTCTGTTGTTGAAGTAGCCGAGCAAGCAACGCCGGTATCAATATGCTCTAAATTGATTAAAATATTTTGTTTAAATAATCGTTGTGTCGTTTGTACGCCAAATAAGTAAGCTCTATCAACAGGCTTTATACCACCGGAGGTATCTTCACCAATTGCACTGGCATAAAAAGCGAAAGGGTGATTAAAAAATGTATCTGACCAACGAATATCAAAACCAGCCATTTGATTACCTAAACGAGTAATCTGTTCGCTATCACAGTCATCGGTGCCATCGACACATTCGCCACCACCGGTTACTAAATCAAAAAAGTCGCTTGCTGAACTTGGTTGGCCATCTCCTGCCCATTGCGCAGACCAACTCATGGCTATTTCTAATTGCTGTAACGGCCTAAAGTTTAAACGCGTACTCCATAATAATGCATTAGGCACGGCGCGAGATGATTCAAGTTGCGCCATTTGTGCGGTAAAACTCCATGGGCCTATCCAACTAAGCCAAGGCGTCGTAAAAGCATTACTTTTTTCGCGGGTAATACTCAATGCAGGTAAAGGTTTGGCGTTACCCGACATAATTAAACTATTATCAACACCCGGGCCCCAAAATTGTTCAACAGCGCCGGCTCTAAACACCCAATTACCAAGTCGATATGCTAAATAACTATGATCGAAAGAAGTGTCATCGCAGGAGGTGAGAGCGGGTGTTTGAGTGACGATATCGTCGGTGGTTTTATCTTCTGCTAAGCAGTTCTTTCCATCCGTTCTTCGGTTGATAGCGATTTTTGCTGCAACGTTTTCACCTAAGTATGTATATGCTGCGGCAATTTCTGATTTTTGTGTGTCTGTTGCACCAAAGCTTGTTGTCGATAAGGTGTTTGAAGCAATAAAGTTAGAAAATTGAGCACCATGCGTGCTTTGGTTCTCTGCTTTATAGCGGTGCTTCACTCGAAGGAATGCATCTTGTAAGTTGGCCGACACTGAAGCTGGTGCAATGTTGTTCAAGTCGTGGATAAAACTGTTCCACATTAATGGGTAAGTTGTTACAGGCGCTTGAATTATGCCAGCATCGGCGAGTTGTTGAATATCAGCTCTTAAACCGTAATCATCAGGTTTCACCCAAGGCTCTGCATAAACAGAGGTGCTCAATACGACAAAAAGTGAAGAAAGTAAGCATATTTTATTGCGCACAATTAAGGTCCTTTTTTAAAAACAGTGCTAAGTTTACCAATCAATGTTTACGAATGCAGTAATAAATAATTAATTCATGATTAAATGAATTATAAATCACTATTTTGCTATCGTAACTAAAGGAGGTGTTGTTATAATTTGCTAAAAATTGAGGAGTATAAATTTACATGGAAAAAAAACGGCTGCTATTTATACCCGTTTCATCTCCTAAAGGGGTGGGCGAATATATGCGTTCACTCGTGCTTGCTCAATCTCTGTCAAAGCAATTTACAGATTCGATAGAAATACAATTTATTCTCAATAAAAAAACGACTTATGCACACCGTTGTCCATTTAAAACCACGTTATTAGAAAAGTCAGCGACAAAAGATAACCCGTCTGTATATCAGGTAATTAGAGATTTTAAACCGGATATTGTGGTTTTTGATTGTGCAGGACGTGCTGGACAAATGAAAGTTGCTAAAGAAGTTGCGGCAAAAGTGATTTTTATTTCTCAACATAGTAAAAAGCGTGCGAAAGGCTTAAAGCTTAATCGTATTAACTTGATTGATGAGCATTGGGTGGTACAGCCAGAGTACTGTATAAAGCCGCTCTCGTGGCTTGAACGATTAAAGCTTAAATTATTCCCACTAACTCGCCCGCAAAATGTAGGCACTTTTATGTCATTGCCTAGCTCAGAGCATAATCAAAGTGTGCTAAGTCAGTACTCGCTAGAAGAAAAAAAGTATATTTTAGTGAACGCAGGCTCTGGTGGGCATTCGCAAAACGGAGAGCTGTGTGCGGATACTTACTTAGCCATTGCTGAAAACATAAGTAAGATAACTAAATTAAAGGTTGTGGTCGTTTACGGTCCGAATTACCCAAAACAAGCCTATTTTTCGACACAGGTAACTTGTTTATCATCAGTGGATAATAATTCGTTTATATCACTATTAAGTCAGGCTAAATGTGCGGTATTAAGTGGTGGAGATACAGTATTGCAAGCCATTGCCTTAAAAGTACCAACGGTGGCGTGTGCAATTGCTAACGATCAAGGTGCGCGCTTATCTCAGTGTGAACGAGTCGGGGCCGTGCGTGTTGGAGAGTTTTCAGTCAATGCGATGACTATGCAGGTCACCTCATTAATTGAAGAGCCAGCTTATCAAACTATGCTCAATAATTTAACTACACTTAATAGTGAACATAGTTTTAATACAATATATCAAGGTGTTGAGCGTTTATTAAAGACTAACTAAGCGTTGGTCATAATAATTAACTAACTGCTGCCAGTGATCTTTTTGCCAATGAAAATGGTGGTTCCGCCCTTGCTCTTTTATAAATGAGCGCGCAAGACGTGCCATGTTGTTTTGTTGCCATTTTTTATTTTGTTTTCGTATTTCACCACGATCAAAATCAATGATATAAACTTCCCCGTCACCATTAAATAAAATGTTATTGATATTTAAGTCTGCGTGGAAAACCCCGTTTGAATGAAATTGTGCGATAGTGTGTGCAATACGCTCAATTTCAGCCTCTGTTAAAGCACGTTCAATCAGTATATCTAATACGCTTTTTGCTTCAGGTATTGCTTGAGTTATAATGTCGCCACGATAAATTAAACCATTTTTAGTGACTTTAGCCGCTATGGGTAAAGGGACATTAAGTCCGAGCTTTATTAATTGGTGCATTAAATTAAATTCTTTATATACCCGCGTACTCTCAAGTCCTAAGTACAGGTATTGGTCAGTTAATAGCTTACCAATTAATCCCCCTCGCCAATAATGACGAAGTACAGCGTTGAGCTCCCCTTGATTAAAAAACCAAGCCGTAGCGCGGCCTTTTTTTGCGCCTATAATTTTATTTTGTTGTTGCCAATATTGCGCATCAAACCATTGCAAATTGACCCTGTCAGCATAGTTAGGATGACTTAAAGTAGTATGATTCCCTTGCACGTATTGTTTAAACATGGCTCACAAAATATAAATGACTAAAGGCGTTATATTAACGTGTTTTTACTCATAGTATAAGTACTTGCAATAGTGTGATTATAATTTAAGATCGTCTTCTATCCATAATTGCCTAGGAAGTTATATTCAGTGCCTAATTACTCATCTATTTGTATTTTAAGACTCAGTGCTATTGGCGATGTGTGCCATGGTGTGAGTGCGGTACAAGCAATTCAAAAACACTATCCAAAGGCTAAAATCACGTGGGTGGTTGGTAAAGTTGAGGCGATGTTGCTTGCTGATTTGCCAGGTGTTGAATTGATTGTTTTTGATAAAAAACAAGGTAAAACTGCCTATAAGCAGTTAAAGCAGCAATTTAAAGGTCAGTGCTTTGATGTACTGCTTAATATGCAAGTTGCCTTGCGTGCTGGTTTAGTTTCACGATGTATCCCTGCCAAGGTAAAAATAGGCTTTGATTGGGCTCGTTCGAAAGAATTACACAGTCTTTTTATTAATAAACGCATTGCCCGAGAGCAACAGGCACATGTTTTAGAGGGGTTTAAAGGCTTTGCTCAAGCTATTGGCGTTGATGATTATCAACCGTCTTGGCAGATGCCTTACTCTTTACAAGATGAAACCAAGGCAGAGCAGTTACTTGGTGATGAATATGTAAATAGTAAACTATTTGCAATTGCTCCAGCTGCGAGTAAAGCGCAGCGCAATTGGTTGCCAGAGCGATATGCAAAATTAGCCGATTATGCCCATAAAAAAGGCTTTAAAGTGGTTTTAACTGGCGGGCCAACTGAACTTGAAACTAATTTAGCTAAGGCAATTATAAATAATGCGACAGTGCCTATCTTAAATTTAGTGGGTAAAACAAAACTTAAAGAATTATTATGCGTATTAAAAAAATCGAGTTTATTACTTGCCCCTGATACAGGACCTGCTCATATGGCGGTGACGGTAAATACCCCTGTTATTGGTTTATATGCCCATTCAAACCCGGCTCGTACAGGTCCTTATTTATACCAAAACTATGTGGTTGAGGTTTATCATCAAAACCTGCTTAAACAAACCGGAAAAACAGCTGAACAGTTACCGTGGGGGACGCGGGTAAAAGGGGATGATTTAATGGCACAAATTACTACACAATCGGTTATGACTATGTTTGATAATGTGGTTGAAAAAGAGTTACTAGAATGAAGTTAAATAAAGCCTTGTTTTTAGACCGTGATGGTGTGGTTAATATAGATCATGGTTACGTATATCAAAGTGAGCAGTTTGAGTTTATAGATGGAGTATTTAGTACTTGTAAGGCATTTTATGATGCCGGTTATAAAATAATTATAGTAACTAATCAATCTGGTATAGGGCGTGGATATTACAGTGAAAGCGATTTTTTAGCGCTAACGCAGTGGATGAAACAGCGCTTTTTACAGCATCAAGTAAATATTACAGAAGTTTATTTTTGTCCGCACCATCCTACTAATGCGCAAGCGCCATACCTACAGCAGTGTAATTGCAGAAAACCAAAACCAGGTATGATTTTACAAGGGATCAAAGAGCATAATATAGACACTGAGAAAAGTATCATGGTTGGTGATAAACTCGGCGATATATTAGCGGCTAAAGCGGCAGATATTAATACCAGTGTATTGGTTAAATCAGGTAAAAGCCTTGATGAAAGTGCACTGAAAAGTGCTGATTATGTGTTTAATTCGATTGATGACTTAACACAGCTGCTTACGAATACTTAGCTAATTTACTTACGTTTATTTTACATTTTGCGATGAACTACAAAAAGTGCAATTTGTGCATTAAACTTTTACAATACCAGCCATATTAAGCAGTATTAATTTAAAAACTGCTTTCCCGTTCAATTAATTGGAGATCCCAAATGAGAGCATCTGCTTTTTTTAGCCAGCTACAGCAACAAATCGAAGACGTTAAAAGCGAAGGTTTGTATAAAAGCGAGCGTGTAATAACTTCACAACAGCAAGCTCAAATTGAAGTTGCTTCAGGCGAAAAAGTTATTAACTTTTGTGCTAACAATTACTTAGGATTGGCTAACAGCCCACAGCTGATAGCTGCAGCACAACAAGGGTTAGATGATCATGGTTTTGGTGTTGCATCGGTACGTTTTATTTGTGGCACACAAGATATTCATAAAACGTTAGAGCAAAAAATTAGTGCTTTTTTAGAAACTGAAGATACGATTTTGTATTCATCATGTTTTGATGCAAATACCGGCTTGTTTGAAACGATTTTAGGTGCTGATGATGCGATTATTTCTGATTCATTAAATCATGCCTCTATTATTGATGGTGTTCGTTTATGTAAAGCAAAACGTTTTCGTTATGCTAACAATGATATGCACGATTTAGAGCAGCAGTTAATTGCAGCCGATGCGGCAGGTGCTAAAACAAAATTAATTGCCACCGATGGTGTATTTTCAATGGATGGTGTTATTTGTAATTTAGCTGCTGTATGCGACTTAGCTGATAAATATGATGCGTTAGTTATGGTTGATGACTCTCATGCAGTTGGATTTGTAGGTGAAAACGGTAAAGGCACACCTGAGTACTGTAATGTGCTTGACCGTGTTGACATTATTACAGGGACGCTAGGTAAAGCACTCGGTGGTGCGTCGGGTGGCTATACATCGGGGAAAAAAGAAATTGTTGAATGGCTACGTCAGCGTTCACGCCCATATTTGTTTTCTAACTCGTTAGCGCCTTCTATCGTAACAGCGTCAATTAAAGTACTTGAAACGCTAGAAAATAGTGCAGAACTTCGCGATAAACTTTGGTCTAATGCAAAATATTTTAGAGAGCAAATGCAAGCTGCTGGCTTTACATGTGCAGGCAAAGACCATGCTATTATTCCAGTTATGTTAGGTGATGCTAAAGTTGCGTCGCTAATGGCTGATAAGCTGCTTGGTGAAGGCATTTATGTGACGGGATTCTCATTTCCGGTTGTACCTAAAGGCCAGGCTCGTATCCGTACGCAAATATCAGCAGCGCATAGCATTGAACAGCTCGACATTGCCATTGCCGCGTTTACTTCCATTGGTAAAGAAATGGGTGTGATTTAATTCTTATAAGCCAAAGGTGTACTTTGGCTTTTTTAGTTGAGTGTTAACAATGAAAGCATTATCAAAATTAAAAGCAGAACCGGGCATTTGGATGACAGATGTACCCAAGCCTGAAGTGGGCCATAACGATTTACTGATTAAAATTCGTAAAACAGCCATTTGCGGCACCGATGTCCATATATATAAATGGGATGAATGGTCACAAAAAACCATTCCTACGCCCATGGTTGTAGGCCATGAATATGTAGGCGAAGTTGTTGATATGGGTCAAGAGGTTCGTGGTTTTACTGTAGGTGATAGAGTCTCAGGTGAAGGGCATATTACATGTGGCCATTGTCGTAACTGCCGCGCTGGTCGTGTTCACTTATGTCGTAATACCACAGGGGTAGGGGTTAATCGTGAAGGGGCTTTTGCAGAATATTTAGTGATCCCGGCCTTTAATGCATTTAAAATTCCAGATAATATTCCTGATGAACTTGCTTCAATTTTCGACCCGTTTGGTAATGCAGTACACACGGCTTTATCGTTTGATTTAGTCGGCGAAGATGTATTAATCACTGGCGCAGGACCTATTGGTATTATGGCGGTAGCCGTGGCAAAGCACGTTGGTGCTCGCCATGTTGTAATAACTGATGTGAATGATTACAGACTAGAGCTGGCACGTAAAATGGGGGCAACTCGAGCTGTCAACGTAGCCACAGAAAAGCTTGAAGATGTAATTAACGAATTAGGCATGAGTGAAGGTTTTGATATTGGTCTTGAAATGTCAGGTGTACCGAGTGCATTTAACTCAATGCTCAATAATATGAACCACGGCGGAAAAATAGCAATGCTAGGTATTCCTCCTTCGGACATGGCGGTTGATTGGAATCAAGTAATTTTTAAAGGCTTAGTCATTAAAGGGATTTACGGACGAGAAATGTTTGAAACCTGGTATAAAATGGCCAGCTTAATTCAATCCGGTTTAGACTTAAGTCCAATTATTACGCATCAGTATAGTATTGATGACTTCCAAGCTGGTTTTGATATGATGATTTCAGGACAATCTGGAAAAGTTATTTTAAACTGGGATTAGGTTCAACATACCCAAAGTAGCGAGTATTTGGGGTTAGGGTTTAATTCTAATAAAGGCGACGTTGGTCGCCTTTTTATATTATTAATTAAAGAGATTTTCATGGCATTTAAACACATATCTATTGCACAAACATTTGAACTACTAGAAAAAGAAGAGGTAGTTATTGCTGATATTCGCGATCCTAATTCATATCAAGCTGGGCATATCCCTGGTTCTGAAGCGTTATCAAATACTAATATTGCTCAATTTATGATGGAAAAAGAATTCGATCAGCCAATTATTATTGTTTGTTACCATGGAATGAGCTCGCAAGGGGCGGCTAATTATTTGGTTGAACAAGGTTTTGAAGATGTTTATAGCATGGATGGCGGCTTTACCGCGTGGGAAGGCGCTTATCAGGAACATATTGAACGATGATAGAACTCGGTAGTTTAAATAATCCACGATTAGCACAAGGTTTTATCGATTATTTAAAAAGCGAAGGGTTTCATGGTGAATTAAAGCCCGCTCAAGATAATACGGTTATTATTAGTGTTGCAGCTGAGCATTTCCATCAAGTAAAGCCATTATGGGCTGAATTTGCACAAAACCCAAATCAAGAAAAATACCTACAAGCTTCTTGGCAGGTTGGCAGTAGTCATAATGCTTTGCACTATCAAGGGCAGCCACTTAATTTATTTTCACGCTTTAAAGCATTAAGTTGGTTAAATCAAAGTGTCAGTATTATTAGTATTATCGTCTATATCGCATTTTTAGCTGGTGGGTTTGAAAGTATATATAGTGCTTTACAATTTAATGCCACACGGCCTATTACATGGATAGCACCTGCGGTTGTGCATTTTAGCTTAATGCATATTGCATTTAATTTGGTGTGGTGGATGTCGCTAGGCGACACGATTGAAAAACAATATGGCAAACTAACATTGGTTGGCGTGTTTTTTATTAGTGCCTTATTAAGTAATTGGGCTCAATATTTAATGGTTGGCCCTAACTTTGGTGGCTTAAGCGGTGTTGTTTACGCTCTATTAGGGTTTTGTTGGATAAGTAGTCTATTAAACCCACAAAAGCCCGCTTTAGTAAGTCGTAGTACTATTGGCTTTATGTTGATTTGGCTCGTTGTTGGTTTTTTTGATGTGTTATTTATTGGTATGGCTAACTGGGCGCATTTAGCAGGGTTGGTAAGCGGTATGGCGTTTGCCTTAACCGCTCATCTTTTTAATGTAAAAACAAAAGCTTAATGGTATAAATATTTAGTGAACAAGACATCACGGATGATTTCTTGTCCTGTTTCTTCTTTTAGTAATGTTTTAAGTTTTGCTGCGCAAGTCGCTCTTATTTTTTCACGCCCAGCTAAAGATTTTATTTGCTCTTCTGACTCTTTTGATAAAATTTCAACGATAGCATCTCTAAGTAATGGAGTGTGATGTTCAACAATTGCGATATCTGCGGTGTTGTTAAGCATTAAATCAACAGTCACTCTAACATAGCCTAACTTCTTACTTGATGCTCCAATATAGTTGGCAATAATATCGGGTTCAAAGCCAAAATACCCCACATTTGATTGAGCGTGTAAGTTTGAGCTAAACAGCATGCTAAATAGTGATAAAACACCAGCAAAAATAATTTTTTTCATTTTAGTATTAATTCCATTAACTAATTACAATCAGTTTATACTTTATAGTGCTTAATAAATAGTAGTTACATGTTTTTATCACATAAAAACAGCGCTTTTTCAAATGCATTGGCAATGATATTATTACGCTGGTTTTTATTATACAGAGTACTTGTGATTAATTTTCCTGTTTCTATATCTGCTCAGTGGCATGATGCACATTGCGCAACAACTTTAAGTTCTCGCGAGCAAGAATGGCTCCTTGAACCCCATTCGTTAACAGCTAAATTAAAAGCTCACGCGTGCACTTTCTCGGTTAATGTATTAAACGAGCAACGTTTTATTTTAACACCGCAACAACAAGCGATGCTTAAATGTGAAAGCCAGTATGCGCTTAATAGAGAAGTTTTGTTGTTGTGCGATGAAAAACCGCATGTGTATGCACAAAGTTGGTTACCCGATACGGCTAATAATAATGAACTACATAATATGGGGGAGCGGCCATTAGGAGATGTGATTTTTCAAGATCCACATTTAAGCCGTAATAATATTGAATTTGCTCATTTTGAGAAACACCACCCCATGCAAAAAATAGTATCTCAGCTTAATCAACCAACAAGATCCTTATTAGGCCGTCGTAGTGTATTTTCATTGCAAAACTATCACTTTTTAGTGTGTGAAGTATTTTTACCAGAGGCGTATTTATACACATGAAATTAAATGCATTAGTGATTAAAAATATCCCTTATTACGGGCAGTTAATGCGCCTGGATAAACCCATTGGTATTTTACTTTTATTATGGCCGACCTATTGGGCTCTTTGGCTAGCAAATGATGGATTGGCGAGTTTACATAATTTTATTGTGTTTACTTTAGGCGTGGTTGTGATGAGAAGCGCAGGTTGTGTCATTAATGATTTTGCAGATAGAAAAGTGGATGGTGCTGTTAAGCGAACAGCAAAGCGCCCATTGGCTGCAGGGCATGTTTTACCAGGTGAAGCTTTATCATTATTTGTGTTATTGATTTTTTTAGCTTTTTTGTTGGTTATTACTCTGGGGCTTAACACTATTTTACTGTCGTTTGGGGCGCTTGCGTTGGCATTTACTTATCCCTTTATGAAACGCTTTACTCATCTTCCTCAAGTGGTACTCGGTGCAGCTTTTGGCTGGGCTATTCCTATGGCTTATATGGCCTCTACAGGCACAGTGCCTATGCAGGCTTGGTTGTTATTTGTTGCTAATGTACTGTGGACCGTCGCTTACGACACCATGTACGCCATGGTTGATCGCGACGATGATGTTAAAATAGGTGTAAAATCAACCGCAATTTTATTTTCTCAATTAGACCGCCATATTATATTTTTACTCAATGGCTGTTTTATTGGTTTATTACTTGCTATTGGTTTTCTGGAAAATTTAACATGGGAATATTTTATAGGGCTGAGTGTCGCAGTTGCTCTATTACTATATCAACAATGGCTAATTCGTACACGCGAACGTGAAACCTGCTTTAAGGCGTTTATAAATAATCATTATGTTGGAATGGCTGTATTTGCGGGGTTGTTCTTTTCTTATTGGTAAGCGTTAACTTAAAATAGCTAATACATTAAAACTTCATTATTGAGTTACTAAATGTGTTAGCTATCATAAATCATAAATCATAAATTTAATTATTTAGCGCTGCTGTTTTCTTAATCAAAGAGAGTAGGTGATTGATATGCTCACCAGATGAAACTTGTTGGCTAGTTTGTACAATTAGTTGCTCGTTTCCTAGCCCTTCGCTCGTTTTCAATTGTACTAAATCAGTATGCTCTGATACCGAGTTGGCATGCTCAATACTTGCAATTGCAAAGTGATCTGATTTAATTAACCCCGTCATTACCTGATCAATACTACCGACTTTAATCGAAGCTGACTTATTAAGAGAATCAATAGCTTCATTTAACATGCTTTGTACTTGTTTTGATTGTGAAAAACAACCAAATAACGGGTACTGATCTAAGTCTTGTTTACTAATATCATGTTTATGCGCAAGAGGGTGGTATTTAGAAACAAAAAGTATGAGTTGATCAGGCAAATGTATGTCACTACCAATATTATTAGTCGCTTGTGAACAAACACTAATGTCTATCTCGCCTTGCTGTAATTTACGAGTCAGTTCATGCTGATCTTGTAATTGCATTTCTATTTTTACATGAGGGTATTGGGCTAAAAATTGGCCACAAGAGATAGGAACAACACTGCTCGCGTTAGTGGTATAACCTATTACTAACTTTTCTTCGACAGTTCCGTTAGCAATTTTATAAATTCGTTTTTTAGTTTCTTCTAATTGAGCGAGGGTGTTTTTTGCATATTCTAAAAATAACTCACCTTCTTCGGTCAGCTTAACAGAACGTGTTGAACGCTTCACCAATTCGTGACCCATTTCATCTTCTAATGTTTGGATACTACGGGTAAGTGCAGATGTACTAATTTTAGTTTGCTCTGCTGCTTGCCTAAAGTGGCGCAAAACCCCTAATGCAACAAATTGTTCTAATTGTTCAAATCTCACTTTATAGTCCCTTTTTATAAGTAAGTCGCAATAATGCGAACAAATATCATAACTAAAAAATTGCACCAATAATTAAATTGAGTGTGCAAAGCCCGATATTCATTTAGATAGGTGCTAGGATAACTTTGTTTTAAAAAGAAGAAAAGTAAAATCAATAAATAATACTGTTTTATTACTTTCTATATAGGTACTTAGTATTGAAAATTATGCGATTTCATTTGTTAGTACCTAGCTTAACAGCTTGTAAGTATATAAAAAGAGCAAAAAAATCGTTGTTTTATTTTTTTTGAGTTACTTTTTCTGAGTGGCTATTTAAGAAATTTCGGGTTGCTCTACCACTGAGTGGTTTTTGCTCAATGTTTAATAATTCAATTTCAATGGCATCACATGAGATATGGATTTCGAATAAAGAAGTTAATAATGATAAACTTAAGCAGCTTAAACTAACACCAAATAAAATAACTCCCGTTGTTTTAAATTCAATAAATAATGCGAACATAGATAAAGTACATAATAAAAACGAAGCAACACCATAAACTTGCATCGTTCGTACAAGTTTTATACGTTTACGTAAATTTGTAATTTGTGCAACGACTACAGGGCGAATTGATTCACCTTCACGGGAATTGAGTTCACGAATTAATTGCGCTAAAACTAAAAAACGGTTTGTGTAAGCAAGTAACAATAAAGAGATTGCTGGAAAGAGTAAGCCTGGTGTTGTTAACGTCATTAGTTTTTCCTTTTATTAACAGCACTTAGTGTAACCAAAAATAAGCGAAGTGAACATTGCAAAATACTCATAATAACCTCAGTAATAATAGCGCATTTAATTGGATCATAATCTATCAGGCAGAAAACCAAGTAGAGGCAAACATAGTAAAAGGATTATTACTCCATGAAGGGATTGAGTGCCAATTACAAGGAGAAATGCTACACGGGGCTTTAGGTGAAATTCCATTTGACCAAACAAGCGTTAGCGTACAGGTTTATGCGATAAAAGAGCGCCATGCAAGAGAAATATTGTTAAACTACCAGCAAGTAAAACAAGTCGCTCCAGATTGGGTGTGCCCCAACTGTAATGAGCATAACGGACCATCATTTGATTTTTGTTGGTCATGCGAGACATTAAATAATGACAAAAGCTAATAACTTTCAACGAATTAGAGAATTAAATTACTTACAAAAAGCTGTTTTGGCAAGTGCTTTAATAGAGCGAATGCTGCCAAACTATGGTTTATTTAGTGAAGCAACTGGTTTTGGTGACGAAGATGTTTTTCGTAGTGCGCTGAATGTTTGCTGGGAAAAAATACTTTTACCTAAAAGTAAAATTGATCTTGAAAAGCAAGTTGAAAAAATAGAGCCCAACGTTCCTGAGCTTGAAGATTTTGACATGTTCGGTACTTACCCTGCCATTGATGCCGCAACGTCATTACTGAGCTTAATGCACGGTTTAATGGGCCAAGATGAGCAAGAGTTTGTCAATATTAGTAAAATATCACAAGCCACTGTGGCTCGTTTTATCGAATATCAACTGACAGTTGAAGGCACCGTAGCCGACAATAAATCAGTACGAGAGCATCCGTTAATGCAATACGAAATTGATGTGCTTGGCGAATTAATTGATTTTGTTGAAAACATGGGACGTGTGACTTCTGACAATGTTAAAGCGTTAAAGAAGCAAGCTCTTATTGATGGTCAAACTAACATTGGTTTAGCCATTTAACCCTTGTGAGGAGAATTAAACAATGCGAATTTTAGGCATTGAATCATCGTGCGATGAAACAGGAATAGCAATTTACGATGATGAAAAGGGACTACTTGCTCATCAGCTTTATAGCCAAGTTGAAGTACATGCTGATTATGGTGGTGTCGTTCCAGAACTTGCATCACGTGATCATGTACGCAAAACACTACCATTAATTGATGCCGCTTTTGCGCAAGCTGGATGTGGTCCTGAAGATTTAGATGGCATCGCTTACACGGCAGGCCCTGGTTTAGTTGGGGCGTTACTTGTGGGAACATCAATTGGTCGTTCACTCGCCTATGGTTGGAATATTCCTGCTGTCGCTGTACATCATATGGAAGGGCATTTATTAGCCCCGATGCTGGAAGAGACTATCCCTGAATTTCCATTTATTGCTTTATTGGTCTCTGGTGGCCATACCATGATGGTTAAAGTCGCTGGGATAGGCCAATACGAAGTACTTGGAGAGTCGGTTGATGATGCCGCAGGTGAAGCCTTTGATAAAACGGCTAAGTTGTTAGGGCTTGATTACCCAGGTGGCCCAAGGCTAGCAAAAATGGCGGAGCAAGGGGTCCCTAAACGATTTATTTTTCCAAGACCAATGACAGACAAGCCTGGGCTCGACTTTAGCTTTAGCGGGTTAAAAACGGCAGCGGCCATTACCATACGCGAAAATAGCAATGATGAACAAACACATGCCGATATTGCCCATGCGTTTCAAACAGCAGTGATTGATACATTAGTTATTAAATGTAAACGCGCGCTTAAGCAAACGGGTATCAAGCGGTTAGTTATCGCAGGAGGAGTGAGCGCAAATACACAGCTTCGTTTGCAGCTAGAGCGTGTAATGCAAGGAATGAAAGGGCAGGTGTATTATCCTCGCACTGAGTTTTGTACCGATAATGGAGCAATGATTGCTTATGCGGGGATGCAACGTTTAAAAGCGGGGCAATTTGCAACCCTAGATATGAAAACCAAGCCACGTTGGCCAATTGATTCGTTAGCCGCCATTTAATGTTAAGGGGCTTTTTTAGCCCCGACTTTTGGCTCTTTGCCTTCAATTAAGCGCACAATATTTTTACGGTGTCTAAAAACGATAAGTAAAGTAAGTAAAACAACAGGGACAGTGTATAAAGGTTTTATCCACCAAGTATATAATGGCGCTAAAGATACGCTAATTAATGCAGCAAGCGATGAGTAGCGTGTTATTGTCACGACAATAAGCCAGGTTGCGATTAATAGTCCTGCTAAAGAAAGTCCTATTGGTAATATTGCACCAAATGCTGTTGCGACTGCTTTGCCGCCTTTAAAACCAAAAAATACAGGGTACATATGCCCTAAACAAGCAGCAACCGCAATTGCGCCTAGCTGCAGTGGCGCTATATCTAAAAAATAGGCTCCCCATACGGGTAAAGTCCCTTTTAAAATATCAAACACTAATACTAAGCAAGCGGGTAAAGCACTTCCTAATCGATAAACATTAGTTGCTCCAGGGTTCTTCGAGCCATGGTGACGAGGGTCGGGCAGTGAAAATAGCCGAGACACTAATATAGCCGAAGAAATCGACCCTATTAGATAAGCTAAAGTAAACATGGCAATGACTAACACGCAGTTCCTTATATTAAATATTTTAGCTGTTTGATTTAATGCAATGAGTGCCGTTTTTGAGCTATTATTGACACTCAACTTTAAGGTAGTAAAAATTATTTTAAAATTGTGGATAATATAACCGACGCAGATACATTGTAGATGTATTTTTTATATTTTTAAACACTGAAAAAACTATACGTCATATTTATCATAAATATTGGCTCATTCAGTGGTTTTTCTTTGGAGTAGTAATGGATAAGGTTTTTATTTCGCAGTTACATGTTGAGACAATTATCGGGGTGTATGATTTCGAAAAAAAAGCACCCCAAAGCCTTTATTTTGATATTACTATGCTAAGCGATATCAAGCCTGCGGCTAACAATGATGATATTACATTGGCTTTAGATTATGCAAAAGTAAGCGAAAGAGTGATAGCACACACTACCGCAAAGCCCGTTGAATTACTTGAAACATTAGTAGAGCAACTGGCCCGTATTATTCTCAGTGAGTTTAATACACCCGAGGTAACGATTAAAGTAAGTAAACCTGCTGCCGTACCTCAAGCAAAAACAGTCGGTGTTGAAATTACACGAACGAAGGAATGCGTTTAATGGCGCAAATTTATATCAGCCTAGGCTCTAATATAAATAAAGAATATTATATACGTTGTGCTTTAAATGCTCTGACACAGCATTTTTCTTGTTTACAACACTCGAGTGTATTTGAAAGTGAAGCTGTTGGATTTGCAGGTAATAACTTTTATAACTCAGTGGTTGGTGCAAATACCGATATGCCATTGCATGATGTATGCCGTTTATTAAAAAAAATAGAGAAAGAGCATGGGCGCAGTGAAAACGATAAAAAATTTAGTCCACGTACACTCGATCTCGACTTACTGTTTTATGATGACGTCATTTGCACAACACCGGCGCAACTTCCACGCGATGAAATCACCAAGAATGCGTTTGTGTTACAACCTTTAGCGCAATTAGCCCCTCATTTTTTTCACCCTGTAGCGAAGCAAACTATTGCTCAGCTATGGAGAGAATATAACAACCCGCAACAAAAACTATGGAAGGTGGAGTTTTCTACATTATGAGTATCATTGAAATAATTATTTTAGCTTTAATTCAGGGTTTTACTGAGTTTTTACCGATATCTAGCTCTGCACACTTAATTTTACCCTCGCAAATATTAGGTTGGGAAGATCAAGGCCTTGCTTTTGATGTTGCTGTACATGTGGGAACTCTTATTGCTGTTATTATCTATTTTAGAAAAGAAGTAGCCGATATTTTAGTTGCGTGGTTTAAATCTTGGGGTGCACAAGGAAGCAACGAAAACAGTAAGTTAGGGTGGTGGATAATTTTAGGCACAATCCCAGCAGCGATTTTAGGCTTACTGTTAAAAGATTATGTTGAGCTATACCTTAGAAGTGCATGGGTCATCGCCGCCACGACCATTATTTTTGGTTTACTACTTTGGTATGCTGATGTTAAAGCAAAACAAACAAAAACGATTTATCAACTAAATTATAAAACCGCTTTATTTATTGGTTTAGCACAGGCTGTCGCTATGATCCCTGGTACTTCTCGTTCGGGTATTACAATGACCGCAGGGCTTTTATTGGGAATGAATAAACAAAGCGCAGCGCGTTTTTCATTTTTACTTGCGATCCCTATTATTTCGATGATGGGTTTGTACTACACGATAGAGTTGGCGTTAGGTGATCATGCTGTTGATTGGAGTACGTTAATATTAGGAGTGGTATTATCGTTTTTATCTGCTTATGCGTGCATATACTTATTTTTAAAGATTATTGAGCGTATGGGGATGCTACCTTTTGTTATTTATCGGCTGTTACTGGGTGTAGGCTTAATACTATTTTTAAGTTTATAAATACTGTAATAAACCGTTATTAATTTACTCATAAAAAAAGCACCTTAAGGTGCTTTTTTTTATAAACCGAGAACTTATAAATTTAATAAATAAGATCTAATAAACTCTCTTTGATTTGGCGCTTGCGGGCTGGTTTTAAATTCGAGTGACTCATGATTCGCTCGTAATTTTAACTCATCATTAAATTCGCAGTTTACCGTAGTAAACTTGGCGGCTTGTGCTTTAAAATCTGAATTACTTTCACATTGATAAGCCATTTCTTTTACTACTTGTGAGCAAAAGGCACCTACAGCATATTTATTTAAATCGGCATCAGATATCGCAGACCAATTTACATTAGTTATTACTTTTGTATCGCACTGGGTTAGGATTTCATTACTGGCTTTCTCAATCGTTTGCTTTTGCATATCGAGGTGTTTTTCTCTATCAAATGCAGCAAGTTTAGCTTGTACTCCAGCATTAAGTTGTTGCTGATATTGGGCTAATAAATCTTCAACAATAACGGGATTAGTCTTCTCGTTTTTTGTTAGGTAAATACTTTGACGCGTATTAGGGATGTATAAAGTATATGAGCAGCAGCGATAGCCATCAGCGACATTAATGAGCGCTCTTTGTGAACCATCGTAGGTATATTTATATGCTTTATTACTGCCATGAGGTTTTAATTCGGTTAAAAATACCACATCATCAATGTTGTGGTTTATCCCTGTGACTTTAACTAAAGCCTGTTTATTATCGGCAGTCGGGGCAATAATCGCGTTTATGCCGTCATTTGATTTTAATTCTATAGGGTATTTGGCTAATTCGAGTGAGAAAACGTTGTGGCTAATTAATATGCTAATGAGTAAAAAGAACTTTTTCATACAAGGTCCATTTAAAATTTTGTTTATAAGTAATGAATAGTGTTTATATCATTCAATGTAAGAGAATTAAACGCATAGAGTAAATAAAAACATATATTTTACTTACTATTAATTACCAATTTAGGTGTTTCAAGTGCACTTCCTTCATGGTAACGATCGCTTATTTTTGGCATTATAACGCCTTCTTATTTGTCGTGAAGAAAAATACGCGCACTTTATAAAGGATAAATGTATGCATATACATATTTTAGGCATTTGCGGTACCTTTATGGGCGGTATTGCCGCTATTGCTAAATCACTTGGGCACAAAGTCACTGGGTCTGATCAAAATGTATATCCTCCAATGAGTACGCAACTGCAGGCTTTAGGTATTGAGCTTACCCAAGGGTACGATATCGCTCAGCTAAAGCCTGTGCCAGATATTGTTGTGATAGGTAATGCAATGAGTCGCGGTAATGCATGCGTTGAGCATGTACTTGATAATGGCATTCCTTATACTTCTGGGCCTGAGTGGCTAAAACATAACTTATTACAAGACTGTTGGGTACTTGCGGTTGCAGGCACTCACGGAAAAACAACTACAGCAAGTATGTTGGCGTGGCTTTTAGAATATACAGGTTTAAAGCCTGGGTTTTTAATTGGAGGGATAGTGCAGAACTTTGGGGTATCAGCCAAAGTAGGTGAAACGCCCTTCTTTGTTATTGAAGCCGACGAATACGATACGGCCTTTTTTGATAAACGCAGTAAATTTGTACATTATTTACCGCGCACCTTAGTTCTTAATAATCTTGAATTTGATCACGCGGATATTTTTGACGATTTAAATGCAATAAAAAAACAATTTCATCACTTAATGCGTACATTACCTCAAAGTGGAAAAGTCATTTGGCCCAAGCAAGATGCCGCACTGAGTGACGTGATTCAGCAAGGTTTATGGAGCGAAAGTGAAACATTAGCGGGTGATTGGGATTATCAATTATTAAAACCCGATGGCAGTGAATTTAACGTGTTATTAAATAATGAAATACAAGGCACGGTCAATTGGCAAGCAATTGGTGAGCATAATGTTAAAAATGCAATTATGGCCATTGCTGCAGCGCGTCATGTCGGTATTGCTATTGCACATAGTATTGAGGCTTTAGCGCAATTTATTAGTCCTAAAAGGCGTATGGAGCTCAAAGCCGATATTAATAGTATAAAAGTGTATGATGATTTTGCTCATCACCCCACAGCAATTAAAACTACGCTTGCTGGGCTTAGAGCGAAAGTTGGCAGTGAAAAAATTATTGCCATTTTAGAGCCGCGTTCTAATACCATGAAAATGGGCGTTCATCAGCATACATTAATTGACTCATTAGCACAGGCAGATGAGGTGTTATTATTTGAGCCTGATAACTTAAGTTGGTCATTAAAAAGTAAAGCCGTAGAAGCGGGTATGGCCTGTTTTTCAAGTACAGAAAAAATAATAAATACGGTTATTGAAAATAGCGCCGCTAATCAACATATTTTAATTATGAGTAACGGTGGGTTTAATGGGTTGCATGAGCAATTAATTATGCAATTAAATAAAAAATACAACGGAGTATAGCGTGCAATATAAAGACACGATTACCTTAGCCTTTAGTGGCGCATCGGGTGCGCCTTATGGTTTAAGATTACTCGAAGTATTATTAGCACAGCAGTTTCGTGTTTATGTACTTATCTCAAGTGCAGCGCGAGTGGTACTTGATACGGAATCAAACCTTAAATTATCGGCAAATGAAGATAAGGCAACACAACAGCTAGGCAGTTTATACAATGCGCAGCCAGAACAGTTACAAGTATTTGGAAAAGATAATTGGTTTAGCCCTGTCGCATCGGGGTCTGCTGCCCCTAAAAAAATGGTGGTGTGCCCATGTAGTGCCGGGTCTGTTTCTGCAATTGCGGTAGGCGCTTCTGATAATTTGCTAGAGCGAGCCGCAGATGTTGTTATTAAAGAGCGTGGACAATTAATCTTAGTACCACGAGAAACCCCTTTTAACGAAATACACTTAGAGAATATGTTAAAGCTGTCGCGTTTAGGTGTCACCATCATGCCTGCAGCACCTGGGTTTTATCATAAACCACAAAGCATAGAAGATTTGGTTGATTTTATGGTGGCAAGAATTTTAGATCATTTAAATATTGAACATACCTTAACTAAACGTTGGGGTTATGGTGAGGGAAAATGATGACTGAGCAAACAGTAGCATTAAATATTGAAGGCCTAACAAAGGTTTATAAAAATAAAGTTGAGGCCGTAAAGGGCATTGATTTACAAGTTAAGGAAGGTGACTTTTTTGCATTGCTTGGATCTAATGGAGCGGGTAAATCAACCACAATAGGTATTATCGCTTCGTTAGTGAATAAAACCAAAGGTAAGGTTGAGGTATTTGGTAAAAATATTGATACCGATTTAGAAGCCGCAAAATCTTATTTAGGTTTAGTGCCGCAAGAATTTAATTTTAGTCAGTTTGAAACCTTAAGCCAGATTTTAGTCAATCAGGCTGGCTATTATGGGGTTTCAAGAGGCGAGGCTCATAAACGCGCTGATAAGTACTTAACACAATTAGGGTTGCTTGAGAAAAAGGATAAACAAGCACGTACTTTATCGGGAGGGATGAAACGCCGATTAATGATTGCACGCGCATTAATGCATGAGCCTAAGCTCCTTATTTTAGATGAGCCGACAGCGGGAGTTGATATTGAGCTACGTCGCTCAATGTGGGACTTTTTACGCAAAATAAACGAACAAGGCGTTACGATAATATTAACGACGCATTATCTTGAAGAAGCGGAATTATTGTGTAAAAACATTGGTATTATTGATAGCGGAAAAATTATCGAAAATACAACAATGAAATCATTGTTAGCAAAGCTTAATAAAGAGACTTTTATACTTGATTTAAAAGCCCCTGTTGCCCCTGTTAGTATTGAAGGGTATCAATTTACGATGACTGATGAATTTACCCTTGAAGTTGAAGTGGCTAAATCGCAAGGTTTAAATGCTGTGTTTAGTGCGCTAACAGCACAAGGTAATACGGTATTAAGTATGCGTAATAAAGCTAACCGGTTAGAAGAATTATTTGTAGAGCTATTAGAGCAAGGGCGGGAAGATTAAATGTTTAAATATGGGGTCGCTTTAAAAAGTTTATGGATTAAAGAGTGCATACGTTTTTTACGAATTTGGGTGCAAACCTTAGTTCCTCCTGCAATCACAATGAGTTTATATTTTGTGATTTTTGGTAATTTAATAGGTTCACGTATTGGCGAAATGGGGGGCTTTAGTTACATGGAGTTTATTGTACCTGGCTTGATCATGATGTCGGTGATCACCAATTCTTACTCTAATGTTGCTTCTAGCTTTTATTCTACTAAGTTTCAAAAAAGTATCGAAGAGTTACTCGTTGCCCCAGTCCCTAATTATATTATAGTGCTTGGCTATATTGGCGGCGGCATGACACGAGGCATGCTGGTCGGGTTTATTGTTACGTGTGTATCTTTATTTTTTGTTGATATTCAAATTCATAACTTATTTGTAATTGTTGCAACTGTAGTACTTACCTCAGCCGTTTTTGCGCTTGGGGGATTAATTAATGCCATTTATGCAAACAGTTTTGATGACATCAGTATTATACCGACGTTTATTTTAACTCCGTTAACGTATTTAGGTGGGGTATTTTATTCAATTACTTTACTACCTGAATTTTGGCAAAACGTATCGCAAGTTAATCCAATTATTTATATGGTTAATGCATTTAGGTATGGGTTTTTAGGTGTATCAGATGTCGACTTAACGTTCGCATTTGGTGTGCTATTGGTATTTATAACGGTGTTGTTTAGTGTGGCACTAATGTTAATTAAAAAAGGTGTGGGGATTAGACATTAATGAGTGATGCAAATTCACGTAATATTGTATCTAACCAAGCAGGATTACACGAAAAATTAGATGATATTGTAACTAAGCATTTAACTGCTGAGTTTAAAAAGCCCATTGCAGAGCATACGCAACGGGCATTTGATGAAGTAAACGAAAAAGTAAAAGCCTTTGAGGGTCCTATTATTTTGGATTCGTGTTGTGGGGTAGGTGAAAGTACGGCTAATCTAGCTAAGCGCCACCCTGATGTATTGGTTATCGGTATTGATAAGTCATCGCACCGCTTAGAAAAACACGATGTAGAGTATAAGCAGACTGACAGTGGGCAATATATTTTAGTGCAAGCTGACTTGAATGACTTTTGGCGTTTAGCGGTTGCTGAAAACTGGCAACCAACACATCATTACTTACTTTATCCAAACCCTTGGCCAAAATCTAAGCATATTCAAAGGCGTTGGCATGGCGCAGCAATTTTTCCATTTATTGTAAAATTAGGTGGATTATTAGAGGTGCGCAGCAATTGGGATATTTATGTAAAAGAATTTGCACGTGCATTGGAACTTACCGGCCACGCCTGCGAGGTGAATGCATTTGAATCAGATTATGCTATCACCCCATTTGAGCGAAAATATTGGGCAAGCGCTCAGCAAAGCTACCGGCTTATAATTCAATTATAGCGTCGTACTTTCGATAATATGTGGCATAGGCGGGGCAAAATGATTGCCCTGCATAAGCATCACATTAGCTTGCTCTAATGCCGTGACAATCGCGGTGTTTTCTACAGATTCGGCGACTAAGTCTAAACCTAACTGTTTTGTAAAAGTAGCAATATGTTTGATAAACAAAAAGATATCTTTGTCGTTCGCAATCTGTTTTATTAAAGCTCCGTCGAGCTTAATGCCATCAACCTCTAGCTTAATAACATTAGAAATATTTGAATAACGACTACCAAAGTCATCAATAATTACACGCACGCCTTTATATTTAACTCGTGAAATAAACGCTTTTACCTCAGAAAAATTTGCTATGGCTTGCGTCTCTAAAAGCTCTAAAGTAATGTTTTTTGGGTGTGGGTATCGGTGTAACTCATCGACAATATACTCACTTAAATTAGGGTCGAGCATATCTTGCGCCGTGATATTCATACTCCATTTAATATCTGTTTTTCGAAAACGATGAATACATTGTGAAAAAATCGTACGGGTTAATTCACCGTCCATACGAGAGCGATTAACTACATTTAAAAAAGCCTCAGGCTTTAAAATCTCTCCTCGGGCTGTCACCATACGAGCTAAACATTCATATTGAATAACAGTATTCGTTTTCACATCAACAATGGCTTGAAAGTAAGGCACAATCCGATTGTTATCAAATGCTTCTCTGACTTCTTGCGCCATTTCTACATTGTATTGATATTGCGCTTTTACATCATGTAATGCTTCAGAAAAATTAATAATTGAATGGCGTCCTTGTTTAGCTTGTAACGCTGCAATATGCGCATTTTCAAGCAGCATAGACTTATTACCAGTCGCAATTCCAGTGCATAAAGTGACATAAACAAATGGGTCTGTAAGTAATGGAGAGTTGCAATTGTAGGTTCTGATTATATCGGCGAAGCGTTCACTTGAAACTCCCTTTGGTGCAAGTATTACAAGCTTATTTGTTGCAAAACGATACAGCTTACATTGAGAAGGCGCGCTGTTTTTAAAATGAGTTAATAGTGATTGCATTGATAAATCACCAATGTCAGTACCATAAAAACTGTTTATATCTTCTATTTCGTTTACCCAAATTAAGGCTAGCTGTAGATGATGGTCATTACTTTTGTTTAAGAAGTACTGCAATGCAATATGATTTTCAAAACCCGTGCTGCTATCTGTCGATAATGATCGCTTTAAAATAGAAATATAAATTATGGCGACTAACACCGCAATAAAAAAGAAAAAGCTCGCCATAGCAGCCGCTTTAGAGACACTTACTTGTAATTTTTGTTCTAAATCATGGATTGTAATGTCTGCACCGGTGAGATATACCTTGCCATTTTTATCAACATAAGGAATAAAAATACTTTTAAAGTGTCCCCATTGATCGCGAGATATTTCAAAGGTGGGTTCGGTGGAGTAAAAAGCCCCTAAATTAATGTCTGTTGCAGCTGCGTATAAATCTAAAAACTGTGTTATTTGGCCATTCGATATATCATCGGATGTATAACTTGAGGCGGTGAAATGTACTTTATTATCAATTAAAATCATCGAATAAACATAAGCAATATCTAAAGAAGCTGCGAATTCGGATAGTTGTTTGTTTTTTTCTTGATAAAGAGCGAGGTCTATATGATGGGTTTCGTTAATTTTATTATGGTACTCATCCCCTAAAATATAATTCACACTGGTCGCTGCATTGAGTAAACGATTATCTACGGCCTGCATGATTTCGCTGCGGGTGATGTGATAAGTATAATAAACGTACATAAGCAGACTAATTAAAAACAGTGTAAATCCTGCTATTACTCCACCTATTTTAAACTTTCCTTTTTGCATGTTTATCCCTATTTGTTATTTTTTTTATTATACCGATAATAAATTAGCATAAAGTAAAAAAAAATAATCAATTTATCATTTATTTGTCATATAAATAGCTCGTTTAGGGCTTTTTACGAGACATTTTGTCTAGATTCCAGTAAAGTTACCGAAATTTATTTAATCACTGTAGCATACACACACTGGGTATTAAGATGGATCAAAAGCGTTGTGCCGTCGCCTCTAAAGAAAGCCTGAAGCGTATATTTACTGTACCTGAAGCGCCAGACTCAACTTTAAGCAAAATTGAGCTTGAAATATCGAGTAATTTAGCGGGTTTCTTAAACGAAAATATTGCGGCAATTGAAAAGCCATTGCATGAAATCGAAAAAGATTTTCAATCTGCAGTGATCCCCGAAGATCCGACATTTGTGTCTGCCTATGCGCAAGACATAATGGAGCAACTTGTTGCTCATTCAGTGCATACCGCCGCCCCTAGCTTTATTGGTCATATGACCTCAGCACTGCCTCATTTTTTATTACCTCTTTCTAAGTTAATGGTTGGGTTAAATCAAAACTTAGTAAAAATAGAAACCTCAAAAGCATTCACTCCTTTAGAGCGCCAAGTGTTAGGTATGATGCATCATTTAGCCTATGGCCAAAACGATGCCTTTTACTCTAAGTGGATGCACAGTGCTAAAACCTCTTTAGGTGCGTTTTGCTCAGGGGGGACTGTCGCAAATATTACCGCATTATGGATTGCCCGAAATCGTTTATTAAAACCCGATGGCAACTTTAAAGGGATTAATGCGCAAGGTTTAGTCGCGGGTATGCTGCATTATGGGTATAAAGGCTTAGCGATATTGGTATCGGAGCGCGGTCATTACTCGTTGTCAAAAACGGCTGATTTGTTAGGCATTGGACGCGACAATATTGTCGGTATTAAAACCTGTGATAACAATAAGGTTAATGTCATAGCAATGCGTGAAAAAGCGCAAGAGTTGCAATCAAAAGGGATAAAAGTGATGGCAATTGTGGGGGTTGCTGGTACTACCGAGACTGGCAGTATTGACCCTCTAGATGAAATGGCCGAATTAGCCGAGCAAATTGATTGTCACTTTCATGTTGATGCAGCATGGGGTGGGGCTTCATTGCTTTCAGATACTTATAAGCCTTTATTAAAAGGCATTGAGCGAGCTGATTCAATTACCATTGATGCCCATAAACAAATGTATGTGCCAATGGGAGCCGGGTTGGTGTTATTCAAAGACCCTAAGATAAGTGATGCAATTGAACATCATGCAGAATATATTTTGCGTAAAGGCTCGAAAGATTTAGGCAGTCATACCTTAGAAGGTAGTCGCCCTGGTATGGCCATGTTAGTACATGCTTGCTTACGTGTTATAGGCCGTAAAGGCTATGAAATGCTAATTGATAGAAGTATTAATAAGGCCCATTATTTTGCCGATTTAATACGACAAGATGAAGATTTCGAGCTAGTCTCTGAACCTGAGTTATGTATTTTAACTTACCGCTACGTACCTAAAGAAATTAAACACGCTATTAGCCAAGCAGATCCACAAACACGATTTGATATTTTTGCAGCACTAAATCGTTTTACCGCAAGTATGCAAAAGCGACAACGTGAATCGGGACGCTCTTTTGTATCGCGTACACGCTTAACGCCGAGTCAATATGATAACCAGCCGACGGTTGTTTTTAGAGTGGTACTTGCTAACCCGTTAACGTCGGGTGCCATCTTAAAAGACATATTATGTGAGCAAAAAGAGCTGGCTAAAACCGACCCTGTGTTTAAAAAATACTTACTTAAATATATGTAATATTCACTGATAATAAACAAGGCACTGTAATGTGCCTTTTTTATTTAGTGATTTATAAAGCAGCAAGTTTTAATCATCATCGCTAATGATTTTTTGTGATGGCTTTATTTTTTCCATTGCTAAAAACTCATCTGGTTGATGTGCCCGATTAATCGAGCCTAGTCCCATGACAATGGTTTCGCACCCAAATTGTTGAATAAATGGCGCCTCAGTGCAGTAATTAACCGCGATAGCCCTCTCTTCTGCAATTTTTTCAGCTAACATCACTAATGCACTATCGGTAGAACCACTAAAAACGGATATTGGGTCGTGCAAGTCAATAACACTCACTGCGTTAGGATATTGTTTATTAATACCTTTAGTGGTATCGAGTAGTAACATTTGTACGCTTAAAGCAGGGAGTGAGCGTAGTTCAACATGCATTTCACAGCAACCCCAAATATGATTGGCGTTATCACCACCATGAATATTTCCCAAGTTTAATGTTGGGTAAGGAATGTTAAAAAGATTAATTGCATACTTATGCTTTAATTTATCTTTTAACTTGAGTAAATTTGAAGTGACTTTATGCATTACTTTTATCGCATTTAAGCCGCGTTCTGGATCAGAACAGTGTCCTGAGCGACCGACCACTCTAATAGCTGAACTCAGATAACCTTTATGTGTGAAAACGGGGGGCATATCTGTTGGTTCACCAATAATACATCGCGCTGGTTTTAAATGAGGATATGTACATATTTGCTGTGCACCAGTCATGGTTTTTTCTTCATCTACGGTGGCTAAAATTAAAATTGGTTGCGTTTGGTGTTTTGCATCTAGTTTGCTAATTGCTTGTAATGCAAAGGCAAAAAACCTTTCATATCGATACGACCTAAACCAAACAACTTATTGTTGTGTTCAGTTAATTTAAAAGGATTGAAATTCCTACGGCTGTCATCAAAGGGCACGGTATCGGTATGACCCGCGAGCATCAGTCTGGCGTCCCCATCACCATGTTAAGCCAGCAAGTTATAGTGTCCTTTATGGCCTTCTAACTCAATTATTCCGCAGTTAAAACTTAAGTTTTGGTACCACTGGGCAAGTAACTCAATCACTTTTTGATGACTCATACATAAGTTGTCTTCAAGTGCACTAATTGAAGGTGCAGCAACTAATTGCTGATACATTGAAATAAAAGGGGGGAGAGCTATAAAAAATCAAAAAAATATAGCCAATTTCGTTGCATCATAATATAAAAGTATTTATGATGAATATCAATTCACTTTTTAAGCATAAGTATTTTAAATTGCACATGAAAACATTACGACGATAAATCAGTAATTCATTAAAATATGACCTAAAAAACTAGGTTAATTTAAACAAATAAAGTAGTAATAGTCGTTAACCAAATAAAAAAGAGTTAAATAAATAATGAATGTAGTGATTATTGGCGCAAGTGGTTACAGTGGCGCAGAGTTATCAAGCTTAGTGGCAAAACACCCAAATTTAACTTTATCGGGTTGCTATGTTTCGCAAGGTAGCCTTGATAAAAATAAATTATTAAGTGACTTATACCCTGAGCACCTTGGCTTACTCGATATTCCTTTACTTCCCCTTGATAGCGATGCTTTTTTAAGCATTGAGAAAAATGCTGATTACGTTTGTTTGTGTACTGATCACAAGGTAAGCGTTGATTTAGCACCGACGTTTTTAGCAATGAATAAAAAGGTGTTTGATTTATCTGGTGGTTATCGCTTAGCCAGTAATGACGATTATGTCACTTACTATGGATTTGAGCATCAACATCCTGAATTGTTAAACCAAGCCGCGTATGGTTTAGCTGAGTGGAATGCACAAGCAATTAAAAGCGCGTCGCTTGTTGCTGTCGCAGGGTGCTATCCAACGGCGGCATTAAATGCATTAAAGCCACTTAAAAATGCCGGCTTACTCGCAGATCAAAATATTATTATTAATGCGGTGTCTGGAGTAACTGGGGCAGGTAGAAAAGCAAGTGTTGGAACACATTTTTGTGAAGTGTCGTTAGCCCCTTATGGTTTATTTAATCATCGCCACGGTCCTGAAATAGAACAGCATTTAGGTCATAAAGTGTTGTTCACACCCCATTTAGGCAATTTTCCGCGTGGTATTTTAGAAACTATTTATGTGCAATTAAAACCAGGTGTGACAAAAGAGCAGGTTGATCATGCTTATCAAGTATTAGCAGATGAACCTTTGATTCGTTTACTAAAAAATAAAGTCCCTTCAATTAAAGGGGTTGCTAAGCAACCGTATGTTGATATAGGTTGGCAAGTACAGGGTTCACAATTAATAGTGATCTCAGCAATTGATAACTTATTAAAAGGGGCAGCAGGACAAGCTCTTCAATGTATTAACTTATCACTTGGTGTTGATCACACAACAGGATTAAAAGGGGCGTTTTAATGAGCAGTAAAACGTGGGTTATAAAATTAGGTGGGGCTGTACTTAATTCAAAAAATGCTGCAAAGGCATTATTTGATGTATTAGCATCACAAAAAGAGACTCAGTTTGTATTTGTTCATGGTGGTGGATCATTAGTTGATGCGTGGTTAACTGAAGCTGGTTTTGCTAGCGCAAAGCATAAAGGTTTACGTATTAGCCCAAAAGAACAAATGCCGCATATTGTGGGTGCGTTAGCTGGTTGTGCTAATAAGCAACTTATGGGGCAAGCCATTAATGCCGGTCATAAGCCGGTAGGTTTAAGCTTGTTTGAAGCTGGTATAACGGCTACTCAAAAGCTCAAAGCCCTATGTCTAGTAGGAAAATGCGAAAATAACGATGATTCTATCGTGGGTGATTTATTGTCATTAGGGCGTTTACCTATTGTATGTTCAGTCGGTTTTGATGAACAAGGTGTTTGGTATAACGTTAATGCGGATGAAGCAGCGGCAGCGATTGCCAGCAACTTAAATGCTGAGTTAATTTTTATGACGGATGTTGAGGCCGTACTCGATGCGAATAAACAGCCACTGCATCAACTTGATGCAAAGCAAATTGAATCACTAATCGACGAAGGAGTGATTGTGGGCGGGATGGAGGTCAAAGTTAAGACCAGTCTAGATGCTGCCCAGCACTTACGACGAGGGGTGTATATTTCGAGCTGGCTGAAGCCAGAGAATTTAATTGCCTTATTAGCAGGCGAACACGTCGGAACAAAAATTACACCATAGGTTTATTATGCCAGAGAATTTTTTAACGGGTCTTGAATTAGACCAACAAGGTGCACTTAAGTTACTTAAACTCGCACAAGATATTAAAGCAAAGCCAGAAAAGTACAGCCAAGTATTAGCGGGTAAATCAATCGTTACTTTATTTGAAAAACAAAGTTTACGTACTCGTTTATCGTTTGATATTGGTATAAATCGTTTAGGCGGACATGCTGTTTATTTAGATCAGCAAAACGGTGCAATGGGCGCCCGTGAGTCGGTTAAAGATTTTGCACTTAATATTTCTACATGGGCAGATGGTATTGTTGCGCGTGTAAATCAGCATAGTACTTTAACTACGCTCGGCGAATATTCTTCAGTGCCTGTTGTAAATAGTTTGTGTGATTTATATCACCCATGCCAAGCACTTGCTGACTTTTTAACATTACAAGAAGTCCACGGTGATGTGAGTGAGTTAAAGCTCGCTTATTTAGGTGAGGGTAACAACGTAACCCATTCATTAATGCTACTTGCTGCCACATTAGGTACTGACTTTGTTTCAGTGACACCAAAAGGGAGCTCGCCTGATTCGCAAGTTCTAAAAAAAGCAGAGCAAATTGCCGCTATGAATGGCGCGTCAGTAATGGTCAGCGATCGAGTTGAAGCCGCTGTTGGTGCCAATGTTGTTTATGCTGATACATGGGTATCTATGGGAGATACAACGCCTCTTGAGCAAGTAAAAGAAAAATACATGCCATATCAGCTTAATCAAGCTTTATTAGAAAAAACGGGTGCGCAAACTGTATTACATTGCCAACCAGCACACAGGGAATTTGAAATTACTTCTGAAGTAATGGACGGCCCTGCATCAAAAATTATTCAACAAGCAGAAAACCGTATGCATGCGCAAAACGCCTTGCTTGTTACATTACTAAATCCAAAATTTGTTGAGGAACACCTATGAGTTCAATTAAAAAAATCGTTTTAGCCTATTCAGGTGGCCTAGATACGTCTGCAATTGTGCCTTGGTTAAAAGAAAACTATGGCTGTGAAGTGGTTGCGTTTGTTGCCGATGTAGGCCAAGGCGCAGAAGAGCTTGAGGGAGTAGAAGAAAAAGCGATTGCCTCAGGTGCTTCAGAATGTTATGTAGTTGATCTAAAAGATGAAATGGTAAGTGATTACATTTACCCAACCCTTAAAACCGGCTCTATTTACGAAGGTACTTATTTGTTAGGTACTTCAATGGCACGTCCAATTATTGCTAAAGCGCAAGTTGAAATTGCGCGTAAAGTAGGTGCTGATGCGCTCTCTCATGGTTGTACTGGTAAAGGTAATGACCAAGTTCGCTTTGAAGCCTGTTTTGCATCACTTGCACCAGATTTAAAAGTCATTGCACCTTGGCGTGAGTGGGATTTATCAAGCCGTGAATCATTACTTGATTACCTAGCTGAACGTGATATTCCGTGTTCTGCTTCAGCAACAAAAATTTATAGCCGTGATGCGAATGCATGGCATATTTCGCACGAAGGTGGCGAATTAGAAGACCCATGGTGTCAACCTAGTGACCAAGTATGGACGTGGACCAATTCACCTGAGCAAGCGCCTGATAAAGCGCAGCTTGTTACGTTAAAAGTGGTATCAGGAGAAGTTGTTGCCGTTAATGGTGAAGAGCTTAAGCCTTACGACTGTTTAGTTAAGCTTAATGACATTGCTGCACCTCATGGTGTTGGCCGTGTTGATATTGTTGAAAATCGTTTAGTGGGAATGAAATCTCGCGGTTGTTATGAAACTCCAGGCGGTACTGTAATAATGGCCGCGCTACAAGCCATTGATGAATTAGTGCTTGATAAATCTAGCCGTAAATGGAAAGAAACATTAGGCGGTGAGTTCTCTCACTTAGTTTATGATGGACGCTGGTTTACACCTTTAAAAGACTCGATTTTAGCGGGTGCAGAGTCATTATCAGAGCTTGCCACGGGTGAAGTCGTACTTAAGCTTTACAAAGGTCAAGTAACTGCGGTACAAAAGCAATCACCAAATAGTTTATACAGCGAAGATTTTGCAACGTTTGGTGAAGATGATGTATATGATCAATCGCATGCCGAAGGGTTTATTCGTTTATTCTCGCTATCAAGCAGAATCTCGGCAATGACTAAAAAGTAATTTTCAAGCTCTTATGCTATCACGGCATAAGAGCTATTCAGGGTTTGGAGATATTTCATGGCATTATGGGGCGGACGTTTTTCTTCGGGTCCAGATGAGGCGTTTAAAAAGTTTAACGACTCACTTCCCTTTGATTTTCTATTAGCAGAGCACGATATAATTGGCTCTGTGGCATGGGCTGGCGCATTAGAACAAGTTAACGTTTTAACATCTGATGAGCACACTAAGTTAGTAGCTGCATTGTTTGAGTTACTTGATGAAGTGAAAGTTGATTTACAAGCAGTGTCTACTTCTGGGGCAGAAGATATTCATTCGCATGTAGAGTCAGCATTAATAGAAAAAGTTGGAGACTTAGCAAAAAAACTACATACAGGACGTAGCCGTAACGATCAGGTCGCCACCGATTTTAGATTATGGTGTCGAGAAACAGCAGATCATATTCATGCTGCGATCGTACGTTTAAAAGCAGAGTTAATTGAGTTAGCTGAACGTGAGTTGGGCACCATTTTACCTGGTTACACTCACTTACAACGTGCACAACCTGTTTTATTTAGTCACTGGTGTATGGCATATGTTGAAATGCTTGAACGTGATGAAACACGTTTAGCAGATGCTAAAAAACGAATGAACTATTGTCCATTGGGAAGTGGTGCCTTAGCGGGAACCGCTTATCCAATTGATCGCCATAAGTTGGCTCATAGCCTTGGTTTTACGGGAGCAACAAGAAACAGTCTAGATGGTGTTTCTGATAGAGATTTTGTTGTTGAGCTATTAAGTTGCGCTTCTATATCAATGGTGCATTTATCACGTATGGCTGAAGACCTTATTTTTTATAACTCAGGTGAAGCAGGGTTTATTGAGTTAGCTGATAACGTAACATCAGGCTCATCATTAATGCCGCAAAAGAAAAACCCCGATGCACTTGAGTTAATCCGTGGCAAAACTGGGCGCGTATTTGGGGCTTTTAGTGCCATGATGATGACGTTAAAAGCCTTACCACTTGCGTATAACAAAGATATGCAAGAGGACAAAGAAGGTCTCTTTGACGCAATGCCGACTTGGCTTGCTTGTATCCACATGGCACAGGCATGTATTAAGGGCGTTAAGATTAAAGGCGATAGAACGCTTGCAGCGGCAAAAGGCGGCCATGCAAATGCAACCGAGCTTGCTGATTATCTAGTGGCAAAAGGCGTCCCTTTTAGAGAAGGTCATCATATTGTTGGCGTACTGGTGCAGCTAGCAATTAGTGAAAACAAAACCCTTGATGAGCTTTCTATCGAGCAATATAAATCGGTGCATGACAGCATTGAAGATGATGTTTATGACGTATTAACAATTGATGCATGTATCAAAGCGCGCCAAGCATTCGGGGGTACTTCGTTAGAGCAAGTATCAAATGCGATTAAATATGCGATTAAAAAGCAGCAAATTTCTGTGCGTGATGCGAATTTAGATGATGTTGATTCGATTGCTAAGCTTATTCAGCATTGGGCAACAGCCGGTGAAAACTTGCCACGTGCTAAAAGTGATATGGTGCATTCAATTAATGAGTTTGCGGTTACAGAAGTTAATGGAACCGTTAGAGGGTGTGCGTCGTTGTACATTTACGACACCGGTTTAGCTGAAATTCGCTCATTAGGTATTGACCCTCAAAGTGGAGTTAAAGGGCAAGGGCGTGAGTTAGTAGAACACTTATTAGTAAAAGCCAAAAAGCTGGCTCTTAGTCGTGTGATTGTACTCACCCGCGTACCAGACTTTTTTGAGAAGCAAGGCTTTACTTATTGCTCTAAGGAAAGCTTACCTGAAAAAGTAATGAAAGATTGTGAATTGTGTCTTCGTAAAGAAAGTTGTGACGAAGTCTCGATGGAATATATTTTGAAGCCGAGTAGCCGCACGGAGATCCCGTGTAAAAACGTGGCTTAAACTCCCTGGATTAAAAAACGCACGGTTACCCCTGTGCGTTTTTTTATTTCTACCGCTATCTGGTATGACCAGTTTTTCAAGCGAATTGTTTTGTGTCAAAAATTATTGGCCCGTAAATTGCTTTTATTTAGTTGTGCGGGATTATTATTTTTTAATAATTTCTTTAGCATTAATGAAAATAATAAATTTTTTATTAAATTAATTAAAAACAACTATTTAAAAAGGTTTACATAATGCAAATTACATCAAATTCTCAACTGCAAATGCAATCATACAGCAATATGCAACAATCAAGTGCGTTAACAGAACAAAATGCTAGTAATAAAACCCTCGAATCTGATACAGTTAGTATATCGCAAGATGCACTATCGGCTGCTAGCAATGATGTCGAACGTAATCCAGTCATTTTACCGGGCACTATAAAGCCTAAGTAGTTTTAAGGTTGTAAATGTTATTAACTGAGTTATTTGGTTTTTTCTCTCTTTCGGCGCTGAGCATGTGGGGGTTTTTAATGGCCTTCTTTTTTAATGCTTTTGTCTTCGTAATAGGTGTAAATCGAAATACAACCTTGTTACTCAGTTCTTTTATCATGATGATTTCATATTCAATATCAGATTATTTCTTTAATTGGCTTTCAATCTATAACACGACTTACCTTGATTGGGTTGTGTACGACATAGCGACCATCGCTTTCTTACTGTTTAGTTTATATTTTATTAAAAATAAAACGCCATCGTTTAACTATTTACTTATAGGCTTATCAATAAACGCTATTTTAGCTGTTTTTATGTTCATCGATACGTCAATTCTACTTAATAATCAACCGTGGTTTTTTTGGAATGTTTATACCTTCTCAGTATTGATAGTGGATTTACTAATGATAGCCGCATTAATAATAGATAAAGATTTTTTACATCTTAAAAAGATTAGGCTTATAGGCAAGAAAACTTCTTATATAGTCGGTAGCTAATTTAACTTTCACAAGTTTTACTATATATTAGGCAACTACGTTTTATAGCTTGGAAGCTACAGGGATTATATGTCTGATATTATTTGGGCTTTGGTTTACGCAAGCCCGTATCTTGCGGTGTTCATTTCTTGGTTTTTTTTAATAGCATTTCTGTTCAATCTGTCTACAAGTATTAATAAAAAAAATAAAAGTAGTTTAGTCCTTTCATTTATCATGATGGTGTCATACTTCATGACCAATTTGATAGATATGTCTGTGGCAACTCATATGGATTACTTGCTATTTGATGTTTCTACTATCTTTATTATTATAGTGTTTAATTTCTTCTCCCCATGGGAGAAGCCAGCTGCTTTTTACTATCTCATAGTGGGGTTAAGCATTAATGCCAGTTTATATTTAATGATGCACTACGATATCAATATAGCTAAAACTCTAGAATACTGGTGGTTTTGGGCTTTATATGCTTTTTGGGTATATATAAATGACTTTTTAATGGCATTAGTTTTAATTTTAAATAAAGACTTTTTACGATTAGCTAAATTTATTAATCACAACTTCTCTAACAAGGTCGTTAGTTAAAACTAACGACCTGGTGTCGTTAGGCCCACTTTTTTATCAGTGCTTGTTGTATTATTGGGTGAACAAATTCGCTTACATCACCGTTGTGCTTTGCTACTTCTTTAACTAATGTTGATGATATAAATGAGTTCCCTTCAGAAGGTGTCAGAAAAACACTTTCTAAATCAGGGTTTAGTCTCCGATTCATATTGGCTAGTTGAAACTCATAATCAAAATCAGACACCGCTCTGATCCCTCTTATTAATACATTCGCCTGTTGGTCTTTTGCTAAATCTGCGAGTAGTCCGCTAAAGCCAATGACCTTTACATTGCTTAAGTGACTTAAAATACTTTTTGCCATGCTTACGCGCTCATCTAAGCTAAAGCAAGGCTGTTTACTTGGATTATGAGCAATGGCAACAATCACTGTACTAAACATGTTTGCAGCACGGTGGATTAAATCGGTATGGCCATTTGTTAAAGGATCGAAAGTACCCGGGTAGATAGCGACTATATTCATAAACTGACTTAACTTAGTTGTGTCTTAATTAGGTTAAGTTTAACAGCCTTTATAAGACAAATCATTTCGCGCTGTGAAACATATATTAATACATAGCAAAATTAGAAATATTCATGCCTGTATTTTAATTGTTATTATTTGTTTATACTTCATCATTACTGTAAAAATACTGAATTAAAGCTGGATAACAGAAATGAATACCAAGGAAAAGATTATACATACCAGTATTTCGTTATTTAACGAGTTTGGTGAGCGATCAATATCTACCAATCATATTGCATCGCATTTAGGGATGAGCCCAGGGAATCTGTATTATCACTTTAAAAATAAAGAAGATATTATTCGTCATATCTTTGCACTTTATCGTGATCACTTAAATACTCACTTTAAACCAATTAATACCGATGATGATGCATTTTTGCATTTAAGCGACTACCTAGATTCATTATTTGAACTAATGTGGCGCTTTCATTTTTTCTATGACAATTTGGGGGTCATTCTCGCTCGAGACAGCCAACTAAAACAAGATTACATAGATTTTCAATCGGTATTGTTAGGCCAAGTACAACGTATTGTGATTGGATTACGCGACAGCGGCATGATAAACATCGATGAGCAAGATACAATAGAGCTTGCCCATACATTAAAATTAACTGTAAGCTTTTGGACTCCTTATGTAAAAGCTCGAAGAGTCAGTGGTGAGCTGGCAAAAGAAGATATTTACCGTGGCATCCTTAAAGTGTTGGCTTTATTTAAAGCTTACAGTACAGAGAAAAGTTTAGTTAAAATGAATGTGCTACGTGATAAATACTCACAATTAGCCAAACACGCCCCCAATGATGACGAGTAAAATTTAGGCTCTGGTATTTTATTGAGCATTCCTAGACGCTAAATTTTTTGTTATAATCGCGCGCCCAATGCCTGGGAGCGCGAATTCCCGCAGTCTAAGAGTGAACTATGCTTAAATTTATCGTTAAACTACATCCTGAAATTGCCATTAAAAGCCGTTCGGTACGTAAACGCTTTACAAAAGTGTTAGAAAACAACATTAAAATTGTGTTGCGTCGTGTTGACGAAAAAGTGCAAGTGCGTAATAACTGGGACAATATCTCGGTTGTTACTTTATTAGCTGATGAGCAGACTCGCCTAGACTTTATCGATAGTTTACAACGTATTCCGGGCATCGTTCAGTTTATTGAAGTAACCGAAACGCCATTTGCTAGCTTGCATGATATCTACGAAAAAGCATTAGAGCTAATTGGCCATACAATTGAGGGAAAAACTTTTTGTGTGCGCTGTAAACGTATCGGTCAACATGACTTTACCTCTACTGATGTAGAGCGTTATGTTGGTGGTGGTTTAAATCAGCATGTAAGTGGTGCAAAAGTAAAACTTAGTCGCCCGCAAGTTACTATTCGCTTAGAAATAAAAGATGATAAAGCGTATGTTGTAACACAAACTCACTTGGGAATGGCTGGGTTTCCATTACCAACGCAAGAAGATGTGTTGTCATTAATGTCAGGTGGTTTTGACTCTGGTGTGGCTAGTTATCAGATGATCAGAAAAGGGGCACGTACTCACTTTTTATTCTTTAATTTAGGGGGAGCTGCTCACGAAATTGGCGTGAAACAAGCCAGCTATTACTTATGGAAAAAATATAGCTCAACCCACAAAGTTAAGTTTATTACGGTTGACTTTGAACCGGTGGTTGCAGAGATCCTTGAAAACGTTGAAAACAGTCAGATGGGTGTTGTATTAAAACGTATGATGATGCGAGCTGGTAGTCAGGTTGCTGAAAAATTGAATATTCAAGCATTAGTCACTGGCGAAAGTATTGGTCAGGTATCAAGCCAAACGTTAGCCAATTTAAGCGTGATTGACCGCGTAACCGAAACACTAATTTTACGTCCACTTATTCAACATGATAAGCAAGAAATTATAAACATTGCACGTCAAATTGGTACTGCTGAAATGGCTGAAACCATGCCGGAATATTGTGGTGTGATTTCTAAAAAGCCGACGGTTAAAGCTAAAATTGACGTTATTAAAGCTGAAGAAGAAAAATTTGATTTTGATGTATTAAATACCGTGATAGAAAATGCTCGCGTAATGGATGTGCGTGATATTGATGTGGAAGCTAAGCAAGAACTAAAAGAGGCTGAGTCGGTAGCCGAACTACCTGAAGGGGCTGTCGTTGTTGATATTCGTTCACCTGAAGAAGAAGATGCAGCACCACTTGAAATTGATGGCGTTGAGGTAATTCATTTACCTTTCTTTCGCTTAGCTACAAAATTTGGTGATTTAGCGAAAGATAAAGATTATTACCTTTATTGTCAAAAAGGGGTTATGAGCCAATTACAGGCACTAATACTACATGAAGAAGGTTTTACGACGGTAAAAGTGTACCGTCCATAAACGGTTATATTAGGTATTAAAAGCGTGGTTAAACCACGCTTTTTTTTGCCTTAATTTTATGAAGTAGCTGATCATTGTACGGCGTATTAATATTGTATAATTTGCCTTGATTACTAATATAGCCACAAATAGCATCTATTTCAGTGGCTCTTTTATGTTTTACATCTTGATGCATTGAAGAGTAGTTTTGTGCTGTAAGGTACATAATATGGTATGCGTGGTTTAATGCTTCAACTAAGTTAACATGGATGCCTTTAGCGTTAGCTACATGGCATGCTTCGGCTAATAAATGAGTAATTATTGAGTTAAATTTTGGGGCACGTAATTGGCCATTTTTAACATTATGTAAAGCTGTTAAAGGGTTAATAGCAATATTTACTAATAACTTTTCAAATCTTAAAGCATCTATGTTCTGCGTACAACTAAGTAAAGGAATACTCGATAGTTGTTTAAATACATCATTGAGTCTGTTTTGTGCTGTTGTATTGCAAGCACCAATCACACTACTTCCTTTTCCGCTGTGCTGCACGATGAAATCATTACTTTTATAGCCAGCCATATTGGTACTTAAAAAAAATAAGGCTTGCTCAGTGTTAAGTTCAGTTGATAACTCTTCAACATTCCCCATTCCGTTATGACTTAACACAATATTACACTGCTCAGGTATATAAGGTTTAAGTGCAGAGAAGGCCGATGCAACCTGAAAAGCTTTGACAGTAAATATAATGATATCGGGTTTAGCTGCGTGCTTGAGTTCGGACAACGAAATACACTGCGCATTAATTGCTTGAGTAGGGGAGTTTAATGGGCTGTAAAAACGTGTATTAGTTGTATTTTTTCGACTGAGTAATTGTACTTTATTCTCATTACCTAAAAAGTAACTAAATAGTTGCCCAATGGCACCATCACCCACAATCAGTATGTTAGCCATTTGATTTTCTTTTATATTTAAATACGATAACTTTAACTAAAAAATAGCTAGCGGCCCCTGCAAAGTCTGCCACAAAGTCGGCAAAAGAGGCTTGTCTATAAGGTAGGCTATCTTGCATGATTTCTATGCCAGCGCCATACAGTGCTAATAATAAGATTTGGCTATAAAGAGGAAGTTTAAATGCTTTATCCATAATAATTGCAAGCACAAAAAAAATACCAAAATGGGCCACTTTATCAATATGAGGAAATAAGTTAGCCGCTCCTTTTACTTCTTTAGCAAATAAAAAGGTAAAAATAGCAATGCTAATTAAAAAAATAGCTTGATACACACGCCTAGTCACGAATATTCCTATAATCGCTTATAAATGAAGCAACAGTATACCAAACAAAAAAAGTATCGCACCTGAACAAATGGTAGAAAAATGTAAAGTTTTATAAATTAAACGGTATAATTACTTCATTATGTTTTTTAAAAGAGCAGGAGTTAGCAATGCCGTCATTTGACATTGTATCAGAAGTAGAAATGAACGAAGCGAAAAATGCAGTAGATAATGCCAATCGCGAATTAGAAACTAGGTTTGATTTTAGAGGTGTTGATGCATCCATTGAATTAAACGATAAAACAATTAAATTAAAGGCAGAGGCTGATCAACAAGTCATGCAACTGTTTGATATTTTGGCTAATAAAATCTCTAAACGAGGGATGGATGTAGCAAGCTTAGAGTTACAAGATATTACTCGCGCAGGAAAAAATGTGTTTCGTAATGTTGCCCTAAAGCAAGGTATCGAGAAAGATATGGCTAAAAAAGTAGTGAAAGCCATTAAAGACTCAAAAGTAAAAGTGCAAGCTGCGATTCAGGGCGAAGAAGTACGCGTTACTGGAAAAAAACGCGATGACTTACAAGCGGCAATGCAAGTTGTGCGTACCGCTGAGCTAGGTCAGCCTTTTCAGTTTAAAAACTTTAGAGATTAATAGAAGTATCAACCACTTGATATAAGTACGCATGTATCAGTGCCCCCATATAAAGCTATCATTTGATAAGTGATAGCTTTATCAAAAAATATTCGCCAATTCAGAAATAATAAAACGTTTAATAGCAATTTTTTTCAAGCTAATATTTTTCTCATTTGCCTCTTCTCGTATTGCTCCTAAAGCAAAAGCACCCATAATCCCTTTTGGCGATGTAATAAGTGATGTACATGCAGATTTTGCTTTCTTAGTGTAGGTTTTTTCAAGCGCTTTAGCACGGTTCAACTTGTTATGTTGCTGCTTTACATGATCGCGTTGCTTTTGTAATAAAAATAACATAGCTACTCCTTAAATGACGCAATAGTGCGAGGTAAACCGACTTGCATCAGTAATCTTTTTACCACAGATAAACAACCAGCAAATAAAGCGATATTTCCCACTGCTAATATCACTAAGGTGATTATGACAGAAGCAAAGAATGTATTAAGCAGCACACCAATAAGTATGTTTAAAATAATATACACGCTAAATGCAATAAAGGCTGCACACATGAATGCTAACACCGCATACATAATCGCAGTTGCGCTCAATTTAGTTTCTGCGCTTGCTAGTGAATACACTGTTTTATAACGTAGTAATTTTATTTTAGCTAAACGAGCAACCACCTTATAGCTATACCTAAATGAGGCATCTTTTTGCTTTATTGTGTCGCCATTGTTTTGCTGTTCCGTATTGGTTTGCATATTTTCTCCTGATTATGTTACTTCAATTAACAACGTATGTTGTTAATTGAAGTTGTGCTTATATACATTATTTTTTGTTAAATAATGCAGTCACTAACATACCTGCGGCGAAAGCCAGTCCAGCGGTTGCTACAGGGTTCTTTACGGCATAACTTTTCACTGATGATTTATCCCATTTAGACAACAACTCTTGTTGTTTCAGGCTTAAATTTTCACTGCCATCTTTTGCACTTTGTTTTAAAGATGTTTCTGTTGCAGCGGCCTTTTCAGCAAGAGCATCTACAGAGTTGTGCAGGGTTTCTTGTACTTTATCTGTCATTGGGTGCTCGGTAGTAGATGATGCTTTTGTAGTTGATTGCGCTTCGGTGACTGTACTTTTTTGCTGTGACATAATTTGCTCCTAGAATGACTCGTATTTATTAGATTCAATTAGTTAAGTGCAAACCGTATGCCTTGTGTTAAGTTGTTGATATTTATGCTTTAATTTTGTTTTTATTTGAATGCTATGAAAAATTTAGTGAGAACTTTGAAATAATTTCATATTGTGTTGTATAAAAATAAGGGGCTATAACGTGGGGGGAACCTAACTTCTTAGATGACTTGTTATTATGCCTTAAAATAAAGTTATTATGTCTTAAAATAAAGCGGTATTAGTTGAGTCGTTATTATGTGAGTTAATGTTTTAAATGAAGTTTTAGAATTTATAGGGCAGATACTGGTTTGTAAAAAGGGCGAATGAGTGGAGTGATATCATTATACTCTGATATAAAATATCACGCTAACTCAGTGTTATTACGACATGTTACGATGCGTGTCGTGTCGCAGCAACCTAGCTTTAATTATGCAGTGTAAAGTCGTGTTATCAATTACTATAAACAGAGAAAATACACTGAGTTTTATCAAAGACGTTGCTGGGTTAACCATTGTGTAAGCGTGTCTTTATTAATAGGCTTTAACAGGTGCTGCTTAATATTATATCGTGTCAAACAGGCCTGACTCACATGACTGCCACTTAAAATAGTGACCTTCCCGGTGATTGATTGTTGAAAAAAAGCATCTAAAAAATCATCTGAGTTTAAGTCGGGTAAACCTAAATCAAGTAAATGAAAGTCAATGTTATGATTTGATTTTGCGGTATCTATAGCCGTTAAAGCATTTTTACTGTGTAGTACATCACAGCCAAGTTGATTTAAAATCATTTGCATAATTGTTGCGCTATCTTCATCGTCTTCGACTAAATGAATTAGTGTTTTTTTGGCGGGGGTTGTCGCTGCTGTATTATCATTTTTATTTATGTTTTTAGCATGCAAGTTTGCTGTTAGCACATGCCAAAGAGACTCTTTGTTAATTGGTTTAGCAATTAAATCATTAAATCCTTCTTGAATTAAGGTGTCATGCAAGCCTTTACCCATAGCGGCAGTCATGGCAATAACACAGAGCGATGGTTCAACCACTCTCATTTTTACAATCGCTTCTTGCCCCGTCATTGCCGGCATATGAAGGTCCATAATAACCATATCATATTGCTGGTGGGTGCCAGCAATGTCAGTGACTTTTTGTAACGCTTGCTCACCATTGCCTGCGTACTCTACTTGCAGCCCTGTTTCGCTTAAAAACAAGCCAACTAATTGTCTGATTTCAAATACGTCGTCAACAACTAATACTTTTCCCGTTAATTGCGGGGTAGTTAATGATGAGTGCTCTTTTGCATCCAGATTAAAATAATAATCAACTAATTGATCACTGCTGGTATGGCAAGGTAAAGATAAAGTAAAGCATGATCCTTCTCCAATCGTGGAATCAACAGTGATTGTGCCTCCCATTTGCTTTACAATTTCGGTAGAAATAGAGAGGCCTAAACCGGCTCCACCTGCACGTCTATTTGCTACGTCTTCAATTTGTGTAAAAGCACCAAAGATGTCATTCAATTGGCTTTTACTCATGCCTATTCCGGTATCTCGTACTCGAACTTTTAACTGTTTTTGCTGTGCGAAATACTCAACACTAACAGTGATAAAACCTTTATCGGTAAATTTTATTGCATTGCCAAGCAGGTTTAACAGCACTTGCTTAAAACGAATATCATCGATTTCAATTTGTTCAGGGAGTTTTGTTTTTCCAACAAACGTTAATGAAAGCCCCTTATCAATAGCGCTTACCGAAATTAAAGAGTTAACTTCGGCTAATAACTGCTGAAAATCAGTGGGTTTTGCTCTTAGTTCAAATTTATTGGCAGCAATTTTTGATAAATCGAGGACATCATTTAATAAATTTAATAAGTGAGATCCGTTATTGGCAATTACTTTTAACTCTTGTTGAAATGGTTTTGTATTCTCATTATCGAGTAATAATGAGGTATACCCTAATATTGATGTAAGAGGGGTGCGTAACTCGTGGCTCAAATGGGCAATAAATTTATCTTTGGCAATACTTTGAGCTTCGTTTTGCTGACTAACAACTTTTGCAAATTCGAGTTCTTTTCTGGCAATGGCATATTGAATTGATTTTTCAAATACGACTTCATCAATTGATGATTTCATGATGAAATCTTGTGCGCCGGCTTTAATGACTTGTTTGGCAACCTCGTTATCATCTTGGCCTGTTAGCATCACAATAGGTGTTGCTAGCTCTGCATTAGCGACGCTGTGCAGAATCTCTATTCCTTTATAACCAGCTAAATGATAATCCAAAATACATAAATCGAAAGTACGCTCTTTTAAATAATTAACAGCATCATGCTTTTCATAGCATGAAACAAATTGACATTGCTGACCAAAAAAAGATTCCAGTCGACTTTCTATTAAAAAAGTATCATCTTCGTCATCGTCAATGACCAATACAGAGCGTACGTTATTCATGTTAACTGCCTTATAGTATTTTAATTTTATTTATAAGGAGGAGAAACGATGCCAGCACGATCAAATGAAGGTACAGTGGCACATTCAAACCAATATTCGTTAAATTGTTTCATCATATTCACTAAACTTGAAAAGTCGGTGGGTTTTACCATATACGATGACGCACCTAAGCCATAACCTTCGGTGATATCTTCTCTTTCAGCACTGGTTGATAAAATAACAACGGGTATTTTTGACAGTAAAGCGTCAGACTTTAAACGTTTGAGTGTTTCTCGCCCATCAAGAATGGGCATATTTAAATCGAGTAAAATTACATTGGGCATCACTTTACTCCCTTGCTGTGCGTATTCCCCTTCACCTTTTAAGTAATCGAGTAACTGTTGTCCATCGGCAACGGCAAAGCAATTATATTCAGACCCAGCAGCTTGCATCGCGTCTTGTGCGAGTAATCTGTCATCTTCATCATCATCGGCCATTAAAATGGTGTATGGTGCATTTATATCATTCATAGTTTGCATTTAGATGCCTTAGAGCTACTGTTTGATGCTATTAAGAAAGTTTATAGCAGGCAGAGTTACTGAAAATTCAGCACCATTAGCTTGCTCGCTTATTGCATGTATAACCCCATTATGTCGCTCAACGACACGTCGACATATTGCTAAGCCGATCCCGGTTCCTTTATATTGCTGTCGAGAGTGTAAGCGCTGAAATGGAGCAAATATTTTGTCAGTGTATTCTTGGCTAAACCCGATGCCATTATCTTTTACCGTAATGGTGATCCAGTCAGCGAGACCTTCTAATTCAATTTCCTCGGGTTGAGTTGTCGAGTGCACTGAGATTGACACATGAGGATCGCTCTCATGTTGTGAGAATTTTATCCCATTAGCCACTAAATTGAAAAACAATTGTTGCATTTGGGTGGGATCTGCATCGATCGTTGGCATTTCTTCGATTGTTATTTTAGTGCCTGCCTCTTCAATAAGTACGTTTAAGTCATCAATACAATCTTGAAAAATTAAGTTAAGTTCAACTTTTTGAAAGTCTTTGCCTCGAGTACTCACTCGAGAGAACTCCAATAAGTCACTTATTAATTTACTCATTCTTGCTGCTGCACCACGCATACGTTGCAAATAATCACGCTGTTTATCATTGAGGTTGTCTGATTGGGTATCTAGCCTATCGCCAAAGGCCATTATTTTTCTTAGTGGCTCTTGTAGGTCATGTGAAGCAACAAAAGCAAAGTCTTCGAGTTCACGGTTACTTCGCGTCAGTTCTTCAGAAAATAGTGAGAGCTCTTTGGTTCTCTCATCCACGGCTTTTTGTAGTCGTTGGTTTTGCTGTTCAACTTCTGTTTGACGCTCTATTTGGCTTTTAATATTTACTCTAGCAAGTAAAAACACGCCGACAATCAAGGCAAAACTAATTAAAAATGAAATAATAAAATTATTTTGTGATTCTCTAGAGGACTTTTTTAGTAAATCGACTAAATTACTGTTAATGGTTTGCTCTTTGTCTTTTAATTGCGAAAACAATTCTTTTATTGCTATTTCACCTTGTTGTACTTCATTACTTTTAACCGGGGGGAGAGGGCTGTTCGACTGTGTTTTTTCAACAGCATTTTGCATATTAATTTGTTGTTGTTTTATTAATGAAAGTAGCTTTGAAAATAATTTACTTTGACTACCCTCAGAAAAAGAAAGTGTGTTTGACGTGCTAATACTTTGATTTATTTTATCCATTGCGTTATTAAATTCACTTAAATAAAGTGGATTCTGAGTAAAATAAAATTCTCGCTGATTTGCTTGCGCTGTAAGTAGTGCAACATGTATTTGCTGATATAAATTGATTGTTTTAGATGAGTGTCTTATGTTTTGCTGTAGTTCAGTTAATTCTTTAACTGTTGTTCTACTTAAAAAGGTATTCATCGAAAAAAATACAACCGCAACAAGCAGTAATATGTTGGTCGTATTTTTAAACCCGTATTGCATTTTCATTATTATCGTTTCTCAAATTCAGTGTTTTTTTCTAAATATTCAAACAAGGTTTGTAGTTGTGTGCTGCATAATTTTGCTTGCTCAATAATTGTTGTCGCAGCAGCGGTTACTTTATTTGAAGAGTCGGGTGTTTGCATTTCAATGAGCATTTTAATTAACTCAGCCTGCATACTAATCGCGTTTAGTGGTTTGCGTATATCGTGTACTTGTTTATTTAAATTACTCATAAAGGCTCACCGTAGGCGTGTAAACGGTTATAAAGGGTTTTTGTTGAAATTCCAAGCATATCTGCAGCCATGGTTTTATTACCGTCGACCTCTTTTAATGTGGCGTAAATTAATGTTTTTTCTACTTCTTCAATGGTTTTACCGGCACTAACTATTGCTGAGTTATGATTATTTTTTGCATTTGAAAACGGAGAGGCAAAAGAGCTCGGAACCTCTAGCTGTTTTGTACCAGGTTCACTCATAATAAATGCGCGGTGTAATGTGTGTCTTAACTCTCGTACATTGCCAGGCCAATCATGATTAATAAAGCTACCCATTTGGCTTGTTGTCACTGCAAATGACTCTTGATGTTCTTGATTGAGTTCAGTTAAAAAGGTATTGACTAAAAGAGGTATATCTTCTTTTCTTTCACGCAGTGGGGGAATGTTAATAGGAAATACGGCCAATCTAAAATATATATCTTCTCGTAATATATTATCTTGCGCAATCTCTTCTAGTGTTCGGTTTGTGGCACTAACAACTCGACAGTTAATAGGAATTTCTTGTGTCCCGCCAACACGGCTAACGCGTTTTGTTTCGAGTACCCGCAGTAAATTAGGCTGCATATCGATGGGCATTTCTGTTACTTCATCAAGAAACAAAGTACCAGATTGAGCGCGCTCAAATACGCCTTGCTTTTGTCCTGTAGCCCCTGTAAATGAACCTTTTTCGTGACCAAATAATTCACTACCAATTAACTCTTTTGATAATCCACCACAGTTGGTTGCAATTAAGTCACCTTCGTAATCACTTGCATTATGCAAAGCCTGAGCAACTAACTCTTTACCGACTCCGCTTTCACCCATTAGCATGACATTGGCGCTGCTACGGGCTACTCGCTCAATCATTTTATACAGCTTTTTCATTGCTGGAGATTCACCAATTAAACAATCAAAGTGTGCGTTTGGTGCAATGGCAGGAGTTTGTTTTTGGCTAGGTGATGATGCCGCTTTTTTGGCGGGTGGTGTTGTTTTTTTCTTCGGTTTTAGCGCATTTTCAATGTCTTCACGTTCAATTGGTTTCATTAAATAATCGACATTGGGGCCAGTGATATCACTGATAGCGGTTTTTATTTTTGGGTTACCAGTAATGAAAGTACAGCGCGATTTTTTTCCGTTTTTAACCATGTAATCATATACATGCAACCCACTCCCATCAGGGAGCATAAAATCAATAAAAACATGGTCATAATCATTATGTTGTAGCCATTCTTGGGCTTCTTTTACTGTGACGGCTACACAAACAATGTGGCCTAAGTATTCCATTATATGACTAGCAACTTCAGTAAAGTTAATATCATCATCAATTAATAAAATCGATTTCAACTGATTATCTCCTGTTAATATAAGTTATATATCAGTATGTTAAAGCATCCTAAAAGGATTTATAACTATTGTTATTAGTGCAACCGAATAATGTTGCTTATGATAAAACCTGATTTATGAACCACAATGGCATATACAAACTTAATTTACAGTTAAAATATGTACCCAATTAGGTATATACGCTTAAATTAAAATTAAAGATCATAATTAATTTTTTTATAGGGTGTGGTATTGGTAAATTTGGGGAGGAGTTAAATTTTTTCAAGAAAGTAAGAGGTAATTATTACCTCTTACTTAAAGAATATATTTAACAGTTTTCATTTTCTGCATTTACACCTTCTTTAACGCTTTCACAGGCATCTTCAATTGCATTGCCAGTATCTGTCGCCATTTCATCGAGTGTTTCACCTGCATTTTCAGCGGGACCATCGTCACACGCAGCTAAGCCAAAAGTTAGTAGGGTACTTAGTGATAATACTTTTATAGCGTTTAATGTTTTCATAATTATTCTCCATATAATAAAAATTGAGCTAAGGGTGCTAAATATTTAAGGCCTTTTGCCTCTAACTGCATTTGCGATTAGTGAAACAACTAACAGCAGTACAAATACAAAAAACAGAATTTTAGCAATACCTGTTGCTGCTCCTGCAATACCACCAAATCCAAATATAGCGGCAATAATTGCAATAACAAAAAAGATTAATGCCCAGCGTAACATAGTTAATTTCCTCTATTGTTGAACCTTGTTTCGGTTTTTGTAAAAACTTATTAGATATATTGCTAGTTAAGTGCCAACATTTAACTTGTTGTTTTTAAATGTTAATTTGTTGTCTTTGTTTTTGTTATGGGAACTTTTTACAGGCTGTTAAGTAAAATTTTACTTCATTCATTGCAAAATATACTCACAGGGCTAAAGGGTATAAAAGACGCTTTACATTATTTTTGGCTATATAGACGTCCATTGACATTGGTAAACAAAATGCTCACAATAACGGCCTATTTTCAAGGTGCTAATAATGGCTGCTTATACATTATTAGATAATCGGGAAGTTGGTGCGTTTTTACTATGATGACAATCCCAACACTGCCCCCGCAACGGTGAAGCGATAGCGTATTTTCATGCCTTATCCTGAGTCCGGAGACCGGCCTTGATGCAATCTTACTTACTAAATCTTTGCGGTGGGCAAAGGTAGGGGACATCATGTTATATAAAACTGCTTTAGGCGTGGCAATCTCTGCTGCGTTATCACTTTCAGTGTCTGCAAACCAAGATATCGAAAAAATCACCATTACAGCGAATAAATTTGAACAGCCATTAAGCGACGTTTTAGCCAGTGTAGAGGTAATAGAACGTGCTGATATTGAAGCTAGTAATGTTAGAGACTTACCGACTTTATTAGGTACCCAAGCAGGTATCCAAGTAAATCCAAACGGTGGTTTTGGTCAAAATTCGGGAGTGTCGTTACGTGGTACCGGCTCAGGTGACACGTTAATTTTAATTGATGGTGTACGCACTGGTTCGGCAACTTTAGGGCAAAAAGCGCTAAGTAATGTCCCTTTAAATAGTATTGAGCGTATTGAGATCGTAAAAGGCTCGCGTGCTGCAGTTTATGGTTCAGATGCCTTAGCAGGTGTTATAAATATTATCACTCGCCAAGCTAATAACATTTCACTTGATGCGACCTTTGGCTCAAATAATTATCAAAATTACCAATTAGCAGGGGCGGTTCAAAAAGCGGGGTTAAAAACGGCTTTTAATGCTGGTTTTGAAAAAACTGATGGTTTTGATGTGTTACAAGGTGCTGGCCCTGATGATGATGGATATGAAAATAAAAATTTAGGCTTTAATGTTAATTATAGTGATAGTCAATTAGGTGATGTTAAGCTTTTAGGTCAATACAGTGAAGGCTTCGCAAACTACGATAGTGGTTTTAGCCCATTTGATAGCACCGTCGAAAATAATGAGTTTAAAAACTATCAAATTGCCCTAGGTTGGAGTAAAACTTACGAAAACCAATCGCATCGTATAGATATATCGTTTGCAACAGATGATTCTGATAATACCTACACTGATTATTTTTCGGGTGATGCGTTAACAAGTACTTTCATTACTAAACGCAGCCAAATTGATTACAGTGGGCAATATACATTTAATAGCGAATTTAATATCAGCGGTGGTGTAAATTGGTATAACGATGATGTATCACAGAGCTCTATTGTTTTTGATGAACAAAGCCGCGATGTTTTAGCTGTATTTGTTGGGGCATATTTTGATAATGACCAGGTACTTGCAAACCTTACTTTGCGTAATGATGATGACGAAAAGTTTGGTAACGAAACGACTTATACCGCTGCAGCGGGTTATCATTTGTCTGAATATGCTGTTTTTCGCGTTAGTCAAAGTACGGGTTTTAAAGCCCCTACCTTTAATGATTTATATTATCCAAACTTTGGTAATGCAGATTTACAACCAGAAACGTCTTTAAATACAGAAATAGGCTTAACGGTTAACTATCATTCAACGAGCGTTGATGTTGCTATATTTAGAAACGATATCGAAGACAAAATTGATTACGATGCTAACTTTGCATTAGCCAATATAGACGAAGCCCGTTATGAAGGGGTTGAGTTTAGCCTATCAAACCAAGTGTTTGGTATAGACAGTGATTTAAACGTTACTTATTTAACGGCTGAAAATACTGTGACGGGTGAACAACTTAATTACGTTTCTAAGCAGACACTAAATTGGGCATTAGCAAAAGAATTAGGCGACTTTGATGCCAGTATTAGCATGCAATATCGTGGTGATAGAGAGGGAAGCGTATCGCGATTAGGTTCGTATACATTATTTAATGTTGCGGGAAATTATCAGTTAAATGATCATATTGCGTTTTCATTACGTGTAGAGAACCTATTTGACCGTGAGTATAACGTGGTTGACTCAAGCTCAGATTTCGTAACTGGCGATGTATACTATTATAATACGCCTGAACGTCGCTTTTTTGTTGGTGCAAGTTACCAATTTTAATTCGCAAAAAATGAAAATAAAAAAGCCCGTAAGGGCTTTTTTTTAACTTAAATCAGTTAGTTGGTTAAGTATGCCTGGTACATTGCTGCAAACTTTTTAAGCTTGGGCGCAATTAAGATACTGCAATAGCCCTGTTGAGGGTTTTCGTTATAATAATTTTGATGGAATACTTCTCCAGGGTAAAAAATACCCGCGGGGCTGACCTCAGTTACAATTGGCTCACTACAATGTTTTTGTAATTGCTCAATCATTTTATGGGTTTGTTGTTGCTGTGTTTCATCATGGTAATACACTACGCTTCGATATTGTGTGCCGATATCATTACCTTGTCGGTTTAGTTGTGTTGCATCGTGCAGGGTGAAAAACATGGCAAGCAGAGTGTCAAAGCTTATCACGGTATGATCAAATTCAATGTTAACTACTTCAGCGTGGCCCGTTGTACCCGAGCAAACCGATTGATAGGTTGGATCATTGGTTTCGCCGCCGGCATAGCCAGAGCATACTGAGAGTACACCGTGTACACGTCTAAATGCTGCATCAATACACCAAAAACAGCCGCCGCCAAATGTAGCAACTTGTGTTGTTAAGCTCATAAGTATTCCTAAATGTATATACAGGTTAAAGTTAAAGGGCGAGCATAAAGTGTCTGCGTCGCAACAACAAGGTTACGACGCAATACCGTCATTAGATCTTTTCAACAGGTTTATCTGCTGCTTGCTGGTCTAACTTTTGCTGTAAAAACTCAGGGGATTGTGTGTTACGTGCAAGTGCATAATATGCAGCTGGTACAACAAAAAGAGTGAGTAGGGTCGACACTATCACTCCAGTAAATACCACCACACCAATTACCATGCGGCTTTCTGCACCGGGCCCTGTGGCTAATACTAAAGGCACGGCACTCATAACCGTTGTTAAAGAGGTCATTATGATTGGGCGTAAGCGCTGTGTAGCAGCTTGTAAAATGGCTTCTTTAAACTCTACGCCTTTATCGCGTAATTGGTTAGTGAATTCGACAATGAGAATACCGTTTTTAGCACTTAACCCTATAAGCATAACAATACCAATTTGGCTGTAAATATTTAAGGTTAACCCTGTAGACCAAAGCCCGAACATTGCGCCCATTAAACCTAATGGTACGGTTAGCATGATAACAAAAGGGTGCATAAAGCTTTCAAATTGAGCGGCAAGGACTAAAAAGGTAACGGTTAGCGCTAAAATAAATACATAAGTCATCGCAGACGCACCTTCGTAATAAAGCTGTGATTCGCCTTTATAATCAATAGCTCCATCGATGTCATTTTCTTCTGCGGCTACCTCATTTAAAAAGTTAAGCGCTTGCTCAAGCGTATAACCATCGGCTAAGTTAGCACTTAAAGTAATGGCTCTCATTCGGTTATAACGATTTAAACGTGAGGCCGTTGCTTCTTCTTTTAGACTAATTAAGCTATCAAGAGGGACGAGTTCACCACTGCGTGATTTAAGATAGATATTTGAAATGTCAGTCGGGTTGCTAAAATCGGCTTTAGTCCCTTTTAAAATGACATCGTATTCTTCTCCACGGTCGATAAATGTAGTTACTCGGCGCTGTCCTAGCATTGTTTCAAGGGTAGTACCTACATCTGAAACAGACACCCCTAAATCGGCGGCTTTATTTTTATCAATGCTGACTAAAAACTGTGGGAATGTTTCTTTGTAATCATGATCGATTCTAACAAGACCTGGATTTTTTTCTGCGCGTTTTATAATTCTATCGCGCCAATCAGCAAGTTGCGTATAGTCATTGCCTTGTAATACAAATTCAATAGGTTGAGAAACACCTCTGCCACCTATACCTCTTCGCATAATGGCAAAAGCTCTAACATCGGTAACTTCTTGCATTTTTTGGCTGATTTCATCCATCACTTCCCACGTTGAACGTTTTCTTTCATCCCAATCAGCCATACCAATAATCGCTACACCTCCGCTGTTACCGAAACCAGGAACTCGCACTAGCACGCGACTTAACTCTCCTGATTCTGAGTAAGGGGTAAGGCGCTGCTCTATTTTTGCCATATTGTCAGCGTTATTTTCATAACTTGAACCTTCAGGGCCATTCATGAGTATATAAAATGTACCTCTATCTTCTTTTGGTGTTAGCTCAGAAGGGATTTTTGTGAACAATGAGTAGCTTACAAAACCTGCTAATAATAAGCTGATTAATAACCCCCACTTACGAGTCATATTAGAGACTAAAGAGCGGCGGTAACTTGCTTCAATTTTACCAAAAACGACATCAACCCATTGATTAAATTTACTTTGCTTAGTCGATGGTTTTAAAAACTTAGAACATAGAGCTGGTGAAAGAGTTAATGCTGTTACACTAGAAAAAAACACTGCGGCACTTACCGCCATAGCAAACTCTGTGAATAGCGCTCCTATACGACCATCCATAAAAACTAGAGGAACAAATACTGAAATAAGCACCAACGTTGTTGCAATAACGGCAAAACCCACTTCACGAGCACCGCGATATGCCGCAAGCAATGGGGGTTCTCCAAGCTCTATACGGCGATATATGTTCTCTAACATAACAATGGCATCATCAACGACTAAACCAATTGCAAGCACTAGGGCAAGTAGGGTTAGCAAGTTAATCGAGTAGCCCATTGCCAGTAAAAACATAAAGCTACCCACAAGTGCAACAGGCACTGTTACTGCCGGTATTAACGTTGCACGTATATTTCCTAAAAATATAAAAATTATAAGTACCACTAAGCCCATCGAAATAACCAGCGTACTGTACACTTCGTTAATAGACTCTTTTATAAAGATAGATGAGTCATAGCTGTTTCCAATTGTTGTACCTTGTGGCAGGTTGCGTTTTATTTTTTCAATTTCTGCTCGTGCATTATCAACAACAGTAAGGGTGTTTGCTTTGGCTTGTTTTACAATGCCTAAGCCAATCATATTACGGCCATTACCACGAAATAAGCTTTCGTCGTCGGCTGCTTCTAAATGTACGTCGGCGACTTCGCCCAAACGAACTAAGTACCCCTGTTCACCACGTTTAACAACAAGGTTATTAAAGTCACGTTGATCTTTGTAGCTACGCGCAGTTCGTACCGTAAAATCACGGTCAATCGATTCAATTTCACCTGCGGGTAATTCGACATTTTCGGTGCGTAAGGTGTTTTCTATATCATTTGCAGTAATCCCACGAGCTGCCATAGCTTGGCGATTTAACCAAATTTTCATTGCATACTTTCGCTCGCCACCAATGCGCACATTAGAGACACCATCAACTACAGCAAGTCTATCAACGATGAAGCGCTGTGCGTAATCCGATAATTGTAATGAGTCCATTGAGTCACTGTTTAATACAAACCATACAATGGGGCTTTCATCACTATTTGATTTAGACACTTCTGGCGGGCGCACCTGATCGGGTAAGCTGTCAAGTGCACGCGCTACACGTTCGCGTACATCGTTGGATGCGGCATCGATATCACGATTAATATCAAACTCAATGGTAATGTTTGATTGCCCATTTCGACTTGATGAATTGATACTTTTAATACCTTCGATACCCGAAATGCGGTTTTCTATTATTTGGGTTATTTTGGTTTCAATGATTTCAGCAGAGGCACCGGTATATTCGGTACTGATATTAACAATTGGGGTTTCAATATCAGGATACTCACGCAAAGGCAGCATACTAAAGGCGACTAAGCCAAAAGTGAGTAATAGTAAATTTATTACAATGGCAAAAACAGGGCGTTTAACGCTAGTGTCAGTAATTTTCACGCTTAATTACCCCTCAACACTTACTTTACTACCAGAGCGAATTTTAATAACGCCTTCGGTAATAACTTGCTCGCCGTTGCTTAATCCCTTATCAATCGCAACCCAGCCATTGTTACGAGAGGTAACATGTACTTCAACACGCTGAGCGATTCCATCTTGTATTTGAAATACATAATGTTTGTCTTGCAAAGGGATAACGGCTTTTTCAGGTACCATCAGAGCTTGATTGCTACTAAGCTCTAAGGCGGTATTGAGTAACATACCTGGGCGTAAAAAACCCGATTCATTAATAAAACTTGCTGTTACTTCTACACTTCGAGTAACCGAATCGATACGAGAGCTGATATGAGTCACTTTACCGGTAAAGGTTTTGTCTGGGTAAGCGTCATTTTGCGTAAATACCTTCATGCCTAAAGATAATTGAGCTAAATACTTTTCAGGTACTTTAAAATCTACTTTTATAATACTCACATCATCAAGCGTGGTAATTATCGTACTATTATTTACATATGCGCCGGCTGATATTTCACGTTTACCTAGCAGCCCAGTAAACGGTGCGATAATTGTCATTTCTGATAGTTTTGACTTTGCATTTTGCAGTTGTGCTTCGGTGGCATCGACTTTCGAACGTTGCTCATCAAGGAGTGATTTTGATGTTGATTGACTGCTTGCAAGTTTGGTTAAACGATTAAGTTGACGCTTTTCTTCTTGTAAGTTAATACTTAGTTCTTTTACATCTAATTGCTCTTGCAGGTTTTGTAATTGAACTAATTCTTGTCCTTTTTTAACAAAGTCACCATCTTTAAAATAAATAGCCTTTACATAATCGTTTTGTGCACTTTTAATAAAGATAGCTTGATTAGCGCGGGCGCTCCCTATCGCTTCGATTAAAACCGCGTTTTCTTGCGAGGTTACTGTATGTGCTTTTACAGTGGTGCTTGTCTCAGAGCGACTATTTTGTTTGCCATGAGTTGATGGTAAATATAAATACACACTAAAAATAATAAGAAGTGTGATTATAAATGGAAAAAGAGCTTTGCCTGTTTGTTTAGAATACATTTTTTCATACCAGAAAATTAATTGCACTTAGTGTACAAAATAAGACCGGAGAATACGGGTTATGTATCTCAAAAATTTGTGTGTTTGGCGTAAATCTTATTATTTTACTATTTTTACCCATAAAAAAATGAGGAAATGATGTTTAAAACACGTTGTAAAACATGTATTACGATCCGCAAAGTGGTTTTATGGGGTATTTTAATGTACTTCTTTTATATTACTTTTTATTTGTATAGGTAAATAAAGTGACAAGTATTAAATACCGAGCTCAAGGCGCTCGCCATGCAATAGAGTGCATTATAGTAGGTGCTTTTGGTTTAGTATTTATAATGCTGTTTAATATTTTACAACCCACTGTTATAAGTATCATTGAAATATTTATAGTCAGCGTATGTGTTGTTAGCATTTTAATTGGCTTTTTAAAAACACAGCAACCTTATAATAATATCGAACTAAATCACGATGAGTTTATTTATTATCATAAATTTGGCTGTTGGCGATTAAAGGCGTCAAATATTCGTTATTGTGGCGTCCCAAAAATGGCAGATGGAACGGCTATAAATGCTTTGGGAATTAGAGTGAATAATATCGATGAGCTGTTGATGAATATTTCGATAAGATTAGCGGGTAAATTATTGATAGAGCAGCGCAACTTATTTCTACAAATAGCACAAAAAAATTGCAAAATTGGCAATTGCCCATCAAAATGGTTAATAGAAGAGTCGAATTATAAATCAAAAGCTGGGTATAAGTATTCCGGATTATTAGCCATGTTTGCAAATAGAACTGCGCTTATAAAAGAATTTACAGGGTATGACTTATTACTCCTAGCAAGTGAGTTAGATACGGATGTCTGTGACGTTAGTAACCGTTTAAATAAATGGAAATATAATCCACAGCAGTTTATTAAATTAAATACTAAGCAAACAGATGCTTAATTTAAAGTTGTAGGAAGTCAATATGAGCCAAGAAAGAGCTTTTATTAAAAGTGGTCGTAATACCATAATTCATAAAGATAAAAAACTCGATTTAGTAATCGTTAATGGTGATTCTGATCCTCGTATAAAAGTAACCCAACATGGCTTGGAGCCTTTTAAAGAAGAGTTACCAAAAAACAGACGAGCAGCAAAAGAGCGTTACCTAGAAATGGTGAGTATTGCTTCACCCGATGTATTTAGTGAAGTAAAACAATTATTATTTATCCAAGCTTTAGATGGTCGTGAGTACAAAGTCGATTATAGTAAAAAAGGCACTAAGTTATTTGTTAGAGTTCACCAAGATAGCTATTTATAATATTGAATATTAAGTTCTCTATATAGTGGCATTTTTATTGCTTAACTATTGTCAATAAAACGACTTTTTGACAATGAAGGATGCTAAGCATGAAAGCATTAGCTTATATACCACTTGTTTCGTGTGTGCTATTAAGTGCATGTGGCGGAGGAGGTTCTGACAGTAGCGCTGATATCCAAACGACTGTAAATGCCGGTTCTGATCTTAATATTATAGAAAAAACAGATTTTACAATTACAGCAACAGGCTCGCCGGATGACGGTACTTATACTTGGCAGCGAGTCAGTGGCCCTTCAATTGACGGATTCCCCCTTGATGGTGCCGAGCAAACGCTAACGGCACCCGATGTTAAAGCTGACAGCGAACTCATTTTAAGTGTAAGTTATCAAACCGATAACGGTAGCTTAGTCAGCGATGAAGTGAGTATATTTATAACATCTAATAACCAAATCCCTATTGCAGTGGTAACACAAACTGCACCAGAAACATTGCCATCAGAATATAATGATGTGGTGACCTTAAGTGCTGAAGAATCATATGACCCCGATGAAAATGGGCAAATAGATAGTTATGTGTGGGAGTTACTTTCTGGTTCAACTTTGGAAGTGGATAGTTTTACAAACTCTACAATTAGCTTTAACCATCCTCTTCTAGACGAAAATACTAATTTTATCTGGCAGTTAACAGTGACCGATGATGAAGGCGGTGTGAGTAGTATTGAGTATGATTTAACGCTTAATGAAACAGATGAAGTGGTTATTGCCCAAGCTGGTGAAGATCAACAAGTCGATGAATTTGACGAAGTGACTTTAGATGCAACCGACAGTGAAGTAACAACCGATACCTATAGCTGCGAATGGGAGCAATTGACAGGTGTTGCTGAAACACTTGCCAATAGTGAGCAATGTACAACAAGTTTTATTGCCTCAGATGTCGATACAAATACTGAAATTAGTTTTCAAGTAACGGTTACTGACTCCGAAGGGCGTACTGATACTGACGATGTAACAATTGATATTACACCTAAATCCCTTGGCTTAATAAACGATACTGGTATTGATCAATGTTACAACAATACGCAAAGAATAAATTGTGATAGTGCTGATTTTCCAGAGCAAGATGCAGAACTTGGACGCGATAGTTTTGCTAATAATTTAGACAAAATAGGGCAGGGCGATCTTGCCTTTGACTATACTAAATTAAACGAGTTTGCAGATGAAGTAAGCGATGAATCCGATGACTTTAGTTGTATTAGAGATAATGTAACTGGGCTGGTATGGGAAGTTAAAGAAGTGGTAATGAGTACCTTGCCAGATACCCAAACACGAGCTGCAAATAATCATTATACTTGGTTTATAACAACAGATGGTACCACTGCGGTTGGTAGTACCGCAGGTGAAGCTAACTCTACGTGCCCAAGCGACACGCATTGTGGTTTGCAAGCTTATGTTGATGAAGTTAATGATCTCGATTTTTGTGGCGGCACCAATTGGCGTGTCCCCACTTATAATGAACTACTAGGTTTGTTAGATTATGGCAAGCAAGGTCAAGATGTTTTACTTAATGAGTCTTTCTTTCCAAATACTCCAGATTACGACACATTGGGTCATTTAAGGTATTGGACGTCACAAACAGCAGCTGATGGCACCAGTCTTTCGCAAGCTTATATAATCGATATGAGCAATGGTAACGATTTAGCCTATCCAAAAGAACAAACGGCTTATGTTCGTTTAGTTCGTAGTCGTTAGGAGGAAATATGAAATATATATATATAACGGCAGTCTCTTTATTTGTATTAAGTAGCCATGTCGCAGCACAAACCTGTTATGACAGTGTTGATGAAACAAGCCTGACTGCACGCTTTACAATTAATGCAGATGGCACGGTATCAGATACGCAAACAGGCTTAATGTGGCAAGTGTGTAGCTATGGTCAAAGTTATGATAGCGATACCAATACATGTACAGGATCAGCTCAACAATTAACTTGGCAAGAGGCTTTACGTGGCGCACAAAATGATGACACAGCTTCGTATGATGATTGGCAAGTACCGAATATAAAAGAGCTCGCTACTATTTTGGAGCATAGTTGCACCGACCCAAGTATTAATGAGAGTGTATTTTTTGACACTGAGTCACAAAACTATTGGAGTAATACTTCAGGGGTGACGACGACAGGCTCAGCATGGGTTTATCAATTTGATAGTGGTTTAAATAGTTTGCATGATAAAACCAGTAATGTGTATTTACGCTTGGTACGCTATGAAGAGTAGGCATTTATTTAACGTTTTATCGATAATGTAAAGTAAGCTTATATGGACGCTGCAGAATATATCTTCAGCGTCTTTCGTGGCATTACTGTGAGGTAAGTTGCAATAAATCCCATTTGTTACCATATAAGTCTTGAAACACAACAACCGTACCATAATCTTCTTCTCTAGGAGCTTGTGTAAATGTAACGCCTTTTTCTTTCATTCGATTATAATCTCGCCAAAAGTCATTGGTTTGTAAAAACAGAAATACACGGCCACCTGTTTGATTACCAATCGCGTTTCTTTGTTCTTCAGTAGAGGCTTTTGCTAAAATAAGGCTCATACCTGAGGTATTTGGTGGGGCAACTTGTACCCAACGCTTTCCTTTCTCTAGTTGTGTGTCTTCAAGTAAAGTGAAAAGTAATTTATTAGTGTAAAAATCAATGGCTTCGTCGTAATCTCTTACCACTAAAGCAACACTTGCTATTTGTTGTGCGGGAGAATGCATGGTTTTGTTACTCATAGTGAAAAATGAAAGTGAGAAGGAAAAATAAATTAACCCCTCTGCGTATTCGCTTTTAAAAATATAGGTGTTTGTTTAATAAAATATATCTTAAATTTTGATATTTGCGGTATATTTACTTTTTAACGTTCTTTTTTCTATAAAACCCTGACAATATTGTCACTTACCGGTTTTTTTTGCCATTATAGGCGCTTATTTTATTTTGAAGGAACAGTGCGGTGTATTTAAGTTATTTTGGCTTGCACGAAAAACCATTTTCAATCTCGCCTAACCCTCATTATTTATTTTTAAGTGAGCGACACAAAGAAGCATTAGCTCATTTAACATATGGGCTGGGAGAAGATGGAGGTTTTGTACTGCTAACAGGTGAAGTGGGGACAGGTAAAACCACATTAACTCGTAGCATGTTAGAAAAGCTCCCTGAGAATACACAAACAGCGATGATACATAATCCTGCTTTATCGCAGGTAGAGTTACTAGGTAGTATCTGTGATGAGCTAGGCATCGATTATGATGAACAAAGTACTAGCCTTAAAGTGCTTACTAATACAATTAAGCAGTATTTAGAGAAAAATAATGCAGCCGGTATTCACACATTATTAATTATTGATGAAGCACAATTGTTAGCTCCAGATGTATTGGAGCAATTGAGGTTACTGACTAATATAGAAACGAATCATAAAAAACTATTACAGATCGTTTTGGTAGGTCAACCCGAGTTACAATTATTATTAAAGCGCAATGAGTTAAGGCAGTTAGCACAAAGAATTACTGCAAGGTATCATTTACTTGCGTTAACTCAAGGGCAAACTATTTCGTATATACAGCATAGATTGTTTATTGCAGGTTCTGAAAAAGGGCTGTTTACTTTAGAAGCAATGAAAACTGTACATGAACTTACTCAGGGTGTTCCTCGGTTGATAAACTTAGTGTGCGAACGCGCTTTAGTTAGTGCGTTCTCTAAGCAAACATTGATCATCGAAAGTGATATTGTTCAATTGGCGGCAAAAGAAGCGCTCCCATTAGATTTAATACCAACGAAGCAAGGTAATTCTTTTAAATTTAATGCTAAGTTGGGCTTATCAATTGCCGTATTTGGCCTTTTCTTTGCTGGCTTTGGGCTTTCATATATTTTTTAACTAGGTAATTTATGTCTATTTTATTAGATGCTTTAAAGCAGTCACAAAGTAGCGATGCAAATGCAGTGCAATACGATATGCAACAGGCACAAGAAAAACAACAACACGCATTAAAGCGTTATCGCCAGATTTCATTTGGACTTGGTGCCAGCTTAGTGTCTATTTTACTTATCGCTGGTGGTTATTTTACGGGGCAATGGGTACAGCAACAGCCCAGTCGTCACGATTCAAGTGCTAATGTCGTTAAGCAAACGTTAGCGCTTGAGGCTGAACCATTACCTGCTTCAATCGCAAAAAGTACTCAAAGTACAATGGCAGAGATAAAAAGCGATCCTGTTGCAGCAGACTCCGCACCAGTTACGACAGTCGTTGAGCAGCAGCCAATATATATTCAAACTGAAAATGGCTTACAGCAAGTAACACTAAACGCACAAGGTGAATATATTGCGGTACAAACACCCTTAAAGCAAAAACCTAAAAAGGTGACTGCGAGCAAGGTGCAAAAAAATTCTGCTAACACCGTTAATACGGCTAGTAATATCAATAACGCAGCGGATGAAAATAATACGCAACTGGATTTAAGTAAATATAAAGTGCTTGGTAAGCCGTTAACTAATGATAATAGTCAAGCCAGGATTGGATTTGATGATCCTGAATTAGAGACTGTACCTGATAAACTTAAAAATGCATTTGCAAAAGCAGTGCAAGAAACCCAACAACTAAATGATTATGAAGTCACGCAAGGAACTAAATCATCTTCAAGAGTGCAGCCAATAGAATTATTACCAGATGGTTTACTTCGTTTAATACCGCCAATTAAATATCAAGCACATATCTATTCTTCCACTCCAGATAAACGATGGATAAAGATTAATGGTCGTGAGCTTTATGAAGGAGACCGTTTAGGGGCACTTAGAGTTAATGAAATTACTCCTGAGCAAAGTGTACTTAATTTTGATGGTTATGAGTTTAGCTTAAAAGCACTGCAAGATTGGCCTGATTAATAACTTATAATTAAATGATTAAAAGCGCTCTAAATCAATGTTTTAGCTCTTGGTTATTTAGGTTTTTTTGCTTTTGTCAGTGATTTTTTAAGGTAAGTAACGTTTGTTGCTATATCAAGATCAAATTGCAGAGTTTCATCAAACAAGCAAATAAAAAGGCACCAACAGGTGCCTTTATTTTTATGGGTATTTAATTTAGGTTACTCGTCATCTTCTTCTAAAGTCATTAAGGATGTATTACCCCCTGAGGCGGTCGTATCTATACTAATGGTCTTTTCAGTAATTAAACGCTTAATTAAAGTATCGTAATATTCAGAGCTAATAACCGGTAAAATAGCTCCTTTTCGTTGCGCCAATTGTTGACTAAAGTAACCTAATCTCGATGAACGAGCTGCAACGACGGCCCCCGACAAATGAGGGTGCGCTAATATTGCCTGTAGCTGATTTGGACGAGCTACTTGGAAAACACCTTCTGCAACGCCTGTAGCAATAAACTTATCTCTAAAGGCCAAAGCTTCATCGTAAAATAACTCTGAAGCTACCGTAATTACAGTATTACCAGCAGCAATAGCGGTGATAATAGACAGAGCCCAAAAATTAAATGAGGTGCTTTTATCTGCATAACAAACCACACAGCCACGCGCTTCTAGGTGTAATGTGTTAGATTCCCCCGTTGGCCCTGGTAAGGTCGTATACTTTCGCATGTGCTTTTCTAGTCGATTTAATTGAGCACGCGCTTCGGCAAGTGTTAATGCTAAATCGTCGGCTAAATCGTCGATGATTTCAACGGTTGCTATTTTTGCAAGCAATTGCCTAACGGCCGACACTCGGTCGTTAAGTGGGGTTGCACGCCAAATTTTTTCGTCTCGCATTGAGTTAAACATTAATCGCTCAACTTGCTCATTCGCTCCGCTGTAATGATGTAAATCTAGCTCGTCGGGTGTGAGGTTCGTCATTTGTACGTTATCAGGCGATGCCTTTTCTTTCACTAGGCGCTGTAGGTAGTTAGGACCACCGGCTTTAGGGCCTGTACCCGATAAACCGCGGCCACCAAATGGCTGAACACCTACAATAGCCCCGATCATATTGCGGTTAACATACACATTACCTGCACGAGACATTTTAGCTAAATACTCACAGCGCTCTTCTATGCGTGAATGTATTCCCATGGTTAAGCCAAAACCGGTGTTATTAATTTGATCAATCACATTGTCTATATCGTTCGCTTTAAAGCGAACAATATGAACACATGGACCAAATACTTCACGTTTGAGTATAGATAAATCGGCTATTTCGTATAAACGAGGAGCAAAGAAGTAAGCACCATTTTCACTGTTATCAGGTATATCGCATTGATAATGCAGTGTTGCATTACCTTTTAAGTATTCAACATGGTCATTGAGGCTTTTTAGTGCTTTTTCATCAATAACAGGACCTACATCGGTAGATAATAGTGATGGATCACCAATATGTAGCTCCTTTAACGCACCTTTAATCATCGTAATTATGCCGTCGGCTACATCGTCTTGAATAAACAATACACGTAAAGCCGAGCAACGTTGGCCTGCACTTTGAAAACCTGAACTAATTACATCATCAACCACTTGCTCTGGCAGAGCTGTTGAGTCAACAATCATACAGTTTTGTCCACCTGTTTCGGCAATCAGTGGAACTTGAATATCGTTACGTGCAGCTAAAGTTTGCGAAATGACGGTACCAGTTTGAGTTGAACCAGTAAACATAACAGCTTGTATGCGCTCATCAGGTACAATCGTTTTACCCACTTCTGCACCACGGGCAATCACAGGCTGTACTACATGCTCAGGCAGACCGACTGATAGCATAAGCTCAATGGCACGCAAGGCAATTAAACTTGTTTGTTCTGCTGGCTTAGCGATTACGGTATTGCCGGTTACAATAGCTGCTCCAACTTGACCTAAGAAAATGGCTAACGGGAAATTCCAAGGGCTTATACATAAGATAACCCCACGTGCTTCAAAACGCTCATCTTGTGATAATTCTTCAGCACGCGCTGCATAGTATCGACAAAAATCAACTGCTTCACGTACTTCATCAATACCATCTTGTGCTACTTTACCGGCTTCTTTGATACAAATAGCAACTAACTCATCATGATGTCGCTCCAATATATCAGCCACTCTGCGCAGTAAATTAGCACGCTCTGTTACAGTGGTTTGTGACCATGATTCAAATGCCGTTTCGGCATTTTCCAACATAACTTGCATTTCATCGGCGCTGTGTAATTTTACATGACCAATTATTTCTTGATGATTGGCTGGGTTTTTAACCGCTAATGACCCTTGTGGTACATCACTTTCTTTAATTAAATGTTCGTTAAACCAATTATCAAGATTTTCTTTAAATGGCGTAATAACATTAATATCGGTTAAATCCATCCCTTTAGAATTTGCACGTTCTTCACCGTACAAGTCTATTGGCATTTTAATTTGGGTATTGTACTTGTTACGAAGTCCTTGAAGCGTTTCTACCGGATCTGGTAACAATGATTCTACCGGCTTTGTGGTATCAACAATGGCATTTACAAACGATGAGTTGGCACCGTTTTCTAATAAACGACGTACTAAATATGCTAATAGGTCTTCATGTTGCCCAACAGGTGCGTAAACACGGCATTGAATTTTTTCTTCGGTGACGATTTGATCAAACAATGATTCGCCCATACCGTGTAAGCGTTGAAATTCAAAACCACTATGATCGCCTTTAGCAACTTCAAGTATTGTGGCTGCCGTGTATGCATTGTGAGTCGCAAACTGAGGGTACAGCGCATCACGTGCTTCGAGCATTTTTATTGCACAGGCTTTATACGAAACATCCGTGGTGGCTTTGCGCGTAAATACGGGGTAATGATCGAGTCCGTCTTGCTGTGTCGTTTTTATTTCGGTATCCCAGTATGCACCTTTTACCAATCGCACCATTAATTTACGGCCAACGCGACGTGATAACTCAGTTAGCCATTCGATGACAAAAATAGCACGCTTTTGATAAGCTTGTACTGCTAAACCAAATCCATGCCAACCATCAAGGTCAGGGTCACTAAATACCGCCTCAATAATATCTAAAGAAATATCTAAACGGTCGGCCTCTTCTGCATCAACAGTGAAACCAATATCGTATTTTTTTGCCGCCAGAGCGAGCTCTTTTAATTTAGGAATTATTTCGGTGATGACACGCTCTTTATGCGAAAATTCATAACGAGGGTGAATAGCTGATAATTTCACTGATATGCCAGGGCTTTTAATTGGTCCGCGACCGTTTGCCGCTGTACCAATTGCATGTATGGCATTCATGTAACTATTATAATAACGCTGCGCATCTTGTGCTGTACGAGCCCCTTCACCGAGCATATCGTACGAATAAACATAGCCTTTTTGTTCTTTATCGGCTGCACGCTCAATGGCTTCGTCAATAGTTCGTCCCATGACGAATTGTTTACCCATTATTTTCATTGCAAAGTTAACTGACTTTCGAATAACAGGCTCACCTAAACGACCAATGGTCTTTTTTAACATGCCAAATTGTTGTTCTTTGGTCTTATCTGTGTAGTTAACCATTTTACCCGTGACTAACAGTCCCCACGATGAAGCATTTACAAATAACGAGTCGCTGCTTCCTAAATGAGAGCTCCAATCACCTTTTGCAAGTTTATCGCGGATTAATGTATCTTGAGTTGCTTTATCTGGTACGCGAAGCAGAGCTTCGGCTAAGCACATAAGTACGACACCTTCTTCACTTGAAAGTGAAAATTCGTTTAGTAATGCATCAACACCACTTTGTCCATCTTGGTCTTTACGAATGTTTAAAACAATTTGGCGAGCTCTTTCCCATGCTCGGCTACGTGCTTTTACCCCAACTTCTGCAAGGGGTAAAATGTGGTCAATTACGGCATTTTCATCGATGCGGTAAAAATCTCGGATTTTTTGTCTAATTGGACACGTTGTCGTTAAATCGCCATTGAATAACATAAGCAACCCTTAAGAGTGTTTAGATTTAAAGTAAAATTAATTACCAATAAATTATCAGTCATATAATTTGTGCATTCTAATTAAAATTCAGCAGAATATGCTGGTTAAATTTCGCGTTTTACGATAATTTACAGGGCATAAACCTAACTTATCCGCATAAAATTCTGTTATGAGTATATCCAGTAGATTACGAATGCTAGATCGTATTGATTTAGCAATTTTAGAGGTTCTGCAAAGTAATGGCCGAATTTCTAATGTTAACCTCGCCAAGCAGGTAAATTTAAGCCCAAGCCCATGCTTAGACCGTGTAAAACGTTTAGAGCAAGAAGGCTATATAGAAGGGTATTGTGCTAAACTCAGTGAAGCTAAGTTAAACCAGAGTTTATTAGCACATGTTCAAGTGTCGTTAGTGAGCTCTAATACTGCTGTGTTTAAAGTGTTTCGCGAGCGCATTTTAAAAATAAAGCAGGTGGTTGAGTGCGATATGGTGGCCGGCGGTTATGATTATTTATTAAAAATTCGAGTGTCGGATATGGATGAGTATCGAGAAGTACTTGGGGATTTGGTCGATATTCCAGGGGTAGGGACTCATCATAGCTATATGGTAATAGAAAAAATAAAACAAGACTCAGGACTTAGGTTAGATAACTAACGCCATAAACAATAAAAAAGCATCAATCGATGCTTTTTTATTGTGAGTAAGGTGGGTAACGGTTTATGCCCAACCTTCGTAACGCTTACGTCGTGATAATGCAATCGTTAAAATGATGCCGATAAATAAACCAATAAATGCAATTGCACCGCCATAGGTCAGAAGTTGGCGCTTTTCTTTCGCTGTTGCAGCTTGTTTACCTGTACGCTCTTGCTCTATGGTCATTTTTAATTTTGCAATTTGAGCTGATAAACTTTGGTTTTGCTCGGTTAAACGATGATTTTGTTGTTGCAGCTTGGGTAGCTCAACTTCAGCTTGGCGCAATTGGTTTTGCACAATCGTCATGCTACTACTGAGTTCTTGATATTGTTGATGCAAACCCGCTTCATTACTTATGAACTTAGCTTCAACCCAGCCTTCACGTCCTTTCTCATCTTTTATCTGAATAAACCCATTATTTTGTTCGGACAAAACAGTAATTTTGCTGCCCGCATCGACAGAGCCTAATAAACGATAATTTTTCCCTGCGCCAGAGCGCATAAAAGTATACAGATTATCAACTATATATGCATTTTGGGCGTTGGTTTCAGCTGATGTTTGCGCCTCTTGCGCAGAGCTCATGAAGGTGGTGGCTGTAAGTATTAGCCCTAGTAAACAGTGTTTTAGCATTGATCTACCTTGTAAGCTAAGTTGCTTTGTTCAACAATTTAGCGGAGTAATTCACATAAGTAGTTAGATAGTATGGATTTAGTCGATTAATAGCAAGGCTGATATGTTCTCACAAAATAAAAATGAGCACGAATGGCTTTATTGCGCGTTGCTTAAATTAAGCGAGGATATTGATTTGGCCTTCAAAGGTGAGACACAAATAGAAAATGAAACGTCTTGATTTAGCTGCTGTTAGCGGATTTTAGCTTCATAATTATTAAATTTCAGTGTTAAAAATTTGCAAAATACCACGGCTTTGTTTATTTTGAGCACTTATATATTTTAAAGGTAATCCTCACCCATAATGGATACTGAGATAGAACTGAAATTTTTGGTATCAGATGCCGTAGTTCAACTGATCCCTTCTTTAATCACTAAATTTGCTAAAACGGTCACAAATAAGCCCTCTCGTAATTTAATTAACGCTTATTATGATACCCCAAATCGAGAGTTAAGAGCCCTTGATATTGGTTTTAGAACGCGTTGTAGCGACAGTGAGTGTGAACAAACAATTAAACTTGCTGGTGAAGTTATTGGCGGGTTACATCAACGGCCAGAGTACAACTTACCTTTACCAACAAATCAGCCGAACTTAGCTGCCTTTGATGCCAATATATGGCCTCACGCAATGCAAGTGGAGTCGATAGCAGATAATATTTACCCTATATTCAGTACTAACTTTATTCGCCGTACTTGGTTAATTGAATCACCAAACGGAGCAAAAATAGAAGTCGTACTAGATAAAGGTGAGGTTGTTGGCGCAGATAAAGTTGAAATTATACGTGAGCTTGAAATTGAACTAATTGAAGGCAGTCGCAACGATTTATTTGAGTTAGCTGATTTATTGGTGAGCCAAAACTGTATTCGTTTAGGGTTATATTCTAAAGCAGCCCGAGGCTATAGATTAGCCGATGATAAACCGCTAAAGCCTAGTAAATCTATTGGCTTTGTGAAATTGCCAGAAAATTCTACACAAGAACAAGCATTAATAGCAGCGATGACGTTTGGTATTCAATTTGTACAAAAACATGAACAGTGCTATTTCAACAAAGCAAGCTTAAAAACCCTAAAACGTGTAACCGATGGTATTAGTTTAATCCGTCATAATTTTTGGTTGTTTGACGATATCGTTTCTAAACAAAGCACAGAACATTTACGTAATGAACTAAAGTGGTTGTTAAGTGAATTAGCTTGGGTTGAGAATGCGATCCAATTAAAAACGTATACTTCAAAACGCCATGCATTTTATAAAAAAATTAGCTCTGCACCGGCGTTGGCACAAGTAATTAGCGATTTAAAGCAATTACAACCAAGTGTTGATGATATACAGGCTTTATTTCATAGTGCGCGCTACAACCGCTTATTACTAAGTTTAACAACGTGGTTAATAGATAAACAATGGCGTAAAGACTGGGGCCAAGCACAATTGCAGGCTGCTGAATTACCCATTGCAGATATTGCTAAACGCCTTTTTGATAAAGATTGGAAAAATGTACATAAGCTATTACCAGCAAAACAAAAATTAACTTGTTTTGATTATATTAACTTGCGCACTCAACTAGAAAATAGCTTATTAAGTGGTAATTGCTTAGGAAACTTATTTGATAAAGATGCTCGATTAGAGTTTAGATTACCTTGGCTTGATATTTCTCATGGAATGTATGAGTTAAGCACTTTGGAGTATTTAAAGCAGCTGTGTGCAGGACAAGAAGATGAACAGCTGGCAAAAATCCAGGCATGGCTTGATCAAAAATCGGAGTTTTTAGTCAATGCGATGGAGCAAAGCAGAAGAGCATCTTTTGATATAGAACCTTATTGGCAATAGCCATGATACACCCCTTTGTTTTATCGTCTTTTTTAAATGGTTTACTAAGGGGGTGTCATTATTTGCTTTTTGTATGCTTGAGTATTTTTTGTGAAAATGTATTTAGCCAAAATGCTTGGCAAAGTTACATTAATAAACAGACACTTGATGTTCAGTATATAGAGCATCAAAGTGGGGCAATTGAAGTTAAAGGCCGTGTTGATATTGATAACGTTAGCGCAAAAGATTTTTTAACTTTATTAAGTGATACAGATAAAGCAGCAGATTGGATCGAAAATATATCTCAAGTTAAGCTGCTGCGCTTTTTAAGTAAATCAGAGAATCTTGTGTATACTTTTATTGATTCTCCTTGGCCGGTCTCTAACAGAGATGTGATCACTTATTCTTGTTATCAAAAATTAAATACCACGCAAAGTGTTTTAAAAGTCTTTGCAAAACCTGAATATATAGCAGAAAAACCCACACTTATTCGTATAAAAACACTTCAAGCGTCTTGGTTACTTACCCAGCACCTGCATTATTTAACTATAGAATACCAAGTATATAGCTTACCAGAGGGCTCAATTGCGTTATGGTTAAACAATAAAGTTATTTTGAAAAGTGTCGCTAAAACATTAACAAATTTGCGTACAATGTTAGCTGAAAATAAATACAAAAAGACAGGGCAGATTATTGAAGCTGGAAAATGTACTCAGTTTGAAAGTAACGTTAAATCTTAAGCTGGGAAATAGGCTTATGCTAGCCTGAGCGCTAACATAAGCATAAACACAAAGAACCTTATTAGTATTTAGCCGCTTGGCCTGGTGCCGGTAACGATGTGGTTATAAAGTCACGTAAGTCATTGTTTGAACTTTTTAAATCAGCATGTCGTAAATACATCATATGCCCACTTCTATAGCCTTTAAAACTCAAACGGTTTTTCATCTTGCCACTTGGGTCTAGTTGCCATAGGGTATATTTTGCGTCAAAGTAATTTGTTGCGCCATCATAATAACCTGACTGAATCATGACGTTTAAGTAAGGATTTTGTGCCATAGCAAGACGAAGGTTTTCGCCAGTATTGTTATTACTTCTATCCCATGGGTGGACGTTGCCAAATAAATTATATTTAACATCGGTTTTATAATTTAGCTCATTGCGTAAGTAATGGTTAATCGCGGGAGTAAATGAGTGCAACCATGACGTTAACTCAGCCCAGTAATCGGGTCTATCACCTGCGTCTTTTTTATCAATGCCTAAGTAGCGAGAATCTAAGCGCCCTATAGTCTGACCTCGGTCACGCAGCAATTCTTTCCAATATGAGCTTGGCGTAATATCAAGGTTGTTTTGTGTAATGAATTGTTCAGATACCCCCGAAAAATAGGCCATTTTCTTTATAATTTGACGCTTTTCATCGGGATCTATAAATCCACCTTTTGCAATCGCTGGTAATAATTCATTAATGGTAAAACGTTCTACTTCAGGGAGCAATTCATCTAAATCTTTTGCTTGTAACTGGGTTGGTAACGCTTTGTGGTACCAAGCTGTAGCTGCAAAGTATGGCAGGCGATTAGCAGCCTCTACTGGGCCCTCTCGCTTTATGCCAATTTCAGTAGGTGAAACTAATACAACGCCATTGACATACATCCATTGGCGATTTTGTAACTCGTGGGCTAAACCCGAAACACGCGTCGTGCCATAACTTTCGCCAATTAAGAATTTAGGTGAGCGCCAACGTTCGTTACGATTTACAAATGTATTAAGCCACTCAGCAAGGTATTTTATATCGGCATTTACCCCAAAAAACATCTCTTTTTGTTTTGCCTTTGAGGGGAGTTCACCAGCTTCATTTTCAAGTACTCGTGAGTAACCCGTATTCACTGGATTAACATAAACTATATCGGCAATATCAAGCACTGAATATGGATTATCTTTAATACCGTATGGCTGAATTGGATAGCCTTCATCATCAATTTTTAATACACGTGGACCGGTATAAGCAATGTGCATCCAAACTGATGCAGAGCCTGGCCCACCATTGAAAGAAATAAGGAGTGGGCGCTTAGAGTCATCATCTATTTTATCGCGCTTATAATAGGTATATTGCAATGTGGCTATTGCATTGCCCTTATCATCCCATACTGGTTGTGTACCCGCTGTTGCAGTGTAGCTAAAGCGTTGACCGTTTATTTTTGCTTTATGCTGCGTCACCACTTTAGTGTCGATATCGATTCGACGTTGGTGATCATTGGCAAACACAGTATGTATATTTAATGTTAGCAATATGAGTGATGCACCCATTAATTGTGTGATCTTCATTATTTATCCTTTTTATATTTAATGACGCTATTAAAGATAAAAATACAAATAATCACAAAGTTAATGAGACTAGCGACTTAAATTACAGATGAAGTGACCTAACTTTACTTTTTTGTAGTGATAAAGTGCTGCTAGTTTTTATTTTGTAACTATAAAGAATTGTTCTTAAAATATAAATTATTCGCTTTTATGGTTAACTGTTTAGCTTGTTCCTATAATGACGTATATTTACAGGAAAATTAAGTATGGTGAATATGAGTAGCTGCTTTTACAAAGCGCTAATGCATACTTTAGCGTGCCGGTCGTGTATTTATGAACTGTACACATGAAATTTCAGTGTCAGTAACAACGAGTTTTATTGTTTAAAGAGGGTCTATGCAAAGAGTATTGATAGTTGAAGACAGCAAAGTAGTACAACAGGTTTTGCGCCATTTAACAGCTCAGTATCTTGATGTTGCGGTTGATTTTGCGTGGTCGTTAGCTGAATGTAAGACCTATATAGAACAATACACTTATACTTTAGCGTTAGTCGATTTAACTTTACCAGATGCGCCCAGTGGTGAAGTCGCTAAGTACACCTTGTCTAAAAAAATACCCACCGTTGTGCTGACATCAAAGATAGATGAATACAAACGTCAACAGATGCTGGAACTGGGTGTTATTGATTATGTTATTAAAGATAATCGCGACTCTTATCATTATGCGATTAAATTAGTCGCGCAATTATTACGAAATGAAGGGTGTAAAGCATTAGTTGCTGATGACTCGGTTTTAAGTCGATCAATTATGAAGCAAATGCTAGAGAAGCAATTGTTTAAAGTAAGTGCCGCAAGTGATGGCTTACATGCACTTGAAATTATTAAAAATGATCCCGAAATTAAACTGTTATTAACTGATTATGCGATGCCTTCGATGGACGGTTTTGAGTTAGTAAAAGCGGTGCGCAATTTTAGAGGTCGTGATGATTTAGCGATTATAGGGCTTTCGGGAGCCGGTAAAAGTGGTTTATCTGTCAGATTTATTAAATATGGCGCAAATGACTTTTTAAATAAACCTTTTATGAATGAAGAGTTTCACTGTCGTATTTTGCAAACAATGGAACAGCTCGCCTTGATCACCGATATCAAAGAAAGTGCAGCGAAAGACCATTTAACGGGGCTTTATAATCGGCGCTACTTTTATCAGTTTGCAGAAAGATTATTAAATGATAAAACTAAGCAAAATAGTTTAGCGTTACTCGATATTGATTTTTTTAAAAAAATTAATGATACCTTTGGGCATGAGGCGGGAGATCAAGCTTTAAAGCAAGTTGCTAATTTATTAAAAAACTCCTTTTCACCTTATACCGTCGCGCGTGTTGGAGGAGAGGAGTTTGCGATTATTTTAACTGAGTTAGATATCAATCAAGCATATGAATTACTTGATGCATTTAGATCTCGCTTGGCAAACTATGATTTTGTTATTAATAATCAAGCCCATAAAATTACGGTCAGTATCGGGGTGGCTCATTTTTTTGATGTGACATTAACAGAAGCGATGCGTTTAGCAGATGAAGCCCTATATCAAGCGAAGAATAACAACAGAGATTGTATCGTATTACAAAAGAAGTAAATATAAAGTACCGCACCAATGTAGCTAGATTGTAAATAATGCGCACCTTAATGGTGCGTTTTTTTTTGAGTTGTGGTTTTGTTTTTGTTTAAGTTGTTGTTTTTAATCGCTTTTAAATAGTGGCATAAAGGTTGGATTACAACAGCTCACAGGATAACAATAATGAGTCCAAAGGGGGCCACTATGAAAATGATTAGTGCAATAATCAAACCATTTAAATTAGATGATGTGCGTGAAGCACTTGCTGATTTAGGTATAGAAGGAATGACAGTTGTTGATGTTAAAGGCTTTGGCCGTCAACGAGGTCATACAGAATTATATCGTGGTGCTGAATATCAAGTAGATTTTATTCCAAAAATTAAACTTGAAATTGCAACACGAACTGAAAACTGTCAGCGCGTTGTTGATGCTATCACCAAAATCGCTTCGACAGGAAAGATTGGTGACGGTAAGATTTTTGTATATGACTTAGATCAAATTGTTCGTATTCGTACGGGCGAACTAGACGATGAAGCAATTTAAGGGGGCCCTATGGAAAATACAATAATAGAACTAAAATTTTCACTGGATACATTCTACTTTTTAATCTCAGGTATTTTAGTAATGTGGATGGCGGCAGGTTTCGCTATGTTAGAAGCGGGTTTAGTACGCTCTAAAAATACCACTGAAATACTCACTAAAAATATCGCACTTTACTCAATTGCCTGTACGATGTTTTTACTTGTTGGTTACAACATAATGTATGTAGACAACGCTGAAGGTGGTCTTATCCCTTCATTTGGTGCGTTAATTGGCACACAAGCAGCTGATGCTGATCACTCTTTAGAATCTGATTTCTTCTTCCAAGTAGTGTTTGTCGCTACTGCAATGTCAATTGTATCTGGTGCAGTTGCAGAGCGTATGAAGTTATTTGCTTTCTTAGCATTCGCGGTAGTTTTAACCGGTCTTATTTACCCAATTGAGGGTTACTGGACTTGGGGCGGTGGTTTCCTTTCAGAAATGGGCTTTGTTGACTTTGCAGGTTCTGCAATTGTTCATGGTGCAGGTGCAGCGGCTGCATTAGCCGGTGTAATTATTCTAGGTGCTCGTAAAGGTAAATATGGTAAAAACGGTGAAATATTCCCAATTCCAGGTTCTAACTTACCACTTGCTACTTTAGGTACATTCATCCTTTGGATGGGCTGGTTTGGTTTTAACGGTGGTTCACAGTTATTACTATCTGACAAAGAAAATGCAACAGCAGTAGGTCAAATCTTACTTAATACAAATGCAGCGGCGGCAATGGGCGCAATTGCAGCACTGACTGTTTGTAAAGTACTTTGGGGTAAAGCTGATTTAACTATGGTACTTAATGGTGCACTTGCAGGCTTAGTTGTTATCACTGCAGACCCACTTTCACCTTCACCATTAATGGCGTGTTTACTTGGCTTATTAGGCGGTGTATTAGTTGTATTTAGCATTGTAGGTCTTGATAAAGTTAAGATTGATGATCCAGTTGGTGCTATATCAGTTCATGGTGTGTGTGGCGCTTTAGGTATTATGTTAGTACCTTTAACAAACGGCGACGCTAGCTTTGTTAACCAACTAATTGGTTTAGTAACTATTCTAGCATTCGTATTTGTAGCTTCATTAATTGTTTGGGTTATCTTGAACAAAACAATGGGCATACGTGTTACTGAAGAAGAAGAACTAAACGGTATGGACCAACATGATTGTGGTATCGATGCTTACCCAGAGTTTGTTTCAGTACGTTAATAACCAATAGAATACAATTTATTGTGTGTTTAAAAAGCCTTACGAAAGTAAGGCTTTTTTATTGGTTAATACTTTTGTTATCTTTTAGTTAACAATATCGTAATGGTGTGTATACTTGGTTGGGACTTTATTAATTAAAAAGGCTTAAAATGGATAACAAACTATTACTTATTATAATCTCAATTTTTTTACCACCGGTTGCTGTATTTTTAAAAGCGGGTGTTGGTAAAGATTTAATTATTAACATTGTACTTTGTTTACTTTTCTTTATCCCTGCAGTAATCCACGCGCTATGGTTATGCACTCGGTAAGTTTTGTTTCAGTGACTGTTAATTTTACAGATGATACTATAGGTGTTATCTGTAAAAATTGGATATAAATAGCAAACTTAAATGGCTGATAACAAAAAAGACTCTAAAGCTAACTCTACAAAAAAAACGTCTAAAAAAAAGAGCACTAAAACAGATAAGCCCGCAAACACAGGTGTCGCCTCTAAAGGTAAAAAAAATACAGCCGGTAATAAACCTAAAAAAGCCGCTGAGAATAAAAAAGCAACTAACTCTAAAAATCAGACTAATTCTAAAAATACCAAGTCTAAAAATACCAAGCCTAAAAATACAAATCCTAAAAAGAAAAAACCTAAAAATAAAAAACCTCGCTCAGTCATAAAGCTATTATGGTCTTTTTTTTGGAAATTTAGCTTGGCACTTATCGTTGCTATGGTGCTTTATTTCATTTATTTAGATTCAAAAATTACTCGCCAGTTCGAGGGTAATAAATGGCAACTGCCTGCACAGGTATATGCACGCTCAATGAACTTTTACCCAGAGCAATTCCTGTCAAGTGAGGAGGTTGAGTGGGAGCTGGCAAGACTAAATTACTCATCAGTTAATAAACTAAATAGAACAGGGCAGTATGTTAAAACGGCTAACAGTATAAAAATTTACCGTCGTGAGTTTGAGTTTTATGATGGGTTAGAAAATGCTGAAATATTTGAACTACGTTTCGCGGGTAATAAAGTCGCGGCAATTAAAGATAAATTCGGTAGGAGAATAACCCGTGCACGTTTAGAGCCGGTGCAAATTGCACGTATTGGCAATGAATCTAAACAAGATCGTGAGTTTGTTCCGCTTACTAAAATTCCTGATATTTTAAAAGAAACGTTGTTAGTTGTGGAGGATAGAGATTTTTATCAGCATCATGGTGTCTCAGTTTTCTCTATATTACGTGCGCTTTATACAAATATTCGTGCAGGGCGCACAGTACAAGGAGGTAGTACGTTAACACAGCAACTCGCTAAAAATATTTATCTAACACGAGAGCGCTCATTGGTACGTAAAATTAACGAGGCATTTATTGCTCTGATTTTAGATTATCGTTATTCAAAAGACCAAATACTAGAAGCGTATTTAAATGAAGTTTACTTAGGGCAGTCTTATAACGAGGGCGTTCATGGTGTTGGCTTAGCAGCACAATTTTACTTTGGTAAACCAGTCGATGAGTTAGAGTTCGATCAGATAGCGTTATTAGTCGCTATGGTAAAAGGGCCTTCTTATTATAACCCTAGGCGTTATAAAAAACGTACGGTAAAACGTCGGGATCTGGTGTTACGACTCATGGCTGAGAACGCATTACTAACAACAAATGAATATCGTTCTGCGTTGCAAAGACCACTTGATATTTATCCAATGAAAGCGAGTTTACAAAAAACCTATCCAGGATATTTAGATTTAGTAAACCGAGAATTAAAACAATTATTACCAAACCAAGAAACATTGGATGCAGGTGTAAGAGTCTTTACGTACTTTGATTTACAAAAGCAAACAGCCATGGAAGAGGCGATTAAAAATAGCTTGCCGTATTTAGAAAAACGTCCGAGAACAGAAAAACTAGAAGCAGCAATGATTTCTGTAAATGTAGCTAAAGGTGGCGTATCTGCATTAGTTGCAGGGCGTGATGTGCGTTATTCAGGGTTTAATCGTGTTCTTGATACAAAAAGAAATATAGGTTCTTTAGTTAAGCCTTCAGTTTACTTATCAGCCTTAGAGTTACCACATTATAACCTAGCGACTTTGGTTGATGACTCACCTTTACAAGTTAAAGACGAACAAGGCAATATCTGGCAACCGGAAAATTTTGATCGCACATACCGTGGAATGATGCCGTTATATAAAGCATTTAGCAAAAGTATTAATATTCCGGCGGTTAATGTTGGTTTAGATGTTGGTGTTGAACATGTAATTGAAACCCTACATAAATTAGGTTTCGAAAATGAAATTAACCCTTATCCATCATTACTTTTAGGGGCAATTGAAATGTCTAGTTTTGAAGTAGCACAGTTGTATAGTACGATCGCAGCTGATGGGGCATACAATAAACTAACCGCTATCACAGCGCTTACCGACTCGTTAGGCAATGTATTATATGAGCATCAAGTAAAACCACAGTCTCGTTTTGAAAAAGATGCGATGTATATGACCAAATATGCAATGAAACGAGTGAAAAAAGACGGAACAGCTAAGCGTTTAAATTTACACTTTCCATCTATACAGTTAGCAGGTAAAACAGGAACAAGTAATGATTTACGTGATAGCTGGTTTGCCGGGTTTGATCAAAACACAGTCACGGTCACTTGGTTAGGCCGTGATGATAATAAAAGTACCGGCTTAACGGGTAGTGTAGGCGCATTAGAGGCGTATATTCGATATTTAAAACCACTTAACCCGCAGTCAATCGCTGATACTCGCCCTGCGTCAATACGCTGGGCATTTGTAAATGAAAAAACAGGTCTGCAAGCCCCTCCAGGCTGTGGCAAGGTGGTGCAATTACCAATCAGAAGTACTGAATTTGAACCAAGACCGGCGTGTATTAAATAATAAGGGTTTAAAAATATACGGGTTATTTAATCATTTATAACCCGTATTTATTTGCGATTTAAATTAGTAGATATCGCTTTATGATTTAAAAAAGCTCATCGACTTGGTTAAAGCATTCGATAGCGAGGTCAATTGCTGTGCATCTTGCAAGGTAGATTGTGCAGATTCGAGGGTTTGATCGGCTAAATGACTCACCTCTTGGGCATCACTGAGCGCTTGTGCTGTTGCACTTGATTGCAGCTCGACTCGTTGCGCAATAACTTCTCCTTGATGTTGAATATCAGTCATGCTTTGTTCTGCATTTTGTAAAATTGCATTGGTTTCGTTTGCTGCAGCGACAGATTGCTCCATTTTTAACACACTTGATTGCATCTTTTGTTGTGTATCTTCTGAGGCTTGCTGTAAAGAACTAATAATTTGATGTATTTCTTGGGTTTGGCTCTGAGTGCGTTGTGCTAAGGTACGTACTTCGTCTGCAACGACGGCAAAACCACGCCCTTGCTCACCGGCTCTTGCTGCTTCAATCGCAGCATTTAAAGCAAGCAAATTAGTTTGATCTGCTATTTCGCTAATCCCTTTACTGACCTGACTAATATTTTGGCTATCTTGAGCGAGTAAATCTAATGATTCTTGGCTTTGAGCAAATTCAATTTGTAACTCTTGCATATACTTAGAGAGTTCCATTGTGTTAGTTGAGCCTTGTTTTACATGAGTCGCAGCGTCTTGTGCTGTTATCATGGCCTGATTTGCCGATTCTTCAACGGCCTGTGCACTTTGTGTCATATCACTTAATGCAGTATAAATGGCATTCACTCTACTTTGCTGTTTTTGCACATCACTACTGGTTTGTTCACTTGCTTGTGATAAAGATTCTGTTGCACCACCTAGCTCAGCAGTGCTGGTTTGTACTTTATTAAGTAGGTGATTAAAGGCTTTTAGTAATTCATTATAGCGTGTCACGATAAGGCTCATTTCATCTTTGCCTTGGATTTCTAAATGGGCATTTAAGTTACCCTCAGCGGCACTTCCCGCGGCATCGGCAAAGCGATTTATTGTATCGACAACTGCAAAATAAAAGCCAATCATTAAATAAAAGGCGCTAATTAAACTAATAAAAGAGGCAATTAAAACAATATTTCTTGTCCATAGCTGATCTTTTAATTTTGTGTCTATTAATGTTTCTAAGGTTGGAATACTTTTATTAATGAAAGCACTTATAGCAGTGTGTAATGTTTGATTTAATTGAGCAAATTCATTTTTACTTAGTTCGATATTATCAGGTTCGAGTAACTTACTGTCGATGGATGATTTAAAGGCTGCAGCCGCATTTTGTAAATTATTAATCTCAACTGAAAGCTTTTTACTGACTGATTTATCGGCTTGTGTTGCAACACTTATACTTTGTGTTAACTGCTGAACATACGAAGGAAGCGATTTTGATAAGTTTGATAAAGAAATAAATGTGTCGGGAGTGAAGCGATTATTATTAAGTACCGTATTGGCACTTGCTGAGGTGGCATTAACTTGTTTAATGAGTGCCGGTACCGCAGAGACTAAGGTCCTGTTGAGATAAGCGCTGGATAACTGGCTATCTAATGCTAAATTAGATTGGATCGATATCAAATCTAATGCATTGCTATTTTGATTGTCTTTTATATTAAAGCCCAACGAACGAGCAATTTTTGCATTGTCAGATATATCACTCTTGATTAAATTAGTTAGTAAAGGGCGGTAGGATTTTAGGCCTTGCTGCTGCATGTTAGACACATTGATGTTATGACTTAATAGCGATACTAAGAAAAATAAGCTCAGTGCTAAAGGCACTAATAAGATACCAAAAACCAAACTAATTTTTGTTTTATACTTTAAATTGGCCATTAACCTAATGGCGGGAGCGACAAGTTGAAGGATGCCTGACATAACACTCTCTTTTTTGAGATTGATTTATTTTAAATATTAGATAGTTAGTAATGAAAAGCGAGAAATTTCGTCATTTATTACAAAAAAATAGACTTTCATCTGATAGAAACCGGTTAAAAGTAGAAATAATTTCAAAATTGAGACATAAAAAAAGCCCTTACGGGCTTTTTTATAACAATAGATTTTATAGTTTAGCAAAAGCGCGCTGTGCTGCCGCGATTGTATCGTTAACTTCTTTTTCGCTATGTTGCGCACAAACAAAGCCCGCTTCAAAAGCTGAAGGTGCTAGATACACTCCTTCTTCGAGCATTAAGTGGAAAAAACGTTTAAAACGTTCAAGATCACACTCTGTCGCTTGCTGATAGCTTGTTACTTTTTCTGCTTCAGTAAAGAAGAAACCATACATGCCACCGGCATAGTTAGTACATAAAGGAATACCCGCTTGTTTTGCTGCGGCTTCAAACCCTTCACAAATAGATTTAGAAATCGCTTCTAATTTATCATGTAGGCCAGGTTCGCTTAATAATTCAAGTGATTTTAAGCCGGCAGCCATTGCAATAGGGTTACCTGATAACGTGCCCGCTTGATAGACTGGCCCGACGGGTGCAATGTAATCCATGATTTCTGTTTTACCACCAAATGCACCTACTGGCATACCACCACCGATGACCTTACCTAAACAGGTAAGATCTGGTTTAATATTGTAATAAGCTTGTGCACCACCTAGGGCAACTCTGAAGCCTGTCATTACCTCATCAAAGATTAGCACTGACTGGTATTTATCACACACACTGCGAAGGCCTTCTAAAAAACCAGGTACCGGTGGAATGCAATTCATGTTGCCTGCGACAGGCTCTACGATAATACATGCAATTTCGTCGGCGTATTTAGCAAAAATAGCTTCAACTTCGGCTAAGTTATTAAATGATACTGTTAACGTGTGCTTTGCAAAATCTTCAGGGATCCCCGGTGAATTGGGTACACCCATAGTTAAAGCCCCTGAACCAGCTTTAACTAATAATGAATCGGCGTGACCGTGGTAACACCCTTCAAATTTTAATATTTTGTCACGGCCAGTGAAGCCTCGCGCCAAGCGAATTGCACTCATTGTTGCTTCGGTGCCAGAACTCACCATGCGTACTTTTTCAATTGAAGGGACTAATTGCTTTACTTTTTCGGCCATTAGAATTTCAGCTTCGGTTGGGGCACCGTAGCTTAACCCGTTTTCAACAGCATCAAGCACAGCTTGCTTTATGGCTGGGTGATTATGACCCATGATCATCGGCCCCCATGAACCTACATAGTCTATATAACGATTACCATCAGCATCAAAAGTAAAAGGGCCTTGTGCTTTGGTAATAAATAGTGGGGTGCCACCCACGCCATTAAATGCGCGTACAGGTGAATTAACACCGCCTGGAATAGAGGCTTGCGCGCGTTCGAATAAGTTTTGGCTAATTGTCATGAAAATTCCTATTGTGTATCTTTTAATATTAAAATTTAGCTATCACGCTTACGGCTAAACCAAGGTACATCGACTTCATATTGCTGTACTTTGTTCTCTACCCCTAAAGTAAGTGCAAACAAAGCCATGCGAATGAGTACCCCATTTTGTACTTGGCGAAAAATAGCCAAATTATCGTTAGCATTTAAATCGTTATCTAATTCATTTGCCTCTATACGGCTATCGCGAGGCAGTGGGTGCATTAATACTGAGTTGGGCTTACAGTGGGTATTATAAATTGATTGGCTTATTCTAAAACCCCCACGGTACTTGTTTGCTTCTTCTTGTGATGGGAAGCGCTCTTCTTGGATACGTGTTTGGTATACGATATCGGCTGCTAGATTACCTTGCATTTGATTGACTAATTTTATCTGGTGTCCAGCATCTTCAACCGCTGATAAAATTGAATCAGGCATTTGTAAGCCATCGGGCGCGACCATCGAAAACTTAACATTTTTATAGTGACAAAGTAATTTAGATAATGAATGAACCGTACGCCCGTATCTTAAATCGCCAACAAGTGCGATATGCATGCCGTCAATATTTCCACCAAAGCGGGTAAGCTCACGTTCGATAGTTAGTAAATCAAGAAGAGCTTGCGTTGGGTGTTCGTTAGCACCATCACCACCATTTATAACAGGGACATCACACCCTGAGGAAAACTCTGCAACCGAACCTGCATCAGGGTGGCGCATAGCGACAGCATCGGCATAGGCCGAAATAACACGGGCTGTATCGTATAATGATTCGCCTTTTGCTAATGCAGAGCTTTGCATTCCTGTGGTTTCGCGCACACCGCCACCGAGCAAATTAAAGGCCGTGCCAAAGCTTACTCGAGTACGGGTACTGGGCTCGAAAAACAAATTAGCGAGTATTGCGCCATCGAGCACTTTGGTGCATTTTTGTTTTTTAGCATAAGGCTCCATATTTTTTGCGACTGTAAAAATACGCTCAATACAGTCTCGGTCTAATTGATTAACGGAGAGTATATTTTCACCTTGGAAACTTAGCATGGGTTATTCCTATTTTAAAAAAGGGGCGCGATAATCCACATTGTGGGCACGCTATCGCGCGTATTGTAGCAAATTAAAGTATTTTATAAGCTGGGTTTTATCACTGCTAATGCAACAATAATGAGTAAAGCAATAACGGGTAATTCATTAAATAGTCGATAAAAGCGATGACTTTTAGTGTTTCTATCGTGTTTAAAGTCACTGAGTAATTTAAAGCAGTAACCATGATAGATATATAAGATAATCACCAGTAATAATTTATAATGTAACCACATGCTATATCTAAACCAATCACGTCCATATTCTATTATGGTTAGCACTCCAAATACGGCGGTTAAAATAGCAAAAGGGGTGACAAAGAATAATAATCGTCGCTCCATTACTTTTAACATTGAATTACATGATTTTTCTTCGCTCATTGCATGATAAACAAATAACCGTGGGAGATAAAAAATACCGGCAAACCAAGCTATCATAAAAAAGATATGTAAGGTTTTATAAATTAGTAGTGCGCTCATGTGTGCCTCGTTTTTTACAGTAAGCTATTGCGTATGGTTAAAATATGATGGATTTTGTCCCAGCGTAATAATCCCATTATTTGTTGATTATCTAGTAAGTTATAGACATATAAAGCACCACTACGTTTTTCCTTTAGCATATCGAAGGCGTCGGCTAATGTTGCTTGGCTATTAATGCCTTGCAAACTGATGTATTTAATATTGATTGTTTCGTCGGCTAATAAAGTTAAATCGTATTCAGCTAATCGATACCCATTTTCTTCATCAAAAACAATTAAAGGGGTATGACTATCAAGGGCATTTAGCGTGTCTTTTATTTGTTCTTTATCATCTGAGTAGAGTAGTTTAAAGTGCTCATCCATATCATCCATAATTCCCACTTTTTGTAATGCTTCGGTTGCGGGTGAAACATGGTATTCAAGAGCTTGAAAGTCAAGTTGCTGCATGAAAATAGAGCGATTTCCAAATGCTTGTAATGCAGTGACATAAGCGGTGGTGATCACCAACATAGCAGGTACAATTATTTCGGGACTTGATGTAAGTTCCATCACGGTCGTTAAGGCCGCAAGTGGTGCATGTAAGGTTGCAGCCATTAACCCAGCCATACCTAATACTCCATAGGTGCCGGCAATATCTGTTCCGGGGCTGATAAACTGTGCAAAAAAGGCCATTAACGTGCCAGTTAATACACCTAATCCTATAACTGGACCTATTAAACCACCCGGGATCCCTAATCCTATTGCAAATAATGTGGCAAGCAATTTAGCGATTAAAATAGTGGTGAGCATTTTTACATCATCGGGTGATTCAACTGCTAATGTTATTGCGCTCATTCCTGAGCCCATGGCTTGTGGCACTGTGTAGGCAATCATACTAGCAATACACCCTGCAATTAACAGGCGTGGGAACATACTTAAAGGCTTAAATGTTTTTAAAATTAACATTAAGTTTTGATTAAAACTATATGCAACAGCGCCCAGAGCCATACCACATAATATAAGGTAGGGGTAATGCCAGCCACTTAAAGGTGCAATACTTATCAGTGCTAATTCAGAGCCTTCACCAAATACAAATTGGGTGGCTAGCGCTCCGGTTACAGCAGCAAGCATAATGGGTACAAAAATATGCACTTTATATTCTCTTAGCACTACTTCCATAACAAAAATAACCGCGGCTAATGGGGTGTTAAATGATGCTGCAATACCGGCTGCAACTCCACAGCCACTAAGCGTACGCATTGCATTATGTGGTAAGTGCAGTTTATCTGCCAGTAGGCTAGCGCCAGTAGCTCCCATGTGAACACTTGGACCCTCTCGGCCAACAGAAAAGCCACTAATTAACGCCAGTGCGCCGCCTACAAATTGATTAATCGTATTATAAAGTGGCATATGCCCGTAATGGCGTTTAATACGATGTATGACAAAAGGAATGCCTAATCGATAATGTTTAAAACCCGTAAAGGCGGCAAATAAGGCAATCAGTAGTGCTGCAAATAGAGGCAGTAATACCCGCTCTAGAGTCGGGAGTGTTGTAAAATCATCGGGAGTATCTAAAAAAAGGCTTTGGAAAAATAATATTGTTAAACGAAATAAAATAATAAAAAAAGCAGCAATTAAACCAGCGACTACGCCAAGTAAGCATAATTGTATAGATGTCTTAGGTTTAGCTAATTGCCGTCTAAGTTTTTCAAGCCAGATGCTATAGTTTTGCAACGCAGTTCCTCAAAGCACTTTTCAGCAGTATTTTAGCAAAAGAGTAAGGCGAAGTCCTTGTGTATTTTTAAATAATAACGACTTTAAAGAAATCGATGTCATTGCCTCAGTATAGGGTGTTAACTAAGGTATTTATTTTCGTCTATTTCATCAATTTGAACTTTAGGTAAAAATTTGTTGGCGTAATCTAAATAGACTTTGCTGCGTATGAATAAGCGAAATAACGTAATGTCGATATGTCGTTCAATCGCCATTTGATGCAATATATTTAATGCTTCACTGAGTTTTTTGGCTTTTTTATAAGGACGATCTGAAGCTGTAAGCGCTTCAAAAACATCAGCAAGCGCTAAGATCCGTTCAGGAATACTCAACTCTTCTCCTTTAAGCTTACGTGGGTAACCGTCTCCGCGCATTGTCTCGTGGTGCGTTGATGCAATACGCGGCACATTTTCTAACTCTGGTGGAAACGGGATCTGATCGAGTATTTTTATGGTACTAATAATATGTTCATTTATTTTAAATCGATCCTCTGGGGTGAGGGTTCCTTTTGGTATACACAAATTATAAATCTCACCGCGATTTGCTTTATATTTGGGTATCACCATATCAATTTTTAACTTGTCAGGTAATGAGTATTCTTTTCTTCTAAATGTAATATGTTGTTGTTTATCATCAAGTAAAAATTCAGTTACGGGGAGTGTGTTTTGCTCAGGTGGTCGATTTAATTCTTCAATAGGTGAAAGCCCTAATTGATCATCAAAATGACGTTGCCAGGTGAACTTTGCTAGCGTTTTTATTTTGTTTTGATGATGTGCGGGCATAAACTCACTACCAATATTCGCATTGGCAATAAATGCAAAATCTGTTTGTAGTTGCATCTGTTTAGCGCACTTTTTACTGTGCAGCTGTTGTTGCTGTTCAGGGGCTAAAATGACGTGGTTTAAGTATTCTATTTCATAATCGCGGTGGAGCACTTCAAAACGCATTCGTATTTCATGGATGCGGTTGTATATACATTCAAGTTTTGAGCCTTTGTCTACGATATGCTCAGGTGTGGTAATTTTACCACAATCATGTAACCAGGCTGCGGTTTTAAATTCGCGCCATTGTTGGGGCGATGTAATATTAAAGTCTTTAAAGTTTTTTGAGTCTGATTGGCACGCCGCTTTTAAAAGCATTTCTCCGAGCTCAGGGACGCGATTGCAATGCCCACCCGTATACGGTGATTTTTCATCGATGGCTTGTGCTATAAGTTTAACCATTGAATCAATTAAGTTTCGTTGCGATATTTCATGTCGATGTAAGTGATTAGACATTTTTTTTATTGCTAAAGATAAGCGCTTTACTTCAATGATATTACTCGGGGTGACTTTAACTACATCGTAGTGACGTTTGGCAATATGTTGTGCTTGTAATAAAAGCATATCAAATGTGGCTGTAACGGGAGAGGCACATAAATAGGTCAGCGGCAGTAATATAATAATAACTCCAAGCGTAATTAAACTACTTTTAGTAATACTTTTATAAACAGAAGAAAATAATGTTTTTTCATCAATAGCCAGAACAAGTAATTGATTATTTGCTAAGCCGGTTTCAAGCTCGCCAAAAAATAATCGCTTTTTTATACCCTCATATTTTATTTTTATTAAAGTATCTAATGGCGGGGCTGCTATATTATCGATTTCATGTATGTAGGGTAATACACGCTCTGTTACGTTATTTTTTTCGTTAAATAGCCATTTTTTTTCAAGTGTCGCTAACTGCGGTTTTAATTGTGTAATTGCTTTATTTATAATGGGCAATAATTGTTGGTGATCGGATTGAATTAACAGCCTTAACTGAGTATCAATATTAACGGCACCTAAATTAATATCCCTAGTGACGCTTAAATTATCAATAGCAAATTCACTGACTAAATCGTTCATAGTTAATGCGCTATCGAGCGCTGCATCAACTTTACCTGATGAGACTAATTCAAGCATCTCATGGCTTTTGGTAAAGCGCACAAGATTTATTTGTGGGTGTGACTTTTGTATTTCTTCCACAATAGAGAAACCATGAGCCACCGCCAGTTTCTTTGAATGCAACTGAGAGAGAGCATCATAGTGGTTGTCTGATTTAGTTAAAAGCCCTAGCGGTAAATCACCGTAAGGAGCTGATAATAAACCAAGCTCTCTATTGTGCGCGGTATCATATACGGCATTTAAAATAGTGAGTTCTTGGTTTTTAAATTGTTGAGTGAATTCTTGCCAAGTAAAGCCATTTACGAAATTAGCTTTTAACCCTATTTTTTCATGGATAAGTTTCAAAACATCAACTGCGTAGCCTTTCGGGACGCCTGAAAGAGAAAAATCAATAGGTTGCCAATCCGCACCATTAGATATATTTATTGTGTGCAAGCTATTTATATATTGACGCTCACTGGGGCTGAGTATTAATGGCGTTATAGTGCTTTTTAGGTTTTGCTCAGTGCTTTCATCATACTGCGCAATTAGCTCACCATTGCGCTTTATTAAATAGGCTTCACCTGCAAAAGTACTTGCATGTTTTGCTAGATTTTGTGACAAGCTTGATAAACTAATATCTAAAGCAATCACCCCTTTATTATCAGCGAGTTTTCTGGAGTAGGTGATCCCTGGAAGTTGAGAAAATTGAAATAAATACGGTTCACCACGTGTGGTATGTTGTTTTGCTTGTAAAAACCAAGGTCTTACTAAAGGGTTATAGGTGTTTGGCTTTTCAACAATATTTGTAACTTCTAACTGCTGGTTATAATACGTTAAAATTTGTTTATTTTGTTTTTTTGCAGGATCAATTGTTACGCTTAACCAGGTATCTTTATTATCTGCATAGTATTGCTCTCTGGCTCCAGCGGCATTTAAGTTAACCACTTCAAAAAAACGTCCATTGGGAGTGGCAATATAAAGTCCAAAAACGACGGGGTTTATCGCCATCATTTCGGTGAATGTATGTAATTTCACAGCTTCAGGCTGATTTTCAATATTAGGATAGATGGCTAGTAAATCAACTAATAGCTTTGCTTGTTCATCATTTTCACTTAATGCATCTTTGGTTTGCACTAATGCTTGTTCAAACTCTTGTAGTACATGTTCTTGTAATTGCGCAGTACTATAATAATATTGCAGTGCAACACTAATGCTAGCGACAATACTACACATTAAGGCAAGTAAAGATACAACAGTAAAGCGTACAGTAAAGCGTGAGTTTACTTTGGGGATAATATTAAAGAACTTTTCCATAAGTTTAATAAATGACTGCATTTTCCTAATTGTCCATAAAATAGAACCTTTTGCCATAAAGTGCTAGTTTATACTTTAAATTAATACTAAATTACTTATTAAGTATTAATTTAAAGTCTTTATTAGTGCAGGGGTACTTAACGGAATCACAGCTAATTTTTTGCTATACTTGATTAAAATACTCGGGTATTAGATAATCCGCGCATATTGGTATTAGGGGTGAGAGAATGTCTGAAGAATTACCTATTAAATTTACAGATGCGGCTGCAAGTCGAGTTAAACAACTTATTGATGAAGAAGAAAATCCTGATCTAAAATTACGTGTTTATGTTACTGGAGGGGGCTGTTCTGGATTCCAGTATGGTTTTACTTTTGATGAAAAAGCAAACCCTGGTGACTTAGAAATCGTTAAAAAAGGTGTCACTTTAGTTGTTGATCCAATGAGTTTGCAATACTTAGTAGATGGTGAAGTTGATTATACAGAAGGCCTTGAAGGCGCACGCTTTTTTGTTTCAAACCCTAATGCAACAACCACCTGTGGTTGTGGTGCAAGCTTTAGCGTATAAATCACTGTAAGCTGATTAAGCTTAAAGTCCCGCGAATGAATAAGCTGCTTTTTAAATGTTGAATAAAAAGTAGCTTATTACGACACTCTTTTTTATTTGTACTAGATCACACCTTCGCTTATTTCTTTATTTAAATTACAACTTTGGTCTTATTGTGGCTCAATGTTTTTTGTAGACTATTAAAAAAATCCCCTCTATCGGCGTACCTCAATTAACACTAAAATATATTTAACAAACAAAATAATCATTTCTGTAAGATAAATTTAATATTTAGACTCGCATAGTCGTGCACAATAATGTTAAAATCAAAGTCATATGTGATGAGTTTTAGTACGTTGCTTATTTGGCTATGGTCATAAAAGGTCGTGTTAGTCGCCTTAATAATTTACTGATAGCCCAATAAACAAGGTATTTAATACCATCGTTCAGTTTCTTTCCGTTAATTAATGCAAGTGCGTATGATCAACATAAAAAAAGGTCTGGATTTACCCTTAGAGGGCGCGCCTCAGCAAGTTATTCATGATGGTTCTGCCGTCAAACGTGTAGCTGTGCTAGGTGAAGAGTTTATTGGTATGCGTCCAACCATGCATGTTCGTGTGGATGACCAAGTCAAAAAAGGCCAGGTACTTTTTGAAGATAAAAAGAACCCAGGCGTATTATTTACTGCACCAGCTTCTGGTACAGTAAAAGAAATTAATCGTGGTGCTAAACGTGTGCTGCAATCTGTTGTTATTGAAGTAGCAGGCAGTGAGCAAATCACCTTTGACTCTTTCAGTGCAGATGAACTACCAAGTTTATCGCGTGAAAAAGCTAAAGAAGTACTTATTCAGTCTGGTCAATGGACAGCACTTCGTGCTCGCCCATTTAGCAAAGTAGCGGCTGTGGATGCAAATCCTAGTTCTATTTTTGTGACCGCAATCGACACTAACCCACTTGCTGCAGATCCTGCAGTGATTATTGCCGAAAATGCCGCTGCGTTTGAAGCTGGTTTAGCCGTTGTTTCGCGTTTGACCGATGGTAAAGTATTTGTTTGTAAAAAAGCAGGTAGCCAAGTTCCTAGCTCATCAATAGCTCAAGTAGAAGTACATGAGTTTGGTGGTGTGCATCCAGCTGGTCTGGTAGGTACTCATATACATCATCTTGATGCGGTATCTGTAAGCAAGCAAGTTTGGCATATTGGCTATCAAGACGTTATTGCGTTTGGTCAATTATTCCTTAGCGGTGAAATTTACACTGATCGTGTAATCTCGCTTGCTGGACCTCGCGTTAAAAACCCTCGTTTAGTGAAAACACAACTCGGTGCTTCATTAGATGATTTAGTTGCTGGTGAACTAGAAGATGGAGATAACCGTGTTATTTCTGGTTCTGTGTTATCAGGTGCTATTTCAAATGGTGTGCATGCATTCTTAGGTCGTTACCATGTTCAAGTATCTGTTTTACTTGAAGGGCGCGAAAAAGAGTTGTTTGGCTGGATTGCACCAGGCAGTGATAAATTCTCTGTTACACGTACATTCCTTTCGCATTTAATGCCAAGCCGTGTTTTCAACATGACAACCTCAACAGGTGGTTCAAAACGTGCCATGGTACCGATTGGTAGCTATGAGCGAGTTATGCCACTGGATATTTTACCAACACTATTATTACGTGACTTAATTGCACGTGATTTAGACGGTGCTATATCATTAGGTGCGCTTGAACTTGATGAAGAAGATTTAGCGTTATGTACCTTCGTTTGTCCGGGCAAATACGAGTATGGTTCAATCCTACGCGATTGCTTAACAACGATCGAGAAGGAAGGCTAGAGAGATGGGTTTAAAGAAATTTCTAGAAGATATCGAGCCGCATTTTGAAGCCGGTGGTAAACATGAAAAGTGGTACGCCCTGTATGAAGCAGCCGCGACTATTTTTTATACCCCAGGCTATGTAAATAAAGGCGCAACTCACGTTCGTGATAACATTGACCTAAAACGCATGATGATTTTAGTGTGGATGGCGACGTTCCCAGCTATGTTTTTTGGTATGTTCAATATTGGCCATCAGGCCGCCGGTGCATTAGCACAAGGTTTTGAGCTAGCTGATTCTTGGCAAGTAGGTCTGTTCCAACTATTTGGTGGTGAATTAACTGCCGCATCGGGTTGGGGCGCTAAAATGTTCTACGGAGCCTGTTTCTTCCTGCCTATTTATGCAGTAACTTTTGCTGTAGGTGGATTTTGGGAAGTTATATTTGCTTCTGTGCGCAAACATGAAATTAACGAAGGTTTCTTCGTAACCTCTGTATTATTCGCACTTATTTTACCCGCTACAATTCCTTTATGGCAGGTTGCACTGGGTATTACATTTGGTGTTGTAATCGCTAAAGAGATATTTGGTGGTACTGGGCGTAACTTCTTAAACCCAGCACTAGCAGGTCGTGCATTTTTATTCTTTGCATACCCAGCTCAAATTTCGGGTGACACAGTATGGACTGCTGTTGATTCATTCTCAGGTGCAACAATGCTTGGTCAAGCATTTGTAGGCTCGCTTGATTACAGCAACATGGCTCTTTGGTGGGATGCGTTTTACGGATTCATTCAAGGTTCTGTTGGTGAAACCTCAACTGCTGCATTATTACTTGGTGGTCTATTTTTAATTTATGTACGTATTGCTTCATGGCGCATTGTACTAGGTGTATTCCTAGGTATGGTTGCTACAGCATTCTTACTTAATACCGTTGGCTCTGAAACTAACCCTGTATTTGCTATGCCTTGGCATTGGCACTTAGTGTTAGGTGGATTTGCGTTTGGTATGTTCTTTATGGCTACTGACCCAGTATCTGCTGCATTTACTGATAAAGGTAAAATAGCCTACGGCCTATTAATTGGCTTTATGGTTGTAATGATTCGTGTTGTAAATCCTGCTTTCCCTGAAGGTATGATGCTAGCAATTTTATTTGCTAACTTATTTGCACCATTATTCGATCACTTTGTAGTGCAAGCAAATATCAAGCGGAGGTTGGCACGTCATGTCTAGTAATAACGAATCAATCGGCAAAACGTTAGCAGTAGTTGTTGCGCTATGTTTAGTATGTGCAATTATTGTTTCGTTTGCTTCTGTAAGTCTTCGTCCTTTACAGCAAGCAAATAAAGAAAAAGATATTCAAAGTAATATTTTAGTTGCGGCAGGTATTGAAGGTGCTGAAAATGTATCTGACGTATTTAATGCAAAAATTGAAGCGCGCGTTGTTAATATGACAACAGGTGAGTTTGTTGATACAGACCCAACTATTTTTGACTTTGAAAAAAGTAAATACGATACAGCTTTAAGTGTTTCTCTTAAAGAGAAAGGCGTTAAAGATATCGCGGGTATTCAACGTGTAACGAAAGAATCACCAGTGTACTTTTCTAAAAAAGCTGATGGCTCTACAGACGCGATCATTTTACCAATCCAAGGCTACGGCTTATGGGGTTTAATGTATGGTTTTATTTCGCTTGAAAGCGATGGTGAAACAGTAAAAAACATTATTTTTTACAAACATAACGAAACACCAGGCTTAGGCGGCGAAATTCAAAACCCACAGTGGACTGCTACATGGCAAGGTAAAGAATTACCTATCCAAATAGTTAAAGGCACTGCAGGTAGCGATGAGCATAAGATTGATGGTCTTTCAGGTGCAACACTAACATCTAACGGTGTTGAGCATGCAGTTGACTTTTGGACTGGCGAAAATGGCTTTGGCCCTTTCCTTGCGAAAGTACGTAAAGGAGCATTGAAATAATGGCTGATAGTAAAGAAATGAAGGCGGTCCTATTTGGTCCGGTTTTAGCAAACAACCCGATTGCTTTACAAGTACTTGGTATTTGTTCTGCACTAGCGGTAACGTCTAGCTTAAAAAATGCATTAATCATGTCAATTGCTTTGACATTAGTAACTGCTTTTTCAAGCTTCTTTATCTCACTAATTCGTAATCAAATACCATCATCTGTACGTATTATCGTGCAAATGACGATTATTGCCTCGTTAGTTATTGTTGTTGACCAAGTACTGCAAGCGTTTTCTTATGCTACGGCAAAAGAGCTTTCAGTATTCGTTGGTTTGATCATCACTAACTGTATCGTAATGGGTCGTGCTGAAGCATACGCAATGAAGTCGCCGCCACTAATGTCATTCCTTGATGGTATTGGTAATGGCTTAGGCTACTCAGTAGTCCTACTAACAGTTGGCTTCATTCGTGAGTTATTTGGTAAAGGTTCACTATTCGGTGTTGATATTATCCCATTAGTACAAGATGGTGGTTGGTATCAACCTATGGGTCTATTGATTTTACCACCGAGTGCATTCTTCATCATTGGTTTATTCATATGGGTACTACGTACCTTTAAGAAAGACCAAGTAGAAGCTAAAGCGTAAGGGGAAAACAGTGGAACATTATATTAGTTTATTTGTAAAAGCCGTTTTTATTGAAAACTTGGCGTTATCTTTCTTCTTGGGTATGTGTACTTTCTTAGCAGTATCTAAAAAAGTAACTACGTCAATTGGTTTAGGTGTTGCGGTTATTGTTGTATTAGGTATTTCTGTACCTGTAAACAACTTGGTTTATCATGCGGTACTTGCTCCGGGCTCTCTTGAGTGGCTTGGTTACCCAGATGCTGACCTTAGCTTTTTACGTTTCTTAACTTTCATTGGTGTAATTGCTGCACTGGTGCAAATTTTAGAAATGGCATTAGATAAGTTTTTCCCTGCACTTTACAACGCATTAGGTATCTTCTTACCATTGATCACAGTTAACTGTGCAATCTTTGGTGCGGTATCATTCATGGTTGAGCGTAACTATAACTTCGGCGAGTCTGTTGTTTATGGTGTTGGCGCTGGTGTTGGTTGGGCGCTTGCAATTACATTACTTGCAGGTATCCGTGAGAAGATGAAGTACTCAGACGTACCAGATGGCTTACGTGGTTTAGGTATTACCTTTATCACTGTTGGTTTAATGGGTCTAGGCTTTATGTCATTCTCTGGTATTTCACTGTAAAGGTAGCGAGGATAAATCATGGATTATCAGATTTTCTTAGGCGTTGGTGTTTTCATTGCTATCGTTGTTATTTTAGTTTTAGTTATTATTGGTGCTAAATCTAAATTAGTGGCTAGCGGTGACATCATTATAGGTATTAATGGCGATGCAGATAAAGCGATTAAAACCTCTGCAGGTAGCAAGCTTTTAGGCGCGCTTTCTGAATCAGGCATTTTCGTATCATCTGCGTGTGGCGGTGGTGGCTCTTGTGGTCAGTGTCGTGTTCACATAAAAGAAGGTGGTGGCGATATTTTGCCAACAGAACTTGATCACATCTCTAAAGGTGAAGCCCGTGAAGGCTGTCGTTTAGCGTGTCAGGTTAATGTTAAAAACGACATGGAAATTGAGCTTGAAGAGTCAATTTTTGGTGTTAAAAAATGGGATTGTGAAGTTATCTCTAATGATAACAAAGCAACGTTCATTAAAGAACTTAAGCTACAAATTCCTGATGGTGAGTCAGTACCGTTTCGTGCCGGTGGTTATATTCAAATAGAAGCGCCAGCACACCACGTTAAATATGCTGATTTTGATGTACCTGAAGAATATCGTGGTGACTGGGAACATTTTGGTTTCTTTAACCTAGAGTCTAAAGTTGACGAAGAAACTATTCGTGCATACTCAATGGCTAACTACCCTGAGGAAGAGGGTATCATTATGCTTAATGTGCGTATTGCTTCTCCTCCTCCAAGAGATTTAAGCTTACCTTGTGGTAAAATGTCATCATACATTTGGTCACTTAAAGCAGGTGATAAAGTGACAATCTCTGGTCCATTTGGTGAGTTCTTTGCTAAAGACACTGATGCCGAAATGGTATTTGTAGGTGGTGGTGCTGGTATGGCGCCAATGCGTTCACATATCTTTGACCAACTTAAACGTTTAAACTCTAAACGTAAGATGAGCTTTTGGTATGGTGCACGTTCTAAACGTGAAATGTTCTATGTAGAAGATTTTGACGGCTTAGCTGCTGAAAATGAAAACTTCGTATGGCATACAGCACTTTCAGATCCACAACCTGAAGATAACTGGGAAGGCTATACTGGCTTTATCCATAACGTGTTATTTGAGAACTATCTTAAAGATCACGAAGCCCCAGAAGATTGTGAGTTCTACATGTGTGGTCCTCCAATGATGAACGCGGCAGTTATCACAATGCTTAAAGACTTAGGTGTAGAAGACGAAAATATCTTATTAGATGATTTCGGTGGCTAACACCCATACCAAAACAGTTTAGTTTTGGTTAAAATACTAGCCTCGTCGCACTAAGTGCTACGAGGCTTTTTTTTATTCTTTATTTTATAAGTAGGCTTTTATGAACCGAGTGAGTACTTCTCAAAGCTTTATTGCTTTATTATTTATTACATTGACTTTATTACTCACAGGTTGTGGTGAAAAGGCAGTACCAGAAGGGGCTTTTTTAGAAGGTAGAACAATGGGGACTACTTATCATATTAAGTTTTATGATGAGCAGGCGCAGCTTTCACCTAAAGAATTACAAACACAAATAGACGATGTGCTCAAAAGTGTAAACCAGTCTATGTCTACTTATATTGATGACTCTGAAATAAACACATTTAACAGGCTCCCTGCTAATCAAGTGATGCCTATTAGCGATGATTTTAGGGCTGTGATCAGTGAATCGATTCGATTAGGTAAATCAACAAAAACCCTCGATGTGACTATGGGTCCACTTATTGACCTATGGGGCTTTGGGCCTGATAAGAAGCCGAGTAATCGCCCAAGCAATATTGAACTTGCAAAAATGGTTGAGAAAATTGGGCTTGATAAACTGACTTTAAATACACAAGGGTTAAGTAAGACTATAGATGGGTTGGAACTGTCATTTTCGGCGACTGCTAAAGGCTATGGTATCGATAAAGTAGCACAACTATTAGAAAGTTACGGGATTACTAGCTATATGGTTGAGATTGGCGGTGAGCTTCGTATTGCCGGCAAGAAGCCGAATAATCAAGATTGGAAAATTGCAATTGAGCAACCAGATGCTAAGCCTGGAGAGCGTAAAGTACACCGTGTTTTATCGCCTGGTACAAACGGTATTGCGACCTCAGGGGATTATCGTATTTTTTATGAAATGGATGGTGAAGTTTATACTCATTTAATTAACCCAAATTCGGGTATGCCTATAAAACATGATTTAGTATCGGTGACTGTACTTCATCCTAGTGCAATGACAGCTGATGGCTTAGCCACGGCTTTAACTGTGATGGGTATGAAAAAAGCAAAAAGTTACGCAGAAAAACATGATTTGCCGGTCTACTTAATTGCGAAGGGTGAACAGGGATTAATTACCTACTCAAGCCCGGCATTTAAGCCTTATTTGTAGAGTTACCAGTTAACTACTCGCATCGACTTGGGGTTTAGGTGTATAATTTAATAAATGTTCAAGTATATAGAACTAACTTTTGTAGATAGCAGAGGCTAAATAATGTCACTTTTTCTTCTTACTTTTGGTTTACTTATTTTAATTGTTACAGCAATGGCGATTGGAATGATTGTACAAAAGAAATCTATGGCCAGTAGCTGTGGTGGTTTGGGCTCTGTGGGGATCGATAAAGCATGTGACTGTGATGATCCCTGTGACAAGCGAAAAAAACGCTTGGAAAAAGAGCAAGTATGGAAAGAAAATCAAATTTTATAATTCAGTAATTTAACTAACGAAAAGCGCTTTTAAATAGCGCTTTTTTTATTTTAACGGTATAACCTTTCTTAATATTTGCTTGATAGAGCAATAAATTCCTTTATTTTATTTCTACCAACTCCCCCTAACTTTTAATATAAAGCATTAATTTAAAAGTGATTTTTTAAATTTGTGCGAAATAGGGACATAGATTAGTTTTTTTCACTTATCGGTGTTTATTTTATCGCTTGTCGGTTTTGAGTGATTACTCTAAATTGAACCTATAGGCAGTTAGCAAACAATAAAAATAACTAAAGCGCTGTCTAACCAAATTAATTATTAATGCCAATGGCGTTAATCTAAAACCGAATCTTTATAAATGTGTGTGTAAAGATGTTGTCAGTGTGAAAGGCAGTTCAGGTTAGGTGGTGACCTTATCTGGACTGTTTTTATCCTCTATCAACGTCCACATTTATTAAAACCGAATCTTTATAAATGTGTGTGTAAAGATGTTGTCAGTGTGAAAGGCAGTTCAGGTTAGGTGGTGACCTTATCTGGACTGTTTTTATTCTCTATCAACGTCCACATTTTTTAAAACCAAATCTTTATAAATGTGTGTG
>NZ_JAGJEG010000010.1 GCF_018100905.1 Pseudoalteromonas sp. MMG010 | reverse complement strand
CTGTTGATAACTTAGTTATTTGGCTTTTAAACCAGGTGTAATATATGTTTATTAAGCCTAAAAACAAAAAGCACCTTATATAAGGTGCTTTATGAGGTCTCGAACTATTAGCTTCGATTAGTACAATATACTATATAGCTTACGGCGATACTTAGCCGCTAGTGCATCTCCATCTGGTAGCGATGCAATCACGGCTAAAAAGCGTGCTTTACTATCACTAAAGTTCAAATCGTTTTTAAGGATAGTAAAAAGCACTTCTAATGCTTCTTCTTTTCGTCCTGCTTCATCTAGCAATTCACTTAACTGCTCTTTAAGTGATAAGTCATTAGGGTTTTGCTCCACCAGCAGTTGCTTCTCTTTTATTTCTGGAGAATCTTTTGCTTCAAGTGCTGCATCGCATTTTGCTTTTATATTGTTAAAGTAAGCATCTTGTGCTGTTTCTTCTATGGTATTTAATAATGCCTGCGCTTCATCGACTTTATGTATTTGAATACAGATATCAGCTAAGACTAATTTTATACGTGCATTCGTATTATCGATCTCGTATGCCTGCTTTGCATAATTAAAGGCTGCATTTAGATCTGTTTTTAATAATGCTTGTTTGGCTTGTTCTAAAAGTATGTCTTGCTGTGCAGGTAAATGCTTTGCTAGTGCTTCATTTATTTGTGACTCTGTTTGTACCCCTGCTAATAAGTCAACTGGTGCAGAGTCTTTTAATAACACTAAGGTTGGTAATGTTTGTAACCCGACTTGTTGTGCTAGCTGACCTGCAAGTGCTTGTTCAGCATCACAGTCTAAGTTGGCAATAACGATATGGTCACTATATTGCGCTGCTAACTTATCTAAAATTGCTGTCTGACCAATACATTCAGGGCTTTGCGGTGAAAAAAAGTTAAGCAGTACTAACTTTTGTTGTGATGTTTCTCCAAGCACTTGTTGTAAGTTTTGCGCGTTCAGATTAACTATATTGCTCATTGAATTGATTGCCATCTTAAATTATTTAGGGTTTTATATGGTGGTAAACTAAATAATAACAAGTCATTACTTAAAACTACAAAATATAAAGGTATAAAATGAAATATAATTTATTCGCGACTGCGATGCTATTTACCAGCTCTTTTTCTAATGCCCAGTCATTACCTTTAGATTTAACAAGCACCATGCCTGAAATTGAAAAGTTCTACCTTGATTTACACCAATCTCCTGAGCTTTCATTACATGAGCAGGTAACAGGAAGGAAAATTGCAGATAGATTAGCTCAGTTAGGCTTTAGTGTTACAAGCAATGTTGGCGGTTATGGTGTGATAGGCATTTACAAAAATGGTGATGGCCCGACTGTAATGATTCGTACAGATACCGATGGTTTACCTATTACTGAACAAACAGGTAAACCCTACGCATCTAAAGTCAGTGTCATAAATGAGCATGGTACTAAGGTAGGCGTAATGCATGGTTGTGGACATGATATTCATATGAGCTCTTTTATTGGCACCGCTGAACAGTTAATTACTCATAAAGATAAATGGCAAGGTACGTTAATGATGGTTGCTCAACCAGCTGAAGAAGTGGGAGCGGGTGCCAAAGCAATGTTAAAAGAGGGATTATTTAGTAAATACGCAAAACCTGATCATATCGTAGCACTTCATGTGAGCGCCAATGTACCTGCTGGTAAAGTGGCCCTAAAAAATGAATACACTATGGCAAGTGTTGATTCAGTTGATATTGCTATAAAAGGAAAAGGTGGTCATGGCGCGTACCCTCATACGACTATTGATCCCGTGGTGCTTGCAGCGCGCTCTGTTTTAGCTATTCAAACAATTACCAGCCGAGAACTTTCTCCTTTAGAGCCTTCTGTTATTACTGTTGGCTCTATACACGGCGGCTCTAAACATAATGTAATTTCTGATGAAGTAAAATTACAATTAACATTACGTAGTTATAACCCGGCAGTACGCACAGCACAAATATCAGCCCTTAAACGTATTACAGCCGGCATTGCACAAAGCGCCGGATTAGAAGAGTCGCTTTACCCAACAGTACACGTACACGAAGAGGAGTCTATCCCCTCTACATATAATGACCCAGCACAAACAAATTTAGTAAGAAATGCCATTGAAGGTGCTATTGGTAAAAACAACGTACTCGATACTCAAGCTGTTATGGCGGGTGAAGATTTTGGTTTATACGGTAGAACCGAAGATAATATTCCTATCACTTTATTTTGGCTTGGTGGCGTTAATCCATCACAATATGCCGACGCAAAGAAAAACAATAGAGTGTTACCTTCATTACATTCAAGTCAGTTTGCTCCTGATTATAAAATAGCGATTCCAACGGGCATAAATGCAATGACTCATGCTGCGGTGGCACTATTTAACTAACCTATTTGAGCCCTGGGCTATTAAGTATCAGGGCTTTTATGTAAAGTACTCTAAACACCCTACATTTTATTATGTTGTAAAACCTATTTTTTATAGTGAATTATTCAGTGTTAGTTAATCTTATCTAGTTTAACAATAAGCTAATTTTGTCATATTTTTCAATAACACATACTTACTTTATTACTCTTTGGCATTTAAAGCTCACTTACAAAATTTGTGGGATAAGCGGCCTATAAATAAAATGTGAGCTTTAGTAGTATATAAATATTAAATTAAATAAATGAGTATGTATTAGGCCGTGTAAGCAAACCTAACCGCAATCATAAACTTTTAACATGGAGATAGAATCATGATTACATTTACCGTCAATGGTCAAGTTCGTGAGTTTTCAGGAGATCCTACAACGCCTGTACTTTGGTATTTACGGGATGAATTACAGTTAACAGGTCCAAAGTTTGGTTGTGGTATGGCGCAATGTGGTGCATGCACTATTCACCTTGATGGCGTGGCACAGCGCTCATGTATATTACCCATTGCAGCAATTGCAGGTCTTAAAATAACAACGATTGAAGGCTTAAGTGATGATGGCGATCATCCTGTGCAAAAAGCATGGCTTGAACATAAAGTACCGCAATGTGGATTTTGCCAATGTGGACAAATGATGCAAGCAGCGAGTTTACTTGCGAGTAATCCAACACCAAGCGATGACGAAATAGTGCAAAATATGTCGGGCAATATTTGTCGATGCGGCACCTACCCTCGAATCCATAAAGCAATTAAATCGGCCTCAAAAGCAATGGCGGGTGTTGAGTATTATGTGCCTGAAGAAGGTGAAACAGTATGAGCCAATATTTTGATTTAACCCGACGTCGTTTTTTAAAATCAACAGCGGCAGTAGGAGCCTTAGTCGTTGGTACCTGTTTTACGGGTGCTGCTCCTAGAGTCATGGCTGGGGTTTTAGCTCAACCTGACGATTCAGCAAAAACGGCAAATTTATTTGTAGCGCTACGTCCCGATGGTATTGTTGAAATTACGTGTCATCGCTCAGAAATGGGCCAACAGATCCGCACAGCGATTGCGCAAATTGTAGCTGACGAAATGGAAGCGGCTTGGGACAAAGTGGTTGTTATCCAAGGTAAGGGCGACCCTAGGTATGGAGATCAAAATACCGATGGTTCGCGAAGTATTCGTTATAATATGCAGCGCTTACGAGAAATGGGAGCGAGTGTTCGTTATCTTATGCGCCAAGCTGCTGCAACACGTTGGGGGGTATCAATAGATTCATGTTCAGCTGAGCAACATACTGTAAGCCATAGCTCGGGTAAATCGTTTACTTATGCACAATTAGTTAATGACGCATTAGCTATTACCCCGCCAGAGACAGATAAAATCCCACTTAAAAATCGCAGTGAATGGCGCTATATCAATACGGCAATGGCGCATATTGATTTAAAAGACTTAGTCACTGGTAAAGCGACGTTTGCTGCCGATGTGCTTGAACCCAAAGCTTTAATTGCTATGGTCGTACGTCCACCCGTTGTTGGGGGCACAGTTAAAAACGTTGATGCCAAAGCAGCAAAAGCGATAGACGGTGTGGTTGATATTTTAGAGATCCCGGCTCCCACAGGTGCACCTTTGTTTCAGCCTAAAGGAGGTGTTGCTATTGTCGCTAAAAACACTTGGGCTGCTATAAAAGCACGTAGAGTATTATCGGTGACTTGGGATGATGGTAAAAACGGTGATTATAATTCAGAAGAATTTAAAGCCAACTTACTTGCCACTGTAGCGGAACCACAAGCATCTGTTAGAGAGCTAGGTGATGCAGTTAACATTTTAGCCAAGGCTAACGACAAATTAGTTGCTGATTATTATGCGCCACATTTAACTCAAGCTCCTATGGAACCACCTTGTGCAACTGCAATGTATTATAAAGACCGTGTAGATGTATGGGCAGCAACACAAAACCCACAAGCCGATATGAGCACAGTTGCTGCAATTGTCGGAATGAAAAAAGAGCAAATTAATGTTCATGTCACGATGCTAGGTGGCGGATTTGGTCGAAAATCAAAACCCGACTTTTCAGCTGAAGCCGCGTATATTTCAATGAAAACTGGACAGCCTATTCGTGTTCAATGGACACGAGAGGACGATATACAACATAGTTTTTACCATGCTGTATCTGCGCAACATATTGAAGCATCATTTGATAAAAACGGCGCTATTGAAGCATACCTTCATCGTACTGCATTTTCGCCTATGGCCTCTACATTCCAAGAGAACGCAACAAAAGCAATGAGTGTAGAGTTACGTTTAGGGTTCACCGACAACCCTATCAATACACCCAACATGAAATTAGAAAACGGTGAAGCACCTGGTAAAGCACGAATCGGCTGGATGCGTTCGGTATCAAATATTTTTCATGCTTTCGCTATCCAATCGTTCATTGCTGAAGCCGCGCATAAAGCAGGACGCGATCAAAAAGATTACTTACTTGAAACCATAGGCCCAGATCGCATCATAGATGTTACAAAGCAACATGCAACATACGATAATTACGGCGGTGATAAAGCCTTATACCCATTAGATATTTCTCGATTACGTCAGGTCATCGAAAAAGTAGCGAAAATGAGTAAATGGGGTAGAAAGCTTCCTAAAGGTCGTGGTTTAGGTATCGCAGCGCATAGAAGCTTTTTAACCTATGTAGCCACCGTCGTTGAAGTAGAAGTATCGGATACAGGCGACCTTAAAATTATTAAATCATGGGCAAGTATTGATGCAGGCACTGTGGTTAATACCGATACTGTCATCAATCAAGTGCAAGGTGGATCTATCTACGGCATTACCGCAGCCATAAGTGAAGGGATCACTTTTGACAAAGGCCGTGTACAACAAAGTAATTTTCATGATTACCGCGTACCTCGTATGAACGATGCTCCACTTGAAATTGACGTAGAAATAATTCAAAGCGATGCACCACCCGCTGGTGTAGGCGAACCGGCAACACCGGTTTACGCGCCCGCTTTGTGTAATGCTATTTTTGCCGCTTGCGGTAAACGTATTCGACAATTACCCATTGGTAATCAGTTAACAGCTTAGTGTTACTACTCTTTTCGCCTATTGGCTAATACTTAGCCTTTAGGCGAAATAGCACTTAAAATGCAAAGTCAGTTATTAATATAATGTAGTTTAAGTCGTACTAAGTATTAAAAAACCATCACTATCTTCTATTATTTACGAGCAACCTTAATACATGCAATCAGCCAATACTCTTGATACCCATGACGTACTTTCTGCTTGGCAAAATCATCACTCAAAAAGTATATGGGCAATGGCGATTATTGTTGATTGCCAAGGACATAGTTATCGTAAACGTGGCGCCTTTACATTGATAAACCAAGAAGGTGAACAATTAGGCGTACTCAGTGGCGGGTGCCTTGAGGCCGATATACGATTAATGGCACGAAAATGCCTATCGTTACAAAAAATAATGACTAAAGAATATGATGGCACAGACGAAAATGATGCCTCATACCAAATGGGCTGCGGTGGCATTGTATGGATTAAATTTATTCCCCTTAACGAGCACAATAATTATTTAAATCTACGTGAAGTACTCCACCAACTAGAACAACGAGAAAACGTGATTTACGGGTTAGATTATAATACTCAAGAAAATAGTATTTGTAGCTACGTTAATAGCCATCATCAAGCACAGCTTAATGTTGAAATAATGCCTAAAGTTCACTTATTAATTTGTGGTGGTGGTAAAGATGCGACTCCGGTTTGTGATTTTGCAAAACAACTAGGTTGGCAAGTATCGGTGTGGGACCCAAGAGCTGCTTATGCCAATAAAAACGACTTTATAAATGCTGATACAATAATAAAGCTGTCACACACAAAATTAGGGCATTATGCAAACACGCAAAAGGTGAATTTTTCTGTACTTATGTCGCACAGTTTAGAGCTAGATGCACTGGCATTAGCTAGTTTGGCTAATAGTGACATTAAACACATCGCACTTTTAGGGCCTAAAAAAAGATTTAACGAAGTGGTTGTTAAATGTGCACTCGAAACATCAGCAATAAAACCAATTATCTCGGGGCCTGCTGGGTTAGATATCGGTGGCGAATTACCCACTAGCATTGCATTATCTATTGTGGCTAAATTTCATGCTATTGCATTTAACAAGCCCTCGTGAGCTGTTTTTCGATATCTAGCTGCTCAAGCGTATCGATATCAATCTCAGCATTAGGGAGCGCAACGGTGCTTACATTAGATGACGATTTAATGATCTGTCTCGCCCCTTTATCTCCTTGTAGATTTAATAACAGTGAAAAATAAGCTCGAGGAAATATAGCGGGTATTCCCTGATGCTGAGCATATTGAGCGCATACAATTTGCGATACATTCTTATGCCATTTATCGATTACAGATTGAATATCGTGTGTCGTAATATGTATTTGATCAACCGTTGCAAACATTATCCCAGCACTATCTTTAGCGCAATGAGCCAAGGCCGCTTTAATAGAACTCGACATCCCTTTTTGCCAGTCGGGATTAAACACCACTGAATACTCTTTTGACTGTGCGTTTAAATGTCGATTAACAGCCTGTTGATGTGCACCAGTAATAACAAGAAGCTCGCAGTTTATTGAATTAAATAGGTCAATACTTCGTTGTAGTAAGGTTTTTTCCTGAAAATAAGCTAATTGCTTAGCAGAGCCAAACCGAGAAGCTTTACCCGCAGCAAGTATTGCAATAGTAAGCTTAGGCTGTTGTTTTACTATCTCATCCACTTTATAGCTTCCTTGGTTTTACAAATAATTAAACCTTATTGTACTGTGTATTAAAATCTTATTTTGATTTTTTATAAGCTGTTTTTTTACCTCGTTTAGCAAAACGTTTTTTAACTGACGTTTTGGGTAACTGAGTAAAAACTTGATTATCGCAATGAGCCGCTTGCTCTACAAATTCATTTAAATCCTGTAAAAGCGGCTGTAAAAACTGCTGATAGCTCATTTTTTTATCCGCAATATCACTTAAACTCGATTCCCATTTTGCCGTTAAATCAGGGCTAGCAAGCCCTTCAGGTAATACACTAATTAAAGCATGTCCGGTTTCAGTTGCTTTAATTAACTTCCCTTCTCGTTTTAAAAATCGGCGTTTAAATAATAATTCGATAATACCAGCCCGTGTTGCTTCGGTGCCTAGGCCGTCGGTATCTTTCAATATTTTTTTTATTTGTGGATTTTTAACATAACGGCTAATCCCCGTCATTGCACTAAGCAACGTCGCATCATTAAAATAAGCAGGCGCAGTCGTTTGTTTCTCAACGACCTCTCCTTTATTGCAGGTCAGCGCCATTCCTTTTGCTAAAGGCGGTAAGCTCATTTCCTGATTAAGTTCAGACTTACCCATTAAGGCTTTAAAACCGAGGCTCACTTCTTGTTTTGCATTCGTTTTAAATAACCCGCCCGCTATTTCAACTTCAACTTTTGTTTCGTTATAAACATATTCAGGATAAAACTGGATTAAATAATGACGGCTTATTAACTGATAAATTTTGGCTTCATCGCTACTTAAACTCACCGTTTTTAATTGTTTGGCTGTTGGAACAATTGCATGGTGAGCAGCCACTTTACTATCGTTAAAACACTTACTGCGCTTTGTGGTATCAGCGGCGTTAATATGCTCTACACTTTGCCCATTGTTCACTGCCATTGCTTTTAAAATCGCTTTAGCATCGTGGTGATGATCTTTAGGAAGATAGCGATTATCTGAGCGTGGATATGTAATTAATTTGTGCCGCTCATAGAGAGCTTGGCAAGTATCCAACACTTTTTGTGCAGGCATTGAAAATGCTTTAGCTGCATCTATTTGCAATGCCGATAAATTATAAGGTAATGGCGGGCTCTGTTTTTTTTGTTTTTGCTCAAGTTCAATTATCTGCCCTGGCTGTTGAGTAATTCGCGATGCTACATTTTGTGCTAACGCTTTATTAATTACCCGACCTTCTTCATCTTGGTGTGGTTCACACGCTTTACTTGGCGACCATTTCGCTTTAAAACTATGTTGTTCAGGGGTCACTAAATGCGCCATCACTTCATAAAATGGTTTCGCTACAAAGTTAGCAATTTCCTTATCTCGATTAACCACTAAACCTAAAATAGGTGTTTGCACCCGGCCAACCGATAAAACATTACCAAACCCTGCTTTTTGACCTGCTAATGTATAAGCTCGTGTTAAGTTCATTCCAAATAACCAATCGGCACGTGAGCGCGCAAGTGCCGATACACTTAGTGGAACAAAATCACGATTGGCTCGCATTTGTGTGAGTGACTTTTTAACGGCTATTAAATTTAAATCACTAATAAGTAAGCGTTCAATCGTATTTTTTTTACTCTGGCTTAGTTTTACTTGTCCGATTACTTCATCGACCAAAAGCTGGCCTTCACGATCAGGGTCACCGGCATGTACTAATGTTGATGCTTGTTTTATCAACTTTTTTAACACGGTAAGCTGTTTGCGGGTTTTCGTTTTCGCTTTTAATTGCCATTCAGTGGGAATAATAGGAAGGTGTTCAAATTGCCATTTTTTAAAACGTTCATCGTAGTCATCGGGTTCTGCTTGCTCTAATAAGTGACCAATACACCAAGAAACACAGTCTCCATTAGCTAGCTCTATATAACCATCATGCTTTTTATGTGGTTTAGGAAGTGCATCTGCAATAGCTCTTCCTAATGATGGTTTTTCTGCAATATATAATTTCATAACATAGCCAATCACTGTTTATATAAACAGTAGTTTAGCATAGCAATTTATTTGCTGCACCTCACATTAAGGTGCAACAAATATTATTTTACAGTGATAGGGTCCGATTCTTTTGCTTTACCTTGCAGTATTGATATTTCAACACGACGGTTTCTGCGTCGATCCTCATCGGTCACATTAGGTACTAGCGGGCGTGTTTCTGCTCGTCCTACAACCATCATTCGTGTTTTATCAAAGCCATTAACCGCTTGAAGCTCTGTTGCAACAGCAACCGCTCGTTTTGACGACAAATCCCAGTTATTAGTATATAACTCGTTCGATACTTGAAAGTCATCAGTATGCCCCGACACGGTAATTTCACCCGGTACATCTTTTAATAGCTCACCGATATCTTGGATAATAGGTTTAAATTTAGGTTGTAAAAATGCACTTCCCGATGGGAATGAGCCATTTTCTCTAATCCTAATAATTATTTGCTGACCAAGTGATTCAAGTTCAATCGCACCATCAATAATCTGCTTTTCTAATTGTTGCGCTATTTTTTTAACTAACTCGTTAGTTTGCTCTTGCTCGGCCGCCGATGTAGCTTGTTCAGCCGATACTTCTTGCGAGGTACTGCGCGATTCGCCGCCTCGTTTATCGCCGCGTTGCTCTTGTCGGCCACCAGCAGAGCTTTCATCACCCGCTTGAAACTCAAGCATTTGTTGGGTCATTTCTACGGTTTGTTGTTGAATCGTTTCTATGGGAGTGGGCTCAGGTTTACCTGGGGTAAATTCCATAGCAATAACCGAGGTCCCTTTTGGAATATCTTTTACTTCAATTTTATTTTGTACACCAAATGCAAATTTCATTGAACCTGCAATTTGTTTAAATTTAAGTACGTCCATTTCCGAAAAAGCGAGTAAGAGTACAAAAAAGCACATTAGCAGTGACATTAAATCTGCAAAAGTTCCCATCCAAGCAGGTAAACCTGGTGGTGGGCATTTACACTCTTCAGACATAATTACTCCTCGGTATCTACTTTGCGTTTAGACTCAGCTAAGTAATTTTTCAAAATACCTTCTATTACTTTAGGGTTTTGACCATCTTGAATACCTAAAATAGCATCTAATATCAAACGCTGATTCATCGCTTCTTCTTCTTTACGAAGCTCAAGTTTTACCTGAATAGGAATAGCAATAACGTTAGCTAAAAACGCACCATATAAAGTGGTTAAAAGTGCAACCGCCATAGCGGGTCCAATCGCTTTTGGATCATCCATGTTTGAAAGCATCGCAACCAAACCAATCAGGGTGCCTATCATGCCCATTGCAGGGGCGATATCAGCAAGTGATTTAAATAATCCGGCACCGAGTTCGTGTCGTGTTGAAGTTAAAGTAATATCTTTTTGTAATGTAGCGCGAACAACATCTGCATCATGCCCATCTACTAACATATCAACCCCTTTTCGCATAAACGGGTTGGGAATTTCAGCTTCTTCTAAGGCTAAAAAACCGCCTTTACGCGCAGAGTCTGCAAGTTCTACTGCTTTTTCAATTAACTCATCGGGGGATTCAATTTTAAACATGAATGCTTTAGCACACACTTTACCTATACCTAAAAATTGAGATAAAGTGAAATTAGATAAAACAATAAATAAAGAGCCGCCAAATACGATAACACTAGAAGGTGCATCAGCAAACATGCCCATTTCGCCACTACTACTCATAAACATGGATACGACGATCAGGCCTACAGCCCCTAATATCCCAATAATGGTTGCTAAATCCACATTCCCTCCAAAGATTTTATACTTTGTTATTTAAATTCTTAATATAGAGTATATATCGGCAAGATATTGAAATACTTAAGCCATTTATAAATAAAAAAGATAATTCATGCACTGTTAATATATTAGACCAAGTTGGATTTATAACCTAGCAGTGACTGATGTAAACTTTATTTTTAATGAAAACAGCTTAAAAAAATCACTTTCTCAGTACAATCTGGCCTGTTTAAGCATGATTATAGCTAAAAACATGCATCTCCCTTTGACCTAGTTTAGCATTCCCCCTAAAATTGCCTCTTAATTTAAAACGAAAGCTGAAATATGTATGGCAACTAAAAAACCTGAAAACTTAAGTTTCGAACAAGCATTATCAGAACTATCTACAATTGTTGCCCAAATGGAGCAAGGTGATTTATCGCTAGAGCAGTCGTTAAAACAATTTGAACGAGGTATCGCATTAGCGAATGCTTCATCAAATAAATTACAGCAAGCAGAACAAAAAGTATCAATATTAATGGGCAATAACGAAAAGTCGGCGCTCACTGATTTTGATAATGACATGGAATAATTGTGAGCATTAAAGTAAAAATAAAAGACGCTCAACAGGCGGTTGAACACACCTTAAATCACTATTTTGAACAGCAGCATAATACTGATAAAAAAATCAAAGAAGCAACGCATTATAGTTTGTTAAATGGTGGAAAAAGACTTCGGCCTTTTTTAGTTTATGCTACAGGTGAAATGCTTGGCGCAAATCGACACGATCTCCATGTACTAGCCGCTGCTATTGAATGCATTCATAGCTACTCATTGGTGCATGATGATCTCCCGGCAATGGATGATGATGATTTACGCAGAGGTCGCCCTACTTGTCACATCGTGTATGGCGAAGCACAAGCTATTTTAGCAGGCGATGCTTTGCAAACATTAGCGTTTGAGCTCATTGCAACGCATTCATTTTCGTGTAGTGCAGCAACCCAGTTAAAAATGATTGCACATTTAGCTCACGCTGCAGGACTTGAAGGCATGGTTGGCGGACAAGGGCTCGATATTGCAGCGACTGATAAAACGATTTGTCTTGAAGAGCTTGAGCGAATTCATAAGCTAAAAACAGGGGCATTAATTAATAGTGCGATCACCTTAGGTGCCTTATGTAGTGAGAATGTCGATCAGCACACCTTAGATAATTTAGCTGTATTTGGCTATGCTATTGGTTTAGCGTTTCAAGTCCAAGATGACATATTAGATGTTGAGGGTGATACGAGCATACTTGGTAAACCACAAGGCTCAGATTTAGCTGCGAATAAAGCGACATACCCCGCATTATTAGGTATGCTAGGCGCTAAAGAAAAAGCGCAGAGCTTAATAGAACAAGCTCATACTGCACTTAATAATATTAATGCCGATACCAGTACACTGGCAGCATTAGCAGATTACTTAATTGAACGCGATCATTAATCGCGGCACACACATAATTAGTACCGACAACATGACTGAGCATTATCACTTTATTTAAACTTTAAGGTAATGCTAGCGAAGGATATATACAAAGCCATGACACTTGATAGTAGCAAGTATCCATTACTTACTTTGGTTGACGAACCAAAACAATTGCGTGAATTAGCGCAAAATAAACTCCCTGCATTTAGCAATGAGTTACGCGATTACTTACTAAACTCTGTCTCTCAAAGTAGTGGTCATTTAGCGTCTGGTTTAGGAACAGTTGAGCTCACAGTAGCTTTGCATTATGTTTATAATACCCCAGAAGATCGCATCGTATGGGATGTAGGCCACCAAGCTTATCCACATAAGATACTCACTGGACGTCGTGATTTAATGCACTCAATTCGTCAAAAAGATGGATTGCACCCTTTCCCATTTCGTGAAGAAAGTGAATACGATACATTTAGTGTTGGTCATTCAAGTACCTCTATATCAGCTGCTTTAGGTATGTCTATTGCGGCTCAAAAAGAAGGTAAAAACCGTAAAGCGGTCGCTGTTATTGGTGATGGTGCGATTACCGCAGGTATGGCCTTTGAAGCAATGAACCACCTCGGTGATGTAAAATCAGATATGTTGATTATTCTGAACGACAACGAAATGTCAATTTCGGAAAATGTTGGTGCATTAACCAATCATTTTGCGCGTATATTATCTGGTAGCTTCTATACAAACATTCGTGAAGGTAGCAAAAAGTTACTTTCAGGTGTCCCCCCAGTCAAAGAACTCGCAAGTAAAGTCGAAGAGCACCTTAAAGGTATGGTCATACCTGGCACATTTTTCGAAGAGCTTGGCCTTAATTATATTGGCCCCATCGATGGCCATGACGTTAACATGTTAGTTGATACATTGCGTAATATGCGAAACCTAAAAGGGCCGCAACTATTGCATATAAAAACGCAAAAAGGAAAAGGCTATAAACCAGCTGAAGCGGATCCTATTGGTTATCATGGGGTACCGAAGTTTGACCCTAGTATAGCAAGTTTACCTAAATCAAAACCCGGCGCTGCTACATTTTCAAAAGTATTTGGTCAGTGGCTATGCGATACCGCCAAGCAAGATAGTAAACTAATGGCCATTACCCCAGCGATGCGAGAAGGCTCTGGCATGGTTGAGTTTTCAAAACACTACCCCGAACAATACTTTGACGTTGCAATTGCAGAGCAACATGCCGTTACACTTGCTGCGGGTTTTGCTTGTGAAGGACTAAAGCCTGTTGTAGCCATATACTCTAGCTTTTTACAACGCGCTTACGATCAACTTATCCACGATGTCGCATTACAAAATCTGCCGGTATTATTTGCTATTGACCGCGCAGGCATTGTTGGTGCCGATGGTGAAACTCATCAAGGAGCTTATGATTTAAGCTTTATGCGCTGTATCCCTAATATGGTCATTATGGCACCTAGCAGTACCAACGAATGCCGTCATATGCTTCATACAGGTTACAACGCAAATTGCCCTGTTGCCGTACGCTACCCAAGAGGAAGTGCAGGCAATGATGAAATTCAAAGTGAAATGAAAAACCTTGAAATAGGTAAAGCACAAGTAGTAAAAACAGGTAATCACGTTGCAATCCTTTCATTTGGTACATTACTTGAAAATGCCCAACTGGCTGCTAACGAGCTTAATGCGACTTTAGTCAATATGCGCTTTATTAAACCACTTGATTTGAGCTTGCTCGATGAATTAATACAAAGCCATGATGCTATTATCACATTAGAAGATAATGCCATTGCCGGTGGTGCAGGCTCTGCTGTAAACGAATACTTAGCGACTAAAAAAGCCCAACTATCTATTTTAAACTTAGGGATACCAGATGAGTTCATCAAACACGGTACCCAAGATCAAATGCACGATGAAATGGGGTTAAGTGAACAAGGAATTTTAGCCGCTATTAAGTCATTTATTAACGATTAAAAGTTTATTTATTAAAAAAGGAGCATATTGCTCCTTTTTTAAGGTCCTTCGATTAATACCTACAGCGTTAACGCATTGATACTTTAAATTTGGCTAAACCATTACTTTGTAAAATACCTAACTGTTGGTCAACGTTAGAGTTTTGTTCAAACTCAAATGCATCAAGTTTATCATCAAAGGTAATTGTAGCTACGCCATCCCCCCCACGTTTTTTAACTTGATGTAACGAGATATCGGCTAAGTTAATCGATGTTTCCCAGCCAATAACTTGTCCTCCTAATAAAGGAAGCGGATAAAAAGACCAGCCTAATGAAGCCGTAATATTTGTACTTTTTCCATTTGGAAGCTGAAATGAATGAAGCCCGATTGCCTGACAAAGTTCAGCTGCATAATCGTTAATAAGATTACATTTAAAATCGCGTAGCAATAATAAAAACTCATCGCCACTCCAACGCGCAACATAATCAGAGCCTTGCGTACGAGAGTTCAATAACGCAGCCATTTGTTGCAAACAACTATCACCCGCAATGGGGCCATATGCATCATTAATGCGACTAAAGTTATCTAAATTAATTATCATAAGCACTAACGATTTACCCTGCGCTTGCAACGATTGCGAATTACGTTGAAAGTGCTCAATATCTTTAGGTAATTGATCAAACAAAAAGCGTCGGCTACGAAGCCCTGTTAGCTCATCTGAGTGACTCACTAATTTAAGCTGAGAGTTAACCTGATTAAGCTTATCGTTAGCTTGTCTTAGCTCTAAGGTACGCTCTGTAATAAGCCCCTCTAAAGCCTCTTGTTTACGACGCTCTTGTGCTCTAAACACCCAAAAAATCAAATAAATTAGTACAATAATACTGCTAGTAATGAGCAACCTAAAATAAATCGTTTCATCAAAGCGCTCTGGAAGCTCAAAAGCGAATTCTTCTTGTTGCGCACTATCCCAATCTTCACCTTGACGCTTTGCCTCTAATTGAAACAAGAATGCACCCGGTGGCAAATTAGTATAAATAGCTTCTCGTCGCGTATTTGCATAACGCCACTCGCTATCCAAGCCACTTAATTTATAACGAAACTCAATACTCGAAGGAGCGTAATAATCAATAGCCGTATATTTTAAAGTAATATCTCGCTCATTAGTTTGTAACTGAGGGTCAGAGTCATAGCCAACAATAGGTAAGTTACGTGTAGGCGTGGTGATCATTTCGACTTGAGGTTTTAAGGCCGTCGATCCAAATAATGCGATATCCGTTGGTATTTCAACTAAGCCTTGTAAACTGGGATACCACATTGATCCCTCTATATTTACAACTGAATCATGGCCTAAGCCACTACAACACTGGCTAGCTTTACCATCTAATTGACGATCGAACGATGAAATAACTTCTTCTACACGTAAACTTTCAATCTCAGTGTTAAATTGCTCCACAGGCATCCGATAAACGCCTTTCATGGTGCTTACCCATACCTGCTTTTGCTTTTTATCGTACTCTAAACTAAATATCGAACCATAAGGTAAGCCATTTGCTGCATCGAGTTGACGCCACTGCCCCTCGTTACTTCGATAGAATAAACCATCGTTTAATGAACCAATTAAAATTCCTACGCCATCAATATGTAATACGCTGGTGACATAGGCTGTATCTAACGAGGTTTGATCACCGACCTTCTCAATACCTCTATCGGTAAAATAATATGCCCCTTTACTGGTACCTATTACGCCGAAATTTATTTCATCTAAAACATAGGTAATAAACTTACTACCCAAAAAAGCATTGTAAGCAAAAGGCGTTAACCCAGCATAACTCAAACGATATAAACCACGCCCGGTTCCAATCCAAAACCCGCCTTTACTTGAGCGACTGATCGCAAAAACAGGATTGTCTCGAAGTGCTCTACCTGGGACTGTATACAAAGTTTCATTTTCATAAAAAAACAGCCCTCGTCCGGTTGCAATATATAACCGTGTTCCATCCCATTGTAAGTCATGCACCGAAGCTCGATTATATTGCTGGCTCGGTATTTTATTAATAAACTTTTCGTTTTCATCGAAATAACCAATACCACTGGTATTAGCAACCCACAGTTTTTTATCTGGAGCTTGATTAATTACCATCACGACTTCACGCTTTTGAGATTCATCAGTATGGCGTTTAATGTGGCCTTCATGTGCAAGCCATAACCCTTCACTAAAGCTGGCAAGCCACACATTCTCTTGATTATCTCTATATATATCGGCAAACCAAATACTTTGATCTAATTGGCTTGGTTCAACCCACTGCCACTGTCCTGTTTTATCGCGAAATAATAAACGCCCATACGTCGATACCCACAACCCCCCATCGGTATCACTCATAAACTTATAAACAGCTGAATTATTGGTATTAGGCAAAGGGAATGGGCGTAGCTCATCATCTAGATCTAAAAAGTATGCACCTAACTCAGACGCGATATATAATTTTCCGTTTAGAAATGATAAGTCATGCACAATAGTCTGCGCCAAACGTTCTGGTAACGTTACTTTAGCAGTTAGTTCTAAACGTAATTTAGAAAAGTCTGAAGAGCTTTGCGTTAAGCGAAGTAAATGGCGGTCGTTAACAAGCCAAATTCCTTCGGGTGATAATGCAACCTGACTGACCGACCCTACAATTTGTGTGATCACTGTTGCATTAGTAATACCTATGGGCTGGTCATTGTATTGTTTTAAATTTATTTGCCCAGAATCAACATAATACAGACCGTTTGCCGCTATCCAAATCCCTCCTTTAGCATCTTCTAAAATATCTCGAATAGGGCCTTTTATATTAAATTTTTGAGCGCTGAAGGTGGCAGGGTTAATAACCGAAATTCCATTTTTAGTACCAATCCATAACAAGCCATTATCTGAAATAAGTAGCTTGTTTATGCCGTTACTGGGAATGAAATGGCTATTTTGGGTATTAAAATTAGTAAAGGTTGTACCATCAAAACGACTTAACCCAAATTGGGTTGCGAGCCACATATAGCCTTGTTTATCTTGCACTACACTTTTAAGTGATTGAGAAGGTAAGCCGTTTTGAATATTCCATTGCTTAACTACATAATCGGTAATCGACGCACTACTTGGTGTACTGCACATTAACAGTATACAAACCAAAATAAATCGCATCATATTATCGCCACCTAGTAATTAAAAAATTTAAACAGGTATATAACCTGCTTTGATTAATGCTTGCAAACAAATCAATGAAAAAAAGCCCGCTAAAATATCATCAGCCATAATGCCTAAACCACCATGCACCCGCTTATCAAGCATACGGATTGGTCCCGGTTTAGCAATATCAAAAAAGCGAAATAATATAAAACCAACAACTAATGCCTGCCAACTCAGTGCTGCACCAATCATTGTGATGTAATAACCAGCCACTTCATCCCATACAATAGCAGGATGATCGTGAACGCCTAAATCATCAGCCGTTTTTCCACATGCCCAAATACCAAACACACTAATCACAACGGCAAACACAAGTTGTAACCATAAAGGATAATGTTGGGTAATAAAAATAAAAGGCAATGCAGCAAAAGTACCAAAGGTACCTGGAGCAAATGGGGCAAGGCCCGTACCAAAACCTAAACCAAAAAATTGGTGAGGTTTTTTTAAGTTAAACTTCTTCGCCTGGCTCAAACTGGCTCCTTGGTAAAATGCTCAAAACCTTGTGGCTGGAAATCAAATTTTTCACCTTGATTAAACAACTCAATATCACCATTTCCACTTTTTATTTGACCGATACATGTAGCAGTCACACCGTATTGACTCAATTTAATATCAACCATACCTTTTTTACTATCAGGTACGGTAAAAATTAACTCATAATCATCGCCATAATTTAATATGAAAGGTAATTGCTGTTCAAAGTTCAATGTATCTTGTATTGCGTCAGAGGTTGGGATTTGATCTATATGAATCTCAGCCGATACGCCCGATAGTGCTAAAATATGCGATAAATCGGCAAGCAACCCATCAGACACATCAATAGCAGAAGATGCAATTCCCCTGAGCACCTGTCCGGCAGCAACCCGAGGAGTAGGAAAATCAAATCGTTGATTTAAATAGCTTTGATGTTTTTGATCAACCGCAATACCTTGTTTACGAGATTCGATTGCAAGCCCGGCATCTCCCAATGGACCCGTAACATATATCCAATCACCAACCTTTGCACCACCGCGACGAAGCGCCATATTATTAGGCACAATACCTTTGGCACAGATAGTAATCGTTAATGGACCTTGTGTGGTGTCACCACCAATAATTTGAACATTAAAGTACTCTGCAATTTCATGCATCCCCTCAGCAAACTCTTCAAGCCAGTAAGGGTCTGTACTTGGTAATGTTAACGCCACAGAAATCCAGGTTGGTTCAGCGCCCATAGCCGCTAAATCACTTAAATTTACAGCAACCACTCTGTGACCCAAAGCTCTAGGAGCAATATCATCAAAAAAGTGTACACCGGCAACTAACGTGTCTGTTGTTACCGCTAATTGACAATGTTCCGGTACCGTCACCAAAGCACAATCATCACCAATACCTAAATTAACATCACGACGAATAATGCCGCGACCTTTAAAGTATCGATTAATTAATTCAAATTCCTTCATACACAAAAAAGCCGGCCTACGCCGGCTCTCCTTATTGCAGTTGTTTTACTTACGTAAAAATTTAACTGCTTTATCAAGTACACCATTAACGAACTTATGGCTATCTTCTGCACCAAAAATCTTGGCCAGTTCAATCCCTTCGTTAATAGCAACTTTATAAGGTACATCTTCACGAAATTTAAGCTCATAGCTGCTTAAACGCAATATTGCACGCTCAACCATATCTAAGTCGTCAAACGGACGTGTTAAGTGTGGAGATACAGCTTCGTCTAATTGCGCGTGATTTACGGCAACGCCTCGTGCTAAATCTTTAAAGTATTCCACATCAATTTTAGTCACATCGTTTTCGATCAACATTTGTTGTTCGATATCGGCAATTGCATTGCCACTTAATTGCCAAGAATAAACGGCCTGAAGTGCTAAGATACGTGCTTTACGTCTTGCTGCTGGTTTCACAAAAATTCCTTAAACTTAAATTTTATCTAACACATTAACCATTTCAAGCGCACCTAAAGCAGCTTCGCCGCCTTTGTTACCCATTTTGGTACCTGCGCGCTCAATTGCTTGCTCTATGCTTTCGGTAGTTAATACGCCAAATGCAACCGGGATATCATACTCTAGCGATACATTGGCAAGGCCTTTGTTAGATTCGCCAGCGACAAGATCAAAGTGTGGAGTACCCCCTCTGATCACAACGCCTAATGCGATGATTGCATCATACTCTTTTTTTGCTGCAACACGCTTAGCTGCTAAAGGTAACTCAACAGCACCAGGTACATAAACAACGGTAATATCGTCATCAGATACACCACCAGTACGTTTTAGCTCATCAACAGCACCTTCTAATAAGCTACTACCAATAAAGTCATTAAAACGAGAAATAACAATGGCAAACTTTTTACCCGGTGCGTATTTATTACCTTCAATAATTTTCATTCGTTAACCCTAAAAATATGTTCAAGCGATTGCGCAAAAAATTGCTGCGCAGTATACCATAAAAATAAAAAAATAGCCTAGCGCTTACTCTGGCTCAACATAATCAACAACTTCTAAATGGAAACCTGATAAAGCATGGTATTTTATCGGGCGACTCATTAAGCGCATTTTTTCAATCCCTAAATCAGCCAAAATTTGTGAGCCAACACCAACAGTACGTGATGTTCCCTTAAATTTACGTGGCGTGACACTTTCACCAGCATCAGCGGCGGCAAATGCTTTAACTGTTGCCTCTAATTCTTCTGTGCTTTCTTGTTTACCTAAAATAACTAAAACACCATCATTTTTGGCGATATAAGCCATAGCTTCAGAAAGGCCCCAACTACGATCGGCATTTCTATCCGACAATAAAATATCATTAAACGTACTTTGTAAATGTACTCTTACCAGCGTCGCTTGCTCTGCTTTAATATCACCTTTGAGTAATACGTAATGAAGTTGGCCATCAATGGTATCTTTATAAGTAACTAAATCAAATTCGCCATGCTCTGTAGGTAGTTTACACTTTGCTACTTTCTCAATTGTGGTTTCGTTAAGATTACGATATTCGATTAAATCAGCAATAGTGCCAATTTTAATGTCGTGTTCTTTAGCAAACACCTCTAAATCAGGTCGGCGCGCCATCGTGCCATCTGCATTGAGTATCTCAACAATAACCGACGATGCTTCAAGTCCAGCTAAACGAGCCAAATCACAACCGGCTTCGGTATGTCCTGCACGGGTTAATACTCCCCCTGGTTGCGCCATGATTGGAAATATATGACCTGGTTGAACAATATCTTCTGGTTGCGCGCCTTTGGCTATGGCTGCTTGCACTGTACGTGCTCTATCGGCAGCAGAGATCCCGGTTGTTACGCCTTTTGCCGCTTCAATCGACATAGTGAAATTAGTTGAAAAAGCAGCACCATTGTTTTTTACCATTAAAGGTAAATCAAGTTGCTCACAACGCGCTTGCGTCATGGTTAAACAAATTAACCCTCGACCGTGAGTTGCCATAAAATTGATTGCATCAGCGCTAATGTGCTCTGCTGCAATAATCAAATCGCCTTCATTTTCTCTGTCTTCGTCATCCATTAAAATAACCATTTTACCGGCTTTAATGTCATCTATAATTTCTTGTGCGCTGTGTAAATTCATACTCTACTCATGTAATTTTGCAGTGTTGTTATTTAGATAAAAAACCTGCTTTAGCAAGTAAGTCCATCGAAATATCTGATCCAGTTGGTTGTTCAGCGCCTTTAATTAAACGCTCTAAGTAACGGGCAATTTGGTCAACCTCTAGGTTAACTTGAGTCCCAACTTTAAAATCGGCAATCGTTGTTTGCTCACTGGTGTGCGGCACAATTGTTAATTTAAATTTATTCTCTTGTACGGCATTTACGGTTAGGCTAATACCATCAATACAAACTGACCCTTTATAAGGGATATACTTCATTAAGTTATTATCGGTTGATAACCAATACTCAGTGGCTCGTGCATTATTTTCAATGGCTGTAATTGTTGCGATACCATCGACATGCCCCGATACTAAATGACCGCCCAAACGAGAGACTGGTTGCATTGCTTTTTCAAGATTAACGGTTTGCCCCACACTATAATGAGCAAAACCAGTTAAGCTAATCGTCTCATTAGATAAATCAGCACTAAAGCCATCGTCATGTTTAGTAACAACCGTTAAACAAACTCCGTTGGTTGCTATACTGTCGCCTAACTTTACATCGTGCATATTAAGATTGGCGCTTTGAATTCGTATCGTTAAGTCGCCTTGTTTTTTTTGTAATAAAGCAATTTTGCCTGTGGCTTCAATTATTCCAGTAAACATCGCGCTACTCTTTATAAAATAAATAAAATATTAATGAGCTTTACTTGCTCGAATACGTAAATCACTACCAACACGTATACACTCATTAAATGTTAAGTTAACAGTGTCATCCATACTCGTTAACTCAGGAAAATTCAGTAAACTACGACCATCATAACCCATTAATTTAGGTGCTAAGTAAATTATATACTCATCGACTAAATTTAACTCGGTCATCTTTCCGGCAAGTGTTGCACCCGCTTCTAACCACACCGTATTAAATTGTAATTGCGCTAATGTTTTTAATACTTCTGTTAAATCAATTTTACTATCAACAGACTTTACTTCGATATGCTTTACAAAATGAGGCCAGTTTAAAGATTTATCAAGTTGCGTCGTAAAAATTATTACCTGCGATTCACAGCTAAATAAAGCAAGCTCGGGGGTCAGTCTATTTTGTGAGTCAATAATAACACGCGCAGGTTGGCGTAAAGGTAACTCAGTGGGCAGTTGTAATGGTAACTCTTCAGCTCGTACATTAAGTTTAGCATTATCAACTAATACAGTATCAGCCCCCGTTAAAATAGCGCAACTTTGAGCTCTAAATAATTGCACATCTTGACGCGCTGCTGAGCCGGTGATCCATTTGCTTTGGCCATTTTTGAGCGCCGTTTTAGCATCAAGGCTTGCCGCCATTTTACACATAACATACGGTAAGCCATATTCCATACGCTTAAAAAAGCCTAAGTTAAGTTCGCGGGCTTTTTCTTCCATTAAGCCATAAGCTACTTCAATTCCAGCATCGGCTAAAATTTTTAAACCTTTCCCTGCAACTTGTGGGTTAGGGTCAACCATTGCAGCTATTACCTTACTAACTCCCGCAGCTTTTAACCCCTCAGCACAGGGCGGTGTACGGCCATAATGACTACATGGTTCTAAGGTGACATAAGCGGTTGCGCCTTGTGCCTTTGAGCCAGCTTGAGCTAATGCATTTACTTCAGCGTGACCTTGTCCTGCTAATTGATGAAACCCTTCGCCAACAATTGTTTCATTTTTAACTAAAACGCACCCAACATTAGGATTTGGGGTTGTAGTAAAACGCCCTTTTTTAGCAAGCTCTATGGCACGGGCCATATACTGATGATCTTGCTCGGTAAAGTGACCTGCCATCGATATCCTACTCCCCTAAACGGGCTATTTCTTCGCCAAACTCACGAATATCTTCAAATGAGCGATACACCGATGCAAAGCGAACATAAGCAACTTTATCGAGTTTTTTTAGCGCTTCCATAATACACTCCCCCACTAAATGACTTGATATTTCCCGCTCACCCGTTGCGCGTAATTGTGATTTAATAATATTTACCACTTCATCAACTTGCTCAGTGCTAACTGGGCGTTTTTCTAGTGCCCGATTTAAACCGTTAAGTAACTTGTCTTCGTTGAAAGGCTCTCGGCTTCCATCTTGTTTAATTACTTTTGGCATCACTAACTCGGCGCCTTCAAAGGTAGTAAAGCGTTCATGACAATCATTACATTCGCGACGACGACGAACTTGATGACCACCACCAACAAGGCGAGAATCAATCACTTTCGTATCTTTTGCTGTACAAAATGGGCAATGCATAACTAGATATTTCCGTTTTAAGAACAAAAAAGGCCGCTTAAAGCGGCCTTTATGATAGCAAAATAGTTCACTATTGTGATCTAAATTACACCAGATATATAATTAAGCGTATACCGGTAATTTTGCACAAATCGATTTTACTTTCTCTTTAACCTGCGCTTGTACCGATGCATCTTCAATATTATCTAATACATCACATATCCATCCAGCTAGCTCTTTAGATTCTGCTTCTTTAAAACCACGACGAGTGATAGCAGGAGAACCGATACGTAAGCCAGAGGTTACAAACGGAGAGCGAGGATCGTTTGGAACCGAGTTTTTGTTAACCGTAATATTTGCATTACCTAATGCCGCATCAGCATCTTTACCTGTGATATCTTTATCGATTAAATCAAGTAAAAACAGGTGATTTTCTGTTTTATCAGAAACGATTTTGTAACCACGTTGCTGCATAACTTCAACCATTGCTTGTGCATTTTTTACAACTTGTGCTTGGTATGTTTTAAACTCAGGTTGTAGTGCTTCTTTAAATGCTACTGCTTTAGCTGCGATGATATGACATAAAGGACCGCCTTGACCACCAGGGAAAACAGCACTGTTAAGCTTTTTATAAATAGCTTCATCGCCACATGCAGAAATAATTAAGCCACCACGTGGACCTGCTAATGTTTTATGCGTCGTCGTTGTAACAACATGTGCATGAGGCACTGGGCTTGGGTAAACACCAGCAGCAATTAAGCCTGCAACGTGTGCCATATCAACAAATAAGTAAGCACCTACTTTGTCGGCAATTTCACGAAATTTAGCCCAATCAACAATACCTGAATAGGCAGAGAAACCGCCGATAATCATTTTTGGTTTATGCTCAAGTGCTAGCGCTTCAACTTGTGCGTAATCTATTTCGCCAGTTGCTTCATCTAAGCCATATTGAATGGCATTATAAAGCTTACCAGAGAAGCTTACATGCGAGCCATGAGTTAAATGACCACCATGAGCTAAGCTCATACCAAGTACAGTGTCGCCTGCTTCTAATAGCGCTAAGAAAACAGCGGCATTAGCTTGCGAACCTGCATGTGGCTGTACGTTTGCATAGTCTGAACCAAATAACTCATTTGCACGATCAATCGCTAATTGCTCAACCACATCAACATGCTCACAACCGCCATAATAACGTTTGCCTGGGTAACCTTCTGCGTATTTGTTTGTTAGCTGAGAGCCTTGAGCTTCTAGTACTCGAGGGCTACAGTAGTTTTCAGATGCGATTAACTCAATGTGTTCTTCTTGACGTGCAGTCTCTTTATTAATTGCGTCAAATAACTCTGGATCGAAATCCGAAATATTCATGCTACGTTCTAACATTGGGGTCTCCTAGGGCAACGTGTATGGTATTGTTTTGAGGTTTTATTGTACTCGTAAATCAGCGCTTTGCCTATACGGTAAAGTTGAGGATATTTAAACAGGGAATGAATTTATTTCACAGTATTTTAATGATGATATTTTTTTATAAATTCATTAAAATTTTAAATGCATTAAATTACCTACATTAAATATTATAATATTTATATCGCGACTTTACCTTTATTAACAAGCAAAAACAGCGGCCATAGCCGCTGTTTTTAGTTAATAACCTAAGTCGTTAATTAACCTAATTTTGCAAGTATTTCAGTACGTAACGCATCATAGTCAGCATTAATATCACTAGCTAAACAAGGCTTAGCTAATGCATCAGCCAGTGGCTTTGGCATTGCTAATTCAATATCTAGTATTTCTTCAACACTGTCTTTAAATTTCGCTGGATGAGCGGTTGCCAAGAAGATCCCCGTTGCACCAGGAGCACGGTTTTTCACAAGACCTTGATATGCAATAGCAGTATGGGGCTCTGCAACATACCCTGTTTGATGAATATTTTTCATCACTGTTTGTGTATCTTGCTCGTTCACACTGCTCGAAAAGAAATTGTCATAACTAAACCAATCGTTATCAAGCATAGTTTGTACACGCGGCCAGTTATTTGGCTTGCTCACATCCATTGCATTTGATAGCGATTCAAGAGTTTCATTGGGTGCCCAATTTTTATCAGCAATAAAACGAGGGACTGTATCATTTTGGTTAGTTGTTGCACTTAGTTTCGCAACCGGTAAGCCAATTACCGCACCAATCATTGCAGCGCATACATTACCAAAATTACCACTTGGTACTGATACATGAGCCGTAGCACGCTTTTCTTTGGGTAATTGTGCGATTGCTTCAAAGTAATAACATACTTGAGCAACTAGACGGCTAATATTAATTGAATTAGCTGAATTAAGTCCTAACGTTGATTTAACTTCATCATCTAAAAATGCATTTTTAACCATAGCCTGACAATCATCAAAACTGCCTTCTACTGCGTAACAATGGATGTTGTTACCTAAAGTAGTAAATAGCTTTTGCTGAGCTAATGAAATTTTGCCTTTAGGGTAAAGTATAACTACATCAATATTAGGCTTGTTATAAAATGCATGCGCAACAGCTGCACCAGTATCACCTGAAGTGGCTGTTAAAATAGTGGTTTTTTCACCTTGGCTAAATTGTGCTAAGCACTCAGCCATAAAACGCCCACCAAAGTCTTTAAATGCAAGTGTAGGACCATGAAACAATTCTAAACAATACGTATTTTCTTCAACTTCCACCAGCTTTACAGGAAAGTTAAACGCATTTTTTACCATCTCTGCGACGGTGTCACTAGGTAGCTCATCGCCAATTAAGTGCGATAATATTTTACTACTACGCGTAACAAAATCCATATCTAGTAAAGCATCAATATCGCTCATAGGCGCTAATGACTCAGGGAAAAATACACCCTGATTACGCCCTAAGCCTGTTTTTACCGCTTCAACAAACGACACTTTTTGTGAATACTCTTTTAAATTATGTAATTGCATGATTAGCTTTTCCTTTATGCTGTTAATTGACGTGTGCCGTCGTTATCTAATTTACACACATGGCAAAAGCCCTGCTCGTTAATGTAATTTTCTTTAAGCCAATCAGCACACTTTTGTGCTGATTCTAATGTTTTACACAGGCTAAATAATGTGGGACCAGCACCAGAAATACTCACTATTTCAGCGCCTAACTCCGGCAGACTCGCTTTAGCCTCGCTAAACCCTTTAATAAGCGGCGCACGATACGGCTCTGCAATAGCATCTTGCATAATGCTTAATGCATCATCAAAACGCTGAGTCAGTAATAAACTGCTAAACGCAGATAAGCGCTGTGCAAACTCAACACTATCGTGCATGCTCAGTTGCTTTGGCAATACCGAACGTGCTTTAGCGGTATTAAGCGAAAAACCAGGAAAAGCAGCAACATAATACCAATTTTCATCGACAGGCAACGTTAATGATTTATTTGGAATTAAATCACCTGTTAGCTGCAATCCACCTAAATAACAGGGCGTAATATTGTCATAGTGACGACCACCGCTAACAATCGCTTCAAAGTCAGCCATCAGTTCAATTAACTCAACTTGACTTAATTGTGTGTCAGCGAACTTATCTAATGCTGCAAACGTAGCAACGACCGAGCACGCACTCGAACCCAGCCCCGATCCGACAGGAAGATTCTTTTTAAGCTCTAACTTAACAGGTGTCATATTAGGGGCTACATGCTGTTTAAAATGCATTAAGCATTGATACGCTAGGTTTTCGCTTGCATCACTTGGTAACTTATGTGCGTATTCACCCGTACAAATAAATTCATCTTTTTCAGCGTCGCTAACAACCACTACATCGCCAAGTAACGTGCCATCAATCGGCGCAAGCGCTGCGCCAAGGGCATCAAAACCGACTGTAAAGTTACCTATAGACGCCGGCGCATAGACTTCAATCATTACTCACTCCTAACGCGATAAGGTTTTTAAAATATCTGCAAACACGCCTGCTGCGGTAACCGCAGAACCGGCACCATAACCACGGATAACAAACGGGCGAGGTTGATAATATTGACTTAAAATAGCTAAGGCGTTTTCGCCATCACGAATTACATTTAACGCGTGGCTACTATCTACAGCCTCAATACCGACTTTACAATGTCCATTAACAATAGTCCCGACATAACGAAGTACTTTGTTTTCGGCTGCAGCTGCTTTAATACGTTGTTCGAAATCAGCATCAAGGCTTGGTAATTTAGCCATAAATTCATCAATGCTATCACCTTCGGCAAACCCTTTTGGCAGCACTGACTCAACTTCAATATCACTGAGTTCTAATTGCATACCCGCTTCACGCGCAATAATTAATAGCTTACGTGCTACATCAGTACCCGATAAATCATCACGTGGATCAGGTTCAGTAAAGCCGCTTTCTTTTGCTTTTATCGTAGCCTGAGATAATGATAAACCATCTTCTAAGGCACCAAACATATAAGATAGTGAACCCGATAAAATACCGCTAAATTCAAGTAGTTCATCACCTGCGCCAAATAATGACTGTAAATTATCAATGACAGGTAAACCTGCACCTACATTAGTTTCGTATAGAAACTTACGATTATTCTTTTGTGTCGCGGCAATTAAATCGCGGTAATAAGCATATGAACTGGTATTTGCTTTTTTATTGGCGGCAACAACATGGAAACCCGCATTTAAAAAATCTAAATATTGGGCAGCAAGTGCATCAGAAGAAGTACAATCAACTAATACCGGATTAACTAAGTGGTTTTGTTTAACAAACTGCTCTACTAACGATAAATCAAACTTTTGCTCAGATGCCGTTAGCTTTTGTTGCCAGTCATCAAAGCTGATACCTTCGCTATCTAAATGAAGTTGACGTGAGTTTGCAACACCGTAAAGGTTAAGCTTAATGTTACGCTTTTCTAACCATGCTTGTTGGCGTTGTAATTGAGAAATAAGTTCTTGGCCTACTAATCCACAGCCAAGTAAAAACACATCAATTGACGGCACATGGGTAAAGAAGTTTTCATGACAAATTTTCACTGCATCATTACATAACTCACCATCAATAACAGCTGAGATTGCACTTTCAGTAGAATCTTGTGCTATTGCAACAATATTGACTTGCGCTTGCGATAATGATGCAAAAAACTTAGCCGCTAACCCTTTATGAGCACGCATATTATCACCCACCAAAGTCACAATAGCTAAATTGCGCTGTACATGAACAGGCTCAATAAGCCCGGCCTTTGACTCCAATTCAAATGCGCTTTGTAATGCATCAAGTGCTAAAGCTAAATCACTTTCGTGTACACAAAAGCTAATACTAAATTCACATGAAGACTGTGTAATTAATACAATTGATACATTGTCGTGTGCAAGCGCATTAAATACCTTCGACGCCATACCAACTTTGCCTTTCATACCTGGGCCTGAAACCGTAAGCATTGCTAAATCTTGTAAACTTGAAAGCGCTTTTACTGGTTCATTCGATGGATAATCGTTACCGATTAATGTTCCTTGAGCATCGGCATTATGCGTATTTTTTATTTCGCAAGGTACAGAGGCCTTTGCACAAGGCAAGATTGTTTTTGGATGAAGAACTTTAGCACCAAAATAAGAAAGTTCCATCGCTTCCTTATATGATAAAAAATCGACCTTTGTCGCTTTTTTAATGTAACGAGGGTCAGCGCTGTAAACACCATCTACATCGGTCCAAATTTGGCAAATCTCAGCCTCTAAACACCCTGCAGCAATGGCAGCAGAATAATCAGAACCATTTCGCCCAAGTGTCGTTAGTTCACCTTGTTCATTACTAGCAGTAAAGCCAGGCATGATATAAATTTTAGCGGGCTGTGCTTTTAATACCGATTGAAAACGCGCTTTACTTGCCACTAAATCAGCTTCAGCATCAATATAGCCACCGGTAGAAGCAATACAAGCTGTGGCTTCAAGATATCGAGCATCGTGAGAGCTCAATAACGACTGCATTAGCGACACGCTAACACGCTCACCAAAACTAATAACAAAAGCTCGCACTTGATCAGGGCAACATTGAATTAGCGATACACCGTCTAATTTATTTTTTAATTCGGCAAAGTTAGGCCAATTTTCTACACTTGGATGGTCTTTTTCAACGCTTGCTTTAAGTGCATCACAACGTGTTACTAAAGCCTGCCATAAATCGCTGATATCTTTCCCTTGCTCTGCTGTACTGGCTAAAGCAACTAAAGAGTCAGTCATTCCGCCAGGAGCTGAAAGCACTAATAGCATTTCATCTTTTAACTGCGCTTTCGCTAATTGAGCTACTTGCTGTAAACATGTGAAATCAGCAAGTGATGACCCACCAAACTTTAATACTCTCATTATTATGCTTCCTCATCCCATAAAACGAAAAAAGGCCTGTGCTTCTTATGAACACAGGCCTTTAAATTTGTTGCACCGACCTATGCCACTATCCAGAAAGAATGATGGTTGTAATAATAATGGTCAGAACACGATTAAATATTTTCATGGCGTAAGATTGCCTCAATAATAGCTATGCTGTCAACCCTATGTGAAAAGATAAAACATCCTTTTTAAATAAAAAACAGACAGCAGATTGATAAAATTATGCAAGTTTCATTAAATTTATACATAAATAATTATAATACTATTTAGCTATTCTTATATTTTTTAGATTTAGATAGTATTCAATAGTTAATCAAAATATTTATTTTTAAGTGTTTATTGACTAACTTTATAGGACAAAATTAAGTAAAGAAGCCAATTTTATAAATTACTTTACTTCGCAGCTAAGGGATCTGAATTTATTATGTTACAAAAAAGCCTTTCTAAGAAGTTGCTCACTCGCGTTTTGTCAGCTTATTTTTTGCTAACATTTGTAGTGACATGCGGGCAAGTAATAGCAGAGTACGTAAATACAAAAGATAATATTCGCAGTGAACTAACCACCCTACAAAAAACCTTTAGCCGTAGTTTAACTCGTGCTATTTGGGAGTTAAATACCAAACAGACCATTACTACAGCAGAAGGATTATTAGCGATCCCAATGATAGAAGGAATAATTGTACGTGATGACAGTGGAGAAATACTCTCGCAATTTGGTAAAACCTTAGATATTGAAGAGCTGTACAGCCAACAACTGGTACTAGAGGAAGTATTAGTAGAGGACACCCAAACCGGCTTATTTGGGTATACTTTCCCTTTAATATTTGAGTTTTCTGGACGAGCAACACAAGTCGGTGATGTCACGTTATTCTCAAGTCGCGAAGTTGTTCTAAGCCGTATTATGGTATCAATTTACTTTTTAATTGGTAATGCCATGATAAAAACTGCATTTTTGATCATGTTATTTTTATTAGCATTTAGAAAGCTACTAACAGACCCTTTGGCACAATTAACTGAACAAATAGAGGACTTAGAGCTAGAAAAGCTAGAAGGCTGCCAAATAGCAATAGAAACCGAAGAGCACAACGAATTAAAAGTAATGGAACAAGCATTTAATAACTTAATAAATAAAGTTATTCAATCAAGGGAAGAGCTAGAGCTGGCGCAAAAAGCTCTCATTATAAGTAATGAAAAACTAGATCAACATAATTTACAGCTTGAGCAAGATGTTGCACGAAAAACCTCTAATTTAAGTCAAGCTATGATGGACTTGCAGCAACAAAAGTATGAATTAGAAAAGCAAAAACTTGCACTTACAGAAGAAGTCGATTTACGCCGTCAAACAGAACAAGAGCTTCTCACTAAGCAAACCGAATTACAAGGCTACCTTGATGAACTTAATCTTGCCCATGAGCGCTTAGTTGGTTCAGAGAAAATGGCAGCTTTAGGCGGCCTTGTTGCAGGGATCACTCATGACATTAATACCCCTATTGGGATTGGTGTTACTGCCACCTCCTTCTTAGAAGAGCGCTTAACACAAATTGATACAGCTTATAAGACAAAAACACTTTCCCCAAAAGCACTTGAAGATTTTATAAATGATGCGAAACAAAGCACCACACTACTTACCAACAATCTAGATAGAGCCTCAGAGTTAATTGCTAGCTTTAAGCAAATTGCAGTTGATCAAGCCAGTGAAGCCATTCGCACAATTAATTTTAAAGATTACGTCAATGAAATTATTCATTCTTTGCATCCAAAAATTAAAAAAACATCACATGAAATCACTCTACAATGTGAAGATGATCTTATTTTAAACTTACCAGCAGGCGCTATTAGTCAAATATTTACTAATTTAATTATGAATTCATTAATTCATGGCTTTGAGTCTATACAACATGGAGTGATTACTATCGACGTTAAACAAAGCGACGAAGACTTAATCATTGATTATAAAGATAATGGCCATGGTGTAACAGCAGAGCAATTAGCTAAATTATTTGACCCATTTTTTACCACTAAACGTGATCAAGGCGGGAGTGGCCTAGGTACGCACATAACATTTAATTTAGTAAAACAAACACTAAGTGGTTCAATCGAGGCCAGTAGTAAAGAAAATGAAGGACTTCATTACCATATTAAATTTCCAAAAAACATGCAAAAACCACTTCCCATTTTTTAATAATAAAAGTGGGTATTTAAATATCACCACATGCATTAAAAGCATCTAACTTACGTTCCAGTGAGCTTATTTTATTGCTATGATTGGACAAATTTTTTATATGGATAATTCTGCATGTGGTTTAGTAACCTTATTTGTTATCGCTTTAAACAAGACGTTTCTTATACTCAAGAAGACTTTGATAAAGCACTAGAGCAAGATTTATTTCGTTCATGTACAGGCCAAGAATTATCAACGTTCGGCTGGACTAAAGCATTTGGTAAACATGGACAAACCCTCTCACACTTTTCTCAAGATAGCATTTTAGTGTGCGCTAAGCGCGAAGAAAAAGTACTCCCTGCTTCTGTGATTAATGAATTAGTTGCCGAAAAAGTTGATTTAATTGAAGCCGAAGAAAACCGCCCAGTTAAAAAGAAAGAAAAAGATGAGTTAAAAGAGAATATTTTACACTCGCTTTTACCTCAGGCATTTAAAAAATCGAGCTTACAATTTGCATTTATCGATCAAAAAAATGGCTGGGTTGTGGTTAATAGCGGTAGTTTTAATAAAGCAGAAGACTTACTGGCATTACTTCGCAAATCACTAGGTACTTTACCCGTCGTTCCAGCCTTTGCTAATTACGACCTAGATGTATTTTTAACTGATTGGCTCACTAATTTTAGCACTCCAGAAGGGTTTGCTATTGGGTCAGATGCAGAACTTGAAGAAGCTGATGACAGTGGCGCTCAAGTTAAGCTTAAAGGGCATGATCTAGCCTGTGAAGAAGTTAAATCTCATTTAGAAAGTGGTAAACGCGTAACTAAACTTGCACTTGACTGGCAAGAGCGTGTTAAATTTATGCTGCAAAACGATGGCTCAATAAAACGCTTAAGTTACAGTGAAACGTTAAAAGAAGAAAATGCCGATATTCCAAAAGAAGATATGGCCGTAAAACTTGACGCAGATTTTATCCTTGCTTCAGAAGAAATAAAACAGCTACTAGAAGAGTTAACCGCGGGTTTAGGTGATGCAGACGATTTAGCTTAATTATTTTAACAGCAATAAAAAAGCACGTTTACTACGTGCTTTTTTTAAAACAAAGGCGTGACCTAGCTAAACATATCTTTAACATCGTCAAGCATGTCATTGTATTCATCGCTTGAAAACAGCTTCATTGAAGGAATAATGCCCTTATCAATATACACTTGAAGCGCAGCTGATTTATCAGATACTTGTAAAATACCCTCTAATATTGCTCCCATTCGAATAAAATCGATATAACTAACTTGCTCTGTATTAAATTTAGGATCAGACCAGTTTTGCGCTACATTAATAAATTCTTCTGGAAAATCCCAAGCCCCCATAATAGAACCCCCTATTTTACCACTTAGCTTTTGTATTGCATGTGCTAAAAAGCTAGGATTAGCAAACACTTCTGGGTGCCTTTCAGCTTCTGTTAGAATAGGTAAAACACCAATATTATAAACTAATGAAGCGAGTGTAATTGCATCGCGGTTAAGGGATGTATGGGTGTTATTTTTTAAATAAAATTCCATTAAACTAATCGCATGGCATGCAACCGTTAAGGTTTTTTGCCATGCTTTTCCCATGTAACCTTTAATAATATCGTTGTTTGAAACAAATAATTGCTCCATCGCCATAGCGGTTGCAATATTTTTTATTTGACGTAAACCAATGCGAGTAACCGCTTGGTGTAAATTAGATACTTTTACAGAGCGCCCCATAAAAGCACTGTTTGCCACTTTAATCATTCTTGCAGATAAAGCTGGGTCAAGAGAAATAACTTCAGCCATCTGCATTAAATTAACATTTGGGTCGTCGGCTGCTTGGCGAACTTTGATGGCCACCTCAGGAAGAGTAGGAAGCACCAATGTGTCGTTATTTATTCTATCGACCAAAATTGTCAATAATGCATTTTCTGTTGACATAGATTTCTTATCCTTTTGTTTTAATCAGCATTTTACAACACCAAGCACCGCAGTAATATTTATTATTACTTAGTATTATCTAACTTAACGCTAAAGTTAAGAAATTTACAGAAATAATTTATTATTAGTAATTTAAGAACAATTTATACATGTTTACTCAGCCTTATCTAAACACGGTAAACCGAGTTAATATAGCCTTAGTTCGCGTAGTTCCGTCGTCTTTCACTTGCTATTTTGTGACGAGATTTGGTTTAATGTAATAACGTTATACAGCCTTTAAATTCGTTTTATACGAACGTGTATACATTTCTCAATTAATTCTTTACAGGCAATAAAATGATCTTAAATAAAATAAGCCATGCAATTATGCTTTCAGGTATGGTGCTGCTAAGTGCATGCTCAGAAAAAGCCCCCGATTCAAACGTAGAAGCGAAAAAGCTATCAGAAAATAAAGCGACGACATCACAACTTATAAATGCCCAACCACAACGATTAAACATTTATACCGATTTTACTCTTACTTCTGATTTATCACACTTAAGTGATAACCAAAAGGCAATGTTAGTAAAGCTAATTGATGCTTCAAAAATTATGGATGACTTATTTTGGCAGCAAGCTTTTGGTAAAAATAAAGCGGCGTTTTTAGCAAAAATAAGTGATGAAAAAGTTAAAAAATTTGCTGATATAAACTACGGCCCTTGGGATCGTTTAAAAGGCGACACCGTATTTTTAAGCGGCTACCCAGAAAAAGCGCTGGGTGCACAATTTTATCCTGCAGACATCACCAAAGAAGAATTAAATAGTGCTGATGTTGCAGATAAAACAGGCCTCTACTCGGTTATAAAACGTGATGAGCAAGGAAATTTATATAGTGTTCCTTATTCGGTTGAATACGCTGAAGAGCTATCAACTGCAGCAAATTTATTACGTGAGGCAAGTAAGCTTGCCGATGATACAGAATTTGCTAATTACTTAAGCATGCGCGCAGATGCTTTACAAAAAGATGACTTTCAAGCATCTGATTTTGCGTGGATGGATATGAAAAACAATCCAATCGATATTGTTATTGGTCCAATTGAAACCTATGAAGATCAGTTATTTGGCTATCGTGCAGCGTATGAATCGTATGTATTAATTAAAGATTTAGCATGGAGTGAACGCTTAGCCAAATTTGCTGCCTTTTTACCTCAATTACAAAAAGATTTACCTGTTGCAGATAAATACAAACAAGAAGTACCTGGTTCTGATGCTGACTTAAACGCCTATGATGTTGTTTACTATGCGGGCCACTCTAATGCGGGTAGTAAAACAATTGCAATCAATCTTCCTAATGATGAGCAAGTTCAACTAGAAAAAGGTACTCGTAGATTACAACTTAAAAACGCAATGCGAGCCAAGTTTGACAAGATTTTGGTCCCTATTGCAGAGCAATTAATCGTACCAGAACAACGAAAACACATTACCTTTAATGCCTTTTTTGCTAACACGATGTTTCATGAAGTTGCGCATGGCTTGGGCATTAAAAACACACTAACAGGCAAAGGGACTGTGCGCCAATCTCTACAAGAGCACGCCAGTGCTTTAGAAGAAGGTAAAGCCGATATTCTTGGCCTTTATATGGTTGAGCAGTTGTTGAAAAAAGGCGAAATAACTCAAGGAACACTAGAAGATTACTACACCACATTTATGGCTGGTATTTTCCGTTCGGTACGCTTTGGAGCAAGCTCTGCACATGGTAAAGCAAATATGATTCGCTTTAACTTTTTTGCACAAGAAGGGGCTTTTTCTAAGAATGAGCAAGGCTTGTATAGCATCAATATGGAAAAAATGAGTAAAGCGATGGCAAAACTTTCCGAACTGATCTTAACTCTCCAAGGCGATGGCGATTATGAAAAAGTAGATCAACTAATTCAAAATTTAGGTGACATCAAGCCTGAACTAGCTCAAGATTTAGAAAAGTTAAGCAAAGCAAATATCCCTGTTGATGTGACGTTTAAACAAGGAGTATCGGAACTTGGCTTACAATAAGTAAACAGTAAAAGTATTTCATAACAAAGCCTTCCTAAATGGAAGGCTTTTTAAATTAACAAGCAATAATATAGTAATTGCTAAAAATGGGCCTTTAACTTTGCTACTTGTTCATCACTATAAGGAATTGCTGGGAATTTACCCCATATAGGTTCTGGCCACGCAATATCTGTTTTATAACGTGCTATATGGTGGATATGTAACTGCGGGACTACATTTCCTAAAGCAGCAATATTAAGTTTATCGGGCTCAAAAACCTGCATGATTAAACGACTAAGTTTGGCTGATTCTTGTAAATAAACAATCTGATCCTCTGCTGATAAATCTATAATCTCGGTTAAATTAGCTTGCCTTGGGACTAACACAAACCAAGGATATTGACTGTCATTTAACAGCAATACTTTACATAAAGGCCAATCGGCAAGTTCAATACAATCACGTGCTAAAGGCGCAGCTAAAATAAAGTCAGGTGTACTCATAAATATTCCCATTTATCTTCGTTAATAATGACTCTATAGCATTTAGTTGCAGTTGCACATGCTTGTGCTTTAACATCTAGCTAATTTTTTATTCGAGCAAAGGCTATTTTGTGCTAAAAACAATAAAACACCTCACTCTTTCATTGCCTCTAATATTTGCAACCGCAAATGCAGTCGCAACCCCATTAACACTTGAACGAATTTTTGATGATCCCAGCCTTGCAGGAAAATCACCTGTACAACTTAAGTTTTCTCCTGATGGCAGCCGTGTTACCTATTTACAAGGCAAAGCCGATGATTATAACCGTTACGACTTATGGGAATATAACTTAAAAGACAAGAGCAACCGTATTTTGGTTGACTCAGCTAAGTTATTTTCAGGCCCCGAAAACCTGTCCGATGAAGAAAAAGCACGCCGCGAACGTCAACGCATTTTTGGTAAAGGGATTTTAGAATATAAATGGTCTAAAGATGGCCAAGCACTTCTATTCCCACTTAATGGTGATCTTTACTATTACGCACTCAGTAGTGGTAAAAGTAAAAAACTAACCAATACTGAAGCTTTTGAAACTGATGCTCGATTTTCTCCTAAGGGCAACTTTGTTTCTTTTATCAGAGAGCAAAACTTATACGCTTTAAATTTAGCTAGCGGCGAAGAAATTCAGCTTAGCAAAGACGGCGGTGGTGTAATTAAAAACGGCATGGCTGAATTTGTAGCTCAAGAAGAAATGAGCCGTATGACCGGTTACTGGTGGGCTAATGATGAATCAAAAATCGCATTTACCCGTGTAGATGAAAGTCCTGTTAAAGAAGCTATCCGTAATGAAATATATGCTGATGAAGTAAAGTTATTTAACCAACGCTATCCTTTTACAGGTACTGATAATGTAAAAATAAAGCTGGGTGTCGTAACGTTAAATAATCAACACATAGATTGGGTAGACTTAGGCGCTAACGAAGATATCTATATTGCGCGTGCTAAATGGTTAAACGACAGTAAAACGCTTTCTTATCAATGGCAAAATCGTTCTCAACAAAAGCTTGAATTACGCTTTTATGATAGTGCTAAAAAATCACAAAAAGTGGCTTTAACCGAAACAAGTAAAACGTGGATAAACTTGCACTTCGATCTTAAATTTTTAACCGACAATAAACATTTTGTATGGGCATCAGAACGAGATGGTTTTAAGCATTTATATTTATATCGTAATAACGGTGAGTTAGTTCGCCAAATTACGGCGGGAGATTGGGTCGTTGATAGTTTAAAAGGTGTTGATGAAAATAAAGGCCTTATTTACTTTTCGGGACGTAAAGACACCCCATTAGAAAGCCACCTTTATACCACCACATTATTTAAAAAAGGCGATATAAAACGCATTACCGAGCAAGGTCAATATCACAATATTGTATTGGCAAAAGATAATAAAACCTTTATTGATACAAGCTCTTCGGTAAATAAACCTAATTCAGCAGCTCTGCGTAAGGTGAATGGCGAGTTTATAACTTGGTTAGAAGAAAACAAGTTAGATAGTAAGCACCCTTTATCGCCTTTTCTTGCTGATTTAGCCGAACCTGAATACGGCACCATAAAAGCCGATGATGGACAAATAATGCATTACCGACTGTTTAAACCAACAAATGTTAACGATGGTAAAAAACACCCCGTGTTAGTAAATGTATATGGCGGACCGCATGCACAACGAGTTACTAATTCATGGCGCAGTAAAAACTTATACTTCCAATATATGGCGCAACAGGGCTATGTTATTTTTCAGCTAGATAATAGAGGCTCTTATAACCGAGGCAAAAAATTTGAAGATGCTATTTATAAACACCTAGGTGTTGTAGAAGTAGCAGATCAAATTAAAGGCGTAGAGTTTTTACGCACCTTAGATTATGTTGATCCACAACGTATTGGCATTTACGGACATAGCTATGGTGGGTACATGGCATTAATGACCATGTTTAAAGCAGGTGATTACTTTCAAGCGGGAGTGTCTGGTGCGCCAGTAACAGATTGGGCGCTGTACGACACTCATTATACCGAACGTTACTTATCACATCCTAAAACCAATGCAAAAGGCTACCAAGACAGCGCTGTTTTCCCTTATGCAAAAGGCTTAAAAGGTCCGCTTATGATTTACCATGGTATGGCCGATGACAATGTATTGTTTACTCATGCAACCAAGCTATTTAAACAATTACAAGATAACGAACAGCAGTTTGAAATGATGACCTACCCGGGTTCAAAACATAGTTTACGAGGTAAGCGAGTACAAACTCATTTACATAAAACCATTACTAACTTTTTTAACCGCCACTTTAACGAGGGTTAGAAATAGAAAATACAAAGTAGACCAAAGGCTGATTGATATATCAGCCTTTTTTTTGGTACAAATAAAAGAATAAGACGAATAAAATTAAATCCCTGCTAGATTTTATAGTTACATTTACTAAACTTATACAATTGAATTATAGCCATAAGTGTTATTGGCTGCTAAATACGAGTTCGGCTAGAGCGTGTGTTTATTACCCATAAAAATACAACTGCTATTTAACCGACGCACTACATAGGTTCTTTTTAGTGTGACTTCTGAGGAAATATAATGTCCTATTTACGCCGTTTTTCTATTGCTCAACGCTTTATTATGTTGGTATGTATTGTAATTATTGGACTTATTGCTTTAAGCGCTTCGAGTTTAAACAACCAATTTAACGCACTTAAAAATGAGCAATATATTAAAACGAAAAACTTGGTCGAAACCGCCTACACAATCATTACTCACAAATATAGCTTGCAGATAAATAAAGAGTTAACCGAGCAGCAAGCAAAAAGCCAAGCTTTAGCGGCAATCAAAGCACTGCGTTATGATAATAATAATTACTTTTGGGTGAATGATTACAGCCCATCAATGGTGATGCACCCAATTAAGCCTGAGCTTGTAGGTAAAGATTTATCTAACAATACAGACCCTGATGGAAAAGCACTTTTTGTCGAAATGGTAAGCGTAGTAGAAAAATCAGGTGAAGGTTATGTACCTTATAAATGGCCAAAACCAGGCTTTAAAAACCCCATAGGCAAAGTCGCTTATGTAAAAGGTTTTTCACAATGGCAATGGATTATTGGCTCAGGTGTATATTTAGATTCTATAGATGCAGCTTTTGCTGAACAACGAAATTTAATCATTATAAATGCTCTTATCATGATAATAGCAGTCATTGCCTTTAGTTTTATGATTGGAAAAAGCATTTTAGCCCCAACACGTTTAACCGCAGATATGATGCAAGACATATCGCAAGGAGAAGGCGACTTAACCCGAAGACTTGATGAAAACGGCAATGATGAAATATCGGAGCTAGCTCGATCATTCAACTTATTTGTTACTAAAATAAGAGAATCATTAACGCATGTTTCACAAAGTGCAAATGACGTCAATGCCCATGCCCATACTGTCGATGACTCAAGTAAAACAAGCCATGCATTTATTGAATTACAAAACGATAGCTCAACACAAGTTGCCGCAGCAATGGAGCAAATGACGCATCAAATTCATGATGTGAGTCGTAATGCCGAAGCTGCTGAAACTGCGGCAAGCGAAACAGCTGCAAATGCATCTACAGGTAAAGACATTGTCTCGCATACAATTTCGGCAATTAAAACACTCTCGCAAGATATTGAAACCGTGAGTCAAGTTACATCAGACCTCGCTCAAGAAAGTAATAACATCGGTTCAGTACTCGATGTGATACGTGAAATAGCCGATCAAACTAACTTACTTGCGCTAAATGCAGCCATTGAAGCTGCTAGAGCTGGTGAACACGGTAGAGGCTTTGCCGTTGTCGCTGATGAAGTAAGAACCCTAGCAAGTCGTACCGGCAAAAGTACTGACGAAATTCAGGTCATGATTGAGAAGCTGCAAAGTGGTGCTAAAGCAGCGGTGAACGCTGTAACCTCTAGCCAAGAACTATCTAGTGCCACTGTACAACAAGCTTCTGAAGCCAATGATTCACTTAACGAAATAGAGCGATTAGCAACAGTTATTACAGATATGAACGGACAAATTGCCAGAGCAACTGAACAGCAAACACAAGCCGCAGACGAGGTTAACTTAAGAATAAATGAGTTATCACAATCAACCGAACAATCTCTCAATAATACATCACAGCTTAGTGATGCGAGTAACAACTTAAAACAAAGTAGTCATCAACTTAGCGAAATTGTTGAGCGTTTTAAACTAAAATAAAAAAAGCCCTATTTGGGCTTTTTAATGTTTAAACACATAAGTTAGGTTTATAAGCAGTAACGAGCAAACAAACTTGCAATTGAAGCCGCTGTTGGCTTACCGTGTTGCCAATCGCCATTTTCAACTCCACTGCCAGCAATATCCATATGCACATAAGGTAGTGGCTGTGTTGAGTCATTTCCATGCTTATCTAGGCCGCCTACTTTAGCTAAAAATGCCATTGGAAATTGATGACCACGAGCAGTAACCGCAGAAGCTGCATTATTACTTGAAAGTACATCATCGGCTAAAGTGCGAGGCTTAACAAAGTCATAATCTTCGCGACGAGAGCGTGACACTTCTGCACCATCAGCCCACAAATCACCGCAATCAGCGATAGAACGAGAAACCTGAGCACTGCGAGCAGGGCCATTTTCGACATAAGCACCATACGGACCGACAGCGCGTGCAGCATGGCCTGTAAGGGTCGCAACAGTAAACAAGGTGGGATTAACTTGTGATTTTGCTAAATCTTTTATTTCGCTTAATAAATCGCCCATAGCTAATCGCCCTTCAGCATCGGTATTACCTATACGTACGCGTACACCCTCTCTGCTTGTAATAATTTCGTCAGGAACAAAACAATCAGAGCCAATTGAGTTACGTACTACAGCTAAATAAGCCACCACTTTAACGCCCGTCGGTTTAAAATCAGCAACCGACTTCATAAAGCCAGCAACCGACGCTGCGCCGCCTTTGTCACGACTCATTCCCGCCATATAACCGCCAACTTTTAAATCAGCGCCGCCGGTATCATATACCAAACCTTTACCGACAAACATTAAAGTGCGGGTGATCTCCCCCTGTGGTACATACTCAAGTTTTACCACTCGAGGATGATGACGCTCAACAGCATAAGAAGCTCGAGCAACCGTGCTAAGCATAGGATAATCTTTATCAATCGCATTAATATCATCTATAACATCAACAGCAACACTTGAGTCTTTAAATAAGTCGATACAATATTGAGCAAAACGAGGTGGTGCCATACGCTCAGGCTCTGTACCACATAAATCACGTGCAGCATATTGCCCTGCGGCAATCGCATTTACAGCGTTAAGGGTATCGGGGTTAGCATCAACTAGACCAATTTGCGTAATGGGTTCAATAGCATCACCATGAAATTCTCGCGCTTCTAGAGGTTGCCACAATGCTTGGCATGCACCTAAATATGCTACTTCTAAAGCATATTGATAACGACTGTCATTCGTTTTGTTGGCGATATATATAACAGGATTAACACTGCCAGATGCTTTTGCTTCAGTTATAGCTAGCTTAGCGACATCAAAGTAACGACGAACATCATCGTAATCTCTAGTAAGTGGCCCTGTAGGGGCTATTATCACTCTTTTATTATCAATAACTAACAAGGTTACTTGCTTAAATATGCGTGAATCTACAGCTGCTTGCTCAGCAATGGCCTGTTGCAAAGGACTATTTGAAAGTGTTGAAAAATCATCTGCGATGATAATTAGTGCATCATGCTCACTGCATTGTGTAGAAACATGCTCATTGCTTGCTAAAACAGCATTTGGGTATGCCATGGGCAAACTCCTATTATAATAAAATCAGTTATTATCCCGCATTTTAGTATTGAAAACCAGTGCCTGAAAATGACCTAAATTAATCTAAAATACTCAACTGTTTTGTTAACAAGTCATCATTTTTAATTCCAACACCAATACCTAGCAATCTAACCGGTTGATGTGTTCCGCGCTCATAGGCTCGCGTTAATAACTCAATAAATATTGCGCTATCAAGTTGTTGATATGCTTGGTCGGCACTGGTAACAACAAAATTAGCAAATTTAACCTTTACGCTGAGCTTATTTACTCTATTTATTAAGTTTTGTTTCGTGAGCCGTATGTTTAGTTCTTCCATTAAAGATGGGAGTTGATCTAAGCAGGCTTGCAAACTGGTTTTGTTATATTCATAGGTATGTTCAACGCTTAATGATTTACGCACTCGTTTATTCGATACTTGACCAATATATTCACCTGCACACTTTTGATACAAAGAAACACCAAAGTTACCTACATGCTGCTGCATCCAATTAATACCTTGCTGACGAACATCGCCACCGGTATAAAGCCCTTTTAAATTAAGCTTCTCTAGCGTTACTTTTCCCACGCCTGGGATTTTGCCAAGTGGAAGCTGGATTAAAAAATCATCTACTTGCTCAGGTAATATAACGCATTGCCCGTTAGGTTTATTTTCATCGCTCGCTATTTTGGCAATAAACTTTACAGGAGCAATGCCTGCAGAAGCTGTAAGTCCAGTTTGTGCAAATATTTGATCACGAATTTGCTGAGCAATTAAAGTCGCACTCCCGTGGCAATGTGTACTTTGGGTCACATCTAAATAAGCTTCATCTAAAGATAAAGGCTCTATCAAATCGGTATATTGAGAAAATATGGCACGTATTTGTTGCGATACCTCTTTATATACAGCCATTCTACCGGGGACGATAACTAAATGAGGGCACAGTTGTTTTGCTCGATAATTAGACATAGCCGAACGCACACCGTATTCACGTGCAATATAATTGGCAGTACTTAAGACACCACGACGGCTTCGCCCACCTATTGCTAATGGAACATTGGCTAATGCAGGATTATCACGCATTTCGACGGCTGCATAAAAGCAGTCCATATCAATATGAATAAACTTTTTCACACACAACAACAACTGTTTATTTATACAGCCATTGTATAGTAAAAACCTTTTTTTATGCAAAAAAAAGCTCCTGATAAATCAGAAGCTTTATTTAATAAAATAAAGAAGCGGTTAAGCGACTGTAATTTTAGCAAATTTTCGTTTACCCACTTGGTAAATAGCCGTACTGTCTTTTGCTATTTCTAGTTTGGTATCAGTAATTTTGTCTTCGCCATTTAGTTTTACTGCGCCTTGTTTAATCATACGCATTGCTTCTGACGTACTGGCAACTAAATTAGCTTCTTTTAATAAGTTAGCAATTAAAATGGTATCGCCATCAATTGTTAATGTTAACTCTGGGATTTCATCTGGTAGCGCTTTCTTTTGAAAACGTTTAATGAAATCATCATGAGCGGCCTGTGCATCAGCCTCACTATGAAAACGAGCAATTAACTCTTTTGCTAACTCAATTTTGATATCTCGTGGGTTTGTACCTTGCTCAACACGCTGTTTTTGTGCTGCAATTTGCTCGATAGATAAACTACTTAATAAATCGTAATAACGCCACATTAGTACATCACTAATCGACATTACTTTACCAAACATGTCATTTGGCGCATCTGTAATACCAATATAATTGCCTAATGATTTAGACATTTTTTGTACGCCATCGGTACCTTCAAGTAGTGGCATCATCAGGACTGTTTGTGGCTTTTGCCCTTCTACTTTTTGCAGCTCCCTACCCATTAATAAATTAAAGCGCTGGTCAGTACCACCAAGCTCAACATCAGACTCAAGTGCAACAGAGTCCCACCCTTGTACTAATGGATATAAAAACTCATGAATAGCAATTGGTTGGCCACCTGCATAGCGCTTTTTAAAGTCATCTCGTTCAAGCATACGCGCAACTGTTTGGTTTGCGGCTAGCTTGATCATACCCGCAGCCCCTAAGTTTTCCATCCAAGTAGAGTTAAATGCAACAGTGGTTTTCGCCGGATCGAGTATTTTAAATACCTGCTCTTTGTACGTTTCTGCATTCGCTAATACATCTTCACGAGTAAGTGGCTTACGCGTCACATTTTTACCTGTTGGATCACCAATCATTCCGGTAAAGTCGCCAATTAAGAAAATAACCTCATGACCTAAATCCTGAAAGGTTTTCATTTTATTAATTAGTACTGTGTGGCCTAAATGTAAATCAGGTGCGGTGGGATCAAACCCGGCTTTTATTTTTAACTTTTTACCTGATTTTAATTTTTCGACTAATTCGTCTTCAATTAAAATTTCTTCTGCACCGCGTTTTATCTCTGCTAGAGCGGTTTGTAAATCCACTGTGTTTTACTCCAAAATTCGGCCACCAAACGGACGATTAGTTACTTGCTTAAATTCGACACTTGTCGAAATTGATATATACGCTAAACATAACAAATTTTTACCTAATTAAAACGCATTTTTCAGTGATTTAAAAAACTTTGTAAAATGTGAGAGTTTTAAACTCAAAAAGCAGTCAAAAAGGCTATGTAAAAGGGGATTCTAACGCAATTTAGCGCTAGTTTAAATCTACAAAATACTGGTATTCGCAGATTATTAAGTATATCCTGCAATATTATCTATTTATTTTTCTTGACAGCAAAAAGGCGCGTTATGGTTCACGTGGTTCGCACGCTCCCCAAAAAGCACAAATTATTTATTCTTTGTTTTGCGATCTTTCTTATCGGCTTAATGTTTTTACCTTCTGAAAAAGCCACTGCCTCTAAAGACAATAGTGCTGATGCATTAGAAATTGGCAAGCGTTACGAGCTACAAGTTAAAGTCGAAGATAACGAAAAACTGACTGAACTTAATGCATTACCAGCTGAGCCAGTTACAAGCACACCCGAATACAACTTTATCGATCACAAAGTAAAAAATGGCGATAACCTTGCAATCATTTTTCAGCGCGCCGGTTTTTCTGCCAAAACTCTTTATAATTTAATAAATACCAATGCCGAAACCCGTAAGCTAAAAAAAATCCACCCAGGTGAAACATTAAGTTTTGCCACAGCCCAAGATGGCTCATTAGCGCAGCTAAAATACGTTATTTCTAAAACCGATACATTATTTGTTACTTTAAATGATGAAGGCAAATACGATACTAAAATTGAAAGCAAAGAAATAGAAACCTTGACTAAAACAGCGGTAGGCGAAATAGCCAATAGTTTTTGGACTTCAGCAATTTCGGCTGGTTTAAGTGAACGTCAAATAATGAACTTTGCTGATATTTTTGGTTGGGATGTCGATTTTGCCAATGATATTCGAAAAGGTGATTCATTTGGTTTAATTTACGAGTCTCATTATGTTGACGGCGAGTTTATTGGCACGGGCAAAATTATTGCCGCTGAATTTATAAACCAAGGCCAACGCTATGCTGCAATCCGCCATACCGATGGTAACTTTTATACGCCTGAAGGGCGCAGTATGAAAAAAGCCTTCCTACGTGCTCCGGTTAACTTTAAATATATTAGCTCTAGCTTTAATCCCAGACGTTTACACCCTGTTACGGGGAAAATTAAAGCGCACCGAGGTATAGACTACGCAGCTCGTACAGGTACCCCTGTCGTTGCAGCTGGTAATGGTAAGGTTATTAAATCAGGCTATAGTAAATACAATGGTAACTATGTATTTATTAGCCATGGCACGCAATACGTAACTAAATACCTGCACCTTAATAAACGTCTTGTTAAAACGGGACAAAAGGTAAAACAAGGTAAAAAAATAGGTACTGTCGGTTCTACAGGACGAGTGACTGGCGCGCACTTACACTACGAATTTTTAGTTAATGGCGTACACCGTAATCCAAAAACAGTGAAATTACCAAAATCAGAGCCGCTGCCACGCGCAGAGCTTGCTAAATTTAAACCGATAGCCGATAACTTCGTCGCGCAACTAGAGCATAGCCGCAAGTTGCAACTCGCACTGAACTAAAATCAATACGATAAAAAAGCCTTGGTATGTTATTTACCAAGGCTTTTTTGTATCTGTTAAATGCACTTCAAAATATAAAAGTTAATTAAATATAATATAAAGCAATTGTATAACTAAAGAGAGCATCACTAATGGCCAAATATACTTACTGTATTTAGTTGCGCCCTGTAATCCCACTTTACTTTGATACTTCTCTAATAGTGGAATAATAATCACCAATGCCACAACCAAGCTAATTAAAATCAATACTATATTCATCGTACCTCCTGAAAATCATACACTTAGCGCTTAACTTTATATGCTACTTAGGGTAACTCCTGCCCTTTAGCACTGACATATAATGCATACCAGTGCTCTCTTGTAAGCGTTATATTAACCCCTTCACTTGCTGCTATTATACGCTGTGTATTAGTAGTGCCTATAATGGGTTGAATGGCGCTAGGATGGCGCAATAGCCATGCAATCACAATGGTCTCTGCAGAAGTGCCATAAATTGCGGCCAACTTATTAACTAATAAACTGGTGTTTATATCTGCAGTGGTTGCATTAGCGAGGTTTGCGCCACTGTATACTCCTTGACATAAACTACCCCAACTTTGTATTTGGATATTATTATGGCGACAATACTCAACACAACCGGGGGTAAAATTTATATCTTTCCCTGTGCTATTTCCTGCATATATCCCTTCATCAACCCATTGATGTTGCTTTAAACTTGCTTCAATTTGGTTCACTACCAGCGGTAATTCAAGTTCATTTTGTAATGCCGAAATTTGGTACTGCTGCATATTCGACACACCAAAGTGGCGTACCTTGCCACTGTGTTGCAGCGCATTAAGTAATTCGGCAATTTCGCTAACTTGCATGAGCGGATCTGGGCGATGCAGTAAATATATATCTAAATAATCGGTATTTAAGCGCTTTAAAGACCCCTCTAACGAATGTTTAATCCATTGCGCTGATAAATCATACCGTTTAGGTGCATAGCTATCCTCAAATCGAATACCGCATTTTGATTGAATGTATATTTTATCTCTAAGCTCAGGTCTGTGCTCAAGCACTTTACCAAACACTTGTTCAGCTTTGCTATGGCTATATATATCGCTATGATCAAAAAAATTAATGCCACACTCTAATGCTGTATCGATACAAGTATGCGCTTGCTTTATATCTTCGTTGGTAATTGCATTTGTATTCCACCCCCCACCTAGGCCCATGCAACCAAATCCAATACGACTTACATTTTTTAAATAATGATCTAATGGCAGTGCAAACATCATGCTTATCCTTTCATAGCTAAGGCTATCCACTTTAAACAAAAATATCATTAATACCAATGACAAATTTTAGGCAAAAAAAAGCGCAGTAAACACTGCGCTAATAGGTTGGAATTAATCTAGGGAGTTAACCAACCAAAGCTAATAATATCCCTGCAGCAACAGCACTTCCCAGTACCCCAGCTACATTAGGTCCCATTGCATGCATCAATAAGAAATTATGCGGGTTACTTTCAAGCCCTACTTTATTAACAACTCGAGCAGCCATCGGTACCGCCGATACGCCTGCGGCCCCTATTAATGGATTAATTGGCGTTTTCGATATTTTGTTAAGCCCCTTAGCCATAAACACGCCCGATGCTGTGCCAATAGCAAATGCTAATGCACCAAGAACCAAAATACCTAATGTCTCTACTGTTAAAAATTTATCAGCTGCCAACTTAGAGCCGACCGCTAAACCTAAAAAGATAGTCGTAATATTAATGATCTCGTTTTGTGCACTGTTACTTAATCTGTCAACAACGCCCGACTCTTTCATTAAGTTACCTAAACAAAACATGCCCACCAATGGAATTGCAGCCGGTAAAAAGATAGCCGTTAACGTTAATACCATTAATGGAAATACAATTTTTTCCTTTTTAGATACCTTACGTAACTGCGGCATTTCTATTTTACGTTCTTCAACTGTCGTAAAAGCGCGCATAATAGGAGGCTGAATAATGGGTACTAATGCCATATAAGAATAGGCCGCAACCGCAATTGCACCTAACAAGTCAGGAGCCAATTTGGATGCTAAAAAGATAGCTGTTGGCCCATCTGCCCCCCCGATAATCGCAATCGCAGAAGCATCTTGTAAACTAAACTCAAACCCTGGTACAAAGTTAAGTAAAATTGCACCAAATAAAGTGGCAAAAATACCAAACTGAGCAGCTGCACCCAGTAATAACATACGCGGATTGGCAATCAATGCACTAAAGTCTGTGAGTGCACCGACCCCCATAAAAATTAAAAGAGGAAAAATTCCCGTATCAATACCGACATGATAAACGGCATATAATAACCCGCCAGGATCTGACATGCCTGCCACAGGAATATTCGTTAAAATAGCACCAAAACCTATGGGTAATAACAGCAGTGGTTCAAAGTTTTTAGCAATAGCTAAAAACAATAATAAGCACCCTACAGCAATCATAATAAGCGCAGGGATAGAAAAATTAGCAATACCAGTAGCATGCCAAAGGTTTAATAGACCTTCCATTATACTCCCCTTATGCCAGCGCTATCATGGCTTCACCGGTTGTCACCGAATCGCCTTCACTTACTAACACATCAGCGACGGTGCCAGTATGCATCGCACGTACTTCTGTTTCCATTTTCATCGCTTCCATAATGATCACAACATCGCCTTCATTCACAACTTGCCCTGGTTTTACCTTCACTTTAAAGATATTACCGGCAAGAGGAGCATTAAGTGTTTCGCCCGAAGCAACCGAAGCTGACTGGGGTAAATGCTCAGAATCTTTTAATGATACTTCTTTTAATTCACCACCTTGAGCAACAACAACATCGTAAACTTTACCATCAACTTTGACACTGTACTGCTGTGCCTCAACACCGCTATTAGCAGCCGGTTTTGCTGATTCAGCCGGCGCTTCACTTGCAGCACTAGGTAAAGCTTCAAATGCATCTGGGTTGTGACGATTTTTAAGGAATTTCAAGCCAATTTGAGGAAATAACGCATAGGTGAGTACATCATCAATTTGCTCATCGGCTAATGTAATGCCTTGCTCTTTTGCTGCATTAACTAATTCATCTTCAAGTACTGCTAATTCAGGTTCAATAATATCAGCAGGGCGACATGTAATAACCTCTTTGCCATCAAGCACTCGTTCTTGTAATTCTTTATTCATCGGCGCAGGTGTTGCACCGTATTCGCCTTTTAACACGCCAGCAGTTTCTTTGGTAATCGTTTTATAACGTTCACCCGTTAACACGTTAAGTACCGCTTGTGTGCCTACAATTTGCGATGTGGGTGTCACCAATGGAATAAACCCTAAATCTTCACGTACTCGTGGAATTTCTAGTAGTACATCATTTAACTTATCCGCAGCACCTTGTTCTTTTAATTGGTTTTCCATATTAGTTAACATGCCACCAGGCACTTGTGCTAATAAAATACGACCATCGACCCCTTTAAGGCTACCTTCAAAAGCGGAGTACTTTTTACGAACATCTCTAAAATAAGCGGCTATTTCTTCTAGTTGATTTAAATCAAGACCAGTATCTCGCTCAGTACCTTCAACGATTGATACAATCGTTTCGGTAGCAGAGTGCCCATAAGTCATACTCATTGACGAAATAGCGGTATCAAGCATATCAATACCGGCATCAATCGCTTTTTGATACGTAGCGGTACTTAAACCGGTTGTTGCATGACATTGCATCGCAATTGGAATAGATACGGTTTCTTTAAGCCCTTTAATTAACTTTTCTGCATCGTATGGCTTTAATAAACCGGCCATATCTTTAATACAAATCGAGTGACAGCCAAGCTCTTCAAGTTGCTTTGCAAGTGTTAACCACATATCAAGTGTATGAACAGGGCTCACTGTATATGAAATAGTCCCTTGTGCATGTGCCCCCACCTTTACAGCCGCTTTAATTGCGGTTTCTAAGTTTCGCACATCATTCATGGCATCAAAAATACGAAATACATCAACCCCGTTTTTATGAGCTCGCTCTACAAACTTTTCAACAACATCATCAGCATAATGGCGGTAGCCGAGTAAGTTTTGTCCACGTAATAGCATTTGTTGTGGTGTGTTAGGCATTGCTTTTTTAAGCGCACGGATACGTTCCCAAGGATCTTCGCCTAAATAACGAATACACGAATCAAAGGTCGCGCCCCCCCACGATTCAATAGACCAATACCCGGCGTCATCAAGATTTTTTGCCATTGGTAACATATCGTCTAAGCGCATGCGAGTTGCAAGCAGCGATTGGTGAGCATCGCGAAGTACCAGTTCTGTTAATTTTAATTTAGCCATGTGTGTGCCCCTTAATTATTGTTAGCTTTGTACTGAGCGATAGCAGCACTAATTGCAGCGATGTGGCCTTTTGGCACACCTTGTGTTTGTATTGAAGGTGAATAAGCAGAAGATTCAGACTCAGGTTGCTCAAAACGAGCAACTAAATGAGACATTAATTTAACTGCACCAATTAATATCGAAAGAAATACAAACACACCTATCATGCCTGTCAGCATTAAGTTCCCAGCGGTTGCCAGTACTGCACCAATATCCATGATTTACCCCTCAAACCCAGTATCGTATTAAAAAGTTGTATTTTTAAATATTTGTTTACAGAATAGTATCAAAACACTTCACTTTGTCTACCTTTGTGTAAATTGGTAAAACCAATAAACACAAAAGTAACATAAGCAAAAATAAATTAACACTGTAAAAATAAGGCATTAATGAAAGGATATAGACGATAAAAATAACATGTATAGTTAAAAGTTATAATAACTACCAAAGTGTAAAAATATCAAACACGACTGAACATAAAGTGAAGTAAAAAAACAGAGTAAATAAATACAAATTGTAAATTGGTATTACCATTTATAAGAATTAATATCAGTAAAACTAACAAAAACGTGTATCGCTCATTTATTTACACTTATAACAACGCAATAGTTAGATTTCAGATTATTAAAAACCGCTGCTAGCAAAGATTTTTTGATTATAAATTGCTAGAATACTCAAAATGTTTTAAAAGCGAACACCATGGAATTTACAACCAGTTATATACTTGATAAGCCCTACTATAAAGAATGTTTTGAACAGTCTTTACCTTATAGCAAACAAGCAAAACCAAAGTACTTTTTACTTATGCTACTCGTTACACTGGGTTTATTTGGTATATATGGCTTAAACGATCACTACCTTGGCAGTTTTTTAATTATGCTTGCTGTTTTAGAGTGCGTGTCTTTTTATTATCGCCAGCCATGGTGGGTAACCAGACAAATGCTAAGTAGAGCATCGGGTTCAAAAGTGACACTTATTTTTAATGAGCAAGGTATAAGCAGCGAAAACCATTACAAAAACTACCAATTAAAATGGGATGAAATCAATAGCATTATTGATACCGACCAAGGGATCATCTTAAAAAACAGTAAAACAATGCAGTATATTTCAAAGCAAATACTCACCACTGAAATACTCGATTTTATAAACAAAAAAGCCACTCAATAATGAGTGGCTTTTTTATTAAAGTGAAAACACTTTAATATGATTAAGCATTGCCCTGGCTGGGGTTAGACTTTTCAGCTTGTATACGCATATAAATTTCTTCACGATGCACTGAAACGTCTTTTGGTGCATTTACACCAATACGTACTTGATTTCCCTTAACACCTAAAACAGTCACTGTCACTTCGTCACCGATCATTAGGGTTTCACCCACTCTACGAGTTAGTATTAGCATTCTATTGCTCCCATTTTCCAAAAAATTATAAGATTCCGCGTAAACATACTAATGAAATTTAGGCTAAAAAGTAAGTAAAAATACTCAACTAATGTGTTTTTAATTAAAAACACCAAAACTTTGCCTAAAAGCATTAAAACAGGGCTTTAAATGGTTAAAATACAACCTCTCATTTAAATTTATTAACTAATAGTGAGTAACACATCTATATCACTATTTTAGTTAACACCCCAAATATAACGGCAAAGCTTTACGACTTAAAAGTTGATTGGCTTAGTACTTACATATTTATTATATTCAGTATAAAAAATCATTAAATTACTGTACCAACAAAAATTAAAGCTGATTTAAAAATAAATTTAATCACAATCTTATGATGACCATTCAAATAAAAAGTTTCATATAAATTAAAGATAAAGCACTTTAATAGGTACAATTAATAGAGTAGCTCAAATTTCAAAAATTGATAATCTTACTTCACTTTCAAGTTAATAACTTTGCTGATTAATATTTACGAAGACAGGTTAAAAATCGATCGTTTTATTTATTACCGCTTTTGTGCTTTAGCTAATTAACTCGCATTAAAAAAGCGGTATTAAAAAATACCGCTTTTTATGTTTTTAGCTAATAAGTGTTATATAAATTTAAAACTAATCTAAATAATGTGTTTTAAATAAAAATACTCACTAAAGCTGTAAATTATAACTTTTCACTTAACCATGCTGTCACGCTATCAAGCGCTGTGGTTAAGTTTTCGGGTTGTGAACCACCGGCTTGTGCCATATCAGGACGACCACCGCCTTTACCGCCGACTTGCCCCGCCATGTGATTAACCAACTCTCCCGCTTTTACTTTAGCCGTTAAGTCTTTTGTAACACCTGCAATAAGGCTAACTTTATCGCCACTGGCTACACCTAATGCAATAACACCTGAGTCAATTTTGTTTTTAAGATCATCTACCATGCCACGTAATGCTTTTGATTCAGTCCCTTCAACATTGGCGACTAACAATTTCACACCATTAATCTCAACAACAGAATCAAGTAACGAGGCACCTGCAGCACTTGCCAGTTTATCGTTTAACTGAGCAATTTGTTTTTCAAGCCCTTTAGATTTTTCAAGTAACGCTGTTACTTTTTCAAGTACTGACGCACTATCACCTTTAACTAAAGCAGCAACATCATTAAGCTGTTGCTCTTGTTGCGCAACATACGCAATCGCGTGTGCACCGGTCACCGCTTCAATTCGACGAATACCCGCGGCAATACCACTTTCAGATACGATTTTGAACAAACCAATATCTCCAGCACGTTCAACATGGGTACCACCACAAAGCTCTATAGAATAATCACCGATAGTAACAACACGCACTTCGTCATCGTATTTTTCACCAAATAGCGCCATTGCACCTTTAGCTTTAGCATCATCAATAGCCATTAACTCAGTATTAAGTGCAAAGTTACGACGAATTTCATCATTAACGACACGTTCAATATCTTGTAGCTCGTCTTTTGTCATCCCCTCAAAGTGAGAGAAATCAAAACGTAAACGCTCAGCTTGAACTAAAGAGCCTTTTTGATTTACATGCTCACCTAAACGCTGGCGTAATGCTTCGTGTAAGATGTGAGTCGCAGTATGATTCTTTTTAATGCTGTCACGGCGAGCATCATCAATGCTTGCTTCAACTTTATCATTCACACCAATACGCCCTTGAATACGGCCATGATGAGCAAATGCATTACCCAGCTTTGTAGTGTTGCTTACATTAAATTCGCCACCAGCGACGGTGATAACACCAGTATCGCCAGCCTGACCACCCGATTCGGCATAAAATGGTGTACGGTCAAGAACGACAATGCCTTCTTGTCCATCTTCAAGTATTGACACAGCTTGACCTTGTGCAAATACCTCAACCACGGTTGCACTATATTCAATGCTATCGTAGCCTTTAAAATCTGTGTGCTTTTCTGACTTTAACTGTTCGTTATAATCGGCACCAAATTTACCAGCCTGCTGCGCTTTTTTACGCTGCACCGCCATGCACTGCTCAAAACCTTGATGATCAATGGTCATTTGACGCTCACGCGCTACATCGGCGGTTAAATCTGCCGGGAAACCATAAGTATCATAAAGTTTAAAGACTAAATCCCCTGGGATCACATCGCCTTTAAGCTCAGTTAAACTGTCTTCTAAAATAGCTAAACCACGTTCAAGAGTTTTACCAAATTGCTCTTCTTCAATACGAAGTACTTTTTCGATGATTTCTTGTTGCTTAGCAAGCTCTGGATACGCTTGGCCCATTTGCTCAATAAGTGCTGCCACTAATTTATAGAAAAATGCCCCTTTAGCGCCTAACTTATTACCATGACGTACAGCACGGCGTATTATACGACGCAGCACATAACCACGTCCTTCATTTGAAGGCATAACACCATCTGAAATTAAAAACGCACACGAACGAATATGATCGGCAACCACTCGTAACGACTTATCGTCCATATCTTGTGCGTTAGTTACCACAGCAGCTGCGGCAATTAAACCTTGAAATAAATCAATTTCATAGTTTGAATGCACACCTTGTAAAATAGCCGCAATACGCTCAAGGCCCATCCCGGTGTCTACCGATTGTTTTGGTAATGGCTCCATTGTACCGTCGCTTTGACGGTTATATTGCATAAATACCAGGTTCCAAATTTCGATAAAACGATCGCCATCTTCTTCTGGAGAGCCTGGAGGCCCACCCCAAATATCTTCGCCATGGTCATAAAATATTTCTGAACAAGGACCACACGGACCAGTATCACCCATCGACCAAAAGTTATCAGAGGTCGCAATACGAATAATACGATCATCGCTTAAACCAACATCATTAGACCAAAAACCGTATGCTTCTTCGTCATCGTGGTAAATAGTTACCAACAGTTTTTCTTGTGGTAGTTTTACAACCTCGGTTAAAAACTGCCAAGCAAACTTAATCGCATCTTGCTTGAAGTAATCACCAAAACTAAAGTTACCTAACATTTCGAAAAAAGTATGATGACGCGCAGTGTAACCCACGTTTTCTAAATCGTTATGTTTACCACCTGCACGCACACAACGCTGCGAACTGGTCGCACGGGTATACGGGCGTGATTCAGCGCCTAAAAATACATCTTTAAATTGCACCATACCGGCATTATTAAATAACAATGTGGCATCGTTACCAGGTATTAAAGAACTTGAAGGAACAATTTGGTGTTGTTTACTGGCAAAAAAGTCTAAAAACTGTTGCCTAAGTTGTGCGGTAGTCATATGCTGCATTTGAAAATCTCACCCGTATTTACTGTGCTTGCATTGCAAAATCAATTTGTTCATAGCTAAAACCTCTATACATTAAGTAGCGCACGCGCTTAGCTTTTTCTTTGTATTCGAGGTTTGCCGGTGTAGTTGAATACTTTTTGTTGTACGCATCCTGCGCGAGCTCAAACCAATCTATTTCAAGCTCCTCTACTACATTTTGTAATAAAGAACGGTCAATCCCTTTGCCCATGGCTTCGCTTTGAATACGCTTTAAACCATGACATTTAAAAATATGCTTTCTCACAAAGCCTTCGCAGTATCGTTGCGCATTAATAAAATTGTGTTGTTCACACCAATCTAATAAGTCTTCGATAAATTCTTCGCTGGCTTCTCGCTGCTGTAGTTTTTGTGTTAGTTCTTTGCGCGAATACTCTTGGCGACCTAACAACCACAGCACGTAATTTTTATGTTTTTGCTTTAATTTATCGTCCATTAAGCATCAAAACGCCCGCTTTGTTCAGCACTCAACGGTTTCACGTTTTCATCATCGCTCGGTGGCACTATCGGCATAAAAATAGCCTGATAAGATACAAAGAAGCTAATGTAGCAAATTGGCATTAAGATCAACAGAGGCAGCATAGATAACATCAAAGAAATAAACATTAAAATACCGCAAATAACACCAAACACTGATAGCGGTAAAATATTATGATAAAACACCGCCAATGAGCGCTTAAGGGCTCTCACTATCTGTTGCTCTTGTTTAAAGTAAATCAGGGGAATAGCATAAGCAAAAGCCGAAATATAAACCGACATAACGGCAAAAAATAAGATAACGTTGGCTATTGAAATACTGGCTATCATTTGTTCAAGTGCAATATTAGGATCAATATTTGGTTGTTGCATAATGGCTAAAGCATCACCAAATAATGTGCTTGAAAATAGCGCCATTAAAATGCCCGCTCCTGTTTGATATAACGACAAACGTAGTAAGCCTAATCTATTCCCTTTATTCGTAAAGGGTTTAAGAATATCAACCAGCATAATTTTACCGCCTTGCTGTTTAGTCAGCACAGCTTGATAAAACCCAGCCGTTAGAAAAGGAGCCGCCAGCGCAGCAGCAACCTGTAAAAACGGAAAGAATAGCGACATTAAACCCGCAATACCCATCAACAAATGCATAAATATAAATGTCATTGGCTGGGTTTTAAAAATAAGTAATCCTGCTTTGAACCACTTCAGTCCGGCATCAGCTTTAAAAACGCGTATTGGTGTCGACATAGTCACTCTTTAAATAAAACAAACACGCCAAGTATAACTTGGCGCTAGGGAGGATTAATAGATATTAGGTAATTAAATAAGCTGAAAACTAACTTTTTTTAATTTTTTTAATATCAAGCATGTGCGAGCCATGCTTAATTTTGGTTTCTAAATACGCTTTATTTCCCGCAAGCCCCGCCTTGATATGAGCATGCGTTCCAATCACATCATCAACTTGAATACCCGCATCTTTTAACGCATTTATTTTTTTAGGATTATTGGTCATTAATTTCACATGGCTTACATTAAGTGCACTTAACATTAATACCGCATCAGAAAAATCCCGTAAATCGTCGGCAAATCCTAAATGGTTATTTGCTTCGTAGGTGTTCATGCCTTGAGATTGTAAAACATACGCATCAATTTTGTTATACAAACCAATACCACGACCTTCTTGGCGTAAGTATAATAAAACACCACCTTGTTGATGCATCATTTCAATGCATTCATTTAGTTGCTCACCACAATCACAGCGCGATGAATGAAATACATCGCCTGTTAAACATTCTGAGTGCATACGAATCAACGGCACATCTTGCTCGGTATCCGCATTATTAAACACCATAGCAATATGCTCTTGACCATCTTTTAGGTCACTAAATGAAACTATCTCTGCGGGGATATCACTATTTTTACCAACACTAAGTTGGACTCTTGCTCTTACTTGCGCCACGACAAATCCAAAAATTAAATAACTTCAACACGATAAAGTGATACTATCACAAAAGTTTAACGTTAGGTCGAAGTACAGCTGTAATGCCAACTATATGGCGACGGTTTTCTATTTTTTCAACGATTGCGTGTGCGAATTAACACGACTTATTTAAATTTTCTGTAAAATTTTATCACTTGCCGCTTCAATTAAATCAAGTACCTTTTCAAATCCATCACTGCCACCGTAATAAGGATCAGGGATCGCACTTTGCGTTTGCTCACCATACTGTAAAAAAAGTGCCAGCTTGTAGTGAAAATGAGAGGAGCACAATGTTTTTAAATCTGCAAAATTTTGCTCATCTGCAGCTAAAATCAAATCAAATTCGTCAAAATCATGGCTACATACCTTACGCGAAGTAATACCTTTAAAGCTATACCCTCGCTTTTCTCCTGCAGCCATAGAGCGAGAATCGGGCTGATTACCTTCGTGGTAACCAATAGTACCTGCTGAATCAACAACAATAGCAACGCCTAATATATTCGCTCTGGCTTTTAAAACAGCCTCAGCAGTTGGCGAGCGACAAATATTACCCAAACAAACTATTAATATTTTTTTCATTGTTGATTCCAATTTGCGAAAAACAGCGCTAAAACTGTTTTAAAATATTGTCATTATAATCATCGGCATTAAGCGTAAGATTATATTTACTGGCCACACTATCGAGCTCAGTTTGTTTAATCGCCAAATCATCTAATGTAATTGTATTATCGTCTAACTGCCATAAAAGCCTTGAACCGGCATAACTATAATGAATAGCGAGCAATGCATCGGCATGCCCTTCACGCCCTGCTGCTTTTAATTTTGGCATTTTGCGCGTTATTTTATTAAGCGCTTGCTTTAACTCCCATACATACACAACTTCGGTCATAAAGTCGTGATGACGGTATTTATTTAACAACCACGCAATCGCTAAACTACTTATAACCACCCCGGTTAAGTTCCAATGAAAATGACTACCGCTTTCATCTGGAAATAACAAAATAAACGTTTGTGAAATAGCTAAACTGCCTACGGCAAGACCCGCCGCACAGCCTGCAATAACACGATTTAGATGTTTTCGGTAACGCGCTTTATCAATTTGAATCAGTTGCATAACAGCCTAATAAAATTAAACACTAAAATTTATCAATTAACCATTGTAACTAAAGCGAGGAGTTTGTTCTAGCATAAGCAAGTAACACAAATTTATAACATTTCATCTCATATAATTGTTAATGATAGCTATTTACACTATTATGCCGGCGATTTTACACTCAATATAACTGATGACTTTTTATTTAAGGGATCTCATGAATACAGATAATGCAGAAAACTGCATAGCTAAACCTAAAAACAAAAAGCGTCGGTTATACGATATTCATGCTTGGTTGGGCTTTAATCTTGCTTTTTTAATGACCCTATTACTTGCAACAGGGACTATTGCAACACTTTCTCACGAAATAGATTGGCTAATACAAGACGATATGCGGGTGACTCCCGCAACAATAAAAGTGCCTTGGGGTACATTAGAAAAAAACGTTAAAGCAGCGGCAAACCCTGATGACATGTTAACTATTTTCACTGAAGGTGAAAGTGACTACTTTGCATACCGAGCTACTTTTTTAAGAGCCGATGGCACCCGCTACTTTGTTCATATTAATCAATGGACAGGGAAAGTGACTGGCACCACTGATTTTTTAACTGTTCAGCGTTTTTTTAGAGACTTACATCGCTACTTTTTTATGCCTAGCTTTATTGGTTTACCTATAACCGGCTCACTCGCTATTGTACTTTTAATTTCATTATATTCTGGTTTAAAAACCACGGGCAGACTAAAAAAATCAGCGCTGCGCTTTCGTACAAATCAAGGCGCCAGAGTAGTATTAAGTGATTTACATAAAGTATCTGGTATTTGGGCAACTTGGTTTATTATATTAATGGTTGTGACTGCCATTTGGTACTTAGTGGAGTTTGGCTCTTTAGTTGCTAAAAGTAGTTTTGAGCCTGCGCGCCCAGGTCCTAGCATTGAACGAATACAAGAGTTTGGTGATACTTTAGATATTATTCCAGCCAGTGAATTTATAAAAAATGCAAAAGCCGCTTTCCCAAATTGGGAGCCGGTGCAAATTTTATATCCCACTTCGGTATCTCAAGCAATTACTGTACTTGGTAATACTAACGATATATTGGTCCGCTCACGTGCTAACCGTGTATTTATTGACCCCGAAGACGGCTCAATAATTAAGGTTCAAAAATCAACAGACCTGTCTACGGCTGCCTATATTAATGAAACGGCTGACCCTTTGCATTTTGGTAATTTAGGTAAGCTTACTACTAAAGTTATTTGGTTTATTTTTGGCATTATGCTAACAGGGATGTCAATCACCGGTGTGTTAATGACTTATAAACGCTTAAAAAGCGCTCGTTTATCAACTGCCCAAATTAAAACATTTCCCATTTTAATTTTGGTTATGGTTGCCGGTTTTATCTATGTTAAGAAGGAGAATCACAATCCAGAACCGAGCCAATATTTAGCAAAAAGTAACGCGCTTTTTAACGGATTTACGATGATAGGCACCTTAAAAAAAGGTGAAAGTAGTGATACCTTAAAAGTGAATATTACTCACCCCCATGGTTTTCCAATAATAGAGTCGGTCTATGCTATCGATACACTTGGCAATAGCTTTAAACTAAACCCTAAGACGTTTTCCTCTACCACGATTTTTCAAAAAGTATTGCCAAATGAAAGTAGCATGGACTACGACAACCTAAAATTAAAAGTGACATTTCCCTCGGGTGTCGATCATACATTTAAATTAAATAAACCCCCTACAGCTCAAGAAATAACAGAAGTATTGTAAAAAATTGAATTGATAATGACATTGTTCCGGTCTACGCCAAGAACCTTAATGAAAATAACTATCATTACTAAATAGATTTAAAAATAATTACCTTAAGGAATAACATGAAACATAAAAAAAAGGCTTTTCTATTAACTACGCTAATGTGTAGTTGCCAACTTGCCTATGCTCAAAATGCAACTGATAACCAAGCGCAAAATAATGATATTGAAAGAATAAGTGTAACAGGTACTGCTCAATCTCGTTATGTGATCAAAGAATCATCATCTCTAACTGGCTTCTCAGTTGACTTTTTAGAGCTGCCTCGTGTTGTGAGTATTATTCCTGAACAACTTATTTTGGACCAAAAAATTACCGATTTAGCTGAAGCATTACGAAACACCCCAGGTGTTTCACTCGGTGATGGATTTGGTGGCACGAATGATGATTTTTTAATTCGTGGATTTAGACGTAATACCGTATACCGCGATGGTTTTCGCCGTGCGACCAATTTTAAAACGAACCTATCTAATGTTGAATACACCCAAGTGGTAAAAGGTCCGGCATCAATCACTTACGGCCAAGTAGAGCCTGGTGGACTTGTTGATATTGCAACTAAAAAGCCATTAGCTGAAGAGCGCTTTGCCGGTGAGGCTCGCTTGGGTTCATATAATGACCGTTTCGCTTTGCTTGATTGGTCTACGCCAATTAATGAAAATGCAGCTATTCGTGTTGTAGGCTCTATACAAGATGCTGAATCATTTCGTGATTTTACCGATATTGATCGTGACACACTTTCAATCTCAGGTACCTTTGATTTAGCGCCAACAACGCGCCTAAATTTATCATACGAATACCGTGATGAATCAAGACCACTCGATCGAGGCACAATCACTGTTCCAACATTAGATGGTCGAGTTGTCGTAAATGAGTTACTTGATATCCCTCTATCAACTCGTTTTGGTGAAGACTACGAAGTATTCGAAAGTAACTTCAACTTTTTTGACGCAACAGTAGAGCAAGAATTAAGCGACAATTGGAATATGCGCTTTAGTGCAGCTTATGAAGCCAGCTCTGCTAATGATTTACAAGCAAGACCGTTAGCTGTTGCTGTTTTTGATGCCGATGGCCCAATCAGCGATGATGGTTTTATCGAGTTTCAAAGCCCTGCAGATATTGCTACAAATATAAATGAAGGCTTAACGGGTGTATTTGATGATCCAACAGATCAAGTTTTCTTGATTCGTAGAACAGACGGTAACCAAAATGCTGACGTTGATGTTTTATATTTAAACACCATAGTGACAGGTGAAATACAAACGGGTAACGTTACTCATAAAATAGCCATAGGTGGAAGCTACCGCGATTATGAACGCAAAGATAACTTTGTAGAATCAGTTAATTCAGATGGTTTACCTGCCGCATTTGGTTTTAGTGGTATTCCCTTATTCGATATAAGTAACCCTGTATATGGTAATTTACCAACGGATTTAAATGCGGATGACTTTGCAAGGCGTACTTTCACTTCAGAAGATTACGGATTTTTTATTAATGACTACTTAGTATTAACTGATAAGTTAGGCGTATTAATAGGTGGCCGTTTTGATTCAGTTAAAAGTGGTTATAGTGATGGCATTACTGCATTCACTAATGGTGCAAGTACTGGTGTAGATTTTGATTTAGATGCAACATCTGCTTTCTCTCCTCAATTGGCTATAAACTATAAACTAATGCCAAATGCCTCTATATTCGCTAGTTATTCAGAAGCATTTGCACCTAACGATAGCGCTGCTGATACCGACGTTAGCAATACCGAGCAGTTTGACCCTGAAAATTCTGAACAATTTGAATTAGGCGTTAAGGCGGAGTTTTTTGAAGGCCGCTTACAATCTAGTATTTCTGTTTATGACATTCAAAAAACGAACGTGCTCACTTCAGAAAATGGAGTGGCCGTGCTACGAGATGGCCAAACTTCAGAAGGGATTGAGCTCTCTATTTCAGGACAACCCACTGAAGGCATGAATATCATAGCCGGTTATGCATTTACCGATGCAGAACTAGAAGTAGACGGTGTTAAAGGTAATAAGCCACGTAATGTTGCCGAAAATACATTTAACATATGGGCATCATACGAATTTCAAGGAGGTGCTTTAGAAGGTCTAGGCCTAGGTGGCGGTTACTTCTTTGTTGATGATAGATTTGGTGATGATAGCAATACTTACACATTAGACGGCTATAACCTCGTTGATTTATCGGCTTGGTATACACTTGCCACGCCAGGTTTAGGATCGGATGGCACAGTTAGATTGCAGTTAGCTGTAAAAAATGCGTTTGACGAAGAGTATTATTCGGCAAGTGGTGGTGATTTGAGAATCAATATTGGCACCCCACGAACCGTGGTCGCTTCAGTGTCTTTTGCTTTTTAACAAATAACATTAAATATAAGGTAATTATTCTTTTTTATAAAAAGGATAATTACCTGTTTAACGAGCTCTAACTATAATCATCGCTACCGGTGATAATTGCGCTATTATAGCGCCCCGTTTTATACCCAACTAAATAACCGACCTTGATTATCCCCACATTTTAATGAAATTTGCGTTATACGCTGTTAATCCAAAATTATCGCCATGCATAGAATTTTTATTTCACTCTTACGGTCTATTATTTAATACGGTATATAATTTATAAAATAATAGACCCATTATTTTTGTATTTTAATCATAATCAAGTCATTTTTAAGTATTCAATTTAGGAAATAATATGTTCGACAATTTGTCATTAGGGAAGCGTTTAGGAACATCTTACTTTATTCTTATTGCTATTTTATTAATTATGACGGGCTTTGCAGTAAAAGAAATGCAAATGTTGTCGAGCTTTACACAATTACTATATAAGCATCCTTTTACTGTTAGTGTGTCTATTAGCAAAATTGGTAAAAATGTTATCACCATAGACAACCTAATGAAGGATATCACTTCTAAAAATGCATCAAAGCCTATCAACGAAACAACACAACACATTAATGAAATAGAACAAGAAACCTTACAACTTTTTTCAGTACTTGAAGAACGTTACCTTGGTAATAAATCTGAAATACACGCTATTAAACAACAGTTTATTGCTTGGACTCCAATAAGAAACAAAGTCATTACATTAATAAAGCAAGGTGAATACGACAAAGGCATAAACATATCCCAACAAGAAGGCGATAATTATATAACCCAATTAAACGAACAACTCCTTGCGCTTGAGTTATTTGCTGCCAACAAAGCCAACGAATTTACAAATAAATCATTAACTCAGGGTAAATCGGCAATCTTTAATCTGCTGTGTTTAGTGCTTGTTGGTATTATATTGGCCATTATTCTGACATGGCGTATTTCGCTCTCTATTTTAAAGCCCATTGGAGGAGAGCCTAGCGAAATAGAAACACTGACACATAAAATTGCCGAGGGTGACTTAAGCATGCACTTTAATCAGAAAGAACATGCAACAGGCATTTACTCTGCAATGCAACTTATGGTTAAAAAGTTAAAAGTCATGATGGCAGAAATTTCAACCTCGGCTTCATCTCAAGCCAATGCCTCTGAAGCGCTTGCTTTAATATCCACCCAAACAAAAAATAATTTATTAGAACAAGATAAAGCCACTGAGCAAGTTGCTACGGCTATAAATCAAATGCAAGCAACCACTGCCGATGTTGCACGTAGCACCCATATTGCTGCCAACGCGAGTGAATCAGCTCGCACACTTGTTGATGCAGGTGCGTTAAAAGCAGAGCAATCGTTTACTGGCGCCACCAGTCTATCGGATGACCTTGAAAAGGCATCAGCTATTATTACTGAACTTGCACAAAGCACCCAAGATATAACCGGTATATTGGCTGTTATTAAAGGGATTTCGGAGCAAACCAATTTACTGGCACTCAATGCGGCAATAGAGGCTGCACGTGCCGGAGAATTTGGCCGAGGCTTTTCAGTTGTAGCTGGAGAGGTTAGAAACTTAGCATCGAATACGCAAAAATCAACAGCCGAAATAGAAGAAAGAATCACCAAAGCACAAGCGCAAGCGCAAGCATCCGTTGAGGCAATGCTCACAGGGCGCAAACGCGCTGATAATATCGTTACCCAAACCGTTGATGTACAACAATCATTGTCAGAAATAAAAGAAGCGGTCCATCAAATTATCGATATGAATTCGCAAATTGCTTGTGCCAGTGAGCAACAAAATGCCGTTGCCGCTGATGTAAGTAAGCAAGTTATTGAAATAAAAGAATTGTCTCATCAAACTGGTATTGGTGCAGAAAACATGAATATAGCAACAACCGAACTCGCTCAATTTGCTAGCCAACTTAATGCGTTAGTTGCACGTTTTAAAGTGTAATGTTTAATTACTAAAAGTTATGTTTACATCCCCACATAATAAATAAACCCTACATTATTTGTTTCATTAACCACAAAGCCTGCGATTAAGCAGGCTTTGTGGTTTTTTAAATACGTGTATTTATAATTTATAACACGATAATACTTATAACAAAGTAAGCGATAAACGTCAGTGCACCACCAAATAGTGCATAAGGGAGCTGTGTTTTAACATGAGTAAGTAAATCACACCCCGAGGCAAGCGCCGACACCGCGCTCGTATCAGATATAGGCGAACAATGATCGCCAAAGATACCACCGCCTAAAATGGCGCCAACAACAAGCGAGGGGGGTAGCCCTAAGGTTTGAATAAGAGGTACGCCAATGGGGATCAGTATGGCAAATGTGCCCCACGATGTTCCCGTAGTAAACGACATAACCGCCCCGGTTAAAAACAGTACCGGTACAATTAGGTAAATAGGAAGGTAGTCACCCACTAGCGAGGCTACAAATACACCGGTACCCAGCTCTTTTAAACTTGCACCTAAAGTAAGTGATAGCAACACAATACTCACTAATGGTAATAGCTCACCCATGCCTTTAAAGCCGGTTTCAACTAATTCATGGTGGCTAAACTTACGTGAGCTAATCATTAAACAATACGCTACGACAATGGCCAACACGGTTGCATATAATACTGATTTAGAGCCACTCCCCTGTGCCAATTCACCGTTACCAGTGTAAAACATAAAGCCTACCATACTCACTATAAGCGTTAATAATGGCACTAACATAAAGCGGGCTTTAGAACCTTTTACTTCTTCTTTTAATTCGGTTTTTTGTAGCTCTAGCTTTTGCTCGGCGTCTTTCATTGGGCCATGAACTTTGTCAAACGCAATGGTGTAAAATACAATAACGAGGGTGATTATGGCGTAAAAATTATACCCTACACTCCCCCACAATACCGACACAGCGCTTTCATTTAACTCGTAGTTACCTAGTAAGCCTAATACAAAAGCCCCCCAACCATTAAGTAATATTAAAATACACACTGGCGCACTGGTGCTATCAATAATATAAGCAAGACGTGCACGGCTCATTTTAAACTTGTCGAATAAACCGCGTGATACAATCCCTGAAGTTAAGACACTTAAGTTTGACTCGATAAATACCACGATACCGGTAAACATTGTTAAAAAGCCAACTTGACGCTTACTTTTAGCAACCCCTTTATTCATTAAAAAATTAACAGTGGCCGCCACCCCTCCCGATTCACGAATATAGGCAAGTAATGCACCAATCATTATACTAAAAATTAAAATACGGGTATTGCCCGGTGAGCTTGCCACCGAAATGATACGCTCTATGGTATTTAAAAACGTTGCAAATATAGAATTTCCTTCGCCTTGTATGGCTAATAAAAATTCGGATGAAGCAACTGCCACTAATAGCGCCATTATTACTTCTTTGCGCCAAAATACGATAGCAATAGCAATCAACGGCGGTAAAATAGAATACCAAGACATAAATTAACCTTTATTTTTAGCGAACACGTATCGCTTTATATGCGCTATTACGCTCATTTATTAAGCCTAAATAGCTTAAACTGTTTAGTTTTATAAACCACTTAGCTTAAAGTATTGGCATGCTCAAGTCACCTTTAAAAAAGCCCACTAGATATGATTATTTAAGCTATGTGATAGCTTAATGATTTAATAGTGCTTCGTAGACCAGTGCGATAACCGATCCATACTTTGCTGTTTCGTATTGCTTGGCAATAAATTGATACTGTTTTGCATTGCCCGCAATTTCACTATGACGTGCATTAGTCAGTAAAATAATAGCTAAATCGTAGTAAGGATCAATAACTGTTGCGGTGCCTGTCCAGCCTGTATGGCCATAGGCCTGTGGGCTTGCATAAGGGCCAAAATGCCAACGTCTTAATTGTTGAGTCCCTGCTAAACGAAAACCCAAACCATAGGTTTCGTCGCTCACCTGAGGAGTTAAAAACTGTGATAATACTTGCTCAGAGAGTATCGTTTTATTGTTATACCCCCCTTTATTTAATAGCATCTGAGATAATACGGCTAAATCTTTAGCGTTACTAAATAACCCTGCATGACCTGCCACGCCGCCTAATGAATAATAGGCAAGCTCATCATGCACCTGGGCTTGTATAACCTCCGTGCGTATATTTTCAAACTGTACGCGACCATCTCGCGTATTACCTCTTAATTCTGTGGCGGCACATTGCTGGGCGTTAAATCCATTTTTTAACGGATTAAAAACCGTATGCGTTAATCCAAGTGGGCCATATATTTGTTGTTGTAAGTAATCATCTAATGATTGCCCGGTAATATGCTCAATTAGCATCCCTAGCATGACATAGTTAATATCTGAGTAATGATGCGCAGAGTGGTCACTTTTATACGGTAACTTATTTAAAATAAGCTGTTTAGTAAGCGCACTGTCTTGTGAGTAAAACGACGTACCCAATGGGTTATCTTTTTTATAAAAATGAAATACCGAAGGATAACCACTGGTATGAGTAAGTAAGTTTTTTACCGTGAGTAAATCACGCCCTTGGCCTTTGTATTGGGGTAAATAAAATGCAATCGGCTTATTAATATCTAAACGTTGCTCTGTAACAAGTTTCATTAATGCTAAGTTAGTAGCAAATATTTTAGTATTTGAAGCTAAATCAAATAAGGTATCAACTTGCATTTTTGGCGCGGGTGTTAATAATTCCCCTGGCTGTTGATATTTTTTACTATAACCATAAGCCGTTAATTTTATTAGTTCTCCTTTATGTACTACAGCCAGTACCGCCCCTGGAAATCCAGCCTTAATATCGTTATTAATAAGCGTATCAACGTTAGAAAAATCGATTGTGTTATCGTGCTTATGTGCCAAGTTAGGATAATTAAAATGTAGCGACAATTGTGCACTCACTGGGCTGACATGGGCTATATGGAAATTATTACGCCCATCTTTTGTTAGCGTTGAAATATCATATTGATAAACCTGATTTGGTTTTAATACCTGGTTAAACTGTAACTTTTTACCATTAATAAAAATATCGGCGCTGTTCGCATTTTTATTATCTATTATTACCTGTCCACGCTGAGAATAACCATAAAAGCTACCACGGTTATTTATATATTGTCGATCACTTGGGTGTCGTTGTGGAATATTAACAATAACCTGTGCTTGCGTATCCTCTCGCTTCGAAAGCTCAATTAAGTGACTCGTGTTATCGCTGCTACAACCAAACACGACACTACATAAACCAACAACAATAAGTATTAAAATCGATTTTTTCACCTTCTATCCTTATTGATACAGTAAGTAAGGAGTGCGCTGGTGTTTAAATTGATTCAATCCCGCTTGCCAACTTTGTTTAATTTGAACCTCGTTTTGCCCAGCCATAATCGCTAAGCGAAGTTTATCGGTTCCTGCTAGTTTATCCATAAAGTTAGCTCGCTGAAAAAAGTTAACGTTTTGCTTAGATAACTGTTTATACGCATTAATAAAATAACTTAAATTTAAGCCGCCACTTAATGAATGGCGTAAATCAAGACCATAAACAGTTTGGTCTTTAAACTTTGGATTAGCAGCCGCCCCCTTTATACTACGTACCGAAAAACTAAAATCACCCAATTTTTGTGGTGAAAAACCAATAACTTGAAACGCGAAATCGGTACCACGACCAATGCTCACCGGGGTTGCCTCAAAAAAACAAAGCGAAGGGTAAAGTGCAATTGCTTGATCGTTGGGTAAATTAGGGCTTGGCTTTACAGGTAAACTATAACGACTACGGCGGGTATAGTGAGCGACAGGGATCACCGTTAGTTTTAAATCAAAGGCTTGGTTTATCCACTTTTCACCTTTAATCATAAACGCAAGCTCACCGACGGTCATTCCATGCAGCACAGGTATTGGATGCATGCCAACAAACGATTTAAAGTCTGGCTCTAATATTGGGCCATCTACATAAGCTATATTTGGGTTGGGTCTATCAAGTACCATAAACTCAATACCCTGCTCAGCGGCCCCTTCCATCATATAATGCATAGAACTTATATATGTGTAAAAACGCACCCCTACATCTTGAATATCAAAAATAATGATATCAAGCTTGTTAAGCACATCGGGACTTGGCTTTTTATTTTTTCCATAAATTGAAACAAGCGGAATACCCGTTTTATCATCAATCGCATTACTGACAATAGCCCCAGCATCATGATCGCCTCTAAAACCATGCTCTGGTGCAAATATGGTTGCAACATTAATTCCTTTTGCCAGTAAAGCATCAACTAAATGCATATTATTAACGCGTGATGTTTGATTAACCACCAGCCCAACCCGCTTATTTTTTAATTGCGGTAAATAAAGGGGATATTGCTGTGCACCCATTATTGGTAACTGAGCGTGCACATTGGTGATAAACAACACGCTAATTATTAATGCTAGCCAATAAAGTATTACTTTATACATTCGTTATTCCTTCCACCGCACTGTTTTAAAAGTGCAGTCAATCAGTTATTAATTAGTGACTTAGCATTACAGTGTCGAACAAACCCGTTCCAGGTTCAAAAGCACCATGAACAACGCCACTATAAATAGGGCTATGCAGTTCACTTAATGAAAAAATAATATTATTTTCCCCCTGCGCTTTTAACCCATATTGACTCGCGTTTATTTTCATTCCCGCTGCATCAAAACGGCTATTAATCACATCTACGCCATATTTTGCAGTAACGGTCGAATTAGTAATTTGTACGACGGCATTTTCAACATGAAGAGCAACATCGTTACTTTTAATCACTACATTACTCATTTTTACTAAAGAGTCTGTAATAACAATAGAATGGGCAGATAAATCCTCTATCGTTACGTTACTGCAATTTTTAATAACAACGCGATCGTAATGGCCTGAAAAATACCGCGTGTGCTTATCTTCACAGTATAAGGTTTCGTTTATTAATTGTGAAAAAGGCTGCGCGCTTTTGTCCTGAATTGCCGTGTTATTTAATACACTAAACAAGCTATCCATAAACTTTTCGGTGTTATCTTTCATTGGCACGTGCCCGCTATTAGCTAACACAATCAGTTCGCTGTTTACTAACACATGATTAAGTACTTGGCCTGTTCGTAAAGGTGCGATTGCATCGTTTTTACCCCAAATAATACCGCTAGGCATAGTGACATTTTGCACAACCGTACTAAAGTTTTGTTCCACTAAACTCAGTGCAGCATTCATATTTGGTTTTTCACCCATTAATAACCGCCAAGCTCCATCGCTTTGATGTAGTACTTCGGTTATATAAGAGTTGATAGACGTTTCTTCCACTATGCCAGCGGTAAAGTCGTTGAGTTGGGCTAGTTTATTTTTCAAAAAAGCGGTTTGTAAAAACGTAGGTAAAAATGAACTTGGCTTGGGAATGTGTGTAATTGGTTTTATAAATGCAGTTTTTTGCAAAATACCGGCTGCATCTACCAATACCAATTTTTTTACATACTGGGGATATTTACCCGCTAAATATAAACTAACAGCTCCTCCCATTGAGTGCCCAACAACAGTAATGGGCTTGTTATCGGTTTGCTTAATTAAACTTGCAAGCGTTGCTGCATAATTTTCTGGTGAGTATCGCCCTTTCGGGTAATCTGAATGGCCAAAGCCTGGTAAATCGATAGCCATCACATGATATTGCTGTGTTAACTTGTTAATAATTCCAAACCAATCTTGCATGGCTAATGCCCCCAAACCATGTACCAGCAATAATTTAGGTTTATGGCTGTCACCCGCTTCGAGTATTAACATGTTTGAGTTAAACACCGGCTCGTTAAAGTAACTAAATTGCCAATGTGAAGAAGGGGGGTGGCTAAACGATAACTGCGCTAATTGCTTAGCGTTTAATGGGGTAAGAGTTTGAGCATGAACAGCGTATGATGTTATATAAAATGCTAAACATATTAAAAATAGGTACCGAGTAAAACGCAATTTAAATCCCTTGTCGCTGCAAATATCCCTCTCAGTGTACTTAACAAGGCAATAAAGGTAAATACAGCGTATAACGTACTCCAAAGTAATCAAAAACTTGAGCTAACTGATACATATTGTTAGTCTAAATACTTTATTTTTAAGGGTAATTAAAATAATGCTTTCTTTTAAACAGCAGCACCCTATTCATACTGATATCACTGTTGCATGGGGTGATATGGACGCGCTACAACATGTTAATAATGTCGTGTATTTACGTTATTTTGAAACTGCGCGTATTGATTTTTTATCTAAAATAAACCTGTTTGATACCATTAATGCAAATGGTGTTGGACCGGTTATTAGCGAAAATAACATTCGCTATAAACGCCCGGTCACGTTTCCCGATACACTCACCGTCAGTGTCGCTATTAGTGATATCAAGTCCGATAGGTTTACTATGCAATATCAAGTTTTTAGCCATGCGCAGCAAGCTATCACCACGACTGGGCACTCTACTGTGGTTATGTTTGATTTTAAAACCGCTACAAAAACAACCATCACTGAACCATTATTATCAGCTTTGCAACAACACGCTTGTGATTAAGTTAAGGAATTTTCATGCAATATAATTTATTAGGCAGCAGTGCAGTAAAGGTGTCTCGTGTATGCCTAGGCACGATGACTTGGGGCTTACAAAATACTCAAAGTGATGCCGATGAGCAAATTGCCTATGCATTAGATAAAGGCGTTAACTTTATGGATACAGCCGAAATGTATGCTGTACCTCCATCGCCCGACACCTATGGTAAAACAGAGCAAATTATTGGCGATTGGGTTAGCCGAAATAAGCAAAAACGCCAAGATATTATTTTAGCCACAAAAGTAGCTGGTAATGGCATGCCTTGGGTACGTAACGGTGGTGATCTTAATCGTCAAGCGGTTATCAACGCGGTTGATGATTCTTTAAAACGCTTACAAACCGATTATATTGATTTATACCAATTGCATTGGCCTAATCGCTCTACTCCTCATTTTGCTAAGCATTGGCCGGGGAAATTACGTTTTAGCGATACCAACACCAACGAGCATATCGCTGGTATGCTCGATATTTTAGAAGGCTTAAACGACTGTGTAAAAGCAGGAAAAATTAAACACTGTGGCCTATCAGACGATACACCTTGGGGTATCAGCCAATATATAAGTTTAGCAAAAGAGCATAACTTACCGCGTATGGTTGCTATTCAAAACGAATTTAGTTTAGTACACGCTAAAGACTGGCCTTATTTAATAGAGCAATGTATTCACGAAGATATTGCCTATTTACCTTGGTCTCCCTTAGCTGCGGGATTATTAACGGGTAAGTATTTAAATGGAGCGCGCCCAGAGGGCTCACGTTGGAGTTTTTCACAGCGAAATGGACTGTTTCGTGATACACCGCAAGCACAACAAGCTACCCAAAAATACCTTGATTTAGCACACGGAAATAACATGACTGCAGCTCAACTTGCACTGGCGTGGTGTAATCAAGTAGACGGTGTAACATCAACTATTATTGGTGCCACGAAAATGAGCCAACTAAAAGAGAATATTGACGCATTTGATATCACCTTATCGGCTGAAACATTGGCCGCGATAGATGAGATATTTAAAGCCCATCCAATTCCTTTTTAAACATAAACGCTAATTAAACACTGCATATTACCACTACACAGCTTGCCAATGGTGAGTCAATATGCAGTTATTATCGGCAAATAAGCTAACGCTATAGGTATTTCCTTTTACCACTTCGCCAACGCCTGCGGGTGTGCCTGTCATAATTACATCGTGATCATGTAACTGCATAAACGTATTAATTTCGGCTAATATTTGCTGTGGTTGATGTAACATAAATTGACTATCACCGCGCTGAGTAATGACATCATTAATACGCAATTCAAAGGTGATGGTATTCATGTTATGAGTAATGGCGATAAATGGTGTAAACACCACTGACGCATTAAACGCTTTTGCCCGCTCCCATGGCAAGCCTCTATGCTTTAACCGACTTTGAACCGCACGCTTAGTTAAATCTAAACCTAAGCCAATGCCCGCTAATTGATTATTTTTAACCACAAAACAGAGCTCTGTTTCGTAGTGTAAAGTATCGTCATTATGTACTGCATATAATGTGTCGCTAATTGCACTATTAGGTTTATTAAACAACACCATTTCAGTAGGGGTTTCATTATTTAGCTCGGCAATATGCGCAGTATAATTTCGCCCTACACACACCACTTTTTCGGGAGTCACTGCTTGCGCAGCAAATTTAATTGTTTGCATTAAATAAACCTTAAACTGAAATAAAACACTTAAAATCTAGTATATGCTAAACTCTCGCTGTTTTAACGTTAAATTGACTATATTGTGAGTATATCAACACCTAATTATCAACAACTTGCTGAACAAATTAAGCAATGGGGCATAGAGCTTGGCTTTAGTGAAGTGGGGATCACCGATATTGATCTCTCAAAACACGAAAAGCAATTAAAGCGTTGGCTTGATGCCGGGTACCATGGCTCAATGGATTACATGGCTGCGCATGGTATGAAGCGTGCGCGTCCAGATGAACTTGTCCCCGGTACGCAAAGGGTCATTAGCGTTAAAATGAACTACCTTCCTCCCGATGCGCAGTTTGCAAAAAATTTAAAGCAAACCGAAAAGGCATATATCAGTCGATATGCATTAGGTCGCGACTACCACAAGTTAATGCGTAATCGGTTAAAAAAACTGGGACAAAAAATTGCAGAACACGTTGAAGATTTAGGGTTTCGCCCGTTTGTTGATTCTGCGCCTGTACTTGAACGCCAGCTAGCCGAAAAAGCAGGATTAGGTTGGCAAGGTAAACACAGTTTAATAATTAATAAAGAAGCCGGCTCTTGGTTTTTCTTAGGTGAAGTCTTTGTTGATATTCCACTGCCAGTCGATCAACCCAATACGTTTGAAGGCTGTGGGAAATGTGTGGCATGTATTACTTTGTGCCCTACAGGTGCCATTGTTGAACCGTATGTGGTTGATGCGCGTAAATGTATTTCGTATTTAACGATAGAACACCAAGGCCCAATTCCAATTGAGTATCGCTCACTAATGGGTAACAGAGTATACGGCTGTGATGATTGCCAATTAGTGTGCCCATGGAATCGGTATGGACAGATCACCGATGAGCAAGACTTTCACCCTCGTACACAATTAAAAAATAAAGACTTAGTTGAGTTATTTCAATGGGATGAAGCCACGTTTTTAAAACACACTGAAGGCAGCCCAATTCGTCGTATAGGGCATCAACGCTGGCTACGAAATTTAGCCGTAGGCTTAGGGAATGCGACATTTTCTCCGGCAATAATCAGCACCTTGCAAGCGCGCCTTGCAGATGCTGATGAATTAGTCGCAGAGCATATTCAATGGGCTTTAACACAGCAATACAATAAACAACCCAAACAACTAAGAAAAACAGCACGGCTTATCCGCATTGTTGAAAAAGGGTTGCCCAGAGATGCCTAAAAGCGATTATAAGTGCTTACCAAAAATACTTAAACTATAGGAAGCATCGTCCATAATAGCCACATTAGGTAGTTCACCCCATAGACTAAAATCAAAATGTTCAAATAGCTTAACACTCGGTATATTGTGGCTAAATATAAACCCAAGCAGTACTTTTATGTCGAGTAATGTGGCTTGCTCTTGTGCAAACGTCATCAAGCGTTTACCCAAGCCTTTACCTTGCGCATGGGCAGTAATATAAATGCTTATTTCTACTGTACCATCGTAAGCAGGGCGTCCGTAAAAAGACTTGTAGCTAAGCCAAGCAAGCACTTTATTGTTTTCGCAGTAAACATAAATAGGTCGCTTTGTATTATGGCCATTAAACCATGCTAGTTTTTGTTCTACGCTGACCTCTTCGGTATCTGCCGTGACCATTCTGCCTGCAACCGTTTCATTATAAATGGCTACAATCGCTGGTAAATCTTCAATATTTGCTAAACGAATTGTCATAATAACTATTAAAAAATTAATTCAGTATCATCATATTAGCTTATCGATCTTCGCTTTAAAATGGTTAATATTTAAATCATAAAAATGTAATTAAATAAAAAACTAAACCTGCTAAATTTATTACTGGCACTGAGCAAGTAAAGTTACTAGAATAACCTCTCTAATTGTTTAAAAAAACATCACCAATAAACGGAAAATATTATGACAGTGGCAAGTGCAAGACACATATTAGTAGAAAGTGAAGCGCAATGTTTAGACCTTAAAACAAAAATTGAGCAAGGTGAAGATTTTGCAGAACTTGCAAAAGTACACTCAAACTGCCCGTCTGGACAAGATGGCGGTGCGCTTGGTGAGTTTGGTCCTGGTATGATGGTGCCTGAATTCGATAAAGTTGTTTTTTCAGCTCCTCTTAACGAAGTACAAGGCCCTGTACAAACCCAGTTTGGTTACCACTTACTTGAAGTAACAAGCCGCTCGTAATCGAGCACATTAACGATGTTTATGACTATAAACACCCGATTTAATTTTTAATAAAGCCGCTTTGCGGCTTTATTTATTTAGGAGCTAATAATGCAACTCATTGGGTCTACAACCTCACCTTATGTTCGCCGTATTGCAATGTGGGCACAGGTTAACAATTGTGATTTAACCCGTGTAAATCTAAATATTTTTGGCGATGACGATCGTCCAACAATGATAAAAAACAATCCAGCACGAAAAATACCCATTCTGATCGACGATGAATTTACCATCACCGACTCTAATAATATTATTCGTTACCTATTGGATAAAACTCAAAGCACTCAACTTAGTTGGCCGCAAGAAAATCTACTTACAACGATTAATGCCTGTAACGATTCATTAGTAGAACTATTTTTATGTAAGCGCTCAGGGTTTGACATACAAGCCGATAAACTATTTTTTAATTTACAGCGTGAACGTGTAGAGCAAACTTTAAACTATTTAAATGATCATTTAACAAATGACGAATTTAAAGGCTGTGAATACCTAAACATCAGTTTATACTGCCTGCTTGATTGGATAAGCTTTCGCGAATTGGTTGATTTTAGCCACCTTAACGAGCTTGTGGCATTACATAACTCTTATGAAAACCATCAAGCAGCGATAAGCACGGATCCCAGAGACTAAATTAAAAGGTAAAATAAATGAGCGATATCGAAATTGAATCACAATTAATTAGCTTTGTAGAAAAAGTGAAATTAAACGAACAAGTTTGGGCACTTGGCGCCGAAGATGGCGGTTTTGTTGTCTGTGAGTCAAACCAGTTTGCTGATACCGATGTATTGTTACTATGGGAAAGTGAAAACGCTGCGAAGGCGCAATGTAAAGAAGAATGGGCAGAATACAGCCCAGTAGAAATTGCCTTAGACGCGTTTTTAGACGATTGGGTAGAAGATTTAAACGAAGATGATGCCATTGTCGGCCTTAACTGGAACGATGACCAAGTATGTGTTGAAATTGAACCGGTTGGTTTAGCACGCGCATTAAGTGAGTAAGTTAGTTATTTAAGATTACAAACTCACTGTATTTAAAAGCAGCATAGTATTTATGCTGCTTATTAAAATGTGAGAGTTAATATCAGACCAGCTACTGTAAATTTAACCGCTAAGAATAAACGCTCTCTAGCTTCTCAGGTAGCTTGAGTATAAAATAAAACTTGTTATTATTTTCAAGGTAGTACGTTGAAATCCCATCTTGGTCGCCGCCCTTTTTCTGCTATGGAACTGCATACGTTATTTCATGGTTATATCTATGACGATTTTCGTGTTGCACGCGAGCAGCCTAAGCATTGGCATTTTTGGCTCCCATTAATTGCCTATTATAGCGGCGCTTACAGCGATGAAATTGGCTGTTTAAGCCTCAACGATATAATTACAGTGCAAGGTCAACTTTATTTCGACTTTCATACTCACGGCAAAATTAAATCACGTGTTGTGCCTGTGCATCAATCACTTATTAAAGCTGGATTTAATGACTATTGTCAGTTTGTAAAATCACAAAAACAGCAGCGACTACTATTCGATCTCCCCGCTAAATCGGGCCGATATAGTGAAAAAGTACGCATTTGGTTCTCTGGTGAAGGAGCACGCACTGGTTATTTACAAAAATGTGCTTTACCAAGTGTCGACCAATTAGGGATGAAAACGGCAATCAGTAGCTTACGCCTCAACTTTGAACAACAGGTGCGCATTTACGCATTGCAGCTAGATTGCAAAGATGCATTTAATTACTTATTAGGATTTAACGATTACCCTCACACGACTTTTGATTCCCTCAACCTACTTAACAATGTGGTACAACAAATTAGGGATGTAAATCCATTAATTAGTTGGCAGCGTTTCACCTCTCGCCATAGTCATTAGTTTTATTAAAATTGTTTTACAGACAAATTTTGTTACTAAATTTAGTACCTGCGTTATTTTATTATTAACTTACTCTATTAAAAAAAACTGTTAGGATATCTACGTATTAAGCACATACCGCATAAAGGTCGCTGCTTTAATCTGTTTCTAACAAAAATAATCTAGGGATGATCATGTTTCTTAAAAGTCTTATCACTTTAAGTGTTGCGCTTGGTATGAGTAGTGCCAATGCCAATGAATTTGTTATTGAAAAGCTAGCTAAACCTAGCTCACAAAAAGTGTCGTTAACACTCGACCCAAGCAAAGATACTTTTTCGGGTGTCACAGAAATAGCACTTGAAGTACTAAAGCCAACTAAATACATTGAATTAAACGGTGTTGATTATGCCACCAGCATGGTGCAGTTATTAGGTGATAAAAACTGCGACTTAAGCACTGCTATGCTAAAAACGGGAAAAGTAAAACTCTCGTGTGATGAACAAATTCAAGCGGGTAAGTACACTTTAAAAATTGATTTTTCAGCCCCTTACAATCGTCAAAGTGTAGGGTTATACAAAACCCTTGACCAAGGGACACCTTACTTATTTACACAATTTGAAATGAGTGATGCTCGTCGCGCATTTCCTGTATTTGATGAACCAAGTTATAAAATTCCGTTTCAATTAACAATTACCGCACCTACATCACAAAAAGTGTACGCCAATACGCCAGAACTAAAAACAACAACAAATGGCGATATGACCACTCATTACTTTGATAAAACACCCCCTATCCCTTCGTATTTAGTCGCTATGGCCGTAGGCCCATTTGAAGAGCTAAAAATTGAAGGCATGCCCATCCCTGGCCGTGTAATTACACCACAAGGTAAAATTCACTTAGCCGATTACGCAAAACAAAACATGCCTAAAGTATTAGCCGCACTTGAGGATTACTTTGGTATTGATTATGTTTACAAAAAACTAGACTCGGTAGCCGTACCCGAATTTCCATTCGGTGCAATGGAAAATTCAGGCCTGGTAACGTACCGCGAAGATATTTTACTCGTCGATTTAGATACCGCTACTCGCAGCAAAAAGCAACGTAACGTATCAATTATTGCTCACGAATTAGCACACCAATGGTACGGTAACTTAGTCACCATGAAATGGTGGAACGATTTATGGCTAAACGAAGCATTTGCGAGCTGGATGGCAGCTAAAATCACCAAGCAATTAAACCCAGAATTTGAGTCGCATTTAGACTTACCACAAAACCGTGTTATGCCCTTAGATGCACGTTTAAGTACAAAACCAATTCGTAAACCGATTAAAACCGAAGCCGATATTATGGATGGTTTAGGCCTTGCTTATTCTAAAGGCAGTGCCGTACTTTCTATGGTTGAAAACTGGATTGGCGAAGAGGTATTCCAAAAAGGCATTCGCAGTTATATGAAGAAGTTTTCATTTAAAAATGCCGAAGCTGCCGATTTATGGCAAGCCCTTGGTGAGGCATCAAATAAAGATGTTGCCAGTGTTTTAAAATCATTTATTGAACAATCCTCATACCCATTAATAAAAGTGACGGCACATAATAAACAGCTCATTATTAGCCAAAGCCGTTTTGCGAATGCTGGTGTAGATGCTCCCGAGCAACTATGGAATGTACCGGTGGCAATAAAATACGGTGCTGGCGATAAAGTTAAAACCGTTAATGTATTACTAAGCGAGCAATCACAAACCATCGATTTAGACTTTGAACCACAGTGGATTTATCCAGATCAAGGTGCTTTAGGCTATTACCGCTGGGTACTTGATGATACCCAATTTAGTGCGTTAATCGACAATGCAGCAGCAAAACTAACAGACCGAGAACGTTTAGCCTTGTTATCAGCGACCGATGCACTATTAGATGCCGGTGTTATTTCTGCAGCAAAACTAATGCAAACACTCGAAGTTTTTGCCAGTGATAGCCACCCTCGTGTTGCAAATACGGCGCTGGGCTATTTAGCTTCACAGCAAAACACCTTTAAAGATGAGTCGAATAAAGCTCTATGGCCTGAGTTTATTCGCAGTGCGGTTACGCCAGCGGCTAAACAATATGGACTCGAAGCTAAAGCCGGTGAAGATGGAGCTATATCACAATTAAGAGCAGCGGTAGTAGCACGTTTAGGTTTTGATGGCGAAGATAAAACAATCATAAATAAAGCAAAGCAGCAAACTCAGCTTTATTTAACTAACCCACAAAAAGTAGACCCTTACTTAGCAAGTACCTATTTAAAATTAGCGGCTTTGCATGGTGATAAAGCATTACTAACTCAGTTTACCAATGAGTTTGTTACGACAAAAGATCCACAAGTACGTACTAATATGCTCTCTGCTATGGGTTATTTTGGTAAACCTGCACTACAAAAAGAAGTGCTTGCTTATAGCTTAACTGATGCGGTTACCGCCTCTGATATGCGTACTATTTTAGCGGGGCAAAGCTACACAGAAGAACGCCAAGCACTATTTATTGACTGGATTTACGCAAATTACGATAAAGTAACGGCAAGTTTACCACCGTTTTTCATTCCTAATTTACCGTATTTCACAACGGCTAACTGTAATGCGAAGAGCTTGGCGACCACTCAGCAATTTTTTAATAAAAAGGTTGAAGAGGTTCCCGGTTACGCACGTACACTCAGCAAGCTACAAGAGAGCACGCAAGACTGTATTGCACTTAAAAAACGTGAAATTAAGTCTGTTAATAGCTTCTTAAACGCTAAATAATAGTAACCATAATAAAAAACCGCAGAGTACATACGCTCTGCAGTTTTTTTATTTAACTAATTTAACCTCGAAAAATAGCGACGCCTTAACCCGAGATAATGGTTGTTAATTTTTCTATAAACTCTTTTGCTGCTTGCTGCGAATTAATTTTAAACGCCACGCCATAATGAATGGGTTGAGCGCTTTTATGAATACGTGTAGGAAAACGAGTCATTTCACTACTATGAAAATACCCTGAAACACGTGATACACCGTCTATTGTATTAAAGTCATCACTGAATACTTCAAAAGCAGGGCGAATAACAAGTTTCCCTTTCCCACCTTCGCTGTGACTATAAAACGCCTCTTTCGAGTTCGCTAACATGTACTCTGCAATGTTCTTAATTTTAAAATTACTTCGACATTGTAATTTTATAAGCTGCTCTGTCAGCTCTTCTACAGTATAAGCCACGGTGTGTTCCCTGTTATTTAGTTAAGCGTTACAGTAACGTATACGCGTTATAAAAGCTTGAATTGTTTTAGTTAACATCACAAACAAATGCAAGTTTGTCGTGGTTGTAGCTCATCCGAGTAATTTTCGTTTCACAGTAAGGCGTTAAATCTAGCCATTGCGATACATGCGTTAAGCTAGTTAGTTGGCGTTGATACACACGGTTATCTATTGCATACGCAATTGTATTATCATCTTTTAAAATAAAGTCCTGTACTTCATTCGGTAATCTAAAAAGATCGTCTACTTTTTTATTTTTGGGGTTAAAGCGGGCAACGTACTGTTGATCGTTTTTACTGTAGCTAAATAAAAACTGCGCCATTGTGGCGTTATAAATAAGTGTACGGCCAATGTTCTGTGCAATAACCTGTCCTTTAGCCGCATCAACACTGGTATATTGTAATGTGTGTGGCTGGCCTAAAATAAACATGACCAAATCATTATTTATACCCCAAGCATGATAACCAACAGGTTCAATCCATTGAAAAATTCGACTCGGCTGCACACTTTCACTAGCTAATGGATATTGCCAGAGTTTTTGTTTCCCCTCTTTTTCGACAACAATGGCCGACAAAGCATTTTTTTCAGGCATTAAAGTCGGCGAATATTCACTCACTTCAGTATTCGTTATATTTTTTAACTGCTTTGTTAGCAGATCAAAGTGCATAATATCGGTTTGACTTTGCTCGGCATTAATAACTTCATGAGTAAAATATAAATCGTTCCCCATTAAGTGTGGTTGATTATTATAACTGGTATTTTCGCCTACTAAGCTTACTTGTATACCATAAGGGGTATTTAAATCGGCCAATAAAATTTGGCTTTTAGGCATGCTAGCTTGCGCGTTACTTAGGCTTAGCGCCGTTAATGTGGCTAAACTGAGTAATGGTTTAATAAGTTTCATGCTTTATCTCGTTTTAATTTTAAGCACCTCATGATAACGTTATTTAATGATGTCGTCACTTGACCTACAAAAACACCTATAATTAAGGTCTCATAAAAGAGAACATACATGTCAGCTAAACACCCGATCATTGCAATTACTGGTTCTTCTGGTGCAGGAACAACCACCACAACCAATGCAGTAAAACATATTTTTAGAAGTTTAAATATCGACGCCGCTTTTGTTGAAGGCGACAGTTTTCACCGCTATACACGTCCAGAAATGGATAAAATAATCAGAGAAGCACAACAGGAAAGTAAACATATTAGTTACTTTGGCCGTGAAGCGAATGATTTTGGTGCGCTTGAATCGCTTTTTGATACATACAGTGAAACAGGAGTCGGAAAAATACGCCGCTATTTACATACCTTCGACGAAGCAGTGCCTTATAACCAACTCCCAGGAACATTTACTCCATGGCAAGATCTAAAACAAAACACTGATCTGATGTTTTACGAAGGTTTACATGGTGGGGTGGTCGATCAAGAACATGATGTTGCTAAACATGTAGACTTACTCATTGGTATGGTTCCAATCATTAACCTTGAATGGATCCAAAAACTAATCCGCGATACCTCAGACAGAGGCCACTCTCGTGAAAAGGTAATGGACTCTATTGTGCGCAGTATGGATGATTATATTAACCATATTACGCCTCAGTTTTCACGCACTCATATTAACTTTCAACGAGTACCCACTGTAGATACATCTAATCCGTTTAGCGCAAAAGATATTCCCTCTTTAGATGAAAGCTTTGTCGTTATTCGTTTTCGCGGTATTGAAGATGTAGACTTTCCATACTACTTACGCATGATAGAAGGCAGCTTTATGTCGAGAATCAATACGTTAGTAGTTCCTGGTGGCAAAATGGGATTAGCTATGGAGCTGGTATTAACGCCATTAATTAAAGATATTATTGTTAAAAAGCGCGCTTTAGAAAATTTATCAGCATTAGACATCCCAATTTAAAGCACTTTTTTGTTGCTTAAAACTCACGTACACTGCTGGTTTTGCAAGGAATAATAAATATGTTACCAGCATTAAAAATACTCGTGGGATCTAAAAACCCAGTTAAAATCAGCGCAGCTAAACATGTTTTTGAGCTGTATTTTAACAACCATCAAATCTTGTGTGAGGGCAGCTCAGCCCCATCAAATGTACCCGATCAACCGATAGGTGAAGATGAAACTCGTCATGGTGCAGAAAATCGCGTTAATTACTTAAAAGACCATAACAATGCTGATTATTATGTGGCTATGGAAGGCGGTGCTGAGCAATTTAACTATGGACCTGCAACCTTTGCCTATGTAGTTATAGATAATGGCACTGAACGCGCGACAGGACGAAGCAGCAACCTGCCTTTACCTCAGTCTTTGTATAATGCGCTATTGCAAGGAAAAGAACTTGGCGATGTTATGGATGATGCATTTAACACCACCAATATAAAACAACAAGGGGGGGCAATTGGCTTGTTAACAAACCACAAAGCGACAAGAGAAAGTACCTATACCCAAGCTCTCACGTTAGCAATGGCCCCTTTTTTACACCCTACACTTTATAAACTTTAGGAATGCTATGAAATACAGCTATGTTCTATTTGATGCCGACGAAACTCTGTTTAAATTTGATATTTTGGCTGGTATGCAACAAATGTTTACAAAGTACGGTATTAGCTTTACCACTGCTGATTACCAACATTATCAAACAATTAATAAACCGTTGTGGGTTAAATACCAAAATGGTGAAATTAGTGCGCAGTACCTTCAGGTAACTCGCTTTAATGAATGGTCAGCAAAACTCAATGTTCCAGCAGAAAAACTTAACGAAGAGTTTTTAGATGCGATGGCGGATATTTGTCAGCCTCTTCCAGGGGCGATTTCTTTATTAAATGCGATTAAACCTCATGCCAAGCTGGGGATCATTACTAATGGTTTTGCACGTTTGCAACGCATTCGTTTAGCCCGTACCGGTTTAACTGATATGTTTGAATGGTTGGTGGTTTCAGAGCTGGTGAGTAACCCAAAACCACACCCATCTATATTTGAACATACGTTTGAGCTAATGGGAAACCCTGATAAAAGCCAAATATTAATGGTTGGCGATACGCCTGCAAGTGACATACTCGGAGCTCAGAATGTGGGGATAGATACCTGTTGGTTGCAACACCCTAACGAGACACTGCCACAAGGGATATCACCGACTTATACCGTACAAAATTTAGCGCAATTACAATCGTTATTATTAAATTAGTTAGTAATCCCACTGGGATTATCGATAACGTGTTCATAACGAATAGATATAAAAAATGACGCTAATAAGCGTCATTTTTTAAACTGTATACAAATAACTTATAAACTAAGCTCTAGCAAGCTCTAAACCGGGTGCAGGCATAGTAACAGGCGTTTCAAATGTTGCCCATTCCCATGCTGATTCTGTCGCCATAATTTTGCGTAGTAGCTTGTTATTTAAATCGTGACCCGACTTAAAAGCAGTGACTTTACCTAGTAAGTTATGACCCGTCATAAACATATCGCCTACACAGTCAAGAATTTTGTGCTTCACAAACTCGTCGCTATAACGCAAACCATTTGGATTCAAAACTTTAAATTCGTCAAGAACAACGGCACTATCCATGCTACCACCTAATGCTAGGTTATTCGCATGCATGTACTCAATGTCTTTCATAAAACCAAATGTGCGTGCACGGCTAATTTCTTCAGTAAAGCTTTGTGCAGTTATGTCTAACCCAACGCGTTGACGGCTTTCGTTAATTGCTGGGTGATCAAACGCGATTTCAAAGTCGATATGAAAACCATCGTAAGGTTCTACTTCGGCCCATTTATCGCCCTCTTCAATACGTACTTTTTCTTTAATACGAATAAAGCGTTTAGCGACATTTTGTTCTTCAATACCGCCTTTTTGTAACAAATAAATAAATGGTAATGCACTACCATCCATAATAGGTACTTCTGAACTATCTAATTCGACAATTAAATTATCGATTCCCATTGCAGCAACCGCTGCAATTAGGTGCTCAGTCGTTGATAAGCGAACGCCATCTTTATTAATTAAACAAGTACACAGCTGCGTATCGCCAACGGCTTCAGGTGTTGTTTCAAAATCAACAACCGGATCAAGGTCAACACGGCGAAATACTATCCCAGTATTTGCACACGCAGGTCGGAGAGTTATTGTGACCTTCTCACCTTTATGAAGTCCAATTCCTATGGCTTTGACTACTTCTGCAATCGTACGCTGTTTAATCATAGGTTCGCTCACTTAATAATTTGTTACAGTTAGACGACGGATAGTAACATAAATACTGCCGCCATACAATATCGCTCACTTTTTACACTGCAGTGAAAACGAGATTAATCTGCTTGTTTACGTAAAAATGCAGGAATATCGAAGTAGTCACCACCTTCGCCATTATCTGCTTTGCCTGTACTTTTACTTGTTGTGCTCGCATTGCTGGTTGAGCTTGCAGAACTATTTGTCTCTTTCGTTTCAGTACTTGTGCTAGCAACTTCTTCAGTGCTACCTTGGCTTGCAAAGCTTGGAACGTACATGCTGCTACTAGATTGAGCAACAGAGCTTGGCACATCAGAACCAGCCGCTTTTTTAAAGCCATTATCAACGACACCAAATTGTGGACGTCGCTCACCACCTAAGCCAGTTGCAACAACAGTTACACGTAATTCTTCAGTCATTTCTGGGTCAATAACAGCACCCACAACAACAGTCGCATTTTCAGACGCTAATGCTTTAACATGGTTACCGACAATTTCAAATTCTTCAATCGCAATGTCCATACCCGCGGTAATATTAACTAAAATACCTTTAGCACCAGTTAAATCAACATCTTCAAGCAGTGGACTTGAAATAGCGGCTTCAGCTGCTTCTTGTGCACGATCAGGACCTTTAGCAGAGGCTGTCCCCATCATGGCTGTTCCCATTGCTGACATAACCGTACGTACATCGGCGAAATCCACGTTAATTAAGCCCGCACGAGTAATTAACTCTGCAATACCTTGAACCGCACCAAACAATACATCATTCGCTTTTGCAAAGGCGTCTAAGAGTGTAGTCCCTTTGCCTAAAACTTTAAGTAATTTATTGTTAGGAATTGTAATAAGTGAATCAACCGTTTCTGATAATTCATTAATACCTTGCTCTGCTGCTGCTGCACGCTTTTTGCCTTCAAAATCAAAAGGACGAGTCACAACGGCAACCGTTAGAATCCCTAACTCTTTTGCTATTTTAGCAACAACTGGCGCTGCACCGGTACCGGTACCACCACCCATACCAGCAGCAATAAACACCATGTCGGCGCCTTCTAAACTTGCGCGAATGGTTTCAGCATCTTCCTCTGCTGAATCACGACCCACTTCTGGGTTTGCTCCAGCACCTAACCCTGAGGTTATTTGCGTGCCTAACTGAACAGTTACATCAGCTGCAGAGTTACGTAATGCTTGTGCATCCGTATTTGCAGCAATAAAACGTACCCCTTCAATTTTTTGCTTTACCATGTGCTCAACAGCATTACCGCCGCCGCCGCCCACACCAATTACTTTGATTACAGCTTCTTCGCTGTGTTGTTCCATTATATCAAACATGATTACTCTCCGACTTGAGTATTAAAATTCGCCTTGAAACCATTTTGTAATGCGGTTCCACCAATTATTGCCTTCATCTGCTTTCGATTTGAGTGCATTCACCGATTGCATTGTACGACCGTATTGTAACAAACCAACAGCGGTTGCATATGAAGGATCGTCCACATAATCTGTCAAACCAACTATCCCAACTGGTTTGCCAATTCTGACCGGCATTTGGAAAATGTCTTCTGCCACTTCCATTGCGCCTGTCATTTTCGCTGTCCCGCCTGTGATAACAAGGCCAGCGGCTATTTGATCTTCTAACCCTGAACGGCGAATTTCTTCCATCGCCAGTTCAAATAATTCTCTAAAACGCGGTTCAACCACTTCTGATAAAGTATGACGAGACATTTGTCTTGCTGGTCGACCGCCGACACTCGGTACTTCGATTGTCTCTTCGCTGCTTGCCATTTGGCTGCTAGCGCAAGCATATTGTACTTTGAGTGACTCAGCATGCGATATAGGTGTTCGAAATATTTTTGCAATATCGCCTGTCACTTGATTTCCTGCAACAGGGATCACTGCCGAGTGACGCAGCGCACCATTAATATAAATAGTGATATCCATTGTACCACCACCAATATCTAATACTGCAACACCTAGCTCTTTTTCATCATCGGTCAGTACTGAGTAGCATGAAGCTAATGCAGTAAAAATAAGTTGATCAACTTGCAGACCACAACGCTCAACACATTTTTCGATATTTTTTGCCATATCGTTCGAACAAGTAATTATGTGCGCGCGAGCTTCCATACGCACACCACTCATACCCAGCGGGTTTTTAATCCCCTCTTGCATATCAATACTGTATTCTTGTGGTAATGCATGCAACATTTTACGTTCAGCTGAAATAGGCACTGAGCGGGCTATATGAATGACATTCTCTATGTCTTCATCACTCACTTCGGTATTGTTAATAGCAACAACACCGCTTTCGTTTTGACACTGAATATGCTTACCCGAAATACCTAAGTACACAGAACTAATACGGCAATCAGCCATCAACTCTGCTTCATCAATAGCACGTCTGATAGATTCAGATACAAGGTTTAAATCGTTAACCCCACCTTTATCCATACCGTGAGACACTTGACTACCTACACCCACAATACTGAGTTTATTATCTGCGGTGATTTCACCTACCGTCGCAACCACTTTCGAGGTGCCAACGTCTAATCCTATAACAAGGTTTCTTTCTGCTGACTTTGTCATGCCTTACTCTTATTTTGTAATTGCTCTTCTTGCACTGGCTTATAGCTCACTGCAAGGCCGGTATCATAGCGTAAATCGACTGCATTAATCACGGCATCTTCACGCTTTTCCATGCGCGGGTAAACGTCTATAAAACGCTGCACACGCTTTGCTTTATCTTTTCGCCCTAAATTTAATAACAATCCATTATCTAGCCATAGCTGCCAAGAAAAACGCTCCGACAAAGCCAAGCTACTTAATGTTAAGTTATTTACTTTCAGCATTTCTTCAAATTGCTTAAAGGCAACCCATGCTTCTATTTCACTGCCTTCTGGGCCATACAGCTGTGGTAAAGAGGCACTTAACTTATCACTGCTGGCTTGAAATGCTTCACCACTTCGATTAAGTAATAGGTCGCTATTCCAATACGCCACGGCTTCATGCTCAACCACAAATACTTGTAATGTATCTGGCCATTGTTTTCGTACTGACACCGTTTCAACCCAAGGTAACTCTTTTACCAAAGCTTGCACATGCATAACGTCTAGTTCAAAAAAACTGGTTAAGTCCGCTTTTTTTATTGCTGCAGTAATCGCTTTTTCAGTCGTATATTTTGGTTGCCCTAATACAGTTAAATGCTTAATTTGTGCATCTTTATTTTCCACTAACCACGTTGAAATACCTTGTGTTAGTTGCACTAAACCAAATATTACTGTTAGAAAAAAGCTCACACCAAATATCATCGACCAATTAAATTGCTTTAATTGGTGCTGTAATGTGCGCATTTTCTCTAAAAAAGGATGCATATTAAAGGGTTTGCTCCAAAATGCGAACTACTAATTGTTCAAAGTTAACGCCATTTGCTTTTGCTGCCATAGGAACTAACGACTTTTCTGTCATTCCAGGGACTGTGTTTACTTCTAATAAGTAATATTCACCATCACTGCCTTGCATCGCATCAACTCGGCCCCAGCCGCTAGCACCCACTAAATCAAATGCTGCTAATGCCATTGCTTGAAGCTTTTGCGTATCTTTGTCAGATATTTGAGCTGGGCAATGATATTGCGTGGTATTAGATTGATATTTAGCCTGATAATCATAAAAACCATGTGGTGTGGTCATTTCTATCACCGGCTGTACTTCATCACCGAGTACCGTTATTGTAAATTCACGCCCACTGATCCATTGCTCCACCAGCACTTGGCTGTCAAATTTAAAGGCATTATTTAGCGCTTCATCTAATTGCTGGGCTGTCTGAGCTTGCGCCATGCCAATACTCGAACCTTCATGCGAAGGTTTTACCATTACCTTTTTAAATTCATTAATTATGGCGTTGCTATCAAACCCTTTTTTAGCATCAACAACCGCATAAGGTGCAGTACTTAAACCTGCTGATTTAAATAAATGCTTACAACGAATTTTATCCATGGCCAATGCCGAGCCTAATACATTACTGCCTGTGTAAGGCAAATTCATAAACTCAAGCGCCCCTTGTACAGTGCCATCTTCGCCACCACGCCCGTGTAATGCAATAAATACACGATCAACAGCTAACTCTTTTAGTTGCCATAAACTTTGATCTTTAGGATCGAATGCAATTGCATCAACCCCTTGCTTGATTAGTGCTGCTAAAATAGCTTGCCCAGACTTTAATGACACCTCACGCTCTGCTGAATTACCACCAAGCAGTACCGCTACTTTACCAAACTGCTTATTTTTCTGTGTCATACATCTACCTGTTTAAGTTGCTTTATCATCATATCCGTAGCGGCTAGCTTTTTAACTAATTGGCCTATATTCCCAGCACCTTGAGTAAGTACTAAATCGTTATCTTGTAAATGACTTGCCAATACACCAGCTAACTCTGAATTAGTAGCTATATGTAATGGTTCTTTACCGCGCTGGCGCAAACTACGGCATAAACTTTTACTGTCGGCACCGACAATCGGCTCTTCGCCGGCACTATACACATCAAGCAGTAATAACTGATCGACTTCAGCAAGGACCTTTACAAAATCTTCGTATAAATCGCGTGTACGAGTAAAACGATGTGGTTGATAAATCATTACTAAGCGCTTATCAGGCCACCCTTCACGTACAGCTGCAATGGTTGCAGCAACTTCTGAAGGATGATGGCCATAATCATCGACTAACATTACTTTACCGCGTTCGTTATCAAAATCGCCATAATGTTGAAAACGACGACCTATACCTTCAAATTGTTTTAAAGCCTCTAAAATGGCGTAGTTTGCTATATTTTGATCTTTTGCCACCGCAATCGCAGCCGTCGCATTTAAGGCATTGTGCTTACCAGGCATATTTAAGGTGGCAGTTAAACTTTCACCTTGCTTGGTTGTTACTGTAAAAGTACACGTATTTGCCGACTGGCTAAAATCACTCATACGGTAATCGGCATCACTTGACTCACCATAGGTAATAACTGGACGAGCAAAGCGAGGAATTAATTCACATGCAACCTCTGAATCAATACACACCACAGCTAAACCATAAAATGGTAAGTTATGAATAAAATCAACATATGTGTCTTTCATTTTATCAAGACTACCACCATATGTATCCATATGATCTTCTTCAATATTAGTGATCACCGACACCATTGGTTGTAAATGTAAAAACGACGCGTCACTTTCATCGGCTTCGGCAATTAAAAAATCACTTTTCCCTACCTTGGCATTACTCCCTGCGCTATTTAATAAGCCACCGATAATAAACGTTGGATCAAGTCCTGCTTGAGCGTAAATACTGGCAATTAAGCTTGTTGTAGTTGTTTTTCCATGGGTACCAGCAATGGCAATACCATGGCGAAAACGCATTAATTCAGCTAACATTTCAGCACGACGTACAATTGGAATACGCGCTGCTTTTGCTGCAATAATCTCAGGGTTGGTTTCATCAATTGCACTTGACACCACAACAACATTGGCATCTTTTATGTTATTTTCGTGATGCCCAATAAACACCTCTGCCCCAGCTTGAATTAATCGTTCTGTCATCGCACTATTTGCAATATCAGAACCTGTAATTCTGTAGCCTTCAAAGGCAAGTACCTCAGCAATGCCGCCCATTCCTGCACCACCAATACCAATAAAATGTATTGTCTCAATGCGGCGCATTGCCGGTCGTGCTAGCTTTTCTTGTGGTAATGTCTCTTTCACTTAAACTCTCTTAACTGTTACTTGCTCACAGTGTTTTGCAACACTTGCTGTGGCATCTAAAATGGCTAATTTTTTTGCTTTTTCGGCCATTTCATTAATTAAACTAGGGTTTGCTAAATACGGTGTTAATAGCGCCACTAACGTCTCTTGATTAAACATTGGCTGTGGCATTAACAATGCGCCTTTCGCGTTCACTAAATACTGCGCGTTGGCCGTTTGATGGTCATCAACCGCATGTGGAAATGGTACAAATACAGCCATTTTACCCGCAGCTGCAATTTCGCTCACAGTTAATGCTCCAGCACGACAAATAACAATATCGGCCCATTCATAAGCACCATCCATATCATCAATAAACTCAGCGACTTTAGCAGTTTCGTTCGTGAAACCTTGTTCTGTATAAGCGTTTTGCACTTTATTTAAATGACCACGACCCGTTTGGTGCCATACATTTAATTTGTTATTTTGTGCTAATACATTAAACGCTTCTGGCAATGTTTGATTTAAAACTTGTGCACCTAAAGAACCACCCACCACCAACATATTAATTGGTGAAGATACTGAACGTGTTGCAACATTTGCCACACTTTCACGCACTGGATTACCAACAACCTCAACGTTATTACTTGCAAATGCTGTCGGAAAAGCAGCCAATACTTTGTTGGCAAACTTAGCTAAGTATTTGTTGCTCATCCCCGCAACTGCATTTTGCTCATGGATCACCAGCGGTATAGACAAGCTTTTTGCTGCAATTCCCGTAGGACCTGTAACATAGCCACCCATTGCTAACACCACATCGGGACGCTGTTTTTTGAGTACTTTACGCGCTTGTAAAATCGCATTAATAACCATAAATGGGGCTTTAATTAAACGCTTAATTCCGTTACCACGTACGCCCTTCACATTAATAAAATCAATATCAATATCATGCTTAGGCACAACCGTTGCTTCCATTCTATCGGGGGTACCAATCCAACTGACTTGCCAACCTTGTTGCTTTAAATAATCGGCAACCGCAATACCTGGAAAAATATGTCCGCCAGTGCCACCAGCTACAACGACTAACTTTTTGCTCATCGCTTGGCGCCCCCAGAGGTTGCTTGCTTAGTGGCCATTTTGGTTTCAAAATCTACACGTAATAAAATACTTGTCGCTATTGTCATAATTAATAAACTCGAACCACCGTATGAAATAAACGGTAATGTAAGCCCTTTAGTCGGTAAAATCCCTGCGCTCGCGCCTACATTAACCATGGTTTGAAACGCAAACCAAATACCTATCGCAAAAGCAAAATAACCTTCGTATTCTTTTTGGCACTTTAATGCTTGTTGGCCTATTAATAGGGCTCTAAAAACCAAGGTTGCCAATACCATTAAAATGCTTACAACCCCCACAAGGCCCAGTTCTTCACCAATAACAGCAAAAATAAAATCGTTATGAGCCTCTGGTAAATATTGTAGCTTTTGTACACTGTTTCCTAGGCCTTGGCCAAACCAACCACCTTGGCTGTAAGCCATTAACGATTGCACTAATTGATAACCTTTGCCAAATGGGTCGTCCCAAGGGTCTAAAAATCCAACAACCCTCGCCATTCGATAAGGCTCAACAATAATAAGAAGTACAACCAAGCCAATCCCCGTTAAAATTAATACAAAGAACTGCCATAGTTTTGCACCCGCTAAAAATAATAATCCGACAGTCGTTACAAACATAACAACCACGGTTCCGAGATCAGGTTGGAGTAATACTAATAATGCGTAAACCGCAAACACCGCAATAGGCTTAGCAAAGCCTTTTATATTTTCTTGTACTTCTTCGCGTTTTCTTACTAAATAGCCTGCAATATAACTAAAAAAGAATAACTTAGCCGCCTCAGCCACCTGAAAGCCAATAGGCCCGATGGGGATCCAACGTTTTGCCCCGTTCACTTCTCGGCCAACAATTAATACCGCAACTAATAAAACCATCCCAAACAACAGTAAATAGGGGTTAGATCGCTTCCACCAATCCATTGGCACACTAACTGTTATCCAAAATAAACCTAAGCCCATGAGTAAAAACATGCTATGGCGAATAATAATATGATAAGGATTGTCATACAGTCGCTCAGCAGTGGGCATAGAGGCACTGGTTACCATGATAAAGCCCACACCAATGAGCATTAACATGCAATAAAGCAAAGGCACATCGTATAATTGTGCCGATGGTTTTGGCGTAATAGCTTGTTTTATATCTGCAAAAGCAATCATACTGTTACCTGCCTTACACACTTAACAAAATCATCGCCGCGCTGCATATAATTACTGTACATATCAATACTGGCACATGCCGGTGCGAGTAAAACAATATCATGGGGCTGACTTATCGCAGATGCCAAGTTAACAGCCTCATACATGTTCTGGGTTAAATGCCCTTTAGCCGTTAATGCAACAAGCGCTTTAGCATCTTTACCAAAACAAATAAGCGCTTTAACATGTTTTTCTAAATATGGCGTAAGTACATCTAAATCGGCGCCTTTTGCGTCACCACCGGCAATAACAATTAAGTTTTGAGTATCGCCTGCTAAACTATCAATCGCCGCAATGGTCGCGCCTACATTGGTGGCCTTTGAATCATTAAAATATTTAACCGTATTATATTCACCAACAAACTGACAACGATGCGCTAGGCCATTAAATGTATTTAAGGCGGCTTTATAATGCGCTTTCGTAATATTAAATGGGCTCAATAATGCCATTACCGCTAAGGTATTTAGATAATTATGTTTACCTACTACCGCTAAATCACTGACTGGCAATATAGCGCTCTCTGGTGTCATAAAGTGGTGTTCATTTTCAACGTCAGCTAGATAATAATCGCCATTTTTCTGGGCAAAACTAACTTGCGGTGCATCTAAATTATTAACCGGCTTAGTTTGGCTATCATCAGCATTGTGTACTAATAGTTGTGCACCATTGTATATACTTAATTTTGAATCAATATAGGCTTGGTAGCTGTCGTAGCGATCAAGATGATCTTCAGAAATATTAAGTACTGTTGCACTAATGGGTGTTAAGCTTGTTGTTGTATCAAGCTGAAAACTCGATAATTCAAGTACATAAACATCATATTCGGTGTCGAGTAAATCTAGCACCGGCGTGCCAATATTACCGCCTAATGCGACATTATAACCCGCCGTTTGTAAAACCTGATACGCCAAGGTGACTACGGTAGATTTACCATTTGAGCCTGTTACTGCAACCACCGGCTTGGTATTAATACGTGCAAATAATTCAACATCGCCAATCACTTCAACCCCATCAGCAATCGCAGTCGCAATGCTTGGGATGGTTAAACTTAACCCTGGGCTAATAATGATCATATCGTTTTGCGATAACGAAGCATCAGCTAAATCACCAAAGTGAGTTTTTAGATTAGGTGCATGCTGTTTTAACCATTCACATCCAGGTGGCTGAGCTCGGCTATCAACCACTTTAACCGGTACTCCTTGAGACAATAAAAAACGCACAATGCCCAGACCGGTTACACCGAGTCCGAGCACTGTTATTTGTTTGTTTTTTATCTCGTTAATATATTGCATTTATCTTATCTTTAACGTCGCAAGACCAGCTAACACCAGTACAATTGAAATAATCCAAAAACGCACAATAACTCTTGGCTCTGGCCACCCTTTTAATTCGTAATGGTGATGAATTGGCGCCATTCTAAAAATACGTTGGCCACGTAGTTTATAAGAACCCACTTGTAATATTACCGACAGTGCTTCCATTACAAACACCCCTCCCATAATAATTAACAGCAGCTCTTGGCGAACCAATACAGCAATAATTCCCAGCGCTCCCCCTAAAGCCAGTGAACCGACATCGCCCATAAATACTTGCGCTGGGTAAGTGTTAAACCATAAAAATCCAAGTCCAGCACCGACAATAGCGGTACATACCACCACAAGCTCACTGGCTAATGGTAAATGTGGAATGTGTAAATAAGCCGAAAAGTTAATATTACCCGTTAGATAAGCAATAATTGCTAATGCGGCCGCCACTAAAATTGTCGGTACAATCGCTAGGCCATCCAACCCATCGGTTAAGTTAACGGCGTTAGAAGTACCCACTAAGGCAAAGTAAGTAATTACTATATAAAACAAGCCAAGTTGCGGAAGTACATCTTTAAAGAAAGGCACAACTAATGACGTTTCGTTTGCCTGCGTACTGGTCATAAATAAAGCCGTAGCAACAACCAAAGCGATAACGGATTGCCAAAAATATTTCCATTTCGCAATTAACCCTTTAGGGTCTTTACGTATTACTTTTCTGTAGTCATCAATAAAGCCGACTAAACCAAGTGAACCAATAACAAATAAGGTTGCCCATACATATTTGTTTGATAAATCAGCCCACAATAAAGTGCTGGTAAAAATAGCGGCTAAAATCAGTAAACCGCCCATGGTAGGCGTACCTTTTTTAGATAAATGCGACTCAGGCCCATCGTCACGCACAACTTGGCCAATTTGCATACGTTGCAACGAACGAATTAACTTAGGCCCTAAATATAACGACATCATTAAAGCAGTTAAAATACCTAAAATGGCACGAAGTGTTAAATACGAAAAAACATGAAAGCCACTAAAATATTGGGCTAAATACTCTGCCAGCCAAACTAACATTGCGATACTCCATTAATGGCATGTTGTTGGCCACTTACTAAATCGGTTACTAATAATTCCATACGAGAACTGCGTGATCCTTTCACTAAAACGGTTGTTTTACATAACGAAGCTTGTTGTAGCTCACACATTAATGCCTTACTTAAATCGTTACGTTGACTAAAATGGCGATTAGCTGTGTTAAATACATCACTTGCATAACGACTCAATTCGCCAACGGTATATAAAGCATCAAGACCTTGCTGTAATGCGTACTCACCCACCTCTTCATGGTACGAAGCGGCATCGTCACCTAACTCCCCCATATCACCGAGTACTAAAATACGCTTACCTGGGGTATCGCAAAGTAAATCAATTGCGGCTTTTACCGACTTAACATTGGCATTATAAGTATCATCAATTACTGTAAAATATTGATTAACAGGTATTAAATTAACTCGCCCTGCCACATAAGGCATTGTCTCTAATGCGTTTGCAATATGATTTAACGGTACATCAAATTCGAGAGTAAGTGCGGTAGCAATTAATGCATTAGTAACATTGTGTTTGCCTGGCAAAGCTAACTTAACAGGGACTTTTTGCGCAGCTGTACACAGCATAAAACGAGCTTGGGCAAAATCATCTAACACAATATCTTCGGCCCATACATCAAGCTTTTCGGTATTTGAAAAACGTTTTACTTTATGCTCGTTTAAAGTATTTAACCACATTGAGCTAAATTCACTATCGCAATTAACAACCCCAACACCTTGTGGTTTTAATCCGCTAAAGATTTCGCCTTTTGCTTTTGCTACACCCGCTACACTACCAAAGCCTTCTAAATGAGCTTCACCTACATTACAAACAACGGCGACATCGGGCTTTGTTAACGATGTGGTATAAGCAATTTCACCGATATGATTAGCACCAAGCTCAATCACCGCATAACGATGCTCAGGAGTCAGTCTCAGTAAGGTTAGTGGCACACCGATATCGTTATTAAAGTTACCCTTAGTTGCCAAAACATTGCCATGAGCCGATAAAATCGCTGCGCACATTTCTTTAACTGTAGTTTTACCAACACTCCCAGTAATGGCAATTGTTTTAGGGTTTACCTCAGCTTTAACCGCTGCGGCAATTTCACCAAGTGCAATACGAGTATCGCTGACTAAAAATTGTGGTAAATCAATATTAAGTTTTTCACTTACAATCGCTGCCACTGCACCTTTATCTTTTGCTTGTTGCACAAATTGATGACCATCAAAATTAGGTCCTTGCAGCGCTAAAAACACATCGCCACTGCTTACAGTGCGAGTATCGGTATTAATATTTAGTACTGCTTGATTAGCGCCTTTATAGTCGGTTTTAAGTACCGAGGCTAACCAATCAAAATCCATTGGGATCATTTATTTATCCCTCTTATTATTTTTTAATTGTTGTTGTACAAATTGGCGGTCGCAAAAATCAATGCGCTGATCGCCAATTATTTGATAATCTTCATGCCCTTTGCCAGCAATTAATACAACCTCATCGGCCGCTGCATTATCAATTGCATACGCAATTGCCGCCCCTCTATCTGCTTCTAAATGTGCATGCTGAGGATTGTCTAACCCTTTAACAACATCGGCAATAATATCATCAGGGTTTTCTGAGCGCGGGTTATCGCTAGTAATAATAACTTTGTTCGCAAATTGCTCTGCGGCTTGTGCCATTAATACGCGCTTGCCTTTATCACGGTCACCACCACAGCCAAATACGCAACTAACCCCACCTGGAACATGATGCTGCAGTGCTTGTAAAGCCAGTGCTAATGCTTGTGGGGTATGTGCATAATCAACGACGCACGTCGGCTTATCCGCAGCGCTAAATGCTTGCATTCTTCCTGCAACTGGTTGCAAAAGTTCACACCCAGCAACAAGCTGATCCAAAGAGTAACCAAGCCCTAGCAAAGTGGCGATAGCGGCTGTTAAATTATATAAGTTAAACTCACCAAACAGTGGCGACTTAACTGCAACATTGCCCCAACTGGTTGTTAATTTTGCTGAAATACCCGCATTGCTATAACAAACATCTGAAAAATACACATATTTAGCATTATCTGGGGTTAGGTTTTTGCGCCCATAACAAATTAAGTTATTAAAATCGTGTTGTTCTAACCAAAGTTGAGCTTGATCATCATCTTGATTTAGCACGACTAACTGAGAGTTGTAATCACGAAACAACATCAACTTAGCATCGCTATAATTGGCCATATCACCATGATAGTCGAGGTGATCGCGCGATAAATTGGTAAAGACTGTCGCTTTAAAGTGGCACTGCGAAACTCGTTGCTGCACTAAAGCATGCGACGAGACTTCCATCGCGACTAAGCGTTTATTTTGTGTCTGTAAACTATTTAAAATACGCTGTAAATCGACAGTGGATGGGGTTGTATTAAGTAATGGCGTCAGGGAGTCAATGCTGCCATAACCTAACGTGCCTATAATGGCCGTTGGTGTATCACAATATTGCGCTAACGAAGCAATCATTGCCGTGGTTGTTGATTTACCATTAGTGCCAGTAACACCTATAACATCTAGCAGTTTACTCGGTTGCCCATAAAAATGACTTGCCAATTCTGGCAGTTTTTTATCAAGGTTAGTGACTAAATATAAAGGCTCAAAGTCACTTTCAAAATCGCATAATCTATCAGCAATAACTGCCACGGCACCGTTTTCTATTGCTTGCTTAATAAAATGGCCACCATCTAATTCATGGCCTTTAATTGCCACAAATACATCACCAGGGGTGACTTCTCTACTATCTAAGCGCAAATGGCGTACCGTTTGCGCTTGTGCATCAATTTCTATGTGTTTTAAGCTTGATTGTAAATTACGCATCGTTGTCTTTACCTTCTACGTACGCAACCGATTCCTTATCGGGTGCGACATTTAATATTCTCAATGCGTTAGAGACGATTTCAGCAAATGCAGGGCCAGCAGTGGCACCTCCATAGTACACATCGCCGCCGGGTTCATTTATCATCACTACCACAGCTAAACGTGGGTTACTTGCTGGTGCAACACCGGCAAAATAACCTACATATTCATCACCATAACCACCTACGGCTGCTTTTTTAGAAGTCCCTGTTTTACCTGCAGCACGGTAACCATCTACTTTAACTCGGCTCGCTGTACCGCCTTTTTCAAAGATGCTTTCCATCATATGTACAACCGCTTCCACGTCTTTTTCTTTAAAAATACGCTCACCTGCTGGCGGTGTCTCTTGCTTTAATATTGTCAGTGGACGGTTAATTCCGCCCGCCCCTAACATGGCGTAAAAGCGAGCCATTTGTGCTGTGCTAACAGCAATATTATAACCAAATGATAACGCGGCAATTTCATGATCTGACCAACGTCTATTTGGATAAAATAAACCGCTACTTTCACCGACCATGCCGGTTCCAGAGTCAGAACCAAAGCCTACTTTTTCAAATAATCCAACAAAATAATCTTTAGGGATTAACTGAGTTACCTTTGTTACCCCCATATTTGATGAGTACTTTAATATTTCGCGTAGTGACATTTCACCATGATTACGGGTATCTTTTACTAAGCTACCACCTAAACGCATCCAGCCTGGGTAAGTATCAATCTTGTCATCTGCTTTAATAGCCCCGTAGTCTAATCCAGCTAAAATGGCTAGAGGCTTAACGGTTGAGCCTGGTTCGAACAAATCGGTAATGGCGCGATTACGGCGTTTATGCGGTGCAGCATCTGTTAAGTTATTGGGATTAAACGAAGGACTATTAACCATCGCCAGTACTTCACCGGTTTTAACATCAATAACCATGGCTGAACCAGAGGTGGCTTTATAACTAAGCACTGCAGATTTTACTGCTTTATATGCAATTGCTTGAATACGTTGATCGATGCTTAATTGAATATTATCGGGTTCAACTCGCTGTGTTTCATTTAATACTTCAACTTCACGCCCGCGTGCATCTTTTCGAATCGTACGGCGGCCTTCTTTACCCGTTAACGCGCTTTCGTATAGCTTCTCTACTCCTTCAATACCTTTAGCATCAATGTTAGTAAAGCCGATAACGTGTGCTGTGACTTCGCCAGCAGGGTAATAACGCTTTGATTCATTTAATAAATGAACGCCAGGTAATCGTAGCTTTGAAATGTAATTAGCCACTGCGGGGGTAACTTGGCGTTTTAAATAAACAAATTTACGCTTAGGGACATTTAATAAACGTGCATTTATTTTATTTGGGTCTAAACGCAGCACATCGGCCAGTTCACGCCAACGTACATCGTTTTTATACAAAACCACCGAGCGCTTAATTAGCTCGTCTCTATTTTTAGCCAGCGCTTTAGTATCTTCGCCTGCTTTTTTAGCTTGCTTTAATACTTTAACAATTAAATAATCGTACAATGCATTTGAGTCAGCATAAACACTCACAACGGGTACACTTACAGCTAACTCTTTACCATGGCGGTCAAATATCATACCGCGTTGAACATGTAGTTTTTCAACACGTACCGTTCGTTTATTACTTTCTGATCGCGCTTTATCAGGCTCAATCACTTGTAAATAAGCAGCACGTGAAACTAAAGTAACAAACACTAAAAAAACAACCGTGCACACCAACATAAAGCGCCAAGCAATTAAATTATTTGTTGTCTTTTTATTACGAGGTCTCATTGTAAAATAATTACCTGCTCATTTTGACTGGTAGGTCGTTTCATTTGCAATTGTGTTGTTGCAATGTCTTCAATTCGCGCATGCTGTGAATAAAACTCTTCTTCAACTAGCAAATAACGCCACTGCAAATCGAGTTCATCGCGCTGTTGTAATAATTTATCTTGCTGAATTAGCTGCGCTCTTGCTAAATGTGTTACCTGTACCACAGCAAAACTTGATACGAATATAACAACCAACAAGGCCGAGGTTAGCTTATTAGCTCCTAGGCCTTTAATTACTTCTAAAAATAAATTTGGTTGGCGATAATTCGCTTTTTTATTCATCCCAATCTTTGCGCCACTCTAAGCACAGAACTTCGTGAGCGTGGGTTGCGTTCTATTTCTGCTGCGCTGGGTTTAATCGCTTTACCAATTGCTTTTAAAGTAAGATTTAGATTGATTTGATCATTTGTTAAAGGTAAACCACGAGGAATAGCCTCACCCTTGCTTTGCTTTCTAATAAACTGTTTTACAATACGATCTTCTAAAGAATGAAATGAAATAACCACTAAACGGCCGCCGGGCTTAAGTACCTTAATGGCTGATTGTAATGCTGTTTGAATTTCTTCTAACTCACTATTTATGTAAATACGTATTGCTTGGAAAGTACGCGTTGCTGGATGTTTGTATTTATCTTTAACAGGCACAGCTTCATCAACTAAATCGGCTAATTGCTTTGTGGTTGTAATTGGCGTGTGCTCACGTACCTCAAGTACTTTGTGCGCAATTCGACGACCAAACTTTTCTTCACCATACGTTTTTATTACATGGGTAATGTCTTCTAATTCAGCTTCTGCTAACCATTGCGCTGCGCTGCGGCCACTGGTTGGATCCATACGCATATCTAAAGGGCCATCTTTCATGAAGCTAAAGCCGCGCTCTGCATCATCTAATTGCGGTGAAGAAACCCCTATATCAAGTAAAATACCATCTACTTGGCCTAATAAATCATGTTCTTGGGCAACATCATAAATATTTGAAAAACGAGTATGAGCAATCGAAAAACGCGCATCATCAGCAAATTTTTCAGCCGATTTAATGGCTTGTGGATCTTGATCGATCGCCTGTAACTTTCCGTTTTCACCTAAACGCGCAAGTATTTGACCAGAATGTCCACCACGGCCAAAAGTACCATCCATATAAATTCCGTCTGGCTTAATAGCCAGACCTTCAATGGTTTCTTCCATCAATACTGATACGTGTTCAAATTGCGATGTCATTATTTTTTACAAGCCTTGTTGCTATTTAAAAAGCTAAATTATTGAGTTCTGAAGTCGAATCAAACTCACCCAGTCTTTCAATTTCAGTATCTTGGCGCATTTGTTCATGCCAACGCGCCTCATCCCAAATTTCAAACTTGTTAATTAACCCGACTAACATTATTTTTTTGCCTAATTGAGCATGCCCTCGTAAAGTCGGAGCAAGCAAAATTCGGCCATTTTTATCAAGTTGGTATTCTGTCGCGTTACCTAATAGCATGCGCTGCATGCGACGAGCGCGCGGATCCATCGTTGAAATTTTAGCTAAGCGACTTTCTATTTCGATCCACTCAGCTAAGGGATATAACCATAAACAAGGGTCATGTAATGCCACTGTACAAATTACTGTTCCCTGATCTTCAGACAATAAGGTATCTCGGTACTTCATTGGCACCGCAAACCGTCCTTTATCATCTAAACTCAGTGAACTTGCACCACGAAACATAAAAAGCCTACTTTGTAACCTATATTATTTTTTTGATTAATTTGATCCCAATTAGATCCACTAAAAACCACTTTTCACCACAGTGCTCCAGTTTAGGGCTTGACAAGGCTTTTTGTCAAGTGATCTGCACGGCTTTGCGTTGCTGTAAAGCTAGAAAAAATAAGGGCTAAAGCGAAGCGGTTGAAATAAGTGGGGAAAACTGGATTTAATAGTTTGAAAAATATTTTTATGCAGGAATAAAAACTAAATTGATTAAATTTAAAACAATCGATGAAGGGAAATTATAAATAACCTTTAATATAATTAATGTAGGCATTGCTCAGTATGGATTTTAGGTCACTGATATACTCACACCATACAAAACCCAGCAATATAAAGGCAATAGAATAAAAAGCAAATCACTGATAATAAAGTGTTTTTATAATATTTATTGCCCTTTAAACTTGTCGGCAACATAGGCACCTCGCTCTCCACGCTTTTTAGCGGGGCCAATGGTGCTGTCTTTAGCTGTTTGTTGCTCAGATGATGCGTTTAGTACCGCACCTAGAATTACAATATAAGCACTAATGTATAACCACATTAACATGATCACAACTCCACCTAATGAGCCATAAGTTTCATTATAACTGGCAAAATGTGCCACATAAAATGAAAAACCAATTGATGCAGCAATCCATAAAACAGTCGCAGTGACTGAACCTAATGTGATCCAGCGCCACTTAGCTGGTTTTCGATGAGGTGCATAGCGATATAATAAAACTAAAGCGCTATTAAACGTTAACGCCAAAATGGGCCAAGAAATCGCATTAATGAATATATCTACACTTTCTTTTAACCCAACTAAGTTAAGTATAATGGGAAGAATACCAATAATTAACAATGAAAAAGTTGCCACTACAATCGCCCCTACCGAAAACAAAAAACGCACCATTAATGCTTTAAAAAATGCACGTTTTTCGTATTCGTGATAACTAATATTACATGCCGTTATCAATGCTTGGCTGCCTTTAGAGCTACTCCAAATAGTTAAAATAAGTGTCCCTATGGCACTAAAACTTAAGCTTGCATCTGATCTTTTTGCCAAATTAGATATTTGCGATAAAAGCAATTCACCAGTACTTTGCGGCAACATAGTAACAATGTGAGCTAAATGCTCACTAATATCACTAGGAGAAGAAAAGTACGCATACACAGACACTAAAGCAGCGATGGCAGGAAAAATAGCAAGCAATGCATAAAATGCAACACCTGCGGCAACCAAAGATAAGTTATCTTGGGCTATTTGTTGATAAGTACGTTTAGCAATATCCCACCAACCTAAAAGAGGAATTTGGCTGGGTTGTTGTGCTGTTTGGCCATGATTTGGCTTAGTCATAGTACACACTCAAAAATTTCACTTAAGTGTGAATAGAGCAAAATTTTTGCCAATGTCGGTTAGCAAATAACTGGCATTAAAATTGCGATGAAAAGATATGACCACATAATCAAAATTATCGCCATGCTTTATCACATTAGCGCATTAATCTGCACAACATTAGGTCTTTCAGCAAGTATAAAAGGAGTTAGCACTGAGGTAAATTGGGATTTTTTACACCTGCAAATAATGCAATTATTACAAACAACCGTGCAAATATTACCCAGCTTATTACTTGCATTTTTTGTATTAGCCACCAGCTATTTTATTGCAGCGCCGCTATCGCGTTTACTTATTAAACCTATTTTATATATGAGTGATAGTAAATTATTGCACCTTGTTATTAGGCGTGGGATCAGCATACTCATTTTACTATTAGGGATGTATTTATTTTTACGTCTAGCCGGATTAACTGAATTTGCTGTCGCTGTAATGAGCGGAACTGGGTTGATAGGGTTAATATTGGGTTTTGCCTTTAGAGACATTGCCGAAAATTTTATAGCGAGTTTATTACTCAGTGTACAGCGCCCTTTTAAAATAGACGATGTTATTGAAGTTGATAACCGACTTGGGATAGTTAAGAAAGTGACAGCCAGAGCAACAACTTTAGTCGATTATGATGGTAATCATATTCAAATACCCAACGCCACCGTGTATAAAAATACAATTAAAAACCTCACAGCCAATCCTAAAATGCGCGCTAAAGTTAACATTGGTATTGGTTATGATAACGATATTCGCAACGCCCAAACGCTCGCTTTAGCCATTGCTAATCAACAAAATGCGGTGCTAACCGATCCTCCCGCGCAAGTACTCATTGATAATTTAGGATCATCAACATTAAACCTAACACTCTATTTTTGGGTAAACAGCAACCAACATAGTCCATTAAAAGTAGCATCACAATTAATGCGTAGTTTAGTGAATGAGTTTACAAATCATAGTATTAGCATGCCCGATGATGCTCGAGAACGAATTTTACTTAATCAAAATGAAGAGGTTAATAACAGTATTAAAATTAAAGAACAATCAGCAACGCTAAAAACTAAGCATCATGATGAACAACACACCACTAACCTTGATGATATTAGCAGTGATACTGACGAGATCCGTGAGCAAGCTGAATACTCACGGGATCCCGAACAAGGTAAAAATATTATTTAGCGTTATAACGCTTTATGGGTGAACTTTGCCTAAAACAAAAGCGGTTAATAAACCAATTAACAGCGCTGCGGCAATAGCAACAAATACCCCGCCGAGTACACCATACACCATAACAAAAAACAGCATCGCAATAACCAGTACGACTAAGCTTAACCAGCGACTTAATGTACTGGCTTTTCGCAGTAATAGACTGCTACTAAGTAACAGTAAACACCCTACAATTAAATAAAATGATGTCATACTAGCTCCTGTGCTTTAGCCGGTTTTTGGCTAAGCTCAAAACGATTAGCCACAATACGTTGGCTCAAATAAATAATGCCAACGCCAATGAATAAAAAGCTAATATCAACCACCGTCACTAATAAGTTATTAGCAGTCAATGCATGGCTTGATGACAATAAAATATTTAATGGTAAAACCAAAATACAAGCAAGCCCTGTAATAACCAGCGTTAATTGTAAAAAGCGATGATAATTAATGGGAAAAATAGCTAAAACACACCAAGCCAGCCAAGAGTAAAAGAATAACGGCCCAAAATACCCGTTATGAAATTGCACTGCGACAAAGTGGTTTAAAACTATCTGTATCGGAAATAAAATAGCAGTAGCAAGTACTAACCCACCACAGCTACCAATAATAACGCGATTCCAAGTTTGATAAGCACGTTGTGATAATGTCGGGTTGCTGCCTCGACTACGCTTAGCTAACCACATCATAATACCTGACAGCGGCAATAACGCCGTGGTTAAGCCTAAAAACAGCCAAATCATTTTAACAAATACACCAGCAAAGTTACCAAAGTGCAATGGAAATAACAGCTCAAGCATTTTAATTGCAGGGCCTGGAATATCACCAAAAATACTCATTGATTTACTAAACTCACCACTACCATGATACTGCAAAAGCTGAGAGGCCACGGCATCCCCCCCAATTAGGCGTAAATACACTTCAGCATTTTTATCATTGTGCGCCATAATCGTAACATCAACCACTTTGGCATTCGGGTAACGGGTTTTAGCATCCACTAACACACTATTAATATCAGTAGCTTGATATTGAGAAGAAATAACAGGCTCTGGCATGGCGGTAAATTTTTCAACCAGTTTATCTTGGTCGCCACCAAAGCTCACAAACGCTGCGGCAGGTAATAATATAATTGTGGCCAGTCCTAAAAAGGCACCTGTAAACCCAATTAACCCATGAAATAAGCTTCCCCAAATCCCCATAATTTTATGGGCATCATTGACCACAATATCTAAATTTTTATTGCGCCTAAAAGTAAAAAGCTCTTTTATTAACTGGCGATGGATAAATAATCCTGTAATGGTAGAAACCAGCAACGTTAAACCTAAAAAGCCGGTTAGGATCAAACCTATCGGGCGTCCTAAATGTAAATCAGCATGGAAGTGACCAATAAATGATGGAGCATCCGTTTTACGGTTTTCGTAAAAATAATCAGCCGCGCCATAATATTCATTCACTAGCTCAAAGTTACGTGGATCAAACTGATAAGCATAGGCCGCTTCTTGGTCGTAGTTTTCATCACCATCGTGCGATTCAAATAAAATAGTTAATAAATGTGTGTTGTGGCCGGTGGGCAAATACACATGTATATTTTTACCAAACTCTGGCGGCACTTGCTCATGGTACTGGTTAATCAATGCCGTTACTTTTTCGCTAGGTAAAGCACTTAACTGATGTAATTCTGGATTTGCCCAAATTTTAAGTTCAGGGCGGCTTAATACTGCTATTGCCCCACTAAAGCACACAATAAAAAGTAAAATACCAGTAACAATACCTACCCAGCTATGTAATAAAAATAGCTTTTTTAATGAAATAGACTTCATCCTTGCGCTCCTGATATTGCAAAAAAGCTCAAACCCGCATGACTAATAATAATAGTTAACATAAAGATACAAGGCTGCCATGCTTTTTCAGCCATATAAGCATATATAAACAACCCAGCCCAAATAAATGGAAACAACATAATCGGAATTAATATTTGCTCCTCCATTGCAAAGGGTAAATAAGTTGTCATACCAGGGATCATCACCACCGCAGTAATTAACGCCAACACACACGCCATAAAATGGCGCCTTTTCGTGGCAGAAAAGGTTTGTTTTTTATTCATTATAAATCCTAAAGTGGTTACTAAATAAGTAACCACTTTTCTTTATTAAAACTTAGCTTCAAAGCGCACGCTTGCAGTACGAGGGTCGCCAAGAGTTTGATTACCAAAACCAGCAGGAGCCAACGCAACATATTCAGCATCTAATAAATTATCTACCAATGCATATACGCCATAATTATCCCACTCATAACCAATACGAGAATTAACCAACCAATGCGCGTCATTTTTTGGATCGGCACTGGTTGCAAGACGCTGTGAACTGCCTGTATAACTTGCGTTTATATTAGCAATAAATCCAGCACCATTTGCATAATCAAACCCAAGTAAAGCGGTCCACTGTGGGGCTCCTTCAAATGAAAGGCCACTGTAATCTTGCTCTTCACCATTAAAGCTTGCACTAAATTCATCAAACTCAGTTTTTGAGTACCCAATACCACCGTATACATTGATAGTTGGCGATAAATCATAGCTAATTTCTGTTTCAAAACCTTGTACGTGCGACTCACCAACATTACGTGTTTCACGGTCATATTGGTTTCCTGATAAATAAACTGATACTTGTTGATCAGTCCAATCTAGATAAAATAAGTTAGCATTTACAACTAATGAATCATCAAGCCACACCGAGCGCACTGCCAGTTCGTAATTCCACGTATATTCTGGGTCAAACGTAAAGGCCGTAGCTTGGGCAACATTGGTGCCTACACCACCTGAACGATATCCCTTTTGAATCGTAAAGCTACTCGAAACATCATCATTAAAGCGATACGTTACGCCTAACTTTGGCAACCATGCAGAAAAAGAAGCATCTTCAACGGGCTCATCACCCGATGCACCATCAGCCATGGCATATAGCTGTTGATTTAATCCTGCAATTAATTGCGATAATAGAGGGTCGGCAGCAAAATCAGCCGGATCAGGCAATGCATTTTGCGTTTCATCGGTAATGTATATATCTGCAACCGTTCCATTTGCTTGCTCTTCTTTATCGTATCGAAGACCAGCAAATACATCCCATGCATCATTTATTTCATAAGTAAAATCAGCAAATAATGCTTTTGTTTTTACTTTTTGTGTAAAGTCAGAAGACTGGCCAATAAAAACAGGATCAGCCCCGGCATAAAATTGTAACACCTGATCAGCCAAGGCATCAGGTAAACCTAAGCCACCAAATTCGCTTGGCGCAGTAAGTAATGTACGAACGCCGAGTTGTTCAAAGGTAATACCGCGCTCACCACCACTTGAATCAAAGACATCTAAATCTGAGTAATAAAAACCGATAAGTCCTGATAATTTATCCCCCTCATAAGTAAAACGAAGTTCTTGAGTGCTCGTTTCATCAATACGTGTATCGGTTAAAACAGATTGCGGTTGTATTAAGCTTGCATCACCATCCCATTCATAGCCATATTCAGCATCCGAGTACGTAGTAATTGATGAAAAAGACCACTCATCTGAAATATCATAATCAAGATTTAATATATATAAATCGTTTGCGGTGGTTTCAAATGTAGGCGAGTCTAAATACACATAGCGGTCTTCATAAATGTTATTTATTGGATAAGCAGCATCACCACTTTCCTCCATTACCCAAGGAACCCCTTTTTCATTTTCGCTGTGCATAAAGCTTAGTTGTGCTTCAAACTCAGGTAATGCAGACGGCGTGTAACGAAGCTTAGCGCGGTAAAATTCACTGTTATCATAATCAGATGTTTCACCCGTGCTTACATTAGTATTGTAACCATCAAAGTCACGCTTTTCTGCACTAACACGAAATGAAAGTTCGTCTTCAATTAAACCACCACCAAAGGCAATCGCAGCTTCAGTACGACCATATTCGCCCACACCTACACGTACTTTAAAATCAGGTTCTTGCACAGCATCACGCGTTTTCATAACAACCGCACCAGCAAGCGAATTACGCCCTTGTAATGTAGATTGTGGGCCGCGTAAAATTTCAACCTGACCAATATCCCAAGTTGAAAAAGCACCTTGTTGCATCATTCTATAAGGCACCGGCGCCCCATCAACATAAACACTAGCAAGACCACCAGATCCGCCATCGGTAACACCAAAGGCATCAATACCACGAATATTAAAACCCGCACCATCGCTGCCCGATGCATTCGGTGTGCGTGCTAATACATCAAAAAAATCGTTTAAATTTTCACGCTCTATCGTTTGACTGGTAATAACAGCAACACTTGCGGGGGTTTCTTGTAAAGTACGATCAATTTTTTGACCCTTCACCATAATTTTTTCTATTTCTTTAATATCATCAGCATAAGCAGCATTACTCACCGCTAGACCTGAAAATGCCAATGACACAGCACATGCTAATAATGATTTTGAGGGGTGAAAGACCATAAAAAATTAAACTCCGTATTAATATTGTAAATGATAATTACTATCATTATATTCCCTTTTTCGTTAACAAGAAATATAAAACTAATACCAGGTGTTAATTTTTAGCTGAAATATGTACTTTTAAGGTAAATGAAGGTAAATGAAGATAATTACTTTTAAAACAAGCACAAAAAAGCCCGCAGCGTTAACTGCGGGCTTTTATTGAATGAGTGAGTTAGCCTATAAGCCGGGTTTTGTCCTTTCCGAAGAAAGTGATAATCATTCGTCTAGGCCATAAATCGCTCTATGGCTCAAGCAACCTACCCGGTTCCGATGTGGGCCACACCTTAAGGAACCCTATTTGGTCTTGCTCCGAGTGGAGTTTACCTTGCAACCAACTGTTACCAGTGGCCCGGTGCGCTCTTACCGCACCCTTTCACCCTTACCAACCGAAATTGGCGGTCTTCTCTCTGCTGCACTTGTCGTGGGCTCACGCCCCCCAGCCGTTAGCTGGCACTCTGCCCTATGGAGCCCGGACTTTCCTCCCCCTGATCATTTTCGTCACAGGCAGCGATTATCTTGGCTAACTCGGCGCGCAGTATACATGAGGCTAACGCCAAGCGCAGTAATATTTACTCTTTTTCTTCAATAATTGTTTTATATAAGGCATTTTTTTTCATACCAAAGTACTCCGCAACCACACCGCACGCTTTTTTCATTGGCATTTCATTTTCAAGTAGCGCTAGCATTTTACGCGCCTCAGGTGGTACGTCGTCTACTTTTTTTGGTTTACCCGGTAGCATAAGTACAATTTCACCGCGCTGCTTGGTTGGATCGTCGGTTAAAAATTGCTTTAGATCCTTTACGCTGCCGCTAAAAAATGTTTCGAAGGTTTTAGTGAGTTCCTTAGCAAATACAACTTGCTGCGCTTCACCTAAAGCCTGTGATAAATCCTCAAGGCTTGCCATTATTCGATGTGTGCTTTCATACATAATGCTAGTTATGCCTGAGTTGACGGCTTCAATAAAAAAGTCTTGGCGCGCTTTACTTTTAGCCGGCGTGAAACCAACAAATTGAAAGCGGTCAGTCGGTAAGCCAGAACAACACACCGCTGTGATTGCCGCACATGCTCCTGGAACAGGTGTAACATGCGCACCTTGCTCACGACACAAATTAACAACAGCATAACCTGGATCACTTATTAGCGGAGTTCCTGCATCAGAAACAAGTGCAATATTTAAACCCTGATTAAGCTGATCAATAATTTGTTGCGCTTTTTGTTTTTCGTTATGATCGTGCAGCGCAAACGTTTTTGCCTTAATACCAAAGTGGCTTAATAACTTACCAGTGTGGCGAGTGTCTTCAGCCGCAATTAAGTCTACTTGCGATAATGTCGCAATTGCACGCTGACTTAAGTCGTCAAAGTTGCCAATTGGGGTGGCCACAATATAAAGTGTGCCAATTTTATTTGAATTCTCCTCATTTAACATTGAGGTCTCCTGCATCAGTCAGTAATATAAGCAAATCGCGTTAACGTATTGGGAAATCATTGTGCGACTTAAACTTGTTAGTCTATTAATTATATTGTCAGGGTTATCGGCGTGCAGCACAACCGAAAAACCAATTAAAAGTAGTGATAGTGTGAGTAACACTGTCGATACAGCAAAAAATCAAACATTAAATGCGCAATCATTATATCAGTTGGCGTTAAATCGCCAAGGAGCCGACAAAATACAGCTACTGTACAGTGCGCGCGATGCTGCTATAACACAAAGTGATTGGTCATTATTGGCCACAATTTGTAATGATTTAGAATTGACTCCACAGGTAGATCAGGTTCAAAACCGACTTTATTACGCATATGCACAAAAACAGCTAGGTAAAAACAGCGAAGCATTAAGTATATTAACGTCACTCGATGATACGCTACGCGAGCCGGAGCATTTTGTGTGGCACCAGTATTTAACCGCCGGTATTTATGCATCACAAAATTTACCAAAACGCGCTGTACCTTATTTTTTTCGCGCTTCAGAATCGGCTACTAAAAATAATATCGCCATCGCTGAACTAAATCACGATTTATGGGAAAACTTAAAACAGTTATCAACATACGCGCTAGAGCGCTTTAACCGTGGTACAGTGCAACAACAAGGTTGGGTTAATTTAGCACTTTATTATAAAGTGTATGCCAATTCTGAAATAGAATTAGAGCAAGCAATTAACAATTGGCGTCGAAAATATATTGACCACCCTGCCCATGCTATTTTGCCCAAAAAAACCGACGAGCTAATTGATTTAACACCTTATAATATTCAACGCTTGGTATTTTTAACGCCAGAAACAGGGGCTAATCAACATTTTGGTAATGCATTAAAAGCAGGGGCGTTAGCAGCACTCGATAAAGCAAAAGAAATTGACACCTTATTTATTGATGAAAACTTAACTGTCGAAGAGATTAATAATAAGATTAAAGACTTTGCTCCAGATTTTATTATTGGCCCATTATTAAAAGGTAATATTGATAAGCTGGCCAATGCTCATACCTTTATTAATACCCCGACTTTACATTTAAATAGTATTGACACCGATAGAGAATCATCGCAACATTATTTTTTCGCTTTAAGCCCTGAACACGAAGTACAACAAGCGTTAGAGCACTTTTTAGCAACGGGTTATCAAAAGCCTATGTTGCTTGCACCTAACAATGCAAATGGCCAGCGATTAGTTGAATACTTTCAAACGCAATGGCAGCGCTATAGCGAAATAAAACCGCAAATTGGTTTTTACGATAATAAACAAGATATGCCCAATACAATTACTAATTTATTAGAAGTTGATACCAGTAAAGAACGAATTAACATCATTAAATCATTATTTAAAAAAGAAGTTGAAAGCGAGACCCGTTCTCGCAGTGATATCGATGTCATTTATATACTAGGCGATACCACAGAAACACGGCTAATAAAGCCTTATCTCGATGTAAACGTGAGTACTTTTGCCGATAAAATCCCGTTGTATGCCAGTTCAAAAAGCCACAGTAAGCAAATAGATAAAACCGATAAAGGGGATTTAGACGGGTTATATTTTACCGAGCTACCTTGGATGCTCCCTGATCAAGTTACACTAAAATCGTTACGCTCTGTATATAATTCGTTGTGGCCTGATCAAGCTGATATTAGCCAGCGTTTGTTTGCAATGGCATATGATTCGGTATTAATACTGCCTCAAATAAAGCAGCTAAGCGCTCAACCTGGTAATCAATATAATGGGATCAGTGGTAAGCTAAGCATAAATGACTATGGTTATATTAAGCGAGAGCTTGAATGGGCACAGTATAAAAATAGACAAATTAAAGTCGTTGAATTGAAAACAGCACAGCCCATCCCTTTATTTATGCAATCGGCTGAAAATATTAATACCGTAAATTAATATTACCTAAGGAGAGATTATGTCGTGGTTTAAACAGCTGTGGCATAATAGCCGCGAAAAAGGGCAATATTATGAGCTTGAAGCGCAAAAATACTTAGTTGCACAAGGTTTAATACCCATAGAGCGGAATTATTACTGCCCATTTGGGGAGTTAGATCTGATAATGAAACAAGGCAACACACTTGTTTTTATTGAAGTAAAGTTTAGAAAAAACACCTTTAGAGGTGGTGCAAATTATGCTTTAAGTAAACAAAAACAAGGGCGTTTAAAGCGTACTATTTATCATTACTTAGCAACCAATAATATTAAAAACCAAGCGCTAAGAATCGATTACATTGCAATTACAGGGGAAGCTTCTCCTACCATAAACTGGTTAAAAAACGTATTTTAGTCACATTGATTATTTATTGAATTCGCTAAAAATTGGTAAGTTATGCAAGACACTATAAAAGAAATATTTAAAGAAAGTATTCAGGTTCAAATTGCCGCTGGAGAAGTGCTACCTAGTGCACTTGAATCCGCCGCATTTACCATTGCACAAAGCCTTATTAATGGTAATAAGCTAATTTGCTGCGGCACAGCTAATTGCCACATGCTTGCACAACACATTGCCGGCTTGTTAGTTAATCATTATGAAACCGAACGACCTTGTTTACCGGCTATTGCTCTGTCGCAAGAAAATATTAATCTTGGACAACAGTCACAAAAAAATGATGATGACACCTTTGCCCGCCAAATAAGGGCCTTTGCACAGCCAGGTGACTTGCTTTTAGCTTTTGCTATTAATGGCAACGAAAAACATATCATATCTGCTGTAGAAGCTGCTTTAACGCGTGATATGAACGTAATTGTAATGGTTGGTGATGATGGCGGCGAATTAGTCGGCTTACTGGGCCCTAACGATGTAGAAATAAGAACGCCATCAAAACGCCCTAGCCGTATCATTGAGTCTCATTTAGTTAACTTACATTGTTTAAGTGAGTTAGTAGATTTAACCTTATTCCCGCAGGAAGAAACCTATGTTTAAACGCACAGTTATAGTGTTAGGTACTGTTTTATTATTACAAGGCTGTGCAGCAGCTGTTGTTGCAGGCACAGCGAGTGCGGTCACCGCAGCAAACGACCGTCGCACTCTTGGCTCTCAAATCGACGATAATAATATAGAAATAAAAGCCAGTATTGCATTTAGCGAAGTACACAGTATTAATGAAACGGCTAACGTGGATGTTATTAGTTTTAATGGCATTGTGTTGCTCGTAGGGCAAGTGGCTAACCAGAGCATTAAAGACCAAGCACAAAAGGCTGTTGAGAGCGTTAATGGAATTCGTAAAATTCATAATCAAATTAGGTTAAGTTCTAATATTGGCATAACCACGCAAAGCCACGACACCTGGTTAACTTCAAAGGTAAAAACCAAGCTTCTTACTGCTAAAAATGTCAGTGGTAATAGTATCAAGGTCGTGACTGAAAATGGTGAAGTATTTCTAATGGGGCTGGTATCGCAAGCCGAAGCCGATAATGCCGTTAATATTGCACGTAACATTTCAGGTGTTGAACGCGTTATTAAAGTATTTGAGTATTTGTAACAGCCATAAACACTTTGTCAGCGATCTCATCTGATCGCTGCTGTTTTCGTATGTATCCCCCCTTTGTAAGTCATTATTTAAGCCATTTATACACAAACAAATGACCCGCTTTAAAGGTGTGAGTGATTAGATCGCCTTTTGGCTTTTCATTTACCCTCATTTTCTTCTCTTTATGGGCATTGGCTTTGGTCTTTGGTTTTAAGTGATTAAGACATGTATGCACAAAGAGACGCTGCGCTTTAGAGTAGTGATTCAGTGACTGAAGGTGTTATTCACTTCTCATTTACCCTCATTTTCTTCTCTTTGTGAGCATTGGTTTTTGTCTTTGGTTTTTAAGTAGTTAAGTGATTAAGACATGTATGCACAAAGAGGCGCTTCGCTCTAGAGACGCTGCGCTTTAGAGTAGTAATTTAGTGATTCAGTGATTCAGTGATTC
>NZ_JAGJEG010000001.1 GCF_018100905.1 Pseudoalteromonas sp. MMG010 | reverse complement strand
GTGAAAGTAGGACATTACCAGGCTTCAAATTCAGTCTTAGGACTTTAAATTAAAAAAATAAGAAAATTGTACAGAATTTTCTTGGTGACAATAGCGTTTTGGACCCACCTGACCCCATGCCGAACTCAGTAGTGAAACGAAACAGCGCCGATGATAGTGTAGCATTTGTTATGTGAAAGTAGGACATTACCAGGATCTAATTAAAGAAACCCGTTACAGCAATGTGACGGGTTTTTTGTTGTCTGACATATATACAATCCCACCCTGTACCTAATCAAGAAAATTCTGAATAACTAAAACAAAAGCCAATGCTGACAAAGAGAAGCAAATGAGGGTAAATGAGAAGCCAATAAACACGTTCTAGTCCCTAAATCACTACACTAAAGCGCAGCGTCTCCAAAGCGAAGCGCCTCTTTGTGCAAATAGTCACTTAATCACTAAAAACCAAAGACAAAAGCCCATTGCTCACAAAGAGAAGCAAATGAGGGTAAATGAGAAGCCAATAAACACGTTCTAGTCCCTAAATCACTACACTAAAGCGCAGCGTCTCCAAAGCGAAGCGCCTCTTTGTGAATAAATGTCTTAATCACTAAAAACCAAAGACAAAAGCCCACTGCTCACAAAGAGAAGAAAATGAGAGTAAATGAGAAGTGAAAAGACATTAAAAGTAATGGCTTAGTCACTCAATCACTAAATCACTTCTCTAAAGCGCAGCGTCTCCAAAGCGAAGCGCCTCTTTGTGAATAAATGTCTTAGTTACTTGAAACCAAAGACAAAAGCCCATTGCTCACAAAGAGAAGCAAATGAGGGTAAATGAGAAGTGAAAAAACATTAAAAGTAATGGCTTAGTCATTCAATCACTAAATCACTAGGTCACTACTCTAAAGCGCAGCGTCTCATGAGCGAAGCGCCTCTTTGTGCATAAATGTATTAATCACTAAAAGCCAAAAACAAAACCAATGCTCACAAAGAGAAGAAAATGAAGGTAAATGAGAAGTGAAAAAACATTAAAAATAATGATTTAGTCACTAGAACAGTTCTCTAAAGCGTAGCGTCTGATTAGCCTAGCCCTTTATAGGCGTTATTGTTTAACGCATTAGCCGATGATAAATATTTGCTATGTGGTTTTTTTATTGCTGTTTGGCATTTAATAAATAAAAATTAACTAGCTAAGAATATTATCTTATTTTTAGCATTATGATACTGCCTATTTTGATATCGTATAAATAGATTTATTCTCAATTTTAATTGTCGTTGTTTGTTCCTCTTTGAGGTTTTTCTTACCTAATATGTTAGTATTTGATTTTTGTTTTGATGGGGTTTCCGTTGTCTATAGCGCATTATCAACAAGTATTAAATGAAATTGCTATTGAGGTTCGCCCTCTATTAACTCAAGGTAAAGTAGCTGATTATATTCCAGCACTGGCGAGCATCGATCCAAATCAATTTTCAATTGCTATTTATACTACTGATGGTCAAACAGTATGTGCTGGCGACTGCTCTGAGCGCTTTACTATTCAGTCGGTATCTAAAGTAATGACCTTAACGCTGGCACTTCAACGCTATGGAGATGCACTTTGGGAGCGAGTGGGTAAAGAACCATCTGGCACGGCGTTTAATTCATTAACTCAGCTTGAGTTTGAAAAAGGCATACCACGAAATCCGTTTATTAATGCCGGGGCGATTGTTACTTGTGATGCATTATACGGTCGATTATCAGCACCACGTTATTTTATGCTAGATACATTTAGGAAGTTAGCGGGTAATCAATCGATTATTATCGATAAAGCAGTCGCTAATTCTGAGTACGAGTTTAAACATAGAAATGCAGCCATGGCTCATTTAATGAAGTCGTTTGATAATTTTAATAATGATGTAGATGATGTGCTTTGGAGTTATTTTAATTTTTGTGCCATTGAACTCAATTGTATTGAGCTTGCTAAGGCATATAACTTTTTAGCTAATAAAGGTGTTGATTGCAGTTCAGGTAAGCAAGTATTAACCAGTTTACAGAATAAGCAGCTGAATTCGTTATTATTTACAAGTGGATTATATGATGCGGCAGGTGACTTTGGTTACCGAGTGGGTATGCCGGGTAAGTCGGGTGTCTCTGGTGCAATCTTAGCTGTGCTGCCTAATAAATTTACTGTGGCTGTATATTCGCCAGGATTAAACGGATTTGGTAACTCTGTGGCAGGAATTACGGCGCTTGAGTTATTATCACATAAATTAGATATCTCGATTTTTTAGAGATATCTAATTTATTAAATTGTGATGTTTATTGTTCCCAATAAACTTGTTCTAGGCAATCTTCACGCTCAGGTAAGCCACGAGAAAGTCTAGGTGAATGCTGCACCAATACTTCATAACTGGCTCTATTTGCATACTTGCTTATTTGTGCAAGAGATGAGTAAGTAATGGCTTGTTGCTGATGTTTTGCTGAATTTGCTACATTTAATTTATGATAAACATTAGCTGATAAATCATGTAATACAGCTGCAAGTGCACAATCACCAGCACCATTGGTGTTTTTAATCGAGTCTGGGCCGCCCATAAATGGCGCAGTATGGCTATACGCTTTTATAGGCGTTGAGCAGTCTACTTTGCGCATTGCACGAGAAAACTCATAACGGTTAAAATCTGCAATTGCACCTGGCAATAAAGGGTATTCAGTGGCACGTTTAAAGCTATCATCTACGTAACCGGCCATAAACAGACCTTTTTCACCTGCGGTACAGATTACTAAGTCGACCCAATCAAGTGCTTTATCTGCAGCAAGAAGGGGATCTTCAAAACCTGTTATTGCTAGCCCTTCTTCTTCATTCATAGCGAGGATATCAACGTGTTTGTCAACAAACTCTCCCCACCATTTAGGGTCTTGCTCAATTAAAAACTTAGTACCGAGTGTTAATACAACGGGGACATTTGCATCGTTTGCGTATTTTACTGCTTGCATCGTTGCTTCAGTCATTGTTTCAGCACCTTGCGTACGCATTAAATAGGCGCTTATCACTAAAGCAGAAGAGTTTTCTATTAGCTCTTTATCAATCGATTCAGGCTTTAGGTGATTCATCAAACCAGCGCTTATAGCAAACGTACGTTCGCCGGTTTCATCTATTAAAGTAAAACAACGACCAATAGGGCCGTCAACCGGCTCTAAATAATCTAAATCTACACGGCTTGAGGTATTACATAAAAAGCGGTAGGCGTAACTACCAATTTTTATATTTTCACTCATTACACCTAAGAGCACTGAGCGATCATCTGCTAGTACTGAGTAGTTATGCATTGTGTTACCAATTGTGCCACCGGCAAATTCGTAATCGACCATATCGTTAAGCTTTAAACGTTCGTATAAAGCATTGGTGATATCACTGTCGATGACTTGTGACATGCCGCGACGAAGCTGAAATTCATCAAGGAAAGCTTGATCAACTTTTGCTTCTATATCAACAACGATCTGATCAATGCCTGTAATATAACTACGTTGTAGCCTATCAGAAGCGTTGAGTTGATTAGTAAGTGGATCTTTGGCTTCCACTGGAAAATAATGTTTATGCCTGCGGCGTCCAGGAAATTTCATTCGCTACCCGTGTTTGTGAGCTAAATAAAAAAAGCGTGAGATTATAGCGTGAATAGTCCCTCATGAGCTATGGCAAACCTTATTTTTTTGTCTTATTTTTGTCGTAATAGACGTTTTTTCGCTATTTCATCTATCAGCTTGGTATAATTTACAGATAATTTGTGCGAGGTAATGAAATGAACGAGCAATATGATGACAATTATTGGATGGCAAAAGCGCTTGAGTATGCAAAAAAAGCTGAAAACATAAACGAAATTCCAGTTGGGGCGATAATTGTAAAAGATAACCAATTAATTGCAGCTGGTTACAATCGTTCAATTACCGATAACGATCCCTCAGCACACGCTGAAATGATCGCTGTACGAGAAGCTGGGAAAGTGCTTAATAATTATCGATTAATTGATTGTACCTTGTATGTAACGTTAGAGCCTTGCTCTATGTGTGCGGGGTTATTAGTACATAGCAGAATAGAGCGTTTAGTTTTTGGGGCAAAAGATGCCAAAACAGGATCAGCGGGGTCGATTATGAATTTATTACAAGACCCTAGGTTAAATCATCAAGTGGAGGTAACCGGTGAGGTGCTAGCAGCGCAGTGCGGTGACATTATTTCACAATTTTTTAAGCGTCGAAGAGCGCAAATTAAAGCGTTAAAAAAAGCGGCTAAAAATTAATTTTTACTGTCTTGCTCAGGGATCACCACATCAACCATTTGTTGCATGGCAAACATTCGACGTCGCCAAATTATTTTTTTATGAATAGCTCGTAGCATCACTCGTCTACGAGTTGCTGTAGAATGGAGAACATTGCGTTTAAAACTTTGTGTGCGCCTGCGTTTTAGCATTTTTTATTCCTGTTAAATATATGACCACGATAAGCTCAAAACCCAAAGCTTTATAATGTTAGCAGATTAGAACTAATTCAATTTTAAGTAAACTAATTTCACTGATTGCTTTGGAAATTAACGTTTTTATACAAAGCGTTTTGTTGTATTTTGTAATACTAAATTAGTCATTTAAATTAATATTGCTTTTATGTGTATAATTATGTTTTACTTAATTTTTATGCGAATTTTATAGCAACATTTATTGCTTTAGTCATTTTTTAGTATTGGTTTTAAGTAAGTTTAATCGTTAAATATCTATATAGTTTTAATTTAATACTTTTGATGGAGTGAAAGTGAAAAGGCTTAAAAGTTTCAAGTGTATTTTTCTAGCGGCGAGTCTATCTACTGGTTTGGTAGGTTGCGCAATAACGGAAAAAGCAGCTCCAGCGAGCACTCCCATACAAAAAACAGTGGTATCCCAAAAGCCAGTTGTTACAAAACCTGTAGTGAATAAGCCTAAGCCCGTTCAATTCGAACACTCAAAAGAAATCACCGTACCGGCTTTAAAAAAAATTAATGATAATTTCAATACTGTGAGTGTGACCGAATACACTTTAAAACAGCATAAATTACATCAAATTAGCTTTAAAAATGCGGTGTTATTTCAATTTGATAAAGCGCAAATTACCCCTATAAATGTTGCTGAGTTAAAAGCCTTTGCACAAGCATATAAAAACGAAAATGTAGGTAGCCACCTTTATATTGTTGGACACACTGATAGTCGAGGAAGACAAATATATAATCAGTCATTGAGTGTGCGTAGATCGTTAGTTATTGCTTCTTTATTAGCAAATGAAGGGATACCTGATGATGCTTTAATGTTAGTTGCAGCCGGTGAATTATTACCTAAAGTAAGTAATAAAACTGAACTTGGGCGAGCAGAAAATCGTCGTGTAGAGATCCTCGCCGCAGATTCGAAAGAATTAGTTAAAGCATTTTTACGTGAAATAGATTGCAGTGATATCGACTCTGCATGCGAACGCGCTACTTTACCTATAATGGATTTAAAACTAAATAATAATCAGCTCGTTATTCGTAATGTTGAATTAGATTCAGTGATTACCTTAGCGCCAGAATTAAACAAATTAGATGAATTAGCTGATGACCTAGCGCAGTACTCGGCAGTCGACGTTGATAAGCGCTATTCACTAAGTACCGATAAGAGGCGTTTATCAAGTATTAAAGGGCTATCGCAGCGAAAAATATTATCTATACCGATAACAAAGCGAACAACAAGTTTCTTTAAACCTGAAGTACGTTCGCCATTAATTTTATCTGAAAAATATTACTATAAATTGGAGACTGAATTATAAAATGGATGAATTGAAAAACGATTTTAATAAGCTGTTAAACGACAGCCCAATAGATAATGCTAATCGCGTTCAGTCAAAAGAACATATTGAATTGATTGTTGCTGAAGATGTAAAAGAAGCACAAACAGGCCATATTAATACAGATAAAAACACGTTATCTTTTCGCATTAAAGACGCCACTATTTCAGCCATAAAAGATCGATTAGGGCGTTGGATTTCAGAGCGTAATGATGCGGTTTTACGGGCAAAAGCAAAGCATAGTGAATCAAGTGCCAGTGGCGTAGATCAAAAGTCACGCGAGCTACATCAAGAAGCCGAAGATGCTAAAGCTAAAGCACGCGATCAGTTTATGCAAAAAAATCATTACTCAGATAAGCGTCGTGAGTATGAGCAAACAAAACAGCGCTATGAAAATATGCAGGCTGAAATGGGGGGGAAACCACCGGTTCCAAAAAGAATGGTTTTGTATGTTATTTCTATTTTAGTGATTGGTTTTGTTGAATGGTTTATTAATTACTCCACATTTAATATTAAATATCCGCCAGGCTTAGCTGCTGGGGCGACAATGATAGTTGCATTATCAATTGCTTTTGCGAGTCATTTTCATGGAGCTCTAATCAAACAACGAGTTGCATTGTTTGCGCCGCATAGAACAGATACCGAAAAAAGGCATGTTCTCATCTATCAATCTTTCTTTAGTTTGTTACTGGTCTTTGCTCTTATTGTTGTGACTTATAACCGATATGATGTGCTATCAGAGCAGTTAGTAAATAGCGCTGGGGCAATGCTACCTTCTTTACCTGGTGATACCGCTGATTCAGCTAGCAGTGTGTGGGAAGAGTTAATGCCCTTTATTGTGATGAATCTATTAGTTTGGATTGTCGGTGTTGCGGTTAGTTTCTTTATTCACGATGCAAGACCTGATTATCAAGAAGCTAAAAATGACTATGAAAAAGCTAAAAAGGATTTCTTTAGTGTTGATAACGGCTTGAAAAAAGAAGTTGAAAGAATTGAAGCTGAATTTAAAGAGAAATTGACAGGCGTTAAAAATAAACAATCGTCGGCTTCTGCAATATCTAAAGAAATTGTTAGCTATTTAGAACGGTTACTAAAAAAAGAAGAGGCATTATTAACACAAGCATTATCGGCTATTAACGATGATGTACACCGCCATCAATCTTTATTAGTAACGGAAATAAAAAAGCAGAACCTTGAAGGTGTAGTGATTGGTCCTGAGCAACTATCAGTTGACCAATTTTTAAAAATGGATTTAAAACTGACTATGAACGAACTTCGCCAAAACTTGGCTTTGGAGCCAATACAATGAAAAAAGCACTTCTTTTTATTACCTCGTTAATGCTTTCTTTTGCAAGCTATGCTGATGGATTACTAAGAACCTCAGATCTAAAGCAATACTGTGCTCAAGAGGGAGTCAATCGTCAAACAATTGTTTACTTAGACCAATCTATTATCTCGAAAACAGACCCTAACTGGTATAAAGATATTTTAAATAAGACTCATTTTTTGCCAGGTGAAAGAGTTCAAGTGGTAACTATTAATGATGGTGGCTCTACTGTTGAGCTTGTATGGGATACTTGTTTCCCTTCATACACCAAAGCGGTTTACAAGCAAAAGAAAGCGCAAGAAGGTATGGCCGTTGTCTTTACTGGCGGAGTTGATGATCAGCTTAAAAATGACCAAAAGATATTTAATCAACGTATAAAGCAAGCACTTGCTCACCCGTTAGCAGGTAGCCGTCATGAAACTGCACCTCATTTTGAAGCGTCAAACTTTCCAAATAAAAAGCTAGTTGAAGCTTTTTATTATGATGCGAATAGAACGAGAATAGATAATGGTATTGCAAGAGTCATTGTTTTTTCAGATATGATAGAAAAATCAGATCTTGTTAATCATTCAAGCTTTAATGCGCTTGAAGCTGCGACGAGTGCGGCTGAACGTTTTCCGGTATTTTTCAATCATGCGTCATTCTTTGTCTATGGTATTAATTACAGTAACAATGAAACTAAATTAAACGAAAGCATGGAGAAGTTTTGGCGTAATTTTATGATTTATTCTGGAGCCGAAATTGCTCATTATGGTACTCAATTAGTACTACCATCAGATAACCAGTTATTTACCGCAAAAAGCTATAAAGGAAAATTAACACAATCAAATGGCAAAGAGTTAGCAACACAAATGCGTTTAGCTTACACCCCAGAGGGCGAGCTTAAATATAGTTGGTTAGCCATTGGTGATAAATATATGACTTTAAAAGGGACAATTAGTTGTAGTGGTAAAAACTGTAAGGTTGATGCACAAATTAAAGAGTCTTCATTTGATGGTTTTAAAGCGCGAGATGCATTGTTATTAAATGGTGATATGTCATCGCTGTCGGGTACGTTAGGTGCTAGAGATGACAGTGTAATAGATGAAACCGGTAAAGTGTATCGTTTCAACGTAAGCTATACACAAGAGGCTAGATTGGGGATGTAGTCTTCGCATAACCATTGGTAAATAAATATAATGCCAATCACATGTATGTGATTGGCATTTTTTATTTGTAGCAAAATTTAAATAACGTAACTGGGCAATTTAAAGCACATGTGCTGTAGTTATTTTGCTTGCCTTTTACACAATATATAAACAAAAAATTACTGATAAAACATAGCCTCAGGTTTATCGTTAAGCATTCTATTAATAAACAAATTAAAAATTAAATTACAATTAATGATCGTTTTTTTGTATTGAACCGTCATCTGCATTTGTTGATTTTTCAGGCTCAATCGGTAGGGGTTTTTCCGGTTCTGGTTCCGGTTCAGCTTTCGGTTCGGGTTTAGTTTTTTTATCCGTCTCAGTAGTGGGCTCTATTACCTCGGTTTTGTTTTTATCTGTCTTTGTAGCTTGCTCTATTGCCTTTGGTTTTATTTTAACCTGAGGTTGTGTATCGGGTGCTGGAGTTAAGTTTTCTGGTTCTTTTAGGGCGTTATTTTCATTAAGCCACACAAGTGCGTCGTAATAACGACGAATGTTATCTACATATTTTACAGCAACGTCTCCACGTGCATAACCATAACGTGTTTTACTGTAGTATCGTTTTTTAATTAATAACGGTAAGCGTTTTTTTACATCAGCCCATTTATCAGGGCTTGCGCCTTGTTGTTCGGTAATTATACGAGCATCGTTTACATGGCCCCAACCAACGTTATATGAGGCTAATGCAAGCCAAGTTCTATCTGGTTGTGGAATACGATCAGGTATACGTTTAATTAATTTTGTTAAGTAATCGCTACCACCTCGAATGTTTTGCTCTGGTTCTAGTCGGTTTGTAACACCCACTTGTTTAGCGGTACTTCGTGTTAGCATCATAATCCCCCTCACTCCAGTTGGAGATTTGGCTCGAGGGTTCCACATAGACTCTTGATAACTTAACGCTGCTAATAATCGCCAATCGAGCGTACCTGCGTACTTTTCAAACCAAGGACGATATTTAGGCAATGTATCGTTAATCGCATCAATATAGGCCAATGTGTTCACATAATTAAATTGGCGTACGTGGCCAAAATATTTTTCTTCTAATACATATAATTGATTGTTTTGTTTTATTTCACCAAAAAATGGCACTAATAAAGCAAATAGAGAGTCGTCGCTGCCTTGTTTTAAAACCCACGCAATGGGATCGTTTCGTGTTACAGAAAAGCCGATACTTAATGTTGGGTGGTAGCGTCTAAATAAAGACAAAGTATGCGAATCAGCTAATGTGTAATCTATTTCACCATCAATGACAGCTTGTAGTAGTTCTTCTTCGTCAAACTCTTCACTTTCTATCCAATTTAAATCAGGATTCGTTTTTTTCATTTCTTGTAAAGTAAGCGCATGACTGCTTTTGGCAATAACGGTGAAGTTTCCTGTTAAATCAGCAAATTTACGCGGGCGAACACGACCTTGCTTGTATACTAACTTTTGGCTAATGGTGCGGTAAGTTGGACCATATCGATAATGCTGCGCTCTTTGTTTATTATAAGTTAAGCCTGAAGCGATTAAATCAAGACCGCCACTATCTAAACGAGCAAACATGTCAGAGAGGTTAAAAAAGGGCACTATTTCAAGTTCAACACCTAAATGCTCGGCAAACCTTTGCGCGAGTTCATACTCAAAGCCTTGCTCTCCCTGAATTGCCTGATAATAGTTACTAGCACTGGCTAATGTGCCCACTCTTATTTTATTTTCAGCTTTAATTTTAGATAATTGAGTGGTGCGCTCTTCAGTACCGCAGGCACAGAGCAATATTATTAAACTAATGATAACTAATAATTTTTCTTTAAACATTCGGTGCCTCATTTAACGCTTATTGGTGTTATAACAAAACTTAGCCACTGCGTCACTTGGCGTTTTAGTTTAATTATAAAGCTTTAACATGGTGGATATACACAAAGTTAAAATTATTTTTCTACATGTTATATAAAATGTGTCATTTAAATATTCAGCTAACCTCGCATCTTGGTTATGTTTGAGTATATAATATCCGCCTAAAATATCGTTCAATCCCTAACCCCCGGATGAAATTACTTATGTTGATCCTTCGTGGTGCACCAGCACTTTCAGAGTTCAGAGTTAATAAAATTTTAGCGCGTTGCAAGCAATCGCAACTTCCAGTCACTAACGTATATGCCGAGTATGCTCATTTTGCTGATTTAACAGCACCTTTGAGCGACGCCGAAAAAGGTAAGCTTGAAAAGCTATTAACTTACGGTCCGACTATTGCCGAGCATACCCCAGCTGGCACATTAATACTTGTTACGCCTCGCCCAGGTACCATTTCGCCTTGGGCATCTAAAGCAACCGATATAGCACACAACTGCTCCCTTAAACAGGTACATCGTGTGGAGCGCGGTATTGCTTATTATATAGAAGGTGCATTAAGTGCAGAGCAATTAGCTCAAGTAACAGCGCTATTACACGATCGTATGACTGAAGCAACTCATACTGAGCTTGAAGCAGCAGCACAGCTGTTTCGTAATGATTCTCCACGTGAAATGTCATCAGTTGATATTTTAGGTGGTGGGCGTGAAGCATTAGCTGTAGCAAATGTTGAGCAAGGTTTTGCGCTTGCTGATGATGAAATTGACTACTTAGTTGAAAACTTTATTAAACTAGGTCGTAACCCGAACGACATTGAACTGTTTATGTTTGCACAGGCAAACTCAGAGCATTGTCGTCATAAAATATTTAATGCTGACTGGACAATTGACGGCATTGAACAGCCTAAATCGCTGTTTAAAATGATCAAAAATACGTTTGAGCATAATCCTGAAAATGTATTGTCGGCGTACAAAGACAATGCCGCAGTAATGAAAGGCTCAAAAGCAGGGCGCTTCTTCCCTAATGAGCAAGGTGAATATGCGTATCATCAAGAAGACATCGAAATACTAATGAAGGTAGAAACGCACAACCACCCAACAGCGATTGCGCCATTTTCAGGTGCGGCTACAGGCTCAGGTGGTGAAATTCGTGATGAAGGTGCAACAGGCCGAGGCTCTAAACCTAAAGCGGGTTTGGTTGGCTTTACCGTTTCTAACTTACGTATTCCTGGTTATGAGCAACCATGGGAAAGTGACTTTGGTAAGCCAGGGCGTATCGTTAACGCTCTTGATATTATGATGGATGGCCCATTAGGTGGTGCGGCATTTAATAACGAGTTTGGCCGTCCTAACTTGTTAGGTTACTTTCGTACATACGAAGAAAAAGTTACAAGCCATAACGGCGAAGAAGTGCGTGGTTACCACAAGCCCATTATGCTTGCTGGTGGTTTAGGTAATATTCGTGCTGATCATGTTCAAAAAGGTGATATTCCGGTAGGCGCAAAACTTATTGCGCTAGGTGGCCCTGCTATGAACATTGGATTAGGCGGTGGTGCAGCATCAAGCATGGCATCGGGTCAATCAAACGAAGATCTAGATTTTGCCTCGGTACAACGTGAAAACCCTGAAATGGAACGTCGTTGCCAAGAAGTCATCGACAAATGTTGGCAGCTAGGTGATGAAAACCCCATTGCGTTTATTCATGATGTAGGTGCTGGGGGGCTATCAAATGCATTCCCTGAACTGGTAAACGATGGTGGCCGAGGTGGTAAATTCCAACTACGCGATATTCCTAACGATGAGCCAGGCATGGCACCACATGAAATCTGGTGTAATGAATCACAAGAACGTTATGTACTTGCTGTCGGTATTGAAGACTTTGACCGTTTTGAAGCAATTTGTAAGCGTGAACGTGCACAATATGCTGTGATTGGTGAAGCAACCGCTGAGCCTCATTTAACCGTAGCAGATAGCCATTTTGATAATAATCCGGTTGATTTACCGCTAGATGTATTGTTAGGTAAAGCGCCTAAAATGCACCGCGATGTTGCATCTCAACAAGTCACCGGGACTGCCATTGATGCAAGTGCTATTGATGTTGCTGATGCCGCGCAGCGTTTATTACGCTTACCGACAATTGCTGAAAAAACATTCTTAATTACCATTGGCGACCGCTCAGTAACAGGATTAGTTGCACGTGACCAAATGGTTGGTCCTTGGCAAGTACCTGTTGCTAACTGTGCCGTTACTGCTGCTACTTACGACACCTACCATGGTGAAGCTATGTCGTTAGGTGAGCGTACTCCAGCTGCACTATTAAACTATGGGGCATCGGCGCGTTTAGCCGTGGCTGAGTCATTAACTAATATAGCGTGTGCTAATATTGGTAGCCTTGAAAATATTAAGCTATCGGCAAACTGGATGGCAGCTGCGGGTCACCCAGGTGAAGACGCGGGTCTTTATGAGGCTGTAAAGGCGGTCGGTGAAGAGCTTTGTCCGGCGCTTGGTTTAACTATCCCGGTTGGTAAAGATTCTATGTCGATGAAAACGACATGGAAAAATGAAGATGATACTGCTGAGCAATCAGTAACCTCTCCGTTATCTCTTATTATTACGGCATTTGGTCGTGTTGATGATGTACGTAAAACAGTCACCCCTCAATTACGTACAGATCAGGGTGATACCTCACTGATATTAGTTGATTTGGGCGCGGGTAAAAACCGACTGGGCGCATCAAGCCTTGCGCAAGTTTACAAGCAGTTAGGTGATGTAACGCCTGATGTAGATAGCCCAGAGTTATTAAAAGGTTTTTACAATGCGATGCAAGCGCTTGTCGCTGATAGCAAGTTACTTGCTTATCATGACCGCTCAGACGGTGGTTTATTTACTACCGTAACTGAAATGGCGTTTGCAGGGCACACAGGTGTAACTGTAGACCTTGCTGGTTTAACCGGTTCAGACTTAGAAGCGCTTTATAATGAAGAGCTAGGTGCGGTAATTCAAGTGGCTAACAGCGATTTAGAGGCTGTAAACTCAGTGTTTGAACAGCACGGTGTAGCCGCAATTAGCCACGTGATTGGCTCGCTTAATAGCGATGATAGCATTGTATTTAACCGTGGTGAGCAAACTGTACTTAATCATACTCGTACTGAGTTGCGTACTATTTGGGCCGAAACAACGTACCAAATGCAAGCACGTCGTGATAACCCTGAGTGTGCTAAACAAGAGTTTGATGCCAAGTTTGATGCGAAAGATCCTGGTTTAAATGTAAAACTTAACTTTGATTTAAACGAAGATATAGCTGCGCCATACATTGCAACGGGCGCTAAACCACAAATGGCTATTTTACGTGAGCAAGGTGTTAACTCGCACCTAGAAATGGCTGCGGCGTTTAACCGTGCTGGTTTTGCTGCTGTTGACGTGCACATGAGCGATATACTCGAAGGGCGTTTAACCCTTGAGCAGTTTAAAGGCTTAGTGGCGTGTGGTGGCTTCTCTTACGGTGACGTATTAGGTGCTGGCGAAGGTTGGGCTAAGTCTATATTGTTTAATGATATGGCACGCGAACAGTTTAAAAACTTCTTCCACCGTGAAGACACCTTTAGTTTAGGTGTCTGTAATGGCTGTCAAATGTTATCAACGCTTAAAGAGTTAATTCCGGGTACTGAACATTGGCCGCGTTTTGTAACGAATAAGTCTGAGCGTTTTGAAGCACGCTTTAGCTTAGTTGAAATACAAGAAAGCCCGTCGGTGTTCTTTAAAGGTATGGCCGGTTCGCGTATGCCAATTGCGGTATCTCATGGTGAAGGCCATGCTGAATTTGTAAATGATGCAGCAACTCAAGCCGCGCTTGAAAGTGGCACCGTTGCGGTTAAGTTTGTCGATAACTACGGTAACCCAACAACGCAATACCCTGCTAATCCGAATGGTTCGCCAGAAGGTATTACCGGTATGACCTCTACCGATGGCCGTGCAACAGTTATGATGCCGCACCCTGAACGTGTATTTCGTACAGTTGCTAACTCTTGGCACCCTGATGAGTGGAGTGAAGATAGCCCTTGGATGCGCATGTTCCGTAACGCACGTAAAAATATCGGGTAGGTTGTTTACTCTGATACAAGCTAGATTCATTTTCTAGCTGTAAAATAAAAGGCTGCATTGTGCAGCCTTTTTTGTTTATGATGTTTCATGCCATGAATGGAAACCGCTAATTGCAACGTTTATTAACTGAGCAACGATCACAGAAGGATAAAATGGTTAAACAAGTTAGTTATATTATCTTTGTTATATTGAGCGCTTTATTATGTGCTTATATTTTTCGTATGCCTATCGTGCAGTGGGCTGTTGCGCCGCAGTTAGATAAAGCAGGTGTAGAGCTCAGCTGTTTAGACTTTTCTCTTAGTAAAAAATTAGATCTCCACATTAACCAAGCTTGCCTTCGCTATAATAACCAGCAATTAATTGTTAAAAATGTGACGGTAAATAGCCAAAAAATTACTATTAATAATGCCTTTCTTACGATTAATAAAGCGAGTAATGAAGAACCCACGAATAGTAATGCTCAACCACTTAATTTAGCGCTACCAAAAACGAGGCCGTTACTTGTCATTAACGAGTTACACGTAAACAGCGATTTTTTAAAACAGCCAATTAAATTGAGCATTAACGAAAATAAACTAAATCAATTACATGTCGATGGTGATGTTAAGGCAAATGTATACTTAGCAGATAATGCAATTACGGCAGAGTTACAAATAACGGATAGTCATTTAAAACGCTTTACTACTATTGATGAAAAATTAGTGCAAGGTTTAGTGTTTAACACACAGCCCATATTGCGTTTTAATGGCGTAACAGCAACTTTGCAAGGAAGTTTAAGTGCACGTTATAACGCTATATTAACCCCATGTGAGCTTTTATTTAATAGTGTAGGTACGCTCGCGGCGCATTATAATGTTAATACTCAAGGCATTGATTTAGATATAAGCCAATTAACCAATAAGGTAACCATTGCCCCTGAATGTAAGCAACAATTTACTGGTAACAACTACACCGAATTTGCCTTTGAGCAATTACCTAAGCAGTGGCAAGTACAGTTTTCGCCTACAATCGCATTGCGTAACAACATTCTTACGTTGGGTAAATTAACACTAAGTAGTGAGGATAAAAATAATATTAGTGTTAGCGACATACAATTGGACATAGCCGACCCCCTAGCGAGCAATAACTTAGAGTTTAATGCACTTTTATCTAACGAAAAGCACGATACAGTCAGTATTACAGGTGGTATTGAAAATAGCCAGTTAACCGGTAGTTACCAGCTTAAGAGTGCAAGCTTACCTGCGTTTATGCCTGTGGCGGTTACAAACCTTAATTTACAGGGGAATGTTGCGCTGTCTTTACTAACACCTTATAAAGAAGGCAATAAAGGCGAGGCGACAATTTCATTCGAAAATGCTGATTTTTCACCAATTAATGTTTCAAATTATAAGGGAACTTTAGCTTTTTCTATGCATTCAAATAATGATATTGTGCTGCAATTAAGCAATGATATTGCAACGCTTAGTTATGAAGATTATAGTTTTAACGAAATACATAATAATACCTCTTTAAAGAGCAATCTTGCGCCAGGTGAGTTATTTGCTGAAATAACGGCAAGTACTCAAATACACAATATTTATTCGCCACAACTTACCTTAAATAATATTAACATTACTTCACAAGGGCTCCAAAGTAGAGCGTTAAAAGCCTCTCATTATGGTGTGGTGAGTGGAATTGAATTTGCTGCTACGCAACATATATCGGCAACAGAAAATAGTTTTGACGTAATATTACCACAGCAAAACACCGTTAAACTTAATGCGTTATTAGGGCAATTTGAACCATTAGCAAGTTTTACCGAAGGAGAGTTTTCGGGGCGTATTAGTGGGGATGCCTTATTACAACACGCACAGGGTAATGTAGAGGTTACTCAGGTTAGTGCGCTTTATAATGATTATTTATTATCACAACTAAGTACCACTTTGTTTGCACGTTACAATTCAGGGCAACTTAATGTAGAACCCACTAAGTTTACCGTTAGCGAGTTTAGAGCCGGAGCGGTATTAACTAACTTATTGGGGCAGGTTAAGGTTATTGATAATAATATGAGTATTGAGCACTTAACGGGCGAGGTTTTTTCTGGCGATTTTAAGGTAGACAATTTCAGTATCAATAAACCGCAACAAATCAGTCATGTGGTATTCAATAGTATTGATATGAGTGAGGTGGCTAGCTTAGATGATAAGTCTGGGATTAGTATTACAGGTAAGGTCAAAGGAGTGCTTCCTATTCACTTTAATGAACAGGGGGTTGAAATTATTGCCGGTAATTTATCAAATCAAGGAGCAGGAAAGTTGCTTATAACTGATAATGAAGCATTTGATGCGGTTATGAGTCAGCAACAAGAATTGCAGCCGGTATTGAGCTTACTAACTAACTTAGATATTGAAACGATTAATAGCAGTGTTGCACTAAAGCCCGATGGTTGGTTAAATTTAGGTGTGAAATTGCAAGGCTATAACGAAGCGCAACAACAACAAGTTAATTTTAACTATAATCATGAAGAAAATATTTTTACATTACTTCGTGCATTAAGGCTCAGTGATGAAATAACTCAAAAAGTTGAGCAGCAATATTCAAAAAAGGAGATGAATGATGAATAAATCGCAATTGATTAAAGCGCTATTAATACTGATGGGGCTAAGTAGTATATCGGCTTGTACTCATCGCGTTGAGGTTGCAACAAAAGAGCCAATAACAATTAATTTAAATGTAAAAGTAGATCACGAAATTCGAGTTAAAGTTGATAAAGAGCTTGATGACTTGTTTGGTGATGATAGTGAATTATTTTAGGAGCGCAATAACGATGAAAAATACACTTTCTATAACAACATTACTTACTGCAATTTGTTTCTCATTTTCAGCATGGGCAATAACCTTAGACTCAGCAAAAAATCAAGGTTTAGTCGGAGAGGATAGTTCAGGATATTTAGGCTTAGTACAGCAAAATAGCGAAGCAAAAGCGCTGGTTAGTAAAATAAATGCAAAAAGAAAAGCGCAATATTTAAAATTGGCGAAAAAAAATAACTTATCTCTGACACAGGTAGAGGCATTAGCCGCAGCTAAAACGGTGAAAAAAACTAAATCGGGTCACTATGTAGAGATAAATGGCAAGTGGGTTAAAAAATAAACGCTAAACTACGTTCAAGCCTTTACCATTTTTAATAATTGTAAGGGCTTTTTATTTTTAGCGACTCTAAAGTTGATTTATTAGTAATATGGTTTTTACAGTTTTTGTTTGATTGACTATGATTAATTAACAAGAATAAAAATGAAGGTTTTTGATGCGAAAAAAGTTACCCATTTTAAGCGCTATGCTGCTTTCCTTTATGTTTACTCTTAATTGCATAGCATCAGAAAAGCTCGATGTAGCCATTTTAGTTGCCAGTGCCAATCAACGGTTGTTACTGACTTCGCTTCTTAATGAATTTGCTAATACGCAACCCGATATTGATATTTCTTATACGCTTTATACCGATGCCGAATATAAAAAAGCAGTATCAAAATGGCTAGAGCAAGGCCATGGTCCGGATATACTTAATTGGCAAGCAGGAGAGCGTTTAATACATTATGTACGCTCGGGTAAAGTACAAGCCATTGATAAAGTATGGCGTACACATAATTTAGATTCTCAATTTAGCTCTAATACTAAGTCGGCAATTATGTGGCAACAGCATGTATATGCGATCCCTGTAGCTTATTATTACTGGGGTATTTATTATCGAAAATCACTATTTAAAAAATATAACTTGCAAGAGCCTAAGACATGGCGTGAGTTTGTTGAATTATCTCAGGTATTAAAAAATAATCATATAACTGCATTAACGATAGGGACTCGTAATCATTGGCCTGCTGCGGGTTGGTTTGACTATTTGAATTTACGGATTAATGGCTTAGAGTTTCATCATCAGTTGTTAAATGGTGAAATCGCTTTTACAGATAGCCGAGTGCGCGATGTATTTACATATTGGAAAACATTAATAGATAAAGGCTTTTTCAATGAAAAACCACAGTTGCTAATGTGGGATGAAGCCATGTATAAGTTATTTAGAAAACAAGCAGCAATGACCTTAATGGGCACATTTCTCAATGGCCGTATTCCTGAAGAGCTACAATCCGATTTTGGTTTTTTTCGCTTTCCTATAATTAAGCAAGATGTTGGCATATATGAAGATGCACCTTTAGATGTGTTTATTGTGCCTTATTACACTAAGCTTGATAATAAAATAGAGCGTTTTATGAATTTCCTTGCCAGCGCTAACTTTCAGCAAACACTAAATAAGTCGGTTGGTACACTCTCAGCAAATATACATGCAAAGCAAGGTGGAAGCGAAATATTAGATATTAGCTATGTAATGCATCAACAGGCCGCGGGTACCGTTAATTATTTTGACCGTGATGCGCGTGTAGACATGGCTGGCAAAAGTATTATTGTATTTGCCGATTTTTTAAATAACCCAGATATTGAATTAACATTAAATAAATTAGAAGCCATTCGGAAAAACCGAGTTAACGAACCTCTCAAATCAAATACTCACTAGGGACTTTATTAAAGTGGCGTTTAAACTCTCTGCTAAACTGAGACGCGCTAGTGTAACCAACCTTTAAAGCCGCCTCACTTGCTTTATTACCTCGGCTACTAATGAGTTCTTTTGCTTTTGCTAGGCGGAGTTTTTTTAAATACTGCAAAGGCGATTCATAAGTGACATGCTTAAAGGCGCGATGAAATGAAGAGACACTCATATTGACATCGTCAGCGAGAGCTTCAACTGTTATTGGTTGTGAATAACAATTATGTATTGTTGAAAGGCTTCGAGCAATACGTGCATAATGCCCATCATGCAGTGCTAGTCCAATTAAAGTACTGCCTTGTGGACCACAAATCACTCTGTAAACTAATTCTTTTATAATATCTTCGCCAAATAGCTCTGCCTCAAGTGGATTATTTAAAGTATGCAATAATCGTATAGTTATCTGCTCCATTGTGGTATCTAATGAGGCTGATTGTACCGCCGTTACTTGTAATTTTGATTGTGACAATTTCACAATTTTATGCTGCATCATCTTATTGACTAATGTATGTAACATGGCCGGATTTATACTGATCGCAATGCCCATTACGGGTAAATTATTATCAGTAAATGCTTCACACTCTAGTGGTACAGGCACGCCTAAAACTAGATAATCACCCGCACCATATTTAATATAATGATCTGCAAAATGAATTACTTTATGTCCTTGGCCAACAATGATAATCCCTGAATTATAAATAAGAGGTTGGCGTGGTGAGCTTTTACTGGCTCTATGAAAATATACCCCTGAGATAGCCGTTTCCATTGTGCCTTCAAATTCGAGTAAATTATTTTTTTCTGCATAGTGTTGTAGCAAGCTGGCGATCGTGTTCATTAAGTCATCAATCTTCTTTATGGTTTTTATAATTTAGCAATGCTGATAGTTTTAGGCAAGGTTTTGCTGTTTTTGTTGCTTTATATGGTGTGATTATGCCGGTAATATGCATGTATTGGTCGGGCTAACTATATGTTTATCATTATAGTTAAGGCTTCACTTTTAAAACTTGTGCGTTATCAGCATAGATAGCACAGCATATAAACCGTCACTTAGGAGCAAAATAATGAAATTTAGCTACGTAAACCCAACAAAAATTCAATTTGGCCAACAACAAATTGCCGCATTGAGCGACCTTATCGACAAGGACAAAAAAGTGCTTGTGGTATATGGCGGTGGTTCGATTAAAAAAAATGGTGTGTATGACCAAGTAGTTGCTGCTCTTGAAAATTTTGAGTGGTTGGAATTCTCAGGCGTTGGTGCAAACCCGACTATTGAAGTACTCGATCAAGCAGTAAAAATCTGTAAAGAACAAAATGTTGATTTTGTTTTAGGCGTTGGAGGAGGCTCGGTGATTGATGGTGTTAAATATATAGCCGCTAGTGCAGTATATGATGGTGAGGGCTGGGATATTCCTACAGGAAAGCATACGATTACCAATGCATTGCCTCTTGGGGCTGTATTAACCTTACCAGCGACAGGCTCTGAATCAAATCAAAATTCAGTAGTAAGTAAAGAGGCGACAAAGCAAAAATTACCGTTTGCTTCGCCTGCCGTTTTACCACAGTTTGCGATTATGGACCCTGATGTAATGAAAACCTTACCACAACGTCAATTAGTGAATGGGCTGGTGGATGCGTGGGTACATACTTGTGAGCAGTATTTAACTTTCCCTGAAACCGCATTAGTACAAGAAGGTTATGCTGAAGCATTATTAAGAACGTTGAAAACATTAGGCGACAACTTTAATCATCAAGATGATGCATGGCGCGCTAATTTAATGTGGGCGGCTAATCAGGCGTTAAATGGCTTAATTGGCTCGGGCGTAACGCAAGATTGGGCTACGCATATGATTGGGCATGAGTTAACGGCTGCATATGGTGTTGATCATGCGCGTTCTCTGGCTATTGTGCAGCCTTCGTTACTACGTAATCAATTTGCAGTGAAAAAAGCAAAGCTAGAGCAAATGGGTAAAAACGTCTTTGGTCTTGTGCAATCAGATGATTTAGCAGAGCAAACAATTCAAGCAATTGAAGCGTTTTACCACAGCCTTGATGTGGCCACGACCTTAACCGAGCATGGTGGAAATAAAGCCGCTGCGGTAGATAATATTATTGCTAAACTTGAAGCTCATGGCATGGTTGCTTTAGGCGAGCATCAAGCAATCACTCTCAAAGAAAGTCGTGAAATTTTAGAACAAGCGATAGTATAAAGTTCATCGAACTATTAATGATAAAGCCGCAAATAATTGCGGCTTTATCTTTATTTAGCTAAAAGTTTAAGTGAATAGCTAAAATGTTTTTTCTCTATTAAAAACGCTTTATGCGTACTTGGACTCCACGAATCATCGCCCCCAATTCCCATATGTAAATGATCAATGTGTAAATGAATAGTGTTATCGGCCATTAATTCGTTTGTGTGTTTTGCCCGAGTTAACATAGCTTGCGAATACTGGCTGGCGGCAAAAGCAAACTCCCCGGTGATAGTTAGATTATTCACATTTAAATATTGGCAGTCACTACGCAAACCGTTATCTGTAGGGAAAATATATGGCGTATGGAGCTGATTTATTGCCATACTGTAATAACCTATACGTGCAGCCGACTTGCGATCAGGGTAGTTTTCAAATGGCCCTAAACCCAGCCAATTTAATAAATTATCAGAGTGCTTATTGACGGTTGTGCTAATGCCTATTCGTGGTAACGGCGGCAAACTCTCATTTAATTGCACATCGATTTGTAAGTTAATATCACCCTGATTATTTATAATATATTGCCATTGTGTGCGTGCTTGTAATGCGTCATTGTATTGATAGTTAAACATGACATTAATACGGACATCTTGGTCTGAATGTACGCAGTGTATATTTTCACAATGACGTTGCCATTGACCCACACCTGCGCGTAACCAACGCGCTTGCCATGCATTAGGGTCAAGATTATCTACTTCACTAATCCCAATATCGTTATCAAGTGGTGCTCGATAAAAGTTATCGATGAGTGGGGTCGCAAGTACGTTTATGTCGTCTTTTAACCAATGTGTTAGTAGCCCTGTATCTTGATTGAAAACAAAACTGAAATGATGACCTGAAACACTGATTTTAAATTCATTTTTCACAACACTCAAAGCTGAGGCTGTTGCGTGTTTATCTGTACTAAAGGGTATTAAACTCAGTGCATTTGCTAATTTAAACTGCGCTGTATCAGTTACATACCCAGCCTCGGCGAATGCATTATCATTGATAAGTTGTACATCTATATTTAAATGATATTGCGCGCCTTGGGTAAATTCACTGTGTGTTGCAATATTAATAACCGTGTTGCTTTGTGGTTCAACAATCAGAGTGAACTCACCTTGCTCTATACATTGACCATTTTTTAATAGTTGCCAAACGAGCTTTTCGTTATTGGTGCTCTTAAATAAGTAATCACTCGTAACTTGAACTTTATATTTGTTTTTTTCTTGTTCAAGTAAACTAAATTGCAAATGCTGTTGGTTATATTTAGCTTCATATAAACTTGGATGGGGTGTGCGATCTGGAAATAATAATCCATTAATACAAAATTGACGATCGTTTAGCTCATCACCAAAATCCCCTCCATAGGCCCAGTAATGTTGGCCATGTTCATCCACTTTAGATAAACCTTGATCTACCCAGTCCCAAATAAATCCACCTTGTAAGCGAGGGTAATCTCTAAATGCTTGCCAGTAATCACTAAAACTCCCCAAGCTATTTCCCATTGCATGTGCGTATTCGCATAAAATAAGAGGGCGTGTTTCACCGGGTAAACTTAGCCACTTTTTAATCGCGTATTTTGGCACCGCATCATCTTGTACATCGCTATCTACACGGGCATACATAGGGCAGATTATATCGGTTGCACTGGTATTGGCTCCTCCTCCTTCGTATTGAACAGGGCGAGAAGGATCGACGCTCTTAGACCAACTATACATAGCATCGTGATTCGGGCCATAACCACACTCATTGCCTAAAGACCAAATAATAATTGAAGCATGGTTTTTATCGCGTTCAACCATTTGTGTGTATCGAGACATAAACGCACCAGCCCACTGCGGGTCGCTTGCTAAGCGCCCCATAGGAAACATGCCATGGGTTTCTATGTTGGCTTCATCTACTACGTATAAACCTAGCTCGTCGCATAGCTCGTAAAAACGAGGATGGTTAGGGTAGTGAGCAGTACGTACTGCATTAAAGTTATTTTGCTTCATAAGCTTAATATCTTCAATCATATCGGCGGTGCTTACAGTATGGCCATTTTCTGGATGGTGCTCGTGTCGATTAACTCCTCGAATAAGTAATGGCATACCATTGAGGCATAATTGATTATTGATTATTTCTACTTTTCTAAAACCAATATTGTAGGCTTCGACATCAACAGTATTACCTTGCTCATCGAGTAAGCTAACAATACAGCGATATAAATAGGGGGTTTCAGCACTCCACTTGTGAGGGTTTGTTACCGCTATAGTATGAAAAACCACATCATCCCAGCCCCCTTTTTCATCTACACGCTTGTTATTGCTACTTTGAATTTGAGGTGAGCCAATCGGTATTTCATTGTCAAATAACTGTATTTCGATTTGGTAGTTACTCGGGGCATCAATAGCGGTTTTAATGCTTAATGTAGCATCGTTGTAGCAAGCATCTAAATCGGGAGTGATAAATACATCACGTATTTGATAGCGTGGTTTAGTTAGCAAGTTTACATCACGAAAAATACCACTTAACCACCACATATCTTGATCTTCTAAATAGCTGCCGTCGCTCCAACGGATCACCATTACCGCGAGTTGATTGGTCCCTAAACGTAAAAGGTGGCTTAAATCAAACTCGCTTGGCAGACGGCTGTCTTGTGAATAGCCGACCCATTGACCATTACACCATAAATGAAATGCTGAATTAACTCCTTCAAAAATAATATGATTACGCAGTACTAGCTGTTCTTCGCTCACAGTAAATTCAGTACGATAACATCCCGTTGGGTTGTCACTGGGCACAAAAGGTGGGTTTACTGTAAATGGGTATTTAACATTACAATAAATAGGCTTATCGAAGCCTTGTAGTTGCCAATTAGATGGTACCGTAATTTTTTGCCAATCATCACTTAATGACTGTAACAAAGACTCATCAACCGACTCAGGCTTATCAAATAATTTAAAATCCCATGAGCCATTTAAGCTTTGCTTTTGTGCGTGGCGATTATTGCATGCATCTTCGAAAGTCTTAAAGCCATTTAATGGGCTGTGTGCTCTGATTTGGTTTGCCTGAATAGATATCGGGTTTTCCCAGTCACGCCGACTAATGATTTGTTGTAGTGATGGCATAATGTTCCTATTGTGTGTGTAGCAATAACAGTGTGTTAAATATAGCTAATAACGACACTTAAGGTTATGCTTAAAGCTCTCTTTTTATTTATCCAAAACTATCATTTTATGAATTATGATATTGAAAATACTTTAACTATAGGGCCTCGTTGTGTAGAGCGGTTTATTGATCCAAATGTATTAGCGCATATGGCAAAATTAGAAATAGCGTTAGCGGGATGTTCAAATTTATCGGGTGATTATTGCGTTGCACGCACACACCCTGTTGAACATACGCTTTTTTATACTTTAAGTGGGGAGGGCGAGGTCACTACCGCGAACAATAAACAACGCTTAGAAAAAAATAGCTTGTTAATTCTTCCTGCAAAACAGGCGTTTGAGGTAAAAATTAGATCCAAACAATGGAATGTAATATGGCTAAACCTTGCAAATACTAAGCGTTGGCAGCATTTACAATTAGCACACGCATTGGTGCTAAATGAGCAATCACTTACTCCTTTACATTTAGCAATGGAAATACTGTATGTTGAGAAAAACCCAGACTTACGAGATGGGGTTATCCCTATTATTAGCCATTATTTATCTACCACACTTGAACAAAGAGTTAAAAGTGATGCCACGCAACGCATAACTAACTTGTTTCAACAGGTACAAGCTCGTTTGCAGTATGACTGGACAATAGAGGTGATGTGCGAAAAGGTGCATTATTCAGCCCCTCATTTACATCGTTTATGTCAGGCTCAATATGGTAGAAGCCCAATGCAGCAGTTAATATATTTACGCATTATAAGAGCACAACACCTATTATTAAGTACCTCTTGGTCTATTGCGCATATTGCAAGTTATGTGGGCTATCCTAATATTTTTAACTTTTCAAAGCGATTTAAAAAATCAGTTGGGATATCACCCAGCCAATTCAGATGCGCCAGAGGTGATTGCTTGTCAAATTAATAGTAACTTTTAATGGTATTGAAATAAGTTATCCCAATGCTCATCAAGTCGATTTTTGGCGTGCTCAATACTCAGTGCAGTATAAATATTATTAGTACAAGAAATTAAGCGCATACGTACTAGCTTATCTATTGCATCGGCTATTTCAAAATTAAGGTTGCAGTGGTATTGGGTTTTAAACCAATTTTCTATTTGGTTATCTAGAGCATCTGCAGTTAAACCCGTTTTGGATTTTAGTAAAAAAGTATAGGCAATAACTGCTTCTTTTATATCTTCTTCTTCGGCCGCATCAATGAGAGTGTGAAAAACACCGGCATTATTATCTAGGTTTTTAAAGTACAGATTATCGCTTAATGCTTTCATAAATTTAATCTTTCGGTTTTTAAACTTACTCCATTCTTTAAAAATAAAACTGCCAAAAACACCGGTTCCTACTGCTAAGGTTATAAAATGTTGTTGGGTCATGGTGACGTGCTCGTCACGCAAGCCTCCCCAAAATGCAAACATTGCAAATAATAAGACTAACGAAGCCCCAAGCTTTGTGATCAGAACAATAGCGCCTCCCACTATAGCCGATGAAGCAATAATTGCTTTATCAATAGGACGCATGCGTACTTCGCTATTAGGGAATAGCATTTCTAAGTCAGCTTTGGGGACATTTTGAAATAACTTAACAATTGTTGAACCCGGTTCAAAAGTTATATTTTTTTGATCTTTGTTGGCAAAATAAGCGTGATCTTTAAAGCGAATAAACACAGCTACGCGATCGTAATTTGTAAAATGTAGCTTTTTTTTGCTCAGGCCCCATAAGCGGCTTAAAGTTTCAGTCTTTTGTGATTCTCCGCGACGGTAAAACACCACTTCAGCAAAGTCATCAAACTCAACAGCTAAACGCACATTAAACAGCGACTCTTCGTTTAATGCATCTTGCAAGTCTTGATCAGTGATACGTTCAAAGTTTGCGCTATTGAGAACTTTTGCAAAGTCTTTTGCGAATGCCTGTTGGCATTGAGTTTTTTGATCATTTGATAAGGATGTTAATGAGCGTGTATCGTTATTTGGGTCAAATGGAGTGTAATTACTTTTCAACGATTCAAGAGTGCTGTGATAGTCATAATGGACAAGACTGGCAAGTAAATGACAAAGCTGAGTAAATGACGCGTGTTCTTCAATCGCAAGTTCTAAGGTGCATATTTTTATAATATCTTGTTTTTTAAAGGGAATGAATCGAGAGTTGGGCATAAATGAAATTACTATTGACCAAAATATATAGGGGTGATCATAAGTTAATTTTTTATATATTACTAACAGCTTATATAAAATTGTTTTATTGCTATAAGCAGTAATACCCGATTGAGAAGGTACACAAGGGGTAGCATGTAGTTATTTTGTAAAGTACACTACAGGACAAATATGATTTGCGAAATTTTTGCTTATTATGTATGTCAAAAATTACAATTTCTTACACCAATGTAAAGAAGTGTAAATTCTGACAATACTTTGTAAAAAAGGGAATTTTTTTTCTTTTTTAAAGTCATAATAAGCACTTTAATGAGAAGGGAAAAATAAATGAAAAATACACTGCTTAAAGCGGCTTTACCTCTAAGTATTTTAACGATGCTGACGGCATGTTCTGGCAGCGATAGCTCTAGTAACACTGGCTATATTCAAGTATACAATGGTTCTTACAATAGTCCTTATACACGATTATTTGTTGATGAAACTGAGCGTTCTGGTGCCGATTTTGCAGATGTAACCACTCGTCATAACTACAGTACTGGCGATTACGAAGTAAGTTATCAGTACCTAGATTCAAACGATAGTTACATTACTATCGAAGAAGCTGACATTACTATACGTGGTGATAGAACTCAGCTAATCGTAATGAGTGGTGATTTTGATGAGCCGACATTTACTCAGTTAGATATTGATATTGATAGTGATGAAGATGAATTTAATTTAGGGTTTTTCAACATTACAGATGAAAACACTGAATATGACATTTACTTAGCTAATGATGATGGTTTATTTGAGACTGCGACATTATTTAGCTCTTCTCAATATTTAAGTGAGCCTGAACTACAAGAATTAGACGAAGGTTATTACACAATTTATATTACTGAAGCAGGTAGTACTGATGTTGTGTTTGAATCTGAATCAATTTACTACAATGATGATGCAAGTTATGTTGCAATAATTCGTCCAAGCTACGCAACAGAAAGCGACGGTATTACACTTGATGTAGTTACTGATAGCAACTTTGTAACAGAACTTAATCACCAATCGGCATTAGGTCAATTACGCTTTATTAATACAATGGATGAATACTCTCCAATTAGTTTTTCTGTGACACGTGGTGATACAGTAACTGAAACAAATTCAACGCAGAGCGATGAGTACACCGATTATTTATCACTTTCGCCAAACAGCTACAGTGTTGCAATGTACGACGAAAGCGAAGAAAAAGTAGCGGATAATTTCCTAATTACACTTGAGCGTGAGCAAAGTGCGGCAGGTATCTTCTACTATGACCAAGATAACGGCATTCGTATGATGACGGTAGAAGAGAACTTAACACCAAGTAGCTACAGCCATGCTGTTACTGTTGTTAACTTAATTGAAACTTACGCAGGTCAAGATGTTGCTGAAGTTGATGTTTTCTTCACGCTTGACGGTGAAACAGTTGATGAAGCAACGAATGTAGTTGATGGTGTTAATATCTACGACCAAGAAGAAGAAGTTGTAGATAATGAAATATACACGGTATATGTGGTATTTGAAGATAATGACCAACAAATTGTTTTACTTCAACAAAGCGATATGGACTTTACCGAAGAAGGTAACTACATATTAATCTTAGAAGAAGATGAAACAACGGATACTGGTTACAAAATGACGCTAAGTCGTACCGTAACTGATAACCTTTAAGCGCTTAATTATAAATTTATAATTGCGTTATAAAATATAAAACCCCGAACAGCTTATGTTCGGGGTTTTTTATTTTGTGAGTTTATAAACTAAAGCTTTTTAACTCAGTGCCCTTAAGTAAATTGAGAACGATGCTGTGACATCGTAGATGATACCCTGCTTTACGCCGCTTAATTGTGTAGCAATCTGGCAGCTCTCTCTCAGTTGGCTCGCTTCAATCTGAGGGTGCTTTAAGACTTCTGACAATTTCTTTTTGAATTGATCTCGTACGGTTGCACCTAATTTGTACCACTCTTTGAGCGCTTGAGGGTCAAATTCTAACTCATTGAGTGTCTAGCAAACGATGGGAAGTCCAAGGATAATCCGTAGCAAATGAATCATACTCACTCATGTTCACTACATTTTTAACTACACAGCCGTAACCCGCCATAAAACGAACGGGTATAAATACCTTAACTACTGTGATTTAATAATGCTTTAAGTTTACCGGGTTTGATAGGCTTACTTAAATAGTGAATTTTTTGTGCTTTTGTTTGTTGTTTTAATTCGTTATCGCGCACCGCGGTTATTAAAATAGCTGGAATTTCACTTTGCCAAATTTCACGAAGCTTATTAATTACATCAATCCCATCTAGCGAATGACCTAACTGATAATCCATTAAAATTACATTGGGGGCACTGTGGTTATGTGCGTGGTTAAGGACGTTATCAACATTTTCAAATAGTGTATAATTGGCCTGCCATTTATTTAATAAACTCGCCATTGCCGCGAGGTTTTTAGGATCATCGTCAACAGCAATAATATTCACCGTGGCTCGATTTTCTATTAAACTGTTTGTGGTGTCTTTTTGTTGTACAAGCATGGCATCCCCATAAGGCACCTCAATACTAAAGCGACTTCCTTTATGTAACTGCGAATCAACAAATAACTCTAAACTGAGTAAATCGACCATTCGTTTGACGACTCCTAAACCTAGGCCTACACCTTTATTATCTTTGCTTTGAATGCGATAAAAGTCATTAAATATTTTTGCTTGTTCAACATCACTAATACCCGGTCCGGTATCCCATACTTCGATACGTAAGTTATGTTTACGATTACGACATGCAATAAGTACACGACCGGTATCGGTATATTTAACCGCGTTAGACACGAGGTTTTGAATAATACGGCGTAAATAAGTAATATCGCTGTGCACAATTTGCTGTTGTGAGCGTACATTAAGTGTGAGTCCTTTATCACTAGATAAAATGGCGTACTCGCTTTGCAATGGTAACAATATGTCATCAATACTGAAATGACGAGGAGTGGGGGTCATTGCGCCTTGTTCTAATTTTGCAATTTCTAGTAAAGCCGACATTAAATGTACGGTCGAATCTAAGCTATCTCCTAACTTATCAAAATTATTTTTGTTATTACTACTTAGTTGATTTTCATCAATGGCTGCAAGGTATAAGCGCGCTGCATTTAATGGCTGTAATATATCGTGACTGGCTAAAGCTAAAAATCGCGTTTTACTATCATTGGCATGCTCAGCTTCTCTTTTTGCCAAAGTGAGCGCTTGTTCTGTTTTAACCCTGCTTTGTATTTGTGCATGTAAATCTCTGTTGATCGTTTGTACTTCTTGAGTACGTGCTTCTATGCGGTTTTCTAAATCCATATTGATTTCTTCTAACGCATTTTGTGTGTTGATATGCGTAGTGATATCAGAAAAACTGGTAACAAAGCCGCCATCAGGAAGTGGGTTGCCAATCATTTCGTAAACTTGGCCATTACGACGATGTCTGATGAAGTGATGAGAGCTACCATTTTTTAAATGTTGTACACGTTTTTCTACTTGTCGCTCAATTTCACCTGGGCCACATTCACCTCGTTTAGCGTTGTAACGTATAATATCCTGTATTGCTTGGCCTACTTCTAAGAAACCTTCAGGATAACCAAACATCTCTGCATAGCGTTTATTCCATGCCACTAACTTCAAATCTTTATCGACAACCGAAATACCATGACTGAGGTTTTCTAATGAGGTGAAAAGTAAATTTTGATTAAATTGTAAAGCTTGTGTCGTTTCATCAAAAAAGTTTACGACCTCTTCAAAAGCCATACGTTTGCCCGACGATACAGTACGAATTAATGCTTGTGCTGAGGATGCTCCAAGTACACCGGTTAATGCGCGCTCGCAATAAGCGATAAACTCAGCCTTAGGGTGGGCGTTATTATCATTAATGGCATGGTTTAAAGCAAAGTGAGCAAGTACTTGCTGACTTCGTTGTATGCCTAAAAAGGTTTGTAATAAAATTTTAAAATCATAAACCGTTGCTTTTACATCTTTATTTGAATGCTTTGACAATAACGTTTGATCTTTAGGATCGACAAAGGCGGCAGCTTGAATTTTATCAATTAAGCGCTCATCAGCACCGAGTGAAAAGCTAATGTAACAACCAATATTGGCAAATAAAGCAATTAAAGTCCCACGAGTTATTAATGTTTGTTGTAGCTCGGTAGTTAACGAATTACCGGCATCTAAAATTGGGAACATTAAAAATAATACCCAACATATAAAGCCTGCTAATAAACCCGCATATACTCCGTAAGCGTGACCTTTTCGCCAATATAATCCACCAACAATAGCGGGTAATAATTGCGTGACTAAAGAAAAGGCCACCAATCCCATACTCGCTAACGCACTATTATGACTAAACCATTGCTGGTAAAGATAAGACAGTATTAAAATCCCAGCAATACTAAAACGTCGTACTAATAATATTTGTGATTTATAACTAGAGGTTATTAAATTACGCTTAAACTTTCGGCGTAAAATTAACGGAAGGACAACATCATTTGAAATCATGGTACTGAGTGTCAGCGTTGCGACCACAATCATGGCCGTCGCAGCCGATAGGCCACCAATAAAAACAAATGTCGTTAAAATAGCATTGTCATGTAACAGTGGCAGTGCGAGTACAAAGCTGTCAGGTGAAAAGCCATCACCTATGCTTGGGTGAATGGCTGCAGTGGCGATGGGTAATATCATCACCGCAGTGAGTAACAAATATAATGGAAAAGCCCAACGAGCAGTAAATAAGTGACGTTTGTCTTGGTTGTCGACCACGGTGACATGAAACTGGCGAGGCAAGCAAATAATTGCTGCAGCGGCCATGAGTGATTGGCCAATGAAGTTAAAACTAAAAAAGTTAAATTCACCCCAATGTAGCATACTTGTTGATGTGAGTGATTCACTCTCAGATAAGCTCATTAAACTATAAAGACCCAGCCCAGCAACAGCCACTAAAGCAATCAGCTTAATAAGTGATTCAAAGGCAACGGCTAGCATTAATCCAGAACGGTACTCTGTCACATCCACTTTGCGAGTACCAAAAAAGATAGCAAACAATGCCATAATCAATGTTGCTGATAAGGCCAACATATCGCCCGATATTTGGTTACTATTTTGTAATAATAAAAAGCTAGTGCTTAGTGCTTTCAACTGTAAAGCGATATAGGGGATAGTCGCAAGCAGCGCAATAATAGTAACCATAATTGCAGTGGTTTGGCGCTTGCCGTAGCGTGCAGAAATAAAATCAGCGATGGTTGTTATATTTTGTTTTTTACTTACCAACACCAGCTTGCGTAAAAAGCGTTGACCAAAGAAAAATAATAAAGCAGGGCCTAATAAAATAGGTAAATAGCTCCAGCTACTTGTTGCTGCGGTGCCCACCGAACCATAATAAGTCCATGAGGTACAGTAAATTCCAAGTGAAAGAGAATATACAAACGGATGATGGCTTATTTTTTTTGCCAGCGCAGTCGTTTTATCTCCCCAATTAGCTAACCAAAACAGCATTCCAATGTATCCCAATGCCACTAAAATCAATACTACTGTCATGTTGTTATTTAGCCTTATCTCACAATTAAAAATTATAATAATGTCACTATATTTTACTCATTAACACCATACCAGAACTATGAAACAGCGGTAGTAATGATTTTTTAAATATTCTCATACCATTTGTAACATATTGAATGTACTTGATTATTTTTTAAAGACGGTCGCTTTAGACTAAAGTCGCATAAATAATTAAAACATTAATAAATATATAAAAAAGATAATGTTAATAAAATAATTCATTTAAAAACATTAAGTTAACAATTGTGTTTTTATCATCTATTTGCAGCTTACGTAAACGTTATATTGGTGTTACGACTATGGTCTCAATTCTTATTTTAATCAGTGTTGCTACATTTATTAACGAGTATAAAAAACCACCCATCGTAATAACACGGTGCTTAAAGGGGAAAATAAAAATGGCTTTTAAAGATGAAGAACAAGCAAAAGCATATTGGGCAGAAAACATCTCACTACTGTTTAAGTTACTAACAGTATGGTTTGTGGTCTCATTTGGCTTTGGCATATTACTGGTTGATGTACTGAATGAAGTGCGTTTTTTAGGTTTTAAATTGGGTTTTTGGTTTTCACAGCAAGGTGCTATTTACACTTTTGTAGCTTTGATTTTTGTTTACGTTTTCAAAATGAATGCGTTAGATAAAAAATATGGCGTAGACGAATAGGAGCTAAGTAATGGATGTTCAAACACTCACATTTATAATTGTTGGTTTAAGCTTTGCGCTTTATATCGGTATCGCAATATGGGCGCGTGCAGGTTCAACGAAAGAGTTTTATGTCGCTGGAGGCGGGGTTCCTCCTTTAGCTAATGGTATGGCAACAGCCGCTGACTGGATGAGCGCAGCGTCGTTTATCTCAATGGCAGGGATTATTTCGTTTGCCGGTTACGATGGCGGTGTTTATCTAATGGGTTGGACCGGTGGCTATGTATTACTTGCTATGTGCCTAGCCCCTTATCTACGTAAATTTGGAAAATTTACTGTGCCTGATTTTATTGGTGACCGTTACTACTCTCAAACAGCACGTGTTGTTGCAATTTTATGTGCAATATTCATTTGTTTTACATACATTGCCGGACAGATGCGCGGTGTCGGTGTGGTATTTTCTCGCTTTTTAGAAGTAGAAATTGAAACCGGCGTTTACATTGGTATGGTAATCGTATTCTTTTATGCTGTTTTAGGCGGAATGAAAGGCATTACTTATACGCAAGTTGCGCAATATTGTGTACTCGTATTTGCATACTTAGTTCCTGCAATTTTTATTTCAATGATGATGACAGGGCATTTCTTCCCACAAACGGGCTTTGGTGCCACATTGAGTGATGGCTCAGGTATGTATGTACTTGATAAGCTCGATGGCTTAAGTGCAGAGTTAGGTTTTGCACAATACACTGAAGGCTCAAAGAGCATGATTGACGTATTTGCAATTACAGGGGCATTGATGGTCGGTACAGCGGGCTTGCCGCATGTTATTGTTCGCTTTTTCACGGTTCCTCGGGTTAAAGATACACGTATTTCTGCTGCTTGGACGTTAGTATTTATTGCGATTGTATATACCACAGCCCCTGCCGTGGCTTCGTTTGCTCGTGTAAATATGATCGACACAATTAATGGTAAAGATGGCAGTGGGACTGAATATGCTCAAGCCCCTGCGTGGATTAAAAATTGGGAACGTACCGGCTTAATTACATTTAACGATAAAAACGGCGACGGAAAAATGTTTTATTCGGCAGGTAAAATTGATGACCCAAGCAGTGCCAATGAAGTGAAAGTCGATCGCGATATAATGGTACTTGCTAACCCCGAAATAGCTGACTTGCCAGCATGGGTTGTTGCTTTGGTTGCTGCAGGTGGTATTGCCGCTGCATTATCAACAACAGCCGGGTTATTATTAGTTATCTCCACCTCGGTTTCGCATGATTTACTCAAACGAACGCTAAAACCTGATATAAGTGATAAACAAGAGTTACTAGCGGCGCGTTTTGCTGCCATGGTCGCTATCGTTATATCCGCATACTTTGGGATTAATCCGCCAGGCTTTGTAGCATCGGTGGTGGCCTTTGCCTTTGGCTTAGCGGCGGCGAGTTTCTTCCCTGCAATTATCATGGGGATATTCTCTAAATCCATGAATAAAGAAGGTGCTATTGCAGGTATGGTAACTGGTATTGGTTTTACCGCGGCTTATATCATTTTCTTTAAGTTTGTTAGCCCAGAGCTCAACAGTCCTGAAAATTGGTTCTTAGGTATTTCGCCAGAAGGTATTGGCCTTGTCGGTATGCTGATTAACTTTACTGTGGCAGCGGGCGTACTTAAATTAACTAACCCCACTCCTGTTGAAATTCAAGAGATGGTAGAAGGTATTCGAAATCCTAAAGGCTCTAGTGCAGCACAGGCTCACTAAGGTTATGTAGTGTAAAGCAGCAAAAGCCCGGCATCTGCCGGGCTTTTTTTATTTATACCGCCGCTTAAATACACACGGTAATATTGTGGTATTAAAAGTGACTAATAACGATTTTATACTGTAAACTAACCTGTATTCAAAATTAATTAATGAGCAGTGTAGTATGAGTGATAGCTATCAAGATTTAAAAACACAAACAGAGGCTAAAGTAGCCGCTGGTCGTAAAGGTAATCCTGAGTTTATGCAAGGAGTGGATAACGAAATTGCAAAAGCAAAGGCTATTGAACAAGGAGCAAGTGCATTAGGGCTCATGCAAATAGCGCCAGATTTTTCGCTACCAAACCAACATGGCGAACAAGTTCAATTAGCAACCTTACTTGCCAAAGGACCTGTGGTTATAACTTTTTATCGTGGTAGCTGGTGCCCTTACTGTAATTTACAACTTAAAGCCCTACAGCTTCGTTTACCTGAAATACATGCATTAGGTGCTCAGCTGGTGGCTATTAGCCCACAAATGCCAGACGATTCGCTAAGTGAAAGCGACATCAGTAAAATGGATTTTTTAGTTCTTAGTGACCAAAATGCTGACGTAGCTGCGCAGTTTGGTGTTGCTTGGAAAGTGCCTGATTATTTGCTTGATCATATGCGTGATGACCGTGGTCTTGATTTAGAAGCACTTAATAATGGCAATGGTACTATTTTACCTATTCCTGCAACGTTTATACTCAATAAAGAGGGGCAGGTTGTATGGCGTTACGTTGATGTTGATTACCGTACCCGTGCAGAACCACAAGAGATGATTTTAGCGCTAGAAAAATTAAATAATTAATTTAATTTTTATCGTAAACCTAAATGGATATTGGCTTTAAAAGTATACATTTAGGTTTATTTAAAGTTTCTAATGCTTCCCTCTTATATTCATGTGTAAGGTCGATTACAATACAAATATCTAAAAGGCATTGTGCCTTTATCTGCATGTAAAAAGAGTGGATTTAGTATTTAATGGCAATCAAGCTTGCAATAAATGGTTTTGGTCGAATTGGTCGAAATATAGTCCGTGCATTATACGAATCAGGTTTAAGCGATGAAGTTAAAATAGTCGCTATAAATGAACTTGCTGATCCTCACGCGATTGCGCACCTATTAAAATACGATACCTCCCATGGTCGCTTTAATTTCCCTGTTAAATTAGGGGAAGATACAATTAGTGTTGCTGGTGATAATATTGCACTTTTTTGTGAAGAAAACCCTATTGAGTTACCTTGGAAAACCCTTGATATAGATGTTGTACTTGAGTGTACGGGGGTATATCACTCGCGTGAAGATGCCCACTTGCATCTAAATGCGGGCGCTAAAAAAGTACTCTTTTCTCACCCCGCTGATAATGACGTTGATGCCACAATTGTTTATGGCATTAATGATGATGAATTAAAGCCAGAGCATACAATTGTCTCCAATGGGTCGTGCACCACTAATTGTATTGTTCCCGTTATAAAAGTACTCGATGATGCGTTTGAAATAGAATCAGGGGCGATTACCACGATTCATGCATCAATGAATGATCAACAAGTTATTGACGCTTATCATCACGATTTACGACGTACCCGAGCAGCAAGCCAATCAATTATTCCGGTTGATACTAAGCTTGCCCGCGGTATTGATAGAATATTACCTAAATTAAAAGGGCGTTTTGAAGCGATTGCGGTTCGCGTACCGACAATTAATGTGACAGCGATGGATTTAAGTGTCACAGTCAACACTGATGTTGATTTAAATACAGTAAATAACGCATTAAAATTACAAGCAAAAGATAGGCTCGATGGTATTTTAAGTTATACCGAAGAGCCGCTGGTATCGGTTGATTTTAATCACGATCCACATTCATGTATTATTGATGGCACACAGACACGTGTAAGTCACAAAAGGCTGATAAAGTTATTAGTTTGGTGTGACAACGAATGGGGCTTTGCAAATAGAATGCTCGATACAGCCCGTGCTATGATGATTAAAGATAAATTAAAAACAATAAATTGAAATTTTTCAGTTCAGTATCGTTAACTTAGGAGATGTTCATGTCGGTAATAAAAATGGCTGATTTAGATTTAAATGGCAAACGAGTATTAATTCGTGAAGATTTAAATGTGCCAGTAAAAGCGGGTAAAGTGACGTCAGATGCACGTATTCGTGCTGCACTACCAACAATCAAATTAGCGCTAGAAAAAGGTGCTAAGGTGATGGTTATGTCACACTTAGGCCGACCTACCGAAGGTGAATATAATGCTGAGTTTTCTTTAGCGCCTGTTGTTGATTACTTAAATGATGCACTTGAACAAACCGTACGTTTAGAGAAAGATTATTTAAATGGCGTAGAAATTGAAGAAAATGAGATTGTTGTATTTGAAAATGTACGCTTTAATCAAGGTGAAAAGAAAAATGATGAAGCGTTATCGAAACAACTAGCAGCACTATGTGATGTGTATGTAATGGATGCATTTGGAACAGCTCATCGTGCGCAAGCTTCTACTCACGGAGTTGGTTTATTTGCTGATGTAGCGTGTGCGGGTCCATTATTAGCAGCTGAGCTTGATGCATTAGGAAAAGCGTTAGATAAACCCGCTCGCCCATTAGTGGCAATTGTAGGGGGTTCTAAAGTATCAACTAAGCTTACAGTACTCGATTCATTGTCAAAAATAGTTGACCAACTTGTTACTGGTGGCGGTATTGCAAATACATTTATTGCAGCAGCAGGAAACCCCGTTGGTAAATCGCTATATGAAGCTGATTTAATGGATGAAGCAAATCGTCTATGCGCAGCAGCAAAAGCGAATGATGGTGAAATTCCTGTCCCTAGCGATGTTGTAGTGGGTAATGAGTTTTCAGAATCAGCGGTTGCTACATTAAAAGATGTTAGCGAAGTAACCGATGAAGATATGATTTTTGATATTGGCCCAGAAACAGCTGACCAGCTTGCAAAAATTATTGCAAATGCAGGGACTGTCGTGTGGAATGGTCCAGTCGGTGTATTTGAATTTGATCAGTTTGGTAATGGCACACGTGCAATTGCACAAGCGATTGCAAATTCAAATGCGTTTTCAATTGCCGGTGGTGGTGATACGCTAGCAGCAATTGATAAATACGGTATTGCCGATAAAGTTTCTTATATTTCGACTGGTGGCGGTGCTTTCTTAGAGTTTTTAGAAGGCAAAAAACTACCTGCAGTTGAAATGCTAGAATCGCGCGCTAACTAATAAAGTTAGCCGCAGCTGGTGTAGTGAAATGCACCAGCATAGTTAGTTATTAAATACCTCTCACCCTTATTTAATAATTAACTTACTGGTTTATTTGTCGTTTTAGCAAATAATCCATACGCAGTGATTGCGTAAACTTAACAAATCCGTTCAAACTAGATGGCAGGGAACTGCTATCGATAAATTGGAGAATACCCAATGGCTTTAATCAGTATGCGCCAACTTTTAGATCATGCAGCTGAACACGGTTATGGCGTGCCTGCTTTTAATGTAAATAACCAAGAGCAAATGCGCGCAATAATGGAAGCGGCTGACAAAACGAACAGCCCAGTAATCGTTCAAGGATCAGCAGGCGCTCGAGCTTACGCTGGTGCTCCATTTATCCGCCACATGATTTTAGCAGCCGTTGAAGAATGGCCACACATACCCGTTGTAATGCACCAAGATCACGGCACCTCTCCGGGTGTATGTCAGCGCTCAATTCAATTAGGTTTTTCATCAGTGATGATGGATGGCTCATTAATGAGTGATGGTAAAACCCCGTCTACTTATGACTATAATGTTGAAGTTACCCGCGAAACAGTGGCTATGGCACATGCGTGTGGTGTTTCTGTTGAAGGCGAATTAGGGGTGTTAGGTTCACTTGAAACAGGTGAAGCTGGCGAAGAAGATGGCGTAGGTGCTGAAGGTATCTTAACAACAGATCAAATGCTCACTGATCCAGAAGAAGCGGCTGATTTTGTAAATAAAACCCATGTTGATGCACTCGCAATTGCTTGTGGTACGTCTCATGGCGCGTATAAGTTTACTCGCCCACCAACGGATGATATTTTAGCGATTGATCGTATTAAAGAAATACATGCACGTATTCCAGATACGCATTTAGTAATGCATGGTTCTTCATCAGTACCACAAGAATGGTTAGAGATCATTAATCAATACGGTGGTGAAATTCCAGAAACTTATGGTGTGCCAGTTGAGCAGATCATTGAAGGGATCAAATACGGTGTTCGTAAAGTTAATATCGATACTGATCTACGTTTAGCCTCAACGGGTGCTATCCGTCGTCATATGGCATTAAACCCAGCAAATTTCGATCCACGTAAATATTTAGCTGAAGCAACTAAAGCAATGAGCGAAATATGTATAGCGCGCTACGAGTCATTTGGTACAGCAGGCCAAGCAGGTAAAATTAAACCGATATCACTTGATGATATGCACCTGAAGTATTTAACTGGCGAACTTGATCCTAAGATCAAGTAATTACCACTAATAATAAAAACCCAGCTTGTATTGCTGGGTTTTTTTATGTCGATCGGTTGTTGGGATCAATGTTGTACTAAGTTAATTTACTCAGATCACGCAAATACTAACTAGCTTTTATAAAGATCATATTTTTACTAAGTTTCATGCGATCAAATACAATTTTTTAGCTTAAAGAGTGTAAAAATTAAACGTTATGAATAATAGATCAACATGTTAGCAGTGCGACTAGGTAAAACGATGATCCCATTATCGATCGCCTTAGTAAAATAATGATCTTTAATTTTTTAATGATGATCTTAAGTATTTATAAAGTGTACTGGGTATTGTCATGATCTGACATGAGTGATTAGCTGGATTAAATCAAGCTTAATTATATGATCAATATATCTAACGTGAGTTTAACTAATATTAATTAGGCTACTAACAAATTACTATTTTTAAGTATTTTTATACTGATTTAAATATACATGGTGGATTTTCATAAAAATGTCATACTTAGTCATAATAATGAAAACTAATTTGATAGCGTAAGAGATAAATTGGAATGTCGCGTAAAGTATTAGTCGTAGATGACGAAGCTCCTATCAGGGAGATGTTAGTATTTGTTTTAGAGCAAAATGGTTTTCAAGCCATTGAAGCAGAAGATTACGACTCTGCTATTGCTGCTATGGTTGAACCTTATCCTGATATGGTACTGTTAGATTGGATGTTGCCTGGTGGGAGTGGTATTCAAATAGCGAAAAAATTTAAGCAAAGTGAATACACGCGCCAAATCCCAATTATTATGCTCACGGCTCGTGGCGAAGAAGAAGATAAAGTTCGCGGTTTAGAAGTGGGTGCTGATGATTATGTTACTAAACCCTTTTCACCAAAAGAGTTAATGGCGCGTATTAAAGCCGTTATCCGTCGTGTATCACCGACTTCACTTGAAGAAGCTATTGAAGTACATGGTTTGCGTTTAGACCCTATTTCTCATCGCGTAACCTCACAAGATAGTGAATTGGAAATGGGCCCTACAGAATTTAGGTTATTACACTTTTTTATGACTCACCCAGAGCGTGTTTATAGTCGAGAACAATTACTTGATCACGTTTGGGGTACTAACGTTTATGTCGAAGATCGTACGGTAGATGTACATATTCGACGTTTACGCAAAGCAATTGCACCTTTAGGGCATGATCGCTTAGTGCAAACGGTACGTGGTGCGGGTTATCGATTTTCAAGTAAGCTATAAATGAATTGTTAAAAGGTGTATCAATGCTGAGTTTTAACCTGTTAATGGTAAAATGAGTTTATGTATAGAGTTGTCAATAAACGGGCGTTAGTTAAACGTCTGTTTATCTATTTTTTACCCTTATTACTCATTGGTGTGCTCATTGGTGCCCCTTTTTTATTGTTATTCCTAGGCTCTTTTTCTTTATTAGTTTGGCACTATCATCAACTGTATCGTTTAAGCGATTGGTTATTAAATCAACGTAGTTTTAACCCGCCTGAAGGTGAAGGGGCATGGGAGCAAGTTTTTGAGGGAATATACCATTTACAGCATCGTAATCGTAATAAGCGAAACGAATTAGCAGATTTAATTCGCCGATTTCGTGATGGCGCAGAAGCCGTCCCTGATGCTGTTGTTGTGTTACAAAACGATTTAAGTATTGTTTGGTGCAATCAACTCGCATTAAAAGTGTTAGGTTTGCAATGGCCAACCGATCATGGACAGCGACTCGATAACTTAATCCGCGAGCCTAAGTTTGCTAAGTATATGCATCGTGGTGAATTTGACGAGCCGCTTGAGCTTGAAAGTGGCTATAGCGAAGAGTTAGTCCTTGAATTTAGGGTTATGCCCTATGCCAGCAATCAATTAATGGTGGTCGTACGAAACGTCACACGATTAAAACAATTAGAGCAGATGCGCAAAGATTTTGTTGCCAATGTATCCCACGAATTAAGAACTCCACTTACCGTTGTTACAGGTTATTTAGAAATGATGGACGGCGATATGATGCCGCCAGCTATGTGGAGTAAAGCGCAAAATACGATGCTTGAACAGTGTAAACGTATGGATAGCTTGGTGAATCAACTACTCTCATTATCGCGTATTGAGGGAGCGCGTCGTCAAGATAACGATAAAGCGATTAATGTGCCGCAGTTGCTAAAGTATATCGAAACCGAAGCACAGTCGGTGAATCAAGAAAAGGGTCATATACTGACCTTTAATATTGATCCAAACTTAGATATAAAAGGAGCTGAAGATGAACTTCGCAGCGCTTTTTCAAATCTGGTTTTTAATGCTATTCACTACACTCAACCTGGCGGAGAGGTGACAGTAAACTGGCAGCGTAATGCAACGCAAGCATGCTTTAGTGTTACAGATACAGGGGATGGTATTGCACCTGAGCATATTAACCGCTTAACAGAGCGCTTTTACCGAGTTGATAAGGCGCGAAGCCGTACAACGGGAGGCTCTGGCTTAGGGTTAGCTATAACAAAGCATGTACTTAGCCGTCACGATAGCCATTTAAATATAACCAGTACAGTAGGGCAGGGCTCTTGTTTTTCGTTTACGTTTAATGAAGATAAACTCGTTTGATCACAACATCAAAACAGCAAACCGATAATAAAACTAATTTAAACAGATGATATTTGTCAGTACATTGTATTTGCCTATATAGAGGCATGTTTAGTCAATGAAAATATCGTTATTAAAAGTTGAGTAACGACTATGAAAACTAAAACGCTGATAGCAAGTATTGTATTGCTCATGTTAAGTATATTGCCTAAACATACCTTAGCAGTAGAAAGTGATATGCAACCGTACGATAAGATAAGTGGAGTCTCTGGAAACTTTTCATCGACTGGTTCAGATACGCTTGCCAATATGATGACCTTTTGGGCTGAAGAGTTTAATCGTATTTACCCTAATTTAAATATGCAAATTCAAGCCGCAGGCTCTTCTACTGCACCGCCCGCATTGACTGAAGGGACCGCGAATATTGGGCCTATGAGCCGAAAAATGAAATCTAAAGAAATCGAAGCCTTTGAAAAGCGCTATGGTTATAAACCAACAGAAGTGCGTGTGGCGATTGATGCTTTAGCCATATTTGTTCATCAAGATAACCCAATTAAAGGTTTAAGAATTGATCAAGTTGATGCTATTTTTTCAACAACGCGTCAATGTGGTTCACTCAGTGGTATCACTCGCTGGGGAGAGTTAGGCTTAACGGGCGATTGGGCAAAAAAAGATATCCAGCTATATGGTCGTAATTCAGTATCTGGTACATATGGGTATTTTAAACAAAAAGGATTATGTAAGGGCGATTTTCGTAATAACGTAAATGAACAACCGGGCTCTGCATCGGTAGTGCAATCAATATCGTCTTCACTTAATGCGATTGGCTATTCAGGTATTGGCTATACAACTTCAGGCGTACGTACGGTGCCTATTTCGAAAAAAAGCACGCATTACGTTGAGGCCAGTATGGAAAATGTCGCATATGGTAAATACCCATTAGCCCGTTTTTTATATGTTTATGTTAATAAGCACCCAAATAAACCGTTAAGGCCTGTGGAAGCTGAATTTTTGCGTTTTGTGTTATCAAAAGATGGGCAAGCGATTGTAGAAAAAGACGGTTATGTACCTCTTTCAACGCGATTAGCGCACACCGAATTAACTAAGCTGGGATTAGAATAAAAGCTATTAGCAGTAAAAAGCAGCTCAAAAGAGCTGCTTTTTTAGTTAGTTTAGTTTTTGTGCGTTTATTTTACATTGATTATAGCGTTCGGTGCATTTAGCTGTGCATATTTGCTCGGTTAAGCTTTGCTCAGTAGAGTGTTGCTTACAATCACTTTCGCACTGATAATTTTGCTGCGCACATTGATTCATTTCAGGGTTTTCAACATGGTTTTGACAGCCAGCAAAAAGTAAAAAAGTTACACTTATTAAACCTATTTTCATATCACTGCGCATACTATTTATCCTGTAAATGGTTATGATTAAATTACAACTTGCATGTTATCTATCAGTCTCACTGTACCTAAATAGGCGGCCGCTAAAATAACAAATTGTTTGTCGTTAAGCGTCGCTGCTTTTAAGGTATCTCGTTGTGCTATTTCAAAATAGTCAGGCTCAAGTCCTGCTTGTTGTAACGTACTTTTCGCTTCATTACATAAACGTACAAAGTCGTTATCACCCGCTTTTATTTTGTCTACGCAAGTTTTAAGTGTATTAAAAAGCGTTGTCGCAGCGTGCTTTTGATCCGAGGTTAAATAACCATTACGCGAACTCATTGCAAGTCCTGTTACTTCACGCATAGTCGGTACGCCAACGATTTCAATAGGGATTGATAAATCGCGTACCATGGTTTTAATAACCTGTAATTGTTGAAAATCTTTTTCGCCAAAACACGCGTAATCGGGCTGTACTAAATTAAAGAGTTTTGTGACAACTGTAGCCACACCTTTAAAGTGACCAGGGCGAGTGCCGCCACAATAGCCTAAAGACACACCAGGGACATCAACAAAGCTTTGTTCACCCAACCCATTAGGATAAATGGTATCAACTGTAGGAGTGAATACAATGTCGGTATTAAGCTCAGCTAATCCTTGTTTGTCTTCATTTAATGTACGAGGGTAGTTGTCTAAGTCTTCATTTGCACCAAATTGCATAGGGTTAACAAAAATACTGACAACCACTTTGTCGGCTAACGTTTTTGCTTTTTCAACTAAAGAGAAATGACCTTGATGCAAATTTCCCATCGTTGGTACAAATGCGATGCTCAGACCCGCTTGTCGCCATGCTTTTATTTGGCTACGTAAAGATTTAATTTCAGTGATTGATTGCATTATTTAAACTCGTGTTCAGCACTTGGAAATGCGCCACTTTTCACATCGCGACAGTATTTTTTTACGGCATCAGGCATATTGCCTGTTTCGAGTAAAAAGTTTTTCGAAAACTTAGGAATATAGCCTGCAGAAATCCCGACCAAATCATGCATAACAAGAATTTGCCCATCTGTTTGTGTTCCTGCACCAATACCAATGGTTGGAATATTGATTGCATCGGTAATGCGTTTTGCAAGCTCGCTAGGAATACATTCCAATACTATCATTTGTGCGCCGGCCGCTTCGAGTGCTTGCGCGTCGGCTATCATTTCAAGTGCTTTTATTTCTTCGCGTCCTTGTACTTTAAAGCCACCAAAAACATGCACTGATTGTGGAGTAAGACCTAAATGCCCACACACTGGAATACCTTGTTGGGTAAGTGTTTTAATACTGTCGTATAGCCACTCTCCACCTTCAAGCTTTACCATGTTTGCACCGGCTCTCATTAACTGCGCTGCATTTTTACAAGTTTCGCTAACACTTGAATAGGTCATAAAAGGCATATCGGCAATTATAAATAACTCGCGACTACCGCCACGTACACATCGTGTATGATATGCAATATCTTGATTAGTCACAGCTAAAGTATCATCACCGCCTTGTAATACCATACCTAGCGAATCGCCAACTAAAATAACGTCAACGCCGTTATCATGAAATAACTTCGCAAAACTGGCATCGTAGGCTGTTAAAGCGGTAATTTTGTTTTTTTCGGCTTTCATTTTATTTAAAGTCGAAACAGTTATTTTAGACATAATATCCTCAAGAGCAAAAGCCTCAGTTAATTACAGAGGTAATTGTTGTAAGTCGTTTAGTGGTAAGTTTTTTGCTATATCTTTTATTGCTACACCGCTTGGTAAAACAAGCTGTGGGGCTATTTCTAATAGTGGAAAAATAACAAATTCGCGCTCGCTTAAACCATAATGGGGGACTGTTAAGCGAGGCGTGTTTATGATTTTATCGCCAAATAATAGGGTGTCGATATCAAGTGTGCGGGCTCCCCAACGCTCAGCTTTTCTTACTCGACCATGTTGCAGTTCAATTTGTTGCGTTAAATCGAGTAACTGCTCTGGCGGTAAATTAGTTTTTATATACGCAACAGCATTTATATAATCTGGCTGGTCTTGCGGCCCCATGGGCTTACTAGCATAATAATGCGAGGCTTTAACAAACTCACACTTTGGTAATTGTTTAAGTGCCGCGATGGCGTTATCGAGTTGTAGCTTAGGTGAATTTAAATTAGCACCTAAGCCTAAATAAACATCGAACACGTTATTCAGCCGGCTTTTTTGGCGCTCGACGACGCGAACGTTTGCGTGGCTTTGGTCCACCTTGATGGCCAAGCTCTTTTACCATGTCTTTTTGGCCATTAATATCTTTGGCTAAATATTGAGTCCACCATTGTGATAACTCTGTATGTTCTTGCTCACCGGCATCAACACGTAATAATAAAAAGTCGTACGCGGCTTTAAAGCGAGGTTGTTGCGTTAATCTATAAGCACGTTGCCCAGCACGTTTATCTAAGCGCTGCTGAATATGCCAAATATCGCGTGCACCTAATGTAAAGCGTTTTGGTACGGCAACATGCTGTGCATTTTCGCTTAGTACTTTATTCATAGCAGCGGCAAAGGCATCAAATTCAGAGATTTGTTCTTGTTGTTGAATTTTTTTGGTGCGCTCAATTAGCGGGAACCATAATAAGGCTGCGAATATAAAGGCCGGTGTGACTTTTTTATCGGCATTAATACGAGCATCTGTGTTTTTAAACATTTGCTCAATGAATGCGGTTTCAAGCCCTTGAGGATTTTTATCTAAAATGGCATCTAACGCAGGAAATAACGATTTAAATAAACCATACTGGCGTAACATTATAAAGTTGGCGTGCGCTTTGCCGTTTAAAAACAGCTTTAGGGTTTCTTCGTATAAACGTGCTGGTGGAATGTTATCAAGCAAACTAGCAAGGTGATTAATTGGTTTCTCACTGCCTGGGGCTATTTTCATATCAAGCTTGGTAGCAAAACGTACCGCACGTAACATACGCACAGGATCTTCTCGGTAGCGAGTCTCAGGATCACCTATTAATTCGATTTGCTTGGCATTAATCGCTGCTAGACCATTGGCGTAGTCGTATATACAAAAGTCATTTATTGAGTAATACAGTGCATTGATAGAAAAATCACGACGCTCAGCGTCTTCTTCAATACTGCCAAACACGTTATCGCGTAGCAGTTGCCCTTGTTTACTTGATTGACTTGTTTGGTTTTTATCTTCTTGTGCTTCATGGTGGCCACGCATTGTTGCCACTTCAATTATCTCGCGGCCAAACACAATATGAGCTAAGCGAAAACGACGACCAATTAAGCGGCAATTGCGAAATAACTTTTTAACTTGCTCTGGCGTTGCGTTGGTAACTACATCAAAGTCTTTTGGTTGTTGGCCAAGTAAAATATCGCGTACGCACCCACCGACCAAATAAGCGTCAAAGCCGCCATCTTTTAATCGATAAAGTACTTTAATCGCATTAGGGCTAAATTGCTTGCGAGAAATACCATGTTCGCCACGAGTGATCACTAACGGTTCGCCACTTACTGAGGCACTTTCGTTATTGCCATTAGGGCCGATAATTTGTCGGCAAAATTGAAAAAGCTTGGAAATAATAACCTGTCTCCTACAGAAAATAAGCGTGCTCGCAATTGTATTTTTAGTTAGCCAAATGTGTGGGTACATACCATACAATTAGGCGGCTATCATATAACAGCAGGGGCTAAAAATTAAGTTGAAGTCATGAAATTAAGTGATTTTTAATGCTTTTATTTGTACAAATGAAGAAAAATCCACTGTTTTTGTACGTTATGGCTTAAATTTGGATTTCTGCGACCTTTGGCACACGCGATAACGAAAAGTGTTCGGTTGCCCAACCAATCATTTGTTCGGTGGTTAAATCAAGTAACTGAGGGGGTGTTGGTAAGCCTAAAAATGCCAGTGCTTGCATTAATGTTTGTTGCGGATGTTGGTTTGCGATGGATTGTGCATGATTTTGCTTTGATAACTTAAATCCCGGCTCGGCCACTGCTAATGGAAGATGAGCATATTGTGGCACAGCATTATCAAATTGTTTAAATAGACTAATTTGACGTGCAGTGGGATTAATTAAGTCGGCACCGCGCACAACACGGTTTATTTGTTGTTCTATATCGTCAATAACAACCACTAACTGATAAGCAAATAGTCCATCGCTGCGTTTAATTAAGTAATCTTCTTTGGCAAGTGCATCATCAATATTTATTTGACCCTGAATCAGGTCGGTAAATTGATTTGTAGCATGACATTGCATTAACCTAATTGCACCATGCTCAATGTTATGGTTTAGGTGTTTGCAGTGGCCAAGGTATAAGCCACCTGCTGCTTTGATCTGTTTTCGAGTACAACGACAACCATAAACAAGTTGTTTTGAAAGCAGTGAGTCAACATAGCTTTGGTATAGGTTAAGACGCTGTGTTTGATACACAACCTCTTCATCCCAATGCAGTGCAAAGCGCTCTAAGGTGTGGAGGATATCGCTATCTGCACCTTTCACAATGCGGGTCGTATCGATATCTTCGATGCGAACGAGCCATTTTCCCTGATTTATTTTAGCATCAAGAAAACTTCCTACAGCCGCAACAAGAGAACCAAAATGTAATGGCCCTGATGGCGACGGCGCAAAGCGACCGCGATAATTACGCATAGGCGCAGAAACGGCTGTAGGGTACATTACTAATTAAGATGACTTAATTAGCCACGCCCAGATTGCTTTTCTTTAATTTCAGCAAGCGTTTTACAATCTACACATAAATCGGCAGTAGGACGAGCTTCTAATCGACGAATACCAATTTCGATACCGCAAGACTCACAATAACCGAAATCATCTTCTTTAATTAAGTTGATTGTTTTTTCGATTTTTTTGATAAGTTTGCGTTCACGGTCACGAGTACGAAGTTCTAAAGAGAACTCTTCTTCTTGTGCTGCGCGGTCAACTGGATCTGGAAAATTAGCTGCTTCGTCTTGCATATGTGACTTTGTACGATCTACTTCATTTCGTAGGTCGTTGCGCCAAGCTTCTAAAATTTCTTTAAAATGAGCACGTTGTGCGTCATTCATGTATTCTTCACCTGGCTTTTCTTGATATGGTTCTAATCCAGCTTGAGCCAATAAACCGAGTCTTTTTTGGTCTGGCATTACTCTCTCCTAAATCCTTAATTTAATGCCCTCGCATTAGGCGGCCGTATAAATAGCAGAATCTCTTACAGTAGGCAAATTTATTTTTAATTAATTGAGTTAGCCAAAACCTTTATTGATAACTATTTTACGTTATTAATTAGGCACTTTTATTTTTAGCTGGGCTTTTAATGGGGGCAATAAAAATTAATACAAGTTGTTTTTTACTCTTTTTTAACATTATTAAAAACGTATTTAACTTATAAATGGTATTTTTTTTATTAACGTTACTTCTTTTTCAGTTATGTTTGCTTTGTAGGCATAGACTTCAACTCCTTTGCTTATAGCTAAGCGAAGTAACTGATTATACGTTGGATCAATATGGGCTGCACATGCGACGCGCTCAATACCTTGATGTAAAACAGCAAATAATAAAACAGCACGGTGGCCAAGCTCAACCATGCTAATAAGCTCTCGAATATGCTTTTGCCCACGTACAGTTTCTGCATCGGGGAAATAACCTTGGCCTTGCTCAGCGTCATTTGATAATAAAGTCACCGACTTAACCTCAACGTAGCAATTAGCGCGGTTCGGATCGCTAAGTAAAAAATCGATTCGGCTATTTTCATCACCATATTTAACTTCACTTTGCACATGCTGATAACCGGTTAATTCGCTGATTATATTATTGCTTATCGCTTCTTCAACAACCTTATTTGCCATGGCAGTATTAACACAGATGAAGTGTGATAAATGATTTTTAGTTAGCTCTAATGAATGGGGATATTTACGCTTTTTATTATCGCTAGTTGAATAAAAAGCACGAAACCCTTGTTCTGCACAGCCGGTCATTTTACCTGTGTTTGCACAATGGGCGGTAAACATAGCGCCATGCTCTGGCTGTAAGTCAGCTAAAAAACGCTTGTAGCGTTTAATTAATGTCGCGCTTTGTAATGCAGGGGTGTACAGCATGATAATTTCCAATTTTAATCAGGGTTTTATGTTATTTATCTCAAGAGGTTGGGAACTTGCAACGCCCTATAGTAAACTCCCTGACACATTTAAGAGTGAGAGTATTCTAACATGAGTGAAAAATTTGTTGTTGAACTAAGTGAGCAAGCCGCATCAAGCCCTTGGGGTGAAAATGCAGCGTTGTCTTTCAATGCACAGGGGGCGTTAATTCATTTATCTGAGCAAGAGACGCTAAAAGGCGTACAAAAAGCAGCCCGCACTATTGCAAATCAAGGTATTAAAAACGTTAAGCTAGCAGGTGACACATGGTGTACTGAGAGCCAGTGGGCGTTTTATCAAGGGTTTGTTTCACCAAAAGTGTTAGACGGTGTTGAGTTTGTTGATAATGCACAATCTGATTTAGCGCAACTTAGCCATTTGAAAACATCAGCTACTTGGGCGCGTGAAATGATTAATGGCACTGCTGATAACATTTTTCCAGAAAGCTTAGCAGAAAAAGCAGCTGAATTTATTCAGTCGTTAGCCCCTGAGCATGTTAGTTACCAAATTATAAAAGGTGATGCATTATTAGAGCAGCAATGGATTGGTATTCATGCTGTAGGGCGTGGTAGTGAGCGTCCACCAGTATTACTTGAGCTTGATTACAACCCAACAGGTGATGAAAATGCGCCAGTCAGTGCCGCATTAGTCGGTAAAGGGATCACATTTGATTCTGGTGGTTACTCAATAAAATCTAGCGAAGGTATGCTAGGTATGAAATGCGATATGGGAGGAGCTGCAACAGTTACCGCAGGCTTAGCATTAGCAATAAATAGCGGTAGCGATAAGCGCATTAAGCTGTTTTTATGTTGTGCTGAGAACCTTATCTCGGGTCATGCATACAAATTAGGCGACATTCTTACTTATAAAAATGGCACCACAGTAGAAATTGTAAACACGGATGCTGAAGGGCGCTTGGTGTTGGCTGATGGCCTAATGGCTGCGGGTGAAACTGGCGCGCCATTAATCATAGATGCCGCTACATTAACCGGTGCCGCTTTGGTTGCTGTTGGGCAAGAATATAATGCACTCTTTGCTTTAGATAAAGCACTTGCGCGTGAAGTAGAAGACTTTGCCGCACAAGAAATGGAAGCCGCGTGGCCTTTACCGCTTGAAAAGTGGCATCAACAAAACTGTCCATCGCCTTATGCTGATACAGCCAATAGTCGTGCACAAAAAGGAGGCGGCTACGGTGGCGCTTCTAATGCTGCTGGCTTTTTATCACGTTTTGTACCAAATGAAGGGGCCGGTTGGGTGCATATTGACTTAGCCGCTGCATTTAATATGAGCAGCACGAGCCAATGGGCTGCGGGCGCCACAACCCAAGGTATGCGTACTGTTGCTCGTACTTTATTAGAAAAAGCATAACGTAAATACGATAAAAGAGATGCCTTTGAGCATCTCTTTTTGTTTATGGTGCAAGCTTTTTGTATGAATTTGCGCTAAAATCCTGCCCCACTCGTTAGTCAGGTGAGGCTAGATTTTAGCTCTACTTGAACGATTCATTTATATTGGGGTTTTTTATTATGTCTGATAAGTGTTACATCACAGCGCAACAACTTCTTGAAGATTCATTTCGTGTTGCGGCACAAGTATATGATGATGGTTTTCGTCCTGATTTTATAATTGGTATTTGGCGTGGTGGTGCTCCAATAGGGATTGCAGTACAAGAATATTACGATTATAAAGGGATCGAAACCGATCATATTGCCGTTCGTACTTCTTCTTATTACGGAATTGGTAAGCAATCAAAAGAAATTAAAGTGCATGGTCTTCACTATATTGTAGAAAACGCCAACGCGGGTGATTCACTACTTATAGTTGATGATGTATTTGATTCTGGTCGTAGCATTGCAGCATTAAAAGAAAAATTGTCTGAATTAATGCGATTGAATTTACCAAAAGATATCCGTGTTGCATGTCCGTACTACAAACCTAAAAACTCAAAAGTTGAAATGGTGCCAGATTACTTTATCCATGAGTCTGAAGAATGGTTAGTATTCCCACATGAATTATCAGGTTTAACACCAGATGAAATTATTTCGGGTAAGTCTGACTTAGTGAATATCCATGATATTTTGCTAAAAAAGTAAGATAACTTAAATAATGAAAGCCGATAACGTTGTTTATCGGTTTTTTTTTGCTTAAAAAAAGTAAATGTAGGCTTTTTGATGAGTGTTCCCCAAGTATGCGGTACCCGGTTTCAGTCCTGAAACCAGAAGGTCTCAGGGCGGGGATCTGCGGTTTACCGTAGGCTTCTCGGTACATGCCAAGCTTGCACAATAGTAGACGAACAGAAACCCTAGTATAAAATTTATCGGCTCAGGGACTTAACCAAGCTCCAGCACCCCAGGGAACACAAACAGTATATAAGACCTATGCCAAGGGTTAAACCTTAAATACAAAAAAACAGCTTGTTCGGCTAGTTTTTCTGCAGCTTTAACGCAATATTTACTTTTTCGCTTACTTTTCAAACCTTGTTTACACTAACTTAGTTGCTCAGTCGTAAATTAATTGGAGTTGCCATTTAGCCAGTGGTAGCATTGTCGTAATTATTTAAGCGAAGGCCTTAAAATGAACGAACTTCCAGAGTATCAAAAAGCACAATTACTGTTAGAGAAAAACGAAATATTTGTTTCGCCAGCTGAAGCTCACGGTGTTATCAGTGGTCTATTAGCTTGTGGCTTAAACATAGATGATAAAGAGTATTTAGGCTTATTAAGCGATGTATTTAATGATGGTGAATCATTTAGTCATGATCTGAAATTATTTTTTGGCACTATATATAAACAAGTTGTAGCAAGCTTTAACGATGACGCCTTTGCCTTTGATTTATTTTTACCAAGTGATGACGAAACTCTTATTGATCAAGCCAATGGTTTAGTATCTTGGGTTGCAGGCTTTATGCTTGGTTTTGGTTTAAAGCAAAAAGATTACGGTAAATTATCCGGTGATGTAAAAGAAGTTATTAGTGATTTTAGCGAAATAACACGCTTAGATACAACTTTTGAAGAAACCGATGAAGACAGTAATGCGCTGCACGAAGTCATTGAATACGTAAGAGTATCGGCTTTATTGTGTTTTGCTGAGTTAGGTAAAGAGCAAACGACTGAGCACGATAAGAAAACACTCCATTAATAATAAAGTGATTTATTAAATGCTGGAAATAGCAAAGTCTGAATTTAAAGCGCGTCGTGAACGTTTATTATCGCAAATGGATAGCAATAGTGTGGCTATCGTTTTTGCGGCTAATGAGGTAACACGTAGCCGTGATACCGAATTTACGTTTCGACAAAATAGTGATTTTTATTATTTAACTGGCTTTAATGAACCCGATGCTGTGTTACTACTTATTAAAGATAAGCAACACAGCACAAGCATTTTATTTTGTTTAGATAAAGACCCTCAAGCCGAAATTTGGCATGGCCGGCGTATTGGCTCTAAAAAAGCTAAAACAGATTATTTGTTTGATGCAGCGCATGGTTTGAGTTCAATAAATGACAAACTACTCGAATTAGTGAGTGCAAAACAGGTATTGTATTTTGCACAAGGCGAAAGTGCCGCGTGCGATAAGCAAGTTTTTACCTTACTTGCCGAACTACGTAATAAAGATAAAAAAACAGCGAATGCACCGAGCACTTTAAAAGATATACGTACTTTAATTCACCCAATGCGGTTGATTAAATCACCAAATGAAATCAGCATCATGCGATTAAGTTGTGAAATAGCTGCTAATGGGCATAAACGCGCTATGTGTTTTGCACACCCTGGTGCAAGTGAATTTCAGTTAGCCGCTGAGTTACACCACCATTATGCAATGCATGGTGCACCACAAACCGCTTATGCGAGCATTGTGGGAGCGGGCGATAATGCCAATATTTTGCATTACACAAATAACAGTGATGTATTAAACAGCGGTGATTTGGTTTTGATTGACTCTGGTTGTGAGTTTCAAGGCTATGCGGCCGATATTACGCGGACCTTTCCCATTAATGGACAGTTTAACCCTTGGCAAGCTGCACTTTATGAGGTGGTGTTAAATGCGCAGTTAGCTGCATTTAGTGCAATAAAACCCGGTGGTTATTTATCACAAGCGAATATGTTAGCTATGCAAGTGCTAACCCAAGGCTTGCTTAAATTGGGTATTCTAAAGGGGAACTTTGAAGACCTGATGGCACAGCAAGCATGTAAACAATTTTACATGCATGGAATAGGTCATTGGCTTGGCTTAGATGTGCATGATGTGGGTGATTATAAACAAGAAAACCAAGAACGTGCGTTGGCGCAAGGCATGGTATTAACCATAGAGCCGGGTTTATATATTAGTAAAGATGCCAATGTGCCAGAACATTACAAAGGCATAGGTATTCGTATTGAAGATAACTTAGTGGTTTGTGCCACTGGGTATGAAAATTTAACACATCATGTACCAAAAACCATTGCCGAAATAGAAGCGCTTATGAATAGCGCCAATAAGAGTTAAAGTGTGGAGAATAAAGTGGCGAAGCCGTTTGATATAGTGATTATTGGTGGTGGGTTAGCAGGGGCAAGCTGTGCTTTGAGTATATTAAAAGCAAATCCATCGGTGAGTATTGCCCTTGTTGAAGCCAATGAGGTGACACAGCAATGCCACCCAAGCTTTGATGATCGTAGTATTGCGCTTGCACAGCAATCGGTAGAGTACTTACAAAGCCTCAATCTATTTCAAGCGAATGCCTCTTATAGCGCAGCTATAAAGCACGTTAATGTATCTGATAGAGGTCATTTTGGTAAAGCGCAAATTAACAGTGACGAGTTTGCAAAATCTGCGCTGGGTTATGTGGTTGAAGTAAACCCTCTTGGGCGCTTATTGTATCAGCGATTAGAAGACTCTCGCGTTACTTTGTATTGTCCTGACAGTGTCATAGCGATAAAACAAAGTGCAGATAATAATACATTGACCCTTAATAGCCATGAACAACTTAGTGCGAAGTTGGTCGTTATTGCCGATGGCGCTCATTCAAAAACACGTGAATTACTTGGGCTTTCCTTTAAAACAGCGCCTTATAAACAAGGGGCGATCATCGCTAATATTGAAGTAGAAAATGGCCATAATAACCATGCCTTCGAACGCTTTACCGAGTATGGACCAATGGCTTTATTGCCAATGAGTAATAATCGTTACTCGCTAGTGTGGTGTATGGCAGAGCAAAAAATAGCTGAGTATATGGCATTAAACGATGCGCTATTTATAAATGCATTTCAACAGGCATTTGGTTTTCGTGCTGGCATTTTTAAAAAAGTAGGAAAACGCGCTAATTATCCTTTAGTTTACGGCCAAGCTGATGCATTAACGGCACATCGAACGGTTGTGATTGGTAACGCCGCGCATGCAATCCATCCAATCGCAGGACAGGGCTTTAATTTAGGGTTAAGAGATGTACAAGCTTTGAGTGATTTAGTGGCTACAAGTAAAAATGAGTTAGGCTGTTATGCGTTTACCCGTGAGTATTCACAAAAGCGCAGCCGCGATATTAATACGGTAATGATGCTGACAGACTCTTTAGTTAGGCTTTTTTCAAATTCGTCACGCGTTCTTGCGTTAGGGCGTAGCTTAGGCCTTCTTTCAATGGATTTATTTCCGGCATTAAAAGCCCCATTGGCCAAACAGCTAATGGGACAAGTAAAACAAGGTACACGGTTATGAAGCAAGTACAGGTTTGTATAGTGGGTGGAGGCTGCGTAGGTTTAACCCTCGCGCTAGGACTGGCAAAAGCCAATGTAAGCGTTGTTGTAATTGATGCTGCCTCCAAGCAAGCCCCACCTGCGGATGAATATGCACTACGAGTGAGTGCGTTGAGCATTGCAAGCCAAACCTTGTTTGAGCAATTAAATGTATGGCCACATATAATGGCACAACGAAGCTGTGCATATACGCATATGGATGTACGCGATGCCGACAGCTTTGGCAAAATAACCTTTAATAACGAACAGCTTGAGCTTGAACATTTAGGTCATATAGTTGAAAACGATATTATTCGTTTTGCCTTAATAAAAGAGTTAGAGCAGCAAAGCAGTGCAACACTGATGTTTGATACCCAGTACCAGCAAATACATCAAAGTGAGTCTGATGTATTTATAACGCTTAAAAGCGGTGAGCCAATTATTGCTAAGTTGCTGGTGGCAGCCGATGGCGCTAACTCGGCTATTCGTAAACAATTTAATATGGCGCTGAGCTTTAAAGATTATGACCACCATGCACTCGTTGCTACGGTTAAAACCAAAGAAGTGCACACAAACACTGCACGCCAAGTATTTTTACCTACCGGGCCACTGGCGTTTTTACCGCTAAGTGATGCAAATACCCATTCGATAGTGTGGTCTACTAGCCCCACGCACTGTGATGAGTTATTAGCGATGAATGACACTGATTTCAATAAAGCCGTGATGGCCGCAATAGATGGTCAATGTGGTTTGTGTGAGGTACAAAGCAAACGCGCAGCATTTCCACTTAAAATGCGCTACGCCCAACAATGGGTTAACGGCAAAGTCGTGTTAATGGGCGATGCAGCGCATACCATCCATCCGCTTGCAGGATTGGGGATGAACCTAGGCCTAAAAGACGCCGCGTATTTAATCGAGTTACTGACAAGTGATAATAAAGAGTTTGCAAGCACCCGCACACTTCGCGATTACGAGCGTACCCGTAAGCTTGACGCACAAAAACACATCGCCATGATGCAAGGGTTAAAAGAGTTATTTGAAGGGGCAAACCCTGTTAAAAAACTTATTCGTGGAGTCGGGCTGTCACTCGTTGATAATCTCGGCCCAATAAAGCATCTATTCGCCAAAGAAGCGATAGGAAAATAACGTAGGTTGGGAAAAGCGAAGTGAAACCTAACAGGTAAAGTAAAGTGGTTAGTTTTTAGCTTTCAGCAAAGAAAAACCGATGCTTAGTTTAAGCATCGGTTTTTTATTTTGAGAGGCCGTTAGTTTACAAATTGGCTTGGGCTTTTTTCACCATATCTTGTAGTGCATCAATTAGCAGTGGGTCGCGTGAGTTTTTCTTAGCCAGCTCTAGTGCGTGTTTCATACTGGTCACCGCTTCTTTAAACTGTTTGTTAGCCGTGTATCCTTGCGATAATCGCATGTGAGAGTATGCAGCATTAGGGTAATCGCGAGTAAAGCGTTTTAGGGTGGCGATAGCTTTAGCTGTGTTACCAAATTTTTGCTGGTTATGGGCAAATTCTACAAATACATCTTGTGGAATTTTAACGTCAAAACCGTATTTATCATTCAGTGCTTGGTAGTAACCTGTAATAAGCGACACATCTGAAAATTTTCCGTGCTCGTCAGTCACTTTAAATATTAAATCACGAAATAAGTGAATTAAGCTATCGCTAAGGGCTGGAAGTATGGTGCCCATATGAGTAAAAGCAGGGTAATGTTTATATTCCCATGTTAGCTGCGATGGCGTTTGCTGCTCTAAATTTACTAAAGTATTGAGTACACCAGTATAAAAACGTGCACCTTCGCTTGCGACACTAATAAATAACTCTTGAGCGCCTTTAGGGTTTTTAGTGTATTTAATAATATTATTTTTTAACTCTTCATCACTCCACCAACTGTTTGGGCTTATAGCTATGTAGTTGTTAAATAATTCCGGCTGATTAACTAAAGTATAAAGCGCTAAAGTCCCTGCGTTAGAGTGACCAATTAAGGTGTTGTAGCCGTTAGTAGAGTAATTACTGTTTATATAGGGCATGAGTTCGTCAGACACAAACTTTAAAAAATTGTCGGTTTGCCCAGCCTCAGGCCATTTATTTTTAACAAAGGTTTGAAACTCAGTTTTAGGCTCACCTTGTACTTTGGGTAAATAATCGCGCACACGGTGGGTTGTATCAATACCAACCAACATTGCGTTAGGTATCTGCTCGTAATCAACAAGGGATTTAATAACACCGGATGCTGTATGAAAATGTTCAACACCATCAAGTAAATAAATAACATACAGGGGCTGATCATCTTTTACCGTGTCAGGTATAAATATACTGATAGGCCTTTCTTCGTTAAGTATTTTGGATTGTAAAATAACTTTTTTACCAATGGATATGCCGGTTGTATTGATTTTTGCATGACTTAAAAATGGCGTGCTAAACGTAAGTATAAATATAAGCGATAGTATAGTTTTCATAAATATCCTTATTTAATAATGTGTTACTTTATAATGGCATGGTTTATAGATTGGGTAAATGTTTCTTTTTTAGGCACATCAATAAAGAAAACTTAAGCAGACACTCACATTTACCGGTTGTTAATTTGGTGCTTTTTACAACGTTGACTGCAGTAAACAACATTCTCCCAATCGCGATGCCATTTTTTCGCCACATAAAAAGGCGATGACAAATTGGGCATATTTTATGGGGTAAGTTACATTTTTTATGGGCCATTATTCATCGAGCTTAAGTTGTTGTTTTGAATTATGCATATTGACATGTTTTTTTAATATCTGAGCAATAGCAGATATGACATCGGGACGTTCACGGTATTGCCATAACCTTTGTTTTGCTTTTTTAGATGCCTGAGTTAAGTCAATCATAGGAAGAGGGTAGTCTTCACCTAATTTAAAATCATTAAACAATGCTTCCATAGGCGTTTGTTGCCATGGTTGGTGCAAGTATTCAACAGGGAGTTTAGTCAGTTCACGGCACCAAGTTTTGATAAATAGGCCCTGTGTATCTTGATCTTGAGATTGTTTAATAGGGTTGTAATGCCTTATCGTATTAATGCCTGTTACCGATGCTTGCATTTGTATTTGAGGGTAATGAATACCGGGTTCGAAGTCTAAAAAATAGCGAGCAAGAATTAAACTTACTTGTTGCCAGCTAATATTTAAATGATGTGTAACGAAGCTAACTAACATCGCTCGCATACGAAAGTTAATATAACCGGTGTGTTTTAAGCAACGCATACATGCATCGATAATAGGAATGCCCGTTTGTCCATTGGCAAAGCGCTGTAAATCCAATTCAACCTGTTTATCTTGTCGATAAGGAAAGTGTTGGTAAGCACTGTTTAAAGGGGAAAACTGCATTGAACATTCACTTTCAAATTTTTGCATAAAATGACAATGCCAATGCAACCTAGAAATAAATGCTGACAACGGGCGTCGCCAACCACTTTTTTTAGTTTGATAATGCTCAATAGCTTGCTGATAAACTTGTTTTATACTTATATTTCCCCACGCTAAATGCGGTGAAAGGCGCGAGCAATGAACTTGGCTTAAACTGGGGCTAGAGATGCCTTTTTGATATCCTTTTCCTCGTTCATTAAAAAAGCTATGTAATAAATTGCGTGCATGCTTGGCTCCACCTATTTGAAAGTTATCGTTGATTTGCGTGAACTCTAACGGGAGTAACGGTGCTTGGTAGTGTTGTAACGGTAGGCTATTAACTGCATGCCAATTTGGCACTGCCAATTCACTTTGCATGGTTTTATGCCATTTATTAGCCCAGTCGTCTCGGTTTTTGCTGCCCCTGATCACTGCGCCCGTGGGAAATTCGTACCATTTTATTTGTTGCTTGTTACACCATTTTTTTATTGCTATATCGCGTTTAAACGTAATCTCTAAACCTATTTCTTGATGGCTAAAGATCGTATCAATATCAAATTGTTCACTTATATTATTAAGCAACATTTGCATATCACAATTAAAGTAATACACCTTGGTATTAAAGCGAGCTAATTGGTTGTTCATATCTTTAATAGATTGATACACAAAACGCCAATGACGTGCACTATAGTGAGGGTCTTGGAGTAAAATTGGTTCAAAGTTATAAATTAACAGTGTAGGAAGTGAGCTTGCAAAAGCATGCTTTAAAGGCGGGTGATCGGAGAGTCGTAAATCACGTTTAAACCAAACAATATTAATTTTATTTTTCATATTTAAAACAAACCTTTTACTGAAATACGCACTGTTAATTAGCTAATAACTATTAAAAGTGGCTATGTTGATTTAATACGAACGACAAGGGAGGGGCGTTTAGTTTTTAATAACTTATTTGAAATATTAACAAGACGTTTTTAATTATTGAGTAAATGATTATCGAGCTTGAGAAAGGGAAGAGAGTGTTTTATTGAGTCGTTAACAAATAGCGATGAATCCCAAATTTGCACATTATTAATATTTCAGTACGTCACTATTAAATTATGGGGGGGAACTCATAACCTACTAAGCTCAACATACCTTAGGAAGCAGCTTAACGTTTAGGTACTTTTTATTCTAGGCCAGCGAAGTATAATCAGTGCACCGCCTGTTTGTGGGCTATTTTTAAGTGTAATAGTACCGCCATGCCAAGTAATAATGCGTTTTACTATGTACAACCCTAAGCCATAGCCACTGGCTAGGTTATCATCTTGCCCTTGCTGAAATGGATTGATTAGTGCATCGGCATTTACCGGCAAGCCCATGCCATCATCTTCTACACTTAACTCATAACCATCGTAAGTCAGTTGATTACATAACGTGATTGTATTTTTTGCGTATTTTGTCGCATTAATTAATAAATTTTGTATTGCAATTGCCATATAAGTAGATTCGCAATTCACCCATTGCACGTTATTTTTAAAATTGAAGGTGATCGTATCGTACAATGAAAATTTATCTATTTCGGCTTTAACAATAGCACCTAAATTAATCCTTTGTTGTTGAAATAACTCATTTTGATGTTCTATTCTCGCAAAGCTTAAATATTGCTCAAGGCGGCTTTCTATTTCGTTTATATCGTGTTCAAGCTGATCGCATGTAGGTTCATCAGATAATGATAAAGCAAAGCGCATACGCGTAAGCGGAGTGCGTATTTCGTGCGATATAATCCGAGATAAATCCTGGTGTAGGCCAATAAATTGTTCAATGCGCTCAGACATGCTGGTAAAAGTATCTGACAACGGAGTAATCGATGACTTTTTAGGTAAATGTACGTTGATTTTTCGTGGGTGCTCAGCAAACGATTTTGCTGCTTTTTGTAATTTACTTAAATCCCTAAATACTGGACGAATAAGCAGTAAAACAACTAAACCAAGTAGGCTATAAAACGCTAAAAAGCCAATAATATTATTATCTTGTGGTTGATAAATATCTAAAGGGCCAACAATATGAACTTGCTGAGTTACTTGGTTAATTAAATAGATTAGTTCTTGGTTATTATGCTTCACACTTAAAATGCCATCGTTTAACAGCTGTTCTTTAAGTGATTTTGGCATTGCTAGGGTGCTAAGTGAAGTATTTTGAATTTTATTATCGCTGTTCTCAATAAACTGCTGAAAATCTTTTACTTTTAATTGAATTGTTGGAACATCATTATAAAAAAGCTGGTTGTATAGCTGGCCAAATACCATAACAAGTATAATTAAACTGGCAGTAAAAAGTATATAAAGTCTAAGAAATTGCTGGTTCATTTATTGGTCACTAGCTGTTTGTATATCTAAGCAATAACCTTTTCCTCTTACCGATTTTATATCTAATCGGCAGTTGAGCTCGTAGCTTGCATTAAATAAGGCCGTTAGCTTTTTACGCAATCTACTCACCTTTAAATCGATTGCTCGGTCTAAGCCATCGTACTCTCGGCCAATAACATGTTGAAATAGCACTTCACGTGATACTGGGTGAGGGGCGTTTTTAACTAAAAATGCCACTATTTCATATTCATTTTCGTTTAAATTAAGATCGAGCTTTGCAAAGCTTATGGTTTTATTTTGATGATCTAACGTAAGTTGTTTGTACTCACTAATATGCTGATTATTTATTGTACTTTGTCGTAAAATAGCATTCACTTTTGCCAATAGTAAATTAGGCATAATAGGTTTAACTAAGTAATCACAAGCGCCTAAATTTAATCCTTTTATTTGCGATTGATTTGAATCTAAAGCGGTTAAAAATATAATAGGGCAGGTGTGTTCATTTTGTAGTTGCTTAAATAACTCAAAGCCGTTGCCATCGGGTAGCATAACATCGCATATAATGAGCGAAGGAATAAACGTCGCTTGGTGATCTTGATAAGCCGTTACACTATTAAACACATCTAACGTGTAACCATGTTTTAGTAAAAACATTTGAATTAATTTTGCTAATTTAACGTCATCTTCAATTAAATAAATGTGGTTCATTACAAACTCCAACCAAACCGGCGCTTTACACGGTAACTTTTTTGTTGGTATTGGCCTACTGTGACTGTCTTTTTAGCCACAATTTTTTGTGCTTTTGGGTCAACGACTTTTATAGTTATGTTACTTATTGTTTGAAAGTGAAGGCGTTTGCTGACTCTATTTTTATTGTTAAAACATTGCGTAAATTTAGGATGCTGAGGAATTTCTAAACATAATTCATCGTAGTCACTGGTATCAAAATTGATATTAAGATCAAATTCGCAAAATGCATCAGCAGGTTCGTAAATACAGGTAGTTGGTGATGTTCTAAGATCTAACGGTTGTCGTTGCTTTGCATACCCTGGGGCTGCAACTAGCATTAGTAAAATAAGCATTTTGTAAATTTGCATATTAAAACCTGTAGTGAAACCCTATGAATCCAGAATAATAGTACTGCTGCTTAATAAAAGGCGTAGCAGCAAGTTCGCTATCTAAACGTGTTCGCGTTAGTTGTAAATCAAGTGCCCAGTCATTTGTGATTTTTCGCCAATAGGCTAATTTCATGTGAGAGTTATAAATCGTATTTATTGAGTAAGAAGAGATTCGAGTTAAAAATTCGCCAGGACGAACCATGTAATAATAATTAGCAATTTTATCATCCTTAGATTTTGCACCTAGCTCAAGCGCTAAATCTCCTGAAAAAAGGCTATATACCTTTGATAATGAAATATGCGTTTCGTAACCATTGTGTACACCTGATATATCTCGCAGATGAGAGAATTTTAGTGTGGCAAATTCATTAGGTATCAAAATACTCACTCCGGCAAGGTAGGATACTTTGCGCTCAATCGGTTTTGCATAGCTAGGTAATCCTCCATTTTTACCTGGCCCCGAAGGTATTTGAGAGGTTATAAAAAAATTTTCTAATCCATTAAGTTCAAAGAAAAAGCCATCCTCATTAAAGTCGGTAAATAGGTCAATAATCAGCCCAGGTTCTTCAATTAAGCTATAGCCAATAGAAAAGTCTTCTATGTACCATTTATCACCGTAATAACTTAGATGCGGTATTACAGGCAATAAGGTGTTTTTAGCATCAATGAGCGGATTTTCTAAACCACCAAATCCCACGGATACACTCAAATTTAATTCATTTGTTTCTACAAGGTGTACATTGTCTTGAGAATATACGCTTAAATGTAGAGAAGCGGCGAACGTAACTAAAATTAAAACTACAAATTTTTTAAATATATATTTCATTTACTAACTTAGTTTTTCGTCTTTTAGACGCGGGAAGATTACATGTATTGTTAACTATTATTTAAATGAAGTTAACTGTACGTACAAAATGCTACATTTGAGTATGAGGTATGCCTTTAGGTTATATGTTTGAATAATAAATTCAAGAGTAGAGTGAATAAATATTCACACTACTTGGTTAAAAAACTATAACGAGGCGAATCATGAAAATAAAAAACTTAGTCTCAGCCATTGGTGTCGCGCTGTACAGCGCAGCAGCTGCAAATGCGGCTGTTGCATCAACTATGTCTGATAAGGATGTTCTTAAACCATTAAACTTTACACAGGAAGGCTTAAAAGCATTCCAAAAGGAAGTGGTTAGCTCGCGAAGCATGATGAAAAATGATGGCTTGAATGTTCAGTTACCATCTAAAAGTAAACAATTTGTTGAAGAAGGACTAACTGGAGAGAATGTTTATATTGTGCGCTTATATGGTAGCCCTGTTACGGTTGCTGCTCGTGATACAAACAGTCAAGTCGCAATGGCATTAAAAAGCGCAGGGGCAACTAAATTATTTTCTAAAGGTGAGCCTGTTGTTGATGCAATTAATACTTACCAAAAAGCGTTATTAACTCAACAAGAAGAAGTTATTCAAGAAGTTAGTAGTGCTATTGGTAAAAGTGAAGTACGTCGTCAATTTACAAAAGCGATCAATGGCTTTTCAATAAAAATGAGCGAAAGCCAAGCTAAAAAAGTTAGTCAATTAGATCGCGTATCTTCTGTAATGCGCTCAAAAAATTATGAACTGCTCTCAGATGAAGGCCCTAAAACAATAAAAGCCGATGAAATTTGGGATGGCAGTGCAGTCGAATCAGGTGTTAATAATAAAGGTGAAGGTCAAATTATTGGTATTATCGATACCGGTATCAATTCTGATCACCCTTCTTTTGCTGATGTAGGGGGTGATGGGTATGACCATACTAACCCATGGGGAGCTGGAGCTTATGTTGGTGACTGTGTAGAAGATAGCGAAGATATTCAATGTAATGATAAGTTAATCGGCGTACGTTCGTACGATGTTATTACTGAATCTTATGATGCAATGGTTGCGGGTTGGCCTGCTATTGGTGAAGATTACCAAGGGCATGGTAGCCACGTAGCTTCAACAGCTGGTGGTAACGTATTATATGATGTGCCATATATGGTTGCCAGCTATGGCGATGATACAGATGGTCGTGTTATCAAAGAGGCTTTATTCCCTGAAATTTCAGGTGTTGCACCTCATGCAAATATTGTTGCATATCAAGTGTGTTACCCAACTAATGACAGTGGGTATTCAGGTTGTCCAGGTGAAGCGCTAGTAGCAGGTATTGAAGATGCTATTGAAGATGGTGTTGATGTCATTAACTTTTCAATTGGTGGCGCTGACTCTGATGTATGGTCAGATGCTGTACAGCTTGCATTTTTATCAGCACGTGAAGCCGGAATTAATGTTGCAGCAGCAGCCGGTAATGATGGTACAGGTTCATGTGGTAGTGAGTGTTTTGGTTATTTAGATAATTCTTCGCCTTGGTTAGCACAAGTTGCTGCGACCACACATGCACGTGAAATAGCGGTAGAAACATCCATCGAATATGCCGGTTTTAGTGACCCTGAGTTAGGCTCGGAAGTGCCTGCTTGGTCTGACACTGGATTAGTGGGTGGTGCAATTAATAACACTGAAATTACAGGTGTGGTTGTATGGGCTAAAGATTATGTAGATGCATCAGGTAGCAAAGACAGCTATGGTTACTGTGTTGATGAATATCCAGAAAATACCTTCAATTATTATAAAGATGGTAGCGAAATTGCGGGTGCGGCTGATGGAAGTACAAATGTTATTGTAATTTGTCAACGCCATGACCCAGACGATGCTAATGCAAATGCGCGTACAGCTAAGGTTGCCAATGTGGTCGCTGGTGGTGCTGATGCATTTATTTTGTATAATAAAGATACAACACAATCAACCACTTCTGAAGCGTACGAAATACCAGGTGTTCATTTTACATATAATCAATGGAATGGCGTATACCCAGATGAAGGTTTAGAAGACTGGGTTGATTCGTATTCTGAATTAGGTCATATGATCACTATAAAGCCGACAGTTGTTGAGCGTCGTATTAATGAAGACGATGCTGATTGGTTGGCCACTTTTTCTTCACGCGGTCCTTCTTTCTCAAATGATGAAATTTTAGCACCAGCAATGGCGGCCCCAGGTGTTAATATTTATGCAGCATATTCAGATGAACACCCATTTACAGCTGCACATGGTGCCGACTATGTTTCTATAAGTGGTACTTCAATGGCATCTCCACATATTGCCGGTGCGATGGCATTATTACGTCAAACTCATCCAACTTGGACGCCTGCAGAAATTCAATCTGCTTTATCGATGACTGCTGATAATGTAGTGCAATACCGTCGATTAAATTCAGATACAGGTGATATTGGTTTAGCTGAGATTTATCGTGCGGGTACTGGGCGCATAAATGTTGCTAATGCAGCAAAATCTGGTTTGATCATGGATGAAACCGCAGAAAACTTTATGGCGGCTAATCCATATAACGGCGGAACACCGCATAAATTGAATATGCCAAACCTGGTTGATTTTTCATGTGCTCCAGAGTGTCAGTGGGTAAGAACAGTTAAAGCAACAAAAGATGGTACTTGGAACGTATCCCATGGTGATGTATTAAACTGGAACTACGATATGCGCCAGCAATATGCTCAAAATGGTGTCAATATTGAAGTTACTCCAAGCACATTTAGCTTAAAAGCAGGTGAAACCCAATCAGTTGTTGTTACTGCATCTATTATGGATACGCAAGAGTGGTTTAGTAATTCCGAGGTAGAGCTACACTCTCACTTATTATTTGAATCAGCAGATGAGACGGTGCCTGATGCAAGTTGGCCAATAGTCTTTAAATATGATCGTGGTACATTGCCAGATAAACTTGAAGTTACTGCACATGAAAATACCGGAAGCTACCAAGTTAACGGTTTAATGTTCCCAGCCACAGAAGCACCTTATGGTCGAGTGTATCAACCTGTTCATGCACAAGTTAAAACCATTACTTTACCTAAAGATGATGAGAGTGACTTCCCTTGGACATCGTCTAGCGAAGAATATATCTACGCAGATCGTATTGATGAAGCAACACATACTGAGATGATTGAAGTGCCAGAGGGCGCGAAACGCTTAATCGTTGAAATTCAAGGTGTTGTAGAGTCAGACTATACAGGCACATTAGATGTTGGTAGCCCGATCGTATACGTAGGTAAAGACTACAATGGAAATGGTCAGCCTGATCCACAAGAAGAGATTTTATGTGTGTCTAACCATATTATTTACAACAATTACTGTAATGTAAATAATCCTGAGCCGGGAACCTATTGGGCAATAATATACAATTCAAAAGATGCGGGCCTAGAAGGCGAAGAAGAAACGTTTGCTTATACAAGCGCCGTTGTTACAGGTGATATTAGTACTGAAATGACAGTACAAGCAGGCCCTAGTGATGGTGAAAATGAAGTTAGTATGACCCTAAACTGGGACATGCCTATGGAAGAAGGTGATGTTTATTACACTTTAGTTGACTTAGGCTCTTCAGAAGTGAATGCCGGAGTATATGGTACTACACCGTTAAAGTTAGAGCGTGGCAGTGACCGTATTCATTTAGATGTAACACAAGAAAAAGCTAATGCAGGTGATTCAGTCCCTTACACTTTTGAAGTGCTTGCTAATAACTCTGGTGCAGATAGAAGCTTTACTATTACCACTGAGCTACCTGAAGGAATGAGCGTGGGTGTTGAGGATGTTTTATCTTCAAATAATGATTTAACGTCGATAAGCTTAGAAGGGCAAACCTTGACTATTTCAGGTATTCAACCCGATACCTCTGATATTGTCGCTAACTACATTGTTACCGATAGCATTACTGATGAGATGTGTCGAACGCCAGATTTAGGTAACAGTAATCCTGGAGGATACATTAATTTATCTGAATTCGGTATTTACCCAGCTTTATCGGGCATGGATGAAAATGGCGCTGTTCAATCTCGATATGGTAATGTAATACCGGTTAGCACCTTCTTTGGTGGCGTTACTGACGAATATGCACTGTATAACAATGCAGATAACAATAATGTTAACTTTGGTATATTAAATATTCGTGGTAACGGTTTAGTTGACCTTATGAACGGGCCTGTGTTTGCATCATGGCACTATAAAATGCCATATAATAGCTTTCCATACGAAAGTCTTGCACCGCTTTGGCGTGGTACACCTATTGATAATTCATCAAAAGATATCTTGAGTACAGGTTTAAGCACAGTTGAAGGTATTTCTTTAGCCTCAACACAGAGTGGCTGGGGGATTATCGAGTGGGATAACGCGGCTGACTACGGTGATGTTACTTATGATACAGATACCAAACTGTTTGATTATACTAAGCGAGATAATAGTTTTGATTTTGAAATCATTTTAAATGCTAAAACACGTTTTGGTGAAAATGAGCATGAAATCTATTTTGCTTATGACAATTTAGATTTTGGTACAACGGGCGACCGTGGCAGCATCGGTATACAGGGTTATAGAGGTGCATTATATATTTATGGACCACTTGAGCAATATTTAGGGCAAAGCATTGCATACGATAACTTAGCTGACGTAATTACTGATGACCTTGTTATTTGTATGGATTACAACGGCCCTGAGTCATCGCAATTTGAAGTAACAATATGGGCTGATATTGATCAATCAAGTGCAGGTAAATCATTTGAATTCACTGCTGTTGCAGCAATGGATGGACAAGATGATATGACTCTGTCACATACGCTATCTGTAGCTAGCAATATCACCGTGGGTACTATTGGTGATAAAACCACGATGGAAGACACTGCAATTACTGTTGATGTCGCCTATGCTGATGAGCTAAATACAGCGAATCAAATGACTGCAATGGGCGAAAATGTTGCGATTGTCATTGAAGGTGATTCATTGGTTATTACACCTGATGCAGGCTTTGTTGGTGACACTGAAATTACAGTGACAGTGGCTGATATTGAAACGCCAACGGATGCAGCAAGTACTTCATTTATGTTAACGGTAGAAAATGTAAATGATGCACCAACTGTTATTGTAAAAAGCGATAACATTAGTGCAGCACCAGGGACTAGCGTGACATTAGATGCATCGGGAACATTCGATGAAGATGGTGATACGTTAAGTTTTGAATGGACTGGTCCAGGTACAATTTCATCTCCATACGAAGCGGTAACGTCGGTGAGTGACTTAGCCCTTGGAGAGCATGTATTTACACTAACAGTGAGTGACAACATTGAAACCATGGAAATGGATGTGACAGTAAATGTGAGTGAAGATGCTGTGAGCGTTAGTCCTGGTGAGTCGAAGAGTTCAGGCTCTATGGCGTGGATAATGGCACTGCTAGCAAGCCTTGTTATGCTAAGAAGAAAGAGTATTAAATAAGCTTTTAACGAGTTTATCAAAAGGGCCTTAATTAAGGCCCTTTTTTTATTTACGGCGAAGTACATTGTTTTCATAAAACTTACTTGCTTAATTATCAAACTAAGCGTAAAATGCGCGCTCATTTCGGCTTTTATACTATTAATTCCTTGCCTTAAACCGACCGGCCGAAACGGTAGAAGGCTCTATTAACCGTAAGGAATATCCATGCGTCATTACGAAATCGTATTCATGGTTCACCCTGATCAGAGTGAGCAAGTTGCTGGTATGATCGAACGTTATACTGGTTCTATCACTGAAGCAGGTGGTTCAATCCACCGTCTTGAAGACTGGGGCCGTCGTCAACTGGCTTACCCAATCAACAAACTTCATAAAGCTCATTATGTTCTTATGAACGTTGAAGCACCAACTGAAGTAATCAGCGAGCTAGAAACTACTTTCCGCTACAACGATGCAGTGCTTCGTAACTTAGTTATGCGTACTAAAAATGCTGTAACTGAAGCGTCTCCTCTTGCAAGAGAAGAGAAGAAAGAAGCACCAGCTGCTTAATTGTTTTGAGTCCTAGCATGGCAGATGACTATAATGGTTAGCCCATATATGAATCAGCTGGTTATATCGGGTGTTGTATGTAAAACACCTAAGTATAATCAAAGCCCCGCAGGCATCCCGCATTGTATTTTTGTTGTAGAACATAAATCAATGCAAGTTGAAGCAGATCTTAACCGTAATAGTTATGTTCGGCTTCAAGTAGTTGCAAGCGGTAAGCAAATGCAACAACAGACTCAACATTTGCACGTTGGGCAGGCATTGCAAGTGAGTGGTTTTTTAAATCGCCACGAAGGTCGTAACGGCCTTAGCCAATTGGTTTTGCATGCTCAGCATATAGAAAGAATTAATTGAGGAATTTATCTCATGGCACGTTATTTCAGACGTCGTAAGTTCTGCCGCTTTAAAGCGGAAGGCGTACAACAAATCGATTACAAAGATCTAGCTACTCTTAGAAACTATGTTACAGAAAGTGGCAAAATCGTACCTAGCCGTATTACAGGTACTAGCGCTAAATACCAGCGCCAGCTAGCAACTGCTATTAAGCGTGCTCGCTACTTAGCCCTTCTTCCATACACTGACTTACATAAGTAAGCAGCGGATTAACAGTTTTTAAAAGGTGTAGAAACATGCAAGTTATTCTACTAGATAAGATCGCTAACCTAGGTGGCCTAGGTGACCAGGTTGATGTTAAATCTGGCTTCGCACGTAACTTCCTTTTCCCGCAAGGTAAGGCAGTTCCTGCAACTAAAGCAAACATTGAAACGTTTGATGCTCGTCGCGCAGACTTAGAAGCGAAAATCGCTGAACAGTTAACTGCTGCACAAGCACGCGCTGACAAACTTGAAGCTCTAGCTGAAGTTACATTAGTATCTAAAGCTGGTGACGAAGGTAAGCTATTCGGTTCAATCGGTACTCGTGACATCGCTGACGCTATCTCAGCTGTTGGTGTTGAAGTTGCAAAATCAGAAGTTCGTTTACCTCTAGGTACTATCCGTGAGACTGGCGAATTTGACGTTGCAATCGCAGTACACTCAGAAGTAACAGCTACTATTAAAGTAATCGTTATTGCTGAAGCTTAATTTTTAATTAAGCCCAAAAAGCCGTGCAATTTGCACGGCTTTTTTGTATCAAAAATCCTCTCAAGTACACCTGTAAAAAATTATTTAACTTTTTATTATTTTGTTTAAACCTTTCTCTACTGTTTTTGCGTCTAACTAATCAATACACTAGGATTTGATTGTTTTACCTTAAAAGTAAACAGCCCCTAACTAAAATAATTAAAAGGCGACATCACGGATGTTACACACTAAGCCCGAGCAAACGCCATTATGCGATAGTGCATTAATAGAGCGAGCTAAATCGGGTGATCAAAAAGCATATAAGGCACTTTATGACCTGCATATAAAGCGGGTGTATGGCTTATGTTTGCGTTTATTAGCCGATGAAACACATGCAGAAGATGCAACACAAGAGGTGTTTGTCCAGGTCTGGCATAAACTTAAACAGTTTGATGAACGCTCACAGTTTTCTACTTGGCTATATAGTGTTGCAAGTAACATTACGATTAGTTATGTGCGCAAGCATAAAAACTGGTTAAATAAAGTGATCAGCCTTGAACAAAGTGGAATGGATGAGCAAACGGCAGAGGCTTGCCAAGGGTTAAATGGCCTCGACAAATTAATTGTACGCTTACCCGAACGCGCTCGAATGGTATTTGTTTTATATGCAATTGAAGGTTATCGCCATGAAGAAATAGCCAATAAATTAGGTATGGCTGTTGGCTCTAGTAAATCGCAATACCATCGCGCAAAGCAATTATTACAACAGTGGTACGACTATGAATAAGCCCGATTTTGATAACTATTTAAATGATTCGTTAGCGAGTTTAGATAAAGAAATAGAACCTAATAAAGTACTTTGGAGTGGTGTGGAACACGCGATTGTTAACACCTCTTCTGATAGTGAAAACAAGGCAACATGGCCAAAGTTAACGGCAATGGCAGCGTGTATTATTGCGTCAGTTTTAACATTTAATGTATTAGTTTTAAATGAAAATACGAACGATGTTATCGCAATGAATGACTACTTTAGTAAACAAAAAAGTACTTTGTTAGTGCAGTACAAAGGCCAAGATGCTTTAACCGATAATTGGCAAATTCAATTACAAGAGCTTGAACAAGCAGCACAAGCTATTAATAAAGCACTTGAGAATGAACCACACAATCAAGCGCTATTAACCATGTTAGCGCAAGTTTATCAGCAACAACTCGATTTAATTAACAAGGTGCATGCACCGCGTTGGCAGCATATTTAGGGGAATGACATGAAAGTAATTATATTTGGATTAAGCATATTACCATTGAGCGTATTTGCCGGTGAAAAAATAGATAAGCAAATAGAAGTGCCTAGCGGTGGTACCATATTTATTGAAAATCAGCGTGGTGATGTAAGTATCACTGGTTGGGATAAAAATGAGCTTAAGGTATCGGGCGAGTTAGATGATAAAGCTGAAGGGTTTGAGCTTAACACTGAGGGTAATACCACGCAATTTATTGTAAAAATGCCGCGTAAGCTTGGCTGGGGTAACAATGGTGATGGCTCTAATTTAACCATTTTTATGCCTAAGCAAAGTCGTTTAGAATTTGAAGGTGTTAATGTATCAGTCACTGCAGAAATACTTGAAAATGGTGCTGAAGTGGATGTTGTTAATGGTGAAATAACCGCAGGTAACCTGATAGGTAATATTAAACTGACCACTGTAAATGGTGATGTCAATGCGCTTAATTTAAATGGCAACATACAGTTTAGTACCGTAAATGGTGAAATTAACGATAATGAGTCAAGTGGAGAACTGCGTTTTAGCGCAGTCAATGGTGATATAAAATCAAGTTCGACTGCAAACGATGTACGCCTTGAAAATGTAAATGGCGATATCGATTTTAAACTCTCGAGTATTAAAAATTTACGTATTAATACCGTAAACGGTGAAGCCGAAATACATATTAAAGAACTTCTAAATGGCAGTGATGTACGTTATGAATCGGTAAGTGGTAATGCCGATTTTTATTTTCCAGCTGAGGTGTCTGCTAAATTTGAAATCGAGGCGCATGCTGGTGGGAAAATTGTAAATAAGATTACTAGCGATAAAGTAAACAAAGCTAAATACGGACCGTCAAGTGACCTTGAGTTTAATGTTAATGGTGGCCATGCTGATATTGAAATGGACACAATTAGTGGCCATATTTCACTTCGCAAGCAGTAGCCGATAAATATTCACTAAAAAGCAGGAAAAGATTTCCTGCTTTGCTATTTTCACAGCCCCATCAAGTCGATAGAATAGAGCCATTCAAATTTAGTACTGTGAAGTTATGGCCAAACCAGATAAGCAAGTCGATACTCTTAAAGTTCCTCCCCATTCAATCGAAGCTGAACAATCAGTTTTAGGTGGCTTAATGCTTGATAATCAAGCGTTTGACCGCGTCGCTGAGCGCGTGGTGTCGCAGGACTTTTATACTCGCACGCATAAACTTATTTTTGAAGCCATGACAGCGCTTGCCGAAATTGGCGATCCTATCGATTTGATCACTATTTCTGAAAACCTAGAAAAAAATGATCAACTTGCCGGTATTGGTGGTTTTGCTTATTTAGCTGAAATAGCAAAAAATACCCCAAGTGCCGCCAATATTGATGCATATGCCGACATTGTTCGTGAACGCGCCGTTGTTCGCGAAATGATCGGGGTTGCAAATGAAATTGCTGAAGCAGGTTTTAACCCCGAAGGACGTACGAGCCACGAACTTTTGGATTTAGCTGAAAGCCGCGTATTTAAAATTGCCGAGCAACGTACCAAAAGTAGCGAAGGCCCGCAAAGTATTCACAATATTCTTGAAAAAACAATTGATAAAATCGAAGAGTTATACTCGCAACCACAAGATGGTGTTACGGGTGTAAGTACCGGTTATGCCGACCTAGATAAAATGACGACCGGTTTACAGCCTTCTGATTTAATCATTGTTGCCGCGCGTCCATCAATGGGTAAAACCACGTTTGCAATGAACCTTGCCGAGCATGCCGCTATGACACAAGATAAGCCTGTGCTTATTTACTCATTAGAGATGCCTTCTGAGCAAATTATGATGAGAATGTTGGCCTCACTTGGGCGTATTAATCAAACTAAAGTACGTACAGGCCAACTTGATGATGATGATTGGGCTCGCCTTTCTTCTACTATGGGCTTGTTGATGGATAAAGGTAAGATGTATGTTGATGATGCCTCAGGCCTAACCCCTACTGATGTGCGCTCACGAGCACGACGTATAGCTCGGGATCATGGGGGGATTAGTATGATCATGGTCGACTATCTTCAATTAATGCGAGTACCGAGTTTATCTGATAATCGTACCTTAGAAATTGCAGAAATTTCTCGCTCATTAAAAGCACTCGCAAAAGAATTACAGTGTCCGGTTGTGGCGCTTTCGCAGCTAAACCGTACGCTAGAGCAGCGTGCTGATAAACGACCAATTAACTCCGATTTGCGTGAGTCTGGGTCGATAGAGCAAGATGCCGATTTAATCATGTTTATCTATCGCGATGAAGTATACAACGAAGAGAGTACCGAAAAAGGGATTGCTGAAATTATCATTGGTAAGCAGCGTAATGGCCCTATTGGTAAAGTTAGATTGACATTCCAAGGTCAGTTTTCTCGCTTTGATAATTATGCGGGCCCTGCAGTAGATGACGATTACTAATGCGTTTAGCGACTGCTGAAATAAATTTATCTGCCTTGGCGCATAATTTAAAACAAGTTAAATTTTTTGCGCCAAAATGTAAGGTAATGGCGGTATTAAAAGCGAATGCATACGGCCATGGATTAGTAAAAATTGCTCAGCATTTAAATGATGCTGATGCATTTGCTGTCGCGCGAATTGACGAAGCACTTGCATTACGGGCAGGGGGACTTACTAAACCGATTGTTTTACTCGAAGGCTTTTTTAATAAAGCTGATTTACCTCTTTTATTAGCGAATAATTTTCAAACGATTATTCACGATGAAAACCAACTCGCAGCGATAGAGTCAGCACAGCTTGAAGCTCCAATACGCTGCTGGTTAAAGGTCAATACAGGGATGCACCGTTTAGGCATTGCACCAGCGCAATTTAATGCGTTTTATAACCGATTACAAACAACAAAAAATGCCCATAATACGGTTAATTTAATGACTCATTTTTCGTGCGCTGACGACATTAATAATCATAAAACTGCGCAGCAAGTTAGCTTATTTCAATCACTGGTTGGTAATATTGATCAAGCTCATTGCTTATCTAACTCAGCGGGTATTATTGCTTGGCCAAGCGGACATGGCGATTGGGTACGCCCAGGTTTAATGTTGTATGGTGTATCACCTATGGCGAATCAAGTAGGTCAACAGCATGGTTTAAAGCCGGTGATGCGTTTAACAACGAAAGTGATTGCTGTGCGTGAGGTTGCAGCACACGAGGCGGTAGGTTATGGCGGTCGCTGGCAAAGCGAAAAACCGACACAATTAGCTGTGGTTGCAATGGGTTATGGTGATGGCTATCCTCGTCATGCTAAAGAAGGGACTCCGGTTATGATTGCAGGACAGCGATACGCCATAGTAGGTAGTGTTTCGATGGATATGATTAGTATCGATATTGGTAACAATCTCCATAATGTAAGAGTCGGAGATGAAGTGATTATGTGGGGTGATGAGTTACCCGTAGAAGAAATCGCTAAATGCGCTGATACAATTCCCTACGAGTTATTGTGCAATATTACACCGCGCGTAAGTTATCAGTACCAGCGTTAATGGGGTTATAGTTAATATAACGTCGTTAACGTTATTTATTCTTTAATAAAATAGATGTCACTAAAGCCCATGCGTGCAAACTCTTGATCGCGAAAATTACGCGATGCAGATGAGCCTTTTGAGGTCATCTCTATTTGTTGTATCATGCTTAAATAATTTGTTAAATCAATTCCTTCGGCTGCAGCAATTGCTTGATACATGTCGTGGTATTTGTCTTTAGCGAAATTAATTTCACGTGGTTGGTTTTTAAATTTGTACGTTATTCTGCGCGCCATAGTTTGCTCAGTTAAATTGCCTAATACAGCGATTTTACACTGTATTGTAACGATAAGTAAAAAGAGAAAATAATGAAATTATCTGTAGAGATTAGTAAGTACCCACTTCACCAAGATTATATTCCATTTATTAAAGGGTTTATCGAGCGTTTAAACGAATACGATAACTTAAAAGTAATAACAAATACGTTATCTACGCAAATATTTGGCGACTATGATTTAGTGATGAAAGTGATTAACACCGAAATAAAGCGCTCGTACGAAGAATTTGGTAAAGCTATTTTTGTATGTAAATTCCTTTGTGGTGATTTATCACCTGAATAACACCTCACTTGACGGTAAATATTATTATGGATTTTTTAACACAAACTTTAAGTGGCTTTACAGCCATGTCGCATTGGGAGTATATAGCCGTTGGCTTATCAATGGCTTATTTGCTACTCGCAATAAAAGAAAGTTTGTGGTGTTGGCCAGCCGCTTTTTTTAGCACGCTTATTTATACAATTTTGTATTGGAATGGGGCGTTATTAATGGAGTCGTTGCTAAACTTCTATTATATGTACATGGCGGTATACGGTTGGCTGGCATGGCGAAAAAACAAATCTAATAGTGATTTAAAAATTACCTCTTGGCCAATTAAAAAGCATATTACGTTAATTATATTCACGACGATTAGTGCCGCCAGTATTGGTTATTTTATGGCTGAATTTACACATGCTGATTTTGCTTACCTAGATAGTTTTACAACCTGTTTTGCTGTAGTAACGACCTACTTAGTGGCTAAAAAAGTACTAGAAAACTGGCTTTATTGGATAGTGATTGACGCAGCTTCAATGTACTTATACTTTGAAAAAGGCTACTACCCAACCTTGGCGTTATTTATATTTTATACCATTATGGCCGCGTGGGGTTTTAAAACGTGGTACGAAGAATACGCACAAACTAAAAACGCAAGTTTGGCGCAAGCTTAAGTTATGCTAACCCGCCAACGTATTAATGCGATATGCAGTAAATTTATTGGCGAAAGCAAGCTGCTTAACTACAACAAGCTTAACAACGGCCTCAGTAATGACAATTACTTACTTAATTGCACTGATAAGCAATACTTACTTAAATGCTATAAAGAGCATTGGCCTTATGTTGCGCTCAGTGCACAGCAGCAGCTGAGCGAATCACATATTTGTTCTGCGCCTATTTGGTTCGACGAAATAAATAAATGGGCGGTATTTGATTATATTACAGGCCATGAAACAACCAAGCACACTGTATCGAATGAGTTACTCGAAAAATTAGTCTCCCTCCATTTATATCCTGTTAAAACACAAGTGTTAGATATTGCTCAAGCATTAAGTGCATACGACAAGAGTGCGGTTTATCAGCAATATAAAAGTCAGCTCAAACAAGCACTATATAAAGTGTCGGTTATGCCTACTGATATTGCTTTTTGTCACAATGATTTAGTAAAAGAAAATATTATTGATAACGAAAATGGGACATATTTTATTGATTTTGAATATGCACAAAGTAACGATGTTTACTTTGATTTAGCGGCGTTATCGGTGAGTTTTAATTTAAATAATGAAGCGCAGGAGCAGTTGCTTACACGTTATTTTAAGTCTATCGAAAACCGTTTTTATTGCTCAATAGAAAAGCTTAAGTATTTTCAGTTATTTTATTTAATACTTAGTATTGCTTGGTATGAAGAGCGTGGAATTACTGACAAGGCAGCAGAATTACACGCGCAACTTAATAAAATAGGGGCTTTATAAGCCACCAAATCGTGCAGCAAGCTCTTTGTATTTAGCAACTTCATCGCCATCAAATTGTAGTTCGCCATTTTCATCTTTAGATTTCGCTATTAACAAGCTTTCGCGCGCTAAGCGTTTAACACGTTCTACTTTTACACCTAAAAAATCGGCAACCTGTTCGGTCGACATTAAACTCATAGTTTTTTCCTTTTTTTATTTATTCTCATAGTAAGCTAATACTCATTTGTTTCAAGAGTAAGTGCAACTTTAATTAATTAGTTTATCTATTTTAGCTTAAAGTACAAAAAAAACAGATTTATGCTGAAAATATAAGCATATAAACAGGCTAGGCTAGCATTTAGTCTTGTATAGCTTTATCATTGCCGATGCTAAAGCACTGATATCGCGAGTTGGTGTGGCGGCACAAATGTGCTCTCGTGGTGAAATGGATATCACGTGGCCCTCCGGAGGCTGAGTTGTAGGTTCGATCCCTACCGAGAGCGCCATTTGAACTAAACCTTTGTGGTAGTGCTCACTGTCATATCAAAATAATTGTAATCCTTTTGTATTTATAGATTAGACTTTTATAGGTAAAAGTGATATTTGTTCTAAATCTATTATTAAAAAATATTTAAAGTGCGTTGTTATGCAAATTAATTTGCCTATATCAGAATTAGTACCAGGAATGTATGTTGACAGCGTGTCTAAACAGCAAGAAACCGTCAATGGAATAAAAATTAAAACTCGTGGCTTTGTCCATGATAAAGCATTGATAAGTCGCTTATATAAAGAAGGTGTACTTGAGCTGCTTATTGATTTTAATAAAAGTAAGACTGCTATTCCCGCAAAGTATAAAACCGCTCAACCTTCTGCAAAAGCAGATACTCAGTTAGCTAAAAAAAATAACAAAGCAACCAAAGCCGAAAAAAGTGCCGTGGTTATAGAGCAAGAGTTTGCCAAAGCAAGTGCCGACCATGAACTGCATCAACGCGTATTAAATAACGCCTACAACGATTTAACAAAAGGGCTTGCACTTAAGCTAAGTTGTTTTGATGCCATTGCTCAAGAAGTTGTTGATTCGGTATTTCGTAATCAAAATGCGATGAGTATGCTTACTCGGATCAAAGATAAGCAGAGCTATAATTGGCGGCATATGATTAATTGCGCAATTTATGTATCTGCCTTTTCTAAATTCTTAGGCTACGATAAAAGCAAATGCTATGAATTTGCTATGGGCGCATTGCTACATGATATTGGCCAAACTAAGTTGCCTCAAGGTATTTTTTCTAAACCGAGTAAAGTGACTGCCAATGAAATGGTCACGATTAAAAAGCATGTAGCATTGAGTTTGGGGCTTGTAAAAGGGGAGGAAGGTATTACCCCCATTATGTTAGATATGATTGTAAATCATCATGAACGTCTTGATGGTTCGGGTTATCCTCGTGGTTTAAATGCAAACAAAATTAGCACTCCCGCACGTATTATGGCAATCGTTGATGTGTTCGATGCATTAACAGCCGATAAAGCGCATCAAGATGGTGATGAACCGATTAATGCCTTACGTTATTTATTAGCAAACAAAGAACTGTTTGATAGCGAGTTAGTGCAGCGTTTTATTAAGTGTTTAGGAGTACACCCGGTTGGCACATTGGTAAAACTAACTAATGAACGCCTTGCTATTGTATTAGAAGGTAACCTAGATAACCCTATAAAGCCTAAAGTAAAACAGTTTTATAATGCGAAACACCATCATAGTGTTACGCCAAAAGACATTCATTTAAATGAGCGAGAGGATATTAAAATTATTACTACGATTAAACCACTTGATTATCAAATTAATTTAGCTCGTTTGTTAAAAGAGCACTTGTTGGTTTAGTGTTTTTTTTGCGTTTAATTTTATTGGTTTTTGCTGAAATATACCCACCTAAAAAACAACTTATCATTAATGTAAGCCACAATAATGTGCCGTATTGAGAATGTAATGCAATACAGCATAATGCCAGTGATGCAAATGCACTTGTGATTGCACTCAACCAGTAATGAGTGACGGGATTATCACAGTCACCTTCTTTAGTGCAGGCACAATAGTTGGCCTTAAAAAAGCAATATACACTGGCACCACAAAACAAAAGTGCAAAAATAATAAAAGTAATGAACACAATGAAGCTTCCTTTATAACTTTATAGCGAGTGTAATTTGCAATTTTAACCAAGTCAATCTAAATGATAATTAATTACATTTAGAGTATATACTCTAATAACACATTTCTCATCCGATGAGTATTAAATAGTTGTTAAAATGTAGTTAAAAAACATGTTTTTTACGATTATTTGATGTTTTATTACAGTTTTTTATTTTTTTTTAAGGTAATGTAGCGCAGTTAAATATTACCAATTGTATAAAAATAAGTTTTTGGCTATTAAAAAAGTGCATAAATGCATGTGTTATAGAACAAATAAATAGTCACTACTATGTGTAACCCACAGTGCCGCGCAATAAACTTGCTTGGCATTGCCATAATGTACTTATTTTATAAATTGAATTGGTATTACTAAATAGTAAACAGACAACCTCCCACATAGTGCGTTGGGCTAAGGACACATAATGAAATTTTCAAAAACGTTAATTGCAGCTTCGCTTGCAGTTATCTCTGCAGATACGTTTGCTGCAGCTTTTCAATTAGCAGAACAAAATGCATCGGGCTTAGGCCGAGCTTATGCCGGTGAAGCTTCGATTGCCGATGATGCATCGGTTGTTGCACGCAACCCAGCATTAATGACTTTATTTAAAGACAAGCAACTAAGTATTGCGGCTATCGCGGTAATACCCGATGTTAGTTTAGAAGGCACTGAGACTAATAACGGTGTTGATCCAAGCGCGCTAGATGATGACAGTATTGCCCCAAGTGCCGTGGTACCTGCTGCATACTTTACTATGCCATATAACGATAAAGTATCACTTGGTTTTGGTGCTTTTTCTAACTTTGGCTTATCAACTAAATTTGACGATGATTACGCTGCTGGTTTAATTGCGGGTGAGACTGAGATATTTACCGTAAACTTAAATGCCAGTGTTGCTTATAAAGTTAGCGAACAGTTTAGCTTTGGTGTTGGCTTAAATTATATCTATGCCGATGCAACGGTAATTCGTAAAGTGGGTGCTAATGAGAGCCTAGCATTTGGTACTGATGCAGTAAATCTTCAAGGTGATGATACTGGTTTAGGTTTAAATGTCGGTGTAATGTACCAATTAGACGACAACAGCCGTTTTGGTTTTAACTACCGCAGCGAAACAGACATTACTTTCGAGGGTGAGTTCTCTAATGAACTACCTGCAGCAGTGGGTGGCTTACAAGGTACTCAACTTCCGGGCTCTGTAGAGATTACCTTACCAGCGATCGCTGAGTTTTCTGGTTCACATCAATTAGATGAAAAACTAGGTCTACATTACAGTGTTTTATGGACTGGTTGGAGTAGCTTTGAGTCACTTGAAGCGCAAGTTACAGCACCTTCTGGCGCTCAGTTCTCAGCATTTGATAAAAATGAAAGCTTTGATGATGCATTTCGTTATTCAATTGGAACCGATTACCAATACAACGAAAACTTATTATTACGTGCCGGCGTTGCATTTGATGAGTCGCCAGTATCGCAACAGCATTTATCAATTTCTATCCCAGATACCGATCGTTTTTGGTTCTCATTTGGTGGTAATTACGCCATCGACAAGCAATCGAATGTCGATTTAGGTGTTAGTATTATCCGTGGTAAAACACAAAACTTCACTGAAACAGATGAAGCGGGTAGCCAATGGTCATTTGAATCTAAAGGCCATGCTGTACTTGTTGGTGCACAATACAACTACAGATTTTAATATCGTGATACCTTGTAGTTAATTGCAAGGTACAAAAAAGCCGCTCATTTTAATATATGAGCGGCTTTTTTAATGCCTATTAAATAGTTTTAATAGGCATTTTATGAAAGCTTATAAACTTTCTATTTTAGTCTTTTGCTCTAGTAGCTTGGTTTTAGCGTCAGTGAACTCAGCAAGTTTAGCGTTCTCTTTAGCAAGTACCGCTTCAGGTGCGTTGTTAACAAACTTTTCGTTAGCGAGTTTGTTTTGTACCTGCGCTAAGCCCTTTTCTGCTTTTTCTAGCTGCTTATTAATACGAGCAAGTTCAGCTTCAACATCAATTAAGCCCGCCATTGGGATCATGATCTCAAGGTTGCCAACATACGATGTTGCACATGCTGGCGCATCATCTTTACTTGCTAATAAAGTAAACTCTTCAATTTTAGCCAGTGATGCTAAAAATGATTTATTCTCAGCAATGCGGCGCTCATCGTCACTTGATGCATTAGCAAGTAATACACTAAGCGGCTTACTCGGACTAATGTCCATTTCACCACGAATAACACGAATAGCTAAAATAAATTGCTTAACCCACTCTAAATCGTCCATCGCTTGCGCATCAACATTGGCATCGTTAAACACAGGGAAGCCTTGCACCATAATGCTGGTGTTTTCGGTGTTAAGCCCTGCAAGCGGAGCAACGCGTTGCCAAATAGTTTCGGTAATATATGGCATCATTGGGTGCATTAAGCGTAGTAAGCTTTCAAGTACTGTAATTAGTGTATTACGTGTACCGCGCTGTTGTGCCTCTGTACCTTTAAATAATACAGGCTTAGTAAGCTCTAAATACCAATCACAGAATTGGTTCCATGTGAATTCGTAAAGTGTATTAGCAGCAAGGTCAAAGCGATAATTATCTAAGTGCTCAGTATAGGTTTGAATGGTTGATTCAAATTGCCCTAATACCCAACGGTCAGCTAATGATAGCGTTTTTTCAGCACCGTTAAAGCCACAATCTTGTTCTTCTGTGTTCATTAATACGTAACGGCTTGCGTTCCATAATTTATTACAGAAGTTACGGTAACCTTCAAGACGGCTCATATCCCAATTGATATCACGCCCTGTTGTTGCCATTGCCGCTAGGGTAAAGCGTAATGCATCGGTACCATGTGCTTCAATGCCATTATCGAATGTTTTACGGGTGTTTTTTTCAATCTTTTTAGCTACTTTTTCTTGCATTAAGTTGCTAGTACGTTTGGTGACTAAGCTTTCAAGATCAATACCATCAATCATATCGATAGGGTCAAGTACATTACCTTTCGATTTTGACATTTTGTCGCCATTTTCATCACGAATTAGGCCAGTAACATACACTGTTTTAAAAGGGACTTGTGGCTTACCGTTATCATCTTTTACAAAATGTAGGGTCATCATGATCATGCGCGCAACCCAGAAAAAGATAATATCAAAACCAGTGACCAGTACGTCCGATGGATGAAATACTTTTAAGTCATTAGTATTAGCAGGCCAGCCTTGTGTTGAGAACGTCCAAAGTGCCGAGGAGAACCAGGTATCAAGTACGTCTTCGTCTTGGTTTAATACAACGTCATCGGCAATATTATTATCACGACGCACTTCAGCTTCATCGCGACCAACGAATACATTGCCTTCGTTGTCGTACCAAGCAGGGATACGGTGTCCCCACCAAAGTTGGCGTGAAATACACCAATCTTGTACATCATTCATCCACGAAAAATACATGTTTTCGTACTGTTGAGGTACAAATTTAATATCACCATTTTTAACTGCATCTTTTGCCGGCTCTGCAAGTGGAGCAACACGTACGTACCATTGGTCGGTAAGTAAAGGTTCTATTACTACACCAGAGCGGTCGCCGTATGGGACAGTTAAGTCGTGGTCTTCAATTTTTTCAAGTAAGCCAAGTTGTTCAAATTCGGCAACAATGGCTTTACGTGCAGCAAAACGCTCAAGGCCGTGTAAACGCTCAGGAATGGGCGCATCAAATGCCAGTTCTTTACCATCAAAGGTGTAAGTTTCGCCCTGAGTTAAGATTGCTGCGTCTTTATCAAAGATATTAATCATCGGCATTTTATGGCGTTTGCCGACTTCATTATCATTAAAGTCGTGAGCTGGGGTGATTTTTACACAACCCGTGCCTTTATCTTTATCGGCATGTTCATCGGCCACAATAGGGATACGGCGATTCACGATAGGCAGTAAAATTTCTTTACCAATTAAGCTTTGGTAGCGTTCATCGTCTGGATTAACTGCAACACCTGAGTCGCCTAGCATGGTTTCTGGGCGTGTCGTTGCCACGATAATGTAGTCTTTTCCGTCGGCCGTTTTTACGCCATCAGCGAGTGGGTAGCGTAAATTCCACATGTGGCCTTTTTTATCTTTGTTTTCTACTTCAAGATCAGAAATTGCGGTGTGTAATTTAGGATCCCAGTTTACTAAGCGTTTACCACGGTAAATTAGGTTTTCTTTATGTAAACGAACAAACACTTCTTTCACAGCTTCAGATAAGCCGTCATCCATCGTAAAGCGTTCGCGATCCCAATCAACCGACGCCCCTAAGCGACGTAATTGTTTGGTAATTGTGCCACCTGATTGGTTTTTCCAATCCCAAATTTTATCAATAAATGCGTCGCGGCCTAAATCGTGACGTGTTTTACCTTCTTCTGCAGCAAGCTTACGCTCGACTAGCATTTGAGTCGCAATACCGGCGTGATCTGTACCTACTTGCCATAAGGTGTTGTTACCTTGCATGCGTTTAAAGCGCGTTAAAGTGTCCATAATGGTATCTTGGAACGCGTGGCCCATGTGTAAGCTACCAGTAACATTTGGTGGTGGGATCATAATTGAATATGCATCGCCTTTGCCCGTTGGTTTAAAGTAGCCTTTTTCTTCCCAGTCTTGGTATAGCGACTGTTCAATATCTTGCGGATTGTAGGTTTTATCCATTACACAGAACCTTAAATAAGTACTTAAATTAGTTAATTAACTCACCACTAAGGGGTTAGTTATTTATATCTTGAGTGCTGATATTTGCACCGAGTTGACGCAGCATTTTAAAACGCTCGCGAGCTGCTTGTTTAGCATTTGGCTCTACTGGTACAAAATCGAAAACTTGGTGAAACCTGCGAATGAAATCCGGTAAGTTTGTTGCCAAATTAATTAAAACTTTACGATTGCCAACGGGTGGCGTGGTGCCTATTTCTACCGGCGCGCCACCTTTTGGGCCTTCGCCTTGTAAATTGTGTGGAACAAAACTGTTAGGATCAAAAGTCCAAATAGTTTCGTCTATCGCGAAGGCGTCTTCATTGTTATCTACAAATATAAAAACTCGTTGACCTTGGCGATATTGCTGTGCTGCTATGTCTGCTGCCAAAGCAAAATGATCGTCGGCACGTGCGTTAGACTCATCTTCTTGCTTTAGAACAAAAAATTGCGCATTCATAGCCATGGTACAGAGGTTTCCTATTACCCAAAATGAGCGGTTAGTATAGATACATAAAGTAAGGGAGAGATTTTGCCATACAACGGGGTTTGCTTCAATTTAAACGTGTGTAATGTGCTAAAAAATAAGGCGCCAAAAGGCGCCTTATTCAATTATTTTTTTTGTTAATCGTGTGATGTATCATTAATACCAGCACGGTTTAACAAATATTGAGTTAGCATAGGAACGGGACGACCCGTAGCTCCTTTTTTAGCCCCACTGCGCCAAGCCGTACCAGCTACGTCAAGGTGAGCCCAATTATACTTTTTAGTAAACTTAGATAAAAAGCAGGCCGCCGTAATTGTGCCCGCAGAGCGTCCGCCTAAGTTAGTGAAATCGGCAAATGGGCTCTCTAGTTGGTCTTGATAATCATCCCATAGCGGTAACTGCCATGCACGGTCGCCACTTTGCTCCGAAGCTTTGAGTAAGTCATGAGCTAACGGGTTATGGTTTGATAGTAAGCCAGTTGCATGAGCGCCAAGAGCCACAATACATGCACCTGTTAAAGTCGCCACATCAATAACTGCATCGGGTTCAAAGCGTTCAACATAAGTAAGTGCATCACATAAAACTAAGCGCCCTTCAGCATCGGTGTTAAGTACTTCAACCGTTTGCCCAGACATGGTTGTTAAAATATCACCCGGGCGGTAAGCATTTGAGCTTGGCATATTTTCACAGCCAGCCAGTACACCAATCACATTAATAGGCAATTGCATTTGTACTAATGAGCGCATAGCTCCAAGTACACCTGCGGCTCCACCCATATCGTATTTCATTTCATCCATGGCTTCACCAGGTTTAATTGAAATACCGCCCGAGTCGAACGTTAACCCTTTACCAACTAAGACAATAGGGGGCTGATCGCTGGCGCCACCTTGGTAATTAATTACCGACATAACTGATTCGTTATCACTACCACGACCCACAGCTAAGTATGAATTCATACCTAACTCAGCCATTTTTTCTTCGCCAATGATATCAACGCTGACATTATCGAATTGGCTTTCTAAGGTTTGTGCTTGCTCGCCCAAATAAGCAGGGTTACAAATGTTAGGAGGCATGTTGGCAACGTCTTTACATAACTTGCTACCGGCAGCAATTGCTAAACCATGCTCAATCGCGTTTTCGCCAATGGTTAATTCGCGGCGAGTGGGCACATTAAATACAATTTTTCGAAGCGGACGGCGAGGGTCTACTTTTTTACTTTTTAATTGATTAAACGTATATAAACAATCTTGTGTTGTTTCTACTGCCTGGCGTACTTTCCAGTAAGTATCACGACCTTTAACATGTTGCTCTGTTAAAAAGCACACCGCTTCCATTGAGCCTGTGTCATTTAAGGTATTGATTGTTTTTGAAATAATTTGTTTATATTGCTTGTCATCTAACTCACGTTCTTTACCACAACCAACTAATAAAATACGTTCGCTAAGTACGTTAGGTACATGGTGTAATAATAAAACTTGGCCAGGCTTACCTTCTAAGTCGCCACGGCGCAATAAATTAGAAATATAGCCATCGCTTATTTTATCGAGTTGTTCGCCAATGGGGGATAACCTACGTGGTTCATATACACCCACTACAATACATGCACTACGCTGTTTTTCTGGGCTACCACTTTTTACGCTAAATTCCATTGTCACTCCTAATTATGAGTTGTTTAGCAATTAAATAAGGGCTAAAAAACCAATTTCTAGTCTTTTAGTGAATAATTAGCAACTCAATGCTGTTTATTGAACTTTATATGTATACGGGTAACTAATGCAACTATATCACCACTATATGTCAATATATTGAGCGGCTGGGTAGGATATTTAATTGCCATAGCTTATAATATAGGGTCTGTTGTCGGTTTAAAGTAGCTAAAACAGGTATTTTCTTATTAATAATTCACATAATTAGTGAAAATCTCTATTTACAGGGGCGAGTATTGCTTATTTTTCGTTATTTGACTGCTGAAGTTTTAAAGTCGCAAGTCGCCGTATTTTTAACCTTAATGACCATCTTTTTGTCACAAAAGTTTGTGGTTATTTTAGGTGATGCCTCAGAAGGGAGTATTCCCGCGAAACTTGTTTTGTCGATGATCGCTCTAAAATTGCCACAGTTGGCATCATTAATACTTCCGTTAAGTATATTTTTGGGAATTATTTTAGCGTATAGCCGAATTTATGCCGACAGCGAAATGACTGTATTAAAGGCATGCGGTGTGAGTGAATGGTACGTTGTTAGAGTAACCTTAATTTCGAGTGTAGGCCTGGCTATTTTAGCGGCTGCATTAACAATGTATGTTGCGCCTTGGGCCAGCGAGCAAGAGTATCAACTAAAAGAGAAAGCGAAAGCTGATGCAGGGTTATCGGCTCTGAGGGCTGGGCGTTTTCAACAAACGGGTAATGAAAAATCAGTGGTGTTTATTCATAACATTGATAACGGAGGCAAAGAGCTTAACAAGGTGTTTGTAGCTCAACTACCCGATACCGAAAAAGACAACTTAGCACGGCTAGTGTACGCCGAGAAAGGCGTGGTGGTTGAATCGCAAACGGGCGAGCAACAACTGCTTTTAACCGATGGCAAACGTTACGAAACCGATGGCACAACTCCCGCTTTAAACCTCACAGAGTTTGATGGCTACAGTGTCCAAATTCGTGAGCAAGAAATAGAGCATCAGCGTCGTAAATTAGAAGCCATTCCAACGGCTAACTTGCTTGCACTTAATACCTCTGAAGCGATTGCACAATGGCAATGGCGTATTGCTATCCCTTTATCTATTCCACTATTAACATTGCTGGCAGTTCCTTTGAGTGTTGTAAATCCACGACAAGGAAAATTTGCTAAGTTAGTTCCAGCCATTAGTTTATATTTAGGTTATTTTATTTTGCTTAATGCGGCTAAATTTGCGGTTGAAGATGGAAAAATACCCCCATCTATTGGTTTGTGGTGGATACATTTATGCGCATTATTTGTGGGTGGCTTATTGATTATTAAAGGCCGACCTTTAGGTGTGATGCTAAAAGCCATGTGGTCTAAAAGGGAGCAAAGCGCATGATGAAAACGCTTGATTGGTACCTTGGACGTAGCATTTTACAAACGACAGGGTTTGCATTATTGGTGCTTGTGGGTATAAGCACCTTAATAAAGTTTATCGAACAGTTAAAATCGGTAGGGCGCGGTAGTTACGATATCATGTCGGCATTATTGTATACCGTTTATAGTATTCCTGGTGATTTAGTCGTGTTTTTTCCGATGGCCGCACTGATTGGCGGTTTAACAGGGCTTGGTGCGTTAGCCTCAAATAGTGAGTTAGTTGTTATGCAGGCGGCAGGGATGTCTCGTTTGCAAATTATTGGCTCGGTAATGAAAACAGCCATATTAATGGCTTTGTGCATGATGGCTCTTGGTGAATGGGGAGCGCCCGAAGCACAGCAATACGCTAAAGAAATGCGTAATCAGGCGATTCATGGTGGTGATGTGTTTAATGCCCAAAAAGGCGTGTGGGCAAAAGACGGTGACAATTTTATTAATATAGATGATGTCGATCAAAATGGGATGTTGCATGGTGTTCATATGTATCATTTTAATAAAACACTCGATTTAACTAAAATCACAAAAGCCAAAGAGGCCGTAAGTCGTGATAATGGCTGGCTATTGCGTGATGTTAATAAAGTACATATCAGCAAAGAAAAAATCACCTCTGATCATGTTGATGAAGAGTTTTATAATTCGCAACTTACCGCAGAAAAACTAGATGTCGTATCAGTAAAACCAGAGTCACTATCATTTACAGGATTATGGTCTTATTTAGGGTATTTACAGCAAAATGAACAAGACACCAGTACCTATGAGTTAGCACTATGGCGAAAGCTTATGCAACCCGTGTCGGTTGCAGTCATGTTACTGGTTGCATTGTCGTTTATATTTGGCCCACTGCGTACTGTGACTATGGGCGCACGTATTATTATGGGAGTAGTCACCGGGATCGTATTTCATCTTACGAACGAAATATTTGGACCCGTAGTTATGGTATATCAAATACCCGCCATTATTGGCGCGGTTGTACCTAGTATTATATTTATAAGCTTTGCCACATATTTAATGAATAAACGAGTTTAATATTAATTAACCGTTAACCAAAAAACGTGACCAAATGGTCACGTTTTTTGTGTATAAAGTATTGTCGATTAAATTTTTAATCAAGCTCTCGGTAAATACGTTTATTTTCTTCTTTTGTTAAAGTGATGACTTCGGTTTTAGATATGTAATCTTGTAATGCTTTATGGTTTTTAAAATCGCATAAAACAATTAAATTACCCATCCCAAGCAATGCACTTACACTGCGTATAACCGATTGTCGCCAACTAATAAGATTGCCATCAAGGGTTTGTACTTTTAAACGCCAAGCTCGCATGCCAATTGTTTGTCCACTTTTAGTCCAAAAATAAGCAAAAAATGAGAGCGAAACCACCACTAAAAGACATGTACGAATACTTGATAATATAATTGAGTTTTGAATTAGTGCAGAGACATCTTCTGCACCATTTAGACTAATAACATCAATAGAAATAAGCCCCTGCACTGCAAATAAATATAACACCACACTGAGCATAGCAAATGCAATTATAGCTAACGTATCATATACAAGTGATGCAAAACGGCGCCAAAAACCTGCACGTGGAAACTCATCTGACATAAATAAACTCTAATGATTAAGATGCATGTGAGTTTATCAAAAAAACAGCGAAAAACTAAGCGTTATACCTATCAGGTAAAACATTTTTAACAGTATTAAAATACAAGAAACAGAATCGTTGGTTGAATGTTAATCAGTTGACCAAGCTATTGCTATAAAAGACTTGCCGCCAACCACATTGTTTGTATAATAGCTGCCATAGAGACGAAGACAAGGTTGATAAGTCCTAGCTCTAAAGTGGTTTTTCTTTATCTTCTCTTGTTTTAGAAGGTTAAAGAAAAATGATGCCAGCGTGATGAAATTGGTAGACATGGGGGATTCAAAATCCCCTGCAGCAATGCGTGGCGGTTCGAGTCCGCCCGCTGGTACCACTTTTTACAACCCCAGCTAATTGGCTGGGGTTTTTTTATGCCCGAAATAAAATGATAATATTCGCGATAAAACTTTAAACCAATACCTTATTTTGTGAATATTTTAATAAGGATAAACCCCAATGTTATGGGCTATTTTGATGGGGTGTAAGTGGCATTACATTGTCAGTACAGTTTACTGGTTGTTTATAGATAGCTCATCATCGAAACTCTCAAGATATAAGTGTACCGTTATACAATAGAGAAGTTCGTGGCTTTTAGGTTACCTTTATTAATGAAAATCTTATCTAGTTTATTATTCAATAATTAACGCTTGGTATTGTACTCGGCCGTTAATATAAGCACCTAGATAAATTGGTAAAACATCAAAAAAACAAACGCTGTTTTTATTAACAGTAATATGTCTGGCAATGCAACCATCCCCGTAACTTTCGACCATAGGCGGTCATGGCATCGTTAAGGCGAGTATTAAAATAATGGAAATATATTTACGACTTGCTAAGCCCCATATGCTTACAGCAAAGCTGCTGTAACTGACGATAATAATAGTCACTAACATGGCCGATACTGGCGGAATAAATTGACTTAACATGGCAGGAATAGTGATTTTTACAATTGTCGCTATCTTTTTTTTATTTGCTAAAAACAATGAAACATTGCAATTAATAGTAGTGTTGTAAAGAAGTCATAATCACTCGAAGCTATTAGCGATTACATTAGGTTAGTTAGTATAAATAACGTTTAGGTATAAAAAAGAGAGCCTAATACACACTGTATTGACTCTCTAACGTTGGTAATTAAATGGTTTTAGATAGACACAACCACTTTACCAACGGCCTGACCACTTGCAAGGCGGTCGTGTGCTTTGGCTATATCGGTAAAATTAAAATTAGTTTCGTCTAGCACAGGCGTTAATTTACCCGCATCAACAATGCCAGCTAGCTTAGTAAGTATTTCGCCGTGTTGCTCACGTTTATGATCATGCAGCATGGGAATGAGCATAAGCACAACATGTAACGATAAGCCTTTAAAGTGAGCGGTGGTTAAATCTAGCTCTACCATAGAAACCGTAGTTGCTATGTGGCCGTTTAACGCAGCAGCATCAAATGAATTAGTAAGATTAGCCCCACCAATAGAGTCGTAAACCACGTCAAAACCAGCCCCTTTGGTATGTTTTTCAACATAATCGGCTACTGTCTCTGTTTTGTAATTAATTGCGGTTGCGCCAAGTTTCTCTATTAAAGCAGATTGAGCATCACCGCCGCCAGTTGAATACACATCCCCGCCAAAATAGTTAGCTAATTGTAGTGCGACATGACCAACACCGCCTGAGCCTCCGTGTACTAATACTTTTTGGCCTTGGCTAACCCCCGCACGAATTAAACCTTCGTACGCAGTAATGCCCACCAGTGGTAAGGCGGCAGCCTCACGCATTGAAATACTTTTGGGTTTGTGAGCAATTAACTTCACATCAACAAGCATAAATTCTGCTAAAGCACCTTGTAAGTCAGCTAAACCACCCGCACACCCATATACTTCATCACCAACAGCAAAGCCTGTTACACCTTCGCCAACTTCTTCAATAGTGCCTGCAAAGTCCATCCCTAATACGGCTGGCAAGGCGGGGGTTATTGGCCCTAATGCTTCACCCATTGATCTGATCATTGTATCAACGGTATTAACACTTGATGCCGCTACTTTTATTACAACATGGCCAGCTTTAACTGAAGGTTTATCGATGTTCGCTACTGTAAATACGTTACTTTCACCAAATTCATTGATAGTCATTGCTTTCATGGTTAGCTCCTTAATATCGTTTTTGGGCTTAATGTGTTTAGTAGATTAAGTATATTTACAAACAATAACTTTGATAATATAGTCATTAGGCTAATCAGTTTTTACTTTTTGTTAATAATGGCGCTATAAAATGAATAATGAACATTTAAAACTTTTTGTAAGAATTGCAACGACACATAATATTAGTATGGCGGGCAGTGAACTAGGGCTTTCTGCACCTGTTGCAAGCATGCATATTAATAAATTAGAACATTCACTAGGCGTTAAACTAATACACCGAACCACACGAAAAGTATCTTTAACCCAAGAGGGACAAGAGTTTTTACCGCACGCTGAAGAGATATTAAATGCAGTCGATGCAGCCAAAGCCGCAGTTGGCGCTGGAAGCTTTACACCACAAGGAACAATTAGAGTGACGGCCCCTTCATCATTTGGCCGCATGCATATAGTGCCAGCAATGAAAGGGTTTCTTGAAAAGTATCCCGAGTTGAAAATTGATTTAAGCCAAAGCGATAGTATTATCGACATGGTCGATGGCGGGTTTGATATTGCGATCAGAAATGCGTCATTAAATGATTCTACTCTGGTGGCGCGAAAGCTGGCTCGTGATAAACGTATGGTGTGTGCTTCTCCTAATTATATTAAAAAATATGGATCACCGAATACGCCCAAAGATTTACTCAATCATGAGTGCATTAACCTGATTGGAATAGATACGTGGATTTTTAAAACACCAGAAGGTGATGTAAAAATAAAGCCCAAAGGAGCTATTCGTATTGATAATGGTGAATCAATACGCGATGCGTGTATCGATGGTATAGGCTTAACGTTGGTATCTACTTGGTGTGGTTATGAGGCGATAAAGGCAGGAAAATTGGTCGAAGTTTTAAAAGACTACCCTTTAGCCACTGACACCGCTATTTGGGCAGTGTACCCAAGCTCTCGCCTACTAGCCCCGAAAGTACGTGCGTTTATTGAATACTTCAAAGACTACTTTGGCGAAACACCGTATTGGGAAAGTTAGTTTAACGCACGCTTGTGTACATTTATCTGCTTAATTCATACGTAGCATGAGTTTGCACATGCCGATATGCTTTATATTATAAGCCTGTAAATAGGGCTAAAGCCTGAGTGATTTTTTGAATTTTATCAGCGTTAACGGCATCTGGATGTGGTGCAGTAAACTGACCAATATCATTATCAAAATACAGTCCAGAAGCGTTAGCAAATTCGTCGGATAAAGTAGCGCGTACTAAAATATCAGCGCCTTGCTGTAAATTACCACCGGCAACACCATAAGCTTGTTCAACCATTTTACTACCAAGGAATGACTTTGGATTTACCGCAATAATAATCGGTCCATCATCACCTATCAACAGTGCTAATTGGCGAGACCACATGGTTAGCGCCAATTTACTTTTTGCATAAACGGCGCTATCAGATAAAACACTCGGTTTAGTGATTTCATCACCCGTAACAGAAGCTTGTGCAGCTGAAGATAAATTAATCACCCTTGAGGTGTTTCTCAGTAATGGAAGCAATAGTTTAGTCAGTAAATAAGGAGCTATTGTATTGACCATAAAGCGCACATCAAAGCCGTTAGGTGTTAGCTTTTCAGGTACAACAAACACACCCGCATTGTTAATTAATGTATCTAACGTTTGATGATTTTCTTTTATTGCGCTTGCAAGCGCTTTAACGTCAGCCATAACAGATAGGTCGGCTTTATAAGTATATATTTTATTTGTGTTAGCAACGCCTGAGAGTTGTTGTTTAGCTGAGGCTAATTTAGCCTCACTTCTGCCATGCAATAACACAGTATGCCCTAGCTCAAGTAGTGACTTAGCGGTCGCTAAACCAATACCGTCGGTAGACCCCGTAATTAAAATTACTTTATTCATTGTTTTAATTCCTGTGACTGATTTTTTAATATTTTAATTTATATATTTGTAAAATAAGGGCCGTGTGCTTTTAAAGCATTAAACTAAAACAATGGTGCCACCAAAGTAAGTAGAATTGTTTCACTTGATGAGTAGAGTGTAGTTTGTTCAATCTATTTTGATAATATTGCTTATTAATAAATTAGTTTTAATATTTTATTAATAAATTAGTTTTAATATTTTATTAATAATAGTTAGGAACCTCGCGGGGTGAATATTAAGTTAAAATAAATCACTTATTGCTGCTTAGCTTAGTTGCCGTATTCAGTTGATAATAAATAAGAAGGTAAAGAGGGATTTTTACGTATTTTGTAACATGATTAATTTCATTTCAGTCGTCGAAAAAAATAACGCAACAAGTGCGACTGTAAAGTAGTTCGGGGATTATCTCATTAACTTTAATGCATACGCACACTATTCATCACTTTGTGCCTAATTAATCTTTTTATTTACGACTAATGCTAAGTAGCAGTGAGTATTATTGTAAATACTTTAAATGCCACTAATAATAATGATTTTTATTTGTATTGTTATTTTTTTGTTATTCGGTTAGATTGCTCTTTTTTTAATGATTAAAACTTTAATGAATATGAAAAAGCTGTCTCTTTTATTTCTTATAATGCTTACTTGTGCTTGTAGTATGCTTTCTTCACCAAGTAACACCGAACATGTGAGTGATAAGCTTCCTGTGAGAGCAGATATTAGCCAAGGTACATTGGCTAATGGTATGCAGTATATTGTACTAGAAAATGACAAACCGGCTGATCAAATTTCTTTACAGCTAGTTGTTAAGGCCGGATCTTTACATGAGCAAGACGATCAACAAGGTATTGCACATTTAGTTGAACACATGGCATTTAATGGTACGCAGCAGTACCCAGGTAATAGTATTATTGAACGTCAAGAGTCTTTGGGTATGGTGTTTGGGCGCGATGTAAATGCGACCACCTCTTTTCATACTACCACTTACTTTTTACACTTACCCAATAATACCCCAGCGTTACTTGATGAAGCTTTTAATATGTTAGCGCAACAAGCGAGTGCGCTTACCTTTGAACCACAAGAATTAGAAAAAGAGCGTCCTGTTGTTGAAGAAGAATGGCGTAAAAATCTCAACATACGTAACCGTTTAGCAACTGCTACAGGCGCAATAACAAAAGCCAATAGCCGATACTCTAAACGTTTACCTATCGGTGATATGGAATTAGTTCGTCATGTTGATGCGCAGCGCATTAAAGCTTTTTGGCAAGATTGGTATCATCCAAATAATATGGTGTTAATTGCTGTGGGTGCTACAAATGAGCAGCAAATAGTAAGCGCTCTTAAAAAATATTTCGATAAAATGCCAGCGGTTAAATTGCCACCTCAACCAAATACAGATATCCCTATATTAAACTCGATGAGTTTTAACGTTGTTTCAGATCCCGAGTTAAATACTGAACTAATGACAATTAACTTTCGTGCTAAACAACCGGTAGTTGAAACAATCGAAGGGGCTAAGCAGCAGCTGATATCTGACCTTGCAGTGTATTTAATGTCTGACAGATTACGTCAGCACTTCGAATCAGGTGGGCTATACATAAGTAAAATGTCGGTTGCTGCATATGATTTAGCGCAAGGTTATAGTAATACGCGTATGTTCGCTATTTTAAAAGACGAGCAATACAGCAAGGCGTTACAAGAAATGTTTGCAGAAATTAGTCGTCACGTGGCACATGGGTTTAGTGCTTCAGAGCTTGATTCTGTAAAACTAATGTTGCAAAAAAGCTATCAAGCGCGAATCGAAAACCTAGCTTCAATCACCAATAAATCCTTGCTAAGTACTTTATATAATCAGCTATTAAATCATGCGCCATTTGTTTCGCGTTTAGATCAAGCGACTTTAACGCAAAGATTATTAAATGAAATTACTTTAGCTGATGTAAACCAATACCTCCCTAATTTATTATCACAACGAACAGCTGCTGTAATTGCCCAAGTTAAATCTGACAATAAAGAAAAGCTACCTACTTTGCAGCAGGTTAAAGGATTTTGGCAGCAAGCTATCGCTACACCACCACCGCCAAGCGAGGAGGTTAATGTTGATGCACCATTGTTTAATAAAGAATTGCCAAATGTCGAAGTAATAAGCCATAAAATGCTAGGGGAAAATCATATATGGACACTAAAAAATGATGTTGAAGTGTGGTTTCAGCCTAGTGATAAAACACCTGACTCTTTATTGATCCGCTGGCAAGGCTTGGGAGGCACAGCTCATTTACCTAAGTCAGAGCAAAGAATTGCACAACTTGCTGTTAGTAGTATGGCGCGTTTTGGGTATGCTAATTTCAATGTGTTTCAATTAGAGCGATTAAATGCAGGTAAAAACTTTAATTTAGGGGCAACGGTAAGCCAGTTACAACATTTAGTAACCGGTAGCGCAACAAAAGATTCTTTAGAAGCTTGGTTGCAAAACTTTTATTTAAAAATTACAACCCCTCGTGTTGATGATGCTATTTGGCAATCAAATAAAGCCTTATTACTAAAAAGTTTAAATGCGGAGCATAAATCCCCTCAACGTCAATTTCAGCAAGCTTTAAGTGCTGTACTGTATCCTCGCGACTCTATATTACAGCCTTTAAGTACAAGCGATGTTGAGCAAATATCATCGGATATGCTTTTACCTGTTTGGCAAAAGGTATTTAATCATTCGGCTAAACATCAATTATTAATTGTGGGTAATGCAGATCCACAATGGGTTATTAGTACCGCGGCTAAGTATGTTGGCAATCTGCCAGTAGGAGAAGTTAAAGGCGAATTGCAATTAGCTAAAATAGCGCCTAAAAAAAATACGGTTATCGTGCATGCGGGCACAGAACCTAAAGCGACAACAGAATTATTCTGGCTTATTGATTATCCTTATCAGCTTAAAACAAAACGTGCCGCTAATATTGTAGGTAAATTAATTAATATTCGTATGCGAGAGCAGCTAAGAGAAGTGGCTGGAGGGGTGTATGCATCCCAGTTTTCTTTTTCTGTTGATCGCACGCGCGAACAGCTTTCTGCATCACTGAGTTATTCTCATCAACCAGAACGAGAGCAAGAGTTGAAACATATTGCCATGCAAGTTATTCAAAATGTAATACACAATGGCTTTACACAAATTGAACTCAACACAGTTAAAGAGCAAGTACAAAACGCTTTAAAAGTCGATAATATCCGAGATAGCCAAAAACTCAGTTGGATGAGTCAATTTGCTCGACTAAATGAATACCAACCGATGCCCGATCACTACTTAGCATGGCTGAAATCTGTTTCAGTAGAAGAGCTCAATATATTAGCAAAGGCATTACTGTCATCCGAGCCAAAAGTCGAGGCTATATTACAGCCTAAACAAAAATTGCAAGAAACTATTTAATTTCAGTAACCCAAGCATGCCCGTTGTTGTTACAAAGTATTTACAGTTTTTGGGTAATGCTTTTGCTAGCTTAGGTTAAAATTAAAAAGGATAAAAAAGCTATTCGGCTGTTTAAATTTGCATAGATTTAATTTAAACAGCCAATAAAATTAAAAAATAATTAATATTATCAAATTGTTTTTCATTTCCTATCTCTTCGCTTTTTAAATTAATACGCTTATATAAAACACAATAATTTCAAAGTAAGTGTAAATGTTAATGTTGTTGATATTGATTATCATTAATATTAATGTATAGTGACAAGCCATTAAAAAAACAAAGTTAAAAGTTATCTTAAGGGATACAAAATGAAAACATCACGGACTTTATTAGCGTTGGCTATCACCAGTACTCTTACCGCTTGTGGAGGCGGTAGTGATAATTCTGCACCTGAGTTTAGTCAGGTTAGCTATTCGCTTTCTACCTCAGAAGACACCGCAGTGGAAGGTTCAGTAAGTGCAACCGATGCAAAAAGTTATACAGTTGTTAATGCTGCTTCAAATGGTGTGTTTTCATTAAATGCCGATGGTAGTTTTTCGTATAGTCCAAATGCTGACTTTAATGGCTCAGACAGTGTTGTCGTACAGGCATCAGATGGCAGTCAAACTAGCCAAGCAGCAGTTAACTTTACTGTAACGGCTGTCAACGATGCACCAACGCTTTCTACTACTGCCATCAATGTCACCACCTCTGCGCAAACAGTGGCAACCCTCGATGTTATTGATGTAGATGGCGATGATATTGTTTTTACATTAGTTGAAGCACCGCAAAGCGGTATCCTAACTTTATCTTCTACAGGTGAAGTGACTTATCAAGCCGAGCAGCTTTCTGCTATTTCGGGATCATTTGTTGTAAGTTATACCGATGGGGTTATCGAACAACCTATTGAAGCAACTATAGCGCTGCAAGCCGCTATGGTGACTAACCAAGATAAGCTTACGTATTATTACAGTTCAGAAAAATCGCACATTGCTAAAGCGCAAAGTATTAAAGTAAATATTGCCGATGATGCAACCCAAGACACGATAAATATTGATTTAGCTGCCAGCTATTATTTTTCAGGATTTGATGAAACAGGCCAATCAACCATAGATGAAATTTCAGATGTGTACAGTAAAGCAAAAGCCTATAACGCATCTGCTGAAGCACTTGATTCTCGAGAGTTGTTTGATAAAGCATTAGAGCTGAGAGAGCTTGCAGAAGAAAACTACAATCTTTACCTAGGTGAGAAAGGCCTAAATAACATTAATTCAAGCGATGCAGGCTTTTTCTTAGGCTTGATCCGCGATTACCTCGCAGCCGGTCAAACAACCGAAGCCAACCGTTTATTAACTAGCTTAAAGCTTTATGCCGATGCAATAAGAGAAGAAGAATACGATTCAACCTATGGTAGTTTTTTAACTTCATTTGATGAAAATGCCAGTATCGCTGTAGCAACTTACTTAAGCGATAAAACCGAGCAAAACTATCAACTTGCCGTTGAGGCAATCCAACACTTTGCCGAACTTGCAGAGCAAACAGGCTACCGAATTGAAACCGTGAGCGGTAATTATACCGATGAACCTTCTGATCGTATTAAAGGGGTGTACTTGAGCTATGCGATTACTCATTTTTACAATATAGATGCAGAAGAAGAAACAAAAGAATATATGGCTAAGTTACTCGCTTTGTATGGCGAAGTAAATTACGACGAAGATTATGTTTATGAGTTGGGTGAATATGTTGATGCTACCCGAGATCATAGAACGTCTTACATGTTTGCTATTAGTGAACTGTCAGGTATTTTTGCACGTTATTATCCAACTGCCGAAGTTAATATTCCCATTAAATTAGTGGATGAATTTGGCAGTAGCTTTTATCAATCAAGCGCACGCGAAAACCTTTACTCAAGTACGATTATAAGCGATGTTATTGCAGGCAATGGCATAGAAGCAGGGGTTGCTTCTGCAACGACATACTATTCAGACGATTTTTACTTACGTGGTCTATTTGAAACACTAATCGAAAGTTATTCTGGTGATGGTGCAGCAATACAACTTGCTAACTTAGGCTATACAAGTAGTGCGCTTGAAATATTAGGTAAAGTGAGTGACTTAATTATTTCTGATAGCTATATAAACCAACAGTGGTCAGACGTTTATGTAACAGGTCGCTCAGGTTGTTTTCGTGTTACTGAATTAACTATGAGTTATGGTGGTGATGCACAAGCGCAAGCTCAAGTATGCGAAACTTTAGTAAATGATTACTATGGTGTCGATTCGGGTATTGCTACTTCTGATATTATTTCAACGCAAAATCATCTACTTCATACCTATGCGGTTGTTGGCGATAGTGAGAAAGTGTCTGCAATTGCAGATGTTATGTTAACGCAAATTGCTATTCTTGATGATTTAGAAGAGCAAACTGAAGCCTATTTAGACTTAGCAAACAGCTTATTAAAATATGCTGTTTTTACAAAGTCAAAAACGGTATTAGATCTAGCGCTAGCTAACATTGATACTCTTATTGCAACGGATGATACAACCCTTATCGAGGCGGCATTAGGTTATTTAGAACTTTATCTACTAAATAATGGCACCGTTTCAAATACAAGTTTAGGCTACGATAGCTATATCTACGGCGTCAAAGCGAATGCAATAAATATTACTGATTATGTTACCTTCTACCAAAATGCAGTAGAGAGTATCAATAGCCGTGTAACCAGCTTAACCACTAAAGTGCTGACACTATCAGACAATGACATCCAAAACATGATGGAAGATTTAGTTAAAATTAACTTTTATAGTGGTCAAACAACGAAAGTCATTGAGCTTATAGCACATGATGTGAATGGTGATGCAGATAAATTAGCATTAAATGCCAATTTTGCGCAGTACTATACAAGTTACGATGACTTCCCAGGCAGTACAATTGCATCGGTTGATACCGATCATGATGGTTTCCCTAACTTCTTTATGCTTGATGTGAGCGATGATGATATTGCTGCCTCTGGTCTAGTCCTTGATGAAGATAGTGATAACGATGGTATTGTCGATACACAAGACGATACTCCACTAGGTGACTAACCTGCGGTTACTGTTGCACTGCAAGCTAGCTTGCAGTGCAACAAACTCAATTCGATCGAATAATACAATTTATAGATGATTTCTAATGTTTTAGAAATGCACTCATTTAGATAGAAAACACCAATGAATAGAATCTTGTTTCCCACTTTTCTTACGCTTGCTTCACCTTTTGCTTTGGCACAACAAGGTCAGGCAACAGACTATAGCGAGTTAGCCGAAACGCTTTTTGCAACTGAGCTTCATTTAATGCGCTGCCTTGAGCGTATTGAAAAAAGTGAGCAAAGCCCTAAAACAATGCAAACATGTTTAGAGCAAGAAAAAGCATTAGAGCATATAGAAGTATATGGGCGTTTTATCGGGCTAGAAACCCCCGAAGTAATTGGCCGCTATTATTTAGACAAACAGTTTATTGAAAATGCGCCAAAAGGGAACGGCGATATTAACGAGTTAATTGCCTTACTGCCAGGTGTTCAACTATCAGAGAGTGCTTATTCCATCGACTCTTTACAAGAAATAAAAGCGCAGGATATTTCTATTTCTGGAGGAAAACCGTGGCAAACGGGGTTTTATATTGATGGTTTAAACTATAACTCTCGTCAAGACCCTGCTTCAACAGGTGGCTCGGCAAATGATATTGAAGGCGCAGTGCAAACGATGAATGTAAATCATCAAATTGTGTCTTCTATTAGTGTTTACGATAACAATATCCCCGCAGAGTATGGTAATTTTTCTGGTGGGGTTGTTGAAGTTGAAACACAAAGTCCATTCGACGATGATAAAACCTCGTTTATTTTTGGTTATCGCGGTACGCAAAGTAATTGGGGGAGTTATCATACAATAACCCCAGAAGACGAAGGTGAAAATGATACCGAATTGGCTGAAGAAGAACCGCCAATTTTTAAAAAAAATAACTACAACATGAGCTTAAATCATAAGTTTAATGACCGACACGGTTTGTTAGTCAATGTGAGTTATTTAGAAAGCGTAATTTCAGATATATCGCTACAACAGACAAAAACGCAAGAACGTAGAAATACCAATGCATTAATAAAATACAGTTACAGAAAAGGGTGGGTTGATAATTTAGATCTGTCTTTTATTTATGCGCCATATGAAAATCATAATTATAAAAAAGACACCCTAAACAGCGACTACATTATTGATGGTGGAGCCATTGGCAGTGCACTTAATATAAAGCATAACTTTTCGTGGGCACGACTGGATTCTAAGCTTAATTTTAGCCGTAGTGAAAACTCTAGAGAAGCACCGGCCCATTATTACATTTGGCTTCAAGCTAAAGGAAAAGAGTGGGGGCAATACGCCGATGGTAACTCGGAAGACTTAGTGCCAGTATCGCTTGAAGGTGGTGATGGTGATCTTGATAAAACCCAAGACAGCTTTGCTTGGAAAAACAAGTTTACCTTAGATAGCCATAAGTTAATGGGCAGTACCCATGACATTCAATTTGGTACAAATATTGATTATGAAAGTATTAAACGCGATAGAGATCAAGACAGCTATTACTATAATTCGGCGTTACAGTACTCCACAGCACTTGATGGTACAGCGTTAAATTGCAGTGGCTACACACTTGACTGTATTGAGCTAAGTTACTATCAACCATTAGCGCAATTAGAGACGCAGTTAGGGGGAGAATTAGACCTCAATAACCCCGAGCATATTTTAGCGTACTCAAATAATGTGGCCACTACACCGCAATATTTTCAGTCACGAATAGTCAGACCACAAGAACATATTGCGGTTGATTTAATGCGATATGCCATGTTTTTTTCAGATGCCATTGAAGTGGGTCGGGTTAACGCCACCGTAGCTGTACGAGCTGAATATGATGACTTTTTTCAAAATTTAAATTTCTCACCTAGACTTTCTTTGGGTATAGACGTGTTTAATGATGGTAACAGTATGGCTATTTTAGGCGCTAGCCGTTACTACGATGCGGGTTTATTAACCTATAAGGTGCGCGAACAGCAATTACCTTCATATACTCAATACCGTCCTATTCGCGATAGCTATCTACAAAGCTGGCTTACCTCATCGGGTGTGGCCGACTATAAATACCGATACACGGATGTAAAGTCACCTTATGATGATGAGTTTGTTATTGGCTGGAAACAATCAACAAAACATTTTGGTCATTTTTCGATAAAATACGTCAAACGTAATAAGTACGATCAACTCGCGCGCGAATCAGATGTTGTGTTAGAAAATGACGGTTTTTCATATATACAAGTAAACAATGCCGGTTATGGTCATAGCGAACGTTATACTTTTGCTTGGAATGCACAATATAAAAACCATTCATTTTGGTTTAATACCTCAGTGACCGACAATTACTCTAATGTTGATGACTATGATACCTCTGCAGATAATGTCCCCCTTGATGAGTTAGTTATGTACGAAGGAGATCTTATTTCTAAAGCCGATTTAGATCTGATCAACGAAAATTTTGCACGACCACTAATGGCCAGTTTTGGCTGGTCTACGCAATGGTTTGACAACTTAACCACTTCGTTTACTGGTAACTACAGCCAAGGTTACGATAGTGCCCAATTAACAGGCGGCTACAGCGAAACAGACCAAGTGAGCAGTGCGTGCCCAGAATGTCAGACGAGTGCTGTTTTAGTGCCGACTTATCAAAAGGTTTATATACAATCAAGAGTGCTGGTTAATATGGGACTCACGTGGCAACCCGAGCTTTTCGAAAATCACCGTTTACGATTTCGTGCAGATATTAGTAACTTGTTCGACGCAAGAACTTATAGCGTTAACGCAAACAGTAGCGGAATAGAGGTCGGTAGGCAATTTTGGTTAGGCCTAACTTACTCATTTAATTAATTTAAAACGCAGGATAAAACATGAAAAAATTACTACTTATTACCATGCTATGGCTTAGCGCACTGAACATACAAGCAAAAGAATTAACGTTTGGTAAAGCGGTTAACGCAGATTCACAAGTTAAAATATCGGCAATATTAGCCAACCCAGAAGCGTATCTACATCAAAATGTCACCGTTAAAGGCACTATTGTTGGAGTATGTAGCCACCGTGGTTGTTGGATGGAGCTTGCCTCTGATGCAAAATTTGAAAAACTACGCATAAAAGTACGTGATGGCGATATGGTATTTCCATTATATGCCAAAGGGCGTGAAGCGTTAGCTACAGGGAAATTACAAGAAATCGCACTAAGTTTAAAACAAACAAAGCAATATCAAGCACAAATCGCAAAACGTAAAGGTGAAGCTTTCGACAGCACTGATGTAACCGAGAGTATGTCTATTTATCAACTTTCACCGATTGGGGTAAAAGTTCTTGACTAGAAAATCGGCTAATTTTTGGTTTCGTTTAAACCGAACATTACACCGCGATATTGGTTATTTATGCATTGGTTTAACATTAGTTTTTGCTGTTTCGGGCATTGCGTTAAACCATATTGCAGATTGGAATCCGAACTATATTATTGAGCGTGTAGAGAAACCCTTTAAGGCTAAAAATACTTTATCAGATGAGCAATTAAATGAGCAGCTTAGTACCTTGTTTGAGTTTAATGAGGCCATAAAGGCCAGCTATTGGGAGTCGGTGCAGCAATACAAACTATTTTTTGCCGAGGGCGGGACGTTAACCGCTAATTTTTCACGGCAAACGGCAGTATATGAACGTGTTACTGAGCGCGCGGTATTTAAGCAATTTAATACCTTGCATTTAAACGAAGCGAAAAAAGGCTGGGTTGTTTTTTCTGATATCTATGCTGGTATGTTAATTTTTTTGGCCCTGTCGGCTTTGTTTATGGTTAAAGGAAAATACAGTCCTTGGCGATTAAAAAGAGGCTGGTTAGTTATTGTAGGTGGGTTGATCCCCACGGTGTATATTTTTTATGTTTAATTTCTTTATTTTATTACTGTTAGCGTCGGTGTGTTTGAATGGGGTAAGCGTGGTATATGCCAGTGATCTCGATATTAAGCAGTTACGAAAAATATATACTCAAGACCCCAAGTTTTGGCCAAAACCTTTGCTTGATGAAGGCGTTGAGCATAGTGAATTAGGCTTACTCGATAGCGTTAAGTTCCCTAGCAGTAACCCTTTTACAAAAGCCAAAATGAAATTAGGGCAACAACTGTTTAACGACGGACGCTTATCACGCTCAGAGCAAATTGCTTGTGCAAGCTGTCATGACCCCGATTTAGCATGGGCTGATGGGCGCAAAAAATCGTTTGGTCATAACCGACAACAAGGTAAACGTAATGCTCCGTCAATCGAAAATGTGGGTTATAGTTCACATTTTTTTTGGGATGGCAGGGCTTTATCGCTCGAATCGCAAGCATTAATGCCAATTCAAGACCCACTGGAAATGAACTTTACTTTGCCAGAGCTTGAACAGCGTTTGGCAAATATAGCTGACTATAAAGCGCAGTTTAAGGCTGCTTTTGGTGATGAAAAGGTGACGGTTGAGCGTATAGGTATGGCGTTAGCGACGTTTCAGCGCACCATTACTTCGCGTAAAAGTGACTTTGATTATTTTATGCTTGCAAGTAAACAGCAAAATCCGCGCACCAAAAATATTTATCAAAATAAATTGTCAGACTCTGCATTATTAGGGCTGCATTTATTTCGCACCAAAGCGCGGTGTATCAATTGCCATTCGGGTGCCATGTTTAGCGATCAAAAATTTCATAATATTGGACTGACCTTTTATAAACATAAAAACCAAGATTTAGGCCGTTACAATGTCACCGCGAAAGCTCAAGATGTAGGTAAGTTTAAAACCCCAAGTTTACGCGGTGTAATGAATGGCAAGCCTTGGATGCATAATGGTTTATTTGTCGATATGCAGGGGATAGTTAATTTATATAATGTAGGTGGCGGGTTTACAAAACCCGATGCTAATGATCCATTATCACCACAGTTATCGCCACATATAAAGCCGCTTGCATTAACGCAAGAAGAAATATCAGCTTTGCTCGAGTTTTTAAATGCGATTACGGCAAAGCCAGCCAGAGGGCCTGCCAATGTATTTTTAAATGCGAAATGAAGTATGAACTCTCGCTTTTATTAACCCCATTGTTTGTAAGTGAGTACAAAATATAGCCACCATGCATACGCTAATATTAATAATATATGCCACAGTGGAGTACTTAAAAACTAGCTGAAAAATACGATAAAAGGTGGTGATATTATTCCCTGCGCTGGCAGCTTTAACTTGATTCGGGTATTATATTTACAACTTTGATTTGTAGATATTAATTATGAACACGCTCAATGCCAAAGAAAATATTCAAGCCGTAGTTAGGGCAATTAAAGCCGAAGAGCTGAAACTTCGCCAAAAATATCCAGTATTAGCCCATCAAAATACTTTGGGGATGGCTATTTTATTAATTTCATTAAGTGCGCTAATTGGTTTAGGTCTCTTGTATTACTTAGCCATTATTCCTGCTTGGGTGTGTATTATTTTGGCCGCGATTGCCACTTCTATCTCACATGAGTTAGAGCATGATTTGATCCATAAACAGTATTTTAGCAATAACCCGTTGCTCCATAACTTTATGATGCTTAGCGTGTGGGTTATGCGTCCAAATACAGTCAGTCCATGGTTTAGACGCAAAATGCATTTGCATCATCATAAAACATCGGGTACCCAACAAGATTTAGAAGAGCGTTTAGTGGGTAATGGTATTAAAAACCCATTTTTACGTGCGTTAGTTATTGTTGATGGACTTTTAGGGTTAACCATAAACACGAAACGCTTTAGTAAAGAAATAAAAGGCTTTAGCTTTTTAAAAGTGTTTAACGCCGGTTTTCCGTTAGCTACAGTGCATTTTGTTATTTTATATTCGGTTATTATCTTTCATATTGTTAACTTGTTTACACCGATTAGTGCAAATGCACCGGTTTTATTACTCGATATAATGAATGTATTTGAGTTTTTAATGGTGGTACTTATTGTGCCTAATGTGATTCGATCAAGCTCGCTTAATTTTGTTACCTCAAGTATGCATTACTACGGTGGTGTTACTAATATGCTTGAACAAACACATGTTATTACAAGTCGTTTATTTGCGCCTTTTCATTTGTTTTGTTTTAACTTTGGTCATACGCACACTATTCATCACTTTGTGCCTAATCAACCTTTTTATTTACGACAAATGCTTAGTAAAAAGGTACTCCCTATTATGAAAAAACATGGGGTGCGATTTAATGATTTTGAAAGCCTCAAAAATGCGAATAAATATCCAGCCTAACAAACCCATTGACCTTAACTATGGTTGAGGTTTTACAGTAGCGACTTATTTATTTTAATAGGTCGCTACAATGAACTTAAATCAAGTCACTTTACCCGTCGTCGATATCGATAAAGCCAATGCATTTTATTTGCTAATGGGCTTTACTCAAATTGTTAAAACAGAACATTATTCGCGCTTTGAATGCCCAAATGGGGCGAGTTTTTCATTATTATTAACCGATGAATATGCTAATAACGCCGCAACCCTTTATTTCGAAAGCGATAACCTAGAAAGTTGGATAAATACACTTAAAAGCAAAGGGATTAAATTTAATACTGCGCTAACTAAGCAGCGTTACTTATGGAGTGAAGCCTCGTTAGAAGACCCATCAGGTAATAAAATTAAACTTTATTATGCTGGCGAAAACAGGCTTAACCCCCCTTGGCGCGTTAATATAACGCACGAGTAAACATGCTTTTTATAAACAAATTTAGTGTAAATAGATCATCCTATCTTTGTATATCGTATAGCTCATTTTTAAATATGACTAATGAGGTATGCATGTTAAGTAGCGAAGATATTTCTCGTATTATCGAAATGGCGTGGGAAGACCGTACTCCGTACGAAGCTATTGAGCAGCTTTATGGATTAAACCATTCATCATTGGTTTGCTTTATGCGTAAGCATATATCAGCGGGTGCATTTAAAACATGGCGTAAGCGCCATGCAGGGCGTAAAACCAAGCACTTACAATTACGAAGTCCTGAAATTATGCGTAGTCATTGTAAAACACAGTATAAGCCAAGGTAACCTTTCATAATGGTGTTTTTAAAGAGCAACATTACTGTCTTTTTTTATTACAAAACAGTAATATAATCGGTTATGTATATAACTTAATACGAAAAACACACTAAATTTAACTCGGAAAATACTTATGAAAATAACCGGACGCTGTTACTGCGGCGATATAACATACCATGCAGAAGTAGATGAAAATAAAGTTATTAATTGCCACTGTACTGATTGCCAAAAAATGTCGAGTGGCCCATTGCGTACTGTGGTTTTATCATACCCAGGAGCGGTCACCTTTAATGCGACTTTACCTAAAGAGTATATAAAAACAGCGCAAAGCGGCAATAAGCGTGCACAAGGGTTTTGCGGTAACTGCGGTACTTCATTGTATGCTACATCGGTAGGAGGGAGTGATGCTGAGCGTATTTATGGATTAAGAATTGGGGCAGTGCATGAGCGTGAGCAACTCACACCTAAAGCACAAATTTGGTGTCGTTCGAGTGCATCATGGCTTAATGAATTAAACACGATGAACAACTTTGAAACCACACCACCTGCAAACTAATTTGAAATAAAACCCTGTGTTTTCGTGTCTACTTATTTAACTGTACTGAGTAGATAATTAAACGGAGGGTTTTATGTGTAGTTCACCAAAAAGTAGCCGTGCAGTAAAAAAGTCTGCCATTAACTTTGATAATGAATTAACGCAACAACAGCGTTTACGTTTTGCGGCTAAAGCAAATTTAGCGCAAGAGCGCAAAGAACAACGTGAAGCAGCCAATAAACATTATGCTAAAAAGCAGGCATCTAAAAAGCAAACTAAAGGCTTTTTTGCATGGTTTGAACAGCTTTTAGCGTAATTGTGTCGTTAAGCGTTTTTACTTAGTAAAATATCGCGCCCACCTAAGTAACCAAAAATACCGCATGCAATACTGGCTAGGGCGCAAAGCCATAACAAACTATCCCAGCTTCCAAAATAGCTATGCAGTGCACCAGCAAACATAGGACCGGTTGCTGCTAATAAATAGCCGGCGCATTGTGCCATTGCCGATAACGATGTTGCTTGTCGAGAGTTGTGAGAGCGTAAACTCACGTAAGATATGCCTAAAATAAACGTAGCCCCAGAGCAAAACCCTAATGTAGCGGTCCATATAAATGCAGCGCTTGGAAAGTAAAGTAAGCCAAACGAACAAGCACTGCCACATAAGGCCAGTATTAATGCCAACATACGTTGATCTTTTAATTTTGCTAATAAAGGAATTAATAAAATGCCCGGCAAAGCTGAAGCAAATTGAAAGGCCCCATGCAATACACCGGCATGCTGCGCATCATACCCGGCATCAATTAATACACTGGGCAGCCAAGCAATCATAATATAGGTAAAAAATGAGTTTAAACCTAAAAACAACGTAATGTGCCACGCTAACGGGTAGTGCCAAATTTTGCTACCAGGTACGCTTTGTGTGACATCCTTTGTAGGTTTGGTATGTAATTTTAATTGGGGTAGCCATATAAAAATACTTATTATTGTGAGCAAAGCATAGCTTGCAAGAGCGATTTGCCAGCCCATATCTTGATACCCTGCAAGAGGTATAATTAATGCCGAATAACTTCCTGCAAATACTCCCATTGCTAGCACGTATGCCGAAGTCATAATTGCTACTTTGTGAGGAAAATCTCGCTTTATTAAACTCGGTAGTAATACATTGCCTATTGCTATCCCCACTGCGATGACTCCCGTTCCTATATATAACAAAGGAGCACTGGGTATTAATCGTGATAGCAGCCCTAAAGCAATTAAAATAAGAGCAATAAAAAGTGATATTTCAAGCCCTAGCTTTTTTGCTAGTGTAGACGCTAAAGGCGAGGCTAAAGCAAACGCTAAAAGAGGGAGGGTTGTCAGCATGCCTGCTTGCGAAGCCGTTAAATTAAAGCTGGCAATAATATTATCAAGTACTGGTCCAATACCGGTTACCGGTGCACGCAAGTTAAAGGCTATAAAAAATATACCGGTAATTAAAATGATACTCGAAAGCGTGGTACGAGAGGGTAAAGCGTTATTCACAAAATACTCAAATCTGCAAAAAGAATGGTCAAATTATACCAGAACTTAGCCTTCATACACATTAATTAGCGTGTGCAATATCGGTGTGCTTGGTGCGTATTAAGTGTTGAGGACAAAACCTGCGGTGTCACATATTAAAATAACTTATTTATTTTAACCCCAGTTTTATATCTCGGGCGTTTATAGCGGTAATTACTTTTTTAAACCGAATAGGTGAGTTATGAAAAACGATAAAATACAGCGCATAAACCCAAAAATGATATTAACCGCGGTAAGTTTAGCGATAATAACAGCGTGTACATATTCAAGTCATAAGCAAAGTACACAACAAACGATACCCAGCACTTCACAACCGAAAAGTACGCCCGACATTGAAACAATACAAGTGAGTAGCAATAATATTGTAGTTAGTGAGCAACAAGATAAGGCTGTAAGGCAATTAAAAGTGGCACAAAAGCAAATGTTTGCCACAACTAAAATGTCTGTTATGCCTCGCAACATAAGTATGCCGCGCCCTATATTACCATCACCTATAGAGCGGCCGATTATTAACGAAAAAAACAATAACGAGCAGTACTTAAAATCATTACAAAACCCAGTAAAGCAAGTTGTAACGCAGCCGTTGTCTACTTTTTCTATTGATGTTGATACCGGTAGCTACAGCAATAGCCGTCGTATGATAAATGCAGGGCAACTCCCCCCCAGCGATGCTGTACGAGAAGAAGCTTTTATAAATTACTTTAATTATGACTATTTAACACCGGCATCATTTGATGTGCCTTTTAATATACACACCGAAATGGCAGCAGCGCCATGGAATGCACAACGTCAACTTCTGCATATTGGCATTAAGGGATTTGAAATTGAAAAGTCGCAGTTAAAGGCCGCTAACTTGGTGTTTTTACTTGATGTGTCGGGCTCTATGAATGCGGCTAATAAATTACCTTTATTAAAAAGCAGTTTAAAAATGTTGACTAAACAACTCGATGAAGACGACTCAGTGGCTATTGTGGTTTATGCTGGAGCCGCAGGTGTGGTGCTAGATGCAAGTGCAGGAAATGAACATCAAAAAATATCACAAGCATTAGATACTTTATCGGCAGGAGGCTCTACAAACGGACAGCAGGGTATCGAGCTTGCTTATCAAATTGCACAAAAAAACTTTAAAAAAGGCGGTGTGAATAGAGTCATACTCGCTACCGATGGTGATTTTAATGTCGGCACACAATCGTTAGACGAGTTAAAAGCACTTATTGCTAATAAACGTGAAACAGGCATTGCATTAACCACGTTAGGCTTTGGTCAAGGCAATTACAACGATGCGCTAATGGAGCAGTTAGCTAATATAGGTAATGGTCAGCACGCGTATATTGATAATCTTAATGAAGCGCGCAAAGTATTAGTCGATGAGTTGAGCAGTACCATGCAAATTATCGCAAAAGATGTAAAAGTTCAGGTCGAGTTTAACCCGCAGCTGGTGGCTGAGTATCGTTTAATTGGCTATCAAAATCGTTTATTAGCAAACGAAGATTTTAATAACGACAATATTGATGCCGCAGAGCTTGGCGCGGGCCATACCGTGACCGCAATTTACGAGTTAACAATGGCCAACTCAACACAAAAGCACATAGACGATTTACGATACAGCAGTAACCATAAAACCCCACAGGGTGATATAAATACCTCTGAAGTGGCGTTTGTAAAGGTGCGTTATAAACAACCTACGAACAATAAAAGCCAGTTAATTAGTCATAAGGTGCTAACAGCGAATGCGGATAATCTGGTTTCGAGCGATTTTAAGTTTGCAGCAGCCGTGGCTGGATTTGCACAAATGTTAAAAGGTGCAAAGTATTTAGGGCAATGGCACTATAACGATATAGCCACTTTGGCAAACCAAAATAAAGGGGATGACCCATTTGGATACCGCAGTGAATTTATACAACTGGTAAAAACAGCGGCTGCGTTGCAGTAACGATGACTAAAAGGAGTTAACAGACGCGTTATGAATAATTTAGCGGATGAAATACTTATGCAGCATTATATACAAGGCGATATGAATGCATTTAATGTGTTGTATATGCGCCATAAAAACAGTTTATACCGTTATTTTACGCGTCAATGTGCGTCTGTTGCTCTTGCTGAAGAATTATTTCAGCAAGTGTGGGTTAAGCTTATAAATGCGCGTCATCGCTATAAAGTAAGTAGTAAATTTAGCACTTACTTGTACCACATTGCCCATAACGAATTAGTTGATTATTACCGTCGTCAAAGCACCGAAAACAAAGTTATGCAAAGTTCGTCAGCGCAATTAATAGATCACGATGATACCGCTGAGCAAGATTTACTGACCCCCGATGATGTATTGCATCAACAACATAAAGTGCAGCAGCTAAAACAGTGCCTAGAGCAACTGCCGCGAGATCAAAAAGAAGCGTTTTTACTTAAACACGAAGCCAGCTTAACGTTAAGCGAAATAGGGCACTTGCTTAGCGAGCCAAATGAAGGAATAAAAAGCCGTATTCGTTATGCACTAAGTAAATTAAAGCATTGTTTAAGTAGCAAAATAGGAGGGAATGATGAGTAATAAATTTTCCGACCAAGATATAGTTTCGTTGTATCAGCAAGGTGCCACCGAGCAACCTAGCGCCAAACTTAACGAACATATACTCAATACAGCTAATGCAGCCGCTCATGTAAATAATATTACTACCATAAAAAAACGCCGTTTTTATCAAACCTGGTATGCTCAGCTCTCTACTGCGGCATCATTGGTATTGGTTGCTGTGTTATATGTGCAAAATACCGAGCAATATAATCAAGTTCCCTCAGATTTAAGCGTACCGAAAGATAGTGAAATAATGCAACATGAGGCTATAGAAGCAATACACGTTGCACCAAATGCTAAAGACGTGAAGGCGCATGCTGCTATGCAAAATAAAAAAGCGCAGCAAAGTAAAAGGCTGCAGTTTGAAGATCATGCATTAGCTACTTCCACAGCGCTAAATCACGGCGATAAAGAGCCGGAGATCACCGACTCAATTAAACAAAAACTGACACTAATAGATGAGTTAATTGCGCAAAATAAACAGGCAGAGGCAATTAAACAAATTAAAAAGCTACAAATAGAACAACCTGCATTAAACGCATATTTAACGAAGCGTTATTATGCGTTAATACCACAAGCTCAGTGGTAAAAACCCCGGCTAAACGGGGTTTTTAGTGATGCTAGAAAAATGCCGAAAATTGAATACTCGTTTCATCGCCTTCGTCATAATCGGTAAAGTTAGCAGTAAAAAAGAAGCGGCTGTTAATAAAGTACTTTGCCTCTAATTGTAAGTGCGAGTCTTGTATACCGGCACCTAAGGCAAATTGTGTATTAAAGTAGTAGTTTGCCAGTGCCGAAAATACATTGTCTTCGCCATTTTCATAGGCAGTGTCTAAGGTGAAGTAACGGCTATTGCCTAAGTGGGAAAAATAACGGCTAGACACTTGCCAATTATCTACGTGTTCGTCAATTTCAAAGCCAGCCCCGAAGTAATCGGTGTCGTTTATTTGGGTGTTATAATAACTAGAAAACCACAGTGTATTATTATCGTTTTCTACGCTTTCAAGGCGTACCGCAGCTTTTAAGTTATCGTTATAAACATAGCCAAAACCAAGGGTGTTGTTGTTAAAATTATCAGTATCAGAGACCTCTGCAAGTACAAACCAATTATTAATAAACCCCTCGCCATAAAACCCTGTCACTGACTCACTATCGATATTTTGGTAACTTATGGATACATTGCTGTCGGTATCTAAGTAGCCATAATCATCCCATACACCACTGTGTTGTTGATCAGCAAAAAAATAGCTCGATGTAGCCTGATACGCATTAATACTGTCGGGGGTTATTTTGCTATATTGAAGGGTGTTAAACCAACGCTTTGGTTCTGAGTTATCAACATTTGCAAGTACGTTGGTACTGCAACACAATAAAAGTAAGAGTAAAATAGAGCGCATTAAGTGTACCTTTTATTAAAACTCCTTATATTCTAGACTCGTTTCTACTTTTTGCTGCTAATTTAGAGACTTATTTGAGTTTAATGCCGTAATAATCGATTTTGCATTAAGAGGGTCGTTGGCAAAAATACCATCAATGCCCAAGCTAAGCATGCGCTCTATGTCTATTTTTTTATCAACAGTGTAGGCGTAAATCTTTAGTCCGCGTTGTTTTGCGTCATCACAAAAAGCTTTATTAACAAAGCTTTTATCTACATGAACACTGTAGGCATTTAAATCTTGAGCAAATTGAGCATAACTAAGAGGAATACACGACGTTAAAGCACCTATTTTTAGCCAAGGTAGGCGGTTTTTCATCCATGCTAGCTGGTGGTGATTAAACGACGAGAGTAATATGTTTTCAGGATTAATTATCCCTTTGGCAATATTACTCTCTAATAATAACGCTAAGTATTTAAGATCAAAGGTGTGTTTTAGCTCTAAATTAAGTAACGATTTATTACTGTTCCAATTTAGTAATTGCTGCAATGAGGGGATTTTTTGCCCGTTACCGGCATCGAGTAAAGCAAGCTCGTGCAGCGTGTAATCACGCACATTGCCACACCCATTGGTGGTTCTGTCTAGGCTCGAGTCGTGAATAATGACAAAGTCGTCTTTGGCACTTTGCACATCTACTTCAACCCCATCTATAGCCATCTCTAATGCAGATTGAATCGCACTTTGCGTGTTTTCGGCAAAATGGGCACTATCACCTCTATGAGCAAATACTTTCATTAATTCTCACTTATAGCAGGGCGTACACGTTTACGCCGTGTAATCGACCATGTTTCGTAAAACGCAGCACTGACAATTAAAGCACCGCCAATTAAGGTCATTATATTGGGTTTTTCGTGAAGAATTACAATAGCAAATAAAATGCCGTACAGCGGTTGTAAGCACGATATTAACCCCGCTGTTGCTGCCGATAAATGTTTTAAACTGGCGGCAAATAATGAATGTGGGGTGGCTGTAAATACTATTCCGGCGATTACAATTAACAACAAATCATCATTAGCAACCTCATATATGGGCACTTCAATAAATGCACATAACATTATAAAAGCTACCAAGGTTTGGTAAAGCATCGTTTGAGGGCCACTGTATTGGCTAAAGTAGCGCTTGTGGGCTATGTTTCTTAACGCATAAAACAAAGCCGAAATAATACCAAATACAATACCTTGCGTTGTACTGTTGGTTAAACTGGTACTGGGCATAATTAAGTAAATACCAAAAACAACCACCGCAGCGGTAATAATATCTTTAAGTTTAGGTTTACTGTTATGAAAAAATGGCTCAACAAGTACCGTAATCACTGGAAAACAAAACAGCGCAAGTATACCAATGGTAACACCAGCCATTTGCATGCCTGCAAAATAAGTCACCCAATGTAGTCCAACGGCGATACCGAGTATTAATGCAATAAAGTAATCTTTGGTATTATTTAATTTAATTGCCGTTTTTTGTAGTTTTAAAAAAAGAAAAAGAGCCATACCAGCAATGGCACATCGATACACCGTTATATCAATTGCACTTAAACCAATTAACTTGGCAAATAATGCCGTACCGCCAAAAAGTAATACTGCAATATGTAAATATATTAAGCTGTGTTGTTTAGCTTGCATTTCATACTCTAAAAATTAATTTTTTATATATTAACACTTCTTTTATGACGCAAAGTTGAAAGTTTTAGTGGCATATGACAAATGTCAGCAAAGTTAGTGACATTTTACACTCTTTATATCCTGAGGATTTGGCATAGTTAAGCTATTAACGAGGAGATAACGATGAACGTATTAATTTTCACGAGTTTATATATTAGCGAGTTAGCAACCAGATTAAGTCAAAACCTATTTATAAATGATTACTTTATACTCATAGGTTTTTTTATGTTATTTATTAATAAAATCATAGCTATAAATAAAAATAATAACTTAGAGGTATTAGCATGAGTACAAATAGCCGTTTTTCTCAGCAAGGCGATAAAGGGTTTTGGAAATATGGACATTTAATTTTTACCGGCTTTTATTTACTGCCGTTAATAATTAATGTTGATAGCTTTACTACTAAGCAAATTATTATCTCATTAGCTTTTTATATTGCGTTTATTCTTTTGTATTTAAAAGCAATAAATTGTCATAGTGCAGGCGTGACAAAACTATTTGTTGCGTTGTTACTTATATGTTTTAGCGCCACCTTTTACACCAGTGGTACGCCTACCTTATTTGGCTTTGTTGCGTATATCGCCGGTTATTCTTATAACTATCAGCAAAGAATTTATGCCGCAATTGCCATTGTTGTTACCGTTTTATTAAGCACGTACATAGGAGATATAGGAAAGATCCAATACTTTTTAAGTGTAGCCTTAATATTATGTGCCGCATTATTTAGCTATGGCATTGCCGCAAAAAGAGAAGATATTCATAAAAAGCGAGAGCAAGAAAGTGCCAGCCAATTAGAGCAGCTTGCCGCGATAGCTGAGCGTGAGCGCATAGCCCGAGACCTTCATGATATTTTAGGGCATTCGCTTTCATCTATAGCGTTAAAAGCAGAGTTGGCTAATAAATTAAATCAAGGTGAGCGGTATCAGCAAGCCAATAACGAAATTGCACAAGTGGCCGAACTGGCACGGCAGTTATTAAGTGATGTAAGAAATGCAGTCAGTGATTTAAAGCAGCTTAATTTAGTAAGCCAAATTGCACAGCTTAAACAGCGATTGCTAGAGCAAGCGTTTAATGTTGATTTTAATGTAGAGTTAGCCACTTTACCGGCAAAAGTAGAGGGCATCGCCGGGCTTATCATTAAAGAAGCGGTGACTAATTTATTACGCCATAGCAGCACTAAAAATTGTGAAATAAATATCATACAAACCATGCAGCAGTTAAATATAACCGTAATAGATAACGCACCATGTAGCTCGTTAAATAAAGGCAACGGTTTAAATGGCATTAAAGAGCGGGCAGAGCAACTTAATGGAAGTGCTATTTTTACATGTGGCGAACAATTTACGTTACAGGTGATACTGCCAATAACGACAAAGGATTTATCATGATCAAAATATTTTTAGTTGAAGATCAAGCGCTAGTTCGCGATGCGGTATCGGCGTTACTCAGTTTAGACTTTAATATTGACGTTATAGGCCAAGCCAGTAATGGCCAAGATGCATTTAAAGCAATAAACGATATGGCTGAAGATGCATTACCCGATATTATTTTAACCGATATCGAAATGCCCAATATGAACGGTATAGAGCTAAGCGAACTTATTGCAAAAAAATACCCCGCTATAAAAATGGTTATTATGACCACTTTTTCTCGAGCGGGTTATATTAGGCGTTCGTTAAATGCACAAGTAAAAGGTTTTATATTAAAAGAAGCCCCTAGTGATGAGCTTATTAATGCGCTTAAAAAAGTAATGCAAGGGCAGAAAGTTATTGACCCCGAGCTAGCCATTAATGCCCTTGACGATGCAGACCCTTTAACAAATAAAGAGCGAAAAGCACTTAAACTTGCCAGCGACGGCTTAAAAACCAGTGATATAGCAAAGCAGCTATTTTTAAGTGAAGGCACTGTACGTAATTATTTAAGTGACGCCATTGCTAAATTAAATGCCACTAATAGGGTTGATGCAGCACGTATTGCAAAACAAAAAGGGTGGCTGTAATATTTTTTATATAGCCGTATTTTAGTGATTTAAATACGGTTAAATACAGTTTATTAAAAGTTTAATCGCTTTTGCCTGTTTCATTATGCATATATGGGTTAAAATACCTACATAACCAACTAACAAGATAGTGAATGTCAAACCAAGATCCAAATCTCAGCCGAGAACAAGAAAAGTACGAAAACCCTGTCCCTAGCCGTGAGTTTATACTTACTCATATTAAAGAGCGTTCTAAACCAGCAAACTTCACACAGTTATGTGACGAATTAGCGGTTGACGATACAGAACGTCAAATTGCTTTTAAGCGTCGATTACGTGCAATGGAACGCGATGGCCAACTTTATTTTAACAAGTTTAAATGTTACGCCTTAATTGACGAAGCAGGATTAACGAAAGGTAAAGTGATTGGTCACAGAGATGGTTTTGGCTTTTTAGAAGTTGAAGGCGAAAGCAAAGATTGGTTTATTGCTAAGCACCAAATGAACATGGTGCTACATGGCGACATTGTGCTTGCTAAAGGTACTAAGCGTGGTTCTGGCTCAAAATGCGATGCGCGTATTATTAAAGTGCTTACTAACGAACGCGCGCCTATTGTTGGTCGCTACTTTGTTGAGCATGGCGTATCGGTTGTGGTCGCCGAAGACCCACGTATTACACAAGATATTATAATATTACCGGGTAACGAAAACGGCGCGCGTCATAATCAAATGGTGCAAGTTAAAATTACCCAAAATCCAAGCCGAAACATGAATGCGGTAGGTAAAATTACCGAAGTGTTGGGCGAGCATTTAGCGCCGGGCATGGAAATAGAAGTCGCATTGCGTAATCACGATATCCCGCACGTATGGCCTGAAGAAGTAGAACAACAAGTAGCTCATTTAGGCGAATTTGTTGACGAGGAAGCCAAACAAGGCCGTGTAGATTTACGCCACTTACCACTTGTAACTATCGATGGCGAAGACGCTCGCGATTTTGACGATGCGGTATATTGTGAACGTAAAAAGTCAGGTGGTTGGCGCTTATGGGTGGCCATTGCCGATGTATCGCATTACGTTGGCATGAACACCCCGTTAAACAAAGAAGCGATTGCGCGTGGTAACTCAGTGTACTTTCCTGAGCAGGTAATTCCTATGTTACCTAAAGTGCTATCTAACGGGCTATGTTCATTAAACCCAAAAGTAGATCGCTTATGTATGGTGGCCGAAATGACCATTTCTGCAGCCGGTAAGCTATCGGGTTATAAATTTTACGAAGCATTAATGAACTCGCACGCGCGTTTAACTTACACCAAAGTAAATGCCATTTTACAAGGTGATGAAAAACTACGCGAAGAATACACCGCCGTTGTTCCGCATTTAACTGACTTACAGCAAATGTATATGGCACTTAAATCTGCGCGTCAAATCCGTGGAGCGATTGAGTTTGAAACGCTCGAAACACGTTTTGTATTTAATGCGCATCGTAAAATAGAGTCGATTGTGCCGGTTATTCGTAACGATGCACATAAACTAATTGAAGAATGTATGATTTTAGCCAATGTATCGGCGGCTAAACTATTAGAAAAACACGAAGCGAGCGCACTGTACCGTGTGCACGATGAACCCGATCAAGAAAAGCTAGGCAATTTTACTCAATTTTTAGCTGAGCTTGGGATTCAAAGTACATTAAGTGACGAACCAACACCAAAAGAAATTACCCAAGTACTGGCCCGTTTAGGCGATCGCCCTGAGGCCGAGCTTATTCAAACCATGTTATTACGCTCGATGAAACAAGCGGTTTATCAGCCCGATAATATCGGTCACTTTGGTTTGGCGTTGCCTGCTTATGCACACTTTACTTCGCCTATTCGCCGTTACCCAGATTTAGTGGTGCATCGTGCAATTAAAGCCGTTATAAAAGCACAAGGGCAACAAACGTCGGGCGAGTATGCTTATACCGACGACGAAGTAGACCAATTAGGCGAGCAATGTTCTACCACAGAGCGCCGTGCTGATGATGCAACTCGTGAAGTGGCCGATTGGCTTAAATGTGAGTTTATGCAAGATCACGTTGGCGATCAGTTTAGTGGGGTTATTTCATCGGTCACTAACTTTGGTTTATTTATACGCCTAGACGACTTACAAATTGATGGCTTGATCCATGTTACTAATTTAGGTGAAGAATACTTCCATCATGATGGCGCTAAACATTGTTTAATTGGTGAACACAGCAATACTGTTTACCGCCTAGGCGATAAAGTAACGGTTAATGTTGCTTCGGTTAGTTTAGATGAGCGACGTATTAATTTAATGCTGCAAGGCGATGCACCACAAGATCGTTATGCCCGCAGACGCGCTGGGGCTAAAGGTAAATCAAGCCATGCACCGGCTAGTGTTCGCTCGCAATTAAAAGCAGGTAAAATTCCTGATGACAAAGCCAGTGGCGATAAAAAGCCAAAAGCGAAAAAAAAGCCGGCTAGTAAAAGCAAAACCAGTAAAAAATCAGTCAGTAGCGCAGATGCTGCGACAAAGAAAAAAACCAAAAAAAAGGCAGCTAAAAAGCCGAAAAGACCCGGTAAAAATGCCCGTAAACGTAATAGCTCAGGAGCAAACAATACGTGAGTAATGAATTAATATTTGGCTTTCACTCAATAGAAGCAATTTTAGCAAAAGAGCCAGAGCGTTTTTTAGAGATTTACGCGCTAAAAGGCCGTGATGATAAACGCTTAACCCCGATTATTAATGAAGCGCGTAAATTTGGTATTTCTGTACAGTTTATGCAGCGTAAAGCACTGGATAACAAAGCCAAAGACGAACAGCACCAAGGCATTATTGCCAACGTAAAAGCAGCGCCTACGTTTAATGAAAAAGATCTCGATGTGATCATTGAGCGTGAAGACACGCCGTTTTTATTAGTGCTTGATGGTATTACCGACCCACATAACTTAGGTGCCTGTTTGCGCAGCGCCGATGCTGCAGGGGTTCATGCCATAATAGTACCAAAAGATAAGTCGGCTAAACTTAATGGTACCGCTCGTAAAGTAGCATGTGGCGCGGCCGAAACCGTTCCGCTTATACAAGTGACAAACTTAGCGCGTACGCTGCGTGAAATAAAAGATGCGGGCGTATGGGTTGTAGGTACTGCTGGCGAAACAGATACCCATGTATTTGATGCTAACTTAACGGGGCCAATGGCGATTGTAATGGGCGCCGAAGGTGAAGGTATGCGTCGTTTAACCCGCGAACACTGTGATGTATTAGTAAAAATACCCATGGCAGGCTCGGTGTCTAGTTTAAATGTATCGGTAGCAACCGGTATTTGTTTGTTTGAAGTATTACGCCAACGCGGTGCTAATAGCTAAAACACACAGCATTAAAAAAAACCGAGATTGAGTTATCAATCTCGGTTTTTTTGTTTATTAATAGCCTAATCGTAACGCGATAAATTCGGCCAGCTTATCGACGGCATGCTCCGACTCGCCACCGTTTTTAATTAAACTAATACCAATGCGCCCTAAAGCGGGTAAATGTTTGCTATGAGTTTGAAAGTTTAACTCGCTTGGGACTGTGCTTTTAGCTAAAACGGTAATGCCTAAACCTTCTTTAATCGCTGCAATAAGGCCGGTTAAATCGGCGTTAGAATAGACAATACGGTATTTTATACCGGCTTTTTTTAACGCATCGGTGGCGCGACGACGATATATACAGCCATCGGGTGCAGTAACTAATGTCACAACCGAATTATTAGCTTGAGCTAAATTGCCAACCCAAACCAATTCATCTTGCATAAAAATAGGAAACTTATCTGAATCTAACTGCTCATTTAACGCGAGTATTAAATCAAATTGATCTTGTCGTGATGCCGATAGCAAGTGCTTACTAAGTCGGGATCTTACCTCTAAAGATACCTCGGGATATAACGCGACAAAGTCGCCAATAATAGCTGGAAGAATACGTGCAGCAAACTCGCTAGGGATCCCTAATCGAACTTTACCGGTTATGCTTTCTGTGGTGAATTGCTGCAAAATAGAATCGTTATACTGCATCATTTGCTTAGCTAAAGGCAGCAAGAGTTCGCCATATTGGTTTAATACTTGGCGCTGACCCTGTTTTTTAAAAAGTTTATAGCCAAGCAGTTCTTCTAAACGCTTAATTTGTAAACTCACCGCTGGCTGAGATAAACCCAGTATATCGCCAGCTTTAGCAAAACCGGCCACTTCAACTACCGTGATAAAGGTTCGTAGGCTGTCGGTAGAAATATTTTTCATATTAATAATTACTATTTATGCGCCAATATATATAAGTATTATTTATCAATTGATAAATAATTACAATTTGTTGTTGTTAGCCGCTAGCAATATACTTTTGTTATCAAAAATTTTAAGGTTACCACCATGACTTTTAATCCAATTATGTTTGCCCATCACAGCAACGTGCAAAGCGCTGTTGTAAATGCATTACACAATAATAACGACGACATTATATTGGATTTTAGTGGCAGCGAAGCCTCATTATTTTTAAGCACTATTTTAGGCCACGATTTAGCCAAACTAACCGCAAGCGGATTTGGTTTTAAAGGCACTTTAGATGGTGATTACCAATCTTTATATAGCTATTGTGTGTATTACTTTAGCGACACTGCCTACCGCTTTATTTTAAAACAAGCTGCATGTCATCAATTACAAGCATTAATGAACGAACAACAACTACGATTTGATATAGATTATGTAGTGCGTAGCGATTTAACAACCTTAACATTAAGCGGTAATAATGCATTTAACACCTTAGTAGATGCATTTAAATTAACACCAGGCATTCGTTTATCAAACGATAAGCTATGTTATGGCGCACAAAGTGGAGAAGTCTTTGTTACTGCTTTTGCGCACAATAACGAACAGCAATTTTTATTAGCTGCTAAAGCCGACGACTTACAAAAATGGCAACAATATCTACAAAATAAAGGATTTGATTTAATTCAAAACCACGCCGCTTAAGTGGCAATTAAATAATTAAGGCCTCGCCCTTATTGGGCAAATTAACTACGTGAAGGAATGTTATGACTGCTAAAACTGTACTACATGCTAAGCACCTTGAAGCGGGCGCTAAAATGGTTGATTTTCATGGCTGGGAAATGCCAATTAACTACGGATCGCAAATAGAAGAGCATAACGCGGTGCGCACCGATGCGGGTATGTTCGATGTATCGCACATGACTATTGTTGATATTAAAGGCGAGCAAGCTAAAGCATTTTTACGTAAATTAGTCGCCAACGACGTTGCTAAATTAACTCAGCCTGGTAAAGCGCTGTACACCGGTATGCTTAACGAGCAAGGCGGCGTAATCGATGATTTAATTATTTACTTTTTTAGCGAAACATTTTATCGCCTAGTGGTTAACTCGGCCACTCGCGAAAAAGACTTAGCGCATTTAGCCACTGTATCGAGTGAGTTTGACGTAACCGTTACCGAACGCCCAGAATTTGCAATGATTGCAGTGCAAGGCCCTAACGCAAAAGCAAAAACCGCAACATTATTAAATGCAGAACAACAAGAAGCTGTTGCAGGCATGAAGCCATTTTTTGGTGTGCAAGTGGGTGATTTATTTATTGCGACAACAGGTTATACTGGCGAAGACGGTTACGAAATTGTGGTCCCTAACGAGCAGGCAGCCAACTTATGGCAGCAGCTATTAGATGCAGGTGTTGCACCTGCCGGTTTAGGTGCTCGTGATACATTACGTTTAGAAGCAGGTATGAACCTTTATGGTTTAGACATGGACGAAAGCGTATCGCCACTGGCAGCTAACATGGCATGGACCATTGCGTGGGAACCTGAAGATCGTAATTTTATTGGCCGGGATGTATTAGTAAAACAACGCGCCGATAAAAGCACCGACAAACTTGTTGGCCTAGTGCTAGAAGAAAAAGGGGTACTACGTAGTGGCTCTAAAGTGATTGTTGAGGGCGGCGAAGGGGTTATTACCTCAGGTACTTTCTCACCGACACTTGGTTTTAGTGTTGCACTTGCGCGTGTACCTCGTAGCGTTGGCGAAACAGCACAAGTAGAAATGCGCAAAAAATTAGTAAACGTTAAAGTAGTAAAACCTAGCTTTGTACGTAACGGTAAATCGGTACTTTAAGTATTAATTATAAAAACCAAAGGAACAAAATAATGAGCAATATCCCTAGTGATTTTAAATACGCCTCTTCACATGAGTGGGTTCGCAACGAAGGTGACGGCACCTTTACTGTTGGTATTTCTGAGCACGCACAAGAACTTCTTGGCGATATGGTCTTTGTTGAATTACCTGAAGTAGGCGACGAAGTAGAAGCGGGCGAAGACTGTGCAGTTGCTGAATCTGTTAAAGCAGCGTCAGACATTTATGCACCGATTGGTGGCGAAGTTGTAGCCATTAACGAAGAGCTAGAAGATGCGCCAGAAACAGTAAATAACGACGTTTACGGCGATGGCTGGTTATTCCGCATTAAAGCTGCTGATGAAACAGAGCTTGAAAACCTACTTAGCGCAGAAGATTACGCTAACACAATCGACGACGAGTAATCGTAAATCGATATTAAAAAGCCCTATTTATGCAAATGGGGCTTTTATGATTTTACAGCGTGTTTCCATACCAAACCATTGTAAAGTCTTACTCTTTTAAGTTATTGCCGTTTACCCCCACAGCAGTAACCCAACTTTTTAGATCATAGGAATTTGGACACATGTCAAAAGCCACATCTCTTGAACAATTAGAGCAAAAGCAAGATTTTATTCGTCGCCACATTGGGCCAAGCCCAGCACAAGTAAGCGATATGCTAAGTGCCTTAGAAGTATCGAGTGTGCAAGAGTTAATAGATCAAACTGTACCGGCCAGCATTCGTTTAGAACAGCCATTAACAGTAGGCGAAAGCCGTACCGAAGTTGAAACACTCAGCTACTTAAAATCAGTAGCAAGCAAAAATAAAGTTTTCAAATCGTATATTGGTCAAGGCTACCACCCAACACATGTGCCACACGTAATTTTACGTAATGTGCTAGAAAACCCAGGCTGGTACACGGCTTACACACCGTACCAGCCAGAAATTGCACAAGGGCGTTTAGAGTCATTACTAAATTTTCAAACTATGACACTTGATTTAACAGGCCTTGATTTAGCCAGTGCATCGTTGCTTGACGAATCAACCGCGGCAGCAGAGGCAATGGGCCTAGCAAAACGCGTATCTAAAGCTAAAAAAGCCAACACCTTTTTTATTGCCGATGACGTACACACACAAACAATCGACGTAGTAAGCACTCGTGCAGAACAGTTTGGTTTTGAAATTATTGTTGGTAAAGCAGCCGATGCCGTTAACCACGATATTTTTGGTGCCTTGTTCCAGTACCCATCAACATCGGGCGAAGTGGTTGATATAACCGATTTAATTGCTGGCGTACAAAGCAAAAAAGCGATTGCCTGTGTTGCTGCCGACATTATGAGTTTATTACTGTTAAAAGCACCGGGTAAATTAGGAGCCGACGTTGTACTTGGTTCGGCTCAGCGTTTTGGTGTACCTATGGGTTACGGTGGTCCACATGCTGCATTTTTTGCAACACGCGATGCTTACAAGCGTTCATTACCAGGGCGTATTATTGGTGTATCTAAAGACCGTTTAGGTAACGATGCTCTTCGTATGGCAATGCAAACGCGCGAACAACACATTCGCCGCGACAAAGCCAACTCAAACATTTGTACAGCGCAGGTGCTTCTTGCCAACATGGCCGCATTTTATGCGGTGTACCATGGTCCACAAGGCTTAAAAACGATCGCGCAGCGTATACATCGCTTTGCCGATATTTTAGCAAGCGGCCTAAAAGCAAAAGGCATCGCTCTTAAGCACAGCACATGGTTTGATACCCTCACTGTAGTGAGCGAAAACAAAGCCGATGTAACAGCGCGTGCTATTGCACAAGGCGTTAACTTTGCTACAAACCACGACGGTGAATACTCAATTTCAGTATCAGAAACAACAACACGTGAAGACGTTGCGCAGTTATTTGATATTGTACTAGGCGAAGGCCACGGCTTGAGTGTAGACAGCATTGCTGCTGACATTGAAGCGAACGGTAGCGACTCAATTCCTGCAAGTTTAGTGCGTGATGATGAAGTATTAACGCATCCAAACTTTAACAGCTACCACAGCGAAACAGACATGCTTCGCTACATTAAACGCCTAGAAAACAAGGATTTAGCGCTTAACCATTCAATGATCTCGTTAGGTTCATGTACTATGAAACTAAACGCGACCGCTGAAATGATCCCAATTACGTGGCCTGAATTTGCAAACCTTCACCCATTCTGCCCGCTAGACCAAGCAGAGGGTTACCAAATAATGATTAACGAGCTGCACGACTGGCTAGTTAACATTACTGGTTACGATGCGGTTTCACTTCAGCCAAACTCTGGCGCACAAGGTGAATACGCAGGCTTAATTGCTATTCGTAAATACCATGAGTCACGCGGTGATGCACACCGTAATGTGTGTTTAATCCCAAGCTCTGCGCACGGGACTAACCCTGCATCAGCGCAAATGGCAAGCATGAAAATTGTGGTAGTTAACTGCGACAAAAACGGTAACGTAGACATGGACGACTTAAAAGCGAAAGCTGAAGAAGTGTCTGAAAACCTATCGTGTATTATGATCACATACCCATCTACTCACGGTGTTTACGAAGAAACTATTCGTGAAATTTGTGACATTGTTCATGAGCATGGCGGCCAAGTTTATATGGATGGCGCAAACATGAACGCGCAAGTTGGCGTAACAAGCCCAGGCTTTATTGGCTCAGACGTATCGCACTTAAACTTACACAAAACCTTTTGTATTCCACACGGCGGCGGCGGTCCTGGTGTTGGCCCTATTGGTGTTAAATCGCACCTTGCGCCATTTATGCCAAACCATAGCGTTATTAACGTACCAGGTACAAATATTGATAACGGCGCAGTATCGGCAGCACCTTATGGTTCAGCCGCTATTTTACCTATTTCGTGGGCTTACATCACCATGATGGGAAGCGAAGGCTTAAAACAAGCGACCGAAATGGCGATTGTAAACGCGAACTACTTAACGAGCGAGTTAAGCAAGCACTTCCCAATTTTATACCGTGGTCGTAATAACCGTGTTGCACACGAATGTATTGTTGATTTACGCCCACTTAAAGATCAATCAGGCATTACTGAAATGGATGTGGCTAAACGCCTACAAGATTATGGCTTCCACTCGCCAACGATGTCGTTCCCAGTAGCGGGCACATTAATGATTGAGCCAACTGAGTCTGAGTCAAAAGGCGAGATCGACCGTTTCATCGAAGCGATGGTGTCGATTAAAGGCGAAATCGACAAAGTGATCTCTGGCGAATGGTCAATCGAAAACAACCCACTGGTGTTTGCACCGCATACACAAGCTGATGTGTTAGGTAACGAATGGAACCGCGCGTACGACCGTTTTTACGCCGCATTCCCAGTACCTTCGGTAGCTAAAGATAAGTTCTGGCCAACGGTTACACGTATAGATGACGTATACGGCGACCGCAACTTAGTATGTTCATGCCCAGCGGTAGATACGTATCGCGATTAATTTTTGAACTTTAATGGGTAGTAAGTTCTATTATAGTTTGGGAATTTATCAAAATTATAAAAGCCGTTGCAGCAATGCAACGGCTTTTTTGCGTTTGGTGATAAAGCATTTTAAATGCTTATGTAGGTTGGGTTGAGTGAAACGAAACCCAGCGAGGTTGATTTAAATAGTAGGTCGTCCTTTAGGGCGAAATAGTGAATTTAACTAACAGGGCTTGTTTGAAATTCTGTGTTATTGCTTGTAAATATGTTGTTTTCAAACTTGCTAACTTACATATATTGTCGGGATAAATCCGCGACCTACATTAAAAAAGCCTTGTTCAAGATTTTCCAGATTGCTGGCGGCAAGCGTATTTAAGGTGATGAAAGCACTTAACTGTCGCCTCATAACACAAGTTGTATAGGTTGGGTTGAGTGAAACTAAACCCAACGAGGTTAATTTAAATAGTAGGTCGTCCTTTAGGGCGAAGTAGAGAATTTAACTAACAGAGCTTATTTGAAAGTCTGTGTTATTGCTTGTAAATATGTTGTTTTCAAACTTGCTAACTTACATATATTGTCGGGATAAATCCGCGACCTACATTAAAAAACCTTATTCAAGGTTTTTTGCCAGATTGCTGGCGGCAAGCGTATTTAAGATGATGAAAGCACTCAACTTTCGCCTCACAACACAAATTGCATAGGCTGGGTAGTATGCAACGAAACCCAACGAGGTTGATTTAAATTGTAGGTCGTCCTTTAGGGCGAAATAGTGAATTTAACTAACAGGGCTTATTTGAAAGTCTGTGTTATTGCTTGTAAATATTTTGTTTTCAAACTTGCTAACTTACATATATTGTCGGGATAAATCCGCGACCTACATTAAAAAAACCTTGTTCAAGGTTTTCCAGATTGCTGGCGGCAACCAAGGGGAAGTCGATTTTCAAATTTATTCTGCTGCAAGCTATTCATCCCTGAAGCTGGGGTCCTGCCAGCATGCTTCCACTTCCTCGCGCTACTCGTTACCTCTCTGCGCGCCCGAGCATCAGGCTATAATCCTTCAAACACAATTGATGTGAACATAAACGCCATATAAATTAAATCCCTTGCAGTCATCACTTAGTGCCAATCTCAGCCCAAACTACAAATATCTTGAAATTATACTTTTAAGCTCTATAATTACGCGTAACAACACCCCTCCCGCTACCCGTAAGCTCAGCGCCCTGCGAGGGGTTAATTATTTCTATAGCATGATAAAAGGATTTAGCCTTCATGCAGTTTCCTAAAGCCCCCATAACATTTGCGCAGCAAGTCGACTTACTAGAAGATCGCGGGCTAGTAATTAATGATAAAGAATCAGCAGCCTTTTATCTTAGCCATATTAATTACTACAGGCTAGGCACTTATTGGTGGTCGTTTATTGAAGATCATCAAAATCATACTTTTAAGTCTGGTACTACGTTTGAGCAAGTGTTAAATCTTTATTCTTTTGATAGAGAATTAAGACTGTTACTACTTGATGCCATTGAGAGAATAGAAGTTTCTCTGCGAACTCAGTGGGCATATCATTTAGCAAAAAAGCATGGCTCACATGCACACTTAAATTCGACTGCATTTACTTCTAAATTTAATCATAACGACTTTGTTAGTAATATTTGTGCTGAAATTCAACGAACGTCAGATACAAATATAAAAAAGCAAAATCACAAATATAATGAAGAAACCCCCGCTATTTGGATTATTGCTGAAGTAATGAGTTTCGGCTGGCTTTCTAGAAGTTATGATGCAATAGGGCGCCGAGCGCTGAAAAATGATATTGCGGATTCATATAAAGTAAAAGAAACAATACTTTCATCTTTTTTACACCACATAACGACGGTACGTAATATCTGTGCCCACCACAGCCGTTTATACAACCGAGACTTTACATTTACCATGAAGCTGCCAACAAATGGCGACAGTGTTTTACTTAATAGCTTTAGCGATACAACTAAGCAGTTATACAACACACTCGTTATGTGTGCTTATTTTATGGATTTAATTAGCCCTAATCACCATTGGAAACAAAAGTTAGCTAGCTTGATTGAGGTGTATAATATTGAGGTAACCGGAATGGGCTTCCCTGAAAATTGGAAAGCGTTACCTATCTGGAATAGCATTAAATAAATTAAGAGCTAATTAAACCCTCAGTTAACTGTAAAAAACCATTTACATATCAATGGCTTAGATTTATTGTTTATTGCTCATTGAGCTTATTATTATGTCTAGGCCGCTGCGAATAGAGTATGAAAGTGAGTTTTATCATGCAAGAGCTTAAAAATACTGACGATAGTAGTTTTATGCAACGTATACTCCCATTGCTAGGCTAAATGGCTATATAGTTTATATCTTAAGAGTACACCTTAAATTCTACTAAAACTCCTTACCTATAATTTAAAACTCTATAACGAAAAGCGTGGTTTAAAAAGCTGCTTTTCACTAAACCTTTACTCTGTAAAGGTGAGCAGAAGTGTTCACTTTTTTGGTTCGTGAACACCCAGCTAAGGTTTGTTCTAGTTATTTAAGCTATTAAGTGAAAATACAGTACTAATCAACTTTAAATATAGAAATTTCCTTCTGCATAGCGCTAGCAACTTCAGCGGTGCTGTTACTTGATTGCGCTATTTCGGATGTTGCTTGGCTGGTTTCATTTATTCCAATATTAATTGCATGTACGTTTTGTAATATTTCTTCTATTACTACCGACTGCTCTTCTGTAGCGGTTGCAACTTGTGTTGCGGAGTCTAACACCAATTGCATTTTACTCGCTATTTCATGTTCAATGGTGCGAGTAGACTCTGTATATTGAAGTACCTTTTCGGTTAGGGTAACGCTATCAGCCATTGAGGTTACTGATTCATCAATTATTGATGTTATTGAACTAATAATTGCTTCAATTTCAGCTGTACTTGCTTGAGTTCGTTGAGCTAATTGTCTCACTTCATCTGCTACAACTGCAAAACCTCTTCCCATTTCACCAGCTCTTGCTGCCTCTATAGCCGCATTCAGTGCTAATAAATTCGTCTGTTCTGATATGGCAATGATCACGTTTAAGACATTAGTAACCTGTTTAAATTCGTCTTTGACTTTATTAACAGATGTTTCAGTACGAGCCATCTGAGCAGTAGCTAGATTTATTTGTTCGTAAGTACTATCTATATGAGATAATCCATTATCGATCAAATTGATCCCATCGTTGGTCGCCATAGATGTATTACTCGCACTTGAAGCAATATCTTTGACAGTCGCTCCCATCTCTTCCATCGCAGTTGCGAGCTGTTCTGTCATACTTTGTTGCTCGACAACTGTAGCGCTTGTTTGGGTTGTAATTGCAGCTAACTCTTCGGAAGTTGCAGCTTGCATATGCGCTTGTTGGGCAATGTTGGAAACAATGGCTTTTAATTTATTCCGCATAGAGTTGATGGCGATTTGCAGATCTCCAACTTCATCGTTTTGATCAACTTGTACGCTGAATTGTAAATTCCCATTAGAAATTTCTTCTGCAACCTGGCTGATTTTAATAATAGGAGTTGATATTTTTTTAGCAATTAAACGAGCTACTATTAATATGATTACTGAAGCAACTATAATTAATATTATAGAAAACCAGCGGTTGGCATTTAATTCAGCAAATGCTTCGGCTTCATCAATTTCAGACATTATGGCCCATTTAAATTGACCAAACTCTATAGCATCATAGGAAGATAAAACGGGGTTGCCATTATAGTCTGTAATAATGCGTGTACCGCTATGCCCTAATAGCGCTTGACGAGTTGCATCAGAGTCAACACCATTTTGAGCTACAGTACCAGAAAAACTGGCCGCCACAGAATGGCCTGTAGGGTCTAAAAAGGAATTACTTCGCATCCGATTATCTTGGCCAACCAAATAACTCTCACCCGTTTCGCCCATCCCGGCACGTATAGACATTATGTTTTGAATGCCCTCAAGCGGCAATTGCAGTGCGATATATAAATCAGCATTACCTTCATCATTGAGAATGGGTTGAGCAATAAATGCAGCTGGGGCGTTGTTACTAGGGGCATATGGCGCAAAATCAGTTAATCCGTATGCTTTTGTTGTTTTAATATTTTTTATCAATGTACCTAAATTAGATTCGGCATACTTACCCGATATAATGTTAGTTTGATAATCATCCTCTTTTGTTACAGTATAAAAAATATAACCATCTGTGTTGATTAAAAATAAATCATAATATCCGTATTCTTTGATATAAGAGGCATAAAAATCTGTTGAACCATTTATTTTAGGATTAAAGGCTTCAGCAACATCGACTTCTGAAATTATGGCCCATTTGTTATCGGCATCAATAGTAAAAATATCCCAAGAACTAACTACTGGGTTATTGTTATAATCTAAAATTATTTCGGTGCCTGCTGTTCCTTGCTTTGCGCTTTTTATAGCGAGCGTATCTACTTTGTTGTTCTGCGAAAATGATGCTAACACGGAGTAATCTGTTGGATTAAGATAAGAATCAGACCGCATTAAGCCATCAAACCCGACTAGATATGATTCACCTGTTTTCCCCAAACCCATGCGATTACCTAGAATCTCATTAACTTTTTCAATTGGTTGTTGAAATGCGACATAGCCAATTTTTTTACTTCCTGACATAACGGGAGTGACAAAAAATGCAGCAGGTGCATCTGCGCTAGGGCCATATGGCTGATAGTCTCCAAATGCTATTTGTCCGAATTCAAGTGATTGGGCCTTTGCAAAAGCACTACCAAATGATGTGCTTTTAAGTTGTTTATTTAAGTTTTGCTCTAAATCATTTTCTCTAGTGACCGAGTAAACTATGTCACCCTGCATATTAACTAAGAATAAATCATACCACTGCATGCCATCTAAAATGGGTTTAAATGTTTGGTCATATTTATCCAAAACTTGTAGCCATTGATTTCGATTTGATATGAGGGTTTGGCTCGTTTCTGTTAACGCTTGTTTAACTATGCTTTGAGAGGCTAAAAAATGGAGTTGCTGCTTGTTTTGATTAAAGTAGTCATGCAACTGGTTCGACTTTACTGTATTTACCGCGTTTAGTTTTGCAAAAGCTTCACTCTTGAAAGCACTCGCAATTTCAACCAATACGCTCATATCGCCTTGTCGTTCGGCAAAGTAGCGTTCGATGGATTCTTTTTTTATATTGTTTATAGCTGTTAAAGAAGAGCCAACTTTATTGGTTATATCAGAACTTGAGTTTTTAGTAGATATGATTAACAAAATTAAAGCAGGTAAAATGCCAACGATAAGAAAAAGTAATGTTAGCTTAGAGTTAAGTCTAAGGTTAAATAAGTTATTCAAATCAAATCCTTTAAAATACAAATTACGAATTAGAAACCATTTTGCTTTATTGGGTTTCAGCTGTCTTTCTTGGCTATAAACATACTTTGAATATTTGAGGAAACTTTAAATTTCTTTTCAATAACTCAAAATGCTATACATAATTTTTAATGAGGTAAGCTCATTTAGCACACTATATTTTACTACAACAATAGTGACACTTATGTTTTACGTCACCCATTGCTCTGTAAATCTATTAATTAGTCAGGTTGAGTTTTTAAAATAAAACTAACCTTGGATATCAAGTAAATTTAATTTTTAGATTTGCCTGGGGTTTATCTTTAATTATTTCGAATAGATAATCTAAACGCCCTTAGCGCTTTAAAAATACTCACTAAAATATGCTGCTAAAGTAAGCTCTATAATGTAATGGGGATTAAATTGGCTATGATTTTAATAGTTTTACTAGCTTATTTTCTTTGCTTAGTCCAATTTAGAAACAAATTCAAAATTAAAAGAGTTGTAGGAAAAATGTATTGCTAATACCAGATCTCTTACTGATTATTTGCGATTTTATTGGCTTTAGATGTAGCGGTCAACTGATTTTAGCTGCTATTTTATAATTTTGTACCTACCTTAGTGCTAGTTTTAATCCAGTTTTAGGCTGTGTTTACACCCTGTTTTATCACAAATCCGTGGTTTATTTTTGCACATCACTCACACTTGAAACTCGTTATTTGATTTACTCCTTAGGGTAATTAATTATTAAAATTTAAGCGCTGTCGTGTAACTGATATGGAACCAAAGGGCTCAACCAAAGCAACCAAAGGGGTCAAATCTTGACTTCATACATAAATCTAGATTTATAGTTTACTGCTTATTGAGTAAATTGCTATGGCTAGGCTGCTGCGAATAGAGTATGAAAATGCATTTTATCATGTAATGAATCGTGGAAGAGGGCGTGAAAATATCTTTTTGGGCGATGACGATTTTAAGCATTTTTTATATTGTATTGAACAAGCAAGCCTTCGTTTTAATATTGACGTGCACTCGTATTGTTTAATGACTAATTATTACCACCTGTTAATAAAAACCCCTGATGCAAATTTAGGCAGAGCCATGAAACTGGACTTCTCAGCTTTCACTAGAGCGTTTTTAACTCAGAATAATCCGTTAATTTATATTTAACAGGTTAAACCTCGCCTGTATGTGAATCGTTTTTTGTGTTGTTACTCTGTTTTACAGCTCTGTGTGGATTGGTTTGACGTTGAGTTACTACTATTTAAAATCAATTACTTGAGAGTTGTTTGTCGTATTTATTACTGTTAGTTTAGTGCCAAATATAGGCTGTGCTGTTAGGTTGTTAATGGACTTTTTTTCTAATCACAAATATACGCTTTATGGCATTACTGCCATTTTATTATGGAGTTGTTTAGTCGCGCTGCTTAGGGATGTTTCTGAACTTTTTAGTCCAATTGGCGGTGCTGCGCTAATGTACAGTGTAAGTACTTTGTTTTTAATAATGGTGATGGGGCGTCCAAAGTTAGGTGGCTTTAGTAAGCGCTATATTATTTGGGGTACTGCTTTATTTGCTGTTTATGAAGTTTGTTTAGCGCTGTTTGTTGGGTTGGCGAATAACCGCCACCAAGCGGTCGAAATGTCAGTTATTAATTATTTGTGGCCTACACTAACGATTTTGCTCAGTATTATTGTTAATCGAAGCAAGGTAAGTGTGTGGATTTATCCAGGTATGCTTCTCGCTTTTTTTGGAGTGGTATGGTGTGTAGGGGGAGACAGTGGTTTATCTATTAATAGTTTAGCCAATAATTTTACCAGCAACCCTACAGCGTACTTATTGGCGTTAGTAGCCCCTTTTATATGGGCTGTTTATTGTGTTATCACTCAAAAGCATAGCCAGGGTCAAAATGCTATTGTGCTGTTTTTTATCGCTACCTCTCTTAGTTTGTGGGTACTTTATGGGCTAAGTGATGAACCTGCAATGGTATTTTCACTGCATGGCACAATAACACTTGTTTTAGCGGGTATAGTAGTCGGCAGTGGGTATGCACTGTGGAACCAAGCTATTATTGGCGGTAACTTAATGCTGTTAGGTACTCTTTCATACTTTACCCCCATATGTTCGGCCATTATCTCTGCGCTTTATTTATCTATTTCGTTAAGTTCAGCATTTTGGGAGGGGGTGGTAATGGTGACAATTGGCTCATTGGTTTGTTATTTCGTAACACGGGGTAAGTTGGTGAAATAGTATAGGCATCAAGTTAATCATGCGGTGCTAATTCAATAGAGCTAACACAAAGGCGCAATATTTTATTCTTTTAAGACATCTGTACTGTAGGGCTTGTAACCATTCATGTATAAATCAAGTTGATTTGTAGGTTTTTTGTACTGGCTAAAATTAGCTATTTACTACAATCTTGAGCTGGTGAGGGTTTTACATGTGGCGAATCAACAAATGCTTTGTTTGATTCGTCCCATAAAGTAACACGATTTCGGCCTTTGTTTTTAGAGTGATAAAGCGCAGTATCTGCTCTGTCTATAAATTGATCTTGAGTCGACATACTAGGCGAATACTCGGTTACACCAAAACTACATGTTACGCTCAATCCTTGCAAAAAGGTGTGTTGCTCAACATCATTACGCAAGTTTTCAGCAAACTCAGCGGCTTGTTGACCGGTGGTTTTATGTAAGAGAATACAAAATTCTTCACCTCCAAAACGAGCTAAACAGTATTTATTGTCGGTGCGTTTTGCAAAAATTTGTGCAGTGGCAGAAATAACTTGATCTCCTACCCCATGCCCATATTGGTCGTTAATAGATTTAAATGAGTCTATATCTATAATAATTAATGAATAATGTTGTCGCTTGGCTTTATCTTTTAAGTCGGACTTTAATTGTTCAAAGAACACCCTTCGGTTATAACACTCAGTTAGTGGATCTCGGCTCGCTAAATAATCTAACTGAAGATTTTGTTTTTTAGTCGAAGAAAAGCTTCTAAATACAATAAAAAAGAGGGTTATTGTAAATACTAATAATATAGTTAACATCGTATTCGTGGCTCTTTTTTCACTAATTTCTAATGCTGCTATTTTATTCGCTTGTTTAACTAGCTCAATTTCGTCATTTTTGCGCTCAACTTCTAATTCTTCTCGTTTTATTTTTTCTTGTAATAAACCAAGGTCTCTTTCGAGTTTATGCGACTCTAAAATCACTTTTTCACGGGTTAAGTTTGCTTTATCTTCTTCCTGCCTTATTTCTTTTTCTAAGCTATATTGTTTATCTGTATATTCGAGTGTTTTAACATAGTTATTACGTTGTTTTTCAAGTGTTTTAAGCCAAAAATACGACTCTATTTGATCTTTTTTAGAGTCATAATAAACAGAAAGTGCTAATGCTTCATTTAATAATATAACTGATTGTTCAGGAGCGATGTTTAACTGTATTTGACCAAGGCCAATTAATGCTTTGGCATGCAGAGGTTTATTATTTAATGATTTTGCTAGTTCGATAGTCTGTTTAAATAAGTCAGTCGCTAACGAAAACTCTTTATTTTCTAAATAAGTTTTTGCAAACAATAGCTTAACTTCTGTTATTCTGAGTTTAATGCCAAGTTCTTTGTATATATTTAGAGCTTGAGTAAGCATATTTATTGCACTTTGATTATTACCAACAAGTAAGTTAATAGAGGCTAATTCACGAAACGCAGCAGCTCTTGTTTCTGGTTTTACAAAGGCTTTAGGTAGCGCGATGGTCTGTTGGTAAAAGAAACGTGCGTTGTCGTACTGAGCTAGCTGTGTATAAATAAGCCCGGTTTGATTGTCGACCTCGGCCAAGTGCCGAAGATCACCCATTTCTTTGTATAATAACTCAGACTGTTTAATGTATTTTAAAGACGTATCATAATCGCCAATATTTCGATAAATAATCGCAATTAATAATAATATTTGCGCATTGTCACTTTTGGTAGAATGAACTTTTTGAATCTCTAAACTCTGCAGCCCATACTCTAAAGCCGTTACGTACTGACCAAGCTTGTTTTGGCTCATTGCCATGTTTTTTAACGCTTTTCCTTTTGCAATGGTATTCGTCGCGTGTTGGTAGTAATTAAAGGACAATGCATAGTGTTTATATGCATTTTTAAAGTCATTTAAGCGTTTGAAAGATTGTGCAATTTCGTGGTGTGTATCGGCTAAAGTTTCATGCTCTTCTAGCGTCAGGTGGTCAGAATATACAAGCGCTTTTTGATACTCAGCGATGGCATTAAGGTACTGACCTTGGCGAAAGTACTGCTTGCCTTTGAAAAAAGTATTATCAGTAGATGGCTGAGGGAGAGAAGCGACCTGTTCAGCAAAAACTACGCTAGTAAATAACGAGCAGGCAATGAAAATCCAAAGTAATAACGAGGTTAATTGTTTATTTAAGGCACTCTCAGTACGACTATTCATACTTAAATACTCAACATAGAAATATATACACTCTGAAATTGTTTAATTCTTTTCACGCCTGCGTTCGCCTTTTTCATTTACACTATTTAATTACAATGGGTTGTTTTTACAACATAAGTAAGGGGGGTTATTAGTTATTTATATTTTTAGTTGTATCTTAATCGCAATTTATTTATTCGATAAAAAATACGTTTTTGTGTCTTTATTGTCGCTAACACGCCGGATTAATTCAGAGTCATTCCAATAACAATACCATATTTATAATGCGCCTGTGAAAACCTATGTTTAGCATAATAAATTTATTAGGTGACTTTTCCACTTTAACTAAAGTGACAGCATAAAAAATGGGGGTAGGTGTTATACCTAACCCCATAGGTCATTGGTTTTTGTATTTACTTTTAAACAAGGTGCTTTATTTAAGTAACTGTGTTTTTACTACTTTAATCACGCTTTATTTAAGTTAATAGACAATGTTTGTTCGCCGCTATCTAGCTGGTGCCAGCGGCGATAGGTTTTATAGCCAGGTGCGCTGATTTGAATATCGTACGAGCCGACTTTTAATGTCATTCCTGGGCGATATTTAGGGCCTATGTTCATAATACGTATTGTTGTATTAGGTGTAGCTGTGTTGATAGTAAGCTTCGTTTTTTGTTCAACTAGGTACTGCCTTTTGGCTTGTTGCTCTTTACTTATAGTGGTATTGCCATGGCGTAATATATCTATTTTGGCAAGAGCGTGGCTTATTGGTGTAAAGTTTTCATAAATATGCAGTTTTTCTTCAAACATTAACCCCAGCGGATGTAGCATAGGCTGTGCGTGCAAAGTCCACCTAATTGCATAACTAAATACAGGGTTGCTTGACTCATCTACTTTATCTAAAAAGTAGTTTACGGGGCTTTGTTTATCTTCGGTAAAGGTATTATGAATAAATAATACTGGCGCAATTAAAATGATTGCCGGCATAATTAATTTTTGTAATACCGATACCACTGTGGTTGACTGTTTTTCTTGCGGGGGTTTAATTAATTGCCACAATTTTAACGGTAATTTGCTAAAGGTTAAGCAAATTAAAAATAATGATAACGACATTGAAATAGGCGGTATGATCACCGAGCGTAAGGCTTGTTTACCGTATTGTGCATACTCGCCTCCGTCGGCAAATTTACCTTGGGAGCTATTAAGCATGGCAAGGTATTTATCGGTACGTTTTTGAATGTTTGGATCGAGTACTTGGTTTTTAAAATTCTTTTTGTTTAAATCGGCGCGAATATTTTTTACGTATAAATCGCCCATTCGTTCAGCTATTTTAGCTTGAATTTGCGGGTGTAACTGAAATTCAATCCAGCTTAAATTTGGCTTTAAGTTCATGCCTCGTTTACGCATTTCATTTTGCCATTGTAAGTTGGCTTCTTTGGTTACTTTGGCCGATACGGCTTGTGCAAATACTTGGCGTTGATTGATATTCCAATCGCTTTTAAGGGTTAAACCTTTACTAGCAAAGTGGGCACGTAATTTATTTTGTGTCGTTTTATGTGAGCGAAACGTCATTAAGTTTTCAATCGTAAATGGGTAGCCAGTTTCGCTAACAAACATTTTTTGAAAGTTAGGGTGTTGCAAAAAGCGTAACTGGTAGTGATCGGGGTCGCTTGTATATTTATAACGCTTGTCTTTTATACCGCCATCGCCCCCTGTAGCAAGGCTTGCTGCTTGTAAGGCCGTGTATATGCCACCGGTTAATACGCCCATTAATAAGCTGTTTGCTGCGTTTTCTGTGCTTGATATATTTTCTACTATTAACCAGTAATCGGGCTCAATATAGCCAATACCTGCTTTTAAAATAGTACTACGGTAATCTGCCGCTTCTCTTTCGTAACAACGGTTACGACGGTCTTTTTCGCTACTTTTATCGTAACGCTCACGACATTTTGCAATGCTTTTATGATAATCATAAATTTTAGGACCGTACTTTTGTGCCCTTGCTGACGCTTTGGCTATGTGGGCTTTTTGTGCTTGTTGGTATTTACCCCAGCCGCTATTTACTTCTTGTTCAACTTGTTGCCAATAACCTTGTTCGCGCTCGGCAATGCTGGCAAGTGCGTTGTTATATTTTTTACTGCCATTAGCATAGGCTTTGTATTTTACAACTAATTCATCGTACAACTGGCTGTAGTTTTTATAATGTTTATCAAAATCTTGGTATGCTTTTTTTTGTACAAACGCAGCTATAATTTTACGTTTATCTTGCTCTAGATTATCTGAAAGCGCAGCATCACTGTAAAGTAAACCACCAAACAAGGCTAAAAATGTTAAATTTTCGGAGCTGTGTAATTGCGCTGGGTTGTAATCTAAGCCATTCACTTTTATTGAGTTTATCGCCAGTGCATCGCGCAGTGCCGCGCTATATGTGGCAAATTGACGTTGTTCGGATGTTGATGGTTCGATAAGGGCTTTTTCAATCACATACTTTTGACCAAAAAAGATTACCGGCCACACAAGGCACAATAGGGCGATTAATGAAAAAATACCGCGACCAAATTTTGCCACCATGGTTTTAGGTAAAAAATCGGCTAATAACAGGGCAACACCTACGCCTGAAACGGCCCGACCATAAATTTCAAGGTGCTCTAGGTCTATTGCCGATGGTGTCCCTAATCCGACAAGCGATACTAGCTGAGCATTAAAAATAGCTTCGGGTAATAAATATAAAGTAGCTAAAACAAGTAGCAAACAGCGCCACCAAAACGGTTTTATTAATTGGGTCATAGTTGTTCTTATTATTTTTTACGTAGTTCTAATTCAACGGCTGGTTCGGTTTCTAAACTAAACTCTTCATCAGCCTCACGTGCGCCTATTTCTAAATTTGGCACTGTTTTTTGAGTACGCACTTTAGGTGTATAAGTCACTGTTTGCGTTGATTTAAGCGCACCACCTACCGCAGGATAAAGTTGGTTTAAGTGATAGTCATTAAGCTCGTTAAGGCGCTCTAAGTTGAGATCGATGGGCATACTGGCAATGAGTTTTGCGTTAGGTTCGTCAGTATCATAGGGCTGCATTTGGGGGAGCCCAAACACTGAGCAAAAGCCGTAAACACTATCATCTATAATAACCGAATCAGGGCGCAAAGAATGAGATTGCGCTAATAAACTGCGTTCGTGGTAGTCGTGGCCATTGATCGAATAAGTGGCAATTTTAATTCCTCGGGCGTGTGCGGCGGGTTTTAAACGAGCCGCACTTTGTTTATAATGACGAATATCAAGCACATATCCAAAATTGCGCTTTAATTGCTTTGCTAAAGAGTCTAATTTTACTGGGCTGTCGTAGCGTTTTTCACGATGGTAACGATTCCCTAAAGCTTGCAAGCTTTCTAATTCTTCTTTGTTACGCTCATAAATAGGATCGCTACCTGCGCCGCGTTTTAGATCGCTAGCGAGTTTGTTCATTGACGTTTTGGCAGGCGATTGAATAAATGCTAAATAAATATCGGGGTTTATTTCGCGCATACGCGTTAGGTTTCGCATTTCTAGGCTACTAAAAAAATAATTACCACGCCCTGCATATTCATAGGCAAGGTAGTCGAGCATTTTTAAGTCATCATTTGATGCTTTTGATTTTATTTCTATGTTGAGTTTTTGATTTGATTTGCGTAAACGCGAAAACGTCGAGGCTAATTTTCTAAATGAAGGCGGTACATCATCGGTTAATAACCCCGTATTTTGATTACGGTGGCGTAAGTAGCCCCATTCTTTTTCGTACTTTATTGACTCAATTTTACGGCGTTTATTATCGATGGTGCCGGTTTCTCGTCCTGTGCGGGCATCGTGATGTACAACCCATACATCGTCACGAGTAATCCGAACATCTATTTCAATAACATCTACGTTATTGTCGATAGCATCAATGACTGCACTGATTGAGTTTTCGGGGTAACGGATAGAACCACGATGACTTTGTAGTTCAAAGTTACTGCATTGGCGAGCGTGGGTGTAATTAATATTGCCTAATTGGGTTTCATAAAAACCCCGGGCATTGAGCGCACCTTGCTTTGCTTTTATCGCATTTTTTTGTGGTGTTGTTAATTCGTTTTGTTTGCTTGTCTCTGGTGTGCTATTACATGCGGTTAAAATTAAACTGCTAAATAATATACTAATAAGTAACCACGGCTTTTTAGGGAGCATTTTTATCATTTCTTATACAGCCAAAAGGCTTTCCTTTCTAAATTAAGATCATAAAGAAGTGTAACTAGCATAATCATATATGAATAAAGGCGTTATTAAAGTAATTACTTTAAATAAAGCGGCCTATTTTAATTTTACGGCTAAGTTATTAATAAATTAATTGTGAAAGTAAGTGGTGACAAACGAGGATAAATATTTATGTACGCGGCTGTAGTAATACGGTAAAAACCAATGCCTTAAATGACAACACCCTCGACTAGGTAAACTAATCAAGGGTGTTTATGTATTTTGTTTTAGTAAAAACTTATAGTGATAAGTCTTCTTTAGCACGTGTTAAATTGTGCGTAACATAGCGGCTATTAGAAAGCTGTTTTGCTTCGTATAAATCAGCTAAACCAGCGGTATCTTTTTGAGATTTTAAACGTGCTACACCACGGTTGCTAAGTGCGAAGCTAGTAAGCTGGCGTACTTTAGATGCCGGTGCGTCTGCTTCTTGTAATAAAGCAATGGCTTTAGTACAAATGGCTTCTGCTTGAGCGTAATTTTTTGATTTAACGTTTAATGCACAGCTATTAAACGACTGCTCAAGAGGCTCTGGCGCAGTTTGCGCTTCAATAACCATTAATTTGTAGTCACTTTGGTCCGCTACTGCAGCAGCCGAAGATGTTAATAAAGCGCTTATTGCGATAGTTTTGATAAGTGATTTCATGATTATGTTCCTATTAAGTTAGCCGTGCTTGTTGCCGACAACTGAACTTTAGAGTAATCACTTAAAACCCACAAACGATATAAAAAAACCTAATAGATGAATTTAATTAAGCTATAGACTTTAGTCTAATACGGGCTAACAAAGTACAGAGTTTTTTTGGTAAAAAAAGAATCGTTTTAGGGCTATCACAACAATGATGTCTTATTTTGCGGTTTTTAAGGTTAAAAAAAATACGAAAAAAGGACTTTTTTGTATATAAAACTATCTAAAATGTATTAATAACACTTTACTTATAAAATGAATATTTTATAGTAAAAAGATATGGTTTTAGTTTGCTAGTATACGGTTAAGTAATTTTTAATATATTAAAAAATAGAGTTTTTTTGGCGAAGGAACGGGGCGAAGTCATTAGTTTAATTCAACGGATTGTATTTTTGTTATTGCTATTGGTAACTACAAGCTCTTTGCCTGTGGTGCATGCTGCTAGTAACGATGCACTTGCGCAAGCATATAAATTACGTAGCTCAAAACCACAACAAGCCGCTCAATTATTTGATACGGTCGATAAGTCTACACTCTCCAAAGATGATCAAGAGCTATATGACTACACACATGCTTACCTTAAGCTTGTTATGGGTGATATTGCCGCCTCTGTGCCTGCTTTTAATGATTTAACCAGCCCTTCTTATTCTTTTAATTTAAGGTTTAAAGCTTATTCTGCTTTGGCAGCCATTAATGCTGCAACTCAAAATTGGGTTGCAGCATTTGAAGCCATGGATTTTTTAACCGAGAATATTGAACAAGTTGATGATAGCGAAACAAAAGAGCAGGGTCATAATGCGATTATTAACTTTTACAATTCTATAGATGAAAAAGAAACAGTTATTAGTTATGCAAACTCGATAGTAAATGGTCAATATTCGACACGTTTTACCTGTTTGTTAAACATGCAACTTATTGTGGCTTTGGTCTCGACTAAAAATGAATCGTTATCTGAATCATCTTTCGAGCGAGCGTTAACTTTTTGTAAAACAGCTGAAGAGCCTATCGCGATAAATGCGATTAATACCCATCATGCTATTTATCTTTATGATCAAGGTAAAACAGAGGACGCATTATCGGTGCTGTTACAGCAGCGTAGCGATGTAGAAAGTACTAACTATGCACCTATACTTGAGGAGTTTTATGCGCTTTTAAGTAAAGTGTACTTTTTACGTAAAGAATACGACAAAGCAAAAGAGTACGCATATAAAGTTATTAATGAAGATAAAGGCGCTGATTATGCAGTAATATCGGATATAGATGCTTATGAAGTACTGTATAAAATAGCTGAAGCCGAACAATTTTATGAGCAAGCCTTAGTATTATATAAGTCTTACGCTAAGGCTAAATCATTAAATCTTTCGAGTATGAATGCTAAACGTTTGAGCATTCATAAAGCGCAACAAGATAACCTATTAAAATCGAATCAAATTGACTTACTAGATGCCGAAAATTCGTTATTAAGGGCCAAAGCTCGGCTTTCTTACGAAGAAAGTAATAAACGTAAGTTACTTTTTTTAGGCTTGTTTATTTTATTTTTATTTGTGGTTTTATGGTTATATAAAAAACGTAGCCATTACCTAGAGTTAGAAAGAATATCTCAAAAGGATAGCCTTACTGGTATTGCTAATCGTCACTTTTTTACAAAAAAAGCAGTTAAAATTTTAGAGTCGTTATCTGCAAAAGAAATTCCGGTTAGTTTAGTTATTTTTGATTTAGATGACTTTAAAAAGATAAACGACAGTTATGGTCATAAAATGGGTGATATCGCCCTGAAAACAGCTATTTTAGCGGTGCAAGCAGGTTGTAGAAAAGGCGACTTTATTGGGCGTTTAGGGGGCGAAGAGTTTGGTATTATTATGTCAGACTGTAATCTTGAACAAGCGATTGAAATAGCAGAGCGATGCCGACACGAAATTGAATTAACCAATAAGTCGCAGGGTCAGGTATTTTCATTAACAGCAAGCTTTGGTGTGGCAAGTTCTGAGCATGTTGGGTATGACTTTGAAGAGCTATTTGAGGTTTCTGATAGCGCTTTATATGATTCAAAAAAACATGGTAAAAATAAAGTGTGTACCCAGTTTAGTAATTATCGCTAAGCGAACCATGCATAAAAAAAGGGCAATAGTTTGCCCTTTTTTTATGCATGCATTTTATGTATTTAACTACAGTGCTACTAAGCTTTTCTCTAACATGGCTTTTATTTGTTTTACTATTTTAGCTTCGGTTTCGGGCTCAAATTGCTGTATACGTGGGGTGTGAATATGCCCGGTAGGAATACTTGAATTTAGCTCATCGCGCAGACGAATACTACGATACGATATTTCGTTAGATAAATAACCGCCACCGCCTCCATTTACCGCAATACTATTTTTAAGTTCGCCATACGAGCCCGCTTTATACGTTTTTTCAATCGTGGTGACTTCGTGGTTATCGATCACTTTGTAATCGCCTTTTGCTTTTTGCATGTCGCTTACTGGCAGGCTAAATTTAACAAATTCGTTACCAGGCAGTGGACGACCATTGAGTTTAGGGATAACAGGACTGGTTTGTGTGCCACCGTATACAATATTGGCGTTATCAGGGGCGGTTACACTGCGACGTTTGCCCGGAAAATGCTCTAGATCAAACTCTGTTCTACCCATGCTTACAGTCACAATCATGTCTACATTGTTAAGTGCATAATAAGGTGCAAGCAGTGACTCGATTATACCTTGATCAAAGTCTTCGTAGCGCACCGGTACCATAACCGTGTTTATTTCTGCGCTCACTCCATTGTAATTTATGACTTGGCCATCAAGTAGAAGAGCCGCAATACCCGAAGGATTACTTTGATTTATATTTCGGTCGAGTAAGAACGGGTCGAATCCGGTGAGTAAAATCTTTTTATCGGCACCACTTGAATAGTTTAAGTCGGTGCGACCGCGACTGCCGTTTTCAAGCAAGGTAAGCAGGGTGTTTATCTGCGCTTCGGTGATAGCGAATTGAGGTGAGTGTGTACGTATTACTTTACTTGACAGTAAACGGGTCCAATAAAGTGCTCGGTCGTCGTACGATTGACTGCTTGTTATTTGTTGTTTGCCACTTTCCCACAGCTCAAAGCTATAGCTTTGCACTAAGTTTTTTGCTTCTTTAAAAGTGCTTAAGGCTTTAAATTTTTGTTCAAACGAATTTACTTGAGCTGAAAACGTGTTTAACACATTTGGCATAGCCTCTTGAGCTTTGCTAATTCGTTGTTCTTCTACGGTTAGGGGGAGGCTCATTGCTGTGAATGATGAAGCGATTAAGCCTGTAGTGAGTAATGCTTTGATCATGAGAGTCCAAATTATTATTGCCATTGATGAACCCTCATTATTCAACGCTTTTAAATTATCGGCAAATGAAAAAAGTTAATTTTAGTTTTTTGGTTGCTTTGTAACATTTATAACTCGTCTTCCTGACCAAATCAGTTGTTATACATCCTTGTATCATTAGGACAAATCTGGTTCAGATATTGTGTGGCTGATTCTTTTTGCTGTATTTCATAGGCATTATGAGTTTTTGCGTTGGGTTGAATGCCCGTACCCATTTTTATATTTATATAATAACTTATTTGCTGCCTTTGTATTGAAGCGGACGCAGTGGGATAAGAAGGGGATGTGTGTGTTGAACATGATAATAGCCCACAACGAGTTGTCTGTGAGGCCGAACTATGGGTTGTTGCGAACGATTCGCTTGGCGTCGTTATTTCGGTTTTCTGTTGAGTTATAACAAACCAGTCGTAGCCGTGCAAGGTGGTGAGGTGTGCCGCTTTTAGCAAGGTAAAGTCGTGCACCTTTTGTTTTGATAGCCGGCTACTTTTATAGCTTAGTGCAAATTGATCTGGTGCAAGTTGTTGCTCACTGTAGCCACGCACACTGGAGTTTGAATTGTGGCTGTTGGCACACGCAGTTAACGTTAAAATTAATATTGTAATCATTAAATATTGCATAAGTTCTCCTTGTTATTGCCAGTTGCTGCTTCGGGCATGTTGCTCTTGGCTGCGATCAAGCGGCTGCCCTTTCAGTGTTTCATCGATATAGTTATCTAACTGTGCATCATGGCTTGCCATGCTATACGACTGCTGGTTATGATTTATTAGCGGGCCTTGTGCATTCATTTGCCATTTTTTTTGCTGTTTACAGGCAATCATAGCTTGTTGTGTTTTTGCTTTAAACACAGTGTATTGGCGGCAAAACTCACCGTTATTATTAATGAAGCTTAAATTTGCTGTAACGGCTAATGACTGATCAATATTGGCTTTATCACCACTTAATTGTTTCTCCAGCACTTGTACTATTCGGCTGTCTAATTGCAGCTGTTCTTGCTGCATATAACTGACCAAACTCACTGTACAGGCAATAGCAACACTGGCGGCTATGGCAAGCTGTTTTTTGCTCGATGTTTTTAGTTTTTGCCAGCGTGAAATTTCAACAACGTTGCTGTTTGGTAAGTTATTGATTGTGTTTGCTAATGAGTGACTCAGAGGCAGATTATCAATATGTTGTGCATGTTGTTTTACTAACATGTCGACTTCGCTTAATTCGGCAAGACGCAGGGCCAAATCTTCTTGCTGAGCTATAGCATGGCGAACTTGTTCCATTTGCGTTTCGCTCAACTCATTATCTAAAAATGCATTGAGTGTTTTATCATCAATCATCATGCGTTCTCCTTGCTAAAATCGGGCTTAATGAGTTGATAAAGGGCACTGCGAGCACGAGATAATTTACTCATAACAGTACCAACGGGAATATCGAGTATGCTAGCTACATCTTTATATGCCATCCCTTGCACTGCCACTAAAGAAACAATTTCTCGTTGTTCGTTGGGTAATGATGTGAGCGCATTGTTCACTCGTTGAAGAGTTTGGGTATCGGCTAAATTATTTTGCTCATCGTTGCTTGCAGCTTCGTGAAGTTGGGGATCGTTTACAGATTTTTGCCTTACTTTTTGCGAACGATACTCATCAATCCATACATTTCTGCATACTTTAAACGCCCATTTTAATGGCTCTATATTATCGGGTAGCCCTTTTACTAGCAGTTTTTCTATGGTTATTTGTACTACGTCATCCGCATCGGCTTGATTCCCGGTTAATGAGTATGCAAAACGCCTTAATGCCGGTAATAACTGTGTTATGGTATTAGTCATATTATTTTCTCCTTAGTGAGGTAACGTGTTGCATTGCATTTTATTCCAAAATAATTGCAATTTATTTTTAGCTAAAACGTTATAACGATATTGCTCACTTTTAAAAAGACACCTTAACATGAATATGAAATATGTTTTTTTCTGCTTATTAGTTGGCTTGGCCCACACTGCCGATGCTGAATTAATAAAACCCATTAGACCTATAATTCAACAGGTTGAAATTCCGATTGTTGAGGTTAAGCGGCATGTAGAGACGCTAGGTACGTCATTGCAAGAGCTGGAATTACTAGAGCAAGCTAGCCAAACTTTAGCTGCATTACCGCCTACTTTAAATGTGCTAAATAGGGCAAAACAAACGGTGTTTGTTGAAGTTGAAGTGGAGCAAGGCTTTAGAGCTATTGAGCGTGAATGGATAATATTAGCAGATCAAAAACATCAACTGACATTAGATAAAATTGGCGCAACGATTTTAACTCGAACATCGTATGACGCGCTAAATTTAATTTTATTGCGTTTTGTGGTGCCTGAAAAGTATGACTCTAAAGTACAGCTACTTAAACTCTTATCGTTATCTGAAGATGCGTTAATTGGCCGAAATCATATTTACCAAGCACAGTCGGGCATGGGCGTGTCAGACTCACAAGGCAAGCATATGCCATTGTGTGATCAAGCGGTGAGCGTGGGAATGATTGATAGTGCCGTTGCTGTAGCGCATTCGGGGTTTGCTCATACCACAATAAAAGTGCAGTCATTTTTGCCTGAAACTATAGAGTCGCCTAGTTTACACGGCACTGCTGTAGCAGGGGTGATGGTAGGGAAAGAGGGCTTACTTACTCCATTGTTAAACAAAGCAACCTTGTATAGTGCGGCGGTTTTTCATCGTCAATCAGATTTTTCACAAGGGGCAACGCTGATTGCTATTGTTCAAGCGTTAAATTGGTTGGTGGCAGAAAATGTACCCGTTATTAATATGAGTTTTACCGGCCCAAATAATGCTATTTTAGCTGCGGCTATTAAAACCGCTCACGCGAAAAAAATAACTCTGGTTGGTGCTGCAGGAAATGCAGGACCTGCTGCACTCCCTCTGTATCCGGCAGCATATAATAATGTCATCGCTGTCAGTGCAGTGGGTCACTTAAATACCGTGTACCGTTGGTCGAATAAAGGGGAACATATCGACTTTTCTGCACCAGGGGTGAATGTATTAACATTAAATGGCGCCGGTGGTACTGGGCGAGAGTCGGGAACGTCGATGGCTGCACCATATATTAGTGCGGCTGCGGCGTGCTTAGCCGTTGAAGGAAAAACACCGCAACAGATTTTTACTCAGCTGGTGCAACGTGCTGTAGATGCCGGTCAACCCGGTAAAGACCCTGTATTTGGTTATGGGATCATACGCTCGCTTAAAATTCAGCCTTAAGCGAGAGACTGGTGACACTTTGAGTATAAGTATTACTTGATGTTTTAGAAGAGTAATCGCCATATTCGGCTTCTGCGACAATGCTGATCGAGTCAATCACATTAAGTTGCCAAAATGCATTGAATACATTACGTTTTTCATCTCGTGATAGTGTGGGTTCTGTAAAAGAGGCAGGGTTGGTTTCATGGTAATCTTTATTGTTATAGCTCCAGCCTATACCGGCTTCGTTTGATAAGTTAAGGGCCGTAAACTTATGGCTTAATTTGGTATTTATGCCATACCCTTTGAAGTCGTATTGCGAGTCTTCAGCTTGTTCTTTTTCTATTTTTGCGCCAATTAAAAGCAAGGTGTTCCCTTGATTCATAAAGTAGTACAGGCTTGAATTAACCCCAACATTGTTAGAGTCTCGCGCAGGTTGCGTTAAAAATGTTTTAGACGCGGTGTTAAGTGAAGCACGAATGTAGGTTGTTGCAGAAATAAAGTGACCAGCATAAAGGCTCGCTTGGTTTAAGCGTAAAAATGTCTCGTTGGCGACTTTTGCTGTTGCCCCATCGTAGCGAATACCGAAATCTGTATTACCTCGTTTTACATTACTATCTACACCATATTGATGCAGGGTAAGGTCATATTGATCTAACGTTTGGTAGTTTACTTTTTCATATCTATAGCTTGGGGTGATTTTAAATGTATCGCTAAACTTTATATTTGAACTCAGAGCCAGTGATAGCGTATTGCCGCTATCACTTTGCGACGAAATGACATCGAGCTCTTTAATAGCCAAATCAGAATTGTTGGTTAAACCTACTTCAGCCACAGCGCTGTAGTCTGATTGCAACGCTAGTGTATAACAACTGGTTGAAAAAGCGCTGATCAAACTTAGTTTAAAAAATAGTTTCATGATCCCTCCAAAGGAGGCCGGGTATTTACCCGGCTCTGTGCGGTTTAAAGTCCTAAACCAAGGTTGTTTTGAATATTGTTTACCACTTCGGTTGTGGTTGAGGCGGTTACTTGATCGGCCACTTGTTGGCTGACACTACTTGAGATAACTGAGTTTACATTTTGCTCAACACTGCTTTGTACTAACTCGGTAGTACCTTGCAGTACACTGTCTGCGACGTTGCTTTGTACTAACTCGGTAGTACCTTGCAGTACATTGTCTGCCACGTTGCTTTGTACTGTATTGTTAGCGGTTGAGTTAAGCTCTGTAGTGACTGCATTTGCGGCATTAAGTTGCGTTTGTAGGAGTGCATTGACCGGTTCACTTATCTGGCTCACAACCTCAGTGGTTGAGATGCTTTGCACGGTATTTACGGCCAGTTCTGTGGCATCGGTGCTGACGTTATCGAGTGTATCTGTAAGAGCTGAAGAGGCTTGGCTTACTGTGTCTGTGGCACTATTGATAGTGTTTAAAGCCGTGGCAGAGTCATTTTGTTCAATATCAGTTTCGGTAGATGCTGCTATTTCAGTATCAGTACTTGCCTGAGCATCGGTATCTTCTGTATCAGTTGTTGGGGTTAAAACAGAGCTAGACACTTGAATATTACTTGAGGTTTGTACTGAGCTAGTTTGTAGCTGTGCTGATACTTGTTGATCTGTTGAAATACCGACTTCGATTTCTGCTGCATAAATGGAAGCGGTAAAACCTGTTGTTGTTGCGATACACATTGCAATTAATGTTTTGTTTAGTTTAGTCATTCTATTTTCCTCTCGTTTGTGCGAATTGACATAAAGGTAACGAGCGGGAATGTGATTTATTCCAAAAAAATTAAAGAATAATCATGTTTTTTTAAATTTTTGTTTTAGTTGGGTTAATTTTTATTGGGGACGGATATGTAAACCTTATAAATATGAGCTTGTATTAATGATTAAAAAGTAACGGCTTGATTTTAAATAAATTACCACAATTAATATTTATATGGGTGTTTTAAACGTTGTTAAAATGGATTTATTAGTGGGCGTTGATGCAAAGTATGTGGCGATTGTATTCGTTGTTGTTGCTTTTATATTTGTATTTTTAGGTATGTTTAAAATGATTTTTTTGGCAAAAAAGATGTCGAAGGGAGCATTTATTTTTTTAGCGTTTTTTCCACTTATTTCATTATTTCCGATACCTGGTGAAGAAGTAAAAAAGCTTGAGAAAATAAAACAGGTACAAATAAAAAAAGAAGATGAAAGCGGCGACCCAGCAGATGATGACTCTAAAGCATGCTAACAGGCATGACTAAACGCTTTTTGAATACTCTTATTAAACGGTGTTATCACACCTAGCAAAACACCCACCTTGCTAGGTGTGATAAAAATAAATGGTACTTTATGCCTGCTCGTCAACAAAGCGAAGTATATCACCTGGTTGACACTCTAAATGCTGACATATGGCATTTAACGTTGAAAACCGAACTGCTTTAGCACGCCCAGCTTTAAGCACCGATAGGTTTTGAGCCGTGATGCCAATAGCTTGTGCCAGTTCACTTGATTTCATTTTTCGTTTAGCGAGCATGACATCTAAATCAATTATTATAGGCATTTAGATCACCAGCGCTTGTTCTTGCTGTAATTGGTGTGCTTGTTTCATAATCCAACCAATAACGAAAATAATTAACCCTGCAATTAGGCTAATTATATCGGTATCGCTAATTGAAACTACACGCTTGAGCTCAATGCCATCTATCGCTGTGATTATCGTAAACACCAATGCTGGAGCGATAGCGACCATGACAAACTGAAACACTAAAATAGCGCCTAACCATGAAAAGCATTGGCTATTTTTAACACTAAAAAATACCCCTTGCTGATACAATCTAAATAAACGAATTAAAATACAATTAATACAGATTAAAGGCAGTATTTGCATTATGCCTAACCACAAAATAGGGTTGTAATTATTGCTACTAAGTCGCTGTGCTGCGTGTTGCCATGAACCACTTACTTCAAGGCCAATCCACATGTTTGTCCCACTTGCACTGTTGTAACTTAGAAGTGGCGTATTACTGAGTATTACCATCGTTGCACTTATTAAGGTGATCGCTAAACCAAGTATTAGCAAAGCTAAAATGAGGTTACTCATGTAGGTTATTTTTTTCATTGTTAGTTACTTTTAGTTATTTGAGATAATAATACAGCATATTTTTCGTTTAGTTTATCGCCTTTTAATGCATTACCATGATGCTTATTTTTGGCGATATAGAGCTGTTTTTGTTTTGAGTTTGAATTTGTGTATAAAATCTTTGCTAACGAACTCGGTGTTTGTTTATCGTTTTCACCGGTCATTATTAATAATGGTGCTTGGTATTGCTTTACAACCGTTAGATTGTTGATGGCCGTTAATTCATCAGAATAAGTTACGGTTACAAATGGTTTTGCATACCAAGGAATAAGTTCGCTCATCATGTTACTTACATTAGTGACACTGCCCTCTAATACAAGTGCACTAATCGGACGCTTTGTCGCTGTGTAGCCTGCAATCATGCTGCCTAAAGAGTGGCCATGTAAAATAATGGGGGTATTGCTGATAGTTTTATTTTGGCTGGCAAAATCATAAATGCTCAGCGCATCCTGCTTTATATTTTTAATCGTTGGAATGCCTTCACTTTGCCCATAACCACGATGGTCAACCATTAATACATTAACCTGTAAGCCGAGTAAAATTTCTGCGGGCTCTGCACCGTGACGATGAATTGTAAATTCGTTACCACCAAAATATATAACGGTGGCTTTGGCATTATCAATACTTATAAATGTGCCGCGTAATATAGCACCATCGTGTGCTTTAATGTCGACCGGTATTATTTGTGCTGAGTGGTTAATTTGGGTGAGTGCACTGAGGTTAATATTTTTATCGGGTCTTATAAAATGTGATTCTTTTAAATTAATAGTGGTACAAGCAGTTTGGCTTAGCAATAACATCACTAATATAGCTAAAGTTAATAAGGGTTTCATATCTATATCCATTAAATTAAAACACTAACATGCCATAAGGGTGAATATAAAACAATAATAAATTACCGATAAACGATAACTTGTTATTGCTACCCTTTAATTTAAACGAAATGAAACACATTTTAAGCCATTGTTTTTAAAGCCTTTAGTTGATATTTATGTGCTGGCAGAGCGATGAAAAGCGTAACAATAAACGCCATAGTGAAAGCTGTTAAGTACTATGTGCCAAAAGAGCACATAGTACTAAGGGGTATTGGTAAGGTAGGTTTAGTCTTCGGGACCTTTTAAAGTAAATATTAAATGCTTACGCATATTTTTTAACACGACCCCTTTTTTCATTAATGCTGCACTTAAGCGTTTTTGCCATTTTAATAAGTCGGGATTTGCTGCTGCTAATGCTTGTTCGTTTTCGAACTGAAAACACAATAATAAAGAGCCTGGAAACAAGTGGTATTCAACATCAAACCAGCATTGCAGCATGCCGGGGATTTCGGCTATTGCTTGTGCTTCTAATTTATCGGCAATATTAAGCACAAGTGCTTGTTGCTTTACTTGCACAGCGGAAAGTTTTTTCATTTTTAGTCCAACTTGGGGTTAGGGCCTGTTGATTTTTCAGGATTAAAATTTGTGTAATGTGGAGGCGGTGTCATCATTAATCGATGTTGAGACCTAGCGGGTTTAGTTTAACGTTTTTGCGCCTTTTATCTAGCTATATATATAGCTACAAGTAACTAATTGCTTGTCCTACACACCTTAATAAATACAGTAATAAGCCAGCATTATACCTAAGCTTAGTACTAAGCAACAATGCTAAGACTAACGAATAATAAATGAAGATAATGAAAGTGTAATTTAATGTGGTTTATTTTTACTATTTAGTCAGGGTCGTTGTATTATAAATATTCGTTTTATGCATTTATAATAATAAGAGCCAAATGAAAATATTAAACATTTTATTAATACTGCTTAGTACTTTAATTGCCAGTTTTAATGTCTACGCAGCGAAAAGTAATAAATTATTAATACCGGGTGAAAACCATAAAATCCCTGCCATTTTAACGCTACCACAGCATAGTAAAAACCAAAAATTACCCATTGTTATTATGTTGCATGGTACCGCTTCGCAAAAAAATGAAGTGGGTGACCTTTATGTAAAATTAGCACAGCGACTCGCTGCGCAAGGTATTGCCTCTGTTAGGTTTGATTTTATAGGGTCGGGGGAGAGTGATGTTGATTACCGTAAGTACAATTTAAAAAGTGCAGTAAGCGATGTCGTTTCGGTTTATCAATTTATTAAATCACGCAGCGATATTAATAATAAAAATGTACATTTAGTGGGGTTTAGCCAAGGGGGATTAATTGCCCAACTTAGTGCTACAACAACCCAGATCCCGTTAGTATCTATGGTGACTTGGTCGAGTGTTGCAGGCAATGGGGTAAGCAGTTTTAAAGCTTTTTTTGATCAATATTATCAACAAGCGATTGATAACGGATATGCCGAAATAAAATACCCATGGTTATCGCAGCCATTAAAGTTTGATAAATCGTGGTTTGAGCAAGTTGCTGCTAATAGTAGTTTAACCGATATGGCAAACTATAAAGGGAAGCTTTTAGCTATTGCCGCACAGGCAGATAAAACGGTACCTTGGCAAAATTCAGTGGCATTGATTAAAGGGGCCAAGCAAGCGCAATCATCTTTATATGTGATAAAAAATGCAAACCATATTTTTAATGTATTAAGCGAAAATGATAAACAAACACAAACAGCGGCTGATGAGTTACTAGGGATAACAACTTATTATTTGTCTGAGCAGGTCAAGTAGTTTTTTGTTTTACCTTGTTTACGTTGTATGTATAAATTAATCCCCTCATTTACCGGGTGTAGCTAATAATGAAAAATTGTTTAGTGTGTAGTGTTATTGCATTATTTTTATCGGGATTTTATATTCCCCAATCGGACGCTAGTGCACCTAAAAGTGGTTTTAATATTACTGTTTTAGGTGCTAAAGGCGGTATTGAAGACGGTAACTTAACTTCGTTTATGATTAGCCCAGTAGGGGATGAACGTGCCGTTTTATGTGATGCTGGCACCCTCGTAAATGGATTACGCATTGCCAATGAAAAAGGGGTGTTTGATAATATAGTGGTACCTAAGTCGTCGCCTTTAAACAAGGTAGGTTATGTTTTAACTGAGCATATAAAAGGGTATTTAATTAGTCATGCTCATTTAGATCATATAGCCGGTTTAATCATTGCATCTCCCGATGACTCAGCTAAACCTATTTATGGTTTACCCGCTACAATTGCCACGATAAAAAACACTCACTTTAATTGGAAGTCGTGGGTTAATTTTGCAGATTCAGGCACGCCACCGGTGCTAAATAAATATAAGTATGTCACCTTAAAGCCATTAATGACGCGCGAATTAACAAATACGAATATGACGGTCACCGCATTTCCTTTAAGCCATACACAGCCATCGACTGCATTTCTAATTAACAGTAACAATGCGAGCGTGTTATGTTTTGGTGATACGGCACCTGATAGCATTTCAAACACAGATGCGCTATTAACCGTATGGAAAAAAGCGGCAGAGAAAATTAAAGCTGGGGCATTAAAGGCCATTATTATAGAAAACTCATACACTAACGATAGGCCTGATCATTTATTGTTTGGACACTTAACACCGCACCACTTAATTAAAGAACTACATAAATTAGAAATGTTAGCGGGTGGAAAAGGGTCGTTAGCAGGTTTATCGGTGATCATTAGTCATATTAAATATGCTTTACAAGCAAAGAGTACTGCTATAGAAAACACTATTTTAAACCAGCTTACTGAGCAAAATGATATGCAAATAACGTTTATTATTCCAGAGCAAGGGCAGCGCTGGGTGTTTAATTAGCACTAAAAAAACACCCTTTGAAAAAATACAAAGTTACAGATTAAAAGTAGTAATAAAATCTTTTATTCGGGCTGCGTTTGCGCCTTGATCACTACGTCCTACTCTTGATACGCTGCGAATATCAATACGGCTTTGACGTATTAAAGGTGTAATAACAACGACGATATCATCTTCAAAGGCAAATATTTTTGTTTTTGCTGTTGCTTCAAATCGCAGGTTTTTTGGATCTTCTATCACAATATCCCATCCTTTATCTTTTGCAATTTTAAGTGCTTTGTTAAACGACTCTATAGAGCTAAGATTTGTTAAAATGGGCGCAATATCAGGGTATGCTTGTTGTTGGATTTTAGCTGTTTCTTCACCGCTATACACTAAAGAGTTTTTTGCACCAGGGCGAGAGTCATCAAGAACCAAAAATAGCGGTGGGTTAAGTGTATTGGTCGTTATATCGTGAATAGCCGGTGCGCGTTTTTTTGGTTTTACCAAGCTATATAATGTTGGCGATAAAAGAGCTAAACCGATAAAAGTTGCGAATACAGTTTTAAGAATCCCCTTTCGATTTTTATTTTTTAAATTATATATAAGCCCAAGCACACTAAAGCTAAAAAGGGTGTAAGCGATAGGGTTAAGGTAGTTTCTAATATAACCAAAGCCAACAATAGGTGGCCAAAAACCTAAACGAGCGCCAAACATCATAGTAAAAATAACTAATACAGCCACAATGCTAGTAAAAAATAATAGCGTTCCTGTACGAGAAGAGGGTTGATTCATTATTCTGTCCTTTTATACTAATGTAACTAAGCGGTTTCAATTAATCGCCGCTTTTAATAAATATAACTTTATTAAAATGAGGTAAAAGTTATGACTATATTTGAACAAACTTTAAATTCAAACGGGTTAAAAACTACCGCTATGTTAGCATGCTAACTATGGGGGAGCAAAAATATAAATTTCATTTACTGTTGCATTCGGCTGATTTAATTCAAGAGTATTTAAGAGTTAAATTACTGCCATTTGGTTTAACGCCTAATCAAGCTCGAGTTATTAAAACTATAAATTTAATGGGGAATATTTCTCAGGTTGAACTTGCTCGCGAATTTAATATTACTCCAGCAAGTATGAGTACCATGACCTCTCGTTTAATTGCGTTAAATTTAATTAAAAGCCAGAAGGATGCAAAAAATGCAAAACGTAATTTGCTTCGCTTAAGCTCAAAAGGGCATAACCTAGTTAATGATATAAGCCAAGTATGGCAAAGTGTAGACGAATATATAGAGCAAAATATAGGCATTGAAAATACAACGGCCTTGGCTGAGCTTAGTGAAATGTTAAGGGACTCATTAGGTGGGCGAATGCCTGAAAAAAGAATGAAAAAATGATCCATCCTAAAATTAAAAGCTTGATGTAAAATAGATAGGGTATTTTTTCGTGTCTATTTTTCACCGAGCTTTTTTACACCGTTACGCAGACATTCACTTTAACCCTCCTTACCAATAACGTCCGCCTTAAGCATTTGTTCAACTATTACAAAAAAGTTGCAATAAGGGGCGTTTGTTGTTGTGCTTCTATATCGATAATTTTAAAACTGTTATTATGCAGGAATAAAAGTTTAACAGAGCGTACTTATGATTAACGATAACGATATTATTGATACCCTAGAAGAATTAGAAGCCTTTTTACTATTAGTTGATAGTGGCGGTTTAGGGCTTGATAACGTAACGGGTGTAGCCCTTGCAACCAATAATAGTAATGGTAAACCGTTTGTGGCGGTCCTTGATAATAACCATCAGCTTTTACTAGGACGCTGGGTCACCCAGTTTGTATTTGATAATGGTAAAGACTTAGTGCGTAAAGGGGCAAAAAAGCGACACTAAATTTTTACCATAACAAAAGGCCACGTTAATCGTGGCCTTTTTAGTGACATTTTATAATTAGGCGTTAAACGCTTTATTTATTAAATGCATAATGTATTTATGGTGCGCTTTTACAGCGTCATCGGCTAGCCAAGGAGTACTTTTATCGGCTATTTGAGTGAGTTGATAAAGTGCGGCTGTTTTAGCTAAGTTATCGTATTTACTCGCTCTTTCTAACCCTGATATTGCAATAAGTCTATTTACATATTCAATTTGTAAGTTATGACTGATTGAATTTGCATTCGCATCGGCAACAAAAATACTTGCTGTTAACTTCTCCATAAACTCGGTCAGGCTGTATTCATTACCATAAATAGCTGAATCAGAAATACGTAACATAACAGCAGGGTGTAGTAAGTGTGCTAGCACTGATTTTTGCATACCTAAAATCATTTTATGGGGTTTTGGATCTTCGTTTTTACCAAAGTGATCAAACCCTCTGCGCTGTGCTTGCAAGTAGTTATATAAAGGCTGCATATTTTGTAACACGTTAGGCGCAAATACATAGCTTGAAAGAATGTTCATCGCCTCTCTTTGTCGCTCTGCTGGTACTGGAGTAAATGGTTTATCTGCATTTTTGTCACCAACAACAGCACGCTCTACGTATACCCCTCCTATTTGTCGGGCCACAATACCTGCCTGAGTACGATACTGGCCAAATAAGCTGTTTGTTGTGGTAACCAACTGCTGATAAGACTCACCAGCTACAGTGGCATTGTCTTTTAATTGACTAAACAAATGATTAATCAGTGCCATTCTATCAGCGCCATACGCAGCAGGATTTGATGATAAATCGCCAATCATTATACGCGGATCGATATGACGTCCAGGAGATCGCATATCGTCTGCATCATTACCAAAGGCCAGTGAGTGCTCGCTTGAACGGGCTAAAATTTTATTAAGTCTTGTTTGCTCTTCACTATCGTTATCTAAAGGTGTGCTGTAACCATAATTTATTGCCCAATCATCGTAAGGGCCAGGTTTTGTTTGGAAAATATCACCTTGTTTCATCCCTACAGGCGCTATATTCGCTGGGGCATAATCCATGACTGAACCTGTGACTATACCTTGAGTTTTATTTTTATCGTGAACGTCTTTTTCGTTCCATAAAATAGACGATTTCATATTATGATTTAAGCCAAGAGTATGGCCTACTTCATGAAGTACTAATTGGGTGAGTCCTTGGCGTAGCATTTCTTTATCGGTAATGCTGGCACCTGTCGCAAGGCCTTTTGCTAACATTATATTTTGTTGAATTTCATGCCCTAGCGAGCAATTTAATGCATCGTTGTGGCTGTGGCTCTGCGCGTCGCTACTAGGTGTATTACCTTGGGTATAAAAGCTGTCGTAAAACCAGCGATTTTTCATAAATACAAACTCAAGCATAATATCTGAGCCGAGTATTTCACCTGTGAGCGGGTTAGCTAAAGCAGGGCCATATCCACCAAAAGGCGGTTTAGGTGAAGAAGTCCAACGCAAAACATTATAGTTTATGTCACCCGCATCCCATGTAGCATCATCAGGCTGAATTTTTACTTCGATGGCATTTTTAAAGCCAATTTTTTCAAAAGAGGTATTCCAGGTTAAAACCGCATTTTTTATAGTATCGCGCCACTGTACTGGTGTTGTGTTTTCTATCCACCAAGTAATCGGTTTTATTGGCGCAGACAAAGCGGCGGTTGGATCTTGTTTTTGTAAATCCCAACGCTTAATAACATCTGTGTAAGGTGCCCAGTCGGTTGATAACATTTGATCAAATTGGTTTGTAAAATAACCGATACGAGCATCATCTAAGCGAGGTTTGTAATTATTATTGGGCAGTGCTACAAATGAATGTTGTAATTTTATAGATACATTACGAGGGTCACTAAGTGCTTTAGAACCCCTTACACTTGGGTTGCTGTTACTAAAGACATAATCAACAACAACATCTAAGTTATTTGGATAAGGACGATGTTTTATAATACGTGATTTTTTATCGTTTAATTTACCTAACTTAAAACGCTTTTTTGCGTTTTTATCATTTGGGTTATTCCAAGGTGTTACTTTATGTAGGGCTTCACTTAAAAAGAGTTTATCGACATTAAAGGCTATCTTTCCTTCTTCTTCTTTTTCTATTTTTATACTGGCAAGCACCGCTTCACTAATATTGGCATTAGCCGATTTTGCCATAGCACTGTTGCTATCGAACTGATAGCGTGGTGTTTTACTTATTATATCAATGCGGTCAAAGTACTTTCTAAATTCGATTAATTTTGTTTCTCTGTAAGAGCCTCTGTAGTGTCCTGCATCAGTAACACCATCAACAGTATGAGCAAAATAAACAAACGGGGTGTTTAGTTGTGATTGTGTAATCACCAGGGTGTGCTTACCGGTTTTGTCATCTTGATAAAGATTAAAAAGACCTGCAAATTCAGTTTTATTTTCTAATATTTGGCTTAATGTTTTTGTTTTTTTTGTATCGTTTTTATCTGCGGCATATGCACTCATATTAATGAGTGCAAGGCTCAGTGCAATGCTTAAAGCGGGTAATTTCATGTTAGTTCCATTTATTTTTTTTTAAAGTGTATCTGAACACATGTAATTAAAGTGATTTAAGCGTTAAATTTGGGTTTTTTAGCGATAAAAAGAGATATTTAGCAACAAATTATATTTTTTACCAGTGATAATTAGCTGCTAAAACGATATTACGGGGTTTACCGGGAAAGTAACGATCACCGGTAAAACTGGTGTAATCGGCACGATCTGCATAAGCCGTGTTAGCGACATTGTTTATTCGCGCACTTAATGTAAACCGGTTATTTAATTGCCACGCTGCGCGCAGGTTTAATAGGTTATGGCCGGCATAATTGTGGCTATTTTCTGCATCGGTAAAGTATTGACTAACATGGTGCCATTCTAGGGCGAGAGTGGCGTTATCTGTTGGTTGCCAGTTAAGTTGCATATTGGCAATATTTTTTGGTGCGGTGTCTATCATGTTGCCATTAATGTTAATGCCCGACAATATTTGATTGTAACGGTAGCGGTGATTGGCATGGGTGGCACTGAGCGCGAATTGTAGTGACTGGGTTAGCGGGTAGTTTATTTCTAGTTCAATACCTTGGTGCTCGGTTTTAGCATCGTTTATGGTAAAAAAATCACTATCGCGAAAGATAACGTTGTCCTTTTTCATTGAATAAGCACTTAGTACGTAATTTAGTTGTTTAAATTTGCCTTTAAAGCCTAGCTCTAGGTTATTGGCGGTTTCAGGGTTTAAATCAGCAACACTTTGCTCACGTTGTAGTTGATATAGTTCACTTGCTTGCGGTGCTCGATAGCCTTGCGATGCATTTGCATACACATAATGGGCGTTATTTATTTTATAACTTAGGCCAAATTTGGGTGATAAATTACTAAATTTGTTATCACCGCTAGGTGGGCGCGAGTATCGACAGCCGCCAAAGCTGCATTGCGTACCGTCTTCTTTAGTACGCCCTGTTAGCATATTGTTTGTGTATTGATAATTGAGCTGCTCAAATCGGGCACCTACACTTAATTTAAGTTTTTGCCACTGCCAATCAATGCTCATAAAAGGGGCTAATAATATGCTATTAACGTCGTAATCGTAATGTTTACCTTGGGGGACGGTTGCCACTAAAAAATCCGACCCTTCGGTGGGCTCATTTTGGTACTGCAAAAAATCGGCGCGGGTGTATTCGCTATCTAACCCTATATTTAAGGCAATGTCGGTGGTGTAATTATAGTGCCACAGCGATTGCATCCCTATTCCGTTTTGGCTGTTTTCTTCAAGCGGTGTGCCAGGTAAAAAATGTTTAAAAAACGTCATTTTTTGACTGCGTGCGTAAGGGGTTATTGTTAGTGTGCTTTTATCGGTTTGCCATACTGCTTTTGACCACACCCTAAACGATTGAGCTTTACGAAATGCATTAGGATCAAAGTTTGCTTGTGCTGTTTCGCTATTTTTATAACTTTGGTATCCAGTAATAAAACCTGCCGTTTTTTGATCTAAATTGGTATAAGTCAGGCCAGAATTTAAAGTGAAGTTTTGCTGATTGTAGCGATGGCGAAGATTGAGTTTTTGTTGCTTTACGCTTTCGTCATCGCGATAGCCGGTATCGTTAGTAATACTGGCATTGAGACCAATTCCTTGGTTGCCCATATCTTTACCGGTTCTTACTTTTACGCGACTATAGCCGTAAGAACCTAACTCAAGCCCTAGTTGATGTTCGTTGTATGTGGTGTCGGGGGTTATTACGTTGATAACACCATGCATTGCATTTGAGCCATACAAAGCAGAGCCTGGACCTTTTAATACTTCTATACGTTGCGCCATTTCGCTATGTGCTTCAAACAGCTCGTTAATATTACAAAACCCAGCTGCGCGTAAAGGAATACCATCTTCGGCGGTTAATATCGCACCGCACGCGCCCGCACCAGAGAGCACAGAAGAGCGTAATGCTGGTAAGTATTCTTGACCATTGCCGTGTTGTACATTGGCACCGGCTACCTGTTTAAGCACTTGTTCGATATGTGTTGGGGCAATTAAATCCAACTGTGCTTGCTCAATACTACTAACAACCACAGGTAAAGGGGTTGAATTAACGGTAGTGCGAGCTGCGGTTGTTGTGATGCGCTCCATACTTTGTTGGGGCTTTGCATGTACTGCATTTATGCTTAGTACCAAAGGGATAAAAAAAGATAAATGCATGGTATTCCTTATAAATTAATTAACTTTCATAAAGTAGCAAGTCTAAAACTTGGGGGCAATTAATTGTCTCATTTAGCGAGCAAAAAAACTGTACTTATTCTTTGCATATAAATTGCGGAATGTTTGCTAATTTGCCTACTCCTATTCTCATTTTCAAATGTTAATGTAATCACATGTGATTCTTTAAGCTGCATTAAGCCGCTGACAGAGTGTTTATTATCGTTTTAGGGTTTGTGATGGTCAGGCTTTTTTATATTTTAATATTAGTACTGTGTACGCAGAGTATATTACCTGTTTATGCACACCATGGCAGTAGTGGGCAATTTGATACCAGTAAATCGGTCTCGTTGTCGGGCACTATTACCAAAGTAAGGTTAGTCAATCCTCATGGTTATGTTTATTTCGACGCTTATTCAGCCCAAGGTGAGGTTGTTAATATGCGTTGTGAGCTGCAATCGGGTTCGTTGTTAAAGCGTAAAGGCTGGACTGCATCATTGTTTGAGGTTGGTCGTCGTATCGAAATTATTGGCTCGCCCGATAGAAACGATCCGAGAACATGTTATATGCGTTCTATTACGTTTGAAAACGGTGTTAAAGCTAATCGAAATAGCGAATTTAACGCCGACGGACACTTAAAAACAAGTGCCATGAAATTAGCCGAAAGCTTTGCACAAAGATCGCTTGAGCTTGCTGATGGTTCGCCTAATTTAAATGGTCATTGGGCGATGGTTAGACCTACAAATGGTCGCCCTGGCGGCGGTGGCGGACGAGCAAAGTTAACCAATGCAGGTAAGGCTGCGATTGCGAATGCTTCGTCTGAGGCAAACCCTCGATTTGAATGTAAGCCGACCAATATTATTATGGATTGGTGGTTTGATTTAATGGTAAACGCTATTGAGCAAACAACGGATAAAATTGTTCTCAAATACGGGTTTATGAATTTACAGCGGACGATTTATTTAGATGGGACGACTAAACCAAGTGATTACCAGGCTAGTCGAGCTGGGTTTTCAACTGGGCATTGGGAAGGTAAAACATTAGTTGTAACCACAACTGGGTTTGATGAAGGTTGGATTATGGCCCCTTTATCAATAGAAAAACCACCTAAAGGAATGGGTGAGCGCCCACCCGGTCCGCCTGAGGGGGAAAAACCACGAGATGGTAAATTAAACGATACAAACACTCGCCGAGGTCCACCTGGAGGGCCTCCATCACCGGCGAAAAATAGCGAGCAATTAACGGTTGTTGAACGTTTTACCCTTGATAGCGAAGGTAAGGTACTCACCCGAGAATATACATTAACCGATCCTCTTTATTTACAAGAGCCAATGACTGGTTCGGATAAAGTACGCTTTACAACCGATGAGTTTGAAGATTATGCGTGTGATGATCTAACAGAAGAGCGTTCTCATAACCATGATGAGCATGATGAGCATGATGAGCATGATGAGCATGATGAGCATGATGAGCATGATGAGCATGATGAGCACAGTGCTAATTTTGCTAAAACGAAGACAATGAAAATATTAACAACATTAGAGCACTCGGCGCTGGGTGAAATAATTTCTAGCTCGCAATGGGGGTACCCAATAGTACTGACTCTTCATGCTATTGGCATGGCTGTTTTAGTTGGTATTTCATTTATGTTAGCTATTAGGGTTGTTGGTTTTGCATCACAAATAGTACCTGCTTCTTTGTACCCATATTGGCGAGTTTCTATATTAGGACTTATTATTAATTTACTCTCAGGTACTGCATTATTTGTATCAAGCGCCACAGAGTTATTTTTTAATTGGGCTTTTAGAATCAAACTATTATTGGTTGTTATTAGCTTTTTATTAACCCTTTGGTTGGTAAATACGGTAATAAAACAGGGTAAGCCAGTCAGGTCTTCTCATCGTAAATTAGCTGTTTTCACCCTTGTTTTTTGGACTGGGGCAATTATTGCTGGGCGTTTAATTGGCTATATGTCGTAAGGAAAAATGAAATGAATAATATATTATCGACGGTTATCGATACGCTTAACGCGAGTGCTTTAAGTCATTTTATTATGGAAAATGCGATTGTTTTTCCAGCCTTAGAAATGGCACATTTTTTAGGTTTATGTTTATTGTTTGGCTCGTTACTTATTGTTGATTTACGAGTGGTGGGCATGGCTAAAACACTCCCAATGGAAAGAGTGGAGGTGTTTATAAATTTTGCAGTCATTGGTTTTACAATAAATGCAGTTTCGGGCCTATTGTTTGTAATTGGAGATTCAGACCGCTATTTAGTTAATATTTTATTTTGGGTGAAAATGAGTACGATTTTAATCGCTGGCTTAAACACCGTGTACTTTGTGCTAAGAGTGAAACCACAAATGCGAGCAGGTATTAACTCAAAGGGGTTAACAAAAGATGCCCATTTAGTGGCATGGGCGTCTTTGTTATTATGGAGCAGTGTCATTACTTTTGGCCGCTTAATGCCTTATGTAGAATAAAACTAAACCTTGTATTTGTTACATTAAAGCCAACCACCTGCTACTTGCAGGGCGGTTGGATCGTTTTGCGTCGATAGCCAAAACACCCATGCTTGCTTTGAGGTGGCTATATTATCAACTTGTGGTTGTTTTAAATGAGTAAATGCCATATTGCCATTGGTTTGCATGTCGCTTTGTAGATAATCAATAACCACAAAGTCATGTTTTAACGTACGCCCTGCATTTTCACCGGTGTGTACTTTTGTATGAACATCAAATCCTAAAAGTGCTACATGCGCGACTAACTTTTGATCTACCGTTGCAGCATCATAACTAAGGGCAATCGTGTTATCGTTTATACTTGCGTGTAAATTTCCTTTGTAAGGTGATGAGGTGACGGGGAGCGCTTTGTTATAAAACCATCCTTGCCAGCCGCGACCATCGATGACAAAACCAGGCGTTGCAACAAGGTTACTTTTCCCCAGTGCATTGTAAATTCGCTGCCTTTTACTAAATTCTGCGTTTGAAAATGGGTCTTTCCAGCCTAAGTAATCCCAATAAGTAACATGAAAATTGATAGGGATAATGTCTTTCCATAAGGTTTTATGATGAGTAAATGTTGAGAGCCACTTTTCGGCTGGTGGACAACTACTACAGCCTTCAGAGGTATATAACTCTAAAAATGTAGTGTGGTTTGAAGTGCTTGAAATCGTTTTGGCTTTCGCAGTAAAAACCAAACTAGATAATACACAAAACACTATAACAAAGGCATTTTTTACATACATATTGATACCGTAATATAAAAGGTGATTTTGCCTAGGGTAATGTAAATTAATGCATTAACTATCACTAAAACATCACAAAAGTATCACGTTTTTTATTTTTAATATTGATATAAATATATTTTGAACACTTGCTCAAGTTGTGCTTTAATCACTGTACATTTTTTGAGGAATAATCATTATGATCAAGTTTTACTTTCACCATACGCCTAACCCTATGAAGGTTGCTTTATTTTTAGAAGAAACCGGTATTGAGTTTGAATTAGTTCCCCTCGATACCTTAAAGGGTGAGCAACATACGCCTGAATATAAAGCGATTAACCCAAATGCAAAAGCACCTGCTATTGTCGATGGTGAGACACGTGTATTTGATTCGAATGCAATATTAATGTACCTATCAGAGAAATATTCAAAGCTTGCGGGTAAACCACAAGACCGTGCAGAAATGCTATCGTGGTTAATGTTTATTGCTTCGGGCCTAGGTCCGTATTCTGGTCAGTCGGTGCACTTTAGACACATGGCACCTGAAGGCCTTGATTATGCTGTTAACCGTTACCTACGTGAAGCACAACGTCATTACGAAGTATTAGATACTCACCTTGAAGGGCGTGACTTTATTGTCGGTGATGAATACACCATTGCCGATGTTTCAGCATGGGGCTGGATAGATAAAGCAACGGTTGTATTAGGTGAAGAAGGGCTGGCGCCTTACCCAAATTTACAGCGTTGGTTTGCAAGCATTGATAGTCGTCCTGCGGTGGCTCGTGCACGTAATCTTGGTACTGATATTGAATTTAAAAAAGAGTTTGATGAACAAGCGAAAAAAGCCTTTTTTCCTTCAAACTATCCAAAAGATTAAATGTAACTAAAAAAAGCCATAACATGGTGTTATGGCTTTATATTAAAAATCGTTAACCTGGTTTAGCACAAACCGTTAATTACAAAACCCATTGCCATTTCCAGCAGTCGGGAGCTGGCCGTTAAGCTGTTGAGTTATATTTTCAACGCGATAATCAATAAAATCGGTTAAACCATAAAATCCACTGACTGTTGATGTTAAGTTTTGTTCAAATTGCGAGTAGCTATAAAACGCACTTGGATCGTTGGCAACATGCTCACTAATTAAAGCTTTTAACTCATTAACGCGTTCACTAAATTGCTCACTCGATAGAGAACCTTCAATTAACGTTGTTAAGTACTCATGATAACTGGTTAGGTTATCTTGATTAGCAAGTGCGCTGGCGATAAGTGGACGTTCGTCTAATGCGCCACTGGTTGGCTCATCAATGTATAACTCTCTTATATCTGAGTTATTACTACATCCCATTGAAAATGTACCAAAAGACTCGTTAAAATCCCAAGGTAATAAAGTAAACACACCATCTTGGTCATAAATATAGTAATTGTGCGCTAACGTCCCTTGATAACTATCAAGGTTAGATAGGGCAACGCTGACCGATAAATACCTAAGTAAACTATCTACATCGGTAAAATCATTTGAGCCATCGTTTATTTGTTCTACAAAGTTAATAAATGCCCCATTGTCGGAGGTATCTTCGTTGGTTTTTAAGTTTGCATCGGAATAGCTGGTAATATCATCATCAATCCACACTAAATCACTGCCGGTACCATCTGGTTTATATAAATCGCCATTGGCATTAGTAAAATTGTTTTCTACAAACTCGCCATCAATAGATTCAACCATAAGATAAAAACCAAACAGCTCGTCGTTTACATAAAAATTGACGTAAGCATGTTGTGGTGCTGCAACACCCATTTCGGTTAATAAATCATAAGCAATTGCTTCACGCATGTATGAAGGGTCGTTATACGAGTTATTTAGCGTGAATTTTTTTAAGTTAAAGAACTTTTGTCCATCAACATATTCATTTATATCTATTTTAAAGCTGTAACGGTCGCTTGATGAGTTAGCAACAGTCGATAAACTAGAATTTCCTTTTGTTCTGATTGCGACGCTATCAAGGGTTACTCCGTTATAGGTAATACTTGCTTCGTGGTATTCTTCATCGAGTGGATTGTCGAGAATATCATTCCAGTTGTCGTCGCTAATAGTGATGTATATATTTGTCACTTCGGTTGGAGTAAATGCATTAGCGATACTATTTTCGCTACCTTGAGTCGGCGTTAAAAAGTCGGTTTCCCAACTACTTTGTGCATTTGATAAGTCGCTAACACCATAACTAAAACCTGCTATTACGTCGCTTTCATCCCAGCTAATGTAATCAACGGTTTCGTTATTGAGTATTAAGCTTAATTCGTCTTCTTTACCTAATTTAAATGGTACAGAATAACCGCTGGTTTCCTCATCGATGGCATACACAACTAAATACTCGCCAGGTGCCAGAGTTACATCGGGTAAGCTGGCTGGGTCTATGTCGTCACTTTCGTCAATAATCGTGTAATCGGTCAGTGTAACGTTATCGTCGCTGTTGTTGTAAAGCTCAAACCAATCTGCGCCTTCGTCTATATCATCAGCCACTACTTCGCTAATAATTAAGGGACCATGGGTTGCTTCAACGTTTGCTGTTAATGCGGTTGGAGAAAGTACTTTTGTTGCATCGCTGCCATCAGGAAAACGTCCGAAGCTAAAACCATAAAGTGCTTGGCCTTTACTCCATTGAAGATAATCAATTAAGTCGTCTGCTTGATATAAACTCACTTCATCACTTGCACCAAGTTTAAAGTTTACCGTTTCGATATCGCTTACTTCGTCACTTGTTGCGTAAACGCTATAATACTCACCAGGTGAAAGTGTGACATCGGGAAGGGTAACACGTACGCCATCTTCATCGGCAACACTGTAATCACTTAAATTTACATCGGTTGTGCCAGTGACATAAAATTCTATCCAATCGTAATCGCCTTGTGCATTGGCTGCAACAACTTCGTTAATACGCACTGCGGCATCATTGTTCGTTATGGTATCTAGATTAATCGTTGAGTCATCGCTCAATGGTTCATTTGCAGTGCCTTGAGTGGGCGTTAAAGTTTGGGCTGTGCCAGTGCCGTCGGTGTAAAGGCCATAACTTGACCCTTCAGGTGCATCGCCTTCTTCCCAATCAAGCTGATCTACTTGTTCATCGTCGTTAAATAAAGTTACTGCATCATCGCTTCCTAGCTTAAAGGTAACGTAGTAGCCGTCATCTAAAGGGGCATCGGCTTCATCAATTGCTTGTATCACAATAAATTCACCAGCAGATAATGCTATATCGGGTAAATATTGTGGTTCACGCTCAGCGCTGTCATCGACTACGCTATAGGTAGCGAGTGAATCAATGTCTTCAAGGGCATATAACTCAATCCAATCGTTGCCATCGTCTTGGGCAGCGGCAACAACTTCGTTAATAACTAATGATGATGCTGTTTGTGTTGTATCGGTGCTTTCGGTTGAGTCAGTGCTGCTTGTATCTGAGGTTTCTTCTGTGCCAGAGCAGCCAACAAGTAGGCTACCGGTTAATAATAAACTTAAATAAATAGCATTGTATTTCATGTTTTAGCCTTTAAATGTAATCTAAAGGCGAGTGTAAAGGTGAAATGTGTAAAAAAAGTGCAATTAAAGTGTAATTAAATTGCATTTTTAGCTATCGAGATCAGCACTCCATTGCGAGACGGTATTTCTGCCAAGCGATTTAGATTTGAAAAGAGCAAGATCAGCACGATCGATTAGCCCAGATGAGGATTTAGCGTTATCGTCGGTTGTTGAAACACCAAAACTACAGGTCACTTTTATATCGTTGATACGGTACTTTTCTACTTTGATTCGAATTTTTTCAGCAATAGCTAGCGCGCTGTCAACTGAGGTATCAGGTAATAAAAGACAAAATTCTTCACCACCAAAGCGCGTCGCAATATGATGCTCAGTTAATGAGTTTTTCACTATTTTGGCAATATCACGTAATACCTGGTCGCCTACGGAATGACCATAAGTATCATTAATAACTTTAAAGTGATCGATATCTAACATAATGATGCAACATAGTTTTTTTAGCGCCAAATTATTGTTCTTATTAAGGTAATCAAATAAGTAACGGCGGTTAAAACAATCTGTAAGCGGATCTCGAGTGGCTAAATAATCGAGCTCTTTATTCAGTTTTTTTGAGGCAATAAAACTACGATAAATTACTAATACACTAATTAAGCTAACAATAAGAAATAAAGATAAAAAGAGGGTGGTATACTTGTTTTTAGCCAGTTTTAGCTCGGATATGGTTTTTTCTTTTTGTGCTATTTCTACTTCATTTTTTTTCTTAGCTAATGCGAGCTTATCCGACTTTGCTTTTTCTTTTAATTGTATTAACTCCATTTCGAGTTTTTGTGAATATAAGTTAGCTTTAACGAGTTTTAATTGGTTCTTATCTTGTTGTTTGATGATTTGCGCTTTTAATTTTATATATTGTTCAGCGTAAGATAATGCTTTAGCAAAGTGAGCTTGCTTTTTATGTGCTTTTTTTAACGTAGAAACAATATACAACTGATGTTTTTTATCATTAGTTTTTTTAGATAGAGCCAATGCTGTTTCGAGTTGTGATATTGCTTGGTTAATATCAATTTTTATTAAAATATCACTTAACGGTATGAGTGTTTTAATACGATATATATCTGAATCAATTGCTTGTGCAAGTGCTAACGATTTTTGATAATAAAAAATCGCTTGTTCTATGTTTTTCTCTTTACGATAACTGTTAGCAATAATCCGTGTAACAACGGATTGTTTGTCGAACTCTTGTGTTTTGCTATATACCTCTAACGCTTGCTGCGCCAATTCACGCGCTGATTGATAATGTTTATTTGTTAATTCAATCACAGCTGTTTCACGTAAGGCTGTTGCTAATGTATTTGTGTCAATATCTTCAATCGGCAAATTAATTGTTTGATTATAAAAGAAGTTAGCTTGATCAAACTGCTTTAACTTAGTGTAAATTAGCCCCATTTCATTCGCAGCTTTAGCTATACGCGCAGTATTATTTACAGATTTAAAGTAACGATATGCGCGATATGCTTGCTCTAAAGAGGCTTCGTATCGACCGATATGGCGATATATAATAGCAGCGCCAATTTGAGCTTTTGCTTTACCTTCAGGATCGTCAATGACATTGTGTAACTTTAAACTCTTCATTGAACTTTCAAGTGCGATTTCGTATTTATCAATATAACGCTGCGCTTCTGCAAGCGTGTTATAAGTTCGTGCGATATTTCTTTTGTTGTCTATCAATTTAAAAACGGACAGAGCCTTTTGATAATATTCAACGGTTTCGTCTCGTTTTTTTAGACGTTTATATGACTGCGCTATATCTGTATATATTTTACCTAGTTGATTTAAATGCTTTTTATCTTTGCTTAATGTGTAGAGGCTTGCCGCTTTTTTAAATAATACAATGGCTGCACTAAACTCTTTTTTTTCATAATGTTGAACTGCATCTTGGTAAAAAGAATCGCCCTGCGATAAATTTTGTACTCGCAGTGTTCGTTGCGTTTTATGATCAGGAGTAGACTGACTGATATTTTTTATAGGCAGGTGAGTTGAAGCATTTATTTGAGCACAAAAGAGAATAAATACAAAAATTAAATTACGCATTAAGGATTGGTTTTTATTTTTTATACAGGATTAATTAGTATAAACGTAAATCTGTAAAATACACAGTTCTAATGTGATTAAATTATAGTATAAGTAAGATTTTTTAGTGCTTAACTAGCGCGGTATATAGTAAAAATGCTAAGTACAACTGTCATTGTACTTAGCCAATGGGAATTATAAGTTTGAGGTGATAGGGGTTTTAACTTTATTTTCGGTTTTACTTTTACGCATAGGCTCAACTTTTCGCTGTTTTTTGTATAAAAACTCTAAAACTTGGGCTCGGTAGCGGTTATATTTTTCGTCTTTTGCCAGATCAAGACGACTTCGTGGCCTGTCTAAATCTATTTCTAAAATCTCTCCTATAGTCGCTTCAGGACCGTTGGTCATCATAATAATTCGGTCAGATAGCAATACAGCTTCATCAACATCGTGGGTGATCATAATCACTGTATTATTAAGTTCAGCTTGAATTTCCATTAAGGAGTCTTGCATATGTGCGCGGGTAAGTGCATCAAGTGCGCCAAAGGGCTCATCCATTAGCAATATTTCGGGTTGCATTGCTAGTGCTCTTGCAATGCCTACTCGTTGTTTCATACCGCCGGATATTTCATCTGGGCGCTTTTCCATGGCATGGTCCATATGAACAAGTGTAAGGTTGTATTCAATCCATTCTTGCATTTCTTTTTTATTCATCTTTTTTGCAAACACTTGCTTAACAGCTAGCTCAACATTTTGATAAGCCGTTAACCAAGGGAGTAATGAATGATTTTGAAATACGACGGCACGCTCTGGACCAGGCTCTTTTACTTCGGCTCCGTTTAATATAACTCCTCCGCTGGTTGCTTGATGTAGTCCTGCAACTATATTTAAAACGGTTGATTTACCGCACCCAGAGTGTCCAATAAGAGAGATATACTCGCCTTTATTTATTTGTAAATTAACATCTTTTAATGCTGTAAAGTCACCTTTTGGGGTCGGAAATACCATGTCTATATGACTAATATCGAGAATTGGGTTCATTTTATTTCTCCTGTTAGGGGATTGTTTTTACAGTGCAGCATTTGATTTGTCCCACGATACTAGACGCTGTAGATATAGCATGGCTCGGTCGAGTAAAAATCCAATAAAACCAATAACTAACACTGCGGCCATAATGCGCGAAAGAGACTCTGAACTTCCATTTTGGAATTCGTCCCAGACAAACTTCCCAAGACCTGGGCTTTGTGCAAGCATTTCGGCTGCAATAAGCACCATCCATGCAATACCTAGCGATAAACGCATGCCGGTAAACATCATTGGAATAGAAGAAGGAATAATAATTTTTCTTACATGAGTTAACGCTGGTAAGCGCAATACTTTACTTACGTTTAATAAATCTTGATCAAGTGCTGCAACACCAATAGAAGTGTTAATTACCATTGGCCATAAACAACATAAAGTGACGGTGATCATTGAGTTTAAAAAGGATTTAGCAAAAAAAGGATCATCAGATACATAAGTTGCACTGACCACCATGGTAACAAGAGGCAGCCATGCTAAGGGTGAAACAGGCTTAAATATTTGAATGATAGGGTTTATTGCAGTATTTAAAATTTTACTTAACCCTAGGGTAATGCCCAAGGGGATCGCAATGACGGTTGCTAAAATAAAACCCGACATAACCGTAATTAAACTGGTAATAATTTGATCTAGAAAAGTTTCTTTACCGGTGTATTTTCGCACTTTAGCTACGTAGTTAGGATCTTGAGCAACCCTTGCCGCGTTACGTTTTTCTTGACGTTCGTAAAACGCATCGGCTTTGTCTCGCTCAGCCAGATGTTCTTCATATAACGATGAGAACTGAGTTAAAACAGCGCTAGGACCTGGGAAAACACCTAATGATGTTTGAATGTTTTGCGCTGCAATAGACCATATACCTAAGAAAAATAAAATCCCCAAAAATGGCGCTATAAAGACATTTAGATACTTAGTTAAAATATGCTGCAAGCTATTAGCTATGCCTACATTATTCGTTGCTTTATTTGCTAAAGTAACAATGCTCATGCGATATACCTTTATTATGTTTACTTACTTTAATGACAGTTTTTGATATAGCGCTGCTTAAGTTGTTTTAGCTTAAGCAGCGTTTATTTTACAGTTTATCGCCTGACTTAAGACCAATGCTGAACTTGTTTATGTATGCATTAGGCTCTTTACCATCGTAAACGATATTATCTATAAAGTGTTTTTGCGGAGAACGATAACCGTCTTCTGTTGCAAAATTAGGAAAGTCTTTAGCTTGTACTAATTTATCTTTTATTAACGATTTTGCCGCCTGAGTGTAAATATCTGGACGGTATACTTTCTTAGCTAAATCTTTGTACCAATCATCACTTTTATCTTCAGATATTTGTCCCCAGCGACGCATTTGAGTCATGTACCAAATTGCATCTGAGTAGTAAGGGTAAGTGGCGTTGTATCTAAAAAACACATTAAAGTCAGGTACTTCGCGTTTGTCGCCTTTTTCGTATTCAAAGGTTCCTGTCATACTGTTTGCAATAACATCGTAATCGGCACCGACATAATTAGATTGCGATAAAATTTTAACAGCAGCAGGGCGATTAGCATTATCGTTTTCATCTAACCATTGAGCAGCTCTAATTAAAGCACGAGTTAAACGAATGGTCGTGTTAGGGTATTTTTCGGCAAACTCTGCGCTAATACCAAATACTTTTTCAGGGTTGTTTTTCCATATCTCATAATCGGTAACAACGGGTACACCAATGCCTTTAAATACTGCTTGTTGGTTCCATGGTTCACCAACACAGTAACCATAAATAGTTCCTGCTTCTAAGGTTGCTGGCATTTGTGGAGGAGGCGTTACCGATAAAAGTACTTCAGCATCAATTTGTCCGGTTGTATCTGATTTATGCGGGGCATAATAACCTGGGTGAATTCCGCCGGCAGCTAACCAATAACGTAACTCATAGTTATGAGTAGACACAGGGAATACCATTCCCATATTAAAGGCTTTTCCTTTATCTCTATATTCTTCTACAACCGGTTTAAGTGCATCGGCTTTTATAGGATGAACAGGCTTGCCATCAGCTCCTTTGGGGATGTTTTTTTTCATTTTCGCCCAAATTTCGTTCGACACGGTAATGCCATTACCATTTAAGTCCATTGAAAAAGGGGTAATGATATCGGCTTTTGTGCCATAACCCATTGTTGCTGCTATAGGTTGACCTGCCAGCATATGAGCACCATCTAATCGGCCATCAATTACACCATCTAAAAGTACTTTCCAGTTTGCTTGTGCTTCGATAGTGACGTACAACCCTTCATCTTCGAAGTAACCATTTTCATAGGCAATAGCAATAGGCGCCATGTCGGTTAATTTTATAAAGCCAAATGTTAACTCTTCTTTTTCTGCAAAACCGATTTCGTCTGCGTGTAACGCTGGGCTACTAAAGATAACTGCAAAGGCGATAACCTTAGCTGATTTAAGCCAATTCATTTAATTCCCCTTATTTTTTATAAAAAAAAACGCTCATCAGGTGTATTTGTAATAAATACACCTGATGAGCGTCGTTGCTCGTATTGCTTGTTTTTTGTATAAGCAATATGAATAAATAACCATCTTCATTAACAGTTATTTTTTAATTCTATTTAATTAAAGCATAGGGTGTGCCAAAGTTGTTAACTTTATGTTTTCAATGTTAATTAATAATTATTTTTTTTATTCTAAGCTCTAATTAAGCTCAATTGCACCGTTGCGGGTACAAAAATGCACCAAAATAAATCGTGATTTAAATTATTTAATGTAACGGTACTAGCCTATTTTTTAGTTTTCATGCTTTGCAATAACGTTAACTTAAGTCCCTGTTTAGCCTTTTTAAATACTCAATTTATATAGACTAAAAGCGTAGGCGGGGAGCCGTTAAACCGCTTGACGGACACTTATTGTACAGGCTAGAGTGATGGTAAGCATTGTTGTATAACAATAGTTGTTTTATTGGTATTACCAAAGGGGTTTTTGGGCAGGTTTTGGTGATTTTAATCGTTGTTTTTAACAAAACGCGACATTAATACTAAGCACACAATGTAAGCATTAACACACACAATGTAAAAATTAACACACACATTTATTTAGATGATTTCTGGAGAGTTAGGACATGATTAAGGACGTTAAAGTATACTTTTTTCCTTTTACCTTACTACTAGCCTTGTGCATATTTACACAATCAGCGCATGCTAAGTTAGTCAATAATATAGAGCAATTTAATAACGCCGTTGCACAGGCAAAGCCTGGCGATGAAATTGTGCTGGCAAATGGTGTTTGGCAAAATGTTGAGTTGGTATTTAAAGCGAAAGGTACAGCTAAAAAGCCAATTACATTAAGAGCACAAACCCCGGGTAAAGCAGTGATCACTGGTTTATCAAATTTAAGTATTTCGGGTGAGCATTTAGTTATTTCTGATCTGCTATTTAAAAATGGTTACACCCCAACCGGTGAGGTTATTTCGTTTCGTACTGCTGAAGATGAGTTAGCAAATTACACCCGTTTAACGAATACAGTTATTGATAACTTTAGTCATCCGGAGCGCCATTTAGCTGATCTATGGGTTGCTATGTATGGTAAACATAACCAATTTGATCATAATACACTGATAAATAAACGTAACCGTGGTGTCACACTTGCGGTTCGATTAAACACCGCTGGCAGCGAAGAAAATAATCATGTTATTGAATATAATTATTTTGGTCCACGCCAAGTCCTCGGTGCTAATGGCGGAGAAACATTACGTGTAGGAACGAGTCATTTCTCGACTAAAAATTCAAATACATTAGTGCGTTATAACTTTTTCGACCGCGTAAATGGTGAGCACGAAATTATTTCTAACAAAACTTCGGGTAATACTTACCGCGGTAACGTTATTTTTGAGAGCCAAGGTACTTTAACTATGCGCCATGGCCAGCATACCTTAGTTGAAGGTAACTACATTATTGGTAACGGCAAGCCAAATACGGGAGGGATTCGTATAATTAATGAATACCAAACGGTAAAGAATAATTATATGTCGGGTTTAACTGGGCATCGCTTTCGTGGTGCTTTAGTGATTATGAATGGTGTGCCAAACTCATCACCTAACCGTTATAACCAAGCTATTGAAGCCATAATGCAAAACAATATTGTTGTCGATAGCGATTACATTAATTTTGGTGCAGGTAGTGATGAAGAGCGTTCTGCTGTTCCGATTGACTCTTCATTTAGTAATAACTTAATTATGACCAACACGAACCCTGATTCAATTAAACTCTATGATGATGTATCGGGTATCGATTTTAAAGACAATATTATTAGTGACCAAGCAAATATCCCTGGCGAACTAAAAACAGGCTTTAGTAAAGTAGCTTATGCATTAACTAAAAATGCACAAGGGTTAAAAGTACCTGCAAAATCGTTGGTTGATAAAATTGGTTTTGGTGACATTAAATTGCCTGTTAATAAAGTACAAACAGGTGCAGATTTTTATTCAAAAGAAGAAGCGAAGGTTGCTTTTCAAAGTGGTAAAAAAATTAACGTAAAGTCGGGATCAGACACCTTACTTACAGCACTTAAAGCAAGTAACCCAGGTGATGTTTTAGTACTTGAAAATGGTGGCGAGTATTTACTTACTAAATTGGCTTCGGTTAATCATCCACTCACTATTATGGCTGAAAAAGGTAAAAAACCGGTTATTCGTTCGCAAAAACCAAGCTTTTTAGTGATCGAAAATGGCGGAGCCCTTGAGGTTGAAAATCTATGGTTTGATGGTGAACAATCGCCCGATTACAAAGGTAATAACATTATTAGAACAAGTGGTTACTCAATGAATATTAACTATTCATTGTCGGTACGTAATGTAAAAGTGACTAATTTAGACATTAATGGTTATTTTGATTTCTTTAAAGCGACTGCAAACACATTTGCAGATTATATTGAAATTATTGATTCGAACATGACGAATATCACAGGGTCTATATTAGTGTTAAACCATGAAACAGATGACTTAGGTATTTATAGTGTTGAGAATTTAACGTTAAAAGGCAACACCTTTAAAGATATTAAAGCTGAAGTAGCAACAGTCTATCGTGGTGGCTTTGATGAAAGTACTTTTGGTCCTATTGTAAACGTAGACAATAACACGTTAGTTAATGTTGGAAATGGCACGACACATCGCTCTGCATCGTCTATGTATTTCCATGGTGTTCAAGATTTACATATAGCCAATACTAAGTGGGAAAAAAGTGCACCATTGAGCTTATATTTAACCAATGGCGAGCCAATTACCGTCATTGAAGATGTGACAATGAAAGATACACCTAAAATCCGCGCAAATAACAACGAATACACCACTAAAAACATAACTTACAAATAATTCTATGTCGTTTAAGGCTAGTTAAAATAGATCTTGTCGATTTTAGCTAGGCTTAAACGCGAGTACGTTGTCAATTTGTAGTTATTAATAACACATGTTTAGACTACAGTTGACCGCCTAAATCTATATTAGGGGATGACATGAATAAATTATCAAACAAAAATGTATTAATCACAGCGGGTGCACAAGGTATTGGCGAAGCTATTACTAAACACTTTATTGATAGCGGTGCAAACGTGGCTATCCATTATTTTTCTAGTGCTGAGACTGCTAATAAACTGGTTGAATATGCCGATTCTAAAGGGGGTAAAGCGATTGCGCTTAGCGGCGATTTAACTGATGAGGCTCAAGCAAATACGTTAATTGAGCAAGCGGTAGGCACGCTAGGCTCATTAGATATATTAATTAACAATGCAGGGTCTTTAGTTGACCGTAAATTGTTAGACGAAATGGACATTACTTTTTGGCATAAAGTAATGGATATTAATTTAACATCTATGATGTTTGTTACTAAGGCCGCAGCCCCTCATTTAGCAAAAAACCAAAACAGCAGTATTGTTAATTTAGCCTCTTTAGCAGGGCGTAAAGGCGGGCACCCAGGCTCGTTAGTTTATTCGACCAGTAAAGGGGCTATTTTAACGTTTACTCGCGCTTTATCTGCTGAGCTAGGTCCACAAGGTACGCGTGTAAATGCAGTGGCACCAGGGCTTATTTTAGGTACTTCTTTTCATAATACTCACACCACAAAAGAATCAGCAGATCAAACAGTTGCAGGGATTCCAATTCAACGAGCAGGTAATGCCGATGATGTGGCTCGTGCGGTCATTTATTTAGCTTCTGAATACGATGGTTTTATTACCGGTTCAACACTTGATATTAATGGCGGCGTTTACTGCATGTAGCACGATGCATTAACGTTAATCTATTTTTAAGGTAGAGACTTTATATGTTAAAAACCGAAGTCATTCATCCGACTATTTTAGAAGCTCTTGGCCGCAGTGGGCATTTTTCTCAGGTGGTGATTGCCGATGGCAATTTACCTGTAGGCGCAATGACAGGCCCTAACTCGACGACGGTACACTTAAATTTTCGTCCCGGCATGCTTGATGCTATTTCAGTACTTGAAGGTATTTTAGCGGTGTGCCCGATACAGGGCGCTACAGTGATGAAAAAGCCTGCTGCAGCGAGTGCTGAGATTCATGACGCATATAAATCGCTGTTAGGTGAGGTTAGCTGGGATGAAATGGAGCGCTGGGAATTTTATGACAAGATAAAAGATTCTGCCACTGTATTAATTATTCAAACCGGTGAGCAACGCCGGTTCGCTAATTTAATTTTAACGGTTGGCGTTGTAAAAATGGCACAAGAAAGTAATTTTTAAACACGAGTTTATTATTACGCGTAATTTATACACTGTATAAATCACACACCCTCACACACACATTTTGGGTGGTAACAATAACCTCACACACAACAGGTAAAGTTGATTTTCCTGTCACTGACAACATTTTGGGAGAGACAATGTGTCTGCAATATTAAGATCGATATTGAGCTTTGGACCTGCTTTTTTAGCGATAGGTTACACCATAGGTACGGGAAGTGTAACAGCGATGATTGTTGCTGGTAGTACTTTTGGTATGCAATTGTTATGGGTTTTATTACTAAGTTGCCTTTTTTCTGGGGTACTTATTTATGCCTACGGTAATTTTGCCTTAGTAACGAAAGAAACGGCCTTATACAGCTTCAAAAAGCATTTAAAATTTGGCAAGCCCATGGCTATTTTAATTATCATTGGCGTAAGTTTTGGTCAGTGGAATTCGTTAATGGGAATTTTGGGAATTTCGGCCAATATTTTATATGAAATGATAGCTATGTATTTCCCCTCTGTCAGTGAGCACAAGTATGCAGTGGTGCTGAGTATTGCTGTACTGGTGATCGGCGTAATGTACTCAATTTTACTAATTGGCAAGTATTCTTTATTTGAAAAAGTGTTAGTTATTTTTGTCTCGTGTATGGGGCTATCTTTTGTTTTATCTTTATTTGTCGTGCACCCATTGCCGGCTGAAGTGGTGCAAGGTTTAATTCCTGTGATCCCCGATGTTGAGGGCGGCAAAATGATGGTGGCAGCATTTGTTGGAACAACCATGGCGGCCGCAACATTTCTTTCAAGACCGTTGTTTATTCAGGGTAAGGGTTGGGATATAAGCGATCAGGCACAACAGAAAAAAGATGCGATAGTTGCTGCGGTATTAGTCTTTCTTATTAGTGCTGCGGTCATGGCAGTGGCTGCGGGGTCGTTATTTCATGAAGGACAAAAAGTAACAAAAGTACTTGATATGGTCACTGCGTTAGAGCCTATTGCAGGTAAAGGTGCGCTCACTGTATTTTTCTTTGGAACCTTAGCAGCGGGTTTATCATCGGTGTTTCCGTGTATGCTAATTGCACCATTACTTATAGAGGATTACCGCTCTGGTAAGCTCGATACACAATCTAAACAATTTAAAATAATTACCGGCATTGCGGCATTATTTGCGTTAACGATTCCGGTATTTGGCTTTAATCCAGTAAAAGGGCAAATTTTAACCCAAGTATTTAATGTGTTTGTTTTACCTTTAGTTATTTTAGGTATTATTTTAATGATTAATAACAAGAAACTAATGCAAGAGCATAAAGCCGGGTATTTACTTAACTTTGTGTTAGGACTGGCATTGCTGTTTTCTATCATTATTTCGTATAACGGTGTACTAGGACTGATTGAGTAACTAGGAGCATAAATATGATTGTTGTTGTTTGTGGTGTATCGGGTACAGGTAAATCAACCGTGGGTAAGGCTGTATCCGAAACATTAAACTTGCCTTTTTTTGATGCGGATGATTTTCATAGCAAAGCAAATATTCAAAAAATGAAAAATGGGATAGCGCTTAATGATACCGATAGAAAACCTTGGTTAGAGCAGTTATCTCAGCAGCTTTGTCTTTGGGAAAAAGAAGGGAAAGGAGCTGTTTTAGCTTGCTCAGCGTTAAAAGAATCTTATCGTATTACCTTAGCGTCTAATTGTATGGTGAGTATTAAATGGGTGATGTTACATGGCTCTCGCGAGCTATTATTATCTCGACTCAACTCTCGCCAAGATCACTTCTTTGATGCATCGTTACTCGAATCACAATTAAATACACTTGAATTACCACAATATGGTTTAACACTCGATGTTAAAGCATCGGTAAATGACATAGTGGAAAAAATTAGTCGCTATATAAGTGCGACATAGCTTGGGTATCAGTTGCAATTTGTTAGGGCGTATAGAGCTTTATTGATTGATGGCAATCAACAAAGTTTATGTGCCATAAACATTAATTAATCACTCGGGCTTTATTAAAATTAATTTAGCGCGAGTAGGAGTATACATTATGAAATTAAGTAACCAGTTACCTTTTTACGCACTGTGTGTGAGTTCAATTATGCTAACAGGGTGTATAAATAGCACGAAAAATAATGCTGCTGAGGGGGTTATTTTACCAGCACAAAAATTTGATCTGTCACAATGGCAAATCAACACCCCAACTGACATTGATAACGATGGTGTTGTTGATGAAATACGCCTAAAAGAGCTACAAAGTTATTATCATCCCGATTACTTTTATATTAACGATGAAGGGAATATGGTGTTTGCTGCACCAAATAAAGCCATAACATCGGTTAACTCTACCAATACTCGCAGTGAGTTACATAATATGTTAGGAGGGGAATTAGCCCAGGAAAAAGATTTTTCGAATAACTTTGCACTTAAAAATAACCGTCGCGCGGAACAATTTGCACAAATTGGAGGCAATTTAAAAGCCACTCTTTCGGTTAATCATGTTTCAAAGCGTGCTAAGTATGCTGAAAAACCCACAGCATATTCTGTGGTGGTAGGCCAAGTGCATGCTATACAAGATCCAGCCAGACAAGCGGAAGGTGAAGGTTACGGCTGGGGCAATGAACCATTAAAAATTTATTTTAAAAAGTGGCCAAATCATCAATATGGCTCTGTTTTTTGGAACTATGAGCGTAACTTAGAAAAAGATAATCCAAATAGAATCGATATCAGTTACCCGGTTTGGGGAAATGACTGGTTAGATAAAAGCGAGCCTGCAAAGAAAGGTATTGCTCTTGATGAACCGTTTAGCTATGAGGTGAACGTCGTTGATAATACCATGTATTTAACTTTCACTAATGAGCGCCACGGGACAATGAAGTACGAAATTAATTTAGCAAATAATATTGATGCGTTCGGCGTGCAAGATACATTAGATCACCCCAAAGGCTATCAAGGCGAAGGGCATTTTTTTAAAGCCGGTGCCTATAACCAATGTAGCACAGCCGATAAACCAAGCTTTCGTTACCCCGCTTGTCCGGGGACTGGCGATTGGAAAACCGATAAGCTAAACGGTGATTATACTCAGGTAACCTTTATGGCTTTAACAACGACATCAGGATACCTACCTGATAACGAATAAAGTAGTTGTAGTAATCGTTTAGCTCAACATATTTAAAGTCACTTTACATTAAGCTACTCAGTTTTTTTTATTGCTTATGTGGCTTTAATTAATTCGATTAACAAAACAATAAACATTGAGAATCTTGGATTACATTGCTAAATTAACATTTAATATATAAGTTATCTATTTTCATAGCAAATAACTTACCTTCACGTATTAAATAGCGATATTCAAATGACACAAACAGCTGCCTCGATTGAAATAAAAAACCCCATAAAATCACTTGCTTATACTTATGTTATTTCTTTGTCTATAATTGCTTTGCTCTCTATTATTGTACATTTTATGTTAGATAAAGTGATTGCTGAGCAAAGTGCTACCGGTAAAGTTGTTAACATCAGTGGTCAGCAAAGGATGCTATCACAACGATCCAGTTTATTTGCTATGGAATATTTAATGCTAGGGACTGAGCAAGCAAAAACATATGCCTTAAACGCATTAGATAAAATGCAGCAGAATCACACTTGGTTATTAGAGCCACATTATCAGGCATTAAATAACGGAGAAAAATCACCTTTATCACCCACGTTATTGAAGATGTATTTTGAAGAGCCGCTAAATGTGAATGCAAAAATTAAGCTTTTTTCTCGTCAAATTAATGATGCGTTACAAAACCCGTCGGAAACCGACTTAATTTCGCAAATTAAGTCGGGTTTTTTGGTTTTAGCTGAAGAGCCTTTACTGTACGCATTAAATGAAGTAGTAGGGCTATATGAGCGAGAAAGTGTGGAGAAAGTCAACAAGCTTAGATTTGCACAAAATGTGGTGCTAGGTATCATTATTTTAACTATTATATTTGAAGCATTATTAGTATTTCGCCCGATGGTTGATAAGATCAGCCAATTTGCTTATAAATTACAGTACGATGCTAACGTAGATCATTTGACCGGTTTATTGAATCGTCGGGCACTTAATTTGCAAGCTGAGAAAGTTGTTGCAGCCAGCCTAAGGTATAAGCGAACTCTAGGCGTCGTTATATTTGATATTGATTTATTTAAAACAATAAATGATACCTATGGCCATGCGGCGGGAGATTTGGCTATTAAACACGTTTCGGCCCTTTTACGCGAAAATAGTAGAACAAGCGATTTTGTTGCTCGCTTTGGTGGAGAAGAGTTCGTGATGTTATTACCCGAAACCGATAGCGAAGGCTGTTTTCATGTTGCTGAAAATATTCGTAAGCAAATAAAAAATACGCCATTTAAATTTGAAGATAAAAGCATTGATTTAGCCATTAGTGCAGGTGTCGCTATGTTTAAACCCCAACATAGTGACATTGAAGAGCCGTTACGTCTTGCTGATGAGGCCTTATATCAATCAAAACAAAATGGCCGTAATTTAGTCACTATTTATCAAGAAAATAGCTAAAGCAAGTATATATTTAGCTGCTTAATGGTAATAAAGTTATAAGTGATACTATTGCGAACTATAATGGGTTTATTCTCGCTTTTAACTTTGTTTAACGCTGATAAAACTACTGTTAGGGCCATTGTTGCCCTTTTTATTTCGTTTACATTTCTCTTGCTAATATAGCTTATTTATTGGTATCTGTATGATGCCTTTAATGTTTAGTCGTATAGGCTAAACAATTTTTTATATTTAAACAGTTTTAGCGATAATTTAGGTGTAATTTTTAGTTAAAATAGGGGTTAAATTTAATTGAAAAATAGCTAGATAAAATAAGGGGAGATGAAAAAACAGTTATTGAGTTAACAATAACTGTTTTTTGGATTATTACCTATTAAAATACAAGGTAATTGATTTCAATTAAAACTTAGCACGAATACCGATAGTGTAACGACGATCCGCTTCAGTGTATTTCCAAGCACTTCCTAGCTCAGACTCAAATATTGAAGGCTCACCCGTTAAGTTTGTCGCGTTAGCAACCATTGTTACTTGCTCGTTAATATCCCAGCTTGCAGAGAAGTCTAACTGACCTCTATCAGCACGGTAGTTATTAGAGAAATTAAGTACACGTTTTTCACTTTCAGATGCTAAGAAGCTATCACGGTAGTTATACGCTAAACGTACTGCGTAATCAGAGTATTCCCAAAAACCTTGTAAGTTATAAGTATTTTTAGAAATATCTAATAATGGGCTACCATTGGGTTGTTCACTATCTGCATAAGTATAGTTTGCACTAATACCTAAGCCAGAGAATGCTCCCGGTAATGAACTAAAGTGTTGTTGGTAACCAATTTCAAAACCTTGTACTTTACCATTTTCACCGTTGGTTACTTTTTCAGTATCGATACCAGTAAGGCCTTGGTTTCTTAACGCTTCTACGTGAGCAAAACCAGCGGCATCGCTAAACTCTGATGAGCTAGAGAATACCATTTCAGAGTTAGATACACCGGCAGAGTCTAACTGACATACCGCGTACCATTCAGTTACATTTTGTCCTGATTGCGTTGATGAATCAGCAACACAGGTATTTTCTGTACTTAAGAAAGACTCAACATCTTTATAAAATACTGCAAATGACAACATGTTACCCGTACCAAAGTAATGCTCTACTGATAAATCATATTGTGTTGCACGGTACGGTTCTAGGTCGATTGCACCTTGTGTCGCTTTCGTTGAATCGTTGTTAACATCGAATGCAGGGCTTAGTTCACCAAAGTCTGCTCTTCGCATAACTTTCGCTGCAGCAAAGCGTACCAATGTATCGTCAGAGTAGTTATAACTTACGTTTACACTTGGTAAAAAGTCACTGTAGTCATTTTCACCGGTTTCAAGTACGCCATTACGAATAACAGAAGACTCAAGGTCGGTAGTGATATAACGGCCACCGACAATCGCCGTAATGTCTTCAAAATCTAAGTATGCTGAAATGTAAAATGCCGTTGTATTTTCGCTGATGTCTCGATAAGCACTGTCTTGAAACTCAAGGTTATCTTCGAAGCTTCCAGTAGAGGCTAAAGATGTACCTGCTAGTAATTGTTGTAATTGCGCGTAAGTTTCAGCTGGGTTAGTTAAACCAGTGAAAATAGCAGAAGTAAGAAGATCATTTTGACCAGATAAACCTAATTGATCAAACGAGTTATCGTAAGTATTTGTTACAAAGCTACCTGGGAATAAAGCATTGAAATCATCAATATAAGGTGTTGCATATGAACCATCAGCATTAAGTGCATTTTTGTAGATATCTTTAACTTCTACTTTATATTGTTCATATTCGTAGTCACGTTTAGTTGCACGGAAGCCGGTTTTAACCTTAGTTAACCATTCAACATCAAGTGGCTCGTTAATAACTACGTCAAAACGAACGGCTGTTTCATCGTTGTCAGTGTTTTTTAACTCGCTTTTAAATGTACGTAAAGCAAGGTTTTCAGGGTCTGTGTATGCGCCAGGGTCTGAATGAATAATACTTGGTAATTTGTTCCCTGATTGATAAAAAGTGCCATCGTATAAGTGGTTTGCTTGGCTACCATCGGCATTTAATTCACGCTCAATTGGGCGTAAGGTAAATTCAGAATCAGGGCGTGTACTTTCAGATGATGCAACCGCAATTTCACCCGATATGGTGATATTGTCAGTTAACATCCATTCACCGCCTAATGCGTGAGAGAATGAATCTGTTTCACGAAAATCACTGTATGTTTTAGGAATGGCGTACTCACCAGTTAAGGTGTAGTTATTAATTTGACCACCGGCATCTTGCGTTGTATTTGAATCGGTAACTAAAGAGCCACCTACACCAATAATAGAAGTACCATTTTGCTCACCAGAGCGTTTAGTGGTGTTTAAATCAAGGTAAACCATACCGTCACCTGATTTAGGCGCCCATTGTAAAGACAGGTTAACTGCAGTTCGTTCGCGTCCTTCTACGTATTGTTCAATAGTATGTTGGTCACGTACAACAAATTCACCATCGGGTGCATTACCTGTTAAACCATCGATTTCAATATCACTTGCTAATGCGCGGGCTATATATTGATCTTGACGTAGCTCACGATCTTGGTACGAAAGCATAAAAATGGCGCCAAAAGTACCTGCATCGTCAAAGTCCCAGTTGTTACCAATTGAACCACTAAAAATGGGGGCAATGTTTTCTGTTTTGTCTGAATACTCTGCATCGATTGACACAGCGCCGGTTAGTTTATCAAGCTCGAGTGGGCGTACTGTTTTCATACTTACAGTACCACCTAACGCGCCTTCAATCATATCTGCGGTTGGTGATTTAACAACTTCAACTGTTTTTAAGAAGCTTGAAGGGAAATCTTGTAAGCTGATACCGTCACGTGAATCACCAATTGTAGAGCGACCATTTAATTCAACACGGTTTTGAGGTAAACCACGAATCGAAACGCTATCACCAACGCCAAAATCAGTATTGATTGATACACCCGTAATACGTTGTAATGCTTCAGCAATATTATTGTCAGGAAGCTTACCAATATCTTCTGCAACAATAGCATCAACAATACGTCCATCTGTGCGTTTAAGCATAGCCGCGGCTTTCATACTGCCTAACATGCCTTTAACTTCGATGACTTCAATATCACTAGCAGGAGCAGCTGCTTGCTCGTCTTGCGCTGATACACCTGTGGAGGTTAGTAGGGCTAAAAAAGCTGCGCTAATCAGTGTTTGGTTACATTTTGTTTTATTTGTAATTAAAGATGATGTGATTTTGTTGAGTTTCATGTATCTCTCCCAATTTAGGGTATGTGTGTGTATTTAGTTAATCAGTGTTTCTATATTTCAATGTTGTTACCGTGTGTGTGTGTGTTGGTAACATTGTTAACATTAGGGTATTTATTATTCTAATTCAAATGCTTTTTACCAAAAATTCAGTGATTGGTATTACCAAATATGTTAACTAATTGTTTTTAATTATGTTTAAAGTATAAAAAAAATATCAAAAAAAATAGTTAATAGGGCTTAGTTATTGGTTATTTTAATTGTTACCAATTTGGTTAACAATTTTTCTTAGACCAAAGTCTAAAGTGATTTTTTGAGTTAGATATTGACTTGAATTTCAGTTTGATAGTGAGAAATTAAGCGATTAGGTACTTTGTAAAAAGAACCCTGTATGAAAGGTGAATAATTGGTAAATTAAATTGTTACGTTTGAGTCTTTATTAAAAAAGTAAAAATAAAGACTAAAGGTTTGCTTTATGTAAATTTTAGGTTTTATTTATGTTTTTAGTGGTTAGTTATAATTAATTGTAGTTTACTATCTTTAACTTGCTTTGCTCGTCGTAGAGACTAATTGTGGCTCGGCATGACAATACCTGTTGCGCCCTGTCTTTTTAGCTAAATAAAGTGCTTTGTCTGCTGATTTTAAAGCATCATCGAGAGTGATTTTATCAATTTTATCAAACGTACTAATTCCTATACTGACTGTAATATGAGAAGAAACCAAACTTTTTTCATGAGGCAACTGTAATCGGTTTATGGCATGTATGACTTGCAATGCTTTAGTTTGCGCTCCCTTTTTATCAGTATCGGGAAGTAAAATAACAAATTCTTCGCCGCCATAGCGTGCAATATTATCAGAATCTCGAAGAGGAACTGACTTTAAGATTGAGGCAATCGTTACCAGACATTCATCTCCCGCTATATGTCCATAGTAGTCATTGTAATTTTTAAAGTAGTCAATATCTAAAATTAATAAAGAGAGTGGCCATTGGTTTCGTTTAGCTATTTGTAAATCATGATTAAGACGCTCATCTAAAGCCCGGCGATTAGACACGCCTGTGAGGCTATCAGTTAATGAAAGAGCTTTTAATTCTTGCCTTTGTTTTTCAACTTTTTCTGCAAAATATACAATAGAGCGAGCTAAATGGCTTATTTCATCATTACCAGAGGTGTCGATCTCAACATCGTGAGACTTCATTCGCTGAATGACCTTGGCATTTAAACTCACTAAGCGCGCTACAATTTTATGGTTTATTAAATAAATAGTGAGCACAAGTAAAATAAACACAACACAAGCTAACGATATCGACCATTTAATTTGCTCTGCAATTCTTTTTTCTGTTTGTCGCGAGTTTTTTATAATTGACTCATTGGTTTTATAAAAACTATATTCTGAAGACTTTGAGGCATCTGCAATTAAATTATGCAAAAAACTGCCTCGGCCACGAGCGCGACCTTTAATTTGTAATTGCTTAATTTTATAATTAAGAAGACCTTTATCAGCCAAAAATAAAGTGTGTAGCTGTTGTAATGTTTCAGCTAAATCTGAATTTTTAGTCAGGTTATTCGCCGCAATAGTATTTGATATTTGCTGTAATTTACTTTGAACGTCTCTAAAAATTTGTCTTACCGGTTGCAGTTTTTCAAGCGTTAACGCTTTATGGCTTAACGAGACGCTGCGCACGACATTCATGGTTATATTATCAAGAAGTCGGCTATCTATTCCTAATTCATTAAAATCATTAATTATTTTATTTTGTAATTCGTATGATTGATTCACTTTATTTTGAATAATTAATCGATTATTGATTTTTGTCGTTACTAATAAATTTAACGCTGCAACTTCATTTTTTATTGTATCAAGTTGGCTGTTTAAATAAGTTGAACTTTCGCTACTTTGCAATAAATAACCAAGCTCAGTCGTTTGTTCCATTAATAACTCTAAAGAGATCCGTCGGGATACTTGATTGTTTGCCGTTGTTAAGCGCTCACTTAAATATAATACTTCTTTTAATATACTGTTTATCTTAGTTGCTTTTGTCGCCTCATGTAATGAGTTATCGGTAATATCAGAAACAATAAGATTAAACTCTTGTAAGCGGCTATAAGAAGCGAAAGTACTAATAAGTGTTAACGTTACGATAATTACAAATGAACCAGACACTAGAGTAGAAAGTGAACTGGTATTAATAATTTTACTCATTATTAGGTTGCTCATCGGAGGTTATAAACTGTGATTTACCCTTTGCTATATCATTCAACCTTAGCTTTGGTGAAGATGAGATAACATGTAAATTACGTATATGATTAATGACTACATCTGAGAGTAAACTATAATTTTGTTGGCTAAAATACAGTGGCGAATGATGAGCGAACATCGAAAAATTATCTCCGCCTAGGGCTAAGTAGTCAGTTAAGGCGACTTTGTAATGGTCATCATCTGAAATCTCTTTTCCTTTATGCTTTATGCTAACAATGCGCTCACCAACAAGACTCTTACTGTTATAGGTAATTTCTAACCCCGATACTTGTAAATATAAACCGAGGATTTTATCCATCCCGCTTAAACCATGCTCTATTGCTAAGCGAATTTCTTGGCCAGATAAGTCCATTAATACCACATTATTGCGATATGGCAGCTCTAATAAAATATGTTTTCGGCTAACACTTTGCCCTGCTTTATAAAAAGACTGCCCTCTGATCGTGCCGCTATTTAATAGTGCAATATCAGCTCCGGTATGATCTTTCATTGCATCGGTTACTATGCTGCCAAATAACGATTCTTGATTTCTAATGTAAATACTACGGGTAGAAAAGTCAGTGGTTGTGGTGGCAATAATTTCATCTAATAAATTATCTAAGCGAATTTTATAATCTGCCAACATATTCTGCATTTCAGCATCTTTAGGCTGAGAGCTATAGGGATAGAATGTATTTTCTATAACTATATCATCTGGCGTATTCCAGCTAATTGTTGATACTGCTATATCATCAACATTTTCAATAAACACTTTACGAGGGTGGGTGGTTATTTTTCTATCTGTTCGAAATGCCGCAGATGAATCTTTAGTGAAAATAATATCAACAACCTTATTCTCTAACAATATGGTTGTATCTTCAATAAATCCCGTATCTATTAAAGCGACTAAATCAACCCCTTGGTGCCTCAACTCATTTGCATACTGTTTGATAATTTTTACATCATCAATAATCTGTATATTTTTAAGGTTATATTCATTGATTGCTCTACTTGATAAGGTGCTCAGAACCCCAATTTTGTAGGGGCCTTGCTCTGCAATAAAGTATGGTTTGATCCCTTCAAGTGGCGTTTTTCTTCTTTTATCAATTAAGTTTGTAGATACAAATGGAAAAGCGGCTTCGTAAGATCTTAATATTAACTCATCTTCTAAATAGCTAAAGTCACGTTTAGCAATTGCCATTACATCGGGTTCAATTTTATTAAGTAAATCGATTATATGAGAGCCCAAATCAAAGGTAGATAGCATCGCAGGGCCCACACTGGCCCCACCAAAAAAGAAAAAAGTAGGTGTTGGTGATTGTCGTTGTTGTTTTAGTAAATGTGCAATGGGGGCGTAACCATTTCTTATTTCTAAATTTATTTCATTCATACTTGCAGCAAATACGATATTTACTTTATGTGCATGGGGTGGAGCGGCAGATAACGACATACTTAAAGTAATAGATACAAGCATTGTCATTATTTTAATTAGTTTGAAAGCGCGAACCATCATGCGAAAAACAACTCCATTTATTTATTATTATCCATTATTTTAAAGTGGCAGAAATTAACTCAATATTAACTTTCCCCTTTAAGGGACATTATTGTTCAAAAAATGAATTAAATCTACTCAAAAAAGGTGGAAATATTAATGAATCGTCATTTTTTTGTATGGTGATTGATCTATTTTAATATTTTTTCGGCGAAAAATATGAACGGTGTTTCAATTTTTTGGTCATGGTTTTATAAATTTAACTGTTTATTGAGGTAGTTTAGCTGACATAACTATCTGATTAGTTGGTAAATAATCATTTATGAAATGATAAATAGCTTTAAGGGATATGTAATTACTGATATGTTTAAGTATTAAATAGTGTTTTTGTATTAACGAATATAAGCAAATGTGTAAAAATTAATTCTTTGTTATTGGTTTTTGTTTGCTGTGATATAAGGAATGATAATGAGTGAGTTGATCAATTTAGTAAAAAGCGCAATTACCGAGCTTACAGATGGTGAACTTAAATGTGAGCACACGCCAAACACTTTAAAATTTACACTTAACCAAGAGCATTATATTTTTTCAAGCAATGATACAGAGACCGTTGACTGTGTGGTGGTTTTTTTAACCGATGAAGAACAACCTTTCGCTATCGATGAAGAATTAGAAGCAATACTTGATGAAAAAATAAATCTAGATCAAGATCAATTTAAAATTGGCATTCATAAATTTGCTCACATAACCTGGCAAATAGCAGCCGATGAAGTTGCAGTAAAAGTAAAAGAAATTGTAAAAAACAGCCCAGTGATAGCGAAACAAGTGTTAAAAATTATCACCGATTGCATGGCTGATTCAACACCAACGCAAACAACACAAGCAGAAAGTTCAAAGCAGAGTGAAGTTAAACACAGTGTTAGCGACGTTATTACTTGTGCATTTACCAGCCGAGACTGGAAATATAAAACTAAAGAGGGTGATCGCTTTATTTTATATACCGGCTTTGCGACAGAAAATTATGTTGATGAGAAAAAGGATAATAGCCTCTCTATTCGTATAATTTACGATAATAAACCCGAAGTGGTTTTTTCAACGCCATTTATATACAACCTCTCAAAAAATGTGATCAGCAAACAAGAAGTATTAGATCGCCAGATCAAATTAGGGCTATTAAACCTAAAGCTGACCTCTTCAATAAAATTTATTACTACAGCATATGATCAAAGAGATGGTGAAGTGTTCCACGAAATCAGAATTATGCTTAATAATGAACAAAGCTTTTCTGAAGAACAAGTGATTCGTGCTGTGAATTTATTACGCCAAGTCGCAGATGATTACAGTGAAGAGTTTAAAGCTATATTTGATAGTGGTGTTAGTACCGAACAATTTGCTAAAAAGCTTTATCAAGTTGATGAGTCAGTTATTGTAAAAACATTATGTGAGCAAGTATTTAGCCAAGATGAAACATTAAAAGCATTGAGTGAACAACAATTTTCAACGTTAGTGGCTGATATTGCGAAAATTACAAAAGAAAAAGCACAGCTTATTTTAGATAAAGATGCGGACACAGAATAAGAGGTCGTTATGTTGTTTGGAAAAAATAAAAGTATCACTGAACTACTATTAATGACATTGGGTTTAATTGTTATTTTAGTTGCTATTTTTAGTTTAGTTCACTCTGGAGGCTATATATTATGGGAGTTTATTCCTTCCCCTAAAAGCATCACGCAAAATGAGTCGGCTTATATAGATGCTATAGGCAGTATTGCCATCGGGTTTGCTGGGGCTTGGGTTGCGATTAAAATTGCGCTGATAGCGACCAACTTACAAGAGCAAGATAGCTTAACCAAATTAAAAGAGTTACATCAAAAAGACGCTGACCGAGTCTCGGCATTAAATTCAGTGCTGACTCGAAACGCGTTAGATGCAAAACGCAGTTGTACCAGCTTTATCGTTTTTTTAGTCTCAAACCCTGTTGTGATGATGAACGATGAAAAGAAAGCTATTTATAATAATGGTCAAAGTGATAGCAAGCGTAATAGCATCGAGCAGCTTCTACCTACATTTTATGAGCGCTTAGAAAAAGATTTATTAACGTTAATAAATTCAATTGAAGAACTTATTATGGATAAAACCTATATGGGGATTGTTGATAATAAAAATTTTTCGCATGAGTTTATGCAAACAAAGCTGGCGAGCTTTTTTTATGCAACAAATGTAGATCAACAGCAACAGATTTCACTTTTTAGCGACATTATTTTAAAAGACTCCAAACGTTTTGATTTTCATGAGGAGTATATGAATGAGCAGCATAACTTTGGTGAAGGGTTACACTTTTTGCGTTCAAATTTATTACTAGAAAAGCGCGATGAGTATCTAAAAAAATTATTATCACATGTTAATGATGGTGCTATTACTCCCTCTCATGCCGCTTGGCTGTTGTTAGGGAGTTTATTATTAGGTAATAAAGATATAAATAATGAGAAATTAACGTATAACACTGGATTTTTATTTTTAGCTTTATTACTTGGTTCTGAAATTGATGATGATTTATTTTTGGCTTACTTACTTAATAATAATGTTAAAGAGAAACTTGCTAATGAAGTATCACAAACGATCTTTTTTATTCATGGTGAAGATGAAAACAACCCAGATAAAAAACCGGCTGCTTTGTTAACCGATTTAAAAAATATCATTACTCACAGTAATTTAATTTCATTACTATCGATTCCAGGCGAGAACAAAGGTAATTCAATTAATGAATCTGAGTCTAAAAGTGATGATAAAAATAAGTAATAGGTAACGATGCTGGTTGTGTTTTGTAGCGTAGATATATGCGTTTATTAACAAAGCGGTCGTGACGTGATAAACGCAACCAGATTTAATCACAACAAGCGTAATTATAAGTGTCGTGAGGTTGACTATAAACAATGCCCTAAAGAGGTTTTAAGTACAGGTATATTAAAAGCGCTTTATAAGATAACAGGGCTTTTAATGGGAATATAAAATAGATACATGGCTATTTCATATTAGTAACACGATTAAATAGAGCAGATATGCATGGAAAATAATAAATCGAAAGCTATCCCAGATAATCCTAAATTTTTATTACGTTCTACACGTAATGTTGCAATGCTGAGTGTATTGGCTATTGCACCTTTTACAATTTATGACTTTTATGCAACCCGAAATGGGGTCGGTATTTTAGGCCTAATTATTACATTGTTTTGTGCTTATAACGCTTATATTTGTTTTAAGGGGGTGTATAAACTGTCTCTAAATTTATTCGTGATTACTCCCCTTTTGATGGGAAGCTCCTTAGTTGCATTACATGAATGGGGAGTGGTCGCTTCTTTTTGGTCTTATCCTGCCGTATTAACTTGTTATTTTGTGTTGCCTTTACATTTTGCTAAACGAGTTAACTTATTTTATTTGTTATTTATGCTTCCTGTAGGGTGGCATTATCTTGATACAGATGTTTCTGCTCGTTTTTATGCGGTCCTCATTGCAATTAGTATTTTTGCTCTGTTTACACTGAGGGAGATTTATAGCCAGCATTTTAAGTTGCATAGGTTGTCGACTACCGATGTATTAACGGGCTTAAATAACCGATTATTGTTAGGAGAAAGCTTAAGAAATGCCATCGATGAATATCAAAATGAGGATAATAACGCTTGTATTTTAATGGTCGACTTAGATCATTTTAAGCGAGTGAATGATCAATTTGGCCATGATGAAGGTGATAAAGTACTTAAATCTGTAGCCAAAATAATGAAAAGTCATAGCGGTGAAGCCGATATGTTATTTCGTTTAGGTGGGGAAGAGTTTTTAATTTTACTGCCCGAAAAAAGTGCCCATGACGCATTGATGGTTGCAGAAAAAATACGCGTAGAAGTACAAAATAAACCTATGATCGACACGCATACTGTGACCGTGAGTATTGGTATCTGCGAGTTAACACATTTCTCCAATTGGAAAGAGTGGTTAAAAGAGTGCGATGAGCGACTGTATTTAGCCAAAAATAACGGTCGGAATAAGGTTGTATTTAAGTCTTGTATTAATCAGTAATAATTAAAACGTTCATTAGTTTAAGGAAGAATGATGAAATGGATTACCGCAAAAAGTATAGTCATTATATGTTTTATTTTGGGCGGCTGCTCTAAAGTTGCCCCACCTGAAGATAATTTAAAAAAAGTTAAAATCACCAATACTGTTGTATTCGTTATCAGTAAAAGCTTACACGCTTTTAATCATTGTGAACATACCGAGTTTTATCATAATTTTACCAGCGATTTAAATAACGCGATTAATAAAAGCTTTACCAATACAGCTGTATTTTCAAAAATATTTAATGAAGGTTGCAGGCGGATACAGCTTACTTTAGATGATGCAAATGTGATAAGTAATATCACTGAAAACCCACAACAGCTAACGGCTGTTATTTCCTTACAATATAAAGTAATTGAAAGCGGCAATATTAATACGGTTACATATACAGCATTTCCTTGGACGTTTATTAAAGAAGATGGGCGTTGGGTGATTGCTAATGAAGCTATTTTTAAAAATATAGCCAGTATTTTGTTAGCCGAAACAAATATTGAGATATAACGCATTGGTGGTTAATTTAATGAGTCTTTCAAAAAATTAATACGATATTTTTACTTTATTACTGCACTAAATAATTCACTTTTACTTATTTTTCAAATGAATCTGAGGGATCTTTTAATAAAACGGTAATAAAGCTTATCTTTACATATGACTTTTTGTATATATAATATTTCGTATATGCAAGATTGGTTATGTGAGCTTATAAATGAATAAACAAAAAGTCCTTTTTTTATGTACAGGTAATTCTGCACGCTCGCAAATGGCCGAAGCTTTACTGCGCCATAAAGCAGGAGATATATTTACTGTTTATAGTGCAGGAACTACGCCAGAAAACGTTGATAGCAGAGCGTTAACAGCATTAAATAAGCAAGGTATTAATTGTCAAAACTTAACGGCTAAGGGAATTGAGGTATATGCAGGTGACGTATTTGATTATGTCATTACCTTATGTAATAAAGCGGGCGATGAGTGCCGCAGTTACCCTGGTGCTAAAAAGCAGTTAGCGTGGGATTTCCCAGATCCTAAATCACGCCAAGGGAATGACCCCTTTTTTGCGACATTAAACGAACTTGATAACCGTATATCAATGTTTTTATTAGTCGAAAGCAAAAAATTAATTACGCCTCCTCCCGCTGATTTAAATGTTATCAATTTTTATAAAAGCTTAACTGATGATATTCGTTTAAAAACATTAATGTTAACGCATTATCATGGGGAGCTGTGTGTATGCGAATTAATGCAAGCGCTAGATGAACAAAGTCAGCCGAAGGTGTCGCGTAACTTATCGGTGCTTAAAAAAAATAATATTATTAGTGCCCGTAAAAGTGGGCAATGGGTGTTTTATCGGATAAACCCAGAATTGCCTTTATGGGCCAAAGGTGTATTGGCACAAACAACAGAAAACAATATTGCGCTGATCACCGAAGAGCTAGCGCGTTTAAAAGTAATGCAAAATCGCCCTGCAAAAAACAGCGTGTGCAAATAGATTTCTCTTAATTATGAATGCAGGAAATAATCCAAAAACTGACTCTTAACATTAATTGGCTGTTGCTGTGGTTATTACATTATTTTGATTACATTCAGGTGCGGCATTGGTTACGGCAGTGGGGGGTTAGCTGAAGTACCTATTATGTTGCTTTTCGTTGCAGTTACTAATCGCACTCAACATTGATTTAAATAAGGAATGAATAATGGCTTATCACCCTTTTGACACATTAACATTAAATGACGGGGGAAAATTAATTTTCACTCCCTGCCCAGGTACTAAAGGTGTAAATTTATCTGACTCTGTAACTCAGCTTAAAGAGGCTGGGGTAAATATGGTGATCACTTTACTTGACGATGAAGAGCTTACAACTCATAACGTTGCACAGCTGCAAGAATATGTATTGGTAAAAAACATGACGTGGCTGCAATTACCTATTGTGGATGACGAAGGCCCCAGCCAAGTATTTGAAGAACGTTGGCGCATACATAAAAGCGAAATTTTTCAATTGTTAAAAAACCAAGGAAGCGCAGCCGTGCATTGTAAAGGTGGAACAGGGCGAACGGGTTTGGTGATCGGATTGATATTACTTGAACTTGGTTATACTAAAGCGCAGGCACTTAAATTAGTTCAACAAGTTCGCCCAAAAGCGCTTATTAACTCGCTGCAGCGCAGCTATTTTGATAATTATTAATGTATTAACTTTGAAGGAATTGAACAATGACAATTAAAATAGGCATTAATGGTTTTGGTCGTATGGGTCGTTTATCTATGCGTGCAGCGTATGATTGGAGCGATATTGAAATCGTTCATATTAATGACCCTGCAGGGAACGCAGAAACCTTAGCTCACCTATTAACATTTGACTCAGTACATGGGCGTTGGCATCACCAAGCGACTCATCAAGATAATGCAATTGTTATTAATGGCAAAGTTATACCTTGTAGTCAGAATGTGGCGACTGAAGATACTGATTGGTCGCAGTGCGATGTTGTAATAGAAGCTTCGGGTAAAATAAAAACGAAAGCGTTATTACAAAGCTATTTAAAGCAAGGTGTTAAGCGTGTCGTAGTCACTGCGCCAGTAAAAGAAGAGGGGGTGTTAAATGTTGTAATGGGGGTGAACGAAACACATTACGATAAAGCAATTCACCCTATTGTGACAGCTGCGTCGTGTACCACGAACTGTTTAGCGCCAGTGGTTAAAGTGATGCATGAAAAAATAGGGATTAAACATGGCTCAATGACCACCATTCACGATATTACTAATACGCAAACGATACTTGATGCCCCCCATAAAGACTTACGTCGAGCTCGTGCTTGCGGTATGAGTTTAATTCCAACAACCACAGGATCGGCTACTGCGATTACCCATATATTTCCTGAGCTTAAAGGGAAGTTAAATGGCCACGCAATCCGAGTGCCTTTAGCGAATGCGTCTTTAACCGATTGTGTGTTTGAGTTAGCCCGCAGTACCACGGTAGATGAAGTTAATCAGTTATTAAAAGAGGCCGCAGCTAACGAATTAAACGGGATTATGGGCTTTGAAGAGCGTCCATTGGTATCGATAGATTACAAAACCGATCCGCGCTCAAGTATTATTGATGCGCTGTCAACAATGGTGGTGAACGACACTCAAGTGAAATTATATGTGTGGTACGACAACGAGTGGGGTTATGCAAATAGAACCGCAGAGTTGGCACGTATGGTTGGTTTGGCTGATAAGGAATAGCAAAAAATGGGCTTGTTATCGCTAAGCGAGTTATCACCACAAATAAAACAGTATTTAATGATAACCACTAATTATTGGGCATTTACTTTAACCGACGGCGCGCTTCGTATGCTGGTGGTTTTGTATTTTCATCAATTAGGTTACAGCCCCATTAAAATTGCTATGTTGTTTTTATTTTATGAAATATTTGGGGTAATAACGAACCTTGTCGGTGGTTGGTTAGGGGCTCGATTGGGCCTTAATAAAACTATGAATATAGGTTTAGCGCTGCAAATAGTCGCACTTAGCATGTTAGCAATACCTGCCGATATGCTATCTATGCTGTACGTTATGATGGCACAAGCATTGTCGGGTATTGCCAAAGATTTAAATAAAATGAGTGCAAAAAGCGCTATTAAATTATTAGTCCCAGGCAATGCCCAAGGGAAATTATACCAATGGATTGCCATTTTAACCGGCTCTAAAAATGCCCTTAAAGGCGTTGGCTTTTTTATGGGAGGATTGTTACTTACTTTACTCTCTTTTAAAGGTGCAATCATTTTAATGGCGAGCATGTTGAGTGTGGTATGGGTGATTAGCTTAATCGCATTAAAAAATGATTTAGGTAAGGCATCTGCAAAGCCCAAATTTAATGATATTTTTTCGAAAAGTCATAACATAAATGTGTTATCCGCAGCGCGTATGTTTTTATTTGGCGCGCGTGATGTGTGGTTTGTGGTTGCCTTACCGGTATTTTTAGCCGCCACTTTTAATTGGGATCATTGGTGGGTTGGTGGCTTTATGGCTAGTTGGGTGGTTGGTTATGGTATTGTGCAATCGTTTGCACCTTTTATAACAGGGAAACACCAAGGGCGTGTACCACAAGGGAACACCGCTGCAATATGGGCAAGTTATCTAACCTTTATTCCTGTATTGATAGCGCTGGCTGTATATTTTAATTTTTATATTCAAGCTAGCATTATTATAGGGTTACTTATTTTTGGTGCTGTTTTTGCTATAAACTCATCATTACACAGCTATTTAATCGTCAGCTATGCAGGCAATGATGGCGTATCTTTAGATGTTGGTTTTTATTATATGGCCAATGCAATGGGGCGCTTAATTGGCACAATACTCTCTGGTTGGGTTTATCAAGCTTATGGCTTAGTCGCTTGTTTATGTATTTCGAGTGTGTTTGTGGCGATCGCTGCGATTTTATCGCTACAGCTAAAACCTAATCGCGTTAGCGATTAGGTTTTACATCAATAATATTTTAATTAAAAGCGAAGAGTTTTGTTTATATTCTAGCCGCCTTTTTTGCTGGCGCTTTGACTACCTGATAACCATTATGGGTTTTCACATAATACACATTTTTATACTGGTAGTAGTTTTGCTTATTATAAGAAACTAGCTTTGCATTTTTCGGTAATACTTTAATGTTTAACCCTTGTGGTGGGGGAGTCATTATGTATTTAGCATTTTTTATCATGTAGAAAATGCCATCAACTACATTAAATTTATTACCGTTGTATTTAACAACCGTGGCAGCAGGCAGTGTGTGCTTCTTATTTACTTTTACCACTACATTTGGGCTTACTTTTGCCTTTACTTGCTGCTTATGGGTGACACCTTTGTTTGGTTTATCATGATAAGCATTTGCAAACGCCATTTGTGCTGACAAAAGAGATACAAGTATTGTTGGAATTGCGAATTTAAGTTTCATCATATTTACCTTAATAAGTGATAGTACATGTTCGATACTAGGCTTTTAAAATGAACATAAACTGAGTATTGTTTTACCGAGGATTAGCTTTACTTTGTTTTACCTAGCTTGACGTTTCTTTACTTGTTATGGGCAAATCTCGTATTAACAGGGCGTGGTATTTCATTTTTAAAATTAAATGAGTGTCATTACTGCACATCTATACGGACACTATTTTTTGCATCGCGCCGCGTTATAAAAATGAAATATAGGATATCGATGAAGTCTATCTTTTTAATTAATGTAGTTTGTTTTTTAAGTATCATCTTGCTTGCGTGTACTGACAATAAACAGATTGCTGATCCTGATTTTATCCCCCAAAATAAACACAGTCGGTTTTCATTAAATAACGCTCCGGTGGTGCTTATTGATGAAAAACATCATAACTTTTTAACGTTATCTGGCCGATATAAACCATTTTATGATGTATTGGTTAGTGATGGTTACAACGTACAAAAAAGCAATGCGACGATCAACGAAGCCCAGCTAAATAAAGCGGACATTTTAGTCATTGCAAATGCACTTGATAAAAATAGGCACGACTGGCAGCCCCCCTATAACAACGCATTAAGCGCTAAAGAAGTGGCAGCAATAAAACAGTGGGTATTACACGGAGGCTCACTTTTTTTGGTGGCCGATCATGCGCCTTTCCCACGGTTTATTAAAAATTTAAGTGATGAATTTGGTTTTGAGTTTAGCAATGGCCATGTAGCCAATGCACAGTTTAATCTTAATAATAAAACGCTGACTGCTCATGTTATAACAAAGCCAAATGATATTAAAAACCCAGCCCGCTTTGCTCCATCACTTTCATGGCCAGTATTGCGCCGGAATAGGTCAAATTATGTCGATCATGTTCGTACATTTGGTGGTTCTGCATTTAAACCGCCAGCAAAGGCGATTTCGCTGTTAACTTTAGGCGATGAGGCTGTATCTGTTATACCCACAATCCCGTTTAAAATTAATAGCCAAACACCCAGGGTCTCTATGAAAGGCTGGAGCCAAGGGGCAATCCTAAAAATAGGTAAGGGGCGGGTTGCGGTATTTTCCGAAGGGATGATGTTTTCGTCTCAAGTAGAGGTTAAAACCGGTGATAAGTTTGGTTTAACATCGCCTGGTGCAGACCAAAATGAACTGTTTTTATTAAATGTAATGGCCTGGCTGTCAAAAGAGATTTAACCTTAAATTAAAGCTAATTTAAGGTTAAATATTGATTAGTGTTTAGTGTTTACAAACGCAATAGTGTAGCGATGAAGTAGTAAAGTTACTAATAGATAAACAACACTGAACAATAACGTCGTACTCTCACTCTTCGCTTCAACGACCTTCACGGTTATAGCCATTTGAGCACCATACCAAAGGCATAAATATATACCAATTACATTACTGTTTTTGCTTAAGTTTGCAATCACAAAGCTTGCTAACACACCTGCGCTGATAACAAGGCTAAACTTTAATGCAAGTAGCCACTGCCACGCTGGCTCTGAATTTATTAATAAACAAAATACAAAACAGAGCACGGCTAATAATATTGTGACTTTATAGGTGCTATAAGCCAGTGCTAACTTAGCTTGAGCAATACTGTTGTAAATGGGTAAGGTATACAGTAATTCCCATGATTTAGTGCGCTGGGCTTTACTCCAGTGAAAAAACATAAACAGCGCCAAAATGATATTACAAAGTATAAATAAAGCGTGCTCTGAAACATCGTAAAATTGGTTTACGCCGAGCGCAGCAGCACTGATAAAAAGTAATAAAATAAGGTATTGCGATAAAGCTGGACCAACAAAATAACTTAACGGAAAAAGGAATTTATTTAAGTGGGCGAGGTTGGTCAGTGGGAGTTTATCTGGCAGTGGCGACCAACCTGATTGCACCCCATTAAGGTAATTCGCTAAAGCATCATGCTTAAATGCATAAGCTAAGCCTAACTTTTTATTAAAAAGTAGTAAGGTTAAGCATATAACAAAACCGGTTGGAGCAAAAAATAATGGCGTTTGTTCACACACTATAATCAGCAAAATAGCCAGAGTGAACGTGATGTAGCAGGCGGTAGTAAATAAATGCGAATACACTCTACATAAAAACCACAAGCTTATTCCTAATGCATTGGCCATACCAAGAGTGGCTGCTAAGTGTACGTTTTGTATAAATAAAATATTACACATCATCAGTATGTTGATAAGCAGTAGTATGATTTTTCCTTGTTGCATTACATGCTCTTGGTAACCAACAACGAGGCTTTGCCATTCTGTTGCTTGCATTTTAATACTTTGTTGTGCCAACGCGCTGTACATGCACACAATGGAAAATAGTGTCGCCATATTAAGTGCGATTGGATCGAGGGCAACCAGTAAAGGTGACAGCAAGCTAGCAAATAACGCGGGGATAAAGTAGCTAGCAACACCGGTATCTTTTACCCAAAAGCTTATCCAGCCTTTATACCATGCTCTGGGGTCTTTTATACTCATGTATGTAACTCCACAAACAATTGTTCTAACGAGAGTGAAGTAACCGTTAGAGCCCCCTCAATGTCCTGATTATTATAGTGTTCAATAATGGCACTATTGGCTTGACGACTTAATATTTTAAAGGCCGATAAATCAATGTTTGGATCGCTAAATGTCACTTTTCGTATTGTTTCACGCACCGCATCTTGCTCGTTAAATAATAACAACTCGCCGTCTTTTATCAGTGCTATATGACTGGCAACACGCTCAATATCTGAAGTGATATGCGATGAAAATATAATCCCCGATCCTGCATCTAACGCTAAATCAAATAGATCACTCATAAATTCGCGTCGTGCAATAGGGTCTAGGCTCGCGACGGGTTCGTCTAGTATTAACAGTTGCGGACGATAAGCCATAGCCATAATCAGTGCCAGTGTTTGACGTTGGCCAATTGATAAGTTATTTACAGCGCTGCTAGCTGATAGCTCAAAGCGCGTTAACCATTTTTCTTGTAGTTGCTTATCCCATTGCGGGTAAAAACTACTGTGCAGCTCTAATGCATCGTCTATGGTAAAGCCTTCATAACCAAAAGCGTGTTGTGGCACATAGCCTATTTTTTCTTTGCTGCTTGTTGAAAGTGCATTACTTGGATTTGAAAAAACACTCACCTCTCCGCTATCTGGTGTTACTAAGCCTAATGCACTGCGCAGTAGTGTGGTTTTACCCGCCCCATTTTTTCCTAGTAAACCAATCACCATGCCTGCATGTATATCTAAAGAAATGCCTTTTAGTATCGTTTTAGAGTTTATTGTTTTAACTATATTTTTATAACTAAGTAATGGATTTTCCATGATGACTATTTCCAGCGTTTTTTTATTAATTGTAATAAGGCTGTTTGCGATACGCCCAATTGTGTTGCTTGTTGAATGAGTTGATCTGCTGCATTAAAAAGTAAGCTGTCTTGTTGCTCATTTGTTTGCATTGTTGTTTGTGGTGCAACGCGGGTAGGTTGTCCTCGGCGTCGTTCTAGCCATCCTTGATCAACCAGTTGGCTAATAGCACGTGATACTGTCATTGGATTAACTGCAAAATGTTCGGCAATTTTTCGTACCGAAGGCAACTCTTCACCCACAGCAAGTTGGCCGCCGACAATTAATCGCACGGTTTGCTCTTGAAGTTGTTTATAAATGGGGTCGCCATTATTAGGGTTGACATTAATAAATTCTAGCATTACTCTTTCTCTACTGTATTAATACATTAATACACCGATACACTAAGTTAAAGTTATCATATTGAGTGTAAAAAGCAACAAGGGAAAAGGTAATGAAAACCATGTTTAATTTACGTAAAACGTTATCTAAGCTAACGTTAGTATCTGCTTTAATGCTAAGTACAAGCACTGCTTTTGCTAATAAAATCGCACATAACGAATTAGAGCCCTGCTATATGGATGGCCTGGATGATAGGTTAATGTGTGGCAGTATAAAACGCCCTTTATCGGATAACCCCGATGATGGTGAGATTGATATTCATTTTGCTATTATTCCAGCGATTAAGCCAAGCTACCCAGATGAAGCAGTACTTGGATTTGCTGGTGGCCCAGGGCAAGGAGCAATTGAACTGGCTGCAGTTTTTAACCGTAATTTACGCTTTGCTAGAGAGTCGCGAGATATTTTATTGGTTGATCAACGTGGTACTGGTTTCTCCCATAAACTGCAATGCGAAAGCGATGATTTAACTAGCCAGTTTGCTTTTAATGACGTGATCACCGATTTAAAAGTGCTAGGGGCTGAAGAAACGCTAAAGTGTAAAAACAAACTCAACATTGATTTAAGCCACTTTACTACAAGCGTTGCGGCAAAAGATTTTGAAGCTGTAAAAAATGCCCTAGGCTATAAAGGCTTACATTTATATGGTGTATCGTATGGTACGCGTATAGCACAAGAGTACACTCGCCAGTTTCCTGAGTCAGTTTTAAGTAGTACTTTAGATGGGGTCGTGGCAATGCAACAAAGCTTAGCGCTTATTGGTGATGCGGTTGATGACTCGTTAACGGCCTTATTTACCCGTTGTGAAAATACGCCACGTTGTAATGCGCAATACCCCGAATTAAAAAATCAGTTTAATACTTTATTGGCTCAATTAGACGCCAATCCAGTTACTACCCAAGTAAAACATCCTCGAACATCTGAAAATATTGAACTGGTGCTGACTAAATATAAGCTATATGGTGCGATTCGTATCGCGCTTTATAGCCAATCAATGCGTGCTCTTGTGCCATTAGCAATTAGCGAAGCAAAGCATGGTAATTATGCGCCTGTTGTTGGATTAATGTCGGGTGAAGGTCTTTCAAATCAATTGGCTATGGGTATGCATAATGCCATTGTATGTAGTGAGGATTGGCCATTAATGCAAAAAAATCGTGAACTTTATACGCAATCTTATATGGGGGCATTAATGGTGTCAGGTTTTGACGTTATGTGTCCGTTGTTAGATGTCGCGCTCGTCGATGAAGCGTTTTATAAACCACTGCAAAGTGATACCCCAACGCTGTTACTTTCTGGTGGTCGAGACCCTGCAACTCCGCCAAGCTGGGCAGAGCTTGCGATGGTTAATATGACTAACGCAACTCACTTAATAGCGCCAACGGCTACTCATGATGTTGGCTCACAAACATGTGCACCTAAAATAATTGCCCAGTTTATTGCTAATAAAAGTATGCAAGATATTGATACTCAATGTATCGAAGATAAAAACGATAAAGCATTTTTTATTAATATAAATGGCGCAGCTGCAGCCACAGCACAAAACAAGGAGTAAAAGATGATTAAAGTAACCGACTTAACTAAAAAAATTGGCGACGTTAACGCCCTTAACGGCTTAAGTTTTAGTGCTCAAAATGGTCAAATAACGGGTTTATTAGGGCCTAATGGCGCAGGTAAAACAACGTGTTTACGCACTGTTTTTGGTTTGCTAAGTGCAGACTCTGGTCACACTGAAATAGATGGAATTGATGTTGCAAAAAATCCAATGGCAGCAAAACAAAATTTAGGCTTATTTCCCGATCCTTGTGGTTTATACGAGCGTTTAACACCAAGAGAGTACATTACTTTTTTTGCACAACTCAGTGGCTTGTCATCTACTAAGGCAAAAGCAGCGACACAAGATGTTATTGCAAAATTAAGCATGGAAGACATTGCCGATAGGCGCTGCCAAGGCTTTTCCCAAGGCCAACGTATGAAAACCGCACTGGCACAAGCCGTCGTTCACAATCCTTCTAATGTTATTTTAGATGAACCAACGCGTGGTCTTGATGTGATGAGTACGCGTATTTTAAGAGAGTTATTAAAGCTGTTAAAAGCGCAGGGTCATTGTGTTTTGTTTTCTTCGCATGTAATGCAAGAAGTTGCGGCATTGTGTGATCATGTTGTCATTATGGTTAAAGGCAAGGTCATCGCCGAAGGTTCGGTAGAACAGTTGTGCGAAAAAGCAGGTAAAACCACCCTTGAAGAAGCATTTATTGCGCTTATTGGTAGTGATGAAGGAATAGCAGCATGATTAACTTACTTAAAGTGTTATATAAAAAAGAAGTACTTGATGCCAGTCGCGATAAGCGTTCGGTAATGGCTGGGCTTTATTATGCGATTGGTACACCAATAGCCATGTGCTTATTATTAAGTGTATTACTGCAGCAGCTTACCTCGCCAGAAGGTTTAAAAATAACCCTAATAAATGCAGAGCAAGCACCGAGTTTAGTTGCGCATTTAAAAACGAATGAAATTGACAGTACTGATGATAAAAATGATGCTCAATTAAAGCCTATCACTTTAAAGATAAGCGATGATTATCAAAAAAATATGCGCGAAGGGCATCCTGCAACAGTGACGTTAATTGCAGATAAATCTAACGATAAGTTAGGCAAGCATATAAGCCGTATTGAGCGAGCATTGGCAAGTTATAACAGTGAAGTGGCTAGTCTACGGTTAATTTCACGAGGGATAGACCCTTCAATTATGCGTACTATTGCAGTGCAAACTCATGATGAAGCGACACCAGACTCAAAAGGGGGAATGTTTTTAGGCATTGCTACTTTATCTATTATTTTAACGGTTTTTTACGCCGCAATGAATCTGGCAATTGATACCAGTGCCGGTGAACGTGAGCGTAATTCGTTATCTTTATTGTTAAGCCACCCATTAAGCAGCTTACAAATTGTGTTAGCAAAATCGGCTGCAATCGCCACATTTTCGATGATAGGGCTCGTACTGATACTAATTGTCTCTAAAATTACTTATGGTTTGGTGCCATGGGAGCAACTTGGTTTTAGTATTACAATTACGCCTACTTTTATGCTGTTTTGTTTTGCCGTGTGTTTACCTATTGCATTAATGTCGGCAAGCCTACAAGTGTTTGTGTCGTTTATGGCAAAGTCGTTTAAAGAAGCGCAGTCGTACGTCACAATGGTATTATTTATTCCCATGGCACTGAGCATGGTAACAACCTACGACATTGCAACCGATATCATTCAATGGGTGCCAATTGCAGCGCAGCAATATGCACTTATTGAGTTTATTAAAGGCAACCCAGTACCGGTACCGCAATTAGTGTTATCTACGCTTATCACTGTCGTACTGTTTGCTGTATTTAGTTGGCTAAGCAGTAAAATGCTTAAAAGCGAAAAAGTGGTATTTGGGTTATAAAACAAAAACCAACACAATGAATATAAAGCCCATAGTGCAATGCATTATGGGCTTTTTGTTTTTTAAAGCGAATTTGCTACGTTAGATTTGGCTTTATTAACGTTGTTAAATACAAATAAAACGATGGCGATAATGGCCGCAGAAACACTGCAAAGTAAAAAGACGACATGGCTACCACCTTCAATAAACTCTATAAATGAGGTTAAGAATTGCCCAGAGAAAACCGCCATAGTGAAATACGACAGGTTACGACCCCTTACGTTTTCTTTGCTTCGTAGTACGGTCATATGATTAAGCAATGGAATGGTAAACCCAAAACCAATACCTGCACATATTGCGCCCAGTACTAAAAGCCACGTTGCCGCTTCAAAACTAAAACAAAAATAAGCAAAAGCATAAAAAATAAATGCGCTGGCAAGCAGAGGTGTTTCGCCGAATTTAGGTTCTAACTTCGGTAAAAAATGAGCCGAAAGTACAGCGACTAACGAAATAAATGCCAGTAAATAGCCGGTTTGTTGTTCGTTATACCCTTGCTCTGCCATACTGATTGGCAATAAAACGGTTGAAGTAAAAAAGATCACCATGGCCAAAGTGGCACAGATTAACACCCCCGATAAGCTCAAACCCGTGATTGATGTAGTGCTGTGTTGCTGAACGTCCTTTGTGGGCTGCTGTAGTGATGGAGGATTTTTAGGCACAAACAAGTACAGCATTGCTAAAAATAACCAAGCCAATAAGTATAAGCTTAAAGGTAATCCCCAATGCGCAGCGGCAAGTTGTCCACCTAAAAATAAAAAGATAACCCCACCTAATTCAATTGCCATTCCTTGTTTTGCCATCATTGCAAGGCGTTGCTGGCCGACATACCACTGTGAAATAAGTACGGTACCACTGGCCATTACCAACGCGGTGGCGGCACCGAGTAATAGTCGGTCTAAAAATATTAACACGGTGCTTTGTAACCAAAATAAAGCAATACCGAATGCGCCATATAAAATAAGGCCAAAAGTTAACGCTGAATATGCACCATATTTATCAATAATTTTTCCGGCAATAGGCGCAAATATCACAGCACCAAGAGCAGGTAAAGTAATAAGCCATACAGGGCTGTGTGTTACCCCAAGTGCTGTTGCAATACTTAATAAGCCCGGAGCAATAACCGAGCCCACCATAATAGTTAAACTGGCAATGCATAATAAGGTGTAGCTGCCAAAAGGGGAGAGGCGTTTCATTTTATTTCCTTGTCGGTTGATACTGCACTGTTAAAAGTCATAGCAATAACGATAAAAATAATGCTGACCAAAGCCACGCCCGGCCAAGCAAAGTAGTCGTAGGCGCGAACACCTGCGATAGATCCCACTGCGCCACCTAAATAGTAACCCAGCATATAAACTCCATTTATACGGCTTTGCGCTTGAGGGTTAATCGAAAATACACGTACTTGGTTGGCAACTTGTGCACTAAACACACCAAAGTCGATTAAAATAACCCCAATGATTAACGCAATTAAACTGTGGCTATAAAAGCCGGTAATGACAAAGCCAATAGCCAGTATCAATAAAGCTAACATCACTAGCTTTTTTGATCCTAACATATTGACCCATCGGCCTGATGCTTTTGCTCCTATGACACCTGCTAATGCTATCACGCCAAAGAGACCCGCCTGTTGTGCATTATAATTAAAAGGGTCTTGGCTAACATGGATTGCTAAAGTGGCCCAAAGTGCATTAAACGCAGCAAACCAGCTGGCGCCCGAAAAAGTAAATAGTCGTAATTGACGGTGTTGTTTAAACAGGCTAAAAGTACTTTTTAATAGTTGCCTATATGGTAACTTAGCCGTTGCAGTATTGTGCGGTAAAGCTTTATATAGTAGTAGACCAAATACACTGGCTAATAATGCCGCCATTATAAAAACGGCGCGCCAACCAAAGTATTCAGCCACGCTTCCGCTGAGGGTTCTTGATAATAAAATACCTAAAGTTAAGCCCATCATAAGTGTGCCCAGCGTCGCCCCTTTTTCCTCAGGTTTAACCATAGAGGCTGCAAAAGGAATGAGCTGCTGAGTAATGTTGGCACTTAAACCAATTAAAAATACCGCTATTAGTAATAAGGTAATATTGGGCGCGCTAAAAGCAATGACACAAGCTGTGATTAGTAATAACGATAACCAAGCAATTAATTGACGTCTGGGTATCGAGTCGCCCAGTGGTGAAATAAATAATAAAGCTGCAGCATAGCCAAATTGGGTTAACGCAACAATGCTACCAGTGCTTGAAGTTGATAAATTAAACTCCAGTGCAATTAACGGTAATATAGGCTGCGCATAATATAAGTTAGCAGCAGTTGCTGCAATTGCAGTGCTCATTAGTAATAACAGCGCTTTACTTATTGAAGGTGGTGTGGGCATAACATACTCAAGTGAATCATCATGGGCCCATTATAGATAAAGTCTTTTTATAACAAAAATAATAATATGGTATTTAATTGATAACAAAAATGAATAGATCGAAGGTTTATTTATGATTTAAATTTTAATTTGAGATTTAACCCCACCTTAACCATGCTCTTAATACACTGCAATAATGATATATTTTAGGCATAGCTAAATGGTTTATTTTAAACAGCATTCAATAATAATGATGCTTACAGCAGCGTTCACGCTAACAGCGTGCAGTAGCCAACCTAGTTATCAAGGGCCAACTACTGAGGCGTCATTACAGCAGCATAGTCAGTGGCAATATCAACAAGATAACGCTGAACAAGCAAATTACATTACTGATTTAGTTGAAGTACAAGGGCTAAGCGAGTTAATCAACCAAGCGCTAAAAAATAACCCCTCACTCAATCAGGTGCATGTAGCACTTAAATTGGCTTATGCACAGCGAGATGTAACCGCTGCAAGTCAATGGTTTAGCATAGATGCGGGCTTTGATGCTCAGCGTAGCGAAACCAGTGGTACTGAGTATAGCAGTTCGATTGATGTTAGTTGGGAAGCCGATATCTGGCAAAAAATTGCAGATAATGTTGCCGCCCAAGATATGACAGTGGCAAGTGAGCAAGCCACGCTACAAGCGGCAAAAGATACGTTAGTTGCAACAGTGATCCGTACATATTTAAATATTATTTTGCAGCACGATTTACTTGCTATAGAGCAACAGCGATTAGTGGTACTAGAGAACAATGAGCAAAGTATTATTGAACGCTACCAATACGGATTAGAAGATTTAGAAGATCTCGATACAGCGCGAACCGATACCGCCTCTACTCGCGCTACCATTGCACAGTATCAAGAAGATCTAGCTCAGGCAAAGCGCGCATTGGTACTCTTACTGGGTGTAGATGAAATAGAAAAATTACCGACTATCAGCTCATTTCCTAAAGTTATGCAGCCATTAAGTGCTTTACCTAAACAAGATTTAGCGCGTCGCCCAGACTTACAAAGTGCATATTATACTATTCAAGCTAAGCGTTATTTGGTTGATGTGGCGTATAAAGATTTATTGCCAAGTATTTCATTATCGGCGTCATTAAGTGACTTAGCCAAAACACCACGACAAGCGTTATTAACCAGTCCGGTATGGAGTTTATTAGGCGGTATAACAGCGCCTTTATTTCAAGGTGGGGCATTAAAAGCACAAGTCGAGATAGCTAAATTAGATGCAGAAGACGCATTTTGGCAGTATCAAGATACGTTATTAAGTGCAGTAAACGAAGTTGAAAATGCTTTAGGTCAAGAGCAATCATTAACCGAGCAACAACAACATATAACACGTGCACTTGAAAATGCTAAGCGCAGCTACAGCAACTATCAAAGTAAGTATCAACAAGGTTTAGTCGATATTTTAGAACTGCTTAGCGTACAGCAGCAAATGTACGACTTACAAGCACAACTCAGCCAACTTAATTACACCCTTTTAACTAACCGTATAGATTTAGGCCTTGCTTTAGGCCTTGGAGTATCGTCATGAAAATTGCGCCAATCCCTGTTGTTGTAACCTTAGCCGGTATTGTTTGTATAGGGCTTGCGATTGCTTATAACGGCCACAAACTAGAGCAAAGAGCGAATGCCCCTAAGCCTGAGCCTATAATCGCAATTGCGCCTAATGTGTCGGTGATTAATGCCGTACCTAATACATATCAAGCGTATGTAAGTGGTCACGGCGCAGCTAAGGCGCATTGGGCTTTAAATTTAACAGCACAAGTGCAAGGTGAAGTGCTCAGCATGAGCGAACAATTTGCAACGGGTCAGTTAATTAAAAAAGGTCACGTTATTGCCCAAATAGATAATACCGAATACTTACAAGCTGTTGCTAGCGCGAAAGCCACCTTGGCTGAGGCACAATATACCTTGCAAGAAGAGCAAGACTTAGCCGATCAGGCCAAGCGTGAGTGGCAACGCTCGGGTATCACGCAACAACCAAGCTCGCCATTAGTTTTTAGAACATTGCAGCTAGAGGCTGCACAAGCCAGTGCTGATAATGCTAAATATGCCTTACAAACGGCTCAGCGTGACGAAAAAAATAGCCATATTAGCGCTCCGTTTGATGCAGTTATTTTAACGCGTGATATTGATTTAGGCGCTTATGTTAGTGTTGGTGATGCGATTGCAACATTAAATAGTACAGATAAAGTTGAAATAAGTGTGCCGTTATCATTAAACCAATGGCAAAATTTAGTCGATAAAAGCACGTCTGACGTACTGTTACGTGATGTAACCACAGGCACTCAGTGGCGAGGTTATATCGATCGTTTTGAGCAGCACCTTGATGACAGCTCTCGCCAGCGTAGTGTTGTTGTGGCAGTTGATCAACCTTTTAGCCAGCCTACGCCATTACTCCCTGGTACCTATTTAGCAGTAGAAATACCCGGTAAAACATTAGAGCAAGTTATCAAACTTCCGGCATCAGCGGTGTCGCAAGATGGGCTTATATGGTATGTGAACGAGAAAAACCGCTTAGCCAGTAGTGTGGTAAATAAAGTATTTGAGCGTGGTGATTACATTTATATTTCCCCCCTCGCTGGACAAAATTCACTGCAAGTAGTGGCTCGACCTTTAGTTAGTTACCTCAACGAAATGCAAGTTAACCCTGTGGTTGAGGAGATGCCATAATGAATACGCAACAGACTTCTAACTCCTCTCATAGTGGGCCATTAAACGGTGTTATTAGTTGGTTTGCTAATAACTCCGTTGCGGCAAATTTATTGCTGATCAGTGTCATTATCATGGGCATAATTTCGCTTTCTACTCTACGAAAAGAAGCGTTTCCTAGCCTAGAGCCAGATACTATCTCTGTTTCTGTGGTATACGACAGCGGCGATGCATTGCAAGCTGAAGAAGGGATTGCATTAAAAATAGAAGAAGCATTAGAAACAGTACCAGGGATAAAGCGGATCACTTCAACATCTGATGCCAGTGGCAGTCATGTGAGTATTGAGAAAAAAACCGATTACTCTCTTGATGAACTGCTCATTGATGTAAAAAATCAAGTCGATGCTATTAATAACTTTCCAAGCGACGCTGAACAGCCTGTTATCGACAAAGCACGCAGACAAGATCATGCAATATCGCTGCAGCTTTTTGGTGATGCTGATCGTCATACATTACAAAATTTAGGCGAAAAACTAAAAGCAAACTTATTAGCTCAGTCAGGGATCAGCGATGTAGAGCAAACCGGTGTTTTAGACCCTATGATGTCGATAGAAATCGACGAAGGGAAATTACAAGCCTATGGTTTAACGTTTAGTGATATCAGTGAAGTGATCAACAATGAATCATTGAGCCCATTATCAACAAGCTTACGCGACAACAATAAAATTATTCGTCTTAAAGCGGCAGACCAAGCATATTGGCAGCGTGATTTTGCCAATATTGTATTATTGACCAGTGACGCGGGTACACAGATAAAGTTAGGCGATGTGGCTACTGTAACCGACACTTTTGCCGAAGATACCAACTCGCTAAGTCGTTACAATCAACACAATGCGGTGGGCATTGAAATTTTAATGGATGAAAATAGTGACATTACAGCCATTGTTGAGCAAGCACATAATGTAATTGATTCGTGGCACGAAAAGGGCTTATTACCCCAAAATGTACAGTTAGAAAGTTGGTACGACAAAAGTACCTTGATCACTGAACGTTTATCGCTGCTTACTGTAAATGCAGTAACTGGAATAATCATGGTGTTCGTTATTTTGGCCATATTTTTAAATGTTCGAGTTGCATTGTGGGTAGCTGGTGGCTTGCCATTTGTATTTTTTGGTACCCTTTATTTTATGACCGACAGTTACGCTGGATTGACCATAAATGAAATGACCACGTTTGGCTTTATTATGGCGCTAGGGATTGTTGTTGATGATGCCGTAGTTGTTGGAGAGAGTATTTATACCACGCGTAAAAAGCAGGGCGATACACTAAATAATACCATTTTAGGTACTATGAAAGTGGCTGTACCCACTATATTTGGCGTGTTAACGACAGTGGCCGCTTTTGTTGCACTGTCCAATGTATCAGGCAACTTGGGCCAAATTTATGCACAATTTGCCACTGTCGTGACTATTTGTTTGTTACTTTCAGTGGTGGAATCAAAACTTATTTTACCTTCACATTTAGCTCATATCAGTACAAAACGTGAGCTTAAATCGGGTATCAGTGGGTTATGGTCAAAGGTACAACATGCTGCCGATAGTGGGTTAAATTGGTTCAGTACTAAAGTGTATCGACGTATTATTGAGTACTCACTACGCTTTAGGTATGGTGTAATTGCCGCGTTTATTGCTTTTTTTATTTTTGTCATTGGTATGCCATTAACGGGGTCGGTAAAAGTGGGCTTTTTCCCAAGTATTGTCGGTGATACGGTAAGTGCTGAGCTAGTGATGCAAAATGATGCCGCTTATGGACAAACCAATGCCAACCTTTTGGCCCTGGAACAAAGCGCAATGAAAGCACAGCAAAACTTAATGGATAAATTTTCTTCTCATGATAGCGAAATTACCAGCTTACAAGTAATAAGTAGTAGTGATACTAGCGGGACTGTTACTGTAGAGCTATTAAACGAAGGGGAATTTACCGCAGCCGAATTTGCCAAAGAATGGCAGCGTATTGCGGGTATGCCAGAGGGTAGTAAAAAGTTACAAATATTAGCCACCCGTAAGATGGTCGACAACTTTAAAGTAGAGCTTAAAGCGTGGGATGACGAAACCGTAATGGCAGCAGGTAAGCTATTTAAAACACGGTTACAAAATACTGCGGGGGTGAATGGCATTGACGATAATTTAAATCCGGGTCAACCGCAGCTTAAATTCACTTTAAATGCACAAGGGCGTGCTTTAGGTATGGATACGGCCAGTTTATCGCAACAAGTTTTACAAGCTTTTGGTGGTGCAATTGTACAGCGTTATCAGCGTGATAAAGACGAAGTGAAAGTGCGTGTACGTTATCCTGAAAATGCTCGTAAAACGCCAGCCGATATTATGCAGTCTCGTATTCGTTTGCCCGATGGCACGGTTGTACCATTAGTTAACGTTGCAACTATAAACAGTGAATATCAACAAGATGAAATCACGCGTATCGATGGTTTACGCGCTATTTATATTAGTGCGCAAGTCGATAAAAATGTTATTGCATCAAATGTATTAGTCGAAAATTTAAATCGCGATCTGGTGCCTGAACTCACTGCGCAATTTCCTAATTTAACCATTCATTTTGCCGGTGAAGCCGAGCAACAAAGCGAAACCACAGGCTCGATGAGCACCATGTTTATTGCGGCAATGTTGGTGATTTATGTACTACTGGCTATTCCACTGCGTTCATATATTCAGCCGGTGCTTATTATGGTGGCCATACCGTTTGGTATTGTGGGGGCTATTTTGGGGCACTGGTGGAATGATCTTACTATCAGTATATTATCGCTTAATGGTATTTTGGCTCTTAGTGGGGTGGTGGTTAATGATAGCTTACTTTTAGTATCACGTTATAATGAGCTGATAAAAGAAGAAAATATGAATAATCATGATGCCATAGTTGAGTCGTGCACTAGCCGTTTACGTGCCGTGTTACTGACTTCTATTACCACCTATGCTGGGTTAGTTCCGCTTTTAGGTGAAACTTCTTTGCAAGCGCAGTTTTTAATTCCGGCAGCGGCATCATTGGGCTATGGTATTTTGTTTGCCACCGTAATTACATTAATTCTGATCCCTGCATTGCTCATGATACAAATAGAAGTGAAACAATTTATACGTCGTATTTTCCAGTTACTGGGTGTTATTTCTAGCGAAAAGGATGTCCTTGCGCATGATTAATGTTTTATTAGTTGAAGACGATATTGATTTAGCCACTACAATTGTTGATTATTTTGATATTGAAGATATTGTTTGCGATCATGCTAGTAATGGTGTGATGGGGTTAAATTTAACGCAAATTAACACCTACAACATGATTATACTCGATGTAAATATGCCTAAAATGGATGGATTTACTTTGTGCAAAACACTGCGCGAACAAGGTAAAGATATTCCAATTCTTATGCTAACTGCACGAGATAGTTTAGACAGTAAACTCGAAGGCTTTGCTGCAGGCAGTGATGATTACTTAGTTAAACCTTTTGCTATGAAAGAATTGATTGCACGCGTTCAAGTGCTTTCTAAGCGTAAAAGTGGTGAAGTTAAGCGCCTAAATTTGGCTAACTTAAAGCTAGATTTAACTCAGCACATTGCTAGTGTGGCTGAGCAAAATTTAAAATTATCGCCTATTGGTTATAAGTTGCTCGAAACTTTAGTTCGCAGTACGCCTAAAGCGGTATCTCGCCATGAAATAATGCAAGCTATATGGGGTGAAGAGCAGCCAGATAGTAATAGTCTTAAAGTGCATATTTACCATTTACGAAAACAACTAGAAGGAGCAATGGCTGAGGTGAAACTCGAAACAGTACCTAACCTTGGTTTTGCTATTGTTCCACAAACAGGAATTAAGCCGTGAAGATTAGGCTAAGCCTTAGGCTTTATTTTTTGGCAAGTATGCTGGTGTTAGGCTCTTTAATGGCTCTTGGTTATTCATTATTAAGCGTGAATTACTATATTGATGGGCTTGATAAAGGGATCAGTGGCGTAATGCGTCAGCTTGCGCGTACCACTGAAATTACTGAAACAGAACCTAAGCATGCTTTAGGCTTTACTATTGCAAGTCGTTGGCAAGATATGCCACCGATTATTCAACAGCGTTTTTCCCCCCCCGTACAAGTGGGGGTGCTGCATAAAACAAAAGATCAACCATTTATTTTTTCACTGCCCACCAATTTATTTTTTGTTGTTCGTTATCTAAACTCAGAAGGTGAAACACGTTATGTTTCGCGGGTTATGCTAGAAAATGATAGGCCTAAATTACATGCCAATGCGCAATCCAAAGAACGTATTTTATTAATCGCAATTACAGCTATTGTTGCAATTACATTGTTTACATTTGTTTTATTAATCATCATGAAAAAAATAGCTAAGCCGGTTGAGTCATTAAAAAACTGGGCTAAGTTATTAAATAAAAACAATTTACAGCAGAAAATACCTGACTTTAAATATAGTGAGTTAAATATATTAGCGAGAATAATACGTAGTAGTTTACTTTCGGCGCATGACACGCTAGAGCGCGAGCAGCGCTTTTTAAGCTATGCTAGTCATGAGTTACGTACTCCTATTTCTGTGATCCGCAGTAATGTTGAGCTTCTCAATCGATTAAGTGAAAAATATCCGCTACATGAAAAACAAACTTTAACATTACAACGTATTGAGCGGGCAGGTTTAACAATGAGCGATTTGACTGATACTTTGTTGTGGCTTAGTCGCAATGAAGAGCGTCATAATCAACCTGAGTCAATTAAGTTACATGAAAAAATCACGATTTTAAGTAACGAATTAACCTATTTACTCAATGCAAAACTGGTGGATGTACAGATCTGTGTCGATGAACAAGTCGAGATCATAACTGATGCAACAGCCTGCCATATTGTGCTAACAAACTTAATACGTAATGCGTTTCAGCACACGCAACATGGACAAGTTGAGATAATCCAGCAAGGTAGTCGAGTCACAATTATAAATACCAGTACCAATACTGATTTAAATGCATCGATAAAACAAAATACAGAAAATGGCTATGGGCTTGGATTACAATTAAGCGAAAAAATAATCAAACGTCATAAATGGGTATATGAAATAAACGACCAACCTGGACGTTATCAAGTGTTGGTTGATTTTAGCTAACTGATTATTGGCATTGTTTTACATAAAAGGCATGAGTAAGGGTACCCATGCCTTTAAATTTTAAGCCAGTGAGTAAATACTGACTAACTTATAAATCACTGCGCCAACCCATGCCTGATTCCTCCATTAAGCGCTCGTATACACCTTCGATATTAAGTGGTAGCCAAGCTTTATATTGTTTTAAGTCTGAAAACTCTTCAAGTTGAACATGTTGTTTGATTTCATCTAAGCTTTGCCCAGCTAATGCTCCTGCTGTTACTTGGCTGTAAAGCTGTTCGATATAACTAAGGTAACGCGCCACATCGGCTTTATTTCCTATATCAGCGTGGCCACCGACAAAGGTGTTAAAGTCATATTTAAGCACCGCGTGAGTTGAGTTAATCATACCTTGAATATCGTAACTCCAAAGCTTTTGCCAAGGCATTCGGCCAATCACTATCCAATCAACAACAAAGAGTGTTTTTTGTTTTTCAAATAAGATACTGATTGAGCCACGGCCATCGTTAGGGCCATGGTAGTTAAGTTTTACTGTTGAATCGCCTAAGCTAAGTGTTAGTTCGTCTTCAAAAGTAAGGCTAGGCATTACGGTTTGCATATGTGTGTTTTTAATATCTTGTGCGGCAAGTTTATGAGCCACAAAGGTGGTGTGCGGGCTTTTAAATACTTCACTGCCGTAAATATGATCACTGTGATTATGGCTATAAATGACATATTTAACAGGTACATTAAAGCGGGTTTTAATTTGTTTTTTTAACCATGTCGCCGCTGCTTTATTTAATGGGTCGGTAACAATGGCCCCTTGCGGTGTTATTAAAAATATTGAGCGGTGGCGATCATCAATAAAGCGGTGTAAACCATCTCCTAAATCTTCAATTTGGTAGGCATTTGCAGCCATACCAGTAACAAATAGGAGGGTTAATAGGGTGCGCTGAAAAATTTTATACATTCATATTCTCTTTTACTTACAGTGATAGTAAAGATGAGTGTGTGAAACCATAAAAAATTTCAGCTAATGTATTTTTATTATTACTTGGCTTGCGGCGAGTCTTTTGCATACATTTTTTTAAATGCATCATAAACCGCCAAATGAAGTGTATCGCCATGATCTAATTGTTCAAAATAATTAAAATATACATGTGAGCTATTACTTAACGAGCTGGCCACTTTGCCATGAAGCTGCTTAGCAACACGCTCCATTAATGGACCTTCTTTACCTACCGCAATATAAACCGATGCAGGCTCGGTACTGGGTTTAAATTCTGTCGCCAATAATTGCTCATAATCCCACCATAAGCTTGGACTGACAATAATATAACGATTAAACATATTGCTGTGGTTAAACAAAATTTCGGTGGCTAATAGCCCACCTAACGATTGACCAATTAAAGTGCTTTGCGTAGATGTTTTAAAGCGTTGGTTAATAAGTGGTTTTAATTCATTAGTTAAAAACGAAATAAACTGTTTAGCGCCACCGTGAGTTGGTAAATCTTTTTTATCTAATGGGTGTTCGCTTGGGGTTGTAAAGTCGCGTTTTCTATCAACATTAGCAATGCCTACGACAATCGAAGGGGGTAGCATATTTATCCACGAAAATGTGCCAAATTGTACTATCCCTGCAATATGAACAAAGTCTTCATCGTGTGAGCCATCCAGTAAATAAATAACCGGGTAGCGCTGTGGTTTGCTTTTGTCATACCCACTGGGTAAGTAAACATTAACCTTACGGTTCTCGTTAAGTATTTTAGAATCAAAACGTAAAGTGGTGGCAAAATCAAACGGGGTTTCGCTAAGGGTTGATGTGTGTGCTTGAGGGGCAAACACACTGCTAATTAATATGATAACGCTTAGGAATGATATTTTTATTATTTTCATAGTCAACCTACATTAATAAATGATCAGCGACTGCTAACCCTTAAATTTTAAGTATAGCAAAGGGAGGGAAGCGATCATAACAGCGCCAAGTAAAATACTTGGCGCTTTATTAATCTAGTTTTAGTGCAAGGTACTGAACTTGTTCTTCTTTAATTTGCGGTAAAAAGTAAATACTGTGGTATTTAAAATACTGCTGCGCATTAATTACAACGGGTTCTACATCAATGGGTAAAGCTGGGTAATACTCACCTAATTGATAGGCAGTTGCGTCAGTTGGTTTATCTAAATATGGCTCGTTGACGACTTTATAATCGTTACCCACGGCAATGTAATAAATCCCATGTGCTAAAAAATAAGCGGTATTACGAAAAAATATGCGTTTATGGTTTCTAGGTAAATGTTTAATACGCAAGCCTACAGGCGGGTGCATAGGTACATATCCATGGGCCATCTTTTTATAAAATAAGCCATCGTTAAATCTAAAACGTGCATTACCAAAGTGGATTAAAGTGCCTAAATTAAAGCTGTTGTGTCGTATGGCGTGACGATTATAAAGCGGTTTAAATGAACGCGGTTGCTTTTTTAACTGCTTTACTTTTTTACGTACTAACTTCTTTTTCTCGGCTTTGATCTTTTTAGCTTTAATCTTTTTAGCTTTAATTTGTTTTGTTTTTACTTTGTTTACTTGATGCTTTTTAGACTTATGGTTGTTAAGTTTTTTTTCTGGGTTATTTCTTGCCTCAGAATTTAAAGAAGACGCCACAGATGCGTTTGCAAAAACAGCTAACAACAATAGAGTAGGTAACTTAATAATAGCGTTCATAATCTAATCCTCTTTTAATTTATACATTGTATTTTAGAGGCTCAAACTGAATGTTAACTGACATGTGTTTTTTCTTTACACTCTTTACATTTATTTACGTCAAGGGAGTTTATTGCGCCAATGCACTACTTTGTTGAATCAGTAATAGTAATTCAGCGGTGGCTGTTGCATCAGCTAAAGCCCGGTGGTGATGGGTAAGTGATAGCTCAAAATGCGTAGATAAATTACCTAACGAATACGATTTAAGCCCAGGGAAGGCTTTGCGCGACTCGACAACGGTGCATAACTTCGGCATTTTAAAATAAATACCAGCACGTTCGCATTCTTTACGAATAAACCCATAATCAAAATTAACATTATGAGCTACAAATATCGTCCCTTTTAACTTATCAATGAGTTGGTATGCTATGTCAGAAAAGCAAGGTGCATTAGCCACCATTGCATCGGTAATTCCGGTTAACGACACTATAAATTTAGGAATACGCATTTGTGGGTTGATAAGGGTAGACCAAGAATCTATCACCTTTGCATGCTGTATTTTAACTAGGCCAATTTCAGTAATGCGATGGCCTCCTTTTAAGCTACCCGTGGTTTCTATGTCTATCACAGAGTAAATACGGTTTGGGTCATTCACCCACTTTACCGCGCCTATTGTTACATCAAATCCTACCTTTTTAAGGTTATCAATAGTGGTAAGTTGATTGCGCCTAAGTTTATCGCCCGGCGCTTTTACTTCTTCAAAGTGCAGCTTAGTTCCTTTTAAAATCATTAAATCGGGGTAGCCGTCTTTAAGTTGTTTAAACGAGACGGTCATATTTTTTAAATGGTTTTTTAATACAGTTAAAGGGCTATTTAAAATTAATGCTTCTAAAGGGACTAAAATCTCACTATGCCAGCGAAACAATGCGTTAGGTTGATTGTAATAATGCGCTGCATTTTTATTAATATGGGTGAGTAAATCATGCGCGGTTTGCCAAGCGTCTAAAAGGGCGTCTATTTGCGCATGTTGTGTTTTATAAAAACAGTCTGCTTTTAATACATGAGGTAATAAATCAAATTCATTACAAGCCGGGGTAGGAGTATCAATGTAAAGTGGATGCCAAAACACTAATCCAAACAGGCTTTGCCATAGTGTATTTTCGGTATTAAATACTTTAAATCCTCGCTGAGTGTAGTGTTCGTTGACTCCTTGCTCTACATTACCACGGTAAATTTCATCTATATTAATAATACATTGTGTATCAGCAAGCAGGGTACTTAACCGCGAGCGCGTTTGCTTATTAAATTTACGCATTAAAAAGTCATCGGCAAAGTATAAAATATCGTCATTCAGTGGGTTGACAATAATTTGCTCTAACTGGGCTTTTACCCATTGTTTATTGCCTTGTCTGTATTGCTCACGTATTTGTATTTCAATGGCTTCGGGGCTGTTTTCGCAGGCATTTAAAAGACTCAAACTTAAATCAATATCTTCTTTTTTTATTTGTTGATAAAGCCTAAGTAATAATTTGTTTTTAAGGTTTACCGCTAAAGCGTCCTGAGCTTCTTGGCTAATGACGTTGTGTGCTAAGTGATGGTAATCGTTGTGTGTTTTTGCATTTTTAAATACCCGTTTAAAGCAATTTAAAGCATAGTGAGACTGCGCTTCGTTTAGCGTTTCAAAACGAGCCACGCTTTTATTGTGACCGTGTCGTGTTGCTGTCACACCTAAATCACGTAATACAAAGCTATTTTGGTGGTTAATATCTGAGGTGCTTAATCGGCCCATGTATAAAAATTCAAAATACTCATAAACATCCGCTCGGTTATTAATTATATATTGCTCATAAAGAGTATTTAAATGCTCTGGCTCGGTGGCAAAAAACTCACAAGCTTGTGTTACGAGTACAGCCTTTGTCGCACTTTTTTTAATGCTAAGGGTCGGTGCAAACGACGCTAATATTTCAAGTAAAATAGGCTTTGTTAAGTGTGCCAGTACGACTTGGTAATGATCACGATTTGGATGAACAATTAGCTTTGTCTGTATTAGCTCTTTAAGTGCTTCTGTAGGGTGTTTTATTTCATCGTAATTAAGAGTGTTAATGGCCACAATAGTCGGTTTACGTGAATATATACGCGCTAACATACATTGGGCTTGCTCACCCAATGCACTGATTTTATTAATAAATACAAGGTGATTTTGTGCCAATAAATGGCCACACTCAGAGGTGATAAACGTCATTAGCTCATTAAAATGGGCTAAATAATATTTTGCCGGAAGCTCTTTTTTCATGGTTTTATTACATAAAATAACTGTATATAAAAACAGTATCTAGTGTTTTTAATGGAGTTTCAATCAAAGAGCGATTACTGAATATTAATAATCACTAAAAACAGATCCGTGTAGTTTTTGTATTCTCAATCGATTGTTAATTCACTGCGTTGTTTGTGATGCAGCTGGGTATAGGTGTATAGGCTGTATTGAGGACAAAAGCACTAATAGGGTGTAATTGTAGGAATTATTATGACTAAAAAATTAAAAGCACTTAATAAAGGTAATTTATTAAGTGCTTATGCTCATTATTATTGGGCAGTAGAAGGACTCAGTTTTAACTTACTAAAAGTAACTTGAACGTAATCGCCATTTGCTTTGTCTGTCTTCCAATCGCCCGTGCCTAAACAACCTGGGTACCAACCTGCTTTAGCAAGTTTAGTACTACATTGATTATAAGCACCTGCTTTAAAGTAATTCCAATCAGCGGTGTAGCCTAGTGGGTGGTCTTTTTCATCTACCTTGCCATAAGCATCAACGTTGTTAGCTAAGTTGATTGAGTAGTTAACATCAGGCTTGCCCTGAGCACTAAAGGTTAAATGCATAATATTGCCATGCACGTTTACGGTATAACTAAATTCTTCGCCTAATGCGATACCAGCATCGCCTGGTTCGTTAGGATTTTCCCATGTATTACCCCAAACAGGGTAGGTAATATCTTTACGAGCAGGATCGGTTTTAGGTAAGTTTCGTTCATAATTCCAAAATACAGAGCCTTTTTCATGGTCTGGCCATTTTTTAAAGTAAATTTTTAATGGTTCATTACCCCAACCAAATCCTAGATTTTTTTCAACTAATGCTTTGTCTTTACCTGCATGAATTTGCCCTACAACAACAGAGTATGCTGCAGATTTAGTTGGGTCAGTGGCTCTTGTTGCTACATGGTCAACTTTTAATGTCGCTTCCATTTTTCCACCAACCGCACCAAAGCGCTCTGATAGTGGGTGGGCATCGATAGCAAAGTTGTTTCCAGCATATTTGGTTTTAATTTTTGTATTACTACCACGAATCATTTGACGTAATTCGCTACGTGTATTGGTAGAGTTAGCCGTTGTAATTGCTTTATTAGGGGCCGCGAAAACCATACCGCCATTATCATCTAAATAAAAGAAATCAGGGTGAGCGTAACTTTGAATATCTTTTACGCTTACTTCATCAATTTTACCGTTATTATCTAAATCAACCGGAATGGTGATTTTCCAATGTGATAAATCAAATTTATCTGCCGGAACTGGGCCTTGAGATTGAGGCGTTTCGGTACTACCACACGCGGTTAACAGCGACAGTGATAAAGGAAGTAATGCACCTAATAAGGCTGTTTGTTTAACTCGATATTTTTTCATTATTATCTCTTTATAAGTGTAGTTTAAGTAGCGAGAATGATAATCCGCATTACTTTTACATATTTTAAAATGTGTGAAAAATGTCTGTGTTACGACAGTGAATAGCTAAAATATATCAGACCAATTATTAAAATCAACCATACCAAAGGTTGTTGCCGAAAAAGCGTGTACCTCTGAAATTGGTTAACCAAATTATTTTGGGCATATTAACTTTTATTGTGTTGCAACATGAGAGTGGTTTCTTAAAAATCGAAATAGAAAAACCCTTGTGGGAATGCTTATACAAAAATTAGGCATTTTAAGGTCTTATGCGCGCAGTGTTTAATTAATTTGCTAATGTAATGGCGTTTAATTTTTAATTTATGATGATTGTTTTTAGCTTTACAACCGGATAATTAATACGGAATTTAAAATAGATTGTGTAATTAAACTGTAAATACATATGGTTAAAATAGTTTATGTTACTTAACATTTAAGTTACAATAATTCGTTGTTTATAATTATATGATAAGGAAAGATATGGATTTTTCACAAATTGATGTAGAGCAGTTGTATACCAAAGCAACTGAAATGGTCGTCAGTTATGCCCCCAAAATATTGTTGGCGATAATTACTTTACTGATTGGTTTATGGGTTATTTCGCTAGTTGCACGTGCTTTAGAGTATGTATTAGAAAAACGTGATTTTAATCCATCTTTACGTAAGTGGTTAGGAAGTATGGCTGTTGTACTTCTAAAAGCATGTTTATTTATTTCTGTAATATCGATGATTGGTGTTCAAACAACGTCATTTATCGCTATTTTAGGTGCAGCAGGTTTAGCTGTAGGCTTAGCCTTACAAGGTAGTTTATCTAACTTTGCCGGTGGCGTGCTTATTTTAATGTTTAAGCCATTTAAAGTGGGTGACTATATTGCTGCTCAAGGTGAAGAAGGTGTTGTAGAAGCAATAGATGTATTTTGTACATTTTTAATAACGCTTGATAATCGCCGTATTATTTTACCTAACGGCCCACTTGCTAGTGAAAAAATTAACAATGTTACACACGAGCCAATTCGTCGTGTTGATTTAAGTGTTGGTATTAGTTACAACGCAAGTGTTGATGAAGCGCAAGCTGCTTTAATTTCAATGGCAAATAAAGACGAACGCGTATTAGGCGATACACCTCCATTTGTTGGTGTTGTTGGATATGGCGATAGTTCAATTGATTTAACTTTCCGCGTTTGGTGTAAAACAAGCGATTACTGGGATGTTTTCTTTGATATGAATAAAGCAATTAAACCGGCACTTGATGAGGCGAATATTGCAATTCCGTTCCCACAACGCGATGTACATCTTATAGCGGCAGATAAAGACTAGATTTTAGCTGTTTAATGTACTTTAAAAATAACGCTCGTTAGAGCGTTATTTTTTACTTCTTGGTGCGCCCATTAATATAAAAAGATGGCAAACACATACAGATAAAAACGCGCTGACTCCTAATGCGCCTCCATATCCATCTAGGATAGGGACTAAATAATTAAATAATATAGAAAATATAATGGCAGATGCGCCAATGGTGTATATACCAAAGCGCGAGGGGGCGCTCATACCAATAAAGGTACCACCAAAAAATAATAAGCTATATAAATCAACCTGATTGCTTAATAAATAAAACATACAATAGGCAACAAGCGACGTGATAGCCGATGCTTTTACCGGGTTGAAATATCGCCCCTTAGCAATATATGCCGTAGAGTAGGCGCCTACAAATGCGATTAAAGCTAAGGAATAATTCATAGCACTATACCTTTAGCCAACATATAAATCCCCACACTTACAAAAGCAACGCTCCCTAACTTACCACCAAACCCATGCAGGTGGTTTATAGTAAAAATAAATAAACCCGCCCCAATAAACGAAATAATAGCTAGCTCCCAATAACTCCCAATTAAATCAATAGAACACATGCCAGCAAAACTACCGGTATAAATAGCCGCGTTAGGATTGTTTTTATAGCGAGCAGGAAAAGGAATAAAAGCACCGATTAATCCTGTTAAGCACGAAGATAAAACTAAAGGAACGGCAAATGTGGTGTGCATTATAAAGCAGGTAATAGCACCACTTAAAAATGTACAGTATTTTAATAAAAAGGTTTTTAGCATTTTAAAGTGAAAGAATTAAAGTAACATAATTAGTATAATGTTAAAGGATGGATAATCTTTTGGCTATAAACCCGTGGTTTAAAATAAGCGCTGGCGCATTATTATTTATCAACTCATTGAAGGGTAACTTATTAAGTTTAATGTGAGTAAAGTAGCAGTTAAAATTTTAAAAAAATGGGGGGATTAATGCAATTATATATGGTGTACTTAGGTGGTCGCATGCAAGGCTGTCATATTGAAATGCATGACATACGTTTTGTAGTAGCTAACTGTATTGAAGATACATATGCAAAATTAAAATCTCAATGGGTAGGTGATAAAAACGCAGTACATATAGATAGTTATATGGCAATAAAGCATATTGATGGTTATAAAGTTGAGATAGTTGATACACCTGTTATACAAGCTCAGTATTTATATTTTGTAAATATAGGGGGTTATAAATCAGACTCTATGGCTGAACAACATGATTTTGGTTTATATGTAGCAGATAATAAAGAGCATGCTAAACAACGTGCCATAAATGAGATGTTATCTGGTTTGGATCAAATCCATAAAGATGATTTATATGGTGTAGATGACTGCTTTGCCATTGATTTATTTGATAGCCAGTTAAATATAAAGCTAACCCCAAGTGGCAAAGCACAAAAAATAAAGCCCGACTGGTATGGTTATCACGTTTTATAACCTAAATTCGAAAATTTGGTTTATTCGGGTTTTTCGTTCTTTTCACTTTTAGCAGCCATTTTAAAAGCAACAACAACCAGTAAAAACATAGCAAATGGTAATGCCGCAAGCAGGTATTCAACATAATTATTATTTTGAAAATGTGCTTGCATAAAAAAGTGCCCAACAACACACATTAAAATAACAATGAATAATATAGGTAATAGCCTAAGCTCTTTTTTTGATGAATGGTTGGTCATATTTAATAATGAAATAATGAAATTGTGCGCCATTGTAATAAGCGAATTAGGAAGGGTCAAACACATCAGATTTTTAATCTGTTTTTAGGTATTATGAGTCGTTCAAATAAAAGTATATGGAAACAAAGTGAAGCATAGTTTAAAGCAGGTGTATCTTGTCGGTGGAGCCGTACGTGATTTACTACTAAATATAGAGTCGAAAGATAATGACTATGTAGTGATAGGTGAAACACCTGAGACGATGCAGTCGTTGGGCTTTTTGCCTATTGGTAGTGATTTTCCTGTTTTTTTACATCCAAAAACTAAAGAAGAATACGCACTTGGTCGCACAGAACGTAAAAGCGGCAAAGGCTATACCGGATTTGTAGTAGACGCCAGCCCAAAAGTAACGTTAGAAGAAGACTTAGCAAGGCGAGACTTAACAATTAACTCGATGGCCCTTGATGATGAAAATAATATTATTGATCCCTTTAATGGCCAAGTTGACTTAAAAAATAAAATATTACGTCATACGACCAATGCCTTTGTAGAAGATCCTGTGAGGGTGTTACGTATAGCGCGCTTTTTAGCTCGCTATGGTGATGAATGGCAAATTCACCCAACAACATATAAATTAATGTATGACCTTAAAGATCAAGGTGAGTTAGATCATTTAGTTCCCGAGAGAGTGTGGCTTGAAACAGAAAAAGCACTTAACGAAAAACACCCCGAATTATTTTTTAAAGCATTGCATGGCTTAGGGATTTTTCCTGAAATAGAGCAAATGGAAAATATACCGCAACCTGTTAAACATCACCCTGAAGGTGATGTATTTGTTCACACTATGTTAGTTCTCAAGCGGGCCGCAGAATTAAACTTTAATATAGAAACCCGCTTTGCCGCATTAACACATGACTTTGGTAAGCCAATTAGTTTTAAAAAACAGGGCAATTTACGAGGACATGAGCGTGAAGGTGTAACGGTAGTTAAACAGTTTTGCAAACGATTAAAAGTACCTAATCGACTTCGTGATATTGCTATATTAACCAGTGACAACCATACGCTTTGTCACACGGTAGATCAGCTAAGAGCACAGACGATCCATAAGCTTATTGTTACAAATATGAATGCTTTGGTGCACCCTGAGCGTTTTATTGCATTTTTACATGCATGCCAATGTGATGCACAAGGCCGTGGAGATCTTCATAAAGATAAACCATACCCTCAAGCTGCAAAGTTAATGGCTATTTTTACTGAGTTACAAAAAATGGATAAAAAAACGATTGTGAAAACGGCATTAGAAAAAGGTAAAAAAGGACCTGAGATTAGCGAATATATGAAGCTTGAAGAAATAAACTGCATTAAAAAGCTGCTTGCAAGTGATACATTAAATCACTAATTTAAATAGCGAGCTAACTCGGTTAAAGGCGATTCCTCGAGCTCACGAAAGTCCCTTTCTTTAGGAGGGCGGCAGACTTCTTGTTCTGTGCTACTTTCAGCTGTTCCATATAAATCGAAAATAAAATCTAACTCTTCACGATCTAGGGGGTTATTCATAATTACTCCAGCGTTTGCAAACATTGATAACACACTATCAAGTTAGGACTGAATTACGGGTGAATAGTTTCCCAATCAAATGTATTAAATTGTAAATTAGTGTTCGATATAACTTAAATTTAAAACAAACACCCCCCTTATATAAAAAGCCCAACCCAGCCTGATTAAAGGAGGGAGCATTTGGGTTTTTTAACCCTTATCGAGCGTTAACGGAAGTGTTACTGTAAATGTGACTCCGTTTTTATCTGTATTGTTACATGCTGTTACGTTGCCATTATGGTATTCGCTTATTAGTCTTACTATATAAAGCCCTAAACCTAAGTGCGGTTGTTTTTGCATTTTTTGACTACGGACAGACACCATTGAGTCAAAAATATGTTTAGTTAACTCTTTGGGCAGTAGTGGCCCTGTGTTACTTACTTTTAAAATGGCTTGATGGCTATTTTTTTTAAGACTGAGTGTTATAGGGGTCTGAGCTTCACAAAACTCCAGCGCGTTGTTAATGAGTTTATCGAGTAGCTGCGCTATAAATTCAGGTGCGCCTTGCATATTTAAAGGGTGTTTGCATATATCTAAATTAAATTTTTGGTTGGGGTAGGTGAGTTGATACCCTTGCATGCAGCCCGTTATTACCTTTTGTATATCGAAAGGTTCTGCTTCGCAGTTTTGAATACTTTGTTCTAATCGTGTTGCTTCGCTCATGGTACTAATTATTTTAGCTAAACGCTCAACACCTTCACTGGCGCGGTCTAAGTACTTTTGGCTCGGTTCATTTTGTGGCAAACTTTGTAAGTTTTCTAACGAGGATCTTACAACTGCCACGGGGGTGCGTAGTTCGTGAGATAACCTTGATGACATATTTTCTAAATAATCGGTGTAGCCACCCAACCGGCTTACTATATTAGAAAAACTGCGCGATAAATCCCCAATTTCATCGTTTGCATCGGTGTAATTTATATTACCCGTTACCCGCCCTTGTGCATCAATAGCTTGCTCTGCTGAATCTCTTAAACGTCTAATTCGGCTTGATATACGGCTTGCGAAGAAAAACAACGTGATCGTGCCAATTAACATAGCGGCTAATATAACGTTAAATAGTTTTTCTAGTGATTTATTTCGTAGTGTCCGTACGCCATTTGTTGTTTCCTCTGCTATCACGGCGCCTATTACTTTATTTTCAATCCAAATAGGGTAGGCGGCAGACAAAATAACGGCTTTATTATCGGGTGTGATCCGCCATGATGAGGCTGCATTCCCTTGTAATGCTTGAGCTAGATGACTCCCTTGCATTGCAGCTACATCGTGTAAAGTATCTAAAAACTCATTTTCTGGGCGGGTTAAAATTTTATAATAAAGTGGATGTAAATATGTTTGCTCAAAGTGTTGCCATAAATTTTTAGGTGGTTGAGTTTTAAGGCCATCGGCCCATACGCCATCGGCACTTTGTATGTTACCCGATTGAGCCAGTACTCGATGATGATTATCGACGACCCAAATACGACTACCGCTGTGCCCCATTCCTTTTAAAATTCGGTTTATTTCTGGTGAGGGCACTAATACCGATCCTAAATCATTTGGATTATTTAAATTTGAGGTCGACATTTCTTTGGTTTTTATAGGGAGGGCATTACTATCGGTGTCGATTATTGCAAATCCTAGCTTATTTCCAAGCATCGCTAAGGGAAAGCGTAACTCTAGGTTGTAGCCAGAGTCGGTGTTATTAAAAAAACCTTGAATTTTTGTCATGGGCGCTTTGGTTGTGGCGTCAAAAGCATTTACCCAGCCATTTTCTCTCGGGGCAATAATATAACTTTTAAACTCATTTTGTGGGGTTTTAAAACCCATTTTTATATAGTCGTTATTACGAATGCTCAGGCTGTTTGCTGGTCTATAAATTACTTTGTTATCAGTTACTTTAAATGCGGCGTAAAGGTAGCTACCATATTTTCCAACCATATGCTCAAACGACAAGTCGGTTTCATCGTGCTGTGTATTAGCCGCTTTTAAATAGCGCTTATCGTAATGCCAAAACAATGGTTGATAGTTTTGCCAGTCGTTTAGTTTAGCATCCAGTTGTATTGGTTTTTTTAAGTCGTATGCATATAAATCTCGTCCCTTTATCACTTGTTCTAAAAAGTTAGTTTGTTGATCGAACAAGGCTGGTCGTTCATGTAATGCAGTTGCTAATGCTCTGGTTGTCCCTACTAATGTTTTTTCTTGGCCTTGGCGCAAAAACTTTTCCATTTCCCATACATACTCATAACCTAACCAAGGAAGTAAAAATAAAAAACACGACAGCACGATAAACTTACTGCGTAGGCCAAATCTAAGCATTAGTGATGCTCCCACCTATAACCCATTCCATAAACGGTATCTATGCAGTTAAACAGACTATCTTGCGCTATAAATTTTTTACGTATGCGTTTTACGTGAGAAGTTATCGTACTATCGTCGACAAAAATTTTTGCGTCACTCATTAAGTCGTTACGGCTTTTTACATGACCAGGGCGTTGAGCCAGCGAGTGCAACATCCAAAATTCGGTTATGGTTAAATCAATTAACTGTTGCTGCCAAAATACCTGCATGCGTTGAGTGTCGAGCGTTAATGGGCCTCGAGTAATGAGCGCATTGACATCGGCAGGCTGCTCTAGTGCTTCCATGCGTCTAAATAAAGCACCAATTCGCGCAGCTAAATGTGCAAGGCTAATATCTTTTGTTAGGTAGTCGTCAGCCCCCATCCTCAGACCACATACGGTATCTATTTCACTATCGCGGGCAGTTAAAAAAATAATAGGTAAGGTTTTAGACAGCGACCGTAATGTTTGGCACAGTAAAAAACCGCCATCTATTTCGTGTCCTAAGCCTATATCGACTATCGCTAAGTCGGGTAATGCATTTTTAAATTCGGCTTCAGCACTTGCTCTATCACTGTAACCACTTACTTTATAACCTTGAGCGCTTAGCATTTCTATGTAGTTATCTCTAATGGCTGTCTCATCTTCAATGATGGCTATTTTTTTCATTATGCTTTTATCCTTTGCGCTTTTAATTAGCACTATATCTAAGTTTTTGTTGTAAGTACGGCCAAAAATACAATTGCCATTTTTTTGCCACAATTGCTCATCAGTTTGCCACTTTTACTCCCTTTTAATGCCATTCGACCTTGTTTTAATAGCACCATCAAAACAAATACCATATTTAATATTAAGGGTTTAATTATGAAGAAGACATTAATCGCATTAGTACTAAGCAGCTTTTTGTGTGCACCTACAATGGCTGCTCAATCGCAGGTTCAAGAAGCGCATACCGAAACGGCGATAGGCTTAGGAACCGGTGCGCTAGTCGGCGGTGTCGTAGCGGGGCCATTTGGGGCATTTATAGGCGCATTTGTAGGAGGATTATTGGGAGACTCAAAGGTTGCCAACGATCAAATTGCTCAGCAACAAAAAGCGATTGCGGTTATGCAAAGTAAAACGAACGACTATCAGCAAGTGATAGCACAAAACAACATACTACAAGAACAAGTTGAAATACTTGCAAACAAAAATGAAGAGTTATCGCAATCTCAATTAAATAATGTATTAGCAATGAGCGTTCAATTTAAAACCGGTTCAAGCGTTATAGAGCCTCATTTTATAAAGCAACTTGAAAGCCTAGTACAAATATTAAATAACCAGCCTCAAATGGCATTAGATTTAACGGGGTTTGCCGATCAGCGAGGCGACGAACAAGCTAATTTATTACTCTCTAAAGCCAGAGCAAGCGCGGTTTATAGTTACTTAATTAAGCAGGGAATAAGCCATCATAGATTAACGATGCAGGCATTAGGTGAGCAGCATTCAGTTACCAATAACAATACAATTGAAGATAACGTGTTCGATCGCCGTGTCACCCTCACTACAAAAGCCCACAACAATAGTAATCAAATGGCTAGCAATTAAAGCTAGGTAGCAATGGAGTGATTCTTATGAGTAAACCAAGCAAAGTACTTACCCTTAAACGGGTAAGTTCTTTTATTTTAGTGTTTTTATCATTATTTGTTAGCTTTTATAGCGCGGCGCAATCAGCCCAATTAAGGTTGTTTGATACAAAAGGAGTGCTTGCAAAACCGGCAATTAGCCTTTCAAGTAACGCAACGATGACTGTAACAGGGTTAATAAACCATGTGGTTGTCACTCAGCGTTATAAAAATATAAACCCGTTTGCGGTTAATGCGCGTTATGTATTTCCTTTATCTGCGGAAAGTGCAGTACATGCAATGACGATGCGTATTGGAGAGCGTGTTATTAAAGGTCAAATTGATAAAAAGGTCATTGCAGAGCAAAAATATCAACAAGCCAAGCAAGCTGGAAAACACGCCGCTTTAGTTTCTCAGCAACGCGCAAATATGTTTACAACCGATGTGGCAAACATTGGGCCGAGCGAAGAGGTTGAAATTACCCTCGAATACCAAGAGATTATTAATTATCGAGAAGGTGTATTTTCAATTCGCTTTCCCACGACGATAACACCACGATACCATCCAATAAATGGGACGCTAGAAAATAGCCATGCAAGTGAGCAAACGCTGCCTTCTGGCTGGTTAGCCCCTATTTTTGCATCGTCAAAACCCAGTTTAAACAATGATCACACCCCCAATACAGCCTTATTTAACCTTTCTATAGCAATTAACATGGGCTTAGAGCTGGTTGATATAAATGCTAAACACCACCGTGTTGTTGTGAGTAATAATGCATTTGGTCAGTACGAAGTACTGTTAAATCAAACGGCTGAATTAAATCGCGATTTTGTTTTAGAATTTAAACCCTTACAAACAGCCCATGCTCAAGCAGCCTTTTTTACACAAGAGCATGATTTAGAGCAATATGGACTTGCAATGTTATTACCGCCAAGCGATTACTTTAGTAGCTCACAGCGTTTACCACGTGAAATGGTATTTGTCGTTGATACGTCAGGTTCAATGCATGGTCAATCAATAGAGCAAGCAAAAAGCGCGCTATATTACGCATTATCGTTACTTGATAGCGACGACAGTTTTAATATTATTGCCTTTGATAACCTTGTAAACCCAATGAGCGAAATGCCTTTGGTTGCTAATGACTTTAACTTACGTCGTGCCGAGCGTTTTGTTTATGGATTAAAGGCCGATGGAGGGACTGAAATTCAAGGCGCATTAAATGCCGTACTAGATGGCTCTCAATTAGGTGGATTTGTTCGCCAAGTTGTATTTATAACCGATGGCAGCGTGAGTAATGAAGATGCGTTATTTAAAAGTATAAGTACTCATTTAGGCGATAGCCGTTTATTTACTGTTGGTATTGGTAGTGCGCCAAATAGTTATTTTATGCGCCGTGCCGCCGATGTAGGTAAGGGCTCATTTACTTTTATTGGTAACACGGCTGAGGTTCAACCTAAAATGCAGGCGTTATTTGATAAGCTTGCACATCCTGCAATTACCGATTTAAATTTAACCGACGAAACGGGAACTCCATTAGATTTTTGGCCTTCACCTTTACCCGATTTATACTTTGGTGAACCTATGATGGTGGCTATAAAACTAGGAAAAACTAAAAATATAGTGCTGTCGGGGCAGACCGCACAAGGGCCATTACAAATAAAGTTAAATAGTAAAAATAGCGGATTAGCAAAAGGTATAGATAAGCTATGGGCGAGACAAAAAATAAAATCATTATTGCTTTACAACGATAAAGACAAAGTGAAACAACAAGTGCAAACATTAGCACTTACACATCAATTGCTTAGTCCGTTTACTTCGTTTGTTGCCATAGAGCAATCAATAACTAACACAATAGCTGATCGCACAATCCAGGCAAAAAACCAATTACCACAGGGTATGACAATACAATTACCGCAAACCGATGGACAAAGTCGTATACAAATGCTTTTTGGGGTCATTATTTTATTAAGCTTAGCTTTAATTAAGTTTACGTTTGTTGGTAAGCGCTAAAATGAAAAAATATGCGGTATTGGCTTTCGCGTTACTGGGGATAAGTTTGTTTGCTCATGGTTTTTATATGCAAGGAAAAGCATGGTTAGCTCAAAGACTTATTGAGCAAGCGTGGGAGCAAGCATTAGTTAAACCTCGCACCAAAGTAAAACCGTGGTTTTATGCCGATAGCTATGTAACAGGCCAGGTTAACTGGCCTACACGAGAAAAAAAATTAACCTTATTAGCAGGCGCTACAGGACGTAATTTGGCGTTTGCGCCAAGCCACTTTTTACCTTCTGCAAAATTGGGAGAGCACAACAAAGCCGTGTTAATTGCAGGACATAATGATACTCACTTTGCATTTTTAGCAGATGTAACACAAGGTGAGCATTTTACTTTGCAATTGCAAAATGGTGAATTACAGCATTACCAAGTAACTAAAATCGATATTATTCACCAATCAGATAGCGCGTTTTTAAATGTACCCGGTTTATACTTAATGACATGCTACCCGTTTGACTCTTTAACCTCAGGTACCGATTTAAGGTTATTGGTATCGGCAACGTTAGTGTCATCTTCAAGAGGGGGGTCTATTATTACTTCTTGATGGCGTTGGCTTATCATAACCCCGACAAAGACCACAAATATGCTGACCCATTGCCACAGGTTAAGCACTTCACCTAATAAAATGGCCGACATGATTAGCGTAAAAATAGGAATTAAATTTGAATAGGCCGCGGCGGTGAGTACCGATACTTTGCTTATTGCATAGTTATACATACCATAGCCACCTAAAGTCACACACGAACCTAAATATAAGATACTTAACAAAGCAGCTAGATCGTGCTGATTTTCACTTGGCAAATCTATAAAAAACAAAAAAGGTGCAAAAAATAAGCTACCACTTATTCCTTGTAAAGCGATTAATGTTAAAGGCGAATAGCGGTTAGCTAAGTGCTTAATACTTACCGTATAAAATGCAGCACATACCATAGCTAATAACTCTAAAAAGTTGCCTAGTAATGGATTGGGGGCCTGTTGTGAATTAGGCGAAAGTAATGTGAGTAATATGCTACCGCCAATGCATAAAGTAAAACCAACCACAATGGCCTTACTAATATGTTCTTTAAGAAGAAAAAACGCCAACAAAGCCACAATAATAGGTAAACACGACACAATAACTCCGGCTTGGCTTGCCGAGGTGTACTGCATTGCGTGGCCTTCAAATAAAAAATATAAACAAGGCTCAGCAAGCGACATAGCAAATAAATACTTCCAATCACCGACACGATACTCAAAGCGAATGACATAACGCCACAAGCAAATAGCAAGTACTAAAGTGGTGAGCATGCGTAAAAATATGACCAAGGCAGGGTCATAAATAGCAATGGCATATTTAAGGGCTATAAATGAGCTACCCCACAAAAAGGTGGCAATAATTAAGCATAAACTGGCTGGCATAACGAGTAATTTTAAATAAGAGAAAAAAGCTATTTTATCATGAATAATTTTAACTTGTTCAATAAGCGATAACTGGTATAAATAAATTATTAATCATATTTAATAATTAACACCATGCAAAAAGCACAAACAATTGTTGTAAAGTTAGGTACTAGCGTTTTAACCGGCGGCAGCGATAAATTAGATAAAGCACATATGGTTGAGCTGGCTAGGCAATGTAGTGAGCTTAAAAAACAGGGGCATCAAGTTATTTTAGTCTCAAGTGGCGCGGTTGCCGCAGGGCGAGAGCAATTAATAACCCCTTGTGGTCGCAGTGTTATTGATAAACAAATGTTAGCAGCGATTGGTCAAGGGCAGTTAATTCATTTATGGCATAACTTGTTTTCGCTTTATCAAATTAATGTAGGGCAAATGTTATTAACACGTGCCGATGTAGAAGACCGTGAGCGGTATTTAAATGCACGCGATACGCTAAATGCATTATTGAGTCACAACGTAGTCCCTATTATTAATGAAAATGATGCCGTTGCAACCAGCGAAATAAAAGTGGGCGATAACGACAATTTATCAGCACTTGTTGCTATTTTAGCTAACGCCGACAAACTATTACTATTAACGGATCAAGAAGGGTTATTTACCAGTGATCCTCGAACTAATAGACATGCTAAATTAATTGATGAAGTTGAACATATTGACGATGAATTAAGACAGCTGGCTGGTGGCAGTGGTACAAACTTAGGAACCGGTGGTATGGCGACCAAGCTGCAAGCTGCAGATATTGCTCGTCGTGCTGGGGTTGAGGTTATTATTGCTAAAGGTAATGGTAAAAATGTGATTTTAAATTGCATGAGCGAACAATTACCTGGTACGCGTTTTTTAAAACTTACTGCACCGAAAGAAGGTCGCAAAAAATGGTTATTAGCAGGTCCTAAAAGTAGTGGCCAAATAGAGATAGATAAAGGGGCAATATCTGCTTTACAAAAAAAGGGCGCTAGCTTACTCGCCAAGGGGGTCGTTAAAGCGTTTGGACAATTTGAGCGCGGTGATCTTATCGATTTAATTGATAATAATAACCATGTAGTTGCTCGAGGTTTAACACGCTTTAGTTATTCAGAGGTAGTTAAAATTAAAGGGGCTCACTCTACTCAAATTGCTTGTCTACTTGGCTATGATAATGCGCCAGAAGTACTGCATCGTGATGATATGGTATTGCTTTAAGCTTAAAATACGATAAAAAAGAATTAAATTATTTAGTAATTTTATAAATATTGCCTAAGCTTAGTGCAAGTAAGCTATTTTAGGTACATTTCATGAAGCAGGATACCTGTGGGCATCAATGGATAATTTCACTAACACAACAACAACAAGAAAGTGATTTAGATGCAGAATTAATTCAAGTTTTTAATGAATTAGTCGGGTTCAATGGATTTGCTCTTTACGTGAATAAATATTTTTCAGATGCCGGAACCCCTAAGCAATTAAATCCTCATCGAACGATGGAAGCACTGTCACCGCAAGAAGCAATTACGTTACTAAGAACGTTAAATGCGGGCGGCACTCAAGCTAAAAATATTATTCCTATTAAGCATATTAACCAGGTGATCGGTTTTGTATGTATAAGTACGAATGTAAATTTATTAGCGCAAACACATACATTAATGAGTAATATATTAAAAGTTTACGCCAACCAATTAGGGTTATTGTATAAATCATGTTTAGACCCTTTAACAGAGTTATTAAACCGACAAACGTTTGATAAAAAAGTAATAGAAATAGTGACAGATGATGGGTTTTCTAATGACGACATTGAAAGTTATGAAAACCAGTATTGGTTTTTAGCCATTATTGATATCGATCACTTTAAAAGCGTTAATGATACCTATGGCCACGTTATAGGCGATGAAGTGATTTTATTAGTGGCACGTTTACTAAAAAATAATTTTAGATTAGAAGATTATGTATTTCGGTATGGTGGAGAGGAGTTTGCTATCTTATTTAAGACACAAAATAAAGAATGTGCAGCAGGGTTATTAAATAGATTACGATTGAAAATAAGTGAATTTTCTTTTCCACAAGTAGGGCAACTTACTGTTAGTAGCGGATTTTTACAATTACAGGCCATTGATAGTGTATCTAGTTTAGTAAATAAGGCCGATGTCGCACTTTATCACTCAAAAAATAGAGGAAGGAATAAAGTGACCGCCTACAGTGATCTAAATTTAATAGAGGAGGTTGTTGTAGAAAGTAGCATAGAGCTTTTTTGATTTAAATTTTGTGCTAAAATCGCGCCCATAAATTAATGCAAGCAGAGCATAAAAAATGAAATTAATTAGATGGGTGTTAGGCAGTATAATATTGTTTTTTAATTTTATATTTACACCGCGCAGTAAAAAGCGTGCTAGTGAAGAGCAAGCACGTCTTGATCAACAAACCAGTCAATTTAAATTATATCAATTCAACGCATGCCCGTTTTGTGTAAAAGTGCGCCGAGCTATAAAACGCGAAGGCTTAAATATACAAACACGAGATGCTAAAAATAATGATCAGTATCGCCAAGAGCTTTTAACACAAGGAGGCAAGATTAAAGTGCCTTGTTTACGTATAGAGCAAGATGGTCAGGTAAGCTGGTTATACGAATCAAACGATATTATTGCTTACTTAAATAAAGTAGCAGCTTAAATATTTTTCATATTATTTCCTATTTTAAAGAGAACAGAACATGACAATTCGCACTCGTGTTGCTCCATCACCAACTGGTGACCCGCACCTTGGCACCGCTTATATCGCCTTATTTAACTATTGTTTTGCTAAACAACAAGGTGGTGAATTTGTATTACGAATTGAAGATACCGACCAAGTAAGAAGCACGGCACAGTCAGAGCAAGCTATTATGGATAGCCTTCGTTGGTTAGGACTTGAGTGGGATCATGGCCCTGATGTTGGTGGCGATTTTGGTCCATACCGCCAATCTGAGCGTAGCGATTTATATAAAAAATACGCACACCAGTTAGTTGATGATGGCAAAGCGTTTTACTGTTTTGCAACAAGCGAAGAGCTTGATGCGATGCGCGAAGAGCAAATGGCAGAAGGTTTGCGCCCTAAATACGACGGTCGTGGTTTAAACCATACCGATGAAGAAATTAAAGCAAATTTAGCAGCAGGAAAACCTTACGTTATCCGTATGAAAATTCCAAGCGAAGGCACTTTTAAGTTTAACGATTACTTACGTGATGAAATAGAAATCCCGTGGGAAAACGTAGATATGCAAGTGCTTTTAAAAGCAGACGGCTTTCCTACCTACTTTTTAGCGAATGTCGTTGATGATCACCACATGCAAATTAGCCATATCTTCCGTGGTGAAGAGTGGATTAACTCAGCGCCTAAATTATTAAAGTTGTATGAAGACTTTGGTTGGGAAGCGCCAGTTCTTGGGCATTTACCATTATTACGTAACCCTGATAAATCTAAACTTTCTAAGCGTAAAAATCCAACATCGATTAATTACTATAAAGAAATGGGTTACTTGCCAGAAGCCGTGCTTAATTACTTAGGCCGTATGGGCTGGTCAATGCCAGATGAGCGTGAAAAGTTCACCCTTAATGAAATGATTGAAAACTTTGACATGAAGCGCGTATCGCTTGGTGGCCCAGTGTTCGACGTCGATAAATTAAGCTGGTTAAACGGTATGTGGATCCGCGAAAATCTAACCGACGAGCAGTTAATTCAACGCTTTGTTGATTGGAAGTTTAACGGCGACATGTTAGCTAAAGTATTACCTGAAGCTAAAACGCGTATTAATACTCTTTCGGATATGGTGGATCTAGCAGGGCATTTTGTAGGTGGTATTCCTTCTTACGATCCTGCGCTATTAACCGCTGGTAAAGCAGATGAAAATGTAATTCGTCAAGCATTACAATTCTTTGTCTGGCAGCTTGAAGGTTTACGTAGTTTTGACAAGCCTGCTATTTTTGCAATCGCAAAAGAAGTGGCTACGTTCCATGAGCTTAAAATAAAAGACTTTTTAGAGCCTATATTTGTAGCAATTACAGGTAAAACTTCGTCAACATCCGTGCTTGATGCAATGGAAATTTTAGGCTCAGATTTATCGCGTGCCCGTTTACGTGTTGCACTTGCGCATATAGGTATTTCTAAAAAACAGGCTAAAAATATAGAGCGTGCATACCGTACTTACCCAAGTGCATAATATGCGTTAAATGCAAAAAGCCGAGCTTACAATAAGCTCGGCTTTTTATTTACTAATGAGTATGACTGACTAATAACTATATGCCTGACCATAACATTGTATGGCAATATCACAACGGCCGAGGGCTACTTTACGACATTGGTTTATCGTGTATGCATTACCGTCGATATTAATGACATTGGCTTTAAGGCGCTCAGTCGCTTGGGAATAAGCAAATTCGTAACCAATATTTCTATTACTTTTAGAACTTCTAGCATCAGCTGGGCTTTGGTTTGTGCCATAGCAGCTTTCACCCTGAACACGCCCTAACAGCCTTGCGCCACTTTCATGTGCCGATTGATCATCCATAAATTGATACAGGTCGCGTCGAGCAACGTGTTCGATAATTTGCGTTTGTAAAATATCAGACGTGACATTTGTACCAAACCGAATGCTAGTACACGCCGATATAAGCAAACACAGTACGCTAAAAAAGAGTATACGAAACATAAAAATGACATACTAAATAAAAATAATGTTTTAACAGTAAATACTTTAAACGATTTTTTCTAGTCACCTTGTAAGGGGATTTGTTTTACTTTGTAAACAGATTCGACCTCTCTGTATTATTTTTCTGATAGTATGGCAGGGTTAAAATTCGTATAAGTAGTGAAAACATTATGTTAAGTCCTTATTTTCAGCAACATGCTGACTATGTTTCAATTTCTCGAGAGCAAGGTTGTCGCTTTGCTAAATGTGTTGCCGATGACTTTAATCCTTTGCATGATAAAGATGCAAAAAAGTTTTGTGCGCCAGGTGATTTGCTGTTTTCATTAGTGCTTGAGCGCTATGGTATCAGTGAGCATATGGAATTTGTTTTTTCAGGAATGGTTGATGAAAATACACAACTTCACTTTCCTGACGCAGATTCAGAGTTTAATATCACTAACGGCGAAAAAGTCATATTAAAAGTAAAACGTGAAGGTAACACCCGTCGGTGTGAGACGTTAACAAATAGTCTGATAAAAAATTATGTCGAATTTTCAGGGACTACTTTTCCTCATATCATCATTCCATTAATGGGCAAGCAAAACGTGATGATAAACCCAGCTCGCCCTATGGTTATTTACGAATCGATGCTGATTAACTTAGATAATCTTGATATTAAAGCGCCAACACTTGAGTTTGCTGAGCCGAGCTTTGAACATACAGGCAAGCGTGGAAAAATTACGTTGCGATTTAATTTACTCGAAAATGGAGTAAAAGTCGGCAGCGGAGAAAAACACATGCTAGTTTCGGGGATCCGTGAATATTGCCAAACAACCGTTGATGATTTAATTACTTTTTATAATCAACGAAAAGAGACATTAAAACCGGTTTAATACTCAGTTTATTTTTATATAAATTCAGTGAGCCCAATACCGTACTTTTACGTTATTGGGGGATATTAGGTGCTAAATTCAATGCTTATTTAGCGCCTTTTTTGTTTGTGTTAGGTATAATGTCGCTCTTTGTCATGTTAAAGCTAAACTTATGTCTGTTACTTCGTTCACATCACTTGCTCTGGATCCTTTATTATTAACTGCGCTTGAGCAAAATAATTACACTCAGCCCACTGCAATTCAAGCTAAAACTATTCCACCTATTTTAGCGGGAAATGATGTTATGGGCAGTGCCCAAACAGGCACAGGTAAAACTGCTGCATTTGTATTGCCACTATTACACAAGCTATTAAACAGCCCTAAAAAGAATGAACCAGGCAGTGCACGCGTCGTAATATTAACGCCAACACGAGAGCTTGCTCAACAAGTGTTTGCCAGCTTTGAAAAATACGCACAAGGGACAGACATTAAAGGAGCCCTTGCCTATGGCGGGGCCAGCATTGGGCCACAAATTAAAGCGTTAAAGCATGCGCAAGTGATTGTTGCTACCCCAGGGCGATTATTAGATCATATTATTAAAGGCAGTGTGATTTTATCAAGCGTTGATTCATTAGTGTTTGATGAAGCTGATCGCATGTTGGATATGGGCTTTATAGACGAAATAAAACGTATTTTGCGCCACATTCCAGGCGATCGCCAAACGTTATTATTTTCGGCAACGTTTGACGACAGCGTATTTGAATTAAGTAAAAAGCTACTAAAAAACCCTGAACTTATAGAGGTTGATAAACGTAACTCTGCTGCGGTTGAAGTAGAGCAAATAATTTACGCTGTAGATGAAGATCGTAAGCGCGAACTTGTTTCTCACATGATTGGTATGAAAAATTGGCGCCAAGTGCTTATCTTTACACGTACGAAACAAATGGCCGACAAACTGGCCAAAGAAATGTGTAAAGATGGTTTAAAAACCGAATCTATTCATGGAGATAAATCACAAGGAGCCCGTGATAGAGCATTACAAAATTTTAAACAAGGAAGCACAAGAGTGTTAGTGGCGACCGATGTGGCAGCCCGTGGTCTAGATATTTCTTCTTTACGCTATGTTATTAATTTTGAACTCCCCTACATAGCAGAAGACTACGTTCATCGAATAGGGCGTACAGGGCGAGCTGGAGAGCAGGGGCTTGCGATGTCGTTAGTCAGCCTTGATGAGCAATGGTTACTTGAAGAAATAGAAGTATTACTTGATACACGCTTAACACCGCAGTGGTTATCAGGGTATGAGCCAGATCCTAATAAAAAACCAAAAGATAATCGAAAAAACAGCAATAAAGCACGAAAAGATCGCGATAAAAAGCGCATCACCGGGCAACGTTCGTCAAATCGACGTAGAAAGTAATGTGTTAATATTCTTAAACGTGTCTAAGAGTGTATCGGTTTTAAAAGCAAGCGCTGACGCTTGCTTTTAACCAGAAAGTAAGGGGCGAGTTATTAGGCTATTTGCTTTTCAGCAAGGTTTAATTCCATCGTTGCTTTAAGTAAGCGGTATAGATTAATTGATGCGTCAATTTCTTCTTTACGGTTTGTTAAGCTTTCGATATTTAACCCTAGTGGTACGTTTAAGTGCGCGCAGCTTTTGAGTATTGAGTCGAGGTTTTCACGGCAAATGCGTACTGATTCACTTAAAGTATTATCGGCATCGAGCATGCGCCATTTAGTTGCCTCTGGCACTGATATACCTAGCCACTGCATAAACTCTAATGTTTTTTGTCCGCCACATGGAGTAAATGTTAAAATAATTCGTTTAGGTGCAATTCCTTGTGCTTTACAACTGCGTGCATAACTGGTGATTAAATCAATTGTTGCTTGTGCGTTATAAACCGCTTGCGAAATAAAATATTGGCACCCTTGTGCTGTTTTTTCTATAAGGCGCTCGTGCTCATTACGTTTACTGGCATGGCGCTCTGCAATAGTCACGCCGCCTAAAAAGAAATCGTCTTGCTTTGTCGCCAGTGCTTTATAGGCATCAGGCAAACTTAGCTTAATATCGCCTGACGATGAAGGGCTGCCAACCAGTACTAAGTTATTTAAACCATACTCTTGCTTGGTTTCATCTAACCAGTGGGTAAATTCGGTTGCGCTGCGCTGAGCCACACTTTTATAAGTGATAACATCAAGGTTTGATAAATCGCGAAGTAAGCGACTGTACTCGCGTGGGTCTACTGTTTGTTTAAATGGAAATGGGCGCGCTTGTTCAGTACGACTACTTTCATCTTGTATATCGTAAATAACCACTCCATCGTATTCAATTTCGTGTAAACGCCCTAGCAGTTTTTCGGCAATGGCTTTTAGCTGCGCTTTATCAGTGCCCACTTTTGGTGGAGTTGTGCCTATCAAATACACTCCTTGGTTAGTGTCTTCGATTTTTTCTTTTAATGATAAAGCCATAATCCTCATTCCAGCTTGGTAAGTTGCGATAGAATTAATATAACAGCCATTTAGACGGCTAGATAGTTTTTTTTAGTGAAACTTTCTCAATCGTTATGAGGTTTTTTCATAGTGTGTGCAAGTTGCAAGATAATTGACACAGTTGTTTACACAATAAATAGCCTTAATACTCTTATTTTTGTGACCTTTGCGGCATAATCAAGTCATAAAATAATAAATATATTCATACACCCCCACGATGCATTTTTACAGCTTGCTTAATGAAAGTGGTTTGGATATGAAATTACCCAGCAAGGAATAATTATGAAATTTAAGTTATTAGCAACCAGCTTCGCAGTGTCATTAGCGTTAAGTGGCTGTGCAATGCAACAAAGCACAACGAACAGTGACATTGACTATGCTAAAGAAACTAATTCGCACAGTGGTGTATTTTCACAAGCCTACTTACTCGAAGAGTTAGATAATGGCTTACGTGTCATGGTCGTTAAAACCGATTACCCAGATGTGGTGTCACTACAAATTCCGGTATCGGTTGGCTCTCGCAACGAAGTGGAAGAAGGAAAAACAGGCTTTGCTCATTTTTTTGAACACATGATGTTTAAAGGTTCTAAAAAGTTCCCAGAAGAAATTTATACCGATATTTTGAAAAACTCAGGGGTGGATAATCGGGCATATACGACAAATGATTATACCAACTACCATTTAAATTTTTCAAAGCAGCACCTTGATAAAGTGCTTGAAATTGAAGCCGATATTTTTCAAGATTTAACGTATTCAGAAGAGCAATTTAGAACCGAAGCATTAACCGTAAAAGGCGAATATTTAAAAAACAACGCCAGCCCAATTCGTAAACTGCTTAGTGCTGTTCGTAATGAAGCATTTGATAAACATACCTATAAACATACTACAATGGGCTTTTTTGAAGACATAGAAGCAATGCCTGATCAAATGGCATACGGTAAAGAGTTTTTTGCTAAATTTTATAAACCCGAATATGTGTCGCTTGTGATAGTGGGTGATGTCGACCCGCAAGAAACCATGGCCATGGTTAAAAAGCACTGGGGTGGCTGGAAAAAAGGCGATTATGTTGCCGATATTAAAGCCGAGCCTGTTCAACAAGCGCCTAAGTATATACACGAAAAAAATGAAGGCTTACCAGGGCATTGGCTATTGGTATCGTATAAAGGGGTGGCTTGGCAACCACAGAAAAAGGATCGCGCAGCCCTTGATTTACTATCGCAACTTTATTTTTCAGATAACTCATCGCTTTATCAAGAATTGGTAGTAGAAAAACAGATAGCGAGTCAAATGTTTACTTATAACCCAGAAACTAAAGATCCAGGGTTATTACACGTTTTTGTAAAAGTAGAAAACGCAGACGATTTAGCCACAGCGCGAGATGCAATTAATCGTACATATGCAAAAGCACGTACAGAATTAATTGATAGCAAAAAACTCAGCGATTTAAAATCGAATCTTAAATATAGTTTTATTAATGGATTAGACTCTTCACAAGCCATAGCTTCGACACTCGCTCGATACATGCATTTTGAGCGCGACCCACAGGTTATTAATCAACTTTATAAATCAGCTGATAATATTACAGCAGAAGACATTAAAGCCGTTGCCAATAAATACTTTGTTGATAATAGTCGTACCACGGTAACGATGTCTGCACTCGATAACATCCCTGGGTTTGCACAAGAAGCGAACTTAAATGCATTAGTTGCGCAGCTTGATAAGGCGCCCGAAGCGACGTTATTTAAAGTGCTTGATAAAACGAATAGCTCGCCATTAATTGATGTTAACTTTTTATTTAATACAGGCGCAGCTGCCGACCCGAAAGGGAAAAAAGGGGTTGCAGCGCTCACCGCTGCAATGCTTGCTCAAGGTGGTTCACAAAGCACCAGTTATAAAGAAATACAAAAAGCCTTATACCCATTAGCGGGTAGCTTTGGTTATCAAATAGATAAAGAAATGCTATCTTTTCAAGGACGTATCCATAAAGATAACGCCCAAACTTGGTATGCACTTGTGAGCGATCAGTTACTCAACCCAGGATTTAGAGAAGATGACTTTAAGCGCCTTAAAAAAGAAATGATCGATGGGATCAAATCGGGCTTAAAAGCATCTAACGACGAAGAGCTAGGAAAAGAAGTACTTTATAGTACGCTTTATAAAGGTCACCCTTATGAGAGCTATAACTACGGAGATATTTCGGATTTACAAGCGCTTACCCTTGAAGATGTTAAAGCATTTTATAATCGCGAGCTTACACAGGCTAAACTAACTTTAGGGCTAATTGGTGCTGTACCGGCTGAACTTAAAGCAAATATGATGAGTGACTTAGCAACGCTTCCCAAAGGTGAGCAAAGCCGGTTAAGTATTCCAGATGCACCTGAACTGAAAGGTCATCATGCAACTATTGTAGAAAAGCAGGCGCAATCTACAGCGGTTTCATTTGGCTTTCCTATAGATACGATTCGTAGTAGCGAGGATTGGACCGCACTTTGGCTTGTACGCTCGTATTTTGGCGAGCACCGTAGCTCAAATTCATATTTGTATGAACGTATTCGACAAACCCGTGGTATGAACTACGGTGATTATGCTTACATTGAATATTTTCCACGTGGGATGTTTCAAACTAAACCCGATGCAAATTTAGGGCGCTCTGAACAAATATTCCAAGTATGGCTACGCCCACTACGTACAAATAATGATGCACATTTTGCTACTCGTACCGCTTTATTTGAACTTGATAAACTGATTAAAAACGGCTTAAGTGAGGATGATTTTGAAGCCACTCGAAACTTTTTAATTAACTTTGTCCCGCAAATGGTTGCAAGTCAAAATCGTCAATTAGGTTATGCACTCGATAGCGAATTCTATAACACAGAGTCGTTTGTAAAATACGTAACCAGTAAGCTTGAAAAGCTGACTTTATCAGATGTAAATCGTGTGATTAAAGAGAATTTGCAAACCGATAACGTTCAGTACGTATTTATTAGCGCAGACGCAATAGATATGAAAAACCGTTTAGCAACAGAGCAAACATCACCAATGGTTTATAATACGGATAAACCCGCAGCGTTGGTGGCCGAAGATAAAGAGATTGCTCAGTACTCGTTAGCAATTCCAAGTGAAAATATTGAAGTACTTAAAGTCGATAGTGTATTTAAGTAAACCCTCACATTGTGTGGTAAAAGTAATAGCCCCATGATTGGGGCTTTTTCATTTAATTAACCCCTTTTTACTCACTGCTACAGCGCCTAATTCGACTAATCTTATTGCTGGTGGCTTAAATCTTTACATTAAAAGAGTGGGTTTTTTGTATTGTGCTAACGATGCATAGAGCAAACTAAACCATTTTTTATTTATTAGTTATATCTAATAACCAGAACAAATATCTAAGAGGTTAACACCTATGCGGTTAAATCCGTTAAACTCAAGTAAAGCATCTTTTGTATTTATGTAAGGTCATATAATGCGTCATGAAATTTGGCAACAGCTTCGCGATGAAGCAAACGAGTTAGTTAAACGTGAGCCCCTATTAGCGAGCCATGTTTATTCGTGTATTTTAAATCATGATTGCTTAGGTTCTGCACTGAGTTTTATTGTTGCTAATAAATTAGCCGATGCTGTGGTCTCTGCATTTACTATTAGAGAACTATTTGATCAGGCATTTGTTAAATGCGATCGTATGCTCACCCATGTAGCAAAAGATATGAAAGCGGTAAAAGATCGTGACCCTGCAGCCGAAACTTACCTTACCGTTATATTAAACCTAAAAGGTTTTCATGCTATTCAAGCACATCGTTTAGCAAATTGCTTATGGCAGCAAAATAGAAAAGAGCTAGCACGTTTTATACAAAGCCGTACTTCTGAAGTGTTTGGTGTTGATATTCATCCTGCTTGTAAAGTAGGGCAGGGGATCATGTTTGACCATGCCACCGGTATTGTTATTGGCGAAACTGCAGTCATTGAAGACAACGTATCAATACTCCAATCGGTTACGCTTGGGGGAACAGGTAATGAGCAAGGTGATCGCCACCCTAAAATAAGAGCGGGTGTATTAATTGGCGCTGGTGCAAAAGTACTGGGTAATATTGAAGTTGGCGAAGGAGCGCGTATTGGTGCAGGCTCTGTCGTATTAAGTCCAGTTCCACCACATACCACAGCGGTAGGAGTGCCAGCTAAAATTATTGGACGACCGGATTGTGAGTGTCCGGCGCAAAGTATGAATCAAAATTTTTTAGCTAAACCCGAACCTGAAAACGAATCACATACAAGTGCTATGTTATAAATAATTATGTGAGTAATTAAAGCATTATGCGTGTTACCTATTTACTCACTATTTTTATCGCTGTTATCAGTGGTGCGTTGTTAAGCCGACTTTATTTTAAGGTGAGCGAGTCAGCTATTATCACCACAAGCAATGAGACTAGCGTACAACCCGCAGCAAAAGCGTTATTAAGCAAAGGTAAATTAGTATCTAGCTTAGTCGATGCAAGCGAAAGTACGTTATTATTGCAACAAGAAAATCAACAATTAAAACAACAAATAAGCACCCTGAGCGAAACAATTACAGCGCAACAAGCACAACTTTTAGCGTTACAACAAGCAAATGCCACCCGCGACAATCAATCAATTGTTTATTTTGAAAATTTATTAAGCCTGCAAAAACGCGATGAATCTTGGGCCTATCAAGTTGAGTCTGCGATACAAGACTTTGTAGCAACTGCCGATTTATACCCACAATTACAACTTGATGAGCTTGGCTGTAAAGCAACCGTTTGTCAGTTTACATTAACTCATGATTTAAATGACGGACACGATCTATATTATTGGCGTAATGTGAATGACTTTCTGCTAAAACAGCCTTGGTGGCAGCAATTTAATTATACTTTGGTGATAAATAACAATAACCAAGTAACGTACACTATCAGTACAAAATAATTTATTGGCGCTGAGATATTAACTGTCCATCTACTAACTCGGTGGTAATGATGTCACCTACATTAACTTGAGAAATGGATTTTATTACTTCGCCTTGTGCGTTTTTAGTAATGCTATATCCGCGCGATAATACGTTTAATGGACTCACTGAATCAAGACGACTAGCATGTATTGCTAGGGCGTTTTTCCCTGCTTGCAATTGCTGGTTTATAGCCTGACTGAGCCGAGTTTGTAACAGTTGTAGCTGGTGGCTACTATTGGCCAGTGCCTTATCAGGAGATTTACGCATTAAGCTTGCGATTGATTGGTTAATCATGCGCTCATGCTGATGTAATCGGTTTTGCATTGCTTGGTGTAAAGCAAGCTGTAATTCATCTAAACGTTGTGATTGCTGATTAAGTTGGTTACGTGGATGACATAAATTTAAGCGATGTCCCCACTGGGTTGCAATGCTATTTTGGGTGTTTAGCTGATGTTTAAATGCGTTATATAAATTGGCAATTAAACGACTTATTTGATTATGTAATTCTTGCGAGTTAGGGCTTACTAACTCTGCAGCTGCTGAAGGTGTGGCCGCACGAACATCTGCAACATAGTCACTAATCGTTGTATCAATTTCGTGACCGACAGCACTGACGATAGGCAGAGTGCTTTGGTAAATAGCGTGTGCTAACTGCTCATGATTAAAACACCATAGATCTTCTAAAGACCCACCGCCACGCCCTAAAATAAGGACATCGACTTCGTTTCGAGCATTCGCCAGTTGAATTTGATTAATTAGATGTAGATGAGCTTCTTTGCCTTGTACCATAGCAGGGTAAATAACAACTTCTAGTTGAGGTGCTCGGCGTTTAAGAACTGTTAAAATATCTTTAATTGCAGCACCGGTGGCCGAAGTAACAACACCAATACGGTTAATTATCTTTGGTATGGGTTTTTTATACGCCGAGCTGAATAGCCCTTGTGCCGCGAGGCGCATTTTTAATGCATCAAATTCTTGTTTAAGTTGCCCCTCGCCAGCAGGTTCCATGTGTTCAACAATAAGCTGATAATCACCACGAGGTTCATAAAGTGATACACGTGCTCTGACAGTTACTTGCTCACCATTTGTTGGGCGATAACGTTGGTGGCGATTGTTCCCACGCCACATAGCTGCTTTAATTTGGGCTTTATCGTCTTTTAGTGAAAAATACCAATGCCCAGAAGCTGGAGTAATAAAATTTGATACTTCAGCCGTGAGTACTAACGAAGAGAAACCTTGCTCAAGAACACCGCGGATCTCTTTGTTAAGACGTGAAACGGTGTACACGGTGTGTGTGGGCGTTGAAAACATAAAAACAACCTAATTCTATTTTGGGCTAAGTAAAAACCGAGTCATGAAGAGTTAATCGCCCCTAGGCTGAACCCTTTGGGCTGCGTTTGTTTGGCATTGTTGTTACGTTATCGCCTATTTATGAGAAATAACGACACTACAATAGGTTTAACCTTGGCTAAATACCTAACAAACGACTGCAAATTTAATCTGCAAAGGCCAATAGAGGCTATATTATCATAAATATCTCTAAATTATTATTTACTCATTGCAATAACGCTGTTAAAATTTGGCCGCAATTCCTTATCTATATCCACAAGTGAGAAGTTGCCAAAATGCTTAGAATTGCTAAAGAAGCTCTTACCTTTGATGACGTACTTTTAGTACCGGGTCATTCTACTGTTTTGCCACACACGGCAAATATTTCAACTCGCTTAACGCGTGGTATCAAACTTAACTTGCCATTAGTTTCAGCGTCTATGGACACTGTTACCGAAGCTCGTTTAGCGATAGCGCTTGCTCAAGAGGGCGGTCTGGGTTTTATTCATAAAAACATGACTGTTGAAGAACAAGCAAATAATGTGCGTAAAGTAAAAACCTATGAAGCGGGTATTGTTTCTTACCCCGTCACTGTGCCAGCTGATTTAACGATTGCTGATGCCATGGTGCTTTCTGATGAAAAAGGTTTTTCAGGTTTCCCTGTTACCGATAACGATAACAACCTGTTAGGTATCGTTACCGGACGCGATATGCGTTTTGAAACGAAACTAGAGCAACCTGTTTCAACTGTTATGACAACTAAAGATAAGTTAGTAACAGTAAAAGAAGGTGCACCACGTGAAGAAATCTTAGGTTTAATGCATGAATATCGCATTGAAAAAATCTTAGTGGTTGATGATGCATTTAAATTAAAGGGCATGATCACCGTTAAAGATTACCAAAAAGCCCAAGATAAACCTGATGCATGTAAAGATGAGCAAGGTCGTTTACGTGTTGGTGCTGCTGTTGGTGTTGGCGCTGGAACTGATGAGCGTATTGCTGCATTAGTTGAAGCGGGTGTTGATGTATTATTAATTGATACTTCACACGGTCACTCGCAAGGCGTTATCGACCGTGTAGCGGCAACACGCCAAGCATTTCCTGATTTACAAATTGTTGCAGGTAACGTTGCGACCGCAGAAGGTGCAATTGCTTTAGCTGATGCCGGTGTTGATGCGGTAAAAGTGGGGATTGGCCCAGGCTCTATTTGTACAACACGTATCGTTACAGGTTGTGGTGTTCCGCAAATTACTGCTATTTCAGATGCTGTTGAAGGCTTAAAAGGCCGTGATATTCCAGTGATTGCCGATGGTGGTATTCGTTTTTCTGGTGATATTGTTAAAGCACTTGTTGCGGGTGCTTCATGTGTGATGGTTGGTTCAATGCTAGCTGGTACAGAAGAAGCGCCAGGTGAAGTTGAGCTATATCAAGGGCGTTACTACAAATCATATCGTGGTATGGGTAGCTTAGGTGCGATGAACCAAAAAGAAGGTTCTTCAGATCGCTACTTCCAAAAATCAAACCAAGCTGACAAATTAGTGCCAGAAGGAATTGAAGGCCGAGTGGCTTATAAGGGTCCAATTGCGACTATTATTCATCAGCAAGTAGGTGGCCTGCGCAGTGCAATGGGCTTAACCGGTTGTGCCACTATTGATGAGCTGAACACTAAACCTCAGTTTGTACGTGTTACCTCAGCGGGTATGGGTGAGTCGCATGTGCACGACGTGCAAATTACCAAAGAAGCGCCTAACTACCGCTTAGGTTAAACAACAATTTAATATTACGGGGCTGGCATTACCAGCCCTCTTTAATAGCCACTAAGCAAATTAGTGGAATTTTGTATCAGACATTACGAGACACTCCATGAGCAAAGATATTCACGATTCACGAATTCTAATTTTAGATTTTGGTTCGCAGTACACTCAACTTATAGCACGACGTATACGCGAAATAGGCGTTTACTGTGAGCTGTGGGCATGGGATGTAACTGAGGAACAAATTCGCGAATTTAACCCTCAAGGTATTATTTTATCGGGTGGCCCTGAGTCAACAACCCTTGATAACAGCCCACGTGCACCTGAATATGTATTTAATGCAGGAGTTCCTGTATTAGGCATTTGTTACGGTATGCAAACCATGGCAATGCAACTAGGTGGTAACGTACATAGCTCTGAGCATAAAGAGTTTGGTTACGCACAAGTAGAGAAAGTGGGTAATTGTGCTTTATTTGACGCTATTGAAGACAGCCTAAGTGATGCTGGCAACGGTATTTTAGATGTGTGGATGAGTCATGGCGATAAAGTGATGTCTGTACCTGCTGGTTTTAATACAACAGCAAAAACATCAACATGTCCTCATGCGGCAATGTCTAACGAAGAAAAGCGTTTTTATGGTGTACAATTTCATCCAGAAGTGACACATACCCACCAAGGCCAACGTTTATTAGAGCGTTTTGCAATTGATATTTGTGGTTGTGAAAAATTATGGACTCCAGCAAAAATCATCGACGATGCTATTGAACGCATTAAAGACACCGTTGGTGATGACGAAGTTATTTTAGGTTTATCGGGCGGTGTTGATTCGTCTGTTGTTGCTATGCTTATCCATCGCGCTATTGGTGATAGATTAACGTGTGTGTTTGTTGATAACGGATTACTTCGTTTAAACGAAGGCCAACAAGTTATGGATATGTTTGGTAATAAGTTTGGCTTAAACATTGTTAAAGTCGATGCAGAAGATCAATTTTTAGCTGATCTTGCTGGTAAATCTGATCCAGAAGACAAGCGCAAAGCAATCGGCCATACGTTTATCAACGTATTTGATGAGCAATCTAAAAAGCTTAAAAATGCCAAATGGTTAGGCCAAGGTACGATTTATCCAGATGTTATCGAATCGGCTGCATCGGCGACAGGTAAAGCACATGTTATTAAATCGCATCATAATGTGGGTGGATTGCCTGATGACATGAAGATGGGCTTAGTTGAGCCGCTACGTGAGTTATTTAAAGATGAAGTACGTAAAATAGGCTTAGAGCTTGGTTTACCTTACGACATGCTATACCGCCACCCATTCCCTGGTCCTGGTTTAGGTGTACGTGTACTTGGTGAAATCAAAAAAGAGTATTGTGATTTACTACGCCGAGCTGATGCTATCTTTATTGAAGAGCTGCACAAAGCAGACTTGTATCATAAAGTAAGCCAAGCGTTTACCGTGTTCTTACCGGTTAAATCGGTAGGAGTAATGGGTGATGCGCGTAAATACGATTGGGTTGTATCACTTCGTTGTGTTGAAACTATTGACTTTATGACGGCGCGTTGGTCGCATTTACCTTATGAGTTCTTAGGGGTGGTTTCAAACCGTATCATCAACGAGATTGACGGCATTTCTCGTGTTGTTTACGATATTTCGGGTAAACCACCAGCAACAATTGAATGGGAATAACAATTAACCTTTAATAGGTTTTGATGTTTTTACCTTATTTAAACGACGAATTAGCCTGCTAATTCGTCGTTTTGTTTATTTTAAAAGCAGTTGAACCAAAAAAGTGATTTTTTACTTTACCTTTGCTCAAAGGTCTCTATAATTCGTCGACATTGCAGGGGCGTAGTTCCAATTGGTAGAACAGCGGTCTCCAAAACCGACGGTTGGGAGTTCGAATCTCTCCGCCCCTGCCATTTCTTCTTTACATCATTTTTAATACTTCTTATATTACTTTACCTACTAACTTCATTGAGTTGTTATGAATTCACGTTACGCAGCTGTATTTGGTATTGAAAACCTTGTATTAAATCAACATTTTCGTTCCCCAACGAATGATCTCCCAATAGATGACGTAAAGTCTTTATCTGTTAATAAGCAGCTACGTGATGATATTGACCGTGCTTTGCATCCCATGGTTATAACTAAATGGTTACAGGCTAGCGAAATTACGCTTAGCGAGCAGCAATTAACACTCCCGAGTGAGCATTTAAGCAGTGATGATAAACGTGCATTGTGGACAGTAATGAGCCAATACCTTGATAATATTTAAACCCGTAGACACCAGCGAAATAACGCAATTAATGGCCATTGAAACCGTATGTCATACGCATCCTTGGACAACCAAAACAATGAGTTCGTGTATTGGTGGGCGTTATTTTAATTTAGCCGCATTTAATAAAGGCACAATGGTTGGTTTTTATATTGGCGAAAAAGCCGGACCTGATTTGACGTTAATGGATATTTGCGTTCGACCGCAAGAGCAAGGTCAGGGAATTGCAACAAAACTATTAAATCAGTTTATTGATTATGCTCATTCAGAACAAGCTGAAAATATATTTTTAGAAGTAAGAGAGTCTAATCAGCGCGCTATAGCCTTATACGAACATATGGGCTTTATAACGATGTCAGTTCGTAAAAACTATTACCCGAGTAATGAGCTTACAAAAAATGGCTACGAAGATGCTATTTTAATGGGAATGGCACTTAGTTTAGGGTTTAAAGACTGTTAAACATTAATGGGAATTGCATTATTTAATGCGTCAATTAAGTCGTTAATTAATGAGTTAACAGGTGTGTTTATATTGTTTTGTAATGCCTGTTCAAGTTTGCTTGCACACTGATATATTTCGTTAAAATTAAAACAACCAGCGCTACCTTTAATATTATGAGCAAGGCTTTTTAAAGCTGCTTTATCGTGTTTTAATTCATTAATCTGCTCTATATAATCAGGTAAACTAGCTACATAGCCTGCATTGATTGTTTTATAATTATCACTGTGTAGTAACTCATCCCATTTACTTTGATTATGCTTTTCAATTTTTAGGTAGTTAACCAACGCTTTTTCTAGTGCGATTTTATCTATTGGTTTAGCTAATGAAGCATTACAACCGGCATTAAGGTAGGTTTCAATATCGTGGTTCATTACATTAGCTGTTAAAGCAATAATGGGCCCTTCGTAAGCTGAGTGACGTAATAGCTCTGTCGCTTCTAAACCACCCATGACAGGCATTTGCATATCCATAATTATTAATTGATAGTCGTTTACCAGTGCCATTTCTACTGCTTGGGCGCCATTACTCACAATGTCGGGTTCAAGACCCCATGTTTGTAATAACAGTTTTATGAGTAGTTGATTATCGGGATTATCTTCTGCAACTAAAATCTTTGCATCAAAACTTTGATTAGCAAAGGATAATAGAGGGTCTATTTGCGGTGTTAATTGAGATATTTCATTGATCATAACCGGTGTAAAGTGCTCATCATATAGATGGCACGCAATAGTAATAGAAAAGCGAGACCCTGCTCCTAATTCACTTCTTACATTTATATCGCCACCGAGCAGCAAGGTTAGCTTTTTAGAAATACTTAACCCTAATCCAGTACCACCAAATTGCCGTGTCGTTGTAGCATCTGCTTGAGTAAAAGGTTTGAACACCTGGTTTATTTGCTGACGGCTCATGCCTATACCGGTATCAATAACCACAAACTCAATTTGCTGGCTATCGATTCGATAATGTACACATAAGGTGATAGTCCCTTGCTCAGTAAATTTTACGGCATTACTAACGATGTTAATTAAAATTTGTTTTAAACGTGTGACGTCGTTATAAATAAAATGTGGTAGTGGAAATGCATATTCGATATTAAAGTTTAACTGTTTTTCATTGGCTAATGGAGTAATGATTGATTCTATATCATGTATTAAATCGGCAACATTTATTTTAGCTGATTCTACAACCAGTTTTTCGGCCTCAATTTTAGATAAGTCGAGTATATTATTAATCAGCTCTAGCAAATGCTTTGAGTTTCTTAAAATTGTACTTAAATGTTGTTTATTACTGCTATTTTCTTTGTGATTAAAGAGTTGTTCAGTAAACCCCATAATAGCGGTTAGCGGGGTGCGTATTTCGTGACTCATGTTAGCCAAAAAACGACTTTTTAACTGATTTGCTTGCTCTGCTTGAGTGATTGCAAGCTCTAGTTTTTTGTTCATACTTTTGAGTGCTTGAGTTCTACTTTCTACTTTCTCTTCTAAGTGATATTTATATTGTTCAAGCTCTTCTTGATAGTGCTTTATTTGTTGAATCATATAGTTAAATTCATTAAATAATGAGCCCATTTCATCTTGCGCTTCAATGGTTAAGCGGACAGATAAGTCACCATCACCCGCACGCTTACTCGCGACACCAAGTTGCTCTATTGGGTTAAGTAATAAATTACGTACAACAATAAAAATCAGTAAAGGTAATATGATCACAGAGATAATTACAATAAAGCTGGTTATTAAGCTAATAGCTTTACCTGATTGGTATAAAATGTCTTTTGGGATGGTTGATACATAATAATAGTGGCCACTCACTTTTTCTGTAACGACCAAACGTTCTAGCTTATCAATACTTGAAAGTTCAATTGTTGATAAAGAATCAAAATTAGCTAGAGCTTCTATTTTGCTAAATTCATGCACACTTAAATATTGGCCTCGCAACTTAGGTTGAGAGCTAAATAGTATTTTCCCTTCTTCGTTCATCAGTAAATTTAACGTATTATCGTATGAAGACTCTAATATGCTGCTATTAATGATTGATGGGTTAATAGTAAGTACTAAAAAGGCGACTTCTTTTGCGCCTGTAACATAAAAATCATCGCTATATATACGCTTTACAAAATACAACTGTGTGCTGCCACTTTCCTTTTGTAACATAAATTGTTGTTCGTTGAGTGGGCTGTGTATTGCCTTATCAAGAAAAGCATAATATCCGGGGGCTGAATTTAGTTTATTAGAGTAATAAGCGTGGCTAACTGCGTTGTCCGATATTAAATTAATACTCATTATATCGGGGTAAGCTTCACTGTAGCTGGCAAATACATCCATTAATGCAATTAACCGATTGGTTGTTGAATTATCAATATCTGAATGGGTTGTTTTTAAAAAATCATTTAGTACAGGGGATTTTGCAAGCAGTTTAGTCACGGCCTGAAATGAGTCGATGTAGTTAAATACCTTTTGCTGTTGCTGCTCTACAAAGCGGCTCATTATAAGGTTTGCTTGTTTTTCAGTTGAGTGAGTAACGTTAGTGAGGGTAAACCCACCTAAAAATACTAACGGCAATATCACCAATGGTGTTATGTACCAAAGTAGGCGAACACTTAACTTACTTGTTTTTTCTGACAAACAGCTTACCTCCACATAAGAGTTCAATACTATTGTTTAAGTCATTTTTTCTCAAGTACTTAAATAAATATCGTAATATAAGTGTTGTTTTTAGGAGGATAGCGCCCTTTAATGAATAAAAAACCGCAGAGTAAAAACATTTAAGCTAAAAAGTGCCTTAAATCACTAAGCATTGATTGTTTATAACGCCAAGATCAGCGAAAATAGTCTTTAATTACGATTAACTTTTCGGGATGCTGACTAAAAACATTTTTGTTTTTGGTATGGGTGTGTTGAGCTTTAAGGGTTTTTGCTTTTAATTAAGCCCTAAAATTTCAGCATACTTTAAATACCTTGCTTTCCGTATTCAATTAAAAAGATTTATTTAATGGCAGATCAAAATCTCCTGGGCGAAATTAATAAACGACGCACCTTCGCTATCATCTCTCACCCGGATGCTGGTAAAACAACAATTACCGAAAAAGTATTGTTGTTCGGACAAGCAATTCAAAAAGCGGGGACTGTAAAGGGTCGTGGCTCTAACCAGCATGCTAAGTCTGACTGGATGGAAATGGAAAAAGAGCGTGGTATCTCAGTCACGACCTCGGTTATGCAGTTTCCTTATAACAATGCGTTAGTTAACTTACTTGATACCCCAGGACACGAAGACTTCTCAGAAGATACTTATCGTACTTTAACGGCTGTCGATTCGTGCTTAATGGTGATTGATGCAGCTAAAGGTGTAGAAGAACGTACACGTAAACTAATGGAAGTGACACGTTTGCGCACTACGCCCATTGTGACATTTATGAATAAATGTGACCGTGATATTCGTGATCCAATGGAATTACTTGATGAAGTAGAAACAGAGCTAAACATTGCATGTGCTCCTATTTCATGGCCAATTGGCTGTGGTAAAGAGTTTAAAGGTGTTTATCATATTCATAATGACGAAGCTGTTTTATACAAAACGGGTCAAGGTCATACTATTCAAGAAGTACGCACGGTAAAGGGATTAGATAATCCAGAGCTAGATATTGCAATTGGCGAAGAACTCGCAGAGCAATTACGCGAAGAGTTAGAGCTGGTTATTGGTGCGTCAAACGAATTTGATTTAGAACTTTTTTTAGCCGGTGAGCTTTCTCCGGTATATTTTGGTACTGCATTGGGTAACTTTGGTGTAGACCATGTATTAGATGGTTTAACACAGTGGGCACCGACTCCTCTTCCACGCGAAACTGAAGATCGTCAAGTCCTTGCCAACGAAGAAAATTTTAGTGGTTTTGTGTTTAAAATTCAGGCAAATATGGATCCAAAACACCGTGACCGTATTGCATTTATGCGTATTGTATCGGGTAAATACAGCCAAGGCATGAAGATGAATCATGTACGTCTTGGTAAACAAATTAGTATATCGGATGCAGTAACCTTTATGGCGGGTGATCGTGAACGTGCTGCGGATGCATTTGCAGGCGATATTATTGGTTTACATAACCACGGTACGATTCAAATAGGCGATACATTTACCCAAGGTGAAAAGCTTAAATTTAGTGGTATTCCAAACTTTGCGCCAGAGCTATTTCGTCGTATTCGTTTAAAAGATCCACTTAAGCAAAAGCAATTACTAAAAGGGTTAGTACAGCTTTCTGAAGAAGGGGCTGTGCAAGTATTCAGACCGCTTATTAATAACGACCTCATTGTAGGTGCTGTAGGTGTTCTACAGTTTGATGTTGTTGTAGCGCGTTTAAAGGCTGAGTACAACGTCGATGCTATTTACGAAGGTGTTAATGTTAATACCGCGCGCTGGGTAAGCAGCGATGATGTTAAAAAGTTTGAAGAGTTTAAACGTAAGTGCGAAAGCAACCTAGCACTTGATGGTGGCGATAACTTAACTTACATCGCACCGAGCCGTGTAAATCTTAACTTATCAATAGAGCGTTACCCTGAGGTCACTTTTAACCACACACGCGAAAACTAAAAATAACCGACTTGAATTAATACAAAGCCTGTTTAAACCGGCTTATAAAGGTAAAAATAATGAACATTCGTACTATTTTGATAGAAAAAGCCATTGCGGCGATGACAGCAGCGGGCTTGCCTGAAGATACTAACCCAGCGGTTACGCAAAGTACGCGTCCACAATTTGGTGATTATCAAATTAATGGTGCAATGGGGGCGGCTAAAAAAATGAAAAGCAACCCTCGAGAGCTCGCTCAAAAAATTATTGATAACCTGGATGTAAGTGACATTGCAGAAAAAACTGAAATTGCAGGCCCTGGCTTTATTAATATTCATTTAAAGCCTGCATTTTTAGCCAAAAATGTAGCAACAGCAAATAGCGATGCGAAGCTTGCTGTAAATGAGCACGCTAAAGCACAAACCGTTGTTGTCGATTACTCATCGCCAAACCTTGCAAAAGAAATGCACGTAGGTCATTTACGTTCAACTATTATTGGTGATGCGATTGTACGCGCTCTAGAATTTAGAGGCGACAAGGTGATTCGCCAAAATCATATGGGCGATTGGGGCACACAGTTTGGGATGCTGATTGCTCATTTAGAGGATCAAATTAGTCAAGGCGTTGATTTAGAATCAGTAGCGCTTGCCGATTTAGAAACCTTTTACCGTGATGCGAAAAAACGTTTCGATGATGAAGAAGGCTTTGCCGATAAAGCGCGTGATTACGTTGTAAAATTACAAGGCGGTGATGCGCACTGTGAAAAGCTTTGGAAGCTGTTTATTGCCACTTCGGTTAAACATTCAGAAGAAGTATACAAGCGTTTAAATGTAACACTAACGCAAGCTGACATTATGGCTGAAAGTGCATACAACGCAGAACTTAACGATATTATTAGCTTATTAAAAGATAAAAACATTGCGGTAGAATCACAAGGCGCACAAGTGGTCTTTTTAGATGAACTTGCCAATAAAGAGGGTGAGCCATCGGCCTTTATCGTGCAAAAGTCGGGAGGTGGATTTTTATATGCGACGACCGATTTAGCCGCATGTGATTATCGCTCAAACAAATTAGGCGCAGAACGTATTTTAATATTTGTTGATGCACGTCAAAGCCTTCACTTTAACCAAGTTGAACTTACCGCACGTAAAGCCGGTTTATTACGTGAAGAAACAAGTTACGAATTCTGTCCATTTGGCACCATGATGGGCGCGGATGGTAAGCCATTTAAAACACGTACTGGTGGCACTGTTAAGCTTGCAGATTTATTAGAAGAGTCAATTAGCCGTGCAGCAACAAAATTAGCAGAGCGTGAATCAGAGCTGTCAGAGCAAGAACGAAGCGAAATTGCCCGTAAAGTAGGTATTGGAGCTGTTAAGTATGCCGACCTTTCTAAGCACCGTACCAGCGATTACATCTTTAACTGGGACAGCATGTTAAGCTTTGAAGGCGCAACGGCTCCTTATTTACAATATGCTTATACGCGAGTGCGTAGTATCTTTCGTAAATCAGATTTAAGTGCTGAGGCGCTTATTTTACTTGGGGTAAATGTAAAAATAGATGAACCACAAGAAAAAGCGCTAGCGCTAAAACTACTTCAGCTAGAAGAAGTTCTCGATTTAATGATAGCAGAGGCAACACCACACGTATTGTGTAGTTACTTGTACGAACTAGCTAGCTTATACATGACATTCTACGAAGCGTGCCCAGTACTTAAAGACGGTGTAGAGCCAAGCGTACGTGATAGCCGCTTAGTATTGTGTAATGTGGTTTCTAAAACATTAGAAACGGGATTAGATCTATTAGGCATTGAAGTCATGGAGCAAATGTAATCTGCTGCGTGTAGTTCGCTTTAGCTGCGTTAAGAAGTTTATTTAGCCAAAGTCACATATAAGGGCGTATGTTTCTTGGCATAAATGAACTTCTTGCCTTGCTAGCACTTCTACACTTGCAGATATCATGTTTTACATTGTAGGTTGAGTGAAACAAAACCTAATGATACACCTGAGACTCTGTGTTTATTGCTATCGGATACACCTGAATCTTAATATTTGTTACGACTCAACATCTATTGTTTTAAGCTCGCTACTCTAAGCTCTTTTCTAAGGCTTTATTTAAAGGATTTGTTTATGAAACTCGAAGATATCCGCCGTGAATACCTGCAAAATGCACTTAGCGAAGATAATTTGCTTGATGATCCATTTAAACAATTTGAAACTTGGCTTGAGCATGCCGTAGGCAGTAATATCCCCGATCCTACGGCGATGGTAGTCGCTACGGTTGATGAAACGGGTCAACCTTCGCAGCGTATTGTATTGTTAAAACACCTTGATGATAATGGTTTTGTATTTTTTACCAATACGGGTTCGCGCAAAGCACAAGAATTAAAAAACAATAATAAAATATCACTTCACTTTCCTTGGCACCATATGGAGCGCCAAGTTATTGTATATGGTGAGGCAAAGCCGTTACCAACATCAGATGTTGCTAAATACTTTTTGTCACGTCCTAAACAAAGTCAGTTAGCCGCATGGGCTTCAGCACAAAGCCGTCCAATTTCATCACGTAAAGTACTGATGGAAACCTTTGCAGCTATGAAAAACAAGTTTGCTAATGGCGAAATACCCTTACCTGACTTTTGGGGAGGATATTGTGTCGTACCAACTAAAATAGAGTTTTGGCAAGGTGGTGAGCATCGTTTACACGATCGTTTTATATATCAGCGTCAGGCTGATAATCGCTGGCAAATAACGCGTTTAAACCCTTAATAAGCCCATTAACATGAAGTTTATCGATACTCATTGTCACCTTGATTTTAGTGAATTTGATGATAATAGGTCAAAGCTAATACGCCAGTGTATGCAAGATGGGATTGAGCGTTTTATTGTGCCAGGTATTAGTTTATTACAATCGAAACGCTTGTTAGATTTACAAAAACAATATCCACCAATAAAAATAGCCATGGGCTTACACCCTTACTTTTTATCGCAACATGAATCTGATGATATTGACAAACTATTTGAGCTTGTTAAGCGCAATAAAAATGAATTAGTGGCAATCGGTGAGTGTGGCTTAGACCGTAGTATTGAAAACTTACCTAAGCAAACTCATTTATTTGAGCAGCAAATAGAGATCGCGAATACCTTAGATTTGCCGTTGATCATTCATCATCGACAAAGTCATGATTTAATTGCCCAATCGTTTAAGCGTTGTCGGCCAAAAACAGGGGGGGTTATACATGCTTTTTCTGGATCGATACAGCAGGCCAATTATTATATTAAACAGGGCTTTAAACTAGGAGTTGGGGGCGTTATAACTTATCCGCGTGCAGTAAAAACACGTGCTGTTATTGCACAAATTGCCCCGCAATACTTAGTGTTAGAAACCGACTCTCCGTCCATGCCATTAAACGGTTTTCAAGGTGAAATTAATACGCCTTTACATATTCCCATTGTATTTAAAACATTAAGCTCGCTCAAACCACAGATAAAAGAAGATAAGTTAGCTCAGGCTGTTTATGACTCCAGTTTAGCAGTCTTTTTAATGTAACGTTCTACTTGCCAGCGTTTTACACCACGTCCTAATTGCCAAAATAAAATACTCGCAATAACCAACATTAATAGTACTTGTCTTCCCAGATCATGAAAATGATTATGGCTATCAGCTATCGCCGAACGAGTTAAATAAGTAATAGAAACAAAGCCAATAGGGCGGTCGTTATCATCGATAACCGGTGTAACAAAAGGCGTTTTTAGTTTACTAATACCGGGTGTTGAATCTGGTAGCTGGCCATAAATATCGTGAGACTGCCAGTTATCACTACTGGCTAAGAGTATCCCTTGTTGATCGTATATTGTTGCAAAGAGAACAAATTCATCTTGGCTTATATCGTTACACAAGGCACTTAATCGCAACTTATTTTTGTCTATTAGTGGGTTTTTAGCGCTTAAGGCCATAAATTTACTAAGACTTTTTGCTGTATTGTCGGCACTATCATATAAAAGTTGATGACTTTGAAAACTGCTATTAACCAGTACCCAAGTTAATAGTAAAAAACACCCAGCAGCCAGGGTTAGACGTAAAAGTCGTTTTTTTTGCGATGCCCACAACGGGCTTTTAATATGGATATTTCTCATAGTCACCATGAATGATACTGACAGCAATTTATTTTGATGTTACAACTGTCACTATAACCTTAAACCCTACCCATTGGCGAGTTTAGCGCAAACATAAGTCTGTTTTTTGGGGATAAATTAATAATATCGGAGAATACATGTCACAGTTAAGCGATGCTAACCCGCTTCCTTTAAACCGTTGGTTTAGTTACAAACAAGGTTCAATAAATGAACTTGAACAAGTACCGAAGCGTAATAAGGGCGTATTCTCAATTGCATTTGGTGGTGATGTTTCAGCTGAAAATATAGCGGCAATAACGCAGTTTTTAAATGAACATAAGCAGCCAGTGAGCGCAATGTGCCGATATCAACCTGATCCTGCATTAACACCGGCAGTGTGTTTTTATTCAGCGCAAGAGATTAAATTAAATCCGTTAATACTTAAAGACTTCGCTGCAAAGCACGACTTGCAGCTAGTACAAATAACAGGGTTACCAAATTTATACGCGAAAGGTTTGTTGGTTATGGATATGGACTCGACAGCCATCACCATTGAGTGCATTGATGAAATAGCGCGATTAGCCAATGTATATGATGAAGTGGCTGGCGTGACCGCTCAAGCAATGGCAGGCAAGCTTGATTTTAGTGAAAGTTTATACCAAAGAGTCGCAAAGCTTGAAGGCATCGAAGAAAATTTAATTAATGAACTTAAAAACTCATTACCGTTAATGCCTGGTATAAAAGCTTTATGTGAAATATTAAAGCAGCATAACTGGTATTTAGTTATTGCCTCGGGTGGGTTTGTCCCGTTTGCAGAGCAAGTACAAAAGTTAATTAATTTAGATGAGGTACATGCTAACGTACTCGAATTTGCCGATAACAAACTCACCGGTAAGGTTTTAGGTACAATCGTTGATGCAAAACAAAAAGCGGTTGTGCTAACGGCTATTCAAAATAAACTGGGGTTATCAAAAGCACAAACAGTGGCAATTGGTGATGGCGCAAATGATTTAAAAATGATGGCTGAAGCGGGTTTAGGTGTTGCTGTGCACGGAAAACCTAAAGTCGTTGAGCAAGCCGATGCGGCAATTTGCCAAGGCTCGTTATTACAACTGCTATATATGTTAACACTGCCTGTGGAGTAAATATTAACGAGTGCGGTTTACCCAACGTAATTTACGCTGCTCCATTTCCTTAACTGCTTTAGGGTCGAGTGATAGATGATTTAATGCTTCTTGTGTGATATCGACTAGATCACCGACTCCTGCGACAGACCATAATGCTTCTTGTAAGTTTTTAGCTTTGTGTAATGCATAATTACTAACATACTTGAGTTCATTGGCCAGGTAATCAGTATCTGGTCGCCCTGTTCGAGAAATGTATAATCGGGTAACAAAAATAATTTTTGAATTTACTCTTAATAAAATTTTATCTTTTAAAGATGAATAATCATCGCCTAGCAGGCAATCTGACTTTATTGCTTCATCAATTTTATTCTTTCGAGGATCAAAATAAATTACTTGTGTAAAGGCAAGGGGAGGATCTTGGCGTTTATGATCTTTAATTGCAGGGGTTATTACCTGATTAATTTGTTTTATTGTAAGAATTGAATCTAAAGTTGTTTTGTCGTTAAGTAGATTAAAACTATGTAATAATAAATGGATTGGGCTTGGGTATAAACCATAGCCAATGGCACCACAGCTAAAATGCGACGCATCTTTATGAAGATATAATGGGAACTGGCAGACGCTTTTAGTGATCATATTACGTAAAGCGGTAGACAGCCCTGGTACTTTTGGTGATTCTTCACATGCATGTAGCTTATCTTTATTCCCCTCAATTAACTGATCAAAAAACTTAACGCCAATATGAGCTGAATCTGCTATCCGATGTGCTTTTAAGTTTAACGTAGTTAATGATTTAGAAATGGCCATTACTTCGTATTTTAAATCTATTAACTTATGTTTTTTAGTGATTTTTTGTAAATCAGGAAATGCTAAATGAACTATGTCGCCTTTCTTAAAAGGAACAGGGGCTTCACACTCAATTTGTAACCCCATTACTGAAAAGTCACGTGTAGAGCCTAATATTTTCTGATCTGATAAACTAACAATAGTATTTGTTTTATATAAATAGCGTTTATGAGAGCGTAAATTGACATATTCAAGTGCAACAACCTCTAGATAAGGAGGCGTTTTTTTCTTGGTATGACCAAAAGCTTTGAGCTGATTTAATTGTGATTTATCATAACTAACTTGTTGATAATTTTTTTGTTCTACAGCGTTACTAACGCTAGTTAATACCACAATATATTTAACATCTTTAATAATGCCTTCGACTCGAGGTGAAGGCGGCTTATTTAGTTTCTCCACTTCTTTACCTGCGCTGTTTGGCAGTGATAGTGGGATAAATGAATCTTCAGGATGGCTAGGCATGACTTGAATTTTAAAACATTGCCAGCTGTCTTTATGACTACCAAAACCAAAGAAAAGCGGAGCTAGGGCAGGGGTGGCATTTAATTCAGAGCGTGTGGCAGAGTAATAATATATTTTTCCCCCTGAAATATGAGTGAAAGTATATAAGTAATCCTCTTTTACCGCGCTCTCTTGCTCTAGCAAGCGCGTCATTCGCGTGTGATTAAGTACGCAATATAGATTTGAAATTTTCATTTCATCGTTAAAATAGCGTTGAATAAAAATATTGTTTTCGGTTGTTAAGCTAATACTTGGGTATAAGATGCTTTCTTTTTCACTTAAGAATAAAAAAAGTGATGTAACGCGTGGAATATAATATTGCTCATAACCTTTAGAGACTACAGCATCGAGAGTGTTATCTAAATTAACTTTATAGCGGCGCTTATTACCATGAATAAAGTTAGATAAAAAATTATCAAAAGCTTCGTTGTTTTCAATAAATGTGCGTTTTAATCTTACATAATTATACTCAGCAGTCGATGGTTCTACCGCAACCACTTCATATTGAATTCCACTTTTTAGCCCTAGTTCAAAATCTTGCTCAAGACCGACTAATCGAAGTGCAATAAGCTGGCCTTTTTTAATATTATGTTTATAGCTGAGCTTAATTTTACTGCCGCTTAAAGAGATATCAGATGTGGTGGCTGCAATATTTTTTTTGTCATTAAAATCAATTGTGATTTTAATGGAATAATTCATTCGTTCTTCACTACGACTTTCATAAGAAGCAAATTTTATCACTTCCGTTGGCAGTTCTTGTGCTTTTTTTAAGGTGGGATTTGCGAGCTGTTTCTCTGCTTGTTTTTGTAATACTCGGTGGTTATTTTCGGTATTCATTACCGCTTCGTATACGGCTAAAGTGTAACCACCATGTTGCTTAATTGCTTTTTCGAATACTTCAACGGCCATAGCATCCATAAAGTGTTGCTTATTGTTATGGATATAAGGCTTAACTTGGCCTGTCACTAAGCCTCTTAAATCAATAAAGCGGGCAACAGGTTGAGAAAGACGGGTCATTTCCATTTTCATTAAAAACTGCTCTGGTTTTGTTAAACTAGCGGTTTTTGATTTGAAAATAGCATCAAACTTAGGAGTCCCTAAATACTGTTTTAGCTCATCAACAAGATGCTCGTGCTTGAGTAAAATATCTTCAGCCATTAAAACGTCTTCATCCTAAAAGAAATTAAGGAGTATTATTCCAACTTTAGGTATAAAGTTGAATATGGTTATCAGAAAATTTACACTCCAATAAACTTTCTAATATTGTTAATATAACACGATTATTCTCGTAACAGCCACTTAGTAATAATGACGGGTATCTAAGTCAACTTTATGGCAAATTACATAACATTAAAATTAAAGCAAAAAGTATACCTAAACTTATGGTAAAAAAGAAAACGGCATTTGTTTGTAGCGATTGTGGCGCTGAGTTCCCACGTTGGCAAGGTCAATGTGGCGAATGTAAAGCATGGAACACGGTAACTGAATTTAGGGTTTCATCGGCTAAAGCCCCTGCGCGGACAGGGGGAATGGCAGGTTATGCGGGTTTAACCGATGCTAAAGTGCAAACCCTTGATGAGGTGAATTTAGAACAATTACCCAGATTTTCAACTGGGTTTAAAGAGTTTGATCGTGTTTTAGGTGGGGGAGTGGTTCCCGGTAGTGCAATACTGATCGGTGGTTCACCTGGTGCCGGTAAAAGTACGGTTTTATTGCAAACAATGTGTCTACTTGCCCAAAATATGAATACATTATATGTCACCGGCGAAGAGTCGTTGCAGCAAGTTGCTATGCGCGCTAAGCGCTTAAAACTGCCAACAGATAAATTGCGTATGCTTGCTGAAACAAATGTAGAAACAATTTGCCAGCTTGCCTTACAAGAAAAGCCACAAATAATGGTGATTGATTCAATTCAAGTTGTGCATATGAGTGACGTGCAATCGGCACCAGGCAGCGTATCTCAGGTGAGAGAAAGTGCTGCGTACTTAACCCGCTTTGCTAAACAAAACCAAGTGGCCATTATAATGGTTGGTCATGTAACTAAAGATGGGTCATTAGCCGGCCCTAAAGTACTTGAACACTGCATAGATTGCTCTATTTTACTGGAAGGCAGTAGTGATAGTCGATTTAGAACGTTACGCGGTAATAAAAATCGCTTTGGTGCGGTTAATGAGCTTGGCGTATTTGCTATGACAGAGCAAGGATTAAAAGAAGTAAATAATCCTTCTGCCATATTTTTAAATAGAGCCGAAGAACAAACACCTGGTTCGTTAGTGATGGTCATTTGGGAAGGCACAAGACCTTTATTAGTGGAAGTTCAAGCTTTAGTCGATTATTCACAGTTAAGTAACCCAAGACGTGTAACGGTTGGACTTGATCAAAACCGTTTAGCAATGTTACTTGCTGTTTTACACCGCCATGGTGGTTTACAAGTTGCTGACCAAGATGTATTTGTAAATGTGGTTGGGGGTGTTAAAGTGACAGAAACAAGTGCCGATTTAGCACTGATTGTTGCTTTAGTATCAAGCTTTAAAAATTACTCTTTAGCACGCGAGCTTGTTGTGTTTGGTGAAGTTGGGTTAGGTGGAGAAATAAGGCCTGTACCGAGCGGCCAAGAGCGCTTAAAAGAAGCGGCAAAGCATGGGTTTAAACGTGCCATTGTGCCTATTGCGAACAAGCCAAAAGAAAAAATAGATGGCATGGAAATCACTGCCGTAAGTAGCTTAGCTGATGCCTTAGAGGCATTGTTTTAAGTATTTTAATATTATCTGTAATAAGGAAATAAAATGAAAAAATTAATGATAGTTACAGCGCTAGTTGCTGCGGGTATTGGTGGATTTAGTTATGCTAATCATGTTGCTAGCGAAAAAGTAAAAACAGAAGTTGATAAACAGTTGGCACTTTTGACGCAAGAAACCGGTGCTATTTTTGAATATGGTAGCTTATCAGCAAACATGTTTAGTAATTCAATGAGTATTGTTGATATGGTTGTAACCAGCCCAGAGGGGCAGCCTTTTGCAATGATCGACAGTATTAAAGTGAAAGGTTACGAAACGGACAAAATATCTGAACATACATCATTTGATATTGAAAACTTCACGTTTACTCAAGAAACTCAATCTGCGCTTTTAAGGGATGTAAATCCAAAATTATTAAGTGCAAGCTATGATTTACACTCAGCTGTTTATTTTGATGATAGCTCCGGTGAAAGTGACATCGTCTTGAAGCTTAATACCAGTGAAATTGCTGATATGGGAATAGATATTGAGCTTGCGAATACGAAAGAGCTTATGGATTTATCACTTGAAATAAATAAGTTACAAAACTCAGAGACACCGCTGACGGTTGAGCAAGAGCTACAGCAGCAAACTAAACTGATGCAAGCGTTAAGTAAAATACAGCCTAGAAGCGCTAAATTTGCTTTAATTAACCAAGGTGATTTAAAAGAGATTATTAATACTGAGTTAGAATCACAAGGTATGACACTTGAGCAAATGCAACAAATGGCTCAACAGCAACTTCAGCAATTACCCATTCCTGAAGATCTTGTACAACAGTTAAATGATTTTATTATGGGCTTAAATGAGCTAACAGTTTCAGCAAGTTTACCTGAAGGTAAAACAACGATGGAACTTAGCCAAGAATTAACGATGTTATTAGGTCAACCTGAAGAGCTTGTTAAGTTTATTAATTTAAAAGTATCGGGTAGTTAAGCTCTGCTATTTAACAGAATAGTTTAACAACAAAATAGTTTTTTAAGCGCAAGGTTTCTTGCGCTTTTTTATTTTCTAAGTATTAAAAATTGCCTTAAATATTAATGTTAAAAGGAACGAAAATAGTCATATGCAAAAATTAAAAACGTTAGTGCACGCGGGTATATCAATAGAGAGTGGCGAAATCATGACACGACTCACTGCACGCGCTATTGTGTTCCATGCAGATAAAATTTTATTAATGTATACCGCGCGTTATGATGATTTTAGCTTACCCGGCGGTGGGGTTGATGCGCACGAAACTATTGAACAAGGACTTGTTCGAGAGCTAAGAGAAGAAACCGGCGCACAGCACATCTCAATAGGTAAAGCATTTGGTTTGTATGAAGAGTATCGACCTTGGTATAAAGACGATGCCGATATTATTCATATAAAATCGTATTGTTATTTTTGTGATATTGCCCAAGAGTTAGGAGTCGCGACATTAGAAAGTTACGAAATACAAAATGGTATGCAAGCAAAGTGGGTTAAAATACAGGATGCGATTGAGCATAACGAACGTACATTAGCGAATAGTGAAAAACAGGGATTATCGATTATCCGCGAAACATTTTTACTTAAAGAAATAGCTAAGCAGTTAAATTAAAAAAACCGTGTTTGTAAAAACACGGTTTTAAAAAAATGCTGTATATAGAACAGTAATTAGTGAAGTATACGTGCTCTAATCGTGCCCTCAACAGCACTTAGCTCTTTTAAAGCGACCTCAGAGTGATCAGTATCTACGTCGATAACGACATAACCGATTGCTTCATCAGTTTGTAAGTATTGTGCAGCAATATTAATCCCATGCTGTGCAAATGCTTGGTTTATCTGGGTTAATACACCTGGTCGGTTATGATGAACGTGTAATAAACGACTACGGTTTGCAAGCTCAGGAAGCGATACTTCAGGGAAGTTAACCGCGGTGATCGTAGAGCCGTTGTCTGAGTATTTAGCAAGTTTACCTGCTACTTCAATACCTATATTTTCTTGTGCTTCTTGGGTAGAACCACCAATATGCGGCGTTAAAATAACGTTATCAAATTCACGCAGAGGTGAAACAAACTCTTCATCATTTGATTTCGGTTCTACTGGGAAAACATCAATAGCAGCACCGCTTAATTTATTTTCACCTAAGGCTTCAGCTAAGGCATCAATGTCAACTACCGTTCCACGAGATGCATTAATAAGAATCGCTCCTTGCTTCATCACTGATATCTCGGCAGAGCCGATAAGATTTTTAGTTTGCGGTGTTTCAGGAACATGTAAGCTTATAATATCGGCACGTTGTAATAACTGAGTAAGGTTATGAACTTGTTTAGCATTCCCTAACGTTAACTTATCTTCAATATCATAAAACTCAACGTTCATACCTATATTTTCGGCCATAATACTCAACTGTGTACCAATGTGACCGTAACCGATAATACCTAAGGTTTTTCCACGTGCTTCAAATGAGCCCGTAGCTGTTTTTAACCAACCACCACGGTGTGCTGCGGCATTACGCTCAGGAATACCGCGTAACAGTAGTAAAATTTCACCTAATACAAGCTCAGCAACTGAACGAGTATTTGAAAAAGGGGCATTAAATACAGCAATACCACGTTCGCGAGCCGCACTTAAATCCACTTGATTTGTCCCGATACAGAAACAACCAATCGCCACTAATTTGTCAGCAGATGCGAGTACTGACTCATTAATATGGGTACGAGAGCGAAGGCCAACAAAATGAACATCTTTAATACGTTCTTTTAGTTCCTCCTCAGGTAGCGATGTTTTTACGTAATCGATATTACTATAGCCATTACGTTTTAACGTTTCTACAGCACTTTGATGAACACCTTCAAGCAGAAGAATTTTAATTTTATCTTTTGCTAACGATACCTTACTCATAACCTTATCCTATTTAATTTGGGGGCCGTTTTGAGTGCCAATAATGACTTTATCAGCACCTCGCTGTGCAAACAGACCATTGGTAACTACGCCAACAATTTGATTGATTTGTGTTTCAAGTTGTTTTGCATCATTAATTTTTAAATTATGTACATCAATAATAACGTTGCCGTTATCGGTAACTACGCCTTGGCGGTATACCGGATCAGCACCTAGCTTTAGTAACTCTCGGGCAACATAGCTGCGGGCCATTGGGATCACTTCAACCGGTAATGGAAATTCCCCTAATGTATCTACTATTTTTGTGTCATCAACAATACATACAAATTGTTTAGCAACCGCAGCAACAATTTTTTCACGAGTTAAAGCGGCACCGCCGCCTTTGATCATCTCGTTGTGAGCATTTATTTCATCTGCGCCATCGATATAAATATCTAGTTTATCAACATTATTTAATTCAAAAACTTCTATACCTAATGTTTTTAAACGCTCGGTAGAAGCTTCAGAACTTGATACAGCCCCTGCAATGGTATCTTTTATTGTGCCAAGCGCATCAATAAAGTGGTTAACAGTAGAGCCTGTACCAACACCTACGATGGTATTTTCTTGTACAAACTCTAGAGCGGCCCATGCAGCAGCTTTTTTTAATTCATCTTGTGTCATATCTGTGTGCTCTTTTTAACGGTGTTTATTTACCATTGATAGGTTTTACTGGGTGTTATAATTGTTGTTAATGGCACATCCCAGGCCTCAATGGGTAATCTATCTACTTTTTGGCAATCATGTGCTAAACCAATAAGCTGGGGTGAATAACTATTTTGTTGGTATAAACTTGCCAACGTTTTATCATAATAGCCGCCTCCCATCCCTAACCTATTACCATTGTCATCAAAAGCGACTAACGGCATGAGTAGCATATCTAATTCGGCCACGGGGCAAATTTGAGCACAGTTCAATTTAGGCTCAAAGATACCATAGCGATTTACTCTCATGGGTGAGTTTTTTTCATAACGTTGAAATAGCAGTGTAGTGCCATTAAAAGGGTGGATTATAGGTAAGTGTAAGAGATGGTTTTTGTTCCATAACTCTTTAATTAACAAAGATGTATCTAATTCTCCATCGTTAGTTAAATAAATCCCAACATTAAGGTTAGGGGCTGTTTTTAGCTGTTTTAAGTGTTGAGTAAAATTCACTTTTAGTGAAGACGCCGCTGATTTTTGTTGTGATTTAGTTAGCTTATTACGTGCGCTTCGTATATTTGATCTTATTTCTGCTCTATTTTTGTTCATTTTAGAGTGTGGCTTAGTTTAAAAAATAAAATAACTCTGGGAATGCTAAATCAATACCTAAGATAATACACAGGATAATGACCCCTGCGATTAAGGTATAAAGTAAAGGGTTCTTCTTTTTTTGTGGTGTTATGAAATCATCATCTATTAACAGCTCAGTATCGTCCCATTGCTCATCTTGCTTTGTAAGTTGCTTATTTTCATCAGCGGGTAGTCGTTGCTCTAATTCGTCAAGTTTTTCTTCTAAACGAATTAAGCTACTGGTGATGTAGTCAAGCGCATCAAATATTTTTTTATCACGCTGAGAGTCAGATGTGGCGGGAGCAGAAAAGCTGTTTGATGGCTTACTAAACGTTTGAATTTTTGTTTCTATTCCCATACTTTTTAGCAACTTTACTTGTTTAAATGCTTTGTCTTTTGCACAGGGAGAAAAAAGTGGTTTACCATTTAAAAAGGCAGTGATTTTATCTTCAGAAACCTTCAGTTTAGCAGCTAAATTAGCGCATGCTATTTCACTATCTGTATTATCAGCTAAGGATAAAAACGTTACACGATATTGTTCAGGCATGAATTATTCACTTATGCTTTATATCAATTAATTGAGTATATAGTAGCATTTATTTTTTAAACGTAAATTATTCAATTTGTTATGCGTACAAAAAAAGCGCCGTATAAAACGGCGCTTTTTAATTAACACTAATTAGCAGGTTATCATTAAAGACCCGCTGCAGCACGAAGTGCTTCGGCTTTATCAGTACGTTCCCATGGGAATTCATCACGACCAAAGTGACCATAAGCCGCTGTTGGTTGGTAAATAGGGCGCTCAAGATCAAGCATTTGAATTAAACCATATGGACGTAAGTCAAAGTGTTGACGAATTAGTTCGATTAAACGCGCTTCTTCTAATTTACTTGTGCCAAATGTTTCAACGCTGATAGAAGTCGGCTCTGCCACACCAATTGCGTAAGATACTTGTAACTCACATTTATCGGCAAGTCCTGCTGCTACAATATTTTTAGCAACATAACGAGCAGCATAAGCAGCACTACGGTCAACTTTTGATGGATCTTTACCAGAGAAAGCACCACCACCATGACGCGCCATACCACCGTATGTATCTACGATGATTTTACGACCTGTTAAACCACAGTCACCCATAGGTCCGCCAATTACAAAGCGACCTGTTGGGTTAATGAAAAATTTAGTTGCGCTAGTAATAAGCTCTGCAGGAAGTACCGGTTTTATGATGGTTTCCATTACGGCTTCTACTAAATCGTTTTGCGAAATAGAATCACAATGCTGAGTAGAAAGTACCACAGCATCAATACCTACCGGTTTACCGTTTTCGTATGCAAAAGTAACCTGTGATTTAGCATCTGGACGTAACCAGTTTAGTTCACCACTTTTACGAACTTGCGCTTGGCGCTGAACTAAACGGTGAGAATAGGTGATCGGTGCAGGCATTAATACTTCTGTTTCGTTACAAGCATAACCAAACATTAGGCCTTGGTCACCAGCACCTTGTTCTTCAGGGCTTGTGCGGTCAACACCTTGGTTAATATCAGGTGATTGCTTACCGATGGTATTTAAAATAGCACATGAGTCTGCATCAAAACCCATATCTGAATGGGTGTAGCCAATTTCACGCACTGTTTTACGGGTGATTTCTTCAATATCAACCCATGCGCTAGTGGTGATTTCGCCACCGACCATGACCATACCTGTTTTTACGTATGTTTCACACGCAACACGTGCATGAGAGTCTTGCTCTAGTATTGCATCAAGTACCGCATCAGAGATTTGATCGGCGATTTTATCCGGATGACCTTCAGAAACTGATTCAGAAGTAAATAAATGTTTTGCCATTGTATTGCTGCTCACAAATATTGCGCTTCACAAACGTCGGTATTAGCGCTAAAAAATTAAGGGGCGTATTTTATCTAAAACAATTCTTCTTGCATAGTGTTTTTACGCCTAGACGTCTAAATAAAATATGTAATCGTTTTTGCTTCTTAAAAAATTTTCATAATGCCTCATTTTTATGGGTTTTTAATTGCACACTACCCCAACAATAAGTAAGAATGGGTATATTAATAAAAACACACTAAATACCCGCGCAAATACATATAAAGGTAGGAGAATTCATGCCATCTCGCAAAGAACTTGCAAATGCTATTCGCGTCTTATCAATGGACGCTGTACAAAAGGCCAAATCTGGTCACCCTGGAGCCCCAATGGGCATGGCAGATATTGCCGAAGTCTTATGGCGCGATTATCTAAAACATAATCCAACTAATCCAGAGTGGGCCGATAGAGACCGATTTATACTTTCTAATGGTCACGGTTCAATGCTTATCTATTCTTTACTGCATTTAAGTGGATACGACTTACCATTAGATGAAATTAAAAACTTCCGTCAAATGCACTCAAAAACCCCAGGCCATCCAGAATATGGATATGCACCGGGTATAGAGACCACTACGGGTCCACTTGGACAAGGGATCACAAATGCTGTGGGTATGGCTATTGCTGAAAAAGCCTTAGCAGCGCAATTTAACCGTGAAGGCCATGATATTGTTGATCACCATACTTATGCCTTTATGGGTGACGGTTGTTTAATGGAAGGTATTTCCCATGAAGCATGTTCACTAGCTGGTACCTTAGGTCTAGGTAAGCTGGTTGCATTTTGGGATGACAACGGCATTTCTATTGATGGTGAAGTAGAAGGTTGGTTTAGCGATGATACTCCTGCGCGTTTTAAAGCATACGGCTGGCATGTTATTAGTGGCGTAGATGGCCATGATAGCGATGCGATCAGTGCCGCAATTAGCGAAGCTAAAAGTGTAACCGACAAACCAACACTTATTTGTTGTAAAACAATTATTGGTTATGGTTCACCAAATAAATCGGGTAGCCATGATTGTCATGGTGCACCTCTGGGCGATGATGAAATTAAAGCATCTCGTGAGTTTTTAGGATGGACGGGCGATGCATTTGAAATCCCTGCTGATATATACAGCGAATGGGATAACAAAGACAAAGGTCAAAAACTAGAAGCAAACTGGGATGATAAATTTGCAGCATACGCAAAAGCATACCCAGAGTTAGCAGCCGAATATAAACGTCGTACCGCAGGTGAGTTACCAGCCGAGTGGACACAAAAATCGCAAGAATACATTGAGCAGTTGCAAGCAAACCCTGCAAATCCAGCATCGCGTAAAGCCTCGCAAAATGCGTTGAATGTATTTGGCCCATTATTACCCGAATTTATGGGTGGATCAGCCGATTTAGCTGGCTCAAATCTAACAATTTGGGAAGGCTCTAAGGGCTTAACCGCTGACGATGCAAGTGGTAACTACGTGTATTACGGTGTACGTGAATTTGGTATGTCGGCAATTATGAATGGTATTGCATTACATAAAGGCTTTATTCCTTATGGTGCTACGTTCTTAATGTTTATGGAATACGCACGTAATGCAGTACGTATGGCCGCATTAATGAAGCAACCCAGCATTTTTGTATATACGCACGATTCAATTGGTTTAGGTGAAGATGGTCCAACTCACCAACCAGTAGAGCAAATAGCGAGCATGCGTTTAACACCTAACCTTTATAACTGGCGCCCGTGTGACCAAGTTGAATCGGCTATTGCATGGCAACAAGCCATTGAGCGTAAAGATGGCCCAACATCGCTTATATTTACTCGCCAAGGTTTAGAGCAACAACCGCGTGATGCACAGCAATTAGCTGATGTGAAAAAAGGCGGTTATGTATTAAGTTGTGATGGTGAACCTGAGCTTATTTTAATTGCGACAGGTTCTGAAGTTCAGCTTGCACAAGACTCTGCAGCGCAGCTTCGTTCACAAGGTAAAAAGGTGCGTGTAGTATCTATGCCATGTACTGATGCATTTGAAGATCAAAGCGCACAATACAAAGAAAGCGTATTACCTGCTAGTGTTTCACGCCGTGTAGCTGTAGAAGCAGGCATTGCTGATTACTGGTATAAATATGTTGGCCTTAATGGTGCTGTAGTGGGTATGACGACCTTTGGTGAGTCTGCACCGGCAAACGAACTGTTTGAGCACTTTGGCTTTACCGTTGATAATATTGTGGCAAAAGCAAACGCATTGTTTTAATCGTATTAGATTAAACCAATAAATATAAAAACCCGCATATAATGCGGGTTTTTTTATGCCTTAACCGTTGGCAAGTGAGAGTATTTCATTTTCAAATCCATGACTTTTGTTGCAAGAGGCAATGCAATCAGGCAGTGTGGTGGCAGATTATTTTAATGAAAATAGAACAATAGGAATGAGTATGTCTGAATTTAAAAATGTCAGTGTAATTAAAAAAGCAAATGTATATTTTGACGGTAAAGTTTCAAGTCGTACCGTTGTGTTTAATGATGGCACAACAAAAACGCTTGGTTTTATGCAACCCGGTGAGTTTGTGTTTGATACCTCTAAAAAAGAACAAATGGAGTTATTAGGTGGTGAGTGGGAAATTTTACTGCCAGGTGAAACACAATGGAAAACATACACCGCAGGTGAGTCATTTTATGTTGATGCAGGCGTTAGCTTTGATGTAAAAGTAAGCGACTTTGCTGATTATTGCTGTTCTTATACTGATTAATACATGATATGCAAAATCGGTACATCACTGATTTTGCATAAACTTTGTTCGAACTTTTATTTTACCCCTACATTAAGGCAAAAAAATTACAAAATAATGCTTTTTTAGCTTGTGTAAATCTAAATAGCCCCCAATACTATTTATGAGGTAATACTAAAAAGGATACCCTATGAAAATTAATCTTTCCGGACACCATGTAGACGTTAATGACTCTATCAGAGAACATATCAACGAAAAATTTTCAAAAATTGCAAATCATTTTCCATCGTTAATTTCACTCGATATTATTTTGTCTAAAGAACATCACAAAATCCAAGTTGAAATTAGTACAATTTATGAAGGTGCGCGAATATCGGTAAAAGGGGAAAACGAAGTTATGTACCCAGCAATAGCCAGCGCATCTAAAAAACTTGATGCGGCACTAAAGCATCGTAAAGGTCAGATAAAAGCACATTTACACGATAAGCCTGAAGTGACTACTCCAGAAATAGCCCACGAAAAAATCCAAGAAATGGACTTAAAGTAAAATAGCTTAAAAGCACAATAAAAAAGAGCCTAACGGCTCTTTTTTATTGCCCGCATTTTAGGTAAGTTATGCATTAAATAAATAAGTTAAGCAAAATATTAATAAAAATATTTTATTACACACTGAATTTGAGAAATTAATGCAGTTTACACACTCTTCTATAAAAGCTCGCTTGGGTGCCTTTGGGCCTGGCATATTAATGGCAACAGCCGCAATCGGTGGCTCTCACCTGGTTGCCTCAACACAAGCCGGTGCATTATTTGGCTGGCAGTTATTTTGGCTAATTCTTGCGGTGAATATTTTAAAATATCCATTTTTCAGATTTGGTATCGAATACACGTTAACAACTAAAAACAGTTTAATACAAGGATATAAAAATAAGGGACCCGTTTATTTATATAGCTTTATTGGCCTTAATATTATTGCCGCTGTGGTTAATACCGCAGGCGTATTATTGCTTACCGCAAGCTTATTACACTACGCTTTGCCGGTCGTTATTGAAGTCACTTTGCTTTGCTGGATTTTATTAGCAAGTTGTTTAGTTATTTTATTATTAGGTCATTTTAAAGCGCTTGATAATGTAGCCAAAGGCATAATGCTAGTATTAACTATTACGACAGTCATCGCTTTGGGAGTTGCCTTAAATAACGGCATGGTTGCCCCTGATAATTATATAGGACCATCACCATATGAACTGGCCATGCTTAGTTTTATGGTGGCATTAATGGGCTGGATGCCAGCCCCAATAGAAATCTCAGCAATTAGCTCATTATGGTTAAAAGAACAGACATCTCAACAAGTTGTAACAAAAAAACAAGGTTTACTAGATTTTAATTTAGGATATTGGTTAACAGCGGTATTGGCATTAATATTTTTTAGTTTAGGTGTTCTGGTACAGTATGGGCAAAGTAATGAAATTGCTATGGGCGGTGTTGCATTTGCTAAACAACTAATCGATATGTATGCCTTTACCATTGGCGAATGGGCAAGGCCGCTGGTGTCTGCCATTGCATTTTTATGTATGTTTGGCACCACTTTGACGGTACTTGATGGTTATGCCCGCACGCTTAATGAATCCTATAAACTATTAGGCTTTAAACAATCTAAACATAGTTTAAATATTTGGCTTGGATTACAAGCATTAAGTGGCATGTTAGTTATTTTGTTTTTTAAATCTGCTTTAGGGCCGATGCTAACCTTTGCTATGACTTTGGCATTTATAACGACCCCAATTTTTGCATGGCTAAACTTTAGTTTAGTTCGTTCTGAATCTGATATTAAACACAGCCTGTTGCTGCAAGGGTTAAGTTGGCTTGGCTTAGTGTATTTAGTCGGATTTGCTGTGGCTTTTGTTGTATGGAAGCTTACAGCCTAGTGTTATCTTATTAAGCATTCTATTTAATACACCTTAATTAACGTTTAAATTATAAGAGGAATACATGGATATTCGAACAGGCGAGCTGGCAAGTACACAAGTTGTTGAACTGCTGCAAGTGCATCATAATGATATGTTAAAGCATTCACCGATTGAAAGTGTGCATGCACTGGATGTCAGTCAATTAGAAAAACCAAGTATCACTTTTTATAGTTTGTGGATTGATAATAATTTAGCGGGTGTTGGCGCATTAAACGCACTAAATGCAACTCATGGCGAAATTAAATCGATGCGTACATCAAGCGACTATTTACGCCAAGGCATAGCCGCCAAATTACTTATGCATATTATTGAGCAATCGACCTTGCGAGGTTACAACAAGCTAAGCTTAGAAACAGGCACTGCTGAGGCATTTCTGCCCGCACAAAAGCTCTACACTCAATTTGGTTTTAAAGCGTGTGAACCGTTTGGTGATTATGAGCTCGATCCGTATAGTCTGTTTATGAGTAAAGAGCTTTGAAGAAACATTAGAGCGACAATGAAATATAAAGTTAAGCATACAGCGCCAGCATTGGATGAATTTACAATTTTACGCTCACAAGTAAAATGGCAAAATCCTGATGATAAAACACTAAAAGTAAGCATTCGAAATTCATTATTTTGGGTCACCGTATACGATACTAACAAGTTAATAGGGGTGGGTAGAGTAATTGGTGATGGCGCAATGTATTTTTATATTCAAGATATTATTGTTGCTCCAAACTATCAAAACCAAGGTATTGGCCATTTAATTATGACCCACATTGAAAACTACCTAAGCAACACCTGCTCTAATGGCACGACAGTCGGTTTATTAAGTGCGCATGGTAAAGAAAGCTTTTATGAACAATACGGTTATTTAAAGCGTGATGGTAGCGCTTTAGGGTTAGGTATGTGTAAGTTTATAGGTAAATAATAATTAGCTTTTATGAGGGGGCCTCATGTAAGATACATTAAAAAAACTAAAAGGAAATAGTATGTTACTCAAACAATTCACCTTACTGTGCTTTATATTAATTATTGCAGGGTGTGGTAATTTTAATGTTAAAACCTCATTGGCTCAAAGCCAAACCAGTTACAGTGATTCAATTGTACAAGCTATTGATATTTCAACTGATGGTCGTTACACCATACTCTCAGATCAAAAAGGGGTTTGTGTTTGGGATAATAAAACAAATCAAAAACTGTACGCATGTATTCCTTTAGATTCCTCTAAACCACGTGAAATGTTAGGCATTGCTGATAATAACGCTGTATTTTTTACCTCTAACCGCATACAAGTTGATCTTTATAATTTGAAGACAGGGCAGCAACTTGGTAGTTGGTCCACTGGACATAATATTATTGGTGATTTAACTATTTCAGCAGATGGGAAGTTAATTGCATTAGGCTACAAAACTGGCAGTGCAAGTATTATTGATATCGACAAAAACAAGGTAAATACCTTTAAAATCCATCGTTTAGATATTAACTCTATTGCGTTAACTAAAGCCGAAAATATAGTTATTAGTGGCTCTAGTGATAAGTTTGTAAAAGTATGGCGTACTGATACAGGCGAAGTACTACAAAGTGTTAAGTTACCGACACGTGTGAACCATGTCGATATTAGCCCCGATGGTAAATTGGGATTGGCGATTGATGCGTTAGGCGAACGTATGTTGTTCAACAGTGAAAACGGTGAAGAGCTTGCATCTTTGCAAATTAACGCACGGTTTTTAGAAATTAATGATTCTGTATTCTCTAAAGATAACAAATGGCTTTTAACGGGCTCACCCAATAGAAAAGCAAGGCTTTGGCAAGTGTCAGATGGACAGCTAATGGCTGAATGGGAGACTTATAAAAAGGCGGGTCGCGATAGAGCATCAGTACTCGCTGTGTCATTTTTTGCAGGCAATAAAGCAATCACTAACACCAGTGATGGGATGCAACAAGTATGGCCAATTCCTAAATTTGATTAACAAGTTTTATAATTTAATCTATAACAATTTTATTTTCAAAAAGGTGTTAATGACAGTGTGTATTTAACACCTTTTTAAGATTTTAACTCAATTCTTTTATTGCCTTACTTATCCCATCTAACGTGAGGGGGTACATTCTGTTATTCATCAACTGCTTTATAAAATCAATTGACTGATAGTACGGCCAATGCGTCACCGGTTGAGGATTTAGCCACGCAACTTTATCAAAGTGGTGGGTGACACGTTGTAACCATACACTGCCGGGCTCCTCGTTGTAATGCTCTACCGAGCCGCCGGGGTAGGCTATTTCGTATGGGCCCATCGTGGCATCACCGACAAAGATCACTTTGTAGTCGCTGGTAAATTTATTAAGCAGTGACATAGTATCAATCACATTAGAATGGCGGCGCTGGTTGTCCTGCCACACGTGCTCGTATAAACAGTTATGAAAGTAGTAGAACTCCAAATGCTTAAACTCGCTGTGGGCTGCACTAAATAACTCTTCGCAGGTGTGAATGTAGTCATCCATTGAACCGCCGATATCAAAAAGCATCAATACCTTAACGGCATTATGGCGCTCGGGGGCCATTTTTACATCTAGCATGCCACCTTGCTTGGCGGTCGCGCGAATAGTTTCGTTTAAATCTAGTATGTCGCTTGCGCCCGTACGAGCAAATTTACGTAGTTTTTTAAGAGCGAGTTTAATTGTGCGTGAGCCAATTTCTCGATCAGAATCTAAATTACGATATTCACGTTTGTCCCACACTTTAACTGCTTGGCGGTTGCGGTTACCATTTTGCCCGATACGGACACCTTCAGGATTATACCCATAGGCACCAAAGGGAGATGTGCCACCAGTACCGACCCATTTATTACCACCAGCGTGACGCTTTTGTTGCTCTTCGAGGCGCGCTTTAAGGGTTTTCATGAGCTCATCAAGTCCGCCCATCGCTTTAAGCTGGGCTTTTTCTTCATCACTTAGGTGTTTTTCAAACTCTTTACGTAGCCAATCTTCAGGTAGGTTGTGCTGCTGTTTTAAGCTTTCTAATAAGTCGATGTCGGCAATGCCACTAAAATAGTCACTAAATGCTTTGTCAAAACGATCAAAGTGAGTTTCATCTTTAACCATGATAGTACGTGCAAGGTGGTAAAAGCCGTCTATATCAGCAAATATAACCCCTTTTTTTAAGGCGTTAATTAAATCGAGAAGTTCGCGTAAACTCACGGGTAAACGGTATTTACGCAGCGTGAAAAAAAACTGTACTAACATGTTAAGGCCTGTTTATCTTTCAAGGTTAAATTTGCAGCAGTATGTTTGGTGTTTAGGCAAGGCAGAGCCTAGTAGTGTGGATATTTGGCATAAATAGGCGATTACACAGCATAGATACCAAACACGCGCTGCCTGAAAGCTCAACAAGTCCTAGCGGCTCATTAACGCCAGTTTTTCGATTAAGCTTATATCTTGCTCATTTTTTAAAAGCGCACCAAACATTGGCATTAAGCCGCCTTTTTGACTTTTATCGTGCAGGGTTTTAGCGTCGATGTCTTCAGCCATGAGTAGCTTTAACCAATCTAACAGTTCGCTGGTTGAGGGTTTCTTTTTAAGGCCATTTGCATCGCGTAGGTTAAAGAATACGTCGAGCGCTTGGCGAACTAACTCTTGTTTTACATCGGGATAGTGCACATCGATAATTTGCTGCATTTCATCTGTACTTGGAAAATCAATATAATGAAAAAAGCAGCGGCGTAAAAATGCATCCGGCAACTCTTTTTCATTGTTTGAAGTGATAATCACAATAGGGCGCTCTTTAGCGACAACACGCTCGTTTGTTTCGTAAACATGAAATTCCATTTTATCGAGCTCAAGCAGTAAGTCGTTAGGAAATTCAATATCGGCTTTGTCTATCTCATCAATTAACAAAACAGGGCGTTTGCCGTTCAGTTCTGCATAGTTAAATGCTTGCCACAGTTTACCTTTAACAATGTAGTTACCAATATTATGTACACGCTCGTCACCAAGTTGGCTATCTCGTAGGCGCGAAACCGCATCATACTCGTACAAACCTTGTTGAGCTTTGGTTGTAGATTTAATGTGCCATTGAATAAGCTCAGTATCTAAACTATTGGCAAGTTCTTGTGCCAGCATGGTTTTACCTGTCCCCGGTTCACCTTTTATTAAAAGTGGTTTTTCGAGCATGATGGCAGCATTAACCGCTTGCTTTAATGCCTCGGTGGCGATGTAATTTTCGGTAGAAGTAAAGTGCACAATATTCTCCATCTGGTCAGAGCAGTTGTTTGTTTTGCTATAATGCCACAGTTATTCTTCATCGCCAATATAGGCAAATCTTGGAATCGTTTCGCCATTTTTTTCTACCGCTTCTGTAAACATGCTTAATGGTCTAGCCCATATACCAAACTCGCCGTAAAGGGCTTGATAAATAACTAATTGTTCTTCAGTTTCGCTATGGGTAGCAAGGTGAAGCACTTTATATTTTGCGCCTTTGTAATGATGATATAAACCCGGTTTTATTGCTGTAGTCATGCTGCGTTCTCTTGTATAATATGATTTGCTTTTATTATGCCAAAGATTACACCAATACTATGAATTATATTTCGTTAGATGATTACAAAAAAGCGTGGGTATTTCGTCATAAAGACATGCCTGTTTCTGCTGAAGATGCAAAGCGTATTAAGCCTATGGCTAAAGAACGTGCCGCTGTATTGTGGAGCACAATGGTAAGCCGTGTTCACGACCACCCAGATTTTTTTGATACCAGTGATTGGTGTGGGCTCGAAGAAAATTTCTCGCACGATATTAATTGGCAAGATGTATGGGAAGTGTCAGGAGCTGCTCTTCCTGAAGAAATCATCACTCATCTAGGGTGGGAAGCTAACACTACGGTGTATTTTTGTATGGCGCGTGACAACATTATAGAAACAACCTTTGATGTATTTAAGCGCAATTGGCAAAGTTTTATGTTTTTAGCTGACGGTAGTTTATTAATTGGCAAAAAGCGCACAACGGTTGCGCAGTTTTTAGAAACAGGTAACGCTAAGTTAGGCGAAAAGCCAAAAGGCTAGTTTAGCTTAAAAATCAGTCAGTACTGTGTTATAAAATACGTATCTAAATGGTTTTGAGTAGTCCGATTGGCAGCAAGCAAACAATTAATTGATGGGCATCAACAAAGTGAAATTTGGCAAACTGATTTGCAAAAAGTGGTGTATGCCCATTTATGTAATGCATTTTATCAGCGAGAGGTACAGCGTTTAGTCGCTGAACCAAGCCCTGAGCGGCTGCGTAGGCAATTAAAAAGTTTGCCGTTTTATATAGAGCGAGCAGCGTCATTAGTTGTTAATGGAGGCTCTCCACTGGAACTAGATGCACAAAATGGCACTTGGTTGGCAAAGCAAAAGCCAACAGTACCACAGTCAGAGCCACAGACTAATTATGCTTTTTTTAGTGTTTATGCCAAGGTTGGGTTAATAATACCTGTGTTAATAAATGCATATGGTTTAGTTAAAATAAAACTAGATTGTGTAGACCAAATTGCTGATAACCAAATACATTGCAACGAATTAGGCTGGTTTGATTACCAAGGAATATCGCTTGAGCAGCAACCATTTTTTGCACTAAAGCCCAATAAAAGCTTAATGGCTGCGGGGTGTTGCGGGCATCAGTGGCAGCACACTAAACGTTGTTCGCCAAGAGTGTTATCGCTTAGAGAGATGCTACTGGCTACCAATATTAATTGGCGTAATCTCAAGCAAACATTAGTTTAATTTAAATAAAACACTGGGGTGTTCAATGCGACTTTTTCAATTTACTTTATTGTGCTTGGCGCTGTTTATACAATATCGATTTTGGTTTGGCCACAATGGCGCTAACGACTACAACCGTTTAAAAACAGCGGTAGAGTTACATGAACAAACAAACGATAAATTAATAAAAAGAAACAAAGTATTAAAAGCCGATATTGACGATTTAAAACTAGGTCAAGAAGGCGTAGAAGAGCGTGCACGTAACGAACTAGGAATGATTAAGCCGGGTGAAACATTTATTCGTGTTTTACCTGCGCAAACCCACTATGACAATTAAGCAAACAATTTCAGCAATTGTTCCAGCCGCGGGTGTTGGCTCGCGTATGAAACACAGCGCGCCTAAGCAGTATATTCAATTAGCTGGCCAAACTATCTTAGAGCATACCTTAGCTAAACTTAGCTGCTTAGAGCAATTAAGCCGTATTGTTGTTGCCGTTAGTGATGATGATCCATTTTATGAGCAACTTACTTTTTCCGATAAACGAATTAACAGGGTTAGTGGTGGAAAAGAGCGTGCTGACTCGGTGCTCAATGCGCTGTTATCGTTAGCCGATAATCCACCTGATTGGGTGCTAGTACATGATGCTGCCCGTCCACTTGTTGAGCTTAATGATATCACCCGTTTAATAGAGCAATGCATGCGGGTAAGCGAAGGGGGGATTTTAGCGAGTAAGGTAAAAGATACGATTAAACGCGGAATTAGCCATAGTAAACAAACAGTCCCCCGTGATGATTTATGGCAAGCTCTTACGCCGCAACTTTTTAAATACGATGATTTAACACACGCTTTGCAAAATGCGTTGGCAAATAATGTTGCAATTACTGATGAGGCATCGGCAATAGAGTGGGCTAATAAACCAGTGCAACTTGTTTCTGGGCGCAGTGATAATATTAAAATAACCACTCCCGAGGATTTAGATTTAGCGGGATTTTTACTTCAAAAACAAAAAAATGAGAGTGCTTTATGATGCGAATTGGTCATGGTTTCGACGTGCATAAATTTGGCGGCGAAGGGCCGATAACCATTTGTGGTGAGAAAATAGATTACCCGCAAGGTTTTTTAGCACATTCAGATGGTGATGTTGCTATTCATGCTTTATGCGATGCCATTTTAGGGGCATTAGCGTTAGGTGATATAGGGAAGCACTTTCCAGATACCGCGAGTGAGTACGAAAACATTGATAGCCGTATTTTATTGCGCCATGTTGTTGATTTAGCAAAGCAAAAAGGCTACACATTAGGGAATGGTGATGTGACTATTGTTGCACAAGCGCCTAAAATGTTGCCACATATACACGCTATGCGTAAAAACCTTGCAAGTGATTTAAACTGTGATCTTGAACAAATAAATATCAAAGCAACCACCACCGAAAAGCTTGGTTTTGAAGGACGTAAAGAAGGGATTTCTAGCCATGCTGTTGTGATTATGAGTAAAGCAACGTTATGAGTGATTTAAATTATCTTTATGGGGTTCCCCTTGCCAGTGCCGACTTTAAAACAATAGCTGAAGACTTTGTTGTTGATGAAGAACTTGGGATTGATTTTACCGGTAAGGGCGAGCATGTATGCTTACAAGTGGTTAAAAAAGGCGAAAACACACAATATGTTGCTAAATTAATTGCGCAAAAAGCGAATGTACCAGTACGAGAAGTTAGTTACTCTGGGATGAAAGACCGTCATGGCGTTTGTAGTCAGTGGTTTAGTGTTAAGGTGCCAATAAAAAAGCATATCGATTTTAGTGAACTTAACAGCGATAGTCTTTTTGTACTTTCGCAACAGCGCCATGAAAGAAAGTTAAGAACGGGGTGCCATAAAGGTAATAAATTTACTATTACTTTGCGTAATGTTACTCAGCCATTAGACATACTGTGTAGAATTAACGCAGTACGAAGTGGGGTGCCTAACTACTTTGGCGAGCAGCGCTTTGGTCGTGATGGTCATAACTTAGTGATGGCCGAAAAAATGTTTGCAGGTGAACGTATTCGCGATAAGAAGTTACGCGGTATTATCATTTCAGCTGCCCGCTCTCATATTTTTAATCAAATTGTCAGCAAACGAGTGCATGAACATGGTTTGGCTAAAACAATGCACCGCGAAGTCTTTATGCTCAGTGGTAGTAACGCCTTTTTTGAAGATGCGATTAGTGATGAAAACATCGCACGATTGGCTTCCGGCGATATTGTTATGTCGGCTCCAATGGCTGGAACAAGTGAAAAAGGCCTGACCGAAATAGAAAAAGACTGGTTAAAGCCTTATCAAAATTGGTGTGATGGATTAGGTGAGTTAGGACTGAAAAACGAGCGCCGAATGCTTCGTTTAATACCGCAAAATTTAGCTGTAGAAACACTAAACGAAACAACGTTAAAACTAAGCTTTAGCTTACCAAAAGGGTGCTTTGCTACCGCATTATTACGAGAGTTGGTAAATTACACCGATGCTAGCCCAAAAGATAAAAAAGAAAAGGACAGCAAAAATGAAGATACTTCTGAGCAATGACGATGGCGTAAATGCAAAAGGGATTGCTGTTTTATACTCGGCACTGACAAAAATAGCCGATGTGACATTAGTTGCACCAGATCGTAATTGTAGTGGTGCCAGTAATTCACTCACGTTAATTAACCCATTACGAAGTACAACGCTTGAAAATGGTTTTATATCTGTTAACGGCACACCGACTGATTGTGTCCACTTAGGTGTAAATCAACTGGTCGATGAAAAACCCGACCTCGTCGTTGCTGGTATTAATCATGGGGCTAATCTCGGTGACGACACCTTATATTCCGGAACCGTTGCTGCAGCAACTGAAGGGCGGCATTTAGGTTTACCGGCTATTGCTGTGTCATTGTGCTCGCATGACGGGACGTATTTTGAAACTGCAGCACAAGTTACCGTTAATATAATTAAAGGCTTAGCTTCACACCCGTTACCAAAAGATCAAATATTAAATTTAAACGTGCCTGATATTCCTTATGATGATTTAAAAGGAGTAAAAGTGACGCGTTTAGGGGCTCGTCATAAAGCCGAAACAATGACAAAGCAAACCGATCCATGGGGGCGAGATATATATTGGTATGGTTCATTAGGCAGCGAAAGTGATGCAGGGGAAGGCACAGACTTTAATGCGATTAATAATGGTTATGCATCAGTGACACCTTTAAGTGTTGATATGACAGCAAATGAAAGTATTGAAGCGGTGTCAAACTGGTTATCCGATCTGGAGATAAATCGTGTTGGCTAATTACTCTCGCAGTGCACAAGCCCTTGCCGATTTATTATCACGTGAAGGCGTAGAAGATACAAAAGTGTTAAGTGCGATAGCACAGATACCACGCCACCTTTTTATTGATGATGTGCTCAAGCATAAAGCGTATGAGAATACCGCATTACCAATAGGGCAAGGGCAAACGATTTCACAGCCTTATATTGTTGCCCGTATGACAGAGCTTTTACACTTAGCAGGAGTGCGAGACAAAGTACTTGAAATAGGCACTGGTTCTGGGTATCAAACCGCAGTTCTGGCTAAAACGTTTAACAAAATATACTCCGTTGAGCGCATCAAAGCTTTACAATGGCAAGCTAAGCGTCGGTTACATCAACTCGATTTATATAATGTATCTATGAAACATGGTGATGGTTGGCAAGGGTGGCAGTCGCAAGCTCCTTTTGATGGAATAATAGTGACGGCGGCAGCTGCAAAACTACCGGCAGAGCTACTTAACCAATTAACCGATGGCGGTGTGTTATTAGCACCTATTGGCGAACAAGAACAAAAATTAGTTATGATCATTCGCAAAGGAACTGAATTTTCAGAGCATGTCATTGCGCCTGTGCGTTTTGTACCCTTGGTACCTGGTGATATTGAATAGGAATTCACATTGAAGTTATTTACAAAGTTGTACGATATGGCCTTAGTATGGGCTAAACACCGTCATGCTGAACGCTACTTAGCGGGTATGAGTTTTGCTGAGTCGGTTATTTTCCCTGTTCCACCTGATGTTATGTTAGCTCCTATGTCGCTTGCTCAGCCTAGTAAGGCGTGGCGTTTTGCAACCTTTGCTACGGTTGCCTCTGTGATTGGCGGTATTTTAGGTTATTTTCTCGGTTTTTGGTTATTTGAACCTGTGGTCGAGCCTTTAATAGCGCAGATGCACTGGCAAGATAAGTTTGACACTGCACTTAATTGGTTCAAAGAATATGGTGTTTGGGTTGTGTTTTTAGCGGGCTTTTCTCCTATTCCCTATAAAGTGTTTACTATTGGAGCTGGGGTAATGCATATGGCCTTTTTTCCCTTTTTAATTGCTTCAGCGATTGGTCGTGGAGCACGCTTTTTTTTAGTGTCAGCATTGATGAAATGGGGAGGAGTGAAAATGGAGGCAAAATTACGACAGTATATAGAAATCCTTGGTTGGGGGATGGTGGCTTTAATCGCAATAGTTTATTTATTACTTCGTTAATAGATTAAAGGAATGCTTTAAGGCGCTTAGGAGCTCATTACGATGAAAAAACACTGCATATTGCATGTTATATTCTTTTTTAATTTATTATTACTTGGCTGCTCATCGCGTAATGCCCCTGCCCCTGTCAGTAGCCTAAATAGTAATGTTAATGATTCGATACATAGTTTTAACATTTATAATGGTGATTATACCGTAAGAAAGCATGATACTCTTTATTCTATTTCATTCAGTTCAGGTGTTGATTTTAGAGAGTTAGCTAAAATTAATTCAATATCAGCACCTTACGTTATTTACCCCGGCCAAGTTATTTCATTAATCCCTTCAAGTAATAAAATAATAGCGAAACAAAATGTTAAAAAAACACCTAAAAAGACCAATATAATTAAACAAAAAAATAACAAAAAATTAAATAAAGAGCTTGATAAGCCAAAACAACGAGAGTATGTTAAACCTAAAGTTAGTAATAAAGTTAGTCATTCAAAGCATTTATCAAATAATAAAATAAAGTGGATTTGGCCAGCTAAAGGAAAGATTGCCAAGCACTTTTCTAATAAAGAAAATGGGTACAAAGGTTTACAAATTACTAATAAAAAAGGAGCGCCTGTTTTAGCTGCTGCAAAAGGGACTGTTGTATATGCAGGTAATGCATTAAGGGGCTATGGTAATTTAATTATTCTAAAACATAATGATGATTACTTAAGCGCCTATGCTCACAACTCTAAATTATTGGTTAAAGAAAAACAGGAAATAAATGCAGGTCAGAAAATAGCAGAGATTGGTAATTCGGAATCACCAGTAACAGCTCTTCGTTTTGAAATACGTTATAGAGGAAAGGCTGTAAACCCTGCTAAATATCTACCCTGATCACTGGTATTGATATCTCGCTTGGGAGAAGGCTTATGGCTAACGTAGCACAAAGTACACGTAAACAAAAAACACACGACAATGTTGACGACAATATTGTAACGCAAGATGTTGGCTTGCTAGATGAAACCGAAACTGAAGATACGGTGGTTAAAGAAGAGGTAGTTAAAAACCTCGATGCTACACAAATGTATTTAGGTGAAATTGGTTTTTCTCCTCTACTAAGTGCCGAAGAAGAAGTATTTTTTGCAAGAAAGTCATTAAAAGGCTGTGAAGCCTCTCGTAAGCGTATGATTGAAAGCAATTTACGATTGGTAGTAAAAATAGCGCGTAGATACAATAACCGCGGATTAGCTTTACTAGATTTAGTAGAGGAAGGCAATTTAGGGTTAATAAGAGCGGTTGAAAAATTTGATCCTGAACGTGGTTTTCGTTTTTCAACATATGCTACTTGGTGGATACGTCAAACTATTGAACGTGCAATAATGAACCAAACCCGCACTATTCGCTTACCTATTCATGTTGTAAAAGAGCTTAACGTTTATTTACGTACCGCCCGCGAGTTAACACAAAAACTTGACCACGAACCTACCGCTGAAGAAATAGCACAACGTTTAGATAAACCCGTTGAAGATGTAACAAAAATATTACGTTTAAATGAGCGTATTACCTCTGTTGATACGCCAATAGGCGGCGAAAATGACAGTGCTTTATTAGATATTATAGCCGATGAAAAAAGTACGGGGCCTGAAGGTGAAGTACAAAATAATGATATAAATAAACATATTATTGATTGGCTTGGTGAATTAAACCCTAAACAACGCGAAGTACTAGCACGACGTTTTGGTTTATTAGGTTACGAGCCATCAACACTTGAAGATGTTGGCAGAGAAATCGGTTTAACTCGCGAACGTGTAAGACAAATACAGGTAGAGGCACTACGCCGCTTAAAAGATATTTTAAAGCAAGAGGGGTTAAGCATAGAAAGCTTGTTTGATCAGTTTTCTTAGTTTTACTATGTATTAAAAAAAACCGGCTACTGACTAGCCGGTTTTTTTGTTCATAATAAAGCTTTTAACTTATAAAGTAATTCGTGAGCTTGGCGCGGTGTTAGATTGTCAGGCTCAATGGCCTCTAACTGTTGTTCTATTTCAGAAGGTGTATTGTCACTTTTTTCATCAAAACTAAACGCTTGCTGCTCTGAGCTCGCTGGGTTAACACTTTGGTGATTTTCCAGTCGTTTTAACTTTTGTTTAGCTTGTGTAATAACTGCCTTAGGTACACCGGCCAGTGCTGCCACTTGCAAACCAAAACTCTTACTTGCGGCTCCATCTAGTACGGTATGCATAAATGCAATATTATCGTTATGCTCTATGGCATCTAAGTGCACATTGACTAATCCTGTTGTTTGCTCTGCAAGTTCGGTGAGTTCAAAGTAGTGGGTGGCAAATAATGTTTTAGCAGAAATTTTATCAGCTAGGTGATTCGCAGTTGCATAAGCTAACGAAAGCCCGTCGTAAGTACTGGTACCACGCCCAATTTCATCCATTAACACCAATGATTGTGCTGTTGCATTATTTAAAATTGTGGCCGTCTCGGTCATTTCAACCATAAATGTTGAGCGCCCCGAAGCTAAATCATCACTTGCTCCAATACGGGTGAAAATACGGTCTATATTGCCAATTTCTGCGCTATCAGCGGGAACAAAGCTTCCTATGTGCGTCATAAGTACGATCAAAGCTGTTTGTCGCATATAGGTTGATTTACCCCCCATATTAGGCCCCGTGATAATCAACATTTTACGTTGGCTGTTAAGCTCCACGGGGTTGGCAATAAACGGGTCTTTCATGACTTGTTCAACAACCGGGTGACGTCCTTGTTTAATACTGATGTTGTCGTTATCGCATAGTATGGGTTTGGCATAGTTGAGCGTTTGAGCTCGTTCAGCAAGATTGTTAATGACATCTAAATCAGCTAATGCAGCAGCCATTATTTGTAGCTGTTCAATATGCGGAGCAATGTAGTCAAATAATGCTTCGTAAAGCTGCTTTTCAAGGGCAAGAGCTTTTGATTGACTACCTAATACCTTATCTTCATGCTCTTTTAGTTCAGGAATAATGTAACGTTCGTTATTTTTTAATGTTTGACGACGAATGTAATCTGCTGGCACTAAGTGCGCATTGGCACGACTCACTTCGATGAAAAAACCATGAACTTTATTATAACCAATTTTAAGCGTGCTGATGCCTGTACGTTCTCGTTCACGTATCTCAAGTTGATCAAGTATATCGGTTGCGCCTTTTGATAAATTGCGCCATTCATCAAGTTCGCTGTTATAACCTGGGGCAATAACGCCGCCATCTCGAATAAGAACAGGTGGGTTATCTATCACGGCCTTTTCAAGTAAAGATTGTAACTGAGGCAACTGTGGACTGTTTTCTATAATCGCTTTTATGCGTGAGTCACTTGTCTCGTTGAGTAAAACATGCAACGGCGCTAAGGCTTGTAAAGCGCTTCGTAAACGGGTTAAATCACGAGGGCGAGCAGTGCATAAAGCTAAGCGAGCAATTACTCGTTCTATATCACCAATCTCTTTTAGTGCATCATGTAGCTCTGTATATAATTGAGTGTCGATGACTGCTGTGATTGCATTAAGACGAGAATTTAATTCTTGTTTATTTCTGATGGGGGTATGAATTCGTCGCTTTAAAAGCCGAGACCCCATTGCTGTTGCTGTCTTATCAAGTACTTGAGCAAGTGTATTGTCGGTGCCACCTGATAAATTGGTTGTTAACTCTAAATTTTTTCGGGTTGCGCCATCAAGGATCACTGCGTGTTCGTTATGCTCAAGCGTAATGGCACGAATATGGGGTAAAGCAATGCGCTGGGTGTCTTTAACATATTGCATTAAACAACCGGCTGCAACAAGCGCTGCATGGGCTTTATCAACACCAAAGCCAACTAAATCTTTAGTGCCAAATTGACTACATAATAAGTGCTCTGCGGTGTCTAAATCAAACTCCCATTCAGGGCGGCGGCGAGTGCCTTTAATATGCTCAATTAAATGCATATTTACAAAGCTTTCACTGTACAGTAATTCTGCAGGGGCCAAACGCTGTAAAGTAGAACTAAATGCTTCGTCAGTCGTTACTTGTACAATATTAAAGCGTCCAGAATTAATATCGAGATAAGCAATGCCGTACACGCCTTTTTTATTTTGCCAAACACTGGTGAGCAAATTATCTTGGCGTTCTTGTAATAGTGCTTCATCCGAAATAGTACCTGGAGTAACAATACGCACGACTTTACGCTCAACCGGTCCTTTGCTGGTGGCCGGATCGCCAACTTGCTCACATATTGCAACCGATTCTCCCATTTGCACTAAACGTGCTAAATAGTTTTCTACTGCATGATAAGGCACCCCGGCCATTGGGATCGGGTCGCCACCGGCTTTACCTCTATGAGTTTGTGAAATATCAAGAAGTTGCGCTGCGCGTTTGGCATCGTCAAAAAATAGCTCATAAAAATCGCCCATTCTGTAAAACAATAAAATATCACGATGATCTGCTTTTATTTTTAGATATTGCTGCATCATCGGTGTTTGTTGTTTTATAGTGTGTGGTGCAAAAAGATCAAACGACATGTATTTACCTAAGGCTGAATATGGAATTACATCAAGAGATTACAACCCTTGCTGCACAATTGGGTGCTATTTTAACGGATAAACGCTTATGGATCACTACTGCTGAATCATGTACTGGTGGTGGTGTTAGTTTTGCATTAACAAATACCCCTGGCAGTTCACATTATATTGACCGAGCATTTGTTACGTATAGTAATCAATCTAAACAAGATTTACTTAAAGTTAGCGAAACTACTTTAGCGCAATTTGGTGCGGTAAGTGAGCAAACCGTAAGAGAAATGGCAAAAGGAGCTATTGCTGCAAGTGGTGCAGATATAGCGGTGTCTATTTCTGGTATTGCAGGACCTGGCGGAGCAAGTAAAGATAAGCCCGTTGGTTTAGTGTGGTTTACTGTACAAATATACGATGAACAATGGGCTTTTTATCGTGTATTTAGTGGAGATAGAACACAAGTTAGAATGCAAGCTATTGTTTTATCGATAAAAAAAATTATCGAAAAGATAAAGTAATAAAATTACTTGATACTGTTGTTTTATACAGTATACTGTTCGCATTAGCTGGATTTGGAGAGCAAAATGAACGATAACAAACAAAAAGCGTTAGATGCTGCATTATCACAAATTGAACGTCAATTTGGTAAAGGTTCAATTATGAAATTGGGCGATAACAAAGCGTTAGATATTGAAGCCGTATCAACTGGTTCACTAGGTATAGATATAGCGTTAGGCATAGGTGGTTTACCTATGGGACGTATTGTTGAAGTATACGGTCCTGAATCATCAGGTAAAACAACGTTAACTTTACAAGTTATCGCGCAAGCTCAAAAAGAAGGTAAAACATGTGCCTTCGTTGATGCAGAGCATGCTCTTGATCCTGTGTATGCACAAAAATTAGGTGTAAATATAGATGAGCTTTTAGTGTCTCAACCAGACACTGGTGAACAAGCACTTGAAATTTGTGACATGTTAGTACGCTCTAGTGCTGTTGATGTTGTGATTGTCGATTCTGTTGCGGCATTAACACCTAAAGCTGAGATTGAAGGCGATATGGGCGACTCTCATATGGGCTTACAAGCACGCTTAATGTCGCAAGCACTGCGTAAACTTACAGGTAATATTAAACGTTCTAATACCTTATGTATTTTCATTAACCAAATTCGTATGAAAATTGGTGTTATGTTTGGCAACCCTGAAACAACCACAGGTGGTAACGCACTTAAGTTTTACGCATCAGTGCGTATTGATATTCGTCGTATTGGTTCTGTTAAAGAAGGCGATGAAGTGGTTGGTAATGAAACCCGTGTGAAAGTGGTTAAAAACAAAGTTGCGCCTCCGTTTAAACAAGCTGAATTTATTATTATGTACGGCCAAGGTATTTCTAAACAAGGTGAGTTAATTGACCTAGGTGTTAAACATAAAATTGTTGAGAAAGCCGGCGCATGGTACAGCTACAATGGCAGTAAAGTAGGGCAAGGTAAATCAAACTCTATTAAGTTCTTAAAAGAGAACCCTGAAATTGCTGATGAGATTGAAGGTAAGTTACGTGAAATGTTGCTTTTAAAAGCAACCATTGAACCAGAAGATGGTGCAGATACATTAGGTGATGCAGAAGATCTTTAAATAGTGACACGTTACAAAGCTTGATTTGACCCGAGCTTTTAAAAAGGCGCTAACCATTTGGTTAGCGCCTTTTTGTATTTTAAGCTTTAGCTGTAATTTAAGTACCGATAAAGCTTATTAACGATATAACATGAATGCTAAATATTATAGCTCCCAGTTTACAGATAAAGAGTAATTACGTGGAGCTCCATAATAACCTTGAGACCAATATAAACTATTTAAGTATTTTTCGTCAGTCGTGTTATTAATGTTAAAATTAACGCTAACTTGTTCATTTAGTTTGTAATTAGCCATTAAATCAAGTAAACCATAAGCATCTTGCTCTGTTGTTACAAGTGGGTTGCCATTTGTATCAGAGACTTGAACACGGCTAGTGTCGTCTTGCCAGCGGTAATTTGCACCAACAGTTAAACCTTCAAAAAATGGAACGGTATAAGTGGCTGCAAGCTTAAGTTGATTTTTTGGGGTGTAATTTTCAACTAATTCATCCCCTTCAATATTTAAATTACTAAAGCTCACACTTGCACTTAGATCTTCAGTTATTTGACCACTTAATTCGACTTCAAAACCATCACTGTTAATGCCATCAGCACCATAGTATCGTTGATCATTTGGCAAAGAGCTTGCAATAGCAACGGCTAAATTCTCTTGTTTAACATCAAAATAGGCAAGTGTTACGAATAAATTCTCATCAAATAGCTGGGCTTTTAAGCCTATCTCGCTGCTTTTACCTGTAACAGGGTCTAATTGATTTGCGTTAACATCAAGCTCATTTTGTGGTTCAAAAGTTTCAGTGTAACTTGCATAAGCAGAAAGTGTTTCATTAAAATCAAACACGGTACCTATGTATGGGATTAATTCTGAGTCATCTCTTTGTTGATCAACACTGTATGCAGTACCTTCAGTTTCCCATTTCGTATAACGAACACCGGCTAACAAACTCAACGAGTCTATTAGTTTTAGGCGAGTAGAAACATAAGCTGATTTTTGTTGGTTTTCTATATCACTGCCAGTTAAGCCATCGGCTAGTGTAGGTAGGGGCGCAACGCCATCCCATGTTTTTAACGATTCTAAAGCAGGAAAACCATTGCCTGTTGTAAAGTCATATAATGAATACTCGGTATAATCCATTTTAGAGCTACTGATACCAAACGCTAAATCATGTTCGTTACCTAATAATTCAAATTTACCTGCAGCATATAAATCAAATAATAAATGCTCATCTTCGTAACCATATTCACTGGCGTAACCTGTTAATCCTAATTCTGTGTCTGGATCGGGTGTACCATAAACATAGAAAAGATTAGAGTCTTGTTCATTTGTAATATGAGCTAGGCGTGCTTTTGCGACCCATGTTTCAGCAAACGTATGCTCAACATCTACATACACTTGCTCTAAGCTATTATCCCAATACGACCAATCGGCTGCAGTGCTAGTAGAGCTATCATAATCTGTCGCACTTCCATCAGTATAATAAAGTGGTAACGCACCCCACAGTGGACTATCCGCATTTTTTTGTTGATTAACATAAGATACATTTAGCTTTGTTTGCTCGCTTAATTGTCCTTCGTATGTTAAATAAATAATTGTTTTATCTGTTTCATAACGATCTAAATATGACTCAGCATCTTGCTTAGTCAGTACAACACGTACGGCATGATCTTCATTTATAGGTGTTGAAACATCTACATCAAAGCGCTTATTGTTCCAAGAACCATATGAAGCCGAAGCACTGATTTTACGAACTGCAGTTGGCTTTTTTAATACCATATTTACGGTTGCAGCAGGCGTACCCGCACCAGTCATCAGACCATTCGCTCCGCGCACGATTTCAACACGATCGTAAATAGAGGTATCTAAAGTACCTTGTATAGAACCAATTGCTTGCGGTAATCCTAACCCATCTATTTGGAAGTTAGTAATATCAAAGCCACGAGATTTAAAATAAGTACGATCAGTTTCAATTTGTTCAACAGTTACGCCTGGGGTGCTTTCAAGGACTGCATTTATATCATCTAGTGAAAAGTCATCCATTAATGCACGTGATACAACAGAAATTGACTGCGGGGTTTCTTTTATCGTTAAACCAAGCTTTGTTGCCGAATCAGCAACTTCGGTAATGTAATTTTTATGATGCTGTCCATAAACTGCAATTTTTTCAACGTCGTCCTCTTTATCTTCATTTTGTGCAGCAAAGGCATGCGAAGATAATATTAAAGAGGTCATTAAGCTTAGTTTAGACAACTTAGAAACTGGAATAGATGACATAATATTTCCTGAGTAATTCAATGTAATAATAATTTCGCATAATCTAATACAAATGAGATTGATTTGCAATCGTGATAATTGATTTGTAGACGTTTCGTTACAACTGAGATCAGAAAATTAAAAAGTGTGCACTTGATAAGGTTTTAAATGCTTTACAGCTTATTAGGTATTTACAAAGCTGGGTATATTGTAGGGCATAAAAAAACGGCTTTCGCCGTTTTTTATAATGCAGTTCTAGATAATTGTTTTAGCTAAATATAGCGATAATCAAAAAGATTAAAATGCGTATTTTGCTGAAAACTGTAAACGAGTCATATCGCCATCATTACCACTTTCAAGTTCAAGTGTGGCATGTTTTATTTCGGCACCAAACGTTAAGCGCTTAACAGGTGAATATAAAATATTTGCACTGTAGCTTTGGCTTGATTCGGTTGGATCACCACTTACAGCGAGTAAATCAGTATTATTATCAGCTGAGAAAAATGAATATAATGCGGTTGAACGCCATTGGCGATTCCATTTATGTTGGTATGCCACAAACCCTGAAGTTGAATCGATAGCATCGAGCTCGTCATTGTTTAATACCGCACCATGGGCAACATTTAAGCCAACATAACGACCTAAACCTTTACCTTGTGTTAGCATAAATTTAAGGTTGTCTTCTCCTAAATTTACAGAGCCTGAAGCACTTACACCAAATGAGCTTTCATTGGCGTCAACATCACCTACTTTATAGGTTAATTGACGAGCAAGTGCAGCGACAACAACATGCCCCCAGTCTGCCTTATGTGTATAACGAGCAGTAAAATCAGGTAATGATGCATCATCTGTGGCAACGCGTACTCCACCTGTTGTGGTTATTGTACTTTCAGGGTTTTCTAATGAAAATGACCACGCCCCGGTGGTGTATTTTATTTGTGATTGGCGAACAAACACAGTCCCCTCGGCTGGGCCTACAAAATCAAGTGTTTCAGGCAGTGCGGCAACATTTTGGAAGTTAGACCAAGTTTGGCCAAATAGCCAACCATCATAGGTTACAAATGCATGGCGAACTCGTGGCGCATAAGAATTTGAAACTCGTTCATTCCCCCCGGCTGCAGAGGCTAAAAAATCTATTTCGATTTTTGTTTTAATTTGTTTACCGTTATCTAATGCCGTAGCTGTGCCAAAATTAAAGCGTGATTGGCGAGCGTGCATATCAAATACAGTATCGGAGTCATTATCATCCCCGACAGTTGTTGTACTTGGTACATAAAAGTCACGGCTTACACTGCTTCCAGCGGGTGCGCCTGCAGAGTAATCGCTCCACATACTGTCTAGTTTTATATAACCACCGTAGTTAAATTCGGTATCGCCAATGCTTGCTGCATAACTTGAACTCGAAAGTGCAACAAATACGGCTGAAAGTGTATGTAATGGGGTAATTTTCATTGTTGTGTCCTTTATCGTGCTACTTATTGTGATTATTTATTTCTACTAAAAAGTGCATATTAAGTATGGTATTGCTATGGGCCATAAAAATACAATTATTGTTATGTTTAAACCGTCATGGTCAAAGATTTAAACTTATACTTCACGGCAAATAACGTTTATTAACTTAATCTTAAATGAATTATAAACTATAAATGGAAAAAAAATTATAGTTTACAACTAAGGTCTAATACTTAAACAACCTGCGCTGAGTAATGCTTAGTCATAAGCTAAAAGCCAGTAATTTTAATGGAGACTAAAGATGTCAAAAAGTATCTACCCAATACCTGCTAGTGTAAAAGATGCAGCACTTATTGATAGCACTAAATATAAAACGCTTTATAAACACTCTATCGAAGATCCAGAAAGCTTTTGGCGTGAGCATGGACAACGCCTTGATTGGTCAACACCTTATACAAAAGTAAAAAACACATCGTTTGATAAAGGCCATATAAGCATTAAATGGTATGAAGATGGTTTTTTAAATGCATCATACAACTGTATAGATCGCCACTTAAAAACAAAAGCGAATAAAACGGCATTAATATGGGAAGGTGATGACCCATCACAAAGTGAAAATATTACCTATCAACAATTACATGATGAAGTAGCTAAATTTGCCAATGGGCTTAAAAAGCTAGGTGTACAAAAAGGTGACCGAGTGGCGATTTATATGCCAATGACACCACAAGCTATTTATGCCATGCAGGCATGTGCACGTATTGGTGCTATACATTCGGTGGTTTTTGGTGGCTTTTCGCCGTCAGCAATCGCAGATAGGATTAAAGATTCTGGTGCAAAAGTAGTCATAACATCGGATGAAGGACGAAGAGCGGGCAATTGCGTGCCTCTTAAAGCGAATGTAGATGAAGCTGTATTACAAGACTCAGTAACGACGGTTGAACATGTAGTTGTACATCAGTTAACTGGCGGTGAAATCGATTGGCATTCGCATGATATTTGGTGGCATGACTTAGTGGTTAATTTACCTGCTCAATGCGAACCAGAGCCAATGAATGCAGAAGATCCTTTGTTTATTTTATATACATCAGGTTCAACAGGACAACCTAAAGGTGTTGTACATACTACCGGGGGTTATCTCGTTTATGCGTCTATGACACATGAATATGTATTTGATTTAAAAGAAGATGATATATATTGGTGTAGTGCCGATGTAGGGTGGATCACAGGCCATAGTTATATTGCCTACGGACCATTAGTTAATGGTTGTACGCAGGTTGTTTTTGAAGGCGTACCTACTTACCCAACTGCAGGACGTATGGGTGAAGTGATTGATAAACATAATGTGACTATATTATACACCGCACCGACTGCAATTAGAGCACTGATGGCTAAGGGCGATGAACCAACCGCAACTTCTCATCGAAATAGTTTACGAATATTAGGATCAGTTGGGGAGCCAATTAATCCTGAAGCGTGGACTTGGTATTACGAAAGCATTGGTAAATCAAATTGTCCAATTGTTGATACTTGGTGGCAAACAGAAACGGGTGGTATTATGATCACGCCATTACCTGGGGCTACAGAAACTAAGCCTGGTTCTGCTACGCATCCTTTCTTTGGTATTTCTCCAGCACTGTATGATGCACAAGGGAATACACTAGAAGGGGCGGTTGATGGTAATTTGGTTATTTTAGATAGCTGGCCATCACAAGCTCGCACGGTATACGGTGATCACGAGCGTTTTGAACAAACGTATTTCTCTGCTTATCCGGGTGTATATTTTACCGGAGATGGTTGTCGCCGTGATGAAGACGGGTACTATTGGATCACAGGTCGCGTTGATGATGTGCTTAATGTTTCAGGGCATCGTTTAGGTACTGCCGAAATTGAAAGTGCATTAGTGGCACATGAAGCTGTTGCTGAAGCAGCGGTTGTTGGTTTTGCGCACGATATAAAAGGACAAGGTATTTATGTTTATCTTACGCCAAATGAAGGTGTTGTAGTAAGTGAAGAACTGACTAAAGATGTACGTAATTGGGTACGAAAAGAATTAAGCCCGATAGCCTCCCCCGATATGATCCAATGGTCTGTAGGCTTACCTAAAACACGCTCTGGCAAAATAATGCGTCGTATATTAAGAAAAATCGCAGCAAATGAGCACCAACAGTTAGGTGATACATCCACGCTAGCCGACCCAAGTGTTGTCGAAGAGTTAATAGAAAACAGATTAAATCGATAATTACAGGTTAAAAACTTGATCACAAGTTGATTCTAAACGTAGTATATCGGCTGTTACTTATTAAAGTAACAGCCGATTTTATTAGGAGTAAAGCATGAGCCAGTTTTTAATAGCGGATGATCATCCGTTATTTCGTGAGGCACTCAAAGGAGCTTTAGCTTCAAAGTTTGATAGTTTGGAAATTTTTGAATCAGCAGACTTTGAAACAACCTTACAAGTGTTAAATGCCGAAGAAGAGCTTGATATCTTACTGCTTGATTTACATATGCCAGGCAGTGGTGATTTATATGGGTTAATTCGCATTCGTGAACAATATCCAAGTTTACCTATTGCAGTGGTATCTGGAAATGAAGACCTAACAATTGTATCAAAAGTAATGGGCTATGGTGCTATGGGGTTTATCCCTAAATCTTCATCATCAGATGATATAGCCAGTGCTATTAACCATATATTAGAAGGTGATAGTTGGTTACCTAGTGAATTAAAAAATAAAGTAGCGGCAATAGAAGGTGAAGATAAAGAAATCGCGGTGCAAGTTGCTTCTTTAACACCACAGCAATATCGTGTTTTACAATATTTGCATGAAGGCTTACTTAATAAACAAATTGCGTATGAACTGAATATTTCAGAAGCAACTGTTAAAGCACACATTACGGCTATATTTAGAAAACTAGGCGTATATAACCGAACTCAAGCCGTGTTGATTGCCGCAAAACTACAATTAGAACCTATTGAGCAACCTTAACTAACTAAGAAATCACAAACTACATTAACGTTTTGTGATTTCACCTCATTACCTTCCTCAGCGACACAATCTTAGAAAACTTAAGTACGGTTATTCAAATTTAATATTACTTTCCCTTTTCCTACTCTTGAAATACTTAAAGAAGAGCAATGTGCAAAGATAAAGCTAAAAAGCGGTTCTTTATCATTATATTTATGTTTAAAATATGTATCAATTTACAATTGTTTGGTTCATTAAGGTTGTTTATTATAAAGCAATGGAATTTATATCACCGTTTAATTTTTAAACTGTGTCTCTAATGGAAAGCGCTTTATTTAAGATAACTTCGCAAGGAAGCTTATTAAATAAGGCTAAATGAGGTAATTAATGAAAAAAGCAACGTTATATCTATCTATATTATCAGCGACCTTATTTTGCAATTCACAACAAGTTGCAGCGCAACAATGCCATGGGCAGTTATATGGTATTAATGCAGGGCGAGGGGAGACAGGACTCATTCTTAAAATAGATGAGTTTTCACAATATGTAGTGGCCGACTCAAAAGCTGAATTTAGTTCGGCAGCATTAGCTTACGATGAAAAAACAAATCGTTTATATTATGTATCGGCTCCTAGAGCTTATAAATATCAGGTCGAAACGGATCACCTTGATCTAAATACAACCGAACAAGCCTCATTACCTCTTGCAGCAAGTAACTTATATTACACTCGACTAGCCTATGTTGATTTAGCAACAAATGAACACACCGTTGTTGGTTACACTAAATTGGTGCACCGTTTAGTGTTCGATAACGAAAATCAACGTTTGATTGGTTCGGCTTATAACAAAATTTATTCGATTGACCCTAGTACAGGGGAAAGTGAAGACGTTGGTGAGATATCTGGTTTAGGAAATATTGGTTTGTGGCGGGGTGATTTAGTCTTTAAAGATAGTCAGCTACTTTTTGTAAGTTCAACCAGTATTTATAATATTAATCTTGCTAATTTATCGGCGACGAAGCTCTCTGATCATGGTTTAACGCCAGTGACGGGGGCTGCGTTAGATAAACAAGGTAACTTGTTGCTTAGCAGAACTAAACTGTCTGATTATGGCAATAGTAACTCATCGACGCTTTATAAAGTAAACGAATACTCGGGTAAAAGTTGTTTGGTTGCTGAATTACCAGCGCGTATTGATGATTTAGCTTATACACGCGAAAGTACAGGGTGCTATGAGGTGCCGTTATGTAGTGTAGAAGATACGCCTACAATTACTTTGTCGGCAATCCAAGGCAGTGTAGAAGAGGGCGGAACACTGAGTTATCAGGTCAATTTATCAACGGTATCATCTTTACCAAGCACGATATTATTAGCTGTTGATAACGGCACTGCTGATGAATCTGATTATGATTTCGAAGCTCAACAAGTCACTATTGAGGCCGGTGATAATAATGCAGTGATATCGATCCCGACAATAGATAATACAGAGTATGAAGAAGATAAAACGCTCACCTTACATGCAAAGGGCATTGAAAACGCGACAGGCGAAGACAGCCAGTTAGGGAGTATTTTAGAAAACGATGAAGATAACGCCACTAAGTTAACAAAAGCCGCAGAAGGAGGGGTTGTTAATTGGAATGGATCGATTGGGTGTGAAGGACAAAACCCTTACGATTGTCAGAGCATTGCTGGAATAAAAGGTTTCTTCCCTGGGGCACCTCAAGGCACAACGATTCGCTTTTATATTGCTAATCGGTTAATTGCACAAAAGACATTACCAAACGATGGCTTTACTTATGCCGGAGATTCCGAAAGTCGTTGGGATATGAATCGAGATGAAATCGCTTGGGCCACTTTAACTTATGATGGAGTAACGGTGACAGGTTTTAAAGGCCATAAAGCAGTACTGCATAATAATCACTACGTTTGTTATGCTAACAATACCTGGACAGCGTGTTAGATAAAATAAAATCTAAGGGCAGAAAGTAATTATAGCGCTGCCCTTAAATCATTTTAATTATGAAAAAACCACCGTTTTATTACCATTAATAAACAGCTTTTGCTCTGAAGCTAATTGTAGCGCCTTACAAAAAACGGTTTTTTCAACATCCTTCCCCATTTTAGCCATCATTTGGGCAGTATTTGCGTGAGTAACCCCAGTAACATCTTGTAAAATAATGGGGCCTTCGTCTAATTCGTTATTAACAAAGTGGGCAGTTGCACCAATAATTTTTACACCACGTTCAAAAGCTTGATGATACGGTTTTGCACCAATAAATGCTGGTAAAAAAGAGTGATGAATATTAATGATTTGTCCATCGAAGCGGCCAACAAATTCAGGGCTTAAAATACGCATATATTTTGCTAAGCCAATAATGTCTGGGGTATAGCTTGCAATTAAATCGCCTACTTTCTTATCGTGCTCACTTCGAGTCAGTCCTTCATGAGAAATAACATGAAATGGCACATTAAAGCCTTTTACCAGTGGTTCTAAGTCAGGATAATTAGCAATAACGGCTAATATTTCAATATTAAGGGCCTGCTCGAACTGCTTTAGGAGTACGCCCCCTAAACAGTGGGCTTCTTTCGTGGCTAATAAAACAACTTTAGTTTTTGCGCCATCATGTAAGGCTACTTTTGCGCCTTTGGGTAATACAGCACGTAATTGTGATAAAAACTCACTGTGTGGTTTACCCTCTAATTCGGTACGCATAAAAAAGCGTTGTGCATCTTTATCTACAAACTCATTGTTTCGCGTAATATTTAAGTTATTTTGATGACAAAGACCCGTGATTTTAGCTATTAAGCCAGTATCGTCAGCGCATTGAGTTGTGAGAATATAGTTCATATTTATTAATAGTACTCATTAAATTGTTTTACGTTATTATTTAGTGTTTATTAAACAAAGCAAGGGGAATTATAGCCTAATACAAAATAAATCATCTTAATTAGTACCGGGCAAAGTCGCTTTAGCGCGCAAGAGACGATGTAATTGGCAAAAACGTATTTTTGTTGTTGGTTTGTACTTTTATTAGGTAATAAAACGATATTTTTTCCCGATAGTTAATTTATAACGTCCCATATATAATATTCGTTAATACCGTGGAGAGAATATACCTGCCTTGCACTAAACCTCACCCATACTATATTTAATTGATACCTGTCTAATTACTTATTTTACCGACAAGGAAAAGTAATGAACAATTTTAGTTTAAAAAATAAACTTCTATTATTGGCTGTTTTACCGCTTACGTTATTGCTCGTAAGTTTAATGGTCAGCTCTTATTATTTGGAGTCAAAAACCCAAAAAGAGAGTTTCGCTTCACTTAAAGAAAAGCTTATTTATGATAAAAAAACGTTGTTGAAAACTGAAATTGAAATAGCGTCTAAGATTATACAAACAGAACTATCTCAAGGTAGTGAGGAAGATGTGAAAAATGCTTTACGTAATATCACATTTGGTGAAGGGGGATATTTCTTTATTTACGATACAAAAGGAGTCAATATTTTCCATGCTCTGTTAGGTGATGCAATAGAGGGGCAAAATAAAATTGCGATGACAGACCCTAACGGTAAAAAAATTATAGTTGGGCTATTGCAACAAGCACAGCAAGGTGGTGGCGCATTTAATTACCATTTTCAAAAACCAAATACCACTGGTTTAGTCGAGAAAATGGGGTATGCGGCTATGGTTCCTAGTACTAACTGGATGGTGGGAACTGGTGCATATATGGATGATATTGATGCAGAGTTAATGCAATATGAAATGACGATGAAAGAAAATATGCAAAGTAAATTAACGACACTTTGTTTAATTGCTTTATTTTGGCTCGTTTTAACGATCGTATGTGTATTTATTGCAGCTAAAAAAATGATTACACCTATACATAGCATGGTACAAAACCTCGATGATATTGCTAAAGGTGAAGGCGATTTAACTAAGCGTTTAACCGTTCATACTAATGATGAAATTGGTCAGCTTGGTGAGTCTTTTAACGTTTTTGTTAGTAAACTGCATGGTATTATTGGTAATGTTGCCGAGGTTACAGAGGATGTAAAAACAGCATCAAGTGATATTAAGTCACAAACAAATTTAATTGAAGAACAACTGCTTAATCATAACCTCGAAACCGATTTGGTGGCGACTGCGGTAACCGAAATGTCAGCAACATCACATGAAGTTGCACAAAATACAACACAAGTGGCCGCATCAACTCACACAGCAACTGAACAAGTTGTAAAAGCGCAAGAGTGTGTTGATATTTCTTTAAGTGAAGTCTCAAACTTAATGGCAGAAATAAATACTGCAACAGAGCAGGTTGACTCATTAAGCGAGCAGTCGAAAAAAATTAATAGTGTTTTAAGTGTCATTGGTGGTATTGCAGAGCAAACAAATTTATTAGCATTAAATGCAGCAATCGAAGCCGCTAGAGCAGGGGAGCAAGGAAGAGGTTTTGCTGTGGTCGCTGATGAAGTAAGAAGCTTAGCAAGCCGTACACAAGATAGCACACTAGAAATAAGTGAAATGTTAAACGAACTTCATAACTTAGTAACTGCAGCCGTTGATGCTATGTACGCTAGTCAAAAAAGTTGTAATCGTTCAGTTGAGTCATCACGTGCTATTTCAGAAAGCTTAGGGGCCGTGACAACCTCGGTGACAACCATAAATGATATGAGTACACAAATAGCGACAGCCGCCACAGAGCAAAGCAGCACAACAGAAGAAATTAACCGAAATGTGTTAGCGATCCAGCAAATCGTGAATGAATTAACACACTCAAGTAAAGCGACGTCGTCAGTGAGCCAGCATTTAGCTGGGCGAGGCGATAATTTAGCTGGGTTAGTTGGACAATTTAAAATTTAGAAATAAGCAAACCAAAAATTAAACCGCAACATATAATGTTGCGGTTTTTTAGTATTTAAATATCGTTACCTGGCTTATTTATTGTAATCACTCGTTGAGGGAAAGGAATTGCTATGTCAGCTTGGTTTAATGCTTTATAGACCAGGGAATTAATAGCTAACTTTGTTTCAATTATTTTTGTAGTAGGTACCCAATAACGATAACTTATTGTGACCCCACTTTCAGCAAATTTCTCTATTCCTATTTGTGCATGAGGTGAACTTGCAACCAACTCGTGATTACTTATTTGCTCTTCAATTAAACGGATAGCGGTATCGGTACAGGCGCTGTAAGCAACATCAATTTCACCTTTCACTAATGAATAACTAAATGAATTATGTAAAATTTCTCCAACAATGTGTTTATTAGGAATGGTAATCTCAACTTTTTCTTCATTAATAAGTACAGTGTGACCTAATTCGATAGTTTTAACTTGTCCACTGACATTTTTTACCTCGATAGTATCGCCGACTACAAATGGACGAGTGGCAATAATTGCTAAACCTGCGCCATAGTTAGATAGCATTCCCTGTAGTGCTAAACCGGCCCCTAACGACGCTGCACCTATTGCCGCGACAAACGGAGTGACACTAATGCCTATTTTTCCTAGTGCGATAATAACAACCATGACGATTAGTAACACTTTAACTACGTTACTAATAAAATTAGTTAATGTAATGTCTACATTATGGCGCTGCATTAAGTTAGCGACGATGTTTGATATTTTTTTAGCTATCCACAAGCCGATGCATAAAATAAATATGGCACCGACTATTTGCATACTGTAAGTGACTAAATACTCTGTGAGCATAGTGTAATACTTTTCAAACTGTTCTATTTCTGAACTGATCATGCTTTACTCTTTTTAGTTAGAATTTTACGTTAATAACTATAACAAAAATGACGCTAAAAGCGGATATACCAACGGCACTATTAATGCTGTTAATAATGCCGTTATTGCCATTGCTACAGATGAAAAAGCACCGGCTTTAGGGTGTTCACTAAGGGCCGCAGCAGTGCCTATGGCATGGCATGCAGTGCCAATTGCGATGCCTTGAGATTCATGATTATAAATTCGTATAAATTTAAATAATAAAAAACCAAACAAAGCACCTAATAGCCCAATGCAAATAACAAGAACTGCAGCAAGAGCACTGATCCCGCCAATAGAATTGGTAACAATCAGAGAAATAGGAGTCGTAACCGATAAAGCCGCAACTGAAGCACTTAATTCAGCAGGAGCATTAAATAGTTTGGCTAATAAGGTGGCAACTACAGTCGCATTAATAACTCCTAAACTACAGCTACATAGAATGAGTAAAAAGTGTTTTTTAACATGTATAAATTGCTGATATAAAGGTAAGGCAAGGGCAACGATAGCGGGCTCAAGCAGCCAGGTTAACACTTTGCTATGTTCTGCAAACGATTTATATGGCAACTGGAAAAACAATAAAAAGCAGGCAATGATTGCAATGCTTAAAAATACGGGATTTGATAGCGGTTTTATTATCGGGTGATCTATTTTTTGGTTTAAAAAGCGCAGGAAGAAAAAGAGTGCACTAATGGCCGGTATACTTAACCACCAAATCAAACTTACTCCCTCATTCGCAGTCATCGTTATTCTCCCGGCCAATAAAAGATCCAACCAGTTGGCTTAACAAAATGATTGTGGTTAAAGGAACTAATATCACCACGGTCATTAAAAATGAAGCATGCTCAGCAATTAAATTTAGATGTTCGATAAAACCAACACCTGCAGGTATGAAAAATATTGGCATTATATTTAATAAAGGAGAAGCGGATGGTTTAACTTGATGCTCTTTTACTAACCCCGTTAACAAGAAAAGTAATAAAAAAACCATGCCTAATAATGGCGCTGGAAACTGAATGTTAATGACATATAAAACCATTTTCGCACAGGCTAACGAAAATAAAATAATGGCGCTACTAATAAGATATTTCATTACTATACCTTCAATAAAATGAAGTATTTAGTTTATCAGCCACTGAGCTAGTTAAGCTAGAGTAAAAATAGGCTTTAGCCGTATATAAACTAACAAGATTGCTTAAGGTAACCTAGATAGTGTGATTCACCAGGTTTTCGCATTTGCGTATTTTTGCAAATTTTTGTTTTTCGCGTTGGCAATGGCTTTTTTAGTATTTGGATTAAGCAATAATCTAATTTGAGAGTATGTTTCTGTGGCTAAAATTTTTCTTGTTTGAGATTTAAAACTCAGTTGAGTAACTCGTTTGATTGCAGCTAATGTATCGGGTGAACGTGATAAAAGCGTCGTGATCATGCGATCAACACTCTCATTTGAGTTGTCACTTACTTGTGTAATTAACCCCAGTTTTAGCGCCTCATTTGCACTAACAGTGGTTGCATGACTTGCCAGCCAAAGTGCTTGGTCGCGTTTCATCAAACCCGATAGTAAAACGTTTGCTCCCATGTCGGGACATAAGCCCCAACGTGCTTCCATAATTGCTAATTTAGCCTCACTATGAGCAATGCGATAATCTGCCCCTAAAGCAATTTGTAAACCCGCCCCTAAACAATTGCCTTTAATATGTGCGATCACCGGCACTTGAATAGACTGCCAACCAAGTACCACGGTTTGTGCAAGGTTTTGGTTTCCTGGTAACCATTTAAAGAGTAATTTAAAAATATTAATTGGCTTGTCCATAACCGATTTAATATCTAAGCCAGAGCTAAAGTGCTCGCCTTCACCCGTGATCACAACAAGCTTGATAGATTTATCTTTTTTTATGGTTTTAATTATTTTGTTTAATTGCATAAACATAAGCATATTCAGAGCATTTTGCTTGTCTACTCGTGCTAATGTTACTCGGGCGATACCTTGCTCTGCTGTAAATTTAATCATGGCATACTCCATTTTTATTTTTTCGAGCTTATGCTGGAATTAAATTTAAGTAAAGTGGCGAAAAAAAGGAATCATTTCATTTTGATGTTGACTAAGGTGAAAGGGAAACTTTAAGATTTTAAAAATAAATGTTGCCTAGCTTATGTTTTTTATCAAATAAGTATTTAGGTTTGCTATGATGTGCAACTCAATTATAACAAGGGTTAACTATGAGCGGTCCACGTTTATTTAGTATAGAAGAGGCAACTCACCAGGCATACGATATATTTTTAGAGTTAGCGCCGAATAATTTAACAGAACAAGATGTTGAAGACTTTAATCAATATCGTGAAGAGCTTGGTTTTATCGAAGAAGATGAGCCTGATGAACAGTGGCAAGAGTTTGTTGCTTTAGAAATAGAATCAGACCACTTTATTCAGGTTTTAGTCGGTTTAGAGTTTGATAACGAAGATGTGTTATTTGCTAAAATATTAATAAGTCGTGATAAAGATGCTCCTTTTTGCCATATTTTGTGGAAACAACCAAATTAAGTAGGTATGAGGCTTTTATGAACCGTTTTCGGAGTATTCACTGTGCGTAAGTATTTATTGTTATTTTCTATAATAATGAGTACCCATTGCTGGGCTGTAGATCCATTTGAAGATTTTACAGAGTACGGCGAGCTTTCTGAAGAAGAAATACATATATTACATAAAGGCGATATGCTGTATGGCGATACTGAATTCGGGTTTATTTTAAATAAAGGAAATACAAACTCATCTACTTACAAGCTAAGAGGCAATTTATACCAAGATTTTGACAAATGGCGTAACCAATTTAAAATCGACTCATTATATAAACGTGATTCAGATAGCGACACCGGAGAATCAGACGTATCAGCAGATCGTATTTTTATCTCAGCTCAAGGTAACTATAAGATTGGTCTAAAAAATATGTCTTTTTTTATTTATGGTGATTACGAAGATGATGAGTTTAGTGGGCTAGATTATAAAAGCACATTAGCAACCGGTTATGGAACGCGCGTTTTTCAAGGTATAAAAAATAAAGTAGATATAGATATCGGCCCCGGTCTCTACCGCTCTGTTGCTGAGCCAGAAAGCGAAGACAGTGAAGATAGCGAGATAGTCAGTGGTGTTACCGAAGCAGGGTATTTGTTACGTATAGCCATGCAATGGGAGCGGCTAATATCAAAGCGCACTCGATTTAATCAAGATCTGAGTTTAGAGCAATCGCTTTCAGGTCTTAACTCACGTTTCAAGTCAGAAACGGCATTAATTAGCCAAGTTATGGGCGCGGTGTCGCTTAAATTTTCGTATATGTATCGTTACAACTCTAAACCTGAAGACGACAACTTAAAATACGATACCGAGCTAAGTGCGACCTTAGTTTACAGTTTTAACTAATAAGCACTATTGCGCATCGCGTTTCGCGTTCATCAGTGTCATTTATTTAATATAGAGAAATATATGTATAAGCATAAACAGTATGCGACTTTTATCTTTTTTGTTTTAGCTTGGATTGGCGGTTTTGTTGCACTTGCTTGGTATTTAATCGGTGCCGATGTCCCTTTAATGGTATTTGCTGCAATTTTAGTTTTAGTGGGTTTTTTATTTCATGGCTTAACCGTAAAAGTAGATGGCGATACGCTAAGTTGGAAGTTTGGTCCTGGTGTTGCTGGGCAGACACTTCAACTGTCTGATATTACCGCCGTTGAAGCCGTACAAAACTCATACCGACATGGTATCGGGATCCGTATAACACACGATGGGTGGGTATATTCTGTTTCGGGTTTTAGTGCTGTAAAAATTACTTTGCAAGATGGCACTCTTTACCGAATTGGCACCAACGACCAAGCCGGTTTAGTAGATGTATTACAAAATCATATTTTAACCCCTGTAACAACCAGAGAAAAATCAGCAGGTTAATTACTTATAATAAAAAAGCGCTTTATAAAGCGCTTTTTTTGTACTTAATGATCGTGGCCACAGCCGCCTTCACCATGTACATGGCCATGAGCAAGCTCCTGTGCAGTTGCTTCTCGTACTTCAAGTATTTCAACGTCAAAGTTTAAGGTGATACCTGAAAGGGGATGGTTACCGTCAACAATGACTTCTTCATCTTGAATATCGATAATCATTACCGATTGGTCACCATCATCAGTCGAGGCGCGAAACTGCATACCTACTTCAATCTCCATATCGTCAAACATAGATTTAGGTACAGCTTGCATTAAATTTTCATGGCGTTCACCGTAACCATTTTCAGGTTCGACAGTTACACTTAACGTATCACCCGCGGCTTTACCTTGTAGTGCATCTTCAAGTCCTGGAATTAAATAGCCAGTACCAACTATAAAAATGAGGGGTTCGCCATCAAAAGAGTTATCTATGGTGTTATCATTGTTATCCATTACTGAATAATGCATTTTTACAACTGTATTGGCTGCAACAATCATACTTATTCCTATTTATTCATCTTCTAGAGAGTAGGGTAAAGGTAGAGTTTTAAACTCTACCGTTGGATCGTGTTTTGCACGAAATGATGCACTGGCATCAGTATCGTTTGGCAACACAATAAGGCCAGTTAAGGTATTTGTTTGCTCATTATAACTTTGTGCAATTAATTTTCCGGCTCTGCGCCAATTTTCGCCTAATTGAAGTTCTAATTCAGGTTCTGATAATACGCCGTTACAGTGGGCACTGACGATATACATGGCGCGTTTATTTTTGCCAAGGTATTTCATTCTCGCAACGGTTTCTTGACCTGTATAACAGCCTTTTTTAAAACTAATCCCTCCAATAGCCTGCAAATTTACCATTTGTGGTACATATTCGCCTATTGCAAGGGCATTTAATTGAGGTTCACCAGCAGTGATAGCGGCGCTTTGCCATAAAGCATCATTATCTAACATCGACACGTCATCGGGCATCGAGAATTGGTTATCGACCATTAATAAAACACGATTTTCTGACAGCTTTAATGCTTTACCATTGGCAAAGTCAGCCGCTGTGTCGTCATTATCAAAGGTAATGTTAAGCTCATTGAGTGTCGAGAGTAAGTCATCACCGAGTAAGCCAATTAAGCGATTGCTTGAAATGGTTATATCAACGTTTGCAAAAACAGCATATTTTTTTAGTTCGCTAAGAGATTGTTCAATCTCATCTTGAGAACCGGTTAAAAAATAACTGTCTTGGTAAGAAAATAATTTGAAAACACCCCATAATTTTCCCTTGGGGTTACAGTGCCCAGCCCATAAAAATTGTGTCGGTGATAGTTTATTAAGATCTTGGGTAATTTGTCCGTGAAGGTAAGAGAGTTTATCAGCCCCTGTAAGGCTTATAACCTGATGAGATAACGGACAAGCATAAATGCGTGACATAATAACCTTCTGTACAATACAAATGAGTCAACATAATAACTCAGTTAAAGGCTAGGGTACAGGTTGTGTATCACTGAGTTTTATTATTCATTAATTGCTGCTAAGTGAGACTGTATTTGCTAAACTCAAGGCAATTAATTATGAGGTTTAAAATGACTGAAATTCATAGTAAAGCACGTATTCGTTGGGCTTGTCGCAGAGGTATGTTAGAGCTTGATGTTTTATTTATGCCATTTGTTGAAGAAGCTTATGATGCGTTAAACGAAAAGCAACAAGCTATTTTTCAACGCTTATTGACCGAAGAAGACCCTGATTTATTTGCTTGGTTTATGGGCCATGAAGTGTGTAAAGATGAAGAATTAAATACCATGGTACAACTTATTTTAGACCGAGTTCGTGTATAGGTTTAGTGTTTTAAATAATAAAGTAGATCACCAACCTGTCGTGGTCTTCTTTTTATTGATTTGCTTACTGACTGGGATATTGGCGCCTTCGTGGAAAACCTTATTTGTTATTTTTATCATTAATGGATTTGCTGCTTGGTGGGTTTGGCAAAAAATACATACAATAACTCCTCGCAATGGGATTATTGTCCTTGATGCCAATTTATTACGCTTTAGTAATCAGCAATCAAATTTACAGGGTGAAATAACAAAAAAGAGTTGGGTGTTTAACGCCTATGTTTTACTTAACCTTCAAGGCTTTAGCCACACCCACTGGTTAATTATTTCGGCCAATGGGATTGATAGCCAAAGCTTTGTAAGATTAAAACGTACGATTGTTACTATTAAGCAGGCTTTAAAATAGTTGGACTTGGATTGTCACTCAGTTCAGGGTAATCAATAGTGTAGTGTAATCCACGACTTTCCTTTCTTTGCATCGCACTACGAATGATTAATTCTGCTACTTGTACTAAGTTTCTTAGTTCTAATAGGTTATTACTCACTCTAAAATTAGCATAGTAATCATGGATTTCTTGTTGTAGCAGTTCGACCCGGTGTAAAGCCCGTTCTAAACGCTTAGTTGAACGCACAATCCCGACATAGTCCCACATGAATAACCTTAGCTCATGCCAATTATGAGTGATCACAATTTCTTCATCTGAATTAGAAACACGACTTTCATCCCAAGGGGGTAAAGAGAGAGTATCGGGAGCTTTATCTATTTTACTCAAAATATCTTTAGCGGCAGCATGGGCAAACACAATACATTCTAATAGTGAATTACTCGCCATACGATTAGCACCATGAAGACCCGTGTAGGCTACTTCGCCTATAGCATATAGGTTATCTAAATCAGTTTTACCATTAAAGTCGGTCATGACTCCACCGCAGGTATAATGAGCCGCAGGAACTACCGGAATCGCTTCTTTTGTTATATCAAGACCTACACTTAAGCACTTAGCATAAATAGTTGGAAAGTGTTCAATAATAAAGTCTTTATCTTTATGGCTAATATCTAAATAAACACAGTTATCGCCTAAGCGCTTCATTTCAAAGTCGATAGCTCTGGCCACAATATCACGTGGTGCCAGTTCTTCACGCGCATCAAAGTCTTTCATAAATCGAGTACCGTCAGAGCGGCGCAGATAAGCGCCTTCACCGCGCATGGCCTCGGTAATCAAAAAGTTTTGTAGTTCAGGGTGATATAGGCTCGTTGGATGAAACTGATTAAACTCCATATTAGCGACACGACACCCGGCTCGCCATGCCATTGCAATACCGTCACCTGATGACACATCTGGGTTAGAAGTATATAAATACACTTTACTAGCGCCACCGGTTGCTAAAGCAACAAACTTAGCGGAAATTGTTTCAACTTTTTTCGCCTTTTTATTCCATACATACATACCATGGATATGCGAACCGGCTTTATTTAGGTTTTTATCACTGATTAAATCAATCGCGTTATATTGCTCTAACAAGGTGATATTTTTATGTGCTTGTACTTGGCTAATTAACGTTGTTTGTACTGCTTTGCCTGTTGCATCGGCAGCATGCAAAATACGCCGATGGCTGTGTCCACCTTCGCGGGTTAAGTGAAAGCGTTCTTTACCTTTGCTATCAAATTCCATATCAAATGGAACCCCTTGACTGATCAACCACTGTAAACAATCTTTAGCATTACTGGCGGTATAATGTACCGCATCTTTATCACATAATCCGCCGCCTGCATCTAAGGTATCTTGAACGTGAGATTCAATACTGTCATTTTTTTTATCAAAAACGGCAGCAATCCCACCTTGGGCATATAAAGTAGAGCCTTCGGTTAATGCGCCTTTACTAATAACAGTAACATGGCAATGATTAGCTAAAGAAAGTGCAAGAGACAATCCGGCTGCGCCACTTCCAATGATAGCGACATCAGCAATATGGTGTTTATTTTGGTTCATGTAATGATACTTTGCGGTTACAATGCCTATATATAAGCAATATATATTTTTAATAGTGTTAGTTGTACCATATTTGGCGTAACACCCTGTAGTGATTTTACTAGCTTTAAGGTGTTATTTATCAACTATTTTATAAAAAATTAATATTTAATAGAACTTTTTATTCATTTGTTAGTCTCAGTACCTGTAAGCAATAACGACATTATGAATAACAAGCAAAATCAGACATAGGAGTACCGGCTCGAATGAGCGAGCAGGAATTGGATTTAGCATTAGTAAAAAGGGTCCAGCAAGGCGATAAAAATGCTTTTAACCTTTTAGTTAAGAAATACCAAAACAAGATTGCCGGTTTGATATCTCGTTATGTCTCGAACCAAGGTGATATTGCAGATGTAGCACAAGAAGCTTTTATTAAAGCTTATCGTGCGCTTCCTAACTTTAGAGGTGATAGTGCCTTTTATACTTGGTTATACCGTATTGCCGTTAATTGTGCGAAAAATTATTTAGTTGCTCAGGGGCGAAAGCCGCCAGCAAATGATATAGATGCCGATGAGGCAGAGTTTTACGATGGTGCAGATTCTATGCGTTCTAATGCATCACCTGAAAATTTATTATTAAGCGACGAAGTTCGTGCGGTAATTTTTAACACAATTGATAGTTTGCCAGAAGATTTAAAAACCGCAATTACCCTAAGAGAAATTGAAGGGATGAGCTATGAAGAAATAGCTGTGGTAATGGATTGCCCTGTTGGTACTGTACGTTCGCGTATATTTCGTGCCCGCGAAGCAATCGATAATAAATTAAACCCATTAATAGGCGAGTCTTAGTATGACAAATGCACACGTTAACAAGCTAGATAATGAAGCATTATCAGCACTTCTTGACGGCGAACAATCATTACATGATGATGTAATAGCGCAACAAAACGTAGATACGTTTGGTCGTTATGCATTAATTGGTGATGCAATGCGTGCTCAAAAAAATAACAATGATATTGCTATAGATATTAGCCAAAACATTGCTTTAGCAATTGATAAAGAACCAGTATACGCTGACTTTACAAATAACTCCGACACCATTGATAAGCCCGTTACACAACAAGATAATGTGGTTGCGTTTAATTGGCGTAAACCTGTAGCGCAATTAGCTATTGCAGCAAGTGTCGCTATGTTTGCTATTGTTGGTGTAAACACATTACCACAGGGTAATGGTGAGCAAGAAAGCGAAATACCGCAATTACAATCTACCCCTTTAACAGGTGTAGCATCGCCGGTGAGTTTATCGACAGAGCCAGCACTTGAAAATGCCCAAAAAGGTTTGCGTGAATTACAACAACAACGCATTGGTGCACTTGTACTTGAACATCAACGTCAAGCAAGGGTTGCACATTCGTTAGCAACAGCGCAAACTGAGGCTAACGATGATGAGGAAAAAAACTAATTAAATGAAAGTAAAAACTTTTATTCTATCGTTAGTATTAAGCACCTCTGCTTATGCTAACGACGTAACCCCCGCCAAAGATCTTATGCTCAAAATGGCTGATGCCGTTCATTCACGAAATTTTGATGCATCATTTGTAGTTGTTAAAGGCAACAGTATGGAACCTTATCGTTGGCTTCATGCTAAACAAGGTGACACTGAACTTGAACATCTGAGTTTGCTAAACGGCGCTGGACTCGAAATGGTGCGAATCGATAACCAAGTTACTTATTTCGAACCCCAATCTGCACCTTATTCAATACAGACCGATGCGATAGCAGGGCCATTTCCTGAAGTACTTTTTAAAAATATTGAAAGCCTAACGCCACAATATGATTTTGTTTTAGGCGGTAAAGGACGTATTGCAGGAAGAGCGGCTCAATTAGTTCGTATCGAATCTAAAGATGAGCATAAGTATAACTATTGGGTGTGGATTGATATGGAATCACACTTAATTTTAAAATCTGCTTATGTTAATCACCAAGGCGAAGCTATCGAACAATTACAGTTAACCCATATTAGCGTGTCAGAAAAGCCCGCGGCTATGTTAGTTGATATGTTAAAAAAAGAGTTTCCGACACCTCTACCTAACAGCATAGAGCAAAGTGATCACGTAACGACGGCAAATTGGAAAATGGGCTGGTTACCTCAAGGGTTCAAATTATTAAAAGCCGATCGCCATAAGCTTAATTTAAATAATGAATTAACAGATTATTTCTTATTATCGGATGGTTTTGTAGAGATTTCTGTTTTTGTGCAGCGACCATTAGCTGGTGGCGCGTTAAGCGGAGCTTTAAATTCAGGTGCTTCAACAGTGTATGTGCATAAAGGTAATAACTTTGATGTATCGGTTGTGGGTAACATCCCTAGTTTAACCGCAAAAACGATAGCTGAATCAGTTACTCCTGCACTTTAAAAGTATTTATTATGATTGAGCAAACTCTTACTGTGGTGGCCCTTGACGGCCTCACTGCTTTTTTAGAAGCACCCGAAAAAAAATCGTGCGAAGGCTGTAATGGTCGATGCGGCTCTCAGGTGTTTAGCAAACTCTTTGGTACAGCCAAAAAAACACTGCCATATAAATTTCCCCAACCACTAAAAATAGGACAAAAAGTCACTTTGTCTCTCGATGATAGCCATGTGGTAAAACATGCATTCGTGGTTTATATGCTTCCTCTTTGTTTGAGCTTAATAAGTGCCTTATTTGTGGCGCAAGTTGGCCTATTAAGTGAAGGGTGGCAAATTATTGCGGCTATTTTTGGAGCAATAATCGGTTATTCTATTGCTAAAACAAGAGTCAAATCCCTCAAACATGAGATAAAAGTAATAAAAATTCACCCAATTAGCATTCCTTTAACGCAAATAGATGGTGATTGAAGCCAATTAAATGTAAAATCGCGGCTTTACACTCATAGTCCATTAAAATAAGAAGTTTAGAATCCAGTTTATGAAGCATATCCGTAATTTTTCGATCATCGCCCATATTGACCATGGTAAATCGACCCTTTCTGATCGCTTGATCCAAGATTGTGGTGGTTTATCCGACCGTGAAATGCAGAAACAGGTCCTAGACTCAATGGACATAGAGCGCGAACGTGGTATTACCATTAAAGCACAAAGTGTAACGTTGAATTATAAAGCGAACGATGGCGAAACCTATCAATTAAATTTTATCGATACCCCAGGGCACGTAGATTTTACTTATGAAGTATCTCGTTCGCTTGCAGCGTGTGAAGGTGCATTATTAGTTGTTGATGCAGGTCAAGGTGTTGAAGCACAAACACTCGCTAACTGTTATACCGCTATCGAAATGGATTTAGAGGTTATTCCTGTTTTAAATAAAATAGACTTACCTCAAGCCGATCCATTACGAGTTGCTGAAGAAATAGAAGACATTATTGGTATTGACGCTTTAGATGCCGTGCAATGTAGTGCAAAAACCGGTGTAGGTATTGCCGAAGTACTTGAAATGATAGTTAAAGATGTTCCTTCTCCAGAGGGTAATGTTGACGCTCCTTTACAAGCGTTAATTATCGATTCGTGGTTTGACCCATACCAAGGTGTTGTATCTTTAGTACGTATTAAACATGGTGAATTACGTGCTGGCGATAAAATTAAAATCATGTCAAATGAGCAAGTACATATTGCTGATCATGTTGGTATATTTACTCCAAAGCAAACTAATACAGGGGTGTTAAAAACCGGTGAAGTAGGCTTTGTTATTGCCGGTATTAAAGAGATTCATGGTGCGCCAGTAGGTGATACGATAACCCATCATAAAAACGCTGCTCCTGAGCGTTTACCGGGCTTTCAAAAAATAAAACCACAAGTTTATGCTGGTATGTTCCCAATTGCATCAGATGAATATGAATCATTTCGTGATGCCCTTAATAAATTAAGCTTAAATGATGCATCATTATTCTTCGAACCAGAAAACTCAACTGCACTAGGGTTTGGTTTCCGTTGTGGTTTCTTAGGTATGCTGCATATGGAAATCATTCAAGAACGTTTAGAGCGTGAATACGATATTGATTTAATTACTACGGCACCAACAGTAATTTATGAAGTAGTAACTAAAGATGGCACAGTTCAAATAGATAACCCATCTGATTTACCCGCTGTGAATGACATTTTAGAGATTCGTGAGCCAGTCGTTGAAGCTAACATATTAGTACCGCAAGAATACTTAGGTAGTGTGATTACTTTATGTATTGAAAAACGTGGTTCACAAACAAAAATGAGTTATCACGGTAAACAAGTCGCGGTAACGTACGAGTTACCGATGGCTGAAGTGGTCATGGATTTCTTTGATAAGTTAAAATCAACCAGTCGTGGCTTTGCATCGCTTGATTATAATTTTAAGCATTTCCAAACATCTGATATGGTACGTGTTGATATTTTGATCAATGGCGATAGAGTGGATGCATTAGCAATTATTGTTCACCGAGACAGTGCTCAATCACGCGGCCGTCAATTAGCTGATGCGCTTAAAGAGCTTATCCCACGTCAAATGTTTGATATTGCTATTCAAGCCGCTATAGGACAGCATGTTATTGCGCGTACCACAGTAAAACAATTACGTAAAAACGTGATTGCAAAATGTTATGGTGGTGATGTGAGTCGTAAGAAAAAACTATTACAAAAACAAAAAGACGGTAAAAAACGTATGAAGCAGTTAGGTAATGTAGAAGTACCTCAAGATGCGTTTTTAGCTATTCTTAAAGTTGGTAAATAAAAACAAGGATTTTTAATGGCGGGTTATTTTTCAGTATTTTTGGTTTTATTAACGTTAGGCTCAGGTCTAATATGGTTAATTGATCACTTATTATTTGCGCCAAAAAGGCAAGCGCGTTTATCACTAGCTCAATCATCAGCAGGTGGTGAATTAGACGAAGAAACTCAGGCGTTAATTGCGCCAGAGCCGGCAATAACTGAAACCGCAAAATCAATTTTTCCAATGATTGCGGCAATTACTATTTTTAGGTCGTTTATATTTGAACCATTTCAAATACCATCTGGTTCAATGATGCCGACCTTATTAGTCGGTGATTTTATTTTAGTACAAAAATTTTCGTACGGAGTAAAAGACCCAGTCTGGCGTTCACAGTTATTCGATGTTAGTGAACCCGAACGCGGTGATGTTGTCGTTTTTAAGTATCCCGTAGATGATAAAGTTGATTTTATTAAGCGTGCAATAGGTTTACCTGGCGATAAAATAATTTATCGTAATAAACGATTATATATTCAGCCTAAGTGTAACGAAGGTGAAACCCATCAGGGTAAGCTATTATGTAATGAGTTTAATAAAATTGATTTTAATGTTGTTAACGAAGATGAATTTCAACAAGGTGCTATGAACTTAGTTCGTATCACAGAAGATTTAACTACAGTACAGCACGATATTTTAATTAATCCTCAAGCCCTAGAAAGAAAAGGGTTATACGATTCACAATCAGGCCCTCGTTCAGATCAATGGGTTGTCCCTGAAGATCATTACTTTATGATGGGTGATAATCGTGACAATAGTGAAGACAGTCGTTTTTGGGGATTTGTACCAAAACAGAACTTGGTTGGTAAAGCGGTCTTTATTTGGATGAGCTTTGAATTTGATAATACTCCAGATGACATTTTACCGGGATGGGTTCCCACTGGTGTTCGCTTTGGACGCTTAGGAAATATTCAGTAACAATGAAAAAAAACGTAACAGAATTATATAAAAAAATTGGCTATACCTTTAATAATCAAGAGTTATTAGAGCAAGCAATGACACACCGTAGCCACAAAGGGCAGCATAACGAGCGCTTAGAGTTTTTAGGCGACTCTATTTTAAGCTTTGTTATTGCCAATGCGTTATATGCTAAATTTCCAAAAGCACGAGAAGGTGATTTAAGCCGAATGCGATCTACCCTAGTACGAGGTCAAACACTGGCTGAATTTGGTCTTGAATTCGGTTTAGGTGATTACTTACGTCTCGGTCCAGGTGAACTTAAAAGCGGTGGCTTTCGTCGTGAATCAACATTAGCTGATGCGGTAGAGGCCATCATAGGCGCCGCATTTTTAGATTCAGATATTGAGCGTTGTGGTGAGCTTATTTTAGCATGGTATGAAAGCCGTTTAGATGCTATTTCACCAGGGTTAAATCAAAAAGACCCTAAAACCTTATTGCAAGAATACTTACAAGCTCGCAAATTATCACTACCAGGCTACACCGTGGTTGATACGAAAGGTCAAGCACATAACCAAACATTCACGGTTGAATGTATTGTAGATGGTATGGATAGCATTATTTCTGTAGGTAGCTCGCGTCGTAAAGCCGAACAAAAAGCTGCCGAAAAAGCACTAAAGATACTTAAAAATGAACCTTGATACTTTGATCCAACCTCATGAAGGTGATGTAGATACATTTTGTGGCATGGTGGCCATTGTTGGTCGCCCAAATGTAGGTAAATCGACCTTGCTTAATGAAATTATTGAGCAAAAGGTGAGTATAACCTCACGCAAACCACAAACAACGCGTCATCGTATTATGGGTATTCATACCGAAGGTAAGCATCAAGCGGTTTATATCGATACACCAGGGCTTCATATTGAAGAAAAGCGTGCGATAAACCGTTTAATGAATCGTGCGGCTTCGAGTTCAATTGGCGATGTAGAGCTGATTATTTTTGTAGTTGAAGGCACGCATTGGACTGATGATGATGAAATGGTACTTAATAAAGTATCACAAAGCGGCAAGCCGGTTTTATTAGTTATTAATAAAATTGATCAGGTAAAAAACCGTGATTTAGTTTTGCCTCATATGAAACTGCTTGGCGACAAGTTTGATTTTGTGGGTATTATGCCGGTGTCGGCAACTCAGGGTAAAAACGTTGATTTAATTAAAGCAGAAGTCACTAAACGTTTACCTCCTTGTGAGTTTTACTTTCCAGATGATTATGTAACCGATCGTTCAATGCGCTTTATGGCTGCTGAAGTTATCCGCGAAAAGCTTATGCGCTTTATGGGTGAAGAGTTACCTTACTCAGTTACCGTAGAAATTGAGCAATTTAAGTGGCAAGAAAATGGTGTTTGGCACATAAATGGGCTTATTTTGGTTGAACGCGAAACGCAAAAGCGTATGGTTATTGGTAACAAAGGCGAAAAACTAAAAGTAATTGGCCGAGAAGCTCGTAAAGATTTAGAAGAAATGCTTGATAACAAAGTGTTCCTAGAACTTTGGGTTAAAGTTAAATCGGGCTGGGCAGATGATGAGCGTGCTTTACGTAGTTTAGGCTATGGTGAAGACTAGCGCCGCTTAGTATGGATAGCGAATTCTATACAGCATATTTATTGCATAGACGTCCATTTAGTGACTCTCAAGTAATGCTTGATATGCTGGTAGAAGGGGTGGGCCAACTTCGTATGTTGGCTCGTATTAGTGGCCGCCAGGCCACTAAACATAAAGCACAGTTACAACCTTTTCAATCTTTGTTGGTGCACTACACCGGTAAACACGAATTAAAATATATTCAAAAGTTTGAACTCCACGGACAACCTCAATATTTACAGGGTGACCAACTTTATTGTGGATTTTATTTAAACGAACTCACCAATCGCATAGTGCCGGTAAATGAGCCAATAGAGCAAGTGTTCGAATTATATAAAACTCACCTAAGTAATTTAAATAGCACGAGCGATTTACAAGCCGTTTTACGATCTTATGAATTTCAACTACTTGAATTACTTGGTTATGGTATTGATTTTAATTTTGACGCACAGGGCGATCCCATCGATATTGCATACCACTATAGTTATTTTGCAGAGCAAGGTTTTGTTGTTCAAAACGATAGCCATAGCGGCTTTAGTGGGGCGCAATTAAAAGCCATGAGCAGTCATGACTTTAGCCGTAAAGATGTGTTATATATGGCAAAACAATTAAGTCGTTATTTATTAAAACCTTTATTAGGTAATAAACCATTAAAAAGCCGTGAGCTATTTATGGCCTCTCAATAAACGTTATTTTACAGGTATAAAAATGAAAGATATTCTTTTAGGCGTTAACGTGGATCATATTGCAACGCTTCGCCAAGCACGAGGCACGAGTTACCCTGATCCTGCTCATGCTGCAAGCGTCGCTGAGCATGCAGGAGCTGATGGTATAACCATACATTTACGCGAAGATCGTCGTCATATTCAAGATCGTGATGTTTATGTTATGGCAAAAACAATTCAAACTCGTATGAATCTTGAAACCGCTGTTACAGAAGAGATGATAAACATTGCCTTAGATGTAAAGCCCGAATATGTGTGTTTAGTGCCAGAAAAACGTGAAGAGCTAACCACTGAAGGCGGACTTGATGTTGCTGGTAATATTGAAAAAATAAAAGCAGCGACGCAATCGTTAACAAAAGCGGGTATTAAAGTGTCTTTATTTATTGATGCTGACAAAGCACAGCTTGATGCTGCCAAAGAGTGTGGTGCACCGTATGTAGAAATACACACGGGCGCATATGCCGATGCCACTTGCGATAGTGAACAAGAAAAAGAACTTGCACATATACGTCAAGGCGTGAGTTATGCTGCAAGCTTAGGCTTAATTGTTAATGCCGGACATGGCCTTAATTATCATAATGTTAAACCAATTGCCGCGATGGCTGAAATTTATGAACTTAATATTGGTCATGCAATTATCGCCCGTGCCGCAATTGATGGCCTTGATAAAGCCGTGCGCGATATGAAGCGTTTAATGATTGAAGCCCGATTATAAAAATCGGACCTACTATGAATTGAAAAACGCGATAACACATCGCGTTTTTTTATGTCTGACTATCGGCGAGTTTCTGTATTATTTGCATCATTAAGCAAGTTTTCTAATTCGTCTTGTAATTCAAATAGCTCAGGTTCAACTTTGCTTAATTCACAATTACTTTTTAAACTCGTTTCGATGGTTTCAGCTAATGCTTTTAATTTAGGCACGCCAGTATAACAACACGCACCATGTAATTTATGCACAACCGCTAATATTTCTTGGCACTGTGCTGTTTCTGTTGCTTGTTCAAGGTGCATCAGTGTTTCAGGAATACTTTTTAGTAGCATGTTTAGCATTTCTAATGCGAGTTCTCTTTTACCACCAGCATGTTGCAGTGCAAGCGGCCAATCTAATCGGTTACTAATAAAAGGTGCTGGGGGGATTTCAATTAAAGCAGCAGCTTTTTCACGATTAGCCAACGATTGCGAACTATGCTCGCTAATAATCTGGCTTAACATATCTTCATCAATCGGTTTAGTTAAATAGCCACAAAATCCATCTTTTAGTAGTTGTTCTTTTTCACTATTTAACGCATGTGCTGTAACAGCAATGATCGGTGTTTCTTCGTTAAGAGAAGACTCTTTAATATGTTTACAGGCTGTAATACCATCCATAATAGGCATTTGAATATCCATAAAAATAATATCATAGTTATGGCTTTTACAAAGGCTGTAGGCTTGTGAGCCATTATGGGCGGTATCAATAAGTTCTACCTGCTCACTGAGTAAAGTGCAAATCAGTTTTAAATTAGCATCGTTATCATCAACAACTAACACTTTGAGTGGCAAGATCTTTTGCTCTACTTGCTCAATATTATGAATAGGGTGGTCTAAGCGGTAAGGGGCCGCTAATGTTTCGCACAACTTACGATGATTAAGTGGCTTGCTTAAGCAGGCATTTGCACCGCTACCGATAAATGCTTCGCGCATATTGTGAGAAACAGTATTGAGTATTAAATACAGATAATCTGTCGATTCACGTACCGCTTTCACATAGCCTTTTAAGCGTTGCATATCGTCAACCGCAGCCATATTACCAATAATACAAATATCAAATTTAACTTTTTTGTTTTCTATTGCAGCTAAAAATTCTGATTCATTGGAGCATGCGGTAATACGGGTTTGCCACTCAGTTAATAGTGAGAGCATAGCTGTATGGCTATGTTCATGCGGTTCTAAGAATAAAATGTTTTTCCCGATTAACGATTGGGTTGGTAAGTTACTGGTAAACGCATGATCGGGGATTCTAAAAAAGCCATTAAAACTAAAACAACTGCCATTTCCTGGCGCTGAGTTTAATGTAATGCGCCCTCCCATAGCCTCTACAATATATTTGGTAATAATTAACCCTAGCCCTGTGCCACCAAATTTACGTGTGATACTCGAATCAGCTTGGCCAAATGGGGTGAACAACGTATCTTGCTTGTTCATCGGAATACCAACACCGGTATCTGTCACGGAGACTAGCAATGATACTTTTTCATCTTTTAGCTGCATATGATTAATATCAAGCTTGACTGAGCCTGTTTCAGTAAATTTAATCGCATTACTTAATAAATTAATTAACACCTGTTTAAAACGAGTTGGATCACCGGTTAATTCATCAGGCACTTTGGGGCCGATTAATAAAGATAACTCTAGTTTTTTATCATGGGCACTCGGGGCAAGCAAGGTCATGACTTCGTTTACGGTGTCACGCAACTGAAACTGTATCGACTCAAGCTCCATGGCACCGGCTTCGAGTTTCGAGAAATCTAAGATGTCACTGATAATAGTCATTAAGCTATTCGCCGATAGCTCAATAGTATCTAAATAATCTTTTTGATTTTTATTTAAAGGCGTTTTATAAAGTTGGCGAGTAAAACCAATAACCCCATTGAGTGGCGTTCTTAGTTCGTGACTCATCTTAGCTAAAAAGTCTGATTTTACTTGGTTAGCATCTTGTGCATCTTTTTTAGCAATAGTGAGCTGGATATTTTGAGTTTCGTACTGCTCTAAGGTTTCTCGATAATCGCTAGTTGCTTGGTCGATATTTTTTTGCATATCATCTTTTTGTTTTACCATCGAGTGCGCAATTGTATTGAGCCCTTCGCGTAATAAATCAAACTCACCGGTCATTGCTTCGTTTAAGCCAGTTTCTCTTTTCCCTTCGATTAATTTGTCTGTAGCAAGTACTAACTTAGTTAATGGAGTCATAAACATACGACTTAGTTTTATGGCTATATAAGTGGCTAATATAATTGCAAATAAAATAACCATTGTGCTGATAAGTAAAGCATGTTGTTGGCCTATTATGGCTTTGTCTTTATTTAACTGTAAAACCACGGTGCCTAATGGCGTTTGAAATACCGTGGGATCCCACTTCGCATCCACAGTCGTTCTATCAATAATAGGTGCAAAAAAAGTGATGTAGTCATCTGACTGAGTAAAGCGTGTGGTGTTTAAATGATCAAAGTTTTGTTGCTTTATAAAATTATCAAAATGGCGATGATAATTACTGGTGACAATTAATTTCCCATGAGGATCAAAAATAGCGATCGTTTTAATAATTGGTGCATGTTTATTATGAGTGTAGCTAACCAGCCTGTCTAAAAGTTGTTTGTTTTTAGTGATTAAAGGGAGTTCGAGCGCAATAGAAAGTGGTTCAGCAATGGTTACGCCTTGCTGATATAAATTTTCATCAAGCTCAATGTAACGATTTACTGTAAAATACCCACCAAGCAATAATCCAATAATCACTGTAGGGATTAACGTAAGGGCGATAACTGAGTCGCGTAAGCCGAGTTTGGTCATAATGGGTACAAATTTATCGTTATTAGTATGGTATGAGTATATACGGATGTCGTTATATTCTCAAAATATCCCTAAATAAGTGGTTAATTGTTTTATAAAAAATTATTTTTAAGGTCGCTCTCATGGCACAAATTTTTAAAGCAGTAAAAAAAACACATAAACCTAAAGCCGTTGAGCTTACTATTACCGCCATGGATCACCAGGGCCGAGGCATTGCAAAATACAACAATAAAGTCTGTTTTGTTAGTGGTGCGTTGCCTAATGAGTATGTAAAAGCAACGATAACACAAGAAAAATCACGTTATAGCGAAGCGTTTACAACTAAAGTGATTAAACCTAGTGAATACCGAAGCGCCGCCATATGTGAGCACTATAAACAATGCGGAGGCTGCCAGTTACAGCATTTAGACGTTGCTCAACAGGTTATTGAAAAACAACAAGCAGTGGCTCAATTATTTAGTAAATTTGCGAACTTACCAAATTTAAATTGGCAAGCTCCACTGCATAGTGAGTCAACGCATTACCGTCGAAGTGCGCGTATTGCTGTAATGTACGATAAAGCCAGTAAAAAAATTCGAGTGGGGTATCGCGCTAGCGGATCAAAAAATGTAATTAGCATTGAGCATTGCCCTGTGCTTAGTAAAGCATTTACCGGGGTTTTTACGTTATTCGAAATACTCATTAATCAACATAAGCAGCTTCAAAGCATTAGCCATTTACAATTATGTGAGGCTGATAATGCGCGTTATATTGTTATTCGCCACACTAAAGCAATAAATAACGAAGCGAAGCAGCTTATTGAGCAAGCTGTTGCACCTTATCACTGGCAATTAGTATTTCAAGATAAACCCGAGGTGATAGACAGCGACCATATTATGCAGCCTCATTATGAATTAGAAGGCCTTCGTTTTGCATTTGGCTTAAATAACTTTATTCAGGTTAATGCGCAAATTAATCAAACGATGATAAAGCAAGCAATTGATTGGCTTGCACTTAATCCCGAAAATAAAGTGTTGGATTTGTTTTGCGGTATTGGTAACTTCTCATTAGTATTAGCAAAGCATGCAAAACACGTTATTGGTGTTGAAGGGGTTGCATCGGCAGTTGCAATGGCAACACAAAATGCGCACACTAACAAAATCACCAATAGCGAATTTCATTGTTTTGATTTAACACAAAAAATTGAACAGGCGAGTTGGTTTAGTCATGATTTAGATGTTTTAGTATTAGATCCATCTCGCACTGGAGCGATGGCTATTTTAGCTCAGCTTGAGCTAACACAATTTAATACGATTCTATATGTTTCTTGCGACCCTGTTACTTTAGCCCGTGACAGTGCAATTATTTCGCAAGCAGGTTTCACATTAAATAAAATTGGGCTTATGAACATGTTTCCTCATACCGGACACATAGAAACGATGGCGATATTTCACAAGAGGTAAGGCGCATTATGGTAGCAACACGTCAATCACATCATCAAGATGAAACGGCTGATTTTAGTACACGTTTAAACAGGCTTCAGCTTGCTTCAGATAAAGTCGAGTTGCTTAACAAGGCACATCAACTATGTGCATTAAATCACGATAGCAAGCGACAAAATACAGCTATCGAAATGGTTGAAATTCTTGCCGAATTAAATCTTGATGCAGACTCGTTGGCAACTGCTTTTATAACGCCATATTTTTTAAATAACGAGTTTAGCCTTGAAACAGTCGAAGAAAAACTGGGTAAAAATATTGCCTTACTTTTAACGGGTGTAGGCCAAATGGCAACGATAAGCACATTGGCGCACCAAGGCAAAGGTACCGTACAAATTGATAATATTCGTAGAATGTTATTGGCTATGGTTGAAGATGTAAGAGCGGTCGTTATTAAATTAGCTGAGCAAGTGTGTCATTTACGCGAAGTGAAAAATAGCTCAGAAGAAGAACGGGTGATCACAGCAAAAGAAACCGCAGATATTTTTGCACCACTTGCAAATCGCTTAGGAATAGGGCAATTAAAGTGGGAGCTTGAAGATTTATCTTTTCGTTATTTGCACCCGCAAACCTACAAAAGCATTGCTAAACAACTTGATGACAAACGCCTTGCTCGTGAAGCCTATATGGAAGATATGGTCGCGCAGGTAAAATCTAAATTAGCGCAAGCGGGTATAGAAGCTCAGGTTTATGGCCGACCAAAACATATCTACAGCATCTATAAAAAAATGGCGCAAAAGAATTACGAATTTGATCAGCTTTTCGATATTCGTGCAATGCGTGTCGTCGTAGAACGTATTCAAGATTGTTATGGTGCTTTAGGTATCGTGCATACAAACTGGCGTCATTTAAATAAAGAGTTTGATGACTATGTAGCTACGCCTAAACAAAACGGCTATCAGTCAATTCACACGGTGGTGTTTGGCCCTGAGGGTAAAACAGTTGAAATACAAATTCGTACCAACGATATGCATCAAGATGCCGAGCTAGGTGTTGCAGCGCATTGGATGTATAAAGAAGGAGCATTACCTGGTCGAGGTTCGGGTTATGAGCAAAAAATCAGCTGGCTACGTAAATTATTACAATGGCAAGAAGAAGTCGTTGATGGTAGCGATTTAGCCGATGAACTTAAAAACCAAGTGGTTGAAGATCGGGTGTATATATTTACCCCGCGTGGAGATATATTTGATTTACCACTGGGAGCCACGCCGCTCGATTTTGCGTATTATATCCATTCTAATGTGGGTCACCGCTGCATTGGTGCAAAAGTATTTGGCAAAATAGTCCCTTTTACACACAAATTAAGTACAGGGGATCAAGTAGAAATACTGACCCAAAAACAACCTAATCCTAGCTTAGATTGGTTAAATCCATCTCTGGGGTATATTAAATCATCGCGTGCACGGGCTAAAATTCATCATTGGTTTAAGCAGCTAGATCGGGATAAAAATTTAAGTGCGGGTAAAGAAATACTCGATAACGAATTACAAAAATTAGAGTTGAGTTATAAAGATTTAGCACCGGCTATTAAGCGTTTTAATTTTAAAGAGTTAGACGATTTAATGGTAGCAATTGGCGCAGGTGACGTTCGGCTAAATCAAATGCTTAACTTTATTACAGACCGCCATATTGACGAACCAGTTATTCGATTTAAAGCCCCAACGAAAGTAAAAGGCGATAAAAACGGCATTGTTGTTGATGGCGTAGGCAGTTTAATGAGCCACGTAGCCAAATGTTGTCGACCTGTGCCAGGGGAGCGAATTATTGGTTATATCACTAAAGGTAAAGGCATTGCTGTACACCGCGATGATTGTGACTCATTTTCGAACTTAAAAGATCAACACCCCGAACGTGTTATATCAGTAAGCTGGTCAGATGAAATAAGCGCCTCGTATGTACAAAATATTAGAATTGAAGCTATCGACAGATCGGGGCTTATTAGAGACATAAGCTCTGTGCTTGCTAATGAAAAAGTGAACGTATTAAACATGAACGTCAATACTGTTGATGCGAATCAATTAGCAATATTTACCATGCAGTTAGAAGTACATGACTTATCTGGTACCAATAAAGTGCTTTCTAAACTGCATCAAATTGAAGGTGTTGAAAGCGCTAAACGAGGGCAATAATGGCACATTCTAAAGCGCTGTCTGAGTTACTTGAAATAATGGCCACCTTGCGAGATCCACAAAATGGATGTCCGTGGGATTTACAGCAAGATTTTAAATCGATTGTCCCTCATACCCTTGAAGAAGCGTATGAGGTAGCCGATTGTATTGAGCGTAATGATTTAAAAGAACTAAAAATAGAGCTAGGTGATTTACTCTTTCAAATTGTGTTTTATGCCCAATTAGCGCAAGAGCAAGACTTATTTAACTTTAATGATGTGGTTGAGCAATTAAATGAAAAATTAACACGCCGCCACCCTCACGTATTTGCCAAACAAACAGCAATGAGCGAAGAGCAATTGTCACAACAGTGGCAAGCGATTAAAGCAAACGAGCGTGAAAGTAAAAAATCTGAGCAAGTAAACACGCTGTGGCAAGATATACCCGTTAATTTACCGAGTTTATCAAAAGCTAAAAAAATTCAGCAACGAGTTGCCGCACTCGGTTTTGACTGGCCTAGTTATCATGGTGCTTTAGATAAAGTGGCCGAAGAAGTATTAGAAGTAAAAGAAGCATTAGCACACGACCCTCAATCAGCACACAGTGCAGAAGAAATAGGTGATTTACTGTTTGCGACCGTAAACGTTGCACGCCATATTAAGCGTGATCCAGAGCAGCTTTTACGTGACGCCAGCACTAAATTTTCTACTCGGTTTGAAAAAGTCCAAGCCTATTTACTCACACAAGGACAAAATATTAATACAGCCTCATTAGCCCAAATGGATGAAGCGTGGGAGGCAATAAAAAAAGGAATTTAGAAATGATTGTTTTTTGTGCGTTTAATCCCTATTTAGCGCTGGATTGATTTGCGCTATTTAGGTATAATTTCGCCCCGTCCTGATGGTATACCTAACTTACTTGGGTGATATCTTCCTTTTAATTCCTGATATTCTAGGGTTCGCATGAATACAAAATTTATCTTCGTTACCGGCGGGGTTGTTTCTTCGTTGGGTAAAGGTATTGCAGCAGCATCATTAGCTGCTATTTTAGAGGCACGTGGTTTAAACGTTACCATATTAAAGCTCGACCCTTACATTAACGTAGATCCAGGCACAATGAGCCCAATTCAGCACGGTGAAGTATTTGTTACCGAAGACGGCGCTGAAACCGATCTTGATTTAGGTCATTACGAGCGTTTTATTCGCACCAAAATGACCAGCCGTAATAACTTTACACAAGGTCGTGTATATGAAGACGTTTTACGTCGTGAACGTCGTGGTGAATACCTTGGCGCAACGATTCAGGTTATTCCGCACATTACAAATGACATAAAGCAACGCGTATACGATGGTGCTGAAGGTCATGAAGTCGCTATTGTTGAAATCGGTGGTACTGTTGGTGATATTGAATCACAACCATTTATTGAAGCAATTCGTCAAATGGGAACTGAAATTGGCCGTGAGCGTGCGTTATTTATACACCTTACTTTAGTGCCATTCTTAGGCCCTGCAGGTGAAGTGAAAACAAAGCCTACGCAACACTCAGTGAAAGAGCTTCGCTCTGTAGGTATTCAACCTGACATTCTGATTTGTCGCTCTGATCGTAAACTACCAAATAACGAGCGTGCTAAAATTGCATTGTTTACTAATGTAGAAGAGAAAGCGGTTATTTCACTGCCTGATGTAGACAGTATTTACAAAATTCCTGCGTTATTAAAATCGCAAGAATTAGATGACTTTGTTTGTCGTCGTTTTCACTTAGAGTGCCCTGAACCAGATTTAACAGAATGGGAACAAGTGTTATACCAAGAGTCTAACCCAACGGGTGAAGTAACAATTGGTATGGTTGGTAAATACATAGAATTACCAGATGCTTATAAGTCAGTAAACGAAGCATTAAAGCATGCGGGTCTTAAAAATCGTTTAACAATTAATATTGAATACGTTGACTCACAAGATTTAGAAAGCAAAGGCGTTGAACTTTTAAGTCACCTTGATGCTATTTTAGTCCCTGGTGGATTTGGTGGCCGTGGTGTTGAAGGCAAAATACTTGCTGCGCGATACGCACGTGAAAACAAAGTACCATATTTAGGTATTTGTTTAGGGATGCAAGTTGCCTTAATTGAATATGCACGTAATGTGGCTGGCTTAGAAGATGCTAACTCAACAGAATTTAATGCACAATCATCAGCACCGGTTGTCGGTTTAATTACCGAATGGTTAGATGCCGAAGGCAATGTAGAAACCCGTACTGAAGATTCTGATTTAGGTGGCACTATGCGTTTAGGCGCACAAAAATGTCATTTAACTCCGGGCTCTAAAGTTCACGAAGTATATGGTAACGACGAAATAGTTGAGCGTCATCGCCATCGCTTCGAAGTAAACAATAACTTTGTTGAACAGCTGGAAAAAGCAGGCTTAAGTTTCACTGGTTTATCGGAAGATAAAAAGCTTGTTGAAATTATTGAAAATAAAGACCACCCTTGGTTTATAGCCGCACAATTCCACCCGGAATTTACGTCTACACCACGTGATGGTCACCCGTTATTTGAGGGGTTTGTTGCCGCTGCGCACACTCATCAAAAAGCGAACTCGTAAAATTTGAAAAAGCCGTGCTAAATGCACGGCTTTTTTGTTTTAAATGCTGACAAAACTAGGTAAAAAATAGTAAGGTTGGCAGTGACTCACCATTTTGGGAATATAGAGGAATCAAGATGTCAAAAATCGTTAAAATAATCGGTCGCGAAATTATGGATTCGCGTGGTAACCCAACTGTTGAAGCTGATGTACATTTAGCTGACGGTTCATGGGGCCGTGCAGCAGCACCTTCAGGTGCATCTACAGGTACTCGCGAAGCATTAGAACTTCGTGACGGTGATAAATCTCGTTACTTAGGTAAAGGTGTTTTAACTGCCGTTGGGTTTATTAATAACGAAATTGCACAAGCACTTGCTGGTACAAGCGCACTAGAGCAAAGCACTGTCGATCAAATCATGCTTGATTTAGATGGCACAGAAAACAAAGAAAAATTAGGTGCGAATGCTATTTTAGCGGTATCTTTAGCAACTGCAAAAGCAGCAGCTCAGTCTAAAAAAGTAGAACTATACGAGCACATTGCTGATTTAAACGGTACTTCAGGTGTTTACTCAATGCCATTACCAATGATGAATATCATCAATGGTGGTGAGCATGCAGATAACTCTGTTGATATCCAAGAGTTTATGATCCAACCTGTTGGCGCTGCAAACTTCCGTGAAGGTTTACGTATGGGTGCTGAAGTATTCCATAGCCTTGCTAAAGTACTTAAAGCAGATGGTCACTCAACAGCTGTTGGCGATGAAGGTGGTTTTGCACCGAACCTTGCATCAAACGAAGCGGCACTTGCAGCGATTAAAGTCGCTGTTGCCAATGCCGGTTACGAACTAGGTAAAGACATTACCTTAGCTATGGATTGTGCTGCCTCTGAATTTTACGACAAAGAAGCAAACATTTACGATCTTAAAGGTGAAGGTAAAAAATTCACTTCTGAAGAATTTAACTTCTTTTTACAAGAGCTTACAGAGCAATACCCAATTGTTTCAATTGAAGATGGCTTAGATGAGTCTGATTGGGATGGTTTTGCACATCAAACGAAACTAATGGGCGACAAAGTTCAGTTAGTGGGCGATGACTTATTCGTAACTAATACAAAAATCCTTAAACGTGGTATCGACAACGGTATTGCTAACTCAATCTTAATTAAATTTAACCAAATTGGTTCACTAACTGAAACGTTAGCTGCAATCAAAATGGCTAAAGATGCAGGCTTCACTGCTGTGATTTCTCACCGTTCTGGTGAAACCGAAGATGCAACTATTGCTGATTTAGCAGTAGGTACTGCTGCAGGTCAAATCAAAACAGGTTCATTAAGCCGCTCTGATCGTGTTGCTAAATACAACCAGCTACTTCGTATTGAAGAAGCATTAGGTGAAAAAGCACCATACAACGGTTTAAAAGAAGTGAAAGGTCAATAATATTTAGCCATTAGCTAAAGTGACACTTTAAATATAAAAATCCTCGCAATAGCGAGGATTTTTTTTGCTTGTTTAAAGTTGAAATTGTTGTTTTAAAATTTCAGCTGTAAAAGTCGTTTTTAAATAAAAGCCTCTGGGTAAGGTTTTTATTATTTGACCATTTGGGCCAATTGCATCAGTAACTACTTTACTATTTGCAGCCTTTGGTCGTATTTGCATTACATCGCCTAAGTGGCCAGAAATTTCGTTAATTCTACCCAGCGCAATTAATTCCATTTGCTCTTCCCAATCTCGCTGTAACAGTGCGTCTTGTTCGGCATTAGGTTGCCATAAAAAGCCACTACCAATTGTTCTATCAAATGGAGTAATATCTCGTTCGCCTAATATGGGGATCCATAAGACATGATTGAGTTTGTTACGCACATGGCTGTTATGCCAGGTCATACCGGTCACATTTATTAAAGGGGTCACCGAGACAAACGTTGTTTCAAGTGGGGTGCCTTTGTACGAAATAGGCAGTGTTTTTAACTCAATACCGAGCTCTTCAAAGTCGGGCATAGGCTTAGAGCCCGCAGTAGCACCTAATACATATTCAATCAGTTGACCTGTCCATCCTTTTTCTCTTAGTAAATCTTCAGGGGTTTTAAACTGATATTTATTGGCCAGTTGTCCAAGGGTTAACCCTGCAATATCGTTAACGCGTTGCATTAGTTGGTTGATTGAATGTGGCTTTGTTGGACGCATTTACTCTTTTTTCATATTGAATGATGTACTCATACATGATAGCAATTTAGCTTAGCCGTGGATATCTTTGTATTTGAGCGTTTTTTGTTCACGTGTAATTTGGTGTATTTATAACCGCGTGTTTTCTTCATGTTTAAATGCTTAACTCTATGAATTTAAAGGGTATTAGTTGTTTTTTATAATGCGTTAATATCTAGGTCAGGAGAGTTGCTGGGATAAATACAACTATATAAACATGTTTATCCACAGATTCTGTGGAAAACGTGAGTTTTTAGATCTTATATTGTGGACTTGTTTGCAAAATGAGCGTGTTTTTTAAAAGTTATGCACAAGCTGTGAGTAAGTCAGGTAAAACAACTATTATTGATTGCCGTATTGCAACTAATGTGGAACAATCATTAAAAATCGACTTACAAATGAGGCACTAAGGTGATTGATGCCGAAGGTTTCCGTGCCAATGTCGGAATAGTGATCTGCAATAATCAAGGACAGGTTTTTTGGGCTCGACGTTATGGTCAACATTCTTGGCAATTTCCCCAAGGTGGTGTTGATGATGGTGAAACACCAGAACAAACTATGTACCGAGAATTACACGAAGAGGTGGGTTTACGCCCTGAAGATGTAGAAATAGTTGCAAGCTCTAAACATTGGTTACGTTATAAATTACCCAAACGACTGATACGCCGAGATTCAAGCCCGGTGTGTATAGGACAAAAACAAAAATGGTTTTTACTCAAGCTTCGTTGTGCTGATGACGATGTAAACTTGCTTAAAACGCATCATCCTGAATTTGATGATTGGCGATGGGTTAGTTATTGGTATCCAGTAAGGCAAGTGGTGTCGTTTAAACGCGATGTATATAGAAGGGTGATGAAAGAATTTGCTCCCTATGCGATGCCATTTAATAAAAGAGAGCAGTATAAAGAGCCATGGCGTAATAAAAAATAGCAAATTACGTGTTTGTAAAGTAAGGCACTGATTATCTATGCAAGGAGTGAGTTATGTTGGCAACACTTAGAACAATTGCAGAGTCTGTTTCGCAACAAGCCGATTTAGACAGTGCATTAGTGTGTTTTGTTCAAATGGTAAAAGAAGCCATGAAAACGCAGTGTTGCTCAATTTACTTTGCCGATTACAGCCAAGATAACTTTGTTTTAATGGCCACCGAAGGGCTTAACCCCGATGCAGTTGGTAAATTTAGGATTGGTTTTACCGAAGGTTTAGTCGGGCTGGTGGCTCAACGTGAAGAGCCTATTAATATTGCATTTGCAAAATCGCACCCGCGCTTTAAGCTTTCTCCAGAGGTTAACGAAGAAGGGTACAACGCCTTTTTATCGGTTCCTGTCGTACATCAAAAGAAAGTACTTGGGGTTATTGTTGTTCAGCAAAAAATGGCCCGGGTATTTAGCCAAGACGAAGAGTCTTTTTTAATTACCTTGTCAGCACAGCTTGCCTCTCAATTAGCACACGCCGAAATTAAAGAAGTTTTAAGACAAGACGAATCATCTCATCAAACATCGGTATTAAAAGGGGTATCAAGCGCCCCAGGTATTGGTATAGGCCAGGCTTTTGTGGTGCTGCCAAAACTTGATTTTAGCTCTATTGAGTTAAAAAAAGTAACCGATGTAACAGAGCAAACTCGACTCTTTACCCAAGCAGTCGCTGCAACTCGTAAAGAGTTTAATTCGTTATCGATGACATTAAGTGACTCCATTCCAAAAGAAGCGCTGGCTGTTTTTGAGGTATATCAACAGTTACTCGATACTAAAAGTTTAGGGCAAAATGTAGAAGCGCAGTTATATGAAGGCTGGTGTGCTAAAAGTGCATTAAAAATTGTAATAGAGCGGTTAATATCACAATTTAATGCAATGCAAGACCCTTACATTAAAGAACGTGCGGTTGATGTAAAAGACATTGGTTTACGTGTGTTGCATCATTTAGTTAATACCGAACAAACAGTTAAAGACTACCCTAAAAATACCATTTTAATTGCCAATACCCTCACACCAGCCATGTTAGCCGAAGTACCTAAAGGTTTATTAGCAGGTGTGGTGAGTGTTAATGGCTCGGCCAATAGCCACGCTTCTATTTTAACACGTGCTATGGGTATCCCTGCCATTTGGGGTATAGAAGATCTACCTTTGCTACAATTTGATGCTAAGCCTATGATTTTAGATGCTTATGCAGGACGTTTATATATTTCACCATCGCAAGTATTACTCGATGAGTATAGGGCGCTTCAGCATCAAGAAAGTATTTTAAACAATCGCTTTTTAGATGAACAAGAGTCTGATCCTATTACCAAAGATGGCCATTATATTAGTTTGCGTTTAAATGCGGGGTTAGATTTAAACCCTGAGCATTCAAATGCGCATATTTGTGATGGAGTTGGTTTATACCGTACCGAAGCATGGTTTATGCAAAAAGGGCAGTTCCCTTCACAAATTGAGCAAGAAAATTGGTATAGGGAAGTATTAAAAAGTTATTATCCTAACCCCGTTGTCATGCGAACCTTAGATATTGGTGGTGATAAAGTACTCGATTACTTTAACATTACCGAAGAAAACCCGTTTTTAGGTTGGCGAGGTATACGAATTAGTTTAGATCACCCTGAGTTGTTTTTAGATCAACTTAAAGCGATGATCAAAGCAAATATGGGCTTAGGTAATTTAAAAATAATGCTACCGATGATAAGTACTACCGATGAGGTAGATGAAGCGTTGGCATTATTTGAACAAGCTTACTTTGAATTAAGCGAAAAACAACCACAAGAGTCGATAGAGCGGCCAAATATTGGTATTATGCTTGAAGTTCCTTCGAGTGTTTTTATGATCCCCGAGTGGGCGCAAAAAGTCGACTTTTGCTCAGTGGGCAGTAACGACTTAACACAATATTTATTGGCGGTTGATAGAGCAAATGCCCGTGTTGCAGAGTTATTTAACCCTTATCACCCTGGTGTATTAAGAGTACTTAATAAAGTAGCGAGTGAGTGCAAAGACTTAACGTTACCGTTTAGTTTATGCGGTGAGTTAGGTGGCGACCCCGAAGGCGCTATTTTACTTATAGCTATGGGATATCGACGCTTAAGTATGAACTTATCATCGCTAATAAAAGTAAAGTGGGTGTTGAGGCGCCTAACGGTGAGCGATATGGAAAAGCTACTGAGTGAATGCCTTGCTCAATCTAATGCAAAGCAAGTATTGCGTTTAACACGTAACTTTATGATTGAGCACCAATTAGGTGAGTTATTTTACACTCCTAAATGATTAATTATCGCGACATAATAAAGGGTAAAAACACGACCTATGGTTGAACTAGGGATATTGGTAGCAAGCTGTGCGTTGCTTGGCTGTGTCGTTGGCTTTTTTGCTGGGCTATTGGGCATTGGTGGTGGGCTAATTATTGTACCGGTACTTAGTAGCTTATTACTTTATTTTAATATTAGTAGTGAAGAGCATGTACTGGTGATCTCGGTGGCCACCTCTTTGGCTTCTATATTATTTACCTCTACGTCTTCTGCTTTAGCGCATCATAAAAACCAGAATGTACCTTGGGAAATCGCACCGTGGGTAATGGGAGGCGTTGCAATTGGGGCGCTTATTAGTGGCTTTGCTGCTAGTTTAATTCCTACACATATTTTACGTATCGTCTTTGCAGGCAGTGTTATTTTTATCGCATTTAGAATGATATTGTCGGTGAAAAAAAACACATCGATAACAAAACCGTTTCCATCAGGGGTCGTTGTAGGCAGTGCTTCAGCTATATTAGGTGGTTTAGCGGGGTTAATTGGTATTGGTGGAGGGGCACTCATTGTGCCTATGCTTAATCATTTTTCGGTCGATATTAAAAAATCAATAGGGTGTGCTGCGGCATGTGGTATTGTAATCGCGCTATTTGGCTCGGTTGGTTATATTAGTGCTGGTTGGCAAGTTACTGATTTAGAAAATGGTTTTGCAGGTTTTGTGTATTTACCTGCATTGTTTGGGATTGTTATTACATCGTGGTTTGTTGCACCTTTTGGAGCAAAAGCTACACATTTTTTACCTGTTAATACAATAAAGAAAATTTTTGCGGTGTTATTAGTTATTATCGCAATTAAGATGGTTTTTAGTTAAAGGTTTATTTTTATGGCACTTGAATTTCCGCAAATCGATCCAATCATTTTTTCTATTGGACCGCTGAGCGTTCGTTGGTACGGACTCATGTATTTAATTGGTTTTGCATTTGCAATGTGGTTTGCAAATCGTCAAGCAGCAAAACCAAATTCTGGTTGGACTAAAGAAGAAGTTAGTGACTTACTTTTTTATGGCATGCTAGGGGTTATTTTAGGGGGAAGAATTGGTTATGTATTATTTTATCAATTTAGTTACTTTATAGAAAACCCGTTATATCTATTTAGGATAGACCAAGGTGGAATGTCATTTCATGGTGGTGTATTAGGGGTAATTGCAGCAGAGCTTATTTTTTCTAAAACACGAAAAAAATCTTTATTTAAAGTGGCCGACTTTGTTGCCCCTTTAGTACCTGTAGGCTTATTAGCAGGGCGCATAGGTAATTTTATTAATGGCGAATTATGGGGGAGAACCACCGACGTACCCTGGGGTATGATCTTCCCAACAGGTGGTCCATTAGCACGTCATCCATCACAATTATACGAAGCCTTTTTCGAAGGTTTAGTGCTGTTTTTGCTTTTAATGTGGTTTATTAAAAAACCTCGTCCTGCGGGCAGTGTGTCGGGTTTGTTTTTAGTGGGATACGGTGTATTTAGATTTGGCATTGAATACTTTAGAGAGCCAGATGCTCATTTAGGGCTATTTGCAGAATTTATTTCAATGGGGCAAATTTTGTCTCTTCCTATGATTATTGGCGGGATCGGGCTACTTATTTGGGCCTATAAACAACCTACTAAAAAAGCGTAAAAAGAAGCACACAATGAAACAATATTTAGATTTATGTCAGCGTATTATTGATACTGGTGAATGGGTAGAAAATAAACGTACCGGTACACGCTGTTTAACCGTTATTAACGCCGATTTAGAATACGATGTAGCAAATAACAAGTTTCCTATGATCACCACTCGTAAAAGCTATTACAAAGCAGCAATTGCTGAGCTGCTAGGGTATTTACGTGGTTATAGCAGTGCTGCACAATTTAGAGAAATTGGTTGTAAAACATGGGATGCAAACGCTAATGATAATAACGCATGGCTTAATAATCCAAACCGTAAAGGGGACGATGATATGGGCCGTGTATATGGTGTGCAAGGGCGCGGCTGGCAACGTCCAGATGGCTCTACACTTGATCAGCTAGCAAAGGTGATTAACAACTTAAAAAATGGCATTGATGATCGTGGTGAAATCATTACGTTTTATAATCCAGGTGAATTTGAGCTAGGATGTTTACGCCCTTGTATGCATACTCACACATTTTCACTGTTAGGTGATACTTTATATTTAACTTCGTATCAGCGCAGCTGTGATGTCCCTCTTGGGCTAGTGGCATTTTGTGATAATCAAAATGCTACTCACGCACGAATGAGTGTTTTTTTACATTGATATATATAGAAATTGTACTATCATTGAAATTATAGATTGTGTGAATCGTTATTTACGGATACTGCTGATTGATTTGATAGTCCAAAACACACATAAATGTGAATTAATTACTTTGATATAGGGAATAATTTTTAGATGAAATGGCAAACAATGCACAAGTTACGATAACCTGTATCAATAACAAAATTTAAAAAAGGCAACTTAATGAATATACACCCCGAAAAACAATATTTAGATTTACTGACCTTGTTGCTAGAAACAGGCAGCGAAAGAGTTGATCGAACTGGCGTAGGTACAAAAGCCATTTTTGGGCATACCATGCGATTTGATTTATCTGAAGGCTTTCCGGTATTTACGACAAAACGTGTGTACTGGAAAACAGCATTTAAAGAGATGCTGTGGATGCTTTCTGGTGGCCACAATATCAAAGAATTGGTTGAGCAAAACGTCCATATTTGGAGTGATTGGCCTTACAAAAAATTTATTGATGCTCAGCCGGAAGGTAGTGCAGATAAATCAATTACTATGGAAGAGTTCGAGCTGCGTATCATTTCTAACGATGAGTTTGCTCAGCAATGGGGTGATCTTGGACCTGTATATGGTAAACAATGGCGTAGATGGAAAACTGAAGATGGGCAAGAAATTGATCAAATCTCTCAGGTAATTGATTTATTGAAGAACAATCCATCATCAAGACGTATTATATTTGACGGCTGGAATGTCGGAGAGCTTGATCAGATGGCTCTTCCACCCTGTCATAAGCATTATCAATTTTATGTTGATCCAAATACCAATAAGCTTTCTGGTGGCATGGTGCAACGTTCTTGTGACTCTTATCTTGGGCTTGCATTTAATATTGCTAATCTCGCTTTTATTACCACGCTCCTTGCGGAGCAAACTGGCTATGATGTTGGTGAAATTGTTTGGTTTGGTATGGATGTGCATTTATATATGAACCACATTGAGCAAGCTAAAAAGCAATTATCACGGGAGCCAAAAGCATTTCCTAAGTTAGTAATAAAGCGTAAGCCAGATTCATTATTTGATTATACAATTGATGATTTCGAACTTGACGGATATGACCCTCACCCTGCAATACCTGCACCAGTAGCGGTATAAGGTGAACTCAATTTATGGCTGGGCTTGAAACATATAAAACTCCTGAAAAGTTGAAATCATTTCTTCAGGAGTTGCTCAGCCAGAAAGAGTTACCTACACATAAAGGCAAAATAGCCCGCTCGCTGATAGAAAAAACATATGGCTTTCAACACTGCTCTTTATCTAACTATCACGGTTTTGATAAATATCAATGGTGTAAAAGTGTTGTTGATGATTTTGAAAAGGATTTGATCGCAAAAGAAGGTGGTAATATTACAGGGGTAAACTCTGAATATGGAACGCCAAAACGATTTGAAAAGCTATTAGATAAGCTTAAATGTGATATTGATAGCTTGCCCATTGCCCCTCAAGGGGATAGAGCTGGCCGGATATCATTCCGAGCTTTTGAAAGAAAGTTTAAATTTCCCTCGAATTCTCTTGTCGGTAAAACCGAGTCATGGCAGTGGGCACGCGACATGCTCAATAAGTTTGATGAAGAGCTTTATGAACAAGGTATTACAGGAACTGTTTGGGAGCGAAAAGTTCCTGCGATTAGAAAGTATTTAGAAGAGTTAGACAATAATCAAAAGTTACCTATCAATGAGCGTGGAAAGTTAAACCGCAAATCAGTAATGTCTGAGTTTGGTTTAGCGGCTAATCAAAGCACTAGTGTAGCTGAAACACGTGCACCTAAATTAAAAGAGTTGTTCAAAGAGTATGATGAACTCATCAGCCAGCAAGACTATTCGCAGTATGCCGGAGACAAATACAAAGATACTTTGTCAGAAATACTAGAACACAAAGAGCTTGTATTAGACTCGTCATCAAGAGTGATAAGTCTAAAATGGTTGGCACAAGAACTAGATATTGAAAAAAATACGATCAGAACTAGCCCAAATTTAATGAAGTTGATAGAGAAGAGAACTCATAAACTTCATCAAACGCAGCAGCGAGGTTTAACAAAAAAGTCATTCACTGTCTATGGTGCTGCAACACTAAACGTAGGGCCAACACCATATTCTGAAAAGCATGGACGAGTGTATTCTTTCTCTTCGCTCATCGAATTATACAGTCTTGAATTGGCCGAAAAAGTTGGCACTACATTTATTGCAATCACTAACAAAGCTGCAACAGGCTCAGTAAAGAATAAGTATCTACGTATTCTTCACTTTTTCGAATGGTTAGCCGATCCAAAAAATATTGACAGGGATGTTGCTGATTCACTGCGGGACAACAAAAAAATCAAGCAAGCTGATTTTGGTAGAGCTTGTATGGCATATCGGGCAGCGCTATTGATTAAAAGCCCCAACGCTAACTTGAACACCCTTATCATTACTCAATTTGGTGATGCAAAAGTTCTTCCCAAATATACCTTTCTAACTAGAGGAAGAGCAAATAAAGACAGAAGCCACAGACAGTCGATACTTGAGGCGAGCATCAAAAAGGGTGAGTTAGACCGAGTAGAAGAAATTTTAACTGATGCAGCAAAGTATCGAGGCATAGAAATAAGTCAAGGTAAGGACACAAAAGCGTTTTTAGAAACATTAATGTTTGAAAAGCTGAATAAACCTGATCTGCCAGATGACCTTTCTAAAGCTATGTTGGAGATCACTGAATCACGACTGTTAGAAATACGAATTCAGGCGAGTGCATTTTTTAAACAGTGGCAAAATCTGCACAAAGAAGGAGTCGAGTTACTGAATTTGGCGACTGTAGATTGTGATGAATTTCGCTCAATGCTAGCAAAGCGACAATCAATATCTGCTTATCAATGGTCTCTGTACATCAAAGACATATTTCCTATCGATAATAAGCAACTTGCTCTTGCCAACTTACTTAAAGTTATTAAAACAGTATATAAAGCCTGTCCTCCAAATTTAGCTACCACTAATATGCAGATGTGGAACAAAAAATATCAACTCTTTGGGGGTATTGAGCGAGTTGCTTCTTATCTAGTTCCTACCCGCAAGGCTATTAGCTCTGCGTTAACATTATACCTTTGTGAAAGCGGAGCCAACGTTGCTGTCGCTCTAACATTACCTAATGATTGTGTGCGTAAATCAGGTGTTGCTCAACATAAAAAGATAGTTGGTAAAAAGGACAGATCGTTTGGCAAGCCCATCTATGATGATCTGTCGGTCAAAAGCGATAACGTAGAATGTGTAAGTGCAGTTAATGCGCTTGAGTATATTTGTTCAGCACAACCTGAAACAGTTGACGATACGCTGCAATATTATCAAAAAGGGGCTGTTCAACCTCTAACTGAGTTTGCTTTTAGAGATGAGTTTAAAGCTATCTGCAATCATTCTGATTATTTAACGCAATTTAAACTTGTTCCTTCAATGCTTAGGCCAACGGTTCTGTTGAATGTTCAACTAAAAGATCCTGCAAATCTTGGCGTTGCACAGCTTATTGCTCAACATGAATCAGGTTCTACTACAGAAGGCTATACCAATAAACTACCCCACCGTATCCAAATGGAAAAAGATATGCTGGAGTTCCAGCAAACGATTGAAGTGGTCATGATTTATGATGATGAAGATGCGCATGAAAAGCTGAATATGACTCAAAAAAAATGGAATGAAAAGAAGCAAAAATTTGAAAAAACAGGCTGGGGTGTTTTTTGTAAGGATAGAGAAATTGTTACCGAATCAGGTGAAAAGGTTAAGTGCGGTGAAGTGGAAAACTGTGTTAAGTGCAAGCACGACCGAATGCTAGTGAGTGCAGATCCAATATCAATTTCAGACATGATCATTTGGAAGACTGCATTAGAAAAAAATGAAACAGAGTTTACCGCCAAGAATATGAATAGGTGGACTGATGTATGGGTGCCTTGGCAAGCATTCTTCACTGTGGTTTTAGAAGAAAAAATGACACGAGGCAAGCTTAGTCATATCAAGAAGCAAGCCACTGAGATTGCTAATCAGAAAATGAGCGGTAGTGACTTTACAATGCCGGAGCCTTGGTAATGAGTAATTTAGCTTTATTAGATGTTTTTCAGGCTTCTGATGCTGAGGAGAAATTTAAAAGTAATAGGGAAAGCTGGCCTTGGCTTAGTAATATTTCTATTGATGAAAACATAATTGAAATAACTGATACGGCAGGTGAAAATCGCAGTACATCAAGTGTAGAGCTTGATGTTAAACTGTTTGATGGCAGTAAATTAACAGATAAACGAAACAAGGAGTTTTACGACTTAGTAATTGAGTATGTTGAAGTTTTTCGTCTACACAACCCAGTTATAGGCGCTTCAGTTCATGCGCAGCGGATAAGGTCGCTGTTATCGTTTATTTGTTGGTTAAGTCAATATAAAATCAGGTCGTTAGCAAAAGTAACTAAAACTCATCTTGAAAAGTTCGCAAATGATGCTGCTTTTGGCACAGAGTTTTCTCTAAGCATTCCTGAAAAAGTATTCAATGTTATCAAAAAACAATTACTTGAGGGGCGCAAGTTGCCATTCAGGGAAGCCAATACATTTAGACGAGCTGAAATATATAAGCAGGTTGGTGTTAATGGTTTACCAATAAGAAACTTTACATATACAGCTAGAGTTTTGGATTGGTATGAGAGTCAGTTAAAAAATGGTTTTAAAGGCGTTGAATTAGAAAAGCTTACTGTTCAGGATGTATTAGAAGAATTAGATCTTATACCGAATATTGTCACTATTCAGGATTTACACAGAAAATTGGTGCCACTGGAGGAAATTTGGAGCTGGCAACATTACTTTAAAAGTAAATCATTCCAAAAAAATCCATTTCCTGAGGGGGCATCGAAAGCAGCTAGTAGACTTGGAACGGCAAGTAAAAGAACTAAAACTATCCCCCCTAAAATTGCTTTTGCAATGATGAGAGAAAGTGCTAATTGGGTGCTGAGCTATAGTGATGAAATTCTTAGTCTATATTCCTCAGGTGCTAATGCAAAAATCGCAATAAAGCGGTTATCAGATCAAGGTTTAAACCTCAACCTTAGGGATGGAAAACAAAGCCATAAAGGAGTTGCAACCCTTGAAGGTGTTGTTCGTTATCTTGCTTCTGCATGTTTTACCGTCATCGCTTCATTAACAGCAAGACGAAAAGAAGAAATTTTCGATCTGGGATATCAATGTATCGATGAAGAAAGGGGTGATGGTGCTTATTGGCTAACCATTTACATTGAAAAAACAAGTCAGCGGTACGACCTATGTCCTGTTCCAGTATTAGTTAAAAAAGCCATTAATGTACTCGAAAAACTCAGCGAAAAAGCAAGAGAGTTATCAGATAACGATACATTATGGCAATACGTTTCCAGAGAAGGTGAAGTCGTTAAATTAAACGATCAACAAGTGAGAAATAGCCTTCAAGACTTTTTCACATCTTTTGTCAGCGAAGACTCATCTCACGATTGGAAGTTTTCATTCCATCAATTTCGTAGAATGTTCGCTCTGCTCTATTACTATCGTTTTGAAGGTGCATATATTGGTGCACTTTCACATCATCTACGTCACTTTAATATCGAAATGACCAAACGATATATCACCGATGAAAAATTCATGAAGGAAATGAAAGAAATTGGTGAAGGATGGACAGCTAGCTTCTTACGAAAAGTGGTGACTGGTAAGGCAACTATCGGTGGTAAAAGCGGTGACAAAATCAAGCGCAAACTATCAGATTGGTTAGCACATTTTCGTGGCAAAGTTGATGTTGTTGAGCGTGAGCGAGTTGTTGAAAAACTAATGCGTTATATGAAACGTGTTGGAGCCGAATTTACCCAACAGGTTTGGGGAACAATTTGTGTGTGCCCCAAAAAAACAACATTAAGAAAGCATTCAAATTGTGCCAATGACAAAGGTGAACCTAATATTGAAAAAGGCTCTGTCGAAACGTGTGGCGGTTGCCCTTTTGCTGCTTACACCGATCGTTTTTCAGGTGCTATTTCAGATGATATTAAGGCAAGAGAAAAAACTAAGTCTTTTTGTGAGAAAGGGTCTGTTCTTGACGAAATTACAGGAGTTCAAGTTATTTCATTACAAGAGTTGTTAACAAAAGCTAACGAAAGCTCTCCTTTTGAGGTGCCAAATGAATAGCCCAGCAAGCAATGAAGATAAAGCGAAAAAGTTGGCTGAGCAAATTGAGCTTCGTCTTAGAGTATTGAATGGAAAAATTATAGGTGAACATACCGAACTTGAAATACCTACCAGTCTAACAAAGATGCGTAATTGGGTTTGTGATGAATTGGGCATTGAGAAAATAGGCAGCCCAAGTTCATTTGTCACTTCGCATAAAGAGCATGGTCGCAAAGTTAAAAAGATTGCAAACTGCTTAGAGACACTTAAAAAACAAAAGAAACCACCTAAAAAGCCAAGAGAACAAAAGTTAACGGAGTTAAAAACGAGAAACAAAGAACTCAATGAGTCATTGACCAATGCAGCAAACCAATATGTGCAATATTCCCAAGAAACTAAGCGGTTAAAAGAAGAGTTAATACTAAGCAGCAGCAAAGTTGAAGGTTTAACTGAAGAGCTGTATGAAACGTTAAGCGAATTGCAAATAGTACGTGATGAGATCATTTTACTTCGTAAAAAATTAGCGCAATATGAGAATAGAAAGGCTTCTAAAGTAACTAAAGTTAAGTTTGGTAAAGGTGGTAGCAATGCGAACTGACAACCAGAGTAAGCGGAAGAATCTAGAATCCAGTTTGGATGAATTACTTAAATCTTCTTTTGAAAATGACAACATCGAGGTAGTCAATGGAAGAATTAATCGCACGTGGATACGCGAAAGCCTCGGTTGTGGCGCAAACTGGGTCTCACAAAATGATCATGCCACAAAAATTATTACTGAGTATGAAAAAAAACTAAGGGCTAATGGGTTCAAAATTAATGTTAAACCTTCACCCGGAGTTAAGAATCAAGAAACTAAGCAATTAATGCAACGAGTTTCGAAATTAGAACAACGCAATGCGCAATTACTTGAAGATAACAGTCGATTTAAGGCTAAGTTGTATGAATATGGCTGGGTTGATTCCGATGATGAGCTTTCAGCGCAAGGGCGTTTGCCGTGGTAAACGTTGTTGTAGACGTTGAAGTAAAACGTGTTCGTTATAAAAGTGATAATGGTTGTGTTTTTAAAGCCATTATTCTTAATAACGAGGGACTGCACTCAGACAAACAAGTTAATGTACTCCTAACGGGTAAATTGGCAGGTGAAGGCTTTCGCCTATACCAAGGTCAGCGCTTTAAGGTAAAAGCTCGCCAACATGGTGAGTATATCAACCAGCATACAGGAGAAGTTGAAGAGCAAATTAAAGCTACCTGTATCGTTGAACATCAGCCGAAAGGTGAAAATTTCATTTCGTATATCACCTTCAACGAAACATTCGTCAATATTGGAGTCAAAACTGCAACAGCTCTGTATAAAGCCTTTGGTCAAGACATTTACCGACTCTTGGATGAAAAAAACTATAAAGCGTTATTACAGGTTGAAGAACTTACAGAAGACAAAGCTCATACCCTTATCCAAGGGTGGCATCATGATAAAAAAGGCAAGTTGGTTGAATGGCTAGAACTTTATCGTTTACCTGTTTGGCTTGGGCGAAAACTTATAGCTGCATATAGCAATGACGTAGTAGATAAACTCGAAGCGGACCCTTACAGACTTATAGCTTTCGCAATGACATGGAAGAAGATTGATAAGATTGCAACTGAGCAATTTGTAATAAAACATGATGATCCAAGAAGGTTTCATGCAGCAGTAACAGAAGTGTTATTCGCGGCATATACTGACGATGGCAATACTGCTTTAGATGCAGAAACTTTAATTAAATCAGTTTCCAAGCTCATAGGTCGTGATTTAGCAAAACTAGCGCTAAAACAGATATACGTAAATGGTGGCTTTATAATGTTGAACTCTGACCTTTATCAGAGTCGTGGCGCATCGTTACAGGAAAGTTTTATTGCAGATGAAATATGTAAACGAACTATTATTCAAGAAGAGAGAGTGCACGGTAGTATTCAAAAATACTTAACTACGTGGCAGCAAGCTAACTACCCTTTAACTAGTGAACAAATCCAAGCTGTTTACTATGGTTTATCTAAGCCTTTGTCAGTGATAACGGGTGGCGCAGGAGTTGGTAAAACAAGTGTACTAGAGTCACTGCTTTATGTATTAAATCATTCTGGTGGTCAGGCTATTCAAATGGCACTTGCTGGCCGAGCTGCCAAGCGAATGCAAGAATCCACGGGGGAAGAAGCAATTACCATTGCTGGTTTCCTCAACAAGCTAGATCAAGGCAAACTTCTATCTGCTACACATATCATCATTGATGAATGTTCTATGGTGGATTTGTATTCATTGGTCAGAGTGTTTAAACGACTCAAACCTTCTCAAAAAATTATCTTAGTTGGGGATGCAGCTCAATTACCACCCGTTGGTGCGGGGAAGGTCTTTCATGTGCTGTCAGACGAGTTGAGTGCACCCTTAACAAGGCTAACCAAGGTTTGGAGGCAAGATGAGGTCACAGGCATTCCAATGGTCTCACAGAGCGTTAGAGAAGGTGTTTGGACTGAGTTACCTACTTATTGTGGAAAAGCCGCAGGTGTTACAGTTGTTATCGCAGATTCTGAAAATATTTTTGGACAAATCGAGAAAATCTTTGATGAGCTAGGCGGTACTGATGAACAAGCAGATGTGAAAATTATATGCCCAACAATAAAGGATTGCGATTGGGGAACTCTTGGTATAAACCGAAAATTATCAAATAAGTATGTAGGTGATAATCAGCAAGTTTGTTTAAACCGTGGAAATGCCGCACCAGAACCAACAGGGCTAATGGTGGGGGATATGGTTATGGCAACCGTAAACAATTGGGAAAAGGATATAATGAACGGCTCTTTGGGGAGGATCACTCGGTTAGCAACAATTCGTGAAATACAGGATGCACAACGAGCAAATTTACCTCTTCCTATTATCTCCGTTGCGTTTGACAACGAAGAAGTGTTGCTAGATGAAAATGATATCGATACTTTACAGTGGGGGTATGCAATCACCTGCCATAAAGCACAAGGTTCACAATTTCGTAGAGTTATCATTCCAGTCATCAATGGAAAAATGATTGATCGAACATGGATTTATACTGCACTAACCAGAGGTGTTGAACAGGTGGTGTTTATAGGGAATGTTGAGCTAATTAACCGGGCAGTCAATAAACCACCAACAGTTGAACAGCGAATTGTTGGACTTAACCATCACCTTGATAGATTACGGCTTAATCAGCTAAGTAAGAGCGCCTAATGATCTTTTATAAAACAACCGATGAAGACTGCATTTTACAAGGGGCATTTAGTAAATCGTCATACAGCGGTGTCCCTGTTTTTTTCAATGCTAACGGGGTTATTGAAGCGGTAAGCGATTACCTTATTTTCAAAGCAATAAAAGATACCGATCAAATCACATCCGTAACCACCTATGCAGATCAACTACAAACCTTCTTAAGGTTTATTGATGAAAAAGGTAAGGGACTATCATGGCAAAATGTGTCTGACGGTCTTTTGGTTGAGTTTCGGGACTCTAAAATAACCAGCGGCAATAAAGATAGCTATGTCGCAGGTGTATTACGCACAGTATTTGATTTTTACTTGTGGGCTGAACGCAATAAAGTTATTCGCCATCATGTCGCCATTTATGATAACGACAAAGAGTACGCAATATCTGCTGAGAAAACCAAAACTAGTTGGAAGTGGCCTCATATACCATCGTCAACGTCTAAAGCGAAACCGACTCCGACAAATGATGATCTAGAACTGCTGCATGCAGTTACGATAGAGGAGTCAGATGTGGTTGGGATGCGAGATTCTTTAATTTTTACAATCTATGAACGGTCAGCAAGAAGAATGGAAGCCTTGCAAATCAAAGTCTCTGATGTACCCGACTGGGATGAAATAGAAGAATATCAGGCCGAAAATAAGCTCTTCTACGTTGAAGTGACAGGTAAAAGGAAAATAGATCGCGATCTAGAGTTTCTACCTGAAACAATGGAGTTAATTCGCGAATATATTGAAAATGAACGCTCAGATGCTGTTAGCGCAGCGAAAAAGCGAAATAAATTTTACAAAGAACCTGATGAACTTTTCCTTGCCTCTACAACAGGAAAACCGTTGAATAAACAATATATTTCTCGAAGGCTTTCAGGTTTAATGAAAAAGGCAGGGGTTTCAGGAACAGGTCATCGTGTTAGGGCAAAAGGCTTAACGGACATTGTTGCTGCTTTTGATGGTTTTGATGATCGGGGGCAGCCAAAGTCTGCACAAGATGTATTGATAAGAGCTGCTGAAAAAGCAGGTCATTCAAATCCTCAGTCACTTCGACACTATTTGGCATTATCCCGTAGTGAAGGCTTAGCTGCAAAAATGAATAATATTGAATTACTACGTGACTTAGACGTAAAAGTACAAACGCGTAAAAGGCAGCTGAAAGAGATTGATAAAGCTAGCGAATTGTTTGATGCCATTACAAATGACAAAAATGTTGAAGAAGAGCTTTTAAAGTACTTACAGAATTATTTGCTTTACGAATGAATTTTGATTTTTTTGGTTTAATTTATTGTTTTAAATAGTGATTATTCCTAGTTAACGTATTGCGTTTGAAAATAAACTTAGTTAAAGTGATTTTCTTTACTTGATCAAAATTAACCCAGATTAGTTGTACTAGTGTTAAGTTAGTTTTGAGAAAAAGAAAAGTACCATTCATTGCTTAATTCCATATCAAAAGAAATATCATCATTAGTATCCTTTCTTTTTTCAAATGCATGGATTGTTTTATCGAAGGGGATAGGTTCGACTACATTAAATTTTAATGAATAAACCGTAGCACTGCCTCCTAAGCCAAACGCATGATATATAACTTCCAGTGAGCACTCTCCCTTTACATTGGAAAAGAATATTGAGTCTCTCTCCAATAAGCGAAGGTTACGTACAATATCAGCATATTCAGAATTTGTCTCATCAACAGTAACTTCTAGGAAATCTTTATTTTTATGTTCAATAAAAATTGAACAAACTTGTTTAGCTAATGATTGGTAAGTGCCAGCATTATCATAATAATGCTGAACCACCTCTTCATCCGTTATAGGGTACTTTGAACATGCAGATAATAAGACTCCACATAAAATAACTAAATTTTTTTTTAAAAACATCTTCACGTAACCCCTAACAATTTACTACAAACGCTTATTCAGTCCAGCAATATGTTGGGTGCCCAGCTTGTACAAAACACCATCCTGTACCTGAGCCACCGCCACCGCCACTACCACCACCCATGTCAGGATCTGGATCTCCTAAATCGCCTGAACCTTCGCCACCGCCACCACCAGAGCCGCTAGAAGTTTCGTCGTTTGAAGCATCGTTCAATGTGGAGTCATTAGCAATTGACTGGTCATCTATGCAACTAGCATGGCTTGAGTCATTTTGATTATTAGAAAAGACTTCATCGTAATAATTAATGCCCCTCATTACTTCTAATGGATCTCCCGGGTTGTCGCCTGAGTTATTTACGAAATCAACGGCTCCTTGAAACCATCCTTTACTGGGGAGGCTTTGTGTGCCTGCGGATAAGCGAATTATAGCATCGGCTGACATTCCCATAGCTCTTAGATTAGCACCATATAGGAAATTCCCCATAGAAGAAGTACCAACATAGTCTGATTGACTACTGTGAGCAACATCTAAAGCACCACCAAAATTATGCATGGCATAACCTCTTGCCACTATTGCTGCAATAGCAGCGTCTTGATGGATAAGCTCATTGTTTATTTTTGCTGTCCAATCACGTGTCACTCTTAAGACACTATTTATATTTAAAGGCGCACCGTTTGACCTTGCTCTTGGCGGTAGTGTTGGTGGTCTATTACCTGCATTACATTGTGCCACTTCACCAATAGTTCCCGTTGTTGACGTTGATGATGTTGACATCATCATTAAATTTTGAGGGAACGGAGGTTCTACTGAAGCATTACTCTTTACTGTTTGTAATCCTATATAGATAGTGCTTACACTTGACTCAAGGTTTGAATCGTGAATAACTGTATAAGTATAATCAGTTAGTGTAGTTAGTGGCTCAAGACTAATAGTAAAATCTGAGTGTTGTAATGTATTTAGTTTTTCCGCTACAGTAAACTGATTTGCTGAATAACTAATATCTTCATTCAAAATTGTTGTACCTGAACTATTTTTTATTGTTATTCTATATGCCCCATCTTTTTTTATGCTGGAGTCGGCAACAAAATAAGTTTTATTTGGATTTGCTAGTTTGATATCAACACATCCTGTATCTCGATATGTCTTGATTACAGTCTTTTTATTAGGGTAAACATCTTCACATGCAAATGCATTGTTTGTTGATATTAAAAATATAAATAAACCGAATAAATTACGTAGAAAATGGGTATTGCGATGCTTTTTTATCATAAGTTCCTTCTCTATATGTTTTATACCTTTTTGACCCATGTTATTTAATCAAAATAATTTATTGTAATCAATACAATTATTTTGGCATTGAGTGATGTTTCAAAATATAAGTAATAGAGGCAGTAATAAATAGTAGTGTGGATTACAATGAAAGAAGCTGGTTTATAACACTTCATATCAGTGACTAACTGAATTGATGACTGGGCTAGCTATATCAAGGTGATTTTTTATTGAAAGAGCTTTAAATATTTGTGCGAAACGATTTTAGGTTTAACCCCCAATGTCACAAAAAACTTCAATCAAATACAATGCTTTGTATTATTAGCGTTAGTAGCACAAATTACCGGACATAAGCCAGGTAAGGCTTATCATAAAATAGCAAACGCGCATATTTATGAAAACCAGTTTGAATTAATGCGTGATGTGCAGTTAAAGCGCGAGCCATTTGAATCACCTAAATTAGTGATTAATCCAAATATAACTTCACTTGAAGATATAGAAACATGGGTAACGCGTGATGATTTTGAAGTTCAAGGTTATCAATGCCACGAGGCGATTCAATATCCATTTTCAGTATAAAAATAACATTATTTGTAACCTAAAGACTTTAAAAAAATGAGATAGGTTATCGGCTGTTTAATTTTACAGCAATTAAGCGCATGCAAAAGCTAATGCAGTGAATCGTAAGTCACAAATAAAAAAGCGTTATTTTAAAATGACCCTCAATAATTGGACATTCTAATTGTTGGGGGTTTTTTAATGCTTAAAGCCTAAGTAAAAAGTTGTGGTTTATTTTATAAAAATGTATATTTAAAAACTATGATATAAAACAAGATTATACTAATACTGTAAAGCTTGTTTTAATAGAGCAATTAATATACTTAATATTATAATCATGGACGATTTAAAAGCTGCTTGTTGTGTTATTTACAACAACTTGCTACTTATTAGTATACAGTAATTCTTTTCTAATCTATTAAAGTTGAATGCCTATAAAGTGTTTAGCTTATATGCGCTAATGCATTTAGGATACAGACTTAATGTTTACGATAAATAATAAAATGATTATTTTTAGTTTTGTTATGCTGTTTATTACAGGGTGCACAACTGCGCCTAATAATTCATTAACGAATGAGCCGATAGAAAAACCCGCCATAATTACAGAGCAAGAATTAAAAGAGTTAAAAAGTGCAGTAAAACAATGGCACAAAGCACGTAAAGGAATTGAGCGACTACTTAAACTCGAAAACGAAATTACTTACTTAGTAAAACATATCGATATAATTAACAGTAAGGCGATTGCTCAGCAAAATAGTCCTTCAAAAGGGTACTCTACTCGCTCAAAGTATAAAACAAATAACACCACACCCGCAGCGAATATAAACAAAACACAAAAAAAGAGCTACTTAGATGACGAGCCACGAAACTTCGCACTACAACTAGCTTCAGTAGATTCTATGGATAGTGCACGAACCGCATTAAAAGAAATTAAAATAAAAGCGGCTCCATTATTTAGAGCGCAAGTGCTTACAAATGTTGAAGTAGCGAAAGTACACGATAAAACGTACTACCGGCTTAAAGTGAGCTCCTACGAAAAATTACAAACAGCACAAGCTGATTGTAAAATTATTAAGCAATACAAGCTCGACTGTATAGTAACTAATTACACCCAAAACCCTCTTTAAAACTCATGGATATATTAATCGTGGCATAAAACCTGCTTAATTCTAATCAGTGTTTTTATGGTCGAGAGTTATTATGTTTTCAAAAACCCCATTATTGTTAATTTGCGTTTTTATTAGCCCTTTTTTTATTGGCTCATGTAGTCATATTAATGAAGAAAAAATGAGCGGCTCAGCATCACTTATGACCGATCAACAAGTAAAAAACTATGTACAGCAGTGGCATAGCCAACAAGAAAGTATTAATAGACTCACCGAGATGGAAAGTGATTTAAAACTGTTGATCACGGCATTAGCCATGAATACCCCTCTTGATGAAAATCCAGCGTCATTACGCCAAAAAATTGTTGCAGAGCAACATGGCGAAAAACAAACGATGACAACACCACAAAAAAATATAACCGAAAATATAACCGAAAATACTGACGTAACATCATGGGCCGATATGCACAGCTTAGCCACCAAAACGGCAATAGGGGCTCAATTAGGCTGGTACGCTAAACCCGAGTTAGTAAAAACTAAAGTAAAAAAACTTAAGTCACACTACCCACAAGCATTTAATAGTTTTCATTTTACTATGTTTGAAAAACACAATGTTGGTACAACTTTATATGGATTAAGAGCAGGTCCGTTTAAAAATACAGACGAGGCAAAAATATTTTGTTACCTAGCTGAAAAAATGGCACAAACGTGTTCACCAGCCCCATTTTTAGGAGAGGTAATTTAATTAAACACTTTTAAATAATGCCACAGAGACAAAGGTGTAAGAGGTATTAATAGAATAAACCAATCCTTTATGCTTGGTTTTTCCATTTTTTTGTTTAGATACAATTAATTATTACTAAAGAGTTAATGCAAAGTGCCGATAATTAATTTAACCTTAACAAAAGTTGGGTTTATATTATTTATACAGGGATTAATTATGAAAAATATTATTAAATTAACAAGTATTGCCGCGGCTTTTACTTTTACATCTTTTGCTACAATAGCTGAAACTACTACGGTTACGGCTTCGGTAACCGTTCAAAACAGTTTTGAATTTACTGCGGGTGATCCGTTAAATTTTGGTATTATACGTGCAACAAATGGCTCGAGTATTACTGATTTTGCTTCAATAGAGCTTCCTGCTTTGGCAGGAAGCAACCCTATTTATGATGCTACTGGTGCTAATGGTGACACTGCTGAGGTTAGTGTTTTAGATGATACAGATTTATCGCCGGCTACATTTACTATTGCAGGTGCATCAGGTTTCACAGACATTGCAATAGAAGATATGTCAGGTACAACAGTAGATATGATCGCTCAAGATGCTCCTCCTGGTGGACCGGGCTTTACCTTAAGTGACTTTACATTCTATGTGGTTGATGGAACCAATAGCGGTGACTCTGGTGATATTGATGGCACACCAGCTATAATAACTACAGACATTAACGGTAGTGCAACTTTTAGCCTGGGCGCTACATTAACAACAGACAAAACAGTATTTACTTCGTATACAGATGATGTAGCTTATACTGGAGATGTTTCTGTTACGGTTAATTATAATTAAGAGGTTCGATTGGAGATGACACTAAATGCTAAAGTTTTTTTATGTATGTATAATTATTTTTTCATGTGAGTTGTCATCTCAAATTACTGTTTTACAACAGCTTAACTTTGGTACTATTGTTGTAGCTAAAAATGAAAGAGTAAGCTCACTTGAGTTATTGCCAAATGGTCGTAGTAATATTACTAACGATATACATATTGTAGAGGCGGGAGAACCTGCAGAGATACTTTTAGATGGCTTACTCCCACATCAAGCATTATCAATATCTCATACAGCAAGCAACACATCATTAACCCGTGTGAGTGCGAGCACCCCTTTTTTTATTTTAAATGAGCTAGTGTATAACACCGATATTGTTACAAATGGACACGGAACGGCGGTTTTTAATGTTGGAGGTAAAATTAATACCTTAGGTAATGGCAGTCACTATACAGATGAAACATTTTCAGCACAATTTCAACTAATTATTGAATACAATTAATATAAGTAAAGGACTTTACTAAATGAAGCGATATTTTTTTACCTTTTTCCTATTTTTTCAGATTATATTTAGTGCTTTTAGTTATGCTAATTTACTTATTTCACCCACTCGAGTTGCGTTTGACGAACGTCAGCGTGTAGAAAAAATAATTTTAATTAATGATAGTAAGCAACATCAAACGTATCGTTTACAATGGCAAGAAAAAATAGCTAAACCTGAAGGTGGGTTTTATACGCTAGACGATACGATGACCAACCCCAAAGCATTGAGTAGTATGATACGTGTGAGCCCTTCACAAGTGAGCCTAGCGCCAGGAGAGCGTCAAATAGTTAAGCTGGCACTTAGAAAACCAAAAGGTTTAGTTGCGCAAGAATATCGCTCTCATTTACTTTTTAGGGCTCTACCAAACGATACAAGCTCGTCGAAAGAATTAAATGCGGGTGTAAATGTTAATTTTATTTTAAGTTACTCAATCCCTATTATTTTACGCCAAGGTAAGCTTGAAAGACCTAAAGTAGGCATTGAAGATATAAAGTTAGTAAAGGCAGAAACTAACGATGTTTCATCAATTAGATTAACAATGTCGCAAACGGGTCAATATAGTTCATTTGGTAGTATTGAGGCGTTTTATACCGCTAATAATACAAGCACAGAAACGAAAGTCGCTATTTTAAATGGTTTTAGTATTTTCCCTGAAATAGATAAAAAAATAGCGAATGTATCATTATTAGAAAAAGGGTTGCTAAACTTACCAGGTAAATTACGAGTAATTTATAAAGGTGCCGATAATTATAAAAACCATATTTTTGCAGAAAAACAGTTTTTAATTAATGCAAATGGTTCAGTATCCAGCCTAGGTAATTAGTCGTATTAACGCTCATATGTGGCTTTATATAACATTTATTATATTAATCGCATTTTCTGCTTTTTCAAATTCGGCAGAATCAAAAAATAATGTATATAAAACATTATTTAATATTAAACAAAAATGGGATGAAAAAGAAAGCGCTGTAAAATCTAATTTAACAAGCTCTCTTTCTTTGAACAATACACAAGCTAGTAAAAATATTCCTTTGGTTGGAATTCCTACTGGTGAGTTTTTGGTTTTGTCGGCTAATGTTAATGGGATTTATTTAGGCGAATTATTTGCCATTAAAAGCCCTAATGGAGCTTGGATAGAATTAAATAGCCTAGTTGAGCAGCTAGATTTTGCAATTAAAGTAGAACCACAGCAACAGCAGGCAAACGGTTGGTTTATTTATGAAAACAATAAGTTTAAATTAAATATTACAGATGAAATTGCGACTGTAAATGAAAAGAGCTTTTTACTAGCTAAAGATGATTATTACATTGATAACGGTGATATTTTTATATCGATTGAACAATTAAATAATTGGTTTAAATTAGGTATTACTGTTGACTATGGTGCATTAAAGCTTAATTTAAACCCTATATCGCCCTTACCTATAGAGAAAAAAATACAGCGAAGAACGCGCACTTTTTATTCTTCGCCAGACAATGCTAAGCCCACGTTACCGTGGAAGGCAAGCCCCTATAAAGCTTTTTCTGCTCCTGTTGCTGACTTATTACTGAGCTATACAGCGGATGAGTCAAACAATAATCTATCTTACTCACTTTTAGGCTCTCAAGATTTAGCATATGTAAATGCAGAGTATTTTTTATCAGGACAAAAAAACAATTTATTAAGTGAATCACGTTTAAGTTTTTCTCGTCAAAGTAATAACGCCGATATGCTCGGGGTACTGGGAGTCTCTAATATAGAGTTTGGTGATATATTAGCTGTTAGAAACGCAGGCGATTCTTTTAATAGCTATTCAACGGGTATTAAAATAAATAATAAACCTTTGTATAAAGAAGTGAATGGTAACTTAGTTACGCTTAGTGGTGCGGTCGCTGCCGGGTGGGATGTAGAACTTTATCGAAATAATGTATTAATAGATCAGCAGTTAAGTTTGCCTGATGGTCGATATTACTTTGAAGATGTCCCGCTTATATATGGTAGTAATAGTTTTGAGCTTATTTTTTATGGTCCGCAAGGTCAAGTTGAGCGTAAATTAGAAGAGTTTGTTATTGATGGTAATAGTTTAGAGGATGATGAAAGTTATTATGAGCTTTCGCTCTCGCAACAAGGTCAAAAGTTACTAGAAAAAAATAATAGCAATGAAAGTGGTTGGTTGCTTTCTGGACGCTATGAAACAGGCTTATCTGATTATATATCTTTATATAGTGGAGGCTCATCATTATTTAATACAACAAATGCAGATGATGAGGTTAAATCATATACATTGGGCTCTAATTTAAGCCTATTAAATAAATTCCTATTTAATGTTAACTATAACCAAAATAATAAGAGCGAAAAGGATATTGCTTTAACAGCACGTACTGAGTTTTATGAACAATCTTTAAGTTTAAATGCGACTAAATCTTCGTCTTTAGCTTCTACTACAACTGGGTCAGAAAAATTTAACGACACACGTACCTTATTATTTAATATGTCTGGATCTTTGATGAGTAATCGCTTTGGTAATTTAAATTATCAAAATTCATTTAACTATTCAAAAAATGAGCGAAACAGTATAAATCGATTTGGTAATATTCTTAATTATTCATTATCAGGGGTTAGTGTAAATAATAATCTTCAGTGGGTTAACTATAAAGATGATACGCAAAATACTGTCTTAGGAAGTACAATAGTACAAAAGCGTTTTGGCTCTGTCGGTACTCGGTTTAATTTAAACTATGCGATAAAGCCAGAGGCAGAGATTTTAAATTATGAAATTCAGTTAAATCGTATGTTGTGGACATCTTTTGACACTGAGTTAACATTAAAAAACCAGCTAACTTCGGGCATAAAAACGGCCGAATTAGGGGTGAACTGGTATAACGAGTATTTTAGTTTAAATAGCTCCATTGATTATAATTCTGAAGATGAGTGGAAAATAGGTTTATTTAGTCGTTTTAGTTTTGGTGTAGATACAGCTAATAACGACTACTTTATAAATCGACGTAGTTTAGTTAGTTATGGCTCATTATTGGTTCATGTTTTTCTTGATGAAAATAACAATGGCGTTTTCGACGAAGGCGAGAGCCATGTAGAAGGGGTTAAAATTAAAGCTCTACAAAACTATCGTCGAGGAGCCACTGACAAAAATGGCATGGCTTTGTTATCAAGTATGACTGCTAATTTAACAACTGATATAGTTGTAGACCCTAGAAGTTTTCCCGACCCATTCTATGTTGCAGCTAACGATGGCTTTTCATTTACGCCTCGTGCAGGCTTTGTTGAATATATGGAGATCCCGCTTAACAATTCAGGTGAAATTGAAGGGACTGTGTATCAAGAAATGCCAGATAGTAAAACGGTCGCAGGATTTGCAACGGTAAACTTACTTGATAAAAAAGGAAATGAAGTAGCAACAACAAAAGCTGCTTACGATGGTTATTATTTATTTACTGATTTACGGCCAGGTGAATATACCGCGGTAGTAAATGAAGAGTTTAAAACTCGAAAAGCATTAAAAGAAACTCAGAAAATAAATGTTAATTTATCAGCTAAGGGTGATGTAGTGGCCGAAGTTGACTTTGTATTGCAGCAAAAAAAGCAAGTTGAAGGTTATATCGTAAACCTAGGTACGTTTTCGTCATTAAATATTTTAAAAGCATATTATTGGTTAGTACAAAAACACTTAAGTGATTTAAATACAACGCCATTTTACGTACAAGATAAAACAACAAAACAATTTGTATTGGCGCTTGCTTATGATAAAACTCAATCACTGCAGCTCGAAGACGCTTGCTCTGCAGTCAAAGCAAAGAAATTGCCATGTAATGTACAAAAACAAAGCATTAGCCATTAACTTAATGCAAAAAATAGGAATAAAAAATGTTTAAAAAGCCATTAATTTTGCTTGGCCTTGGTGTTAGTTTACTGCAAGGTTGTAATACAACAGACACAGGTAGCGATGTTTCGGCTAAAAACCTTGATAAATCAGATACTGTAACTGTTACAGCGCAAGAGTTGGCCGAATTAAAAAGTGCAGCGCAGCAATGGAATGAATCGAAAGAGGGCATTGCACGACTATTAATCATAGAGCAAGATTTAAAGTTACTTATTACTCAATTAAGTGCTTTAGAACAGGAAAATAAACAAACCCCATCAGCGTCTTCATCAGCTGCAATAGAAAAACCAATAAGTGCACATACTATAGATACAGGCACTAAAGCACTTGATAATAAAACGATTAAAAATGTACCGGTGATGGCTGCTGCACAAGAAAAATCAACATCGAGTCATGTTGAATCTGCACGCTACGCATTACAGGTGTTATCAGTTACGCAAAAAGGCCAGCTTAGTAATAGTTTACAGACTATGAAAAACACGGCCCCAGCGTTATTTGACCAATCATTTGAAACAAACGTAGAAACCGCCAAAGTAAATAATATTACTTATTACCGCTTAAAATTAGGCGCCTACCAGTCTAAAGAAAACGCACAAGCTGCATGTAAACAATTAAAAGCCGCTAAAATAAATTGTTTAGTGAGTACCTATGTAAAACAACCATTATTAACACAGTAATGTAAAACAGGCATAAATATTGCTTTATTGCTATTAATATATTGGAGGATGGCAATTATGCGCCTGTTATTGTGTTTATTTATAGTTAGTTTAACAGCTTGTACCACAACCGAAGAAGAAATGACGGTTGTTAGTACCCAAGCCCCAGCGCCTAAATTAGCGCCTTATACACTGCATCAATATGTAGGTGATATCAGTGCTCAGTTAAGTAAAGTACAGGGTTCATTTAAAAACTCTTCTCGTATTGCCGTTACTAGCTTTTTAATGGCAGATGCTATAAATAATGGCTTAGCAGATGGGCAAATGGCTGGGTTGAGTCAACAAGTGCAAGAAAGCATTCTTACTCAATTTACTCAGCTTGGTTATAACACCATTGAATATCGGCTTGAGCATACCGTTAACTTATCGTCCAATTACGACAGTATTTTAAGCAGAGATATAAGCCAATTACGTCAACGCCAGAATATTGACTATGTAATTACAGGCACGCTTACACGTCAACAACATGCATATATAGTTAATGCACGAATGATCAATGTTCAAGATTTACACATTGTATCGGCTGCAACGACCGAAATCCCCATTAATGTAATGTGGAGTAGTGAAAAAATACAGCAGCGCGACGGTTATATATACCGTAGCGAATACTAATTAGGAGCACCCTATGAAACGTTTACTATTAACTTTGTGTTTGCCATTAGGCTTTGGTTGTTCGCAAATGGCAGATAACAACGCCTTAAGCAGCGATGCTGACAACGAGCCCCAACTAACTAACGAGCAACGTACAGTGAGTGCGCCGGGGCAGGGTAACTCACTTTTTCAAAATGGTGTGGCTGTTACAAACGACACCAAAAAAATAAACATTCCAAACCGAAAAAATATAAATCACTACGTACGTGGCATCATGCAAGACATGGTTGAAAACTTACAATACGTAAATAGCAAAACCCCCTTAGCAGTATCGAGCTTTATATTTTTAGATGACGACTATAACGAAGCCACCTTACTTGGGAATCAAATATCAGAAAGCTTTATGCACGAACTGCACACATTTGGTGTACCCGTTGTTGACTTTAAAACCACCGATTACATGCGAGTTACTCCTACTGGCGACTTTGTATTTAGCCGCGATTATTTAGAGCTAAGCGAGGTACAAAAATTTAATTATGTATTAGCCGGCACTTTAGTAAATCACCAAGGTGGGGTACTCGTTAATGCGCGTATAGTGGGTTTAAATAGTAAAGCCGTTGTTGGGTCGGCCCAGGGCTTCATTCCTCAATCAGTTGTAGATGCACTTGATAACAGCTACCGCACAGACGGTGTACTGTTAAAACAGGCAAGTAAATAAGTAGGAAATAAACCATGACGAGCCCAGTACATTTAAAAATGCGTTTAAAGCGGTTATTACCAATAAGCTTAGTAATATTAAGTGCCAGTGGTTGCAGTATGCTCACTAATGTTGATGAACAAACAGATAAAACGCATGTTCAGCAAACGGTTAATATAAATACCATGCAGCAAGCCATGCTACAAAATAATGAGCAACAAGCTTCGCCCTACGTTGATACAACGCAATTCGTACCCGTAAAGCATCATAAAACATTAGTTAATTATGTTGAGCAAATGGCGTTAGATTTAACCGACACCATGCAAAGCGAAGACGATAGAACCATTGCCGTAACCACCTTTGTAAAATTTGATAAAACGCTTAATAACAGTACGCAATTAGGCAACCAAATTGCAGAAACCTTTATTCATCAATTACAAAAGTTTGGCTATGGAATTGTTGATTTTAAAACAGCCGAAAATATCACTGTAAATAGCCAAGGCGACTTTGCTTTTTCGCGCGAAATTAATAAATTAGCAAGCCGAAAAATTGCCGAGCAAGTGCTTTCGGGAACCTTAATAAACCGCCCAAATGGAGTCGAGGTTAACGCCCGTATTATCGATATCACCAGCAAACGTGTTTTAGCCAGCAGCCAAAAAATACTCCCTAATTTTGTACTATCAAACGCCAATATTAACCCACAGCCTACCAGCATAAATTAATATGCTAGTAGGCCAAGCAAAGGCCTCAAAGCGATTACATTGAGCCTTGATTTAATTAATTATTTTATTTGCTTTTTAGCTATTTATTTACGGCGAGTATTGTTTTTCAGTTAACCGATAGTTTATTATCGGTGATGTATCACACATCCATGGCCTCTTAGTTAAATGGATATAACGGCCCCCTCCTAAGGGGCAGTTGCAGGTTCGATTCCTGCAGGGGCTACCAATAAAATCAAAGGGTTACGTTTTTTGTTTTTTCTTTCACTTATTTTTTATAGCACATTTATAGCATCGTAAATTGAAATATAAAGAATTAGCGCTGTCCTTTTATTAAAATAGCCAAATTACATTCAAGATTGCTTTATATCAGAAGTGGACGTTAATTAGTCATAGTATATTAAGTGAAAATTTGGCCTCATCGTTTTTTAGAAATTCAAAAACAAAAAATTAAAATTGTTCTAGACAATAAATATTTAGTTTCCCCAAGGCTCAGAGCCATTGAGATATATTGGATAGATTTAATTACTAAATGTAAATCGCTCATCGTGGATACACACAATAGGGCTGCTGGAAGTTCTTGGCCTCCCGCAACCCTATTATGTGGTTTTACTTATATGCTGAAATTTTATTTAAATAAGTTCTTCGATTAGTGATAGAAACTCACTAGAGGGGCTACCCTGTTCTATGTAATCAACAACAGATTTGTAATTTTTATTAACTCTATATTGTTTCATAGTAGGCTTTTGGGGATCCTTATAATTTTCTATAACCCCTTTAGCCATTAGATTTGGTAATTGTTTTACTGCTGATAGTTTTTTTCTGACTTCTTCTTGTTTTCTGGGATAGAAATTTCCTCTTTGATAAAATAGCTTGAAGACTTTTTCTAACTCAGCTTTTACGGTATCCCGTGTACTTTCAAACTCCTCTTTTTTTTCTGTTAATAAATGTTGAATCGAAGTTAAATCACAGCTGCTAGCAAAAAGGTTATTAGATATTTTATAGTTGATGCCCATGCGTGGATCTATATCTTTAAATATTGAAGTATGAAATACAGTATGTTCATCAATACTACATTCCCAAAAATATTCATAGTTATTAAAAGTACAGTTTTTAAGTACTTTTCCTCTGAAATCAAAAGTTGGTTTTGAAGTTGTATTCCCAAATATATCTACTAAACAAACGCCTATTAATGCGCCATTGTCTCCAAATAGTTTTTCGAGTAACTCAGTTCTTGAATTTAGATTGGATTGTTGGTTACTACACTTTTGTAATAAAGTCATAAGAAATGAAACGATTGATGATACAAACATTTCATGGTTAACACCTTGAATATCATTAGCTGTCTCGATCACCTCAATACAAAATATAATAAGTTCATCGTCCAATTCTAATTTTTCAGCAACTGTTGCAGTAAAGCTACTGTCATACTTTAGGTAACCACTAACTATCCTAACAAGCTCATCAGTTATCGTATCAGCATCTTTATTCTTAAAAAAGTAATATACCAGTAGGCCTTTAAAATATGTATCAAATACATCATAGCGAAAATAAATCATATTATTTTCACATTGAATTAAAGGGTGGCCTTTAATTTTTTCGATTAGCGAGTCGTCAAAATCTGAGACAATAGCAGTAAGCTCTTCCTTAATATCGTACAGAGAAATACCGTTCTGTTTGCCTGAGGCTATTCTGATAAATAATTCGACTTGCTGATCTATGGATAAGCTTTCTAGCTTAACAATCTCGCGACGACAAACTTGGGCAACAAGCTGATCTGTATGATTATCTGGAATTAAATATTGGCTTTCAAAAGACTCTTGATGATTTGTACTTAGCCCTTGTGAGTCTATTAAATATCCGATCATATCTAAAAGGAATGGTATATATGTTTTTCTACTTGTAGTTTCTAAAGACACAGAACTTTCTATAGCCAAATTCTCAGCCATCTCCATAGCTTTCACAACTTTTCTTTTATCACCCTTTAATTTTTGTTCAAAGAAATCATTGGCCAATTCTGTATTGAATGCTTTCAATGTAATTTCTGGTAATAATATTTTTTTACCCACTTCATTCCAAAAATGGTCTCGACAAGTAATTAAAACCTTAGTTTTATTAAGACCTGACGAATACTCGTCAAAGATTGATGTAATGAACAGTTCGACATCAAATTTGTCTCCAAGTTTTGCAATGACCTCATCTATACCGTCAAGAACAACAACCAAACTACCATTATCAATTGATAATTGAAGTAACTCCTTATCAAACCTAGCCCCCTCTATATCATCTGCATCCATCAATGCTTTATAAAAGTCAAAAACATCAGAAACTTTATTCTCAATACTAAAATTTCTAGATAATTCACTAATGATTTCTTTTGAATCAATGAAAAGAATACCTGGTTCTGTATTTGTATCGCTGACAGAATCTAAGAACTGTTTAGCTAATGTTGTTTTCCCAATCCCACCATGGCCACTCACAACAAATAGAGGTTCATTTTCTGATTCAAACCATTCCTTTAATCTTGCGATTGCAGGTAAGTCACAAACATCGCCCGCGTCATATAAACCATCAACATAAACAGGTAAATTGAATTTTTCATATGGAAGCATGCAGTCCTTGTACAAATGCTCATATCCAAATTCATCAATAAAGAATACGTATTCAGTATTAAAAAGTCTTTTAATATTGGTCTTTCGTCTTTCAACATCTTTTATTTTTGGCCTGTCTATTAAGATAATTGAAGATTTAATGTTGTTTAATAATTCTCTTTTTTTAATTTCGGCTAGAGTTCTTCCTTGGTTTGAAGATTCATGAATATAAACAAATTCTTTCAATCCAGAAAACCCATCTTCAAGCCTATATATTTCAAAAACAATATTATCTTTCCAATTCCTTTCTTTTATGGGGTATTTATCAGCCAAAGAAAAACTTGAATTCTTGTCTATAAACAACTGAATGGTTTTCTCTATTGATTTCTCAGATGTGGACGGCTCAATTTGTTCATTCATTTTTTTGTATAGAGTCGACTCACTATATTTTAGTAACTCTAACTTTAGAGTTTCAATTTCATCAGGGGATGCAGTTCTCACTTCGTCAGATTTTTGTCCTTTTCGAACCAATATTGCACCTTGATCAAGGTGACGAGTTTTAGTTTTAAGCTCATTCTTCAGCTCAACTAATTGAGTAGGACATGGTATTTCAAAGACTAATAAGTTATCTTCCTCTACGGTTAACATTTTTATATTTATATCAATGAAAGAAGGCTTAGTAACTTTTTCAAGCCTTTGTAGTAAATCTTTTTTAAATCGAGTCAGATTTTTAAGTTGCTTGATGTTGCTCACATCTAAGTTATACGTTTTCTTCTCAGTTTCTGAAAACCCAAAAATTAGATATCGATATTCACCTGCTTTATTTATGTAACCATTAGCTAAAGAAATTAGATCTTTAATTAATTCTCCCCACTTATCAGCCATATCATCAGGCAGAGTAGAGTCATCCCAATACCATTGTCTTTTAAATTCTAATGTAGGCGACTCTTCCTTTTCCAATAAAAGGCTGATTTCTTCTTTCATTACGCTTTCCTTAAATTAAAATCCTGAAGCTTAAAACGGATATGTTTGAAATATAGTATTTTAGTATTAATGTTACACGCAGTTTGTTTTGCATGATTGTCTGAGGTGCTACTTGCTCGTTGTGTTAGAGTTGGTGCTATTATGCTATGTGAGTTTACTTTTGGTGGCGTAAGCTCCATTAAGCCAAAGGATTGAGCTGCCTCTCAGCTATCCTTGCATTGCTCAGCGATTATTATTTCTATTAAATCTAATTTTTGTTACTAAAACAACTAATTTATAGGGTATCACTTTATCTTTCTAGGCTGGTCATGAAAGTGACAGCGTTGATTAGTTGTTAGTACAGTTATTTACAGAACTCCAAGTAAGACCCATTTTGCCATTCTGGCAAATGGTAAGCTAAAGGTAATTTTTGGTTTTGTGTTGGTGTTCGATATGAGTTAAAGCTTAGTTTAGAGATTTAGCTAACTCGTTTCAGCTTTAGGTTATGCCTTTTCTACCTTCTATAAGTAATGCTTAGTGATTATGGCTTTACCAGTGAACCATAAGCCTTTTACTTTAAGTATAAGTTTACCATCGTAATAGTTTTAAAGTGTTTAAATCAACACCGACACCCATTTTACAAGGCTAATATTTTAATCGCTGTTTTTCATTTTACTGTGAAGTGAAGCGCCGTTTTGTATAATCGATGTAAAATGAATGTGTGGTGTGGAGTTAAAATACTTTTAATTAGTTTTTAATTCTCTTATTATTAGCGCCTGTTTTGATTTGAGTCGTTTATGCGCCAGCCAATATTCACACTATTGATTTTGTTGAGTTTACTGTTTACGACAGTGAGCCAATCTATGGCGGCTCAAGGGTTATTGCTAAGTGCTGATATTGCCTTTGATTTGCAATCGGGTAGAGCACATTCTGATACTGTTAATGAAACCCTTAGTAACGATGAAACCCTTAATAGTAATGAAAACTCCAATAGTGATGATTGCTGTGATGTGCCTTGTTGTGAAAATGAGTGTATTTGCGCGGCAAATAGCTGTTTATTAACCTTATATTTGCACCCAGCGCTTTTAAATAGCACTATTTTAATTCAAGCCGAAAGCACGCTGGAACATCGAGTAAGTTTCCCCCGCACTAGAGTAGCCTCTTTATTTCGCCCCCCAATTTTACCTTTTGAATACGCTGTTTCTTAATTTTTTATTGTAAAAAATCATATCTTTTTTTGTTGTACCACAGTGCAACTCACAGCCTTATTTGAGGTAAAAATGCGAAATTACTACTCTAAAGTACTGCTTGCAACAGTACTTGTACCTGCTATGACTTATGCGTCTGAAGATGAACATGGCCATGAAGATCACCACCAAGAAAAAAAAATAGAGAAAATTCAAGTAACGGCTTCTCGCTTGGGCCGAATAGTGAACGAACCCGCCACTCGAATCGAATTAATTAATGGCGAAGAAGTGCAAGAAAAAGCACTAATGCGCCCGGGTAATATTTCTATGCTGGTGGCCGAAACTGGGGGCGTGCGAGTACAAAATACCTCTCCTGCGTTAGGCAGTGCCAATATACGGCTACAAGGGTTATATGGCCGATACACTCAATTACTTAGTGATGGCTTACCGCTTTATGGCGGACAAACTGCATCAATTGGTTTGTTGCAAATACCGCCAACCGACCTTGCCAATGTTGAAATAATTAAAGGGGCGGCTTCGTCTCTTTATGGTGGCTCAGCTTTGGGTGGGGTAATTAATTTGATTTCGCGAACGCCTCATGATGAGTTTGAAGGTGAGGTACTATTAAATGCGACCTCTAAAAATGGCCAAGACGTTACCACGTACATTGCAGCCCCAGTTAATGATGATATTAGCATGTCGGTCACCGGTGGCCTGCATAGCCAAAAAGAGCAAGACCTTGATGACGATGGCTGGTTAGATGTCGCAGAATATACCCGTGCCACAGTGCGTCCTCGACTGTATTGGCAAAACGACAGCGGCGCCAATTTATATTTAACCGTTGGCGCCATGACCGAAACGCGCAATGGAGGCACTAAAGATGAGGCCGTGATGCCCGACGGTGACCCATACAAACAACAACAAGACACAACACGGCTCGATACCGGTTTTATTTTTGATCAACCTATCACGGAGTTAATTAATTTAAACGTGCGAGGCTCTGCCATGCAACAAAGCCACGATCATGTGTATGGCGTTGTCACCGACAGCGACCAGCACGACAGCGCTTTAATAGAGTCGAGTTTGTCGGGTTACAGTGATGCCTTTGCTTGGCTGGTTGGGGTGGCTTATCAATCAGAAGGTTTTGAATCAGACAACTTTTCTGCGTTTAATTACACCTATCAAACACCGGGTTTATTTACCCAGCTTGATTATGAAGCCAGCGAAGCATTGTCTATGTCATTAAGTGCACGTAATGACTGGCATAACGAGTATGGTACTCAGTTTAGCCCGCGGGTATCTGTATTATACAGCCCGAATAATTTAACCGTGCGTGGTTCGTTTGGTCAGGGCTTTTTTGCGCCAACACCGTTTATAGAAGATATTGAAGATGCCGGTTTATCTCGTTTAGAACCGCTTGAAAATATAGAAGAAGAAACGGCAACCACGGCCTCTGTTGATATTAGTTATGCTTATGGTGAAATAGAAACCAGCGTTACTTTATTTGCTTCTGATATTGATAATGTTACCGAGTTAGAAACCATCGACAATTCAGCCATTGAAAATGGTAAAACGGTGCGTATTGTAAATGCCCCCGGGCAAAGTGAAATACGTGGCGCTGAGTTGTTGCTAAGGTATCGCTGGGACGATATTAAATTTACCGCCAGCTACCTATACTTAGATGCCAGCAAGCAAGATGCATCAAGCCAAGGTCGTGAGCCAATTGCGTTAACACCAGCACATTCGGCAGGTATGGTTATTATGTGGGAAGAACACGGAAGTCATTTATTAGGCTTTGAGGCCTATTATACCGGCACACAAGCGTTAGAAAATAATCCGTACAGAGACACAAGCGACGCATATTGGCACTTAGGATTATTGGGGCAAATTACTTTCGATAATATTAGTTACTTTGTAAATGCCGAAAACTTACTTAATGTACGACAAACTAAAGATGAGTCAATTGTACTGACAGAGCAAGCCGCCAGTGGCCGTTGGACAACCGATATTTGGTCGCGTAACGATGGTTTTACGGTTAATGCTGGGGTACGAATTAAGTTTTAGATTTCATTTATTAGCGAATTAAAATAAACAGAGTAAAGGGGCCTTATTAGGCCTCTTTTTATATGCATGTTATTAAAAACACATATAAATACAGACGTTATGAGTTGCTATATAGATAAGTGGCATTGTGACTTTTTATCATTTTGATTATGCTATAAATTAATTTTACACCTGCTAGATTGAGTCTCACTAAGGGCAATATGAAAAACGCGCAAGCAACATTAAAGCGATTAGATTGGTTTAGCCGCTTTACCGACAGTAATATTACCGTGCCTTTTACTCGTTTTAAAATTGGTGTTGAGTCACTCATTGGTTTAATTCCTGGGGTAGGCGATATAGCCGGATTGATCTTATCAAGTTATGTGTTGTTTGAGGCATATAGACTAGGAGCGTCGCGCAGTGTTAAGCGCAAAATAGTAAGCAATATCTTAATTGATTTTGTTGTAGGGTTAATCCCTATTGTTGGCGATATTTTCGATATGTTTTTTAAAGCCAATACTCGTAATACGCAATTACTTAAAGACTATATAAACAAAACAGCAGTACCAAATAAAGCACTCAAAACTAACCGTGTATAACCATAAAAAGCATAAAATGAGCAGCTAAAAAATAATAGCAAACACTTAACTAATCACTAAATTACTACTCTTGAGCGTAGCGTCTCTAAAGCGAAGCGCCTCTTTGTGCAAATAGTGGCTTATTACTTAATCACTTAAAAACCAAAACGCCAAAAAACAAAAAACAATGCTCACAAAGAGAAGAAATGAGGGTAAATGAGAAGCCAAAAAACATAAGACCAAACACGTTCTAATCACTAAATTACTACTCTTGAGCGTAGCGTCTCCAAAGCGCAGCGCCTCTTTGTGCATATATGGCTTATTACTTAATTACTAAAAACAAAAACCAAAAACAAAGCCAATGCTCACAAAGAGAAGCAAATGAGAGTAAATGAGAAGCCAAAAAACAAGACCAAACACTTAACTAATCACTAAATTACTACTCTTGAGCGCAGCGTCTCCAAAGCGCAGCGCCTCTTTGTGAAAATATGGCTTATTAATCACTTAAAAACCAAAAAACAATGCTGACAAAGAGAAGAAAATGAGCAGCCAAAATCAAATTGAATCATTAAATCACTATTTTAAAGTGCAGGCCCTCATCAGAAAGCGTCTTGTTGTGCATTATGTTGTTAGTGATTTTAAAAAATATTGGTGGGTATTTAACCAAAAAGTCACGTATATTTAGCGTAAATTAATTTGTTAAGGAAACGCAATGCAACTATTTATTGGTAATAAAAACTACTCAAGCTGGTCGCTGCGAGCTTGGTATTTAATGAGTAAATTTAAGGTTGAATTTACCGAAAGGCAATTAGTGCTTGATACAGATCATTTTTACAATGAATTATCGCGTTTTTTTAAAGTGCAAAAAGTTCCCGCTATTATTGATGACGACATTGCCGTGTGGGATTCGTTGGCCATATGCGAATACATAAATGATGCTTATTTATCAGGTAAAGCCTTACCTAATAATGTAAAAGAGCGCGCAAAGGCGAGGGCACTGAGTGCCGAAATGCATTCGGGTTTTATGGCACTTCGTAACGAAATGCCCATGAATATACGCGCCACTCGTTTTATAGAGTTAACACCACAGGCTAAAAAAGACATAGCCCGCATAGACGAAATATTTTCTGAACAACAAGCTCTTTATCCAAATAAATGGCTATTTGGCGATTTTAGTATTACCGATGCAATGTATGCCCCCATTGTACTTAGATTAAAAACCTATCAAGTGAGTTTATCGCCAGAAGCGACGGCTTATTGTGAGCGTGTTTTAAATTGTGCTGTTTTACAACAATGGATCACTCAGGCATTAACCGAAACCGATATAGTAGAGAGCGACGAAGCAGGGGTAGATATTTAGTTTTGCTATTTCAGCGGTTAATTCCTCAAAGTGCTTTAAGTTTACCTTCTAAAAGCACTTACTTTTACTTTATATAGAAAAGCCCGTACAATTCGACTCGATTTTAAAGCAGTAAACTGCCTTGTTAGAGTGAATTTTTAAGCCTCATGCACCACATAAATGATCTTATTGCTATTTTTGAACACACGTTTTATCAAAGCCATAATACTCGCTTGATAAAAGGCGATTGTGAACCCGTCTATTTACCTGCTAATAGCCAAACTCCTTATCACCAAATTGTGTTTGCCCATGGATTTTATGCCAGCGCCTTACACGAAATTGCACATTGGCTGGTGGCAGGAGAAAAGCGCCGAGAACAAGAAGATTATGGATATTGGTACTGCCCCGATGGTCGCGATAAACAGCAGCAACAGCAATTTGAGTCGGTTGAAGTAAAACCACAAGCAATTGAGTGGTTACTCAGTAGCGCGGCAGGGTTTAATTTTAATGTATCGGTAGATAACTTAAACGGCGAACAAAGCTGTCGTTTTACTTTTCAAGCCCGTGTACATAAACAGGTTGTTGAGTTATTAAAACACGGAGTTAATACCCGTACACAATCACTTTTACATGCACTGAGTGTGTTTTATTCAATCCCTTGGCCATTAACTGCAAGCCAGTTTAATTGGCAACCGCCGCAGGAGTTAAGTTATGCACTTTAAATTAGGTCTTATTATTAATCCCGTTGCGGGGTTAGGTGGCAGCGTTGCGCTTAAAGGCAGTGATGGCGAAGATACCGCCGCTCAAGCACTGGCATTAGGGGCCGAGCCTAAAGCAAATAGCCGCACAAAAGCAGCCTTAGAAATACTGCTTCCTTATAAAAACAAACTCACCATATACACGATTAGTGGTGATATGGGTGAGCATACAGCCAAGGCGTTAGGTTTTAACGTAGAGGTTATTTATAGCACTTTAGCTAAAACCACACCGCAAGACACCGAAAAGGGTGCTGTGTTGTTACAGCAAGCAGGTGTTGATTTGGTTTTATTTGCAGGTGGCGATGGCACAGCTCGCAATATTTGCCATGCCATTGAAGACACCGTCCCTGTATTGGGGGTGCCTGCTGGCTGTAAAATACACTCGGGTGTTTATGCCATAACGCCAAAAGCGGCAGGGCGTGTGGTTGAAATGCTGGTAACCGGTGAACTGGTTACTTTAAGCGATGCCGATGTTATGGATATAGATGAAAACGCTTTTAGACAAGGCCGCGTTAAAGCAAAGCGCTACGGCGAAATGCAAATACCCAGCGAAATTCGGTATGTACAAGCGGTTAAAAACGGCGGTAAAGAAACCGACGAATTAGTTTTAGCCGACATCGCTGCCCATGTTGTGAGCGAGATGGATGAAGACACTTTATATGTTATGGGCAGTGGGTCAACCGTTAACGCTATCATGCAAGAAATGGGGCTGGAGAACACATTGTTAGGTGTCGATTTAATTAAAGATCAAACACTGGTAGCAAAAGATTTAACCGCTCAGCAATTACTTGAATACACTCACGGGCACGCAACGACATTAGTTATCACCTTAATTGGTGGGCAAGGGCATATATTTGGCCGTGGTAATCAGCAATTAAGCCCTGAGCTTATCCGCAACATTGGCAAAGAAAATATTACGGTTGTTGCTACGAAAACAAAATTACAAGCACTGAATGGTCGGCCACTTATTTGTGACACCGGCGATAGCGCATTGGATGACGAATTAACGGGTTATATAAAAGTAACCACCGGATTTAACGACCATATTATGTATGCAGTGGGGCATGAAAATGAAAGCACCACGCAAAATCAGGAGAAAATATAAATGAGCCTAGTAAGTTATATCGACGCAGCACAGCAATACTTTGATGACTTAGTGGTAAAAGCAACCGATGATGAGTTATTTGCAGGCGGCTACCTTCGTGGCCATTTTGATTTAGCGGTCGGTTATGCCGAAGTTGAAGAGCTAACTATTACGATTGAGGAACTTAACGAAACCGTAGAGCAAAGCTTAGTAAAAGCATACCGCAATGGTGAGTTAAACGAAGAAGACAAAGCATTGGTTGTTAGGTTATGGGAAGAAGTAAAAGCCCTAGTTAAATAAACCTTATTACAGAATAAACCGTCGCTGATATGTTTTACTTATTAGCGACGACCTTCCTTGATCATGAATACTCAACCGCATCCCCAGCGTGTACATTGTAGTGGCATTGTATCAACACAAAACCAATGCTCACAAAGAGAATGAGAAGCCAAAACATCATCTAATCACTAAAGAACTGATCACTTCTCCAAAGCGCAGCGTCTCTAAAGCGAAGCGCCTCTTTGTGCAAATAGTGGCTATTACTTAAGCACTTAACCAGTTAATCACTTAAAAACCAAAACCAATGCTCACAAAGAGAAGAAAATGAGGGTAAATGAGAAGTGAAAAACATAAGACCAAACACGATCGAGTCACTAAATTACTACTCTTGAGCGCAGCGTCTCTAAAGCGAAGCGCCTCTTTGTGCATATAGTGGCTTATTACTTAATCACTTAAAAACCAAAAACAAAAACCAATGTTCACAAAGAGAAGCAAATGAGGGTAAATGAGAAGCCAAAAAATAAGCTCAAACACGATCGAGTCACTAAATTACTACTCTTCAGCGCAGCGCCTATTTGTGCAAATAGTGGCTTAATCACTAAATTACTACTACTTTAGCGCAGCGTTTTATAGTGCATAAAGTGGCTTATCAGTTAGTTTTAGGCACAAAAAAACCTTGTTTACAAAGTAAACAAGGTTTTTATACTAATAAGCTTTTGCTTATTTAGCTGTGAAGCTCACTGGGCGACGTTCTTTACGAGGACCGCCACGCTTATCACCGCGTTGGTTGTCTTTGTTAAAGCTACGCTTTCTGTCACCAGCAGGGCGTTCAGAACGCTCAGCACGTGGCTCAGAAGGGCCTTGATCTGGTGCTAATGTCATTCCCATTGGGCGTTTACAAATAAACACTTTTTGGAAGTGATCTAGCACATCTTTAGGCATGTTTTGCGGTAATTGAACCGTACTGTGATTATCGTGAAGACGAATATCACCAATAAACTTGCTTGAGATGTCAGCTTCGTTAGCGATAGCGCCAACAATGTTTTTAACTTGAACACCGTGCTCACGACCCACTTCGATACGGTAAGTATCCATTGGTCCAGCATCACGACTGTTACGTTCGCGAGGTTTACGCTCTGGGCGGTCACCACGATCACCGCGGTCGTTACGACGGCCACGATCATTACGATCGCTGCGTTCGTTACGTGCATTACGCTCACGAGGTTGAATTTTAACTTCTTCAACTTTAATAGGCGATTGTTGCTGTGCTAAACACAGTAATGCACCGGCTAAGTCTTCAGGAGCAAGTTCAAGCTTTTGAGCCATGTTAGCAGCGACTTCATTGAAGAATGTAATATCTTTGTTTTCAAGTGCAAGCGTTAGCTTTTCTTGTAATGCATTGATACGTTTTTCTTCAACAACTTTAGCTGTTGGTAAATCAACTTGTGCAATTTCTGATTTAGTATGACGAATGATATTTTTAAGTAAGTAACGTTCGTTATGCTTAACAAATAAAATTGCTTTACCAGTACGGCCAGCACGACCTGTACGGCCAATACGGTGAACGTAAGCTTCAGAATCTTGTGGAATATCGTAGTTGATAACTAAGCTTAAACGGTCTACATCAAGACCACGTGCAGCTACATCTGTTGCAATTACAACGTTCAGCATGCCGCTTTTTAAGCGATCAACAGTACGTTCACGTGCTTGCTGGTTCATATCACCGTTAAGTGGAGCTGCAGAGAAACCTTCGCGCTCTAATAGCTCAGCAAGTTGAACCGTGTCGTTACGTGTACGTACGAAAACAATAGCACCTTCGTATTGTTCAGCTTCTAAGAAACGAACAATGGCTTTGTTTTTGTGTACGTGGGCATTCCAAAACACTTGCTCTACAGATGATACTGTTGAGTTACGCGCAGAAATATGAACCTGTTCAGGGTTATTCATATATTTGCTGCTGATGTTTTGAATTTGCTTAGGCATGGTTGCAGAGAAAAGACATGTTTGCTTTTCGCGCGGTGTTTTTTCCATGATGTTTTCAACATCATCGATAAAGCCCATACGTAACATTTCATCGGCTTCATCAAGTACAAGTGCTTGTAAAGCATCAAACTTGATAGTGCCACGGTTAATGTGATCGATTAAGCGACCCGGTGTAGCAACGATAATTTGCGCGCCACGACGAAGTGCACTTAATTGGATGCTGTAGCTTTGGCCACCATAAAGTGCCAATACTTCAACACCACGAGTGTGTTTAGCATATTGTTCAAATGCCTCAGCAACTTGGATCGCAAGCTCACGTGTTGGAGTGAGTACAAGGATCTGTGGCTGTTTCACAGACGGGTCAATATTATTTAGTAATGGCAGTGCAAATGCTGCTGTTTTACCTGTACCCGTTTGTGCTAGTCCCAGTACGTCCTTTCTTTCTAGCAATAACGGTATACATTGAGCTTGGATTTCAGATGGTGTCTTGTAACCCAACTCTTCAACTGCCTTCAAAATTGCAGGAGAAAGATTTAGAGATTCAAACGTGACTGGTTCTGACATTAATACGCCTCAACGAATTTAAAGAGGCGCGCATTGTATAGGAAATACGAGGCAATTGCTTGTATAAATTACAACTAATTTCTATGTTATTGATGTTGGTCGAAATTTAACCAGTTAAATTATGTGCTTTTATTACAAAATTGCGTGCCTAATCGAAATTTACTTTGCCACGCTGCCCATTTATTAGGGTAAAACAAAAAAGCGTGTTAAATAAATTATTCAACACGCTTTTGGGGTAGACGTAAATTTAATGTTTACTTGTAAAGCCCTAAGTTTTCTTTTGCGTACGCTTCAAACTCTGTAAAACCACCAATATGGGTTTGATCTACAAAAATTTGTGGCACTGTTGGGCAAGGTTTACCTGCTGATTTTTCAAGATCGGCTTTGCTTATGCCTTCTTTGATAATATCGATGTAACGAAATTTAAAGTCGTCACGTTCGTCGGTAAGTTTTTGCGCAACATCTTTAGCACGAACACAAAATGGGCAGCCTTCACGGCCAAAAATAACGGTAAGCATAATCATAGTCTCCTGATAAGTTGATAAAGCTATGATAATTGATTGCTCAAATAATTACAGTGGTAAAAAACGATTTCACCATTCTGTAAAATCAATTAATTAGTTATCTTGGTGTTGCTCTCGAGCGTCTTCAATTTGCTGTGCTAGCTCACGTGCTTGCTGTTTTGTTTTTTCGCTTAATTCACCAGCCGCTTCTTTTGACTTTATCCATGCTTCAACGGCAACTTCTTTACCATCGTCGTACATGTCTAAGCCAAGCTCTTTGCTTTCGCTTACTAAGCTTTGAAACGACTCATCGTTCATTAGTTCGTTTGTTTTATCTTTAACACCGGTCCATGCATCACCAAGTTTTTCTTGCATTTGTGCTGAGGTATTTTTTGCTTCTTCTTTTACTTCGTTAGCATCTTCACAGCCAGTTAAAGTAATAAGCGTGCCTATCAATGCTAAACCTGCTAATTTGTTCATAGGTATTCTCCATAAATTAAGTTTCTGGGTCAGTATAGAGGATAAAAATGAACGTAGACGTAACGCCTCGATTAAATTTTAAATTAATGACACCCAATGATTGGCCTTTGTTGTGGGAACTCGATCAAGACCCTGCGGTTATGAAATATTTAACGCGTGGTAAAGCTTCTACACAACGTGATATTAAAGAAAACGCGTTGCCGCGCTTGCAAGCCTTTACTAACGACGAAAAAGGATGGGGGCTTTGGCAAGTCAATATAACAAGCAGTAACACGTTTATTGGTTGGGTACTTGTTAGGCCAATGGACTTTTTTACTGATAATCCAAACTATAACGATATTGAAATTGGCTGGCGTTTTAAGCAAAGTAGTTGGGGGAAGGGGTATGCAACCGAGGCCGCAATAGCGATTTGTGATGAGATTAAAGGACACGCCAACATTAAAACACTAAGCGCAACAGCGTTATTAGAAAATACCGCATCGATTAATATTATGAAAAAAATAGGTATGGTGTTTATTAAACATTATACCCACAGCGATGAGTACGGCGATTTAGCAGCTGTGCTCTACCGTAAAAAAATAACAACTAATAATTTATAAAATTGCACTAAAAACAGGCTTGTACAATAAAACGAAGTAATAAAAATAAAGGATAACTTATGGTTAAATTTATGTCTAAAACTTATTTAATTAACATGGCTGCACTTTTTATACTGTGTGCAACCAGTGGCGTACATGCTAAAGGGCAAATGGCCGTAGCAATGCCCGATTCATACAGTGCCGATACCGCGCGTGCTATTTTAGAGCAAGGCGGTAATGCTGTTGATGCGGCGATTGCTGCACAATTTGTACTGGCGGTCACATTACCCGAAGCGGGTAATATTGGCGGCGGTGGATTTATGTTAATTCATAAAGATGGCCAAGGCGATTTTATTGATTACCGTGAAACAGCGCCAAGCTCAGCTCATAAAGATATGTATTTAGATAAAAATGGTGATGTTGTGCCCTATAAATCATTATATGGTATTCATGCCAGTGGTGTCCCTGGCAGTGTGGCAGGTATGTGGTTGGCACATCAAAAGCATGGTTCGTTAAAATGGCACGATTTAGTACAACCCGCGTATACTTTAGCAGCACAAGGTTTTGTGGTTCACCCTAAATTGGCCAGTAGTATTGAGCGCTATATCGCACGCTTAAAAAGTAAAGATATAACGGTTAATTTTGCCGATTACTTTGCGCGAGCAACCGCCAATAGTGTATTTAAACAACCCGAATTAGCGGCCACTTTAAAGCGAATTCGTGATAACGGACAAGATGGTTTTTATAAAGGCGAAACTGCAAAAATCATTGCCAACTTTATGCACCAACACGGTGGAATAATAAACGAGGAAGATCTTAAAAATTATAAGGCAGTATCGCGTGTGCCTATTAAAGAAAGCTGGAATGGTTACCAAGTACTTACTTCGCCGCCACCTAGCTCTGGTGGTATTGCTATTTTACAGTGGTTAAAAATGTATGAAATGCTAAAGCCAAAACAGCAAATTGAGCATAACTCAACCCTGTATGTACATTTACTGGCAGAAATAGGAAAGCGTGTTTTTGCAGACAGAGCAGAGTATTTAGGTGATCCAGATTTTTTTGATGTCCCTGTTAAAGCGCTAACGAATAACGATTACCTTAAAAAGCGTAGCGAAGGTGTATTGTTAACTAAAATTTCTACCACTGAGAATATAAAACCAGGCTTAAAAGAAAGTGAGCAAACAACGCATTTTTCAATTGTAGACAAAATGGGTAATGCGGTCGCAAATACAACCACCATTAACTTAGGCTTTGGTAGTGGAGTGGTTGTAACCGGCGCAGGCTTTTTATTAAATGATGAAATGGACGACTTTAGTGCAAAACCCGGTGTAATGAATGTGTTTGGTGCTTTAGGTGGGGTTGCTAATGAAATTCAGCCGCATAAGCGTATGCTTAGTTCGATGACCCCGACAATTTTACTTAAAAATAACGCGGTAAAAATGGTGACAGGTTCGCCTGGTGGCACGACGATTATTAGCTCGGTGTACCAATCTATTTTAAATGCTGTTGAGTTTAATATGTCGGCTGACCAAGTTGCTAATACCACACGCTTTCATCATCAGCTATGGCCTAAAAATGTGATTCGTACACAGCAAGATTTTACTAATACCGTGACGCAGGATTTGCAAAAAATGGGTTACGAGGTTGAAGCACGTAATTTTGGTGATTTACACGTAATTATTAACAATGATGGAAATTTAGATGCTGCGTCTCAGGCAACGGGGCGTGGTAAATCTATGGTGTTTTAAGCTTTAAATTTAATGCCTACGATATGCCCTAACAGGGGGATATTTATCGAACAATCGCCATGCGGCGATTGTTCGCGTTAGCTAGCCAATACTTGGAATAACTCCGAGCATTTGCAAACACTGTGAAGCAATAATTGTGACACCACACAGTAACGCAATGCCAAGCCCTATACTTCCTCCTTTAACACTGTATCCCGGTTTTGTTGCTGATTGACGTTGTTGATACACCATAAACACAGGTAAAAATACGGCCAGAACTACCAAAGCAATAGCGGCATAGCCTAATGCCATGATAAAACCTTGTGGGTAAAATAATGCAAAGCCAAGCGGTGGAATAAATGTGATTAAGGCTGTTTTAACACGCCCTAATTTATTGTCATTTTGTTTAAATGTATCAGCAAAAAAATCAAATAATCCTAAGCTCACGCCCAAAAATGAAGTGGCTAAGGCTAAATCAGCAAATAACATAATGGCTGTTTTTACCATAGGGGTATGTGCTATTTGGCTAACGCTGTTAATAAACCCACTTAAACCATCACTGTTAATTAGTGCGTGTTGGCTCATTATTCCTTGGCTAATTAACTGCCAAAAAATATAAATAACTAAAGGCAGTGTCGCACCTGCAATCATTACTTTTCGTAAACTTTTTATTTCTAGGCCAACATATTTCACAATAGAAGGAATAGAGCCATGAAAGCCAAATGAAGTAAATACAACCGGTAGCGCAGCCAAAATAAGGCCGTTTTGTAGAGGCATTTCAAGTAAATGGGTGGTGTGCACATAAGGCGTTAACATATAAAACAAACTTGCTAGTACCACTATTTTAATACTAAAAAGCACCCGATTTAGCACATCGACCTTACTTGTACCAAGGGTAATAACAAACGCAATAACGCAAGCGAGTATAACCGAGGCCATTTGTGGGGCAATATTGAGATTTAATGCTGTGTTTATACGAAGCTGTAATTGAGAGCCACCGCCAGCAATATACGCAGCACATAATGCGTAAAACAAAAACACCATAGAAAAGTTGGCTACATACTGCCCTTTTTTACCAAGCCATAATTTAGCTAAGGTATTTAATGTGGCATCACGTGGAGCAAATTGGTGTAGTTCAAGCATTAACAAGGCGGTATAGGTCATCAGTAACCAGCTGGCAACAAGTAACACAAAAGCGGTTGTAAAGCCTAACCCTGCAGAAGCAATAGGTAATGCGAGCATGCCGGCTCCAATAGTGGTACCAGCAACAATAAACATACTACCTATTGTTTTATTTTTTAGCATGAGAGAGCCTAATTATTTTTATAATCTGCCACGATATAACGACTTTAATAAAACTTAAACAGTTAGTGCAAAAAAGAAGGGAATTTTACTAAATTTTTAAAAGGCTGTGTCATTAATACTCAGTAGAAGGGTAAATGAGCAGCTGTTTAGCTGCTCATGTTATTTTTAGAGTTTAATCAATATCACATTTTTGCTATTTGAATAATTAAGCGGCGGTTTTTATCGCGGCCCAAAATATTATCGTTAGTGTCGACAAATCGTTTTTCACCTAGGCCGGTTGCATCTACTTTTTCGGCATCGACACCTAAACTCACCATGTAATCTTTAATGGCTTTTGCACGTTTGCGCGATAGATCGAGGTTATTCCAACGACCACCGTAACTATCGGTATACGAAGTAATATTAATAGACTCAATCGTTGAGTCGTTTTGTAAATATTGTGCTATTTGCTCTAAGCGTTGCTGTGATGCTTTAGTGAGCGTGCTACTGTTTGATTGGTAATTCATAACGGTAAACGAAATATCTTCGAAGCTAAATGGCAATAATCCATCACGGCATTGTAAAAATGCCCAGTAAGCTTGTTTAAAATTAACGCTTGAAACACCCACGGCAATTTTATCGGCACTGTTTTGCCAGTCTTGATAATAAAATGTGGGATGAAAGCCTTTTTCAAGTTCGCTTAACATTTCCCAGGCTGTTTTATTATCTAATTCACCATCGAATTTTTTAAGTAGTTTCATATCGGTAATATCGCGAGCAGGCAAACCTGCGCGCCAAGAGGGGGGAACCGATTTTAACCCTGCAATATCGTAATTTTCGGGACGTACAACCATATCGAGATTAAAGGTCAGGTTTTTGTTTTTACTGGCATTTGCTTTAAATATGGCTTCGCCGTAGTAAGGGATTTCGTGGTTAAGTTGGCATTGTAGCTTAGTTGTTTTAACCACTTCCCAATGAGAATTATCTTGATTAGCACTGTATTGGCGCATAGCGGCATGTGCACTGTTAACACATAGCGTACTGGTTAAGCCTAGGCTAAAAAATAATAATGATAACTTCATAGGGTTCCTCCAACAAAACATGCCAAAAAACTGGCATTACGCAGTGTAAATACGTTTTACGGACACTGCACCGTAAGCGCACACAGTATTAAGCAATTTACATGCCTAATAAATAAATAAATTTTGCTCTAGCCGAGCCCCTATCAACTTTGTCATAATAGAGTGCTTATACCGACAATCCAAGAAAACTATGGCAAATACTGAGCAAACCCTTTTCGCAAAACGCTTTCGCGGCTTTTTTCCTGTTGTAATTGATGTTGAAACAGCCGGCTTTAACAATAAAACAGATGCATTGTTAGAAATTGCAGTGTCGGTGTTAAAAATGGATGACGATGGATTACTAAGTATCGATCATACTGTGCATTTTCATATTGAGCCTTTTGAAGGGGCTAACATTGAGCAAGCTGCGATAGAATTTAACGGGATAGACCCTTTTTCTCCGTTACGTGGTGCAGTGAGTGAAGAGCATGCCATAAAAGAAATTTGTAAAGTGGTACGCAAAGCGCAAAAAGCCGCAGGGTGTCAGCGTTCAGTAGTAGTAGCGCATAATGCAGCATTTGATCATGGTTTTTTAAATGCAGCCATAGAGCGCAATAATATTAAGCGTACGCCATTTCATCCGTTTGTGAGTTTTGACACCACAACATTAGCAGGGCTTGCGTTAGGGCAAACCGTACTAGCTAAAGCTTGTGCTGCAGCGGGTATTGCTTTTGATAACTCGCAAGCACATTCGGCATTGTACGATACTGAGCGTACCGCTGAGCTTTATTGTTTAATTGTTAATCGTTGGCAGCAATTAGGCGGTTGGCCACTGGCAATAGACGAAAACGAAGACGAATCAGCTAAAACGACTGAGTAATTTTTCCTTCACTTAATTTTACTAAGTGGGGTGGATAAATACGCGAAAATTGCTTACTGTCTTTTGCTATTTTAAGCTCCACACCTGGGTGCATTAAGTCGTTTATTTTTAAACGACTACTGGCTAATAAACGCGATATTTTTTGCTGTACCATCTTCTTTTGACGTAAAATATGCACACTATGGTTTTTAACCTGTTGCTCGTTTTTTTGAATTTTGTGTAATATTTTTTGCTTTTTTATATCTACAGATATTTGTTGTGCTTTTTTACGGGCCACTCTTAATTCAACTGCTTTTTTAGCAAGACGCTTTTCAAAATCATTAATTTTGCTTTGTTGATCTCGCAAATCGAACCAGTTTTGCGCTAAAAAAATACGTGTTTTTGCCCCCGAAGGCGCGCCCACTTCACCGGCTTCTAAACGCATTGCATTATGTATATTCCCGCCAATTAATTTGCCTTGGGGATTTTTTCCTTTACCAACACGTATTAAACGCCTAGCGGTTAAATCGCAATGTAGTGCTTGGCGATCAATTAATAAATCTAAAGCGGTTTCTATATGGCAATATTGTGCATAACCAATAGAGATAGTGCGCTTAGCTAATACTTCGCAAGTAAAAGCTTCATCATTTTCGCGCTTACGGCCAATTGCACCAAGCATAATCGTAATGGCATTGTTACTTTGCACATGCGCCGACTCAACAAAGCCAAGTACGGTTATATCGCCATTGGCTTTAACTTTCATACCATCTTTTATATCACCACTGACAATGATACTGCCATCGAACTCCACATGGCCGGTGCTGACATCTATATTGTCAAAGCACAGTACATCATCAACCCGCATTCCTCTTGGCAATGCAACAGGCACGCCTTTGCTATTAGCAATGAGTAAATCGGGGTTGGTGGGATCTATTTTTGTGCCATCGAATGCTGTTAGTTGATGTTCTTTTCCTGGGGCTGCAGTGATTTCATCGCCAAAAAGGGTATAACCATTTTCACCGGCTGTGGCGGGTATACGTTGCATTAATGCCGTGCCAGGCTTAACCGTGATAATAGCGCCAAGGTTTTTCATATCGACTTTACCGCCATCTTTAGCCTGTGGGCTAAGTACTCGGTCTTGGGCTGTTGGAGCAAGTCTTACAAATTTGGCATCGGTGCCATTAGTTGGCTTGCGACCATGAGCAATAATCGCACTGTATTGGGTTCCCGCGGCACGTTCAAATTGTTGACCTAAAAATGTGTCGAGTGCTTGGGCGTTTACCCCTTTTTTAATACCCGCTTTTTTAATCGCAGCATGGGCATTTTCAACGCTTAATAACTTTCCACCCATCGCCGTGGTTAACGTTGCCTCGGCTATCATGTTGGTATCGTTGATTGTAATTTCAATGCTGGCATCAACACAACGAGCGATCACTAATGATGCTTTTGTAACATCGTTGCCCGGAGCAAATAATTTACCGATATTGGTATTGAGTATTTCAAACTCAGCAAACTCAGAGTTCTCTAGTAGTTCAACCAATTGAGCTCCGGTAACCGGAAACCCTGTTTCTTGTGGGTGAGCGTTTATAGATACCGCTCCCGTTGCTTCATCTAACGAGAAAACCGACATTTATTTATCCTAAGTATGTCTGTTATTATTTTATAGTGTTTATTATGCATTACGTTATACAAAGTAGTGCGGAGCAGTATTTGAGCACACTCGCGAACAATTGTTAAGTAAATGTTTTTAAATCATTATTTAGTGCTAGGTATGTGTGATTTGTAAGCAGTTAAACGATATATATAAAATAAAGCGAGGTAGATGCTTGAGTATCTATCGTGTACTCAGTTATACTCATTGCAACTGAAAAAGAGACTTCTTTATAGCAATATAAAGTAACCAACCTATTTCAGGGGCTGATTAGGATTCGACGGAATTCAAGAAGCCCGAGGTGCATGTCGAGGTGCGGTTTGCCTCGTAAAAAAGCCGCAATTTAAAGTAATCGCAAACGACGATAACTACTCTCTAGCAGCTTAGGCTGGCTAGCGCTCCTTCCATGTATTCTTGTGGACTGGATTCTGGAGTGTCACCCTAACACCTGATCGCGATGGAAACCCTGGCCGGGGTTGAAGCGTTAAAACTAAGCGGCCTCGCCTTTACTTACCGTGTTTGTCCGGGACTTAAAGGTTAATTAAATGACAATACTAAACATGTAGTACCGACGGTCGAGGCTTTTCGGACGGGGGTTCAAATCCCCCCAGCTCCACCAATATTGGTTTTTAAATACGTTGATTTAAAAACCCTAAGAAACCCGCAAATTTGAGCAATCAAGTTTGCGGGTTTTTTTATGCCTGTCATATCTCAAAATGTTTACCTGCATCCAGTATTTTTAGTGCTATGGTTAGTACCACAGCACTTACTGGTGAAAATATGGTGAGACTAAATGTTGGGTATTTAATTACTCAACTGATCGAAATGAGGCGTTTTTCGTTATTGAATATAATTCATCGAGACTAAATGCTACAGCCCAGATACATTTACATAAAAGCTTTCACCATCGTCAGTTCCTTCAACGGTATAAGTAATTGAAAGTTCATTTGCACCACCTTTGCCGCTTATACTCAGTTCAGCCGCGCATTCATGCGCTCCTGTTTGCTCATTAGTATGTTGAGTTCTAACAGCAAGAACGTCTAAGTTCACCTCGTTTGCAACCTCCTGGCCAACTTGACGCGTTAATTCATCATTAGCAATTTTCATTACTAGCTCTTTAGTTTCACTATCGTTACAAGCTGGTACATTGCTCCCACAACCAGCAAGCGACAAAGTCAGCGTAGAGAGTGAGATTGCGAGTGTTTTTTTCATATGGCTTTCCTTATTTTTCCTTTATGAGTAACACGATAAAAGGGGGATGCTTATATCGTGTTTTTTTAATTTTTAATTTTTAGTTTTTGTATTAATAAACATATAAGTTGTTCAAATCACGTAAGCGCGATAATAACCACTAACTTTCCACTTTATAGCCATTGTAACAAAGGCCTCATAGCAGATTTAAGAAGCCTTGAGTCGCAATCTATAATTCATAACTAACCATGATACGCTAAGCAATAAAATAGAATTGATTAATGTCTTTTTTATACTATTAAATTACCGGGTGTTATTTTCCATAATTTTACCTAGATAAATAAAGATTACAAAAAATTATTAAATAATTTCATTGATATAGGTGAAAATAAAGACAATATTAAAGCTATCAACTGGGAAAGGTTGTTGGCTGTTTTTCTTTAAATATTTTACCTAATTAAATTTTACATTTATGAAAGCATTTTCAGTATTCGCATTTTAATAGGTACGAGCGTTAGATTTGTTGATTTATTGAGCGTTCTATTCTAGTTGTTTATACATAATCAGATAAACAGGGATGTGAAAATGGCTAATTTAATCGTGTGTTGTGATGGAACTTGGAATAACCCAGAACAAGAAGATAACGCAATACCTGCACCCACAAATGTGGTTAAGTTGTACCATGCTTTAGATGATCTTGATGACAATAATAATGTACAAAAATCGTATTATCACCCGGGGTTGGGTGGTGAGAAAACAGGGCTAAAAGATGCTGTTTTAGATGGTGCATTGGGAAAAAATATTAAGCGGCATATTTGTAGTGCATACCACTGGATAGCTCAGCATTATGAACCGGGTGATAGGGTGTTTATTTTTGGCTTTAGCCGAGGAGCATTTACTGCGCGAAGCTTAGGGGGGATGCTGAGGTTGGGGTTGCTTGATTTTTTAGACATGGATGAAGCGCAGTGTTGGGATAAAACACATCAGCATTTTAGTGATTATAAATCAGCGTGTGAAAATTTAAATGTAACTGATTTTATTAATAATAAAGAACCATTTGTTGTTCATTTTTTAGGTGTGTGGGATACGGTTGGTGCACTTGGGATCCCTAATGATATGGAAATATTTAACCTATTTGATAACCCAGAACGCTGGCGTTTTCATGATACGTGTTTAGGCAAGCATATTAAGGTGGCTAGGCACGCAATGGCGCTTGATGAAAAAAGAAGTAGTTTTTGTGTAACACGTTGGCAAGGCGATGTGAGCCATAGTGATGTAAAAGAGCAGTGGTTTGCAGGTGTGCATTCGGATGTGGGCGGTGGATACAGTGACTGCTCGTTATCGGATATTGCATTAAAGTGGATGCTACAAGAAGCACAAGCGCATGGTTTAGTATTTAGAGATAATGTGTTTGCGCAACTTAAACCGGATGCCGCAGGCGTTTTACATAATTCGTATAAAGGTATTTTTGCTAAGTTTCGTTCTCGCCCTCGTAATGTAGAGTGTGTAACCCCCCAAAACAGTGAGCACTTTCACCCGAGTGTCTTTGAGCGTCAGATTATTTCTCCTATTAGTCACCCTAAATATTGGCCAACTAAAAAATTAGCTGTGGGGGAGTCTGTATCGGTAAAAGTTTTTGCTAAGCAACACTGGAATAGAACCTATTTATTTATGGATAAAGATGAAAAGTATTCGTTTTCAGCGCAAGGACACTGGCAAGACGGTAAAGATACCTGCGATTGGTTAGGAAGTGAAGATGGGAAGTTAACACGTGGCGATATTATTCGGTTTGCATCGTCGATATGGGGGATAGCCGAGCGTAAGTTTAGACAGCTATCACAAAATCGCTCAGCTGACTTTTGGGGAACGAAACGTATAGAGCATATGCCTTGGTTTATTTTAGTTGGGTGTATTGCCAATGATGCAGAGCAAAAAACAGCAGTGACCAATGATGGCAGCCCACACCCTCATCAATATGTTAGTTTGCCCAATTATCAGCAGGGTATAAAGAGTTTAAATGTAGATTCAGCGGGTTACTTTTATGCTTTTGCTAATGATGTATGGTCTTTGTATGACAATAATCAAGGAAGTGTTTTATTAACGATAACCCGAACTCACTGAAGGGATATTTTAAACGCCAATAATTTTATTGGCGTTTTTATATACTTAAATTTTTCGCTTTAACGTATTGTTTAAAAAGGCGGTGAGCAAGGCGACAAAACACATAAAACTAAGTAGTACGATTAAGTTAAGTTGTAATTTAATATGAGTTGTATGTGGTGTCGTTTTTACAATGTTTAGGCTAGGGTTTTGTTGTTCTCTAATATAGCTTTGGCTGATCCAGTCTACTGCATTGATCCATTGTACTTTAAGTGGGTTTTCGTTGCTTAGTTTAGCCATGTTAGTTGCATCATTTTCAAGTGCTGAGGCAAGGGTTGTGAGCTGTTGCCAAAATGCAAATTGAGGTCCAAGTGCATCAATTTCTTGTAGGTGTTGTTTTAGTTTTACACCCCCCATGGCTGAAACATCTCGTTGATTTACCTGTTTTGCATAGTGATTAATTGCGCTAGAGAAATCAGCGAAATAACGATTTATTTGTTGCTGCTCTTGCAGTGCTTCGTAGCTGGTGTTGTTGTTATTTATATAGGCTGATACAGGCGAGTTGCTTTGTTGATTATTTAAATAGTGTTTGTAGTTATCGTAGTTTAAAAGCTGTTTATTTATTTGGCTATCATTCGCGACAGTAACCAGCTTAAACGCTGTAAGTATGGCAGCAGACGTTGCTATAATTAACGCGGTATAGCAAAAATACAGGCCGATTTTTAATAACATTAACTGCCAGTTTTTTATCAGGTAAATCAGGTGATTATTGTTTTGTTTTTGTTGGATAAAACGGTAGGTTTGAAGGCTTGTACCTGCACTTATGCTTTCTCGTGTTATGTTATTATTTGCGGGAGTTACGTTTTCTTTTTCGGGTTTTTGTGGCTGTACTTTAGTAATGAGTCCTAGGGCTTTGAGGCTTGATTCTTTTTTTACGGCTTCTACGCTGGTGAGATTTTTTTCTAATGCATAGGCTTTACCATCAAATAGCTTTTCGCACACAAAGTTTGGAATATTCAATAATCGAGATAGTTGGTTAATAGCGACGGATAAGTCGGTATTTTTTTTAACTTGCCCACTGAATACAATTTTATAAGATGCGCTCATAGAAGTGTCCTAGGCTGTAGCCTGATTATTTTTATTATTGATTAACTAACTTATCAAAGAGTGTTTTAGGATTCTATAATCGCAAAGGCTATTTATAGATGTTTTTTTAGTTAAAAATAACTAGATTAAAGTATCTCTTGTCATTTTTGTTAGCTTATAGAAACTATAGGCATTAATTGTGCGTAATACTACGAGTAAAATGTGTAAACAAAGTGCAAGTTCGATTGTTATATTTAGAATAACGCTATAGCGACGGTATTTAACAAAACAAAACGCTAACTCATTAACCATTTCACCGACAAGGATTTAAATGGTTAATGAGTTTTGTATATAGGTTGTTTAACTAAGGGCTTTAGGGATTGCTTGTTCGCCATTGAATAGTGAGATAATGCGATTTCGTTTAAATGTATTAGTGGCAATGGTGTAAAGTGCATTTGCAACATTTTCGCGACTAATTTTAGCTTTATCGCTATCGTTAGGGTAGCGAGTACTAATTAATTGTGAACCAGGCTCGTTAGTTAGTGTACCTGGGCGTAAAATAGTATAAGGCACACCTTGATTAATTAAATGTTGGTCGGCCATGTGCTTTGCTACCAGATAAGGTTTAATATCCCCCTCTACAGCATCCGGATTATCGGCTCCGATAGAGCTTATCATAACAAAATGTTCTATTTGGTATTGTTTAGCATAACTTGCCGCTTTTTTAGCTGCCCATAAATCTATTAAAAGTGTTTTATCTGCGCCAGTATTTCCACCTGATCCCGCTGCAAATATAACTTGATTGCACCCTTCAAACGCATCACTAAAGTCGCTTTCAAGATCGCGTTCTACAATCGTTAAATGCGGACTATTTAAATCACTGAGTTTTTCTTTATCACGTACTAAGGCTACAACATTGTGTTGATTTTCAAGTAGTAGCTTAATGGTCATTTTACCAATTTGGCCACTCGCGCCAATGATTAATGTTTTACTCATGCAAGTACTCCTTATCTTAATGTTATTAAACTCTGCTTAATGCAGTGACTTATGACGTTGTAAAAACGATATATAAATACATAAATTGTTTTACTAATTAATGAGCTTGGGATGCTTTTATATTTTTAAAGGGAGATTTAAGTATTTATTTATATTATGTTTTTATTAAATGTATAGGCTGAATGCAGGATGAAAAAAAGTGCTTTTATTATGTTTTTTTAAACTTGTTGGCTAAGGCCGAATAAAAAGCAGTCCTTATTATCAATGGTAGATAATAAAGGCGATAAGGTTAAATTTTATTACGGATAAGGTCGCGCACTATAAATCGAGCAGGGTGTATTGCTTGGCTAACGCGTTCACTAAAAGGACGTGGTTCATTGTTTAAATGCGCAATTAAGTGCTCAGCACTTAATGGTGCACTGCAAAAGCCTCGTGCGCCAAATCCCGTTAAAATATGTAAACCTTGTTGCGGTTTTTGTAGTGCGTTGTATTGATAACGCTTACCTAAACGTAAATTAGCAAATGCTTGCATGTAATCATTTTGATCAGCCCATTGTCCAGCCATAGGGAGGTGGTCAATAAAAGTGCAGCGCACAGCCGCTTTAGCTGAAGTGATATGTCCTAAGCTAGGCGCAAATGCCGTGTTTTGATAAAAACTTAATAGTTGTTTATGATTTGTTTGGTTGTCTTGCTCTGTAACCTGACGGCTTTTTGAATTTTTTTCAAAGGTCGCACCCATACAATGATGCCCTTGATAGTGAGGAGTAAAATAGCCTTTATGGCACAAAACGGTTTTAAGCTTTTTTGACTCTTCGCTTGCTTTAATATGCGATACCTGGCCTCTAACACCTACGATAGGTAACTTTTCAGTTTGGTTAAATTGGTCGCTATGTTCGCCAGCACACACAATTACATCGCTAAAAGGGCCAAAGGTTTTACTTTTTTGATTAATGTTTGCTGTAAGCATCCAGCCTTCATCTGTTTTTTCCAGTTGCTCTATATTGCAATTAAACTCACTGTTTAAAGGCTGGGTGTTTATCGTTATTGCTTTAGCGGCTTGAAAAAGCGCATTAACAAGTTGCGGTGGATTGATCCACCCCCCAAGAGGAAAAAACACTCCAGGGTAGCCTGTGCTTATTCCTGCAAGTTCATCGCCTTGTTGTGCGCTTACTGCGTGCATTAATTCTTCAGGCCATAACTGTTTTTTATCTAAATTTTCATGACGCTGAGCTAAGGGGGTTTTTACTGCATGCTGTAATACGCCACACCAACTGTGATCGAAACTAAAACCTTGTGCTAATAATTGCTTATAAAGGCGTTTTGCATACAAAAAACTATGGGCAAAAAATTCGCTGTGTGGCGAGTTTTTAGCTTGTAAATGAGGATACACGGCTCCTTGCACATTATGTGATGCGCCCATTGCAAGAGCGTCGTCTTGGCAAAAATGGTGAGTGTGAATCCCTCGTTTAGCTAAGCTATACAATAGTGAACTACTTGCTATTCCCCCACCAATAACCGCAACACGATTTAACGTTGCTGTGTCGTTAGCAAAATAAGGGGCAGCCGAATGTGCTTGATTTGCTTGCGTTAATTGGCCTATTAGCATTTCGCGTTTACGGCCAAAACCTTTTGCTTTTTGTATGGAAAAACCCGCTTCAATAAGCCCTCTACGAACAAAACCGGCCGCAGTAAATGTTGCTAAAGTGGCGTTACTTCGAGAAATATCAACCATCGAATTAAATACACTGCTTTGCCACATATCGGGGTTTTTACTGGGGGCAAAGCCATCTAAGTACCAAGCATCAACGACCCCACAAGCTGGATAGCTCATTGTATTAATCGACGTTTGTACATCCCCAAAGTATAAGTCGAGTACGATTGCGCCGTTTTCAAATTCAAGGCGATGACACCCAGCTAATGTAATGGGGTAATTTGCAAGTAGTTGTTCACTTAAATGAGCTAGTTGCGGCCAAGCCTTAAGTGCTTGTGTTAAATCACTTTTGGTAATGGGGTATTTTTCAAATGAAATAAAATGTAACCGGTTAACACTTTTATCATATTGATTTTGAACTTTATTGTTGTCATGCTGCCTATGTGCAATATGCGCTTTAAACTGTAACCAAGTATTTAAAAAATTAAGCCCAGTACCAAAACCGGTTTCGGCAATACTAAAAAAGTCACGGTCATGATTTTGTAACCGCTGGGCGATATTATTTTGCTGAAAAAAAACATAATGAGATTCAGCAAGGCCATCGTCATTTGAAAAATAAACATCGTCGAAGTGATCGGCTACGGGGGTGCCTTGAAGGTTAAAATGAATCTGTGCGTTTTTTATCATGGTTTACAATTTTAGAGTGCTTTTATTCATTATTTTACGTGTTTTCTTTGCAATAGTCTGGCGTTATTTGCAAACTGTTTGTTCAGAGTACAAGTGTACGCTAGAAAGCTGACCACTTAGTTGTTAAATTCAGCGTAAAATAGAACACAATTTAGTATCAAGCTAAGGTAATTACCAATGAGAAGAGCCGTTATTACAGGCATCGGTGTTGTATCAAGCATCGGTAACAATAAAGAAGAAGTGTTAGAGTCATTAAAAACAGGTAAAAGCGGTATCGCGTTTAACCCAGAATTTGCTGAATATAACTTACGCAGTAATGTATCGGGTAAAATAGATATTAATGTAAAAGACTTTGTTGATCGTAAAGCACATCGCTTTATGGGTGATGCTGCTGCTTTTTCTTATATTTCTATGGCGCAAGCGATTGAAGATTCGGGTTTAAGCGATGAGCAAGTATCAAATGAACGTACCGGTATTATTGTTGGCTCTGGTGGTGGTTCATCTAAGTATCAGGTAGAAGCTGCAGATACACTACGTGAAAAAGGCGTAAAACGTGTTGGCCCATATATGGTACCTCGTACTATGGCAAGTACAACATCGGCTTGTTTAGCAACACCCTTTAAAATTAAAGGGGTTAATTACTCTATTAGCTCTGCGTGTGCGACATCGGCACACTGTATTGGTAATGCGGTTGAACAAATTCAATTAGGCAAACAAGATGTTGTGTTTGCTGGTGGCGGTGAAGAGCTGCATTGGACATTAGCCATGGAATTTGATGCCATGGGTGCTTTATCTACTAAATACAATGAAGAACCAGAAAAAGCGTCTCGTACTTACGATGCAAACCGCGATGGTTTTGTTATCTCAGGTGGCGGCGGTATTGTTGTTGTTGAAGAACTTGAGCATGCGCTTGCACGTGGTGCACATATTTACGCTGAAATAGTTGGGTATGGTGCCACTTCTGATGGTTACGATATGGTAGCGCCTTCGGGTGAAGGTGCAGCGCGCTGTATGCGCCAAGCAATGCAAGATGTTGACAGTATTGATTATTTAAATACTCATGGTACGTCTACACCGGTAGGTGATGTAAAAGAACTGGGTGCAATTCAAGAAGTATTTGGTGGTAAATCACCAATGATCAGTGCTACTAAAGCAATGACAGGGCATGCACTGGGTGCTGCTGGTGTGCACGAAGCTATCTTTTCGTTATTAATGCTTGAGCATAGTTTTGTTGCTCCTTCGATTAATATTGATGAATTAGATGAGCAAGCACATGGCTTAGATATTGTTACTGAGCGTAAAGATGTAGAACTTAATACGGTTATGTCTAACAGCTTTGGCTTTGGTGGTACGAATGCCACGTTAGTGATGAGTAAATACAAAGGTTAGCCTTTATATTTTATACCCTTGCTAAAAGAGTATTAAAAGCCGAGCATTGCTCGGCTTTTTCGTTTGTATATAGATGCGGTTGTTCGTTACAATAACGGCCCTTAGTGGAAACCGGACCTAATGATGAAAATTCTTGCCGATCAAAATATGCCTTTAGTAGAGCAATTTTTTAGTGATTTTGGTGATGTAGAACGTTTTGATGGCCGAAGTTTACAACCAGAGCAATTGGTTGATGTTGATGTTTTATTAACGCGCTCGGTGACACAAGTAAACAAAGCTTTATTGGCTCAAGCTAATAAACTTAAAATGGTTGGTACCGCAACGATAGGTGTGGATCATATTGATACCCCATTACTAAAGCAACGAGGTATCGCATTTACTAGCGCCCCAGGTTGTAATGCAGTTGCTGTGGCTGAATATGTCATAAGCAGTATTTTTGCATTGTGCCAAGAGAATGCTGTTGCCCTTAAAGGTAAAACAATTGGCATTGTCGGTGTCGGGAGTATTGGGAGTTGTTTACGTAAAAAACTGAGCGTTTTAGATGTAAATGTATTGCTATGTGATCCACCAAAACATGAGCAAGGGTTACTTGATGAACACACTGAACTTGATACGCTTTTAAAGCACAGTGACATAGTGACATTTCATGTGCCATTAGTTAAAACCGGTCACTATAAAACACAGCACCTAATGGATAAGGCACGCTTAAATACACTCAAAAAAGACTGTATATTAATCAATGCAAGCCGAGGTGATGTTATTGATAATCACGCTTTACTTGAGGTTATGCAGCAAGGCCATTCGTTAGATTTAGTATTAGATGTATGGGAAAACGAGCCTAATATTTTAATCCCGCTACTTGAATATACACGTTTTGCTAGTGTACACATTGCAGGACATACCCTTGAGGGGAAAGCGCGGGGTACACAAATGTTGTATCAAAAATGGTGTGAGTTAGAAAATATATCAGCTGTTAAAAACCTAGCTGACTTTTTGCCTGTACCAGCAATAACTCAAGTTACGCTAGAAGACACTTTTAATGAAGCTAACTTAGGGCAGCTGATCCATTTAGTTTACGATGTACGTCGTGATGATGCCATATTACGTAAAAACTTAGCGAGTACAGGGTTTGATACCTTGCGCAAAAACTATCCAATACGACGTGAGTTTAGTACGGTGCGTGTGTCGGGCACTAAAAAGCAAAGCCAGTTACTTGCTGGGCTTGGATTTAATATATAATGTTTAACAATGACCATAAGGGTTGTTGTTTATAGAGGAATACAAATGTCGCAAAAATATAATGTTGCTGTACTCGGCGCTACCGGGCTTGTGGGTCGTCAAATTATTGATACTTTAGAAGATCGTAAATTTCCAGTTGATCAGCTTTTTTTACTTGCAAGTAGTCGCAGTGCCGGAGAAGACATTAAGTTCCGTGGCGAAAATATAGAAGTCATTGATGTAGAAAAATTTGATTTTAGCCAAGCACATATTGGGTTATTCTCAGCCGGTGGTAGCGTGTCAGAAAAGTATGCACCGATTGCCGCTGATGCAGGATGTATTGTTATAGATAATACATCACATTTTAGAAATGATTTTGAAGTACCGTTAATCGTGCCTGAAGTAAATGCTGCAAGTTTAGCTGATTTTAGAAACCGTAATATCATTGCTAACCCTAATTGTTCAACTATTCAAATGATGTTAGCACTTAAACCAATTTATGATGCTTACGGCATTGACCGCATTAATGTATCTACATACCAAGCAGTATCGGGTGCAGGTAAAGAAGCGGTTGACGAATTGGCAAAACAAACTGCCAACTTAATGAATGCTCGCCCAATGGATAACCAAATATTTCCAAAGCAAATTGCGTTTAATGTGATCCCGCAAATCGATTCGTTTGAAGATAATGGCTACACTCGCGAAGAAATGAAAATGGTGAACGAAACCCATAAGATTTTAGGCGATACAACAATTGCAGTGAACCCTACTTGTGTTCGCGTGCCTGTATTTTTTGGCCACTCTGAAGCGATTAATATTGAAACACGTATGCCGTTTGATTTTGAACACGTAAAACAATTATTAAGCGAAGCACCGGGTGTAGAGCTAATTGATGATGCTGGCGATTACCCAACGGCGGTATCTGATGCAAGTGGTAACGATACAGTTTATATTGGCCGTTTACGTGCAGATATCTCTCACCCTCATGGTTTAAATATGTGGGTTGTGAGTGATAATACACGTAAAGGAGCTGCAACAAATAGTGTACAAATTGCCGAAGAATTAGTGGCAAATTATTTATAGGTTTTAACTCGGTTAACAACCATAAATATAAAGCGGTGGACCTTAAAAGGTTGCCGCTTTTTTGTTTTTTTAATGCCAAAAAATTGCCGCATGGTATTAATTTTGTTGTAAATTTATTTAAATTAGTTGTTAAGCTTAGTCTAATTGTTTTTTTTAGTATTCATTTTCAAAGTGTTGCAATGGATATTACATAGTAACTGGTTTATAGTTTGTATCTGGAATGAAGATTGCAATAAAAATAGATTGAAAGAAAAAAGATGTATCGGTCAATAGGCTGGTAATCTCCAGAGTTTAGTGTTTCTGTGTCTGTTTATCAGGTACATTATTAACATTTATTATATTAAAGGATCAGCATGCGCGGTTTAGTTTCATTTTTATTATTAGCGTCTGCCTTGTCAGTAACCTGTGTTGATGCACAAGACAGTGGCCAGCTTAAAGGACCTAAAGGTGTTGATTACGGTGAGCAAGGTCGATCTATTGGCCCTATAAAATCGACTGATACACTGTGGCGTATTGCAGCGAAAGTACGTCCTAATAACTCGGTATCTATATATCAAGTTATGCAAGCTTTATATAATAAAAACCCTCAATCTTTTCATGAACAAAACCTCAATCACATGAGAAGCGGCGCCTACTTAAAGATCCCTTCTTTAAGCGAAATTCGTAATGTAAACCCACAATTAGCAAAACAGCGTTCTGAGCAAGATGATGAGCTTTGGGAAAAGAAAAAAAATGGCACTCTCACTCAAACTGATATTAGTACAGCCCAAACCAAGGTCACTCAAGCACGCAAAATTGATGTAGACGATGCTAAAAAAGAATTAAAACAAGAAATTAATACAATTAAAGCAGAGCAAACGACTCAGTTAATTGAGTTGCAACAACAATTCAAATCTTCGGTTAATAATGTAGAAGCCATCTTAGATGAAAATAATAAACTCAAACAACAGCTAACCGGTATTTCAAGTGAACTTGAAAATGTAAAAAAACAATTAGGGCAAGACAGCGAAATACAACAACAATTAAAAGAGTTAATCGCTCAGCAGAATGAATTAATTGCCCAGCAAAAAGCAGAGAAAATGAAAGAGAGTGAAAGCATCGATTTTTCACAACTGCTTAGTAATCCTATTGTGTTAGCCTTGTTAATGACAATCCCGGGGCTCGCTATTATTTTTGCTATTTTTATGTTTTTACGCAAGCGTAAAAACAGCGATGAAGTACCGAACGACGAAGATGACTTTTTACCACAAGCCCCAGTTGTCGGTGGTGAAAGTGATAACTTTAATCACGATGATCCTATAATTCCCGATCCTTTAGATGATATTAGTGTTCAGCTAGACGATACGCTTTCACAAGATGATGCGCTTGATGATGAGCTAGATGATTTCGCAGAGGATGGCCCCATTCTTGAGCAAGATGAGATTGAGGGGCTACTTGATGATGATATCGTTTTTGATGATGAAAAAACCGATGATGATGTTGATATCTTTATGCAGCAAGGTTTCGACCAAGACGATGATAGCCTTGAAGATATTACGCTTGATGTTGATGAACAGCAAAATGACGGTGATATTTTAAGTTCAGATGATTTAGATAGTCTATTTAATGAGATTGACGATGATAGCAGTGATGCTAAATCAGATGAGAGTACCCCAGAGCAAGATGATATTGCTGCACTAAGCGAAGAGCTAGCTCAAGATGATGATTTTGATATAGATAGCTTGATAGAAGAATCAGCCGATAGTATCGATATAGCATCAGAGCCAAGTAATAATTTTGATGATGATGAATTCAATTTAGATGATATAGATAGTTTAATTGACGGGGCAACCGACGCTCAATCTGACGATGAAGTGCAGCAAAATACGGATATAGCTTCAAGCGAACTCGACGATGAGTTTGATTTAGATGACATTGATGGACTGATTGATGAAGCGGCTGACTCGGCCATTGGCTCAGCACAAACAGATGAATTGGTTGATGAAGAAGACTTTGATTTAGATGACATTGATGGACTGATTGATGAAGCGGCTGACTCGGCAACTGACTCAGCACAAACAGATGAATTGGTTGATGAAGATGACTTTGATTTAGATGACATTGATGGACTGATTGATGAAGCGGCTGACTCGGCCATTGGCTCAGCACAAACAGATGAATTGGTTGATGAAGAAGACTTTGATTTAGATGACATTGATGGACTGATTGATGAAGCGGCTGACTCGGCAATTGACTCAGCACAAACAGATGAATTGGTTGATGAAGAAGACTTTGATTTAGATGACATTGACGGCTTGCTTGATGAAGCGGCTGACTCGGCAACTGACTCAGTACAAACGGATGAGCTGGTTGATGAAGATGACTTTGATTTAGATGACATTGACGGCTTGCTTGATGAAGCGGCTGACTCGGCCATTGACTCAGTACAAACGGATGAGCTGGTTGATGAAGATGACTTTGATTTAGATGACATTGATGGACTGATTGATGAAGCGGCTGACTCGGCAACTGACTCAGCACAAACAGATGAATTGGTTGATGAAGAAGAGTTTGATTTAGATGACATTGACGGTTTGCTTGATGAAGCGGCTGATGATCAATCACACGAGTTTACAGAGCAAGAGTTAACAACTTTAGCTGATGAGTTAGTTGATGAAGACGACAGCGAGTTAACAGCGGCAGGCCTAGCAGTTGACGCACAGCCGACAGAGCAAGAGCTAATAGCTTTAGCTGATGAATTAGTCGACGAAGATGAACCTGCTTCTAGCCACGATACGCAATTAAATGCGGCTTTATCTGATTCAATTGAAGACTTAGCACAAGCGAGTGAAAATTTTAACTCAGAAGAAGCTGAATCATTTGCATCAACATTAGTTGACGAAGAAGAGCCCGAGCTTTTAGATGAACCTGAGCTTTTAGAAGAGCCTGAGCTTTTAGAAGAACCTGAGCTTTTAGAAGAACCTGAGCTTTTAGAAGAACCTGAGCTTTTAGAAGAACCAGCGCTTTTAGAAGAGCCTGAGCTTTCCGATGAGCCTGAGCTTATAGAAGAACCTGAGCTTTTAGAAGAGCCTGAGCTTGTAGAAGAACCTGAGCTTGTAGAAGAGCCAGAGCTTATAGAAGAACCTGATCTTTTAGAAGAGCCTGAGCTTTTGGATGAACCTGAGCTTGTAGAAGAGCCAGAGCTTTTAGAAGAACCTGAGGTTTCCGATGAGCCTGAGCTTGTAGAAGAGCCAGCGCTTTTAGAAGAGCCAGCGCTTTTAGAAGAGCCTGAGCTTTTAGAAGAGCCTGAGCTTGTAGAAGAGCCTGAGCTTTTAGAAGAACCTGAGCTTTTAGAAGAACCTGAGCTTATAGAAGAATCTGAGCTTTTAGAAGAACCTGAGCTTTTAGAAGAACCCGAGTTTGTAGAAGAGCCTGAGCTTTTAGAAGAACTTGAGCTTGTAGAAGAGCCAGAGCTTGTAGAAGAACCAGCGCTTTTAGAAGAGCCTGAGCTTGTAGAAGAGCCAGAGCTTGTAGAAGAACCAGCGCTTTTAGAAGAGCCTGAGCTTTTAGAAGAGCCTGAGCTTTTAGAAGAACCTGAGCCTGTAGAAGAACCTGAGCCTGTAGAAGAACCTGAATTTTTAGAAGAACCAGCGCTTGTAGAAGAGCCTGAGCTTGAAGTTTCAGATGATTTTACTGACACCTCGACAACACTTTTAGACCCTGAAGATGCGTTAGATGAATATAACGACGATACTTTAAAAAGTGTAGATGAGCTGCTCAATGAGATAGAACAAGTAAGCGATGATGAGTACGTAGAGCCTCCACAGTGGAGTACTGAAGAGCTTGATGATACTGACGAAATTGAAATTGACTTAGGTGATGACCCATTAGACGTTATCAATGATGACATTGATCTTTTCAATGACGAGGAAACGGTAACCCTTGATGATTCGCAAGAGTCGGTAACAATAAGTGAAGAACTTGAAAGTTATCCCGTCCTTGAGTTAAATGAAGATGAACTTACCGATTTAGACAGTGATACCGATGACTCTACGGTTGATATTGAGACCGAGCAATCAACGAGTCAGGCTGAGCGAGACTTGGCAAATGCAATTACCCAAGACAATGATTTTGATAGTCTTGACGATGAATTTGATGACGAAGTTATTATTGAAGATGAGTACGCCACACAAACGCAAAGCGAGGATAAAGACGCGACTGAGTCTGTAAACTCATCATTTGATGATAGCCTATTAGATGAAGCATTTACCGATGAATTAGCGGCGCAAACGCCTGCCGATGAAGAAACATTAGCCATGCAAGAGGCGACCGCTACTAGCAATGAAGTGATTGCTGATGAAACGCTTGATGATGAGTTTATGGCGGACTTCACACAAACCGACTTTGACTCTTTATTAAATGAGCTGGCAGAGGCAGAGCCATTAAATATAGAAGATAGTGAAGAGTTTAATGTTGATTTTGATAGCTTACTTGCCGAAGATTTAGAAGATGTTGAAGCGCTACCAAACAACTTAGATATTGATGATACTGCGGTTGAAAAAGTAAATGACACCGATCAAGAGTTAGTTGATATTGATTCTCTAATTGAACAAAGTGATGATGCTGAGTTAGAGCATGAACCTTATAATGATGTGGATATGGACGTTGGCTTAGGTGATTTCGAAAGCTTACTTGCGGGTGATAACCCAACCGATGTTGACAATGAAAGCAATGGATATAGTGCAAAGTTAGATTTAGCTCGTGCTTATATCGAAATAGACGATTTTGACTCAGCATTAGAAGTGATTAATGAAGTGATAGAAAATGGCCCTGATGAAGTGCAACAAGAAGCACTCACATTAAAAGAAAAGCTTAAATAAATAAAAATGTAATGTTATATAAAGGGGTAAACAGGGTTTACCCCTTTTTTTATATGACGAGTTGCTTTTATTGCAAGCATAGATAGCATAAAATGCCTCGTTCATTAGCACTGTAGGTAAAATAGTAATTATGCGAGTAGCACTGGGAGTTGAATACAATGGCGCACGTTATAGTGGATGGCAACGTCAATCTCATGTAAATAGCGTTCAGCAAGAAGTAGAAAAAGCATTGTCGCGCATTTGTAACCACCCAGTTGAAATCGTGTGTGCAGGTCGTACTGATGCCGGTGTGCATGGTACTGGACAAGTGGTTCATTTTGATACGCATGCCGATCGTGAAATGGTCGCATTCACTATGGGTATGAATACTTTATTACCTAAAGATATCGCTATTCGTTTTGCAAAGCCTGTGGCTGAAGATTTTCATGCTCGCTTTAGTGCTACAGCGAGGCGTTACCGTTATGTGATTTATAACTATGCTTATCGTGGTGCGGTTATGAATGAAGGGGTGACGCATTTTCACCATCCATTAGATGAAATTAAAATGCAGCAAGCTTGCCAGTATTTAATAGGGGAGCATGATTTTACTTCCTTTCGTGCTTTACATTGCCAGGCTAATACCGCGACACGTACTATTCATCATTTATCGGTAAAGCGCCAAGGTGACTATGTCATAATCGATATCAAAGCGAATGCATTTTTACACCATATGGTTCGTAATATTACCGGTTGTTTAATGGACATTGGGTTACATAAACATGAGCCAGACTGGTTAAAAGAACTTCTTGATTATAAGGAGCGTGCAAAAGCGAGTGCGACGGCGAAAGCAGCCGGTTTGTATTTAGTTGATGTTGATTACCCAGAGCATTTTAGTATTCCATCAACCCCGTTAGGGCCGCTATTTTTACCTGATTCAGATAATTAATTGGTAAAACTGTTCTGGTTTCGCCACTACTAAGACCAGTTTTTTATACCGTATAAACGTAATTCATGTTTTAATTGAAAAAATTTGTCTGCAACTATGTATGCAGACTCACGGCACACAATAGCTTGAAGAGAGTTGCTAATGAGTTGGTTAGAAAAGATCTTACCTAAAACGACTAAATCATCTGGTCGTAAAGAAATTCCAGAGGGCGTTTGGGCTAAATGCACAGCGTGTGATTCAATTTTATACAAAGCAGAGTTAGAGAAGTCATTAAACGTTTGTCCTAAGTGCGACCACCACATGCGTGTTTCAGGTCGTAAGCGTTTAGAGAATTTTTTAGATGAAGGGGAGCGTGTTGAGCTAGGTAGCGAACATGAACCTAAAGACGTATTAAAGTTTAAAGATTCTAAAAAGTATTCAGACCGTATTTCTGCAGCACAAAAAGCCAGTGGCGAAAAAGATGCGTTAGTTGCTATGAAAGGACGCTTAAAAGGCATTCCAGTTGCTGCTGTTGCCTTTGAGTTCTCTTTTATGGGTGGCTCTATGGCATCGGTTGTGGGTGCTCGGTTTGTCGATGCAGTTGATCAGTGTTTAAAATATGATATGCCATTAATCTGTTTCTCAGCATCAGGCGGTGCACGAATGCAAGAGGCATTAATGTCGTTAATGCAAATGGCAAAAACAAGTGCAGCCCTTGCTAAAATGAGCGAAAAAGGCCTACCTTTTATTTCGGTAATGACAGACCCAACAATGGGGGGAGTATCTGCATCACTAGCTATGCTTGGCGATATTAACGTTGCTGAACCAAAAGCATTAATTGGATTTGCAGGACCGCGCGTTATTGAGCAAACTGTACGTGAAACATTACCAGAAGGCTTTCAGCGTAGTGAGTTCCTATTAGAGCACGGTGCAATTGATATGATTATTGACCGTCGTGAAATGCGTGATACCTTAGCCAGAGTACTTGCTAAATTTATGAACTTGCCTTCTACAGAACAAGAGCATAGAGTAGCATAAATTTCAGCTTTACCGATTACATGCTATGACACAAAACATTCCTAGCCAATCATCAAGCCTTGATGATTGGCTTTGTTATTTAGAGCGCGTTCACCCAGCTAATATTGCAATGGGGTTAGAGCGAGTTGCCACTGTTGCTCAACAGGTTGGCTTACTTAACACCTCAAGTAAAATTTTGCTCATTGGTGGTACCAATGGCAAAGGCACTACAGCACGCTGCTTAGAAACATTACTACTTGCGCAAGGTTATAGCGTAGGCACTTATGCATCCCCACACCTTATTCATTACAATGAACGTGTAAGAATTAATGGCAAAGAATTGGCTGACCAATATCATGTCGATGCCTTTAACTTATTAGAGCAAGGCAGAGGCGAAACACCTTTAACTTATTTTGAATATGGTACTTTGGGTGCATTAGCAATTTTTAAACGCCATGCAGTTGATTTTGTGCTTTTAGAAGTCGGTTTAGGAGGGCGCTTTGATGCAACAAATATAGTGACTCCTTATGCAAGTGTGATCACTACAATCGATTTAGATCACAAAGAATACCTTGGTGATACACGTGAATTAGTGGCGTACGATAAAGCCGGTATTTTTCGTGAAAATACACCGGCCATTATTGGTGAACTCAATACACCGCATACCATGACCGATTACGCGAATGAAATTAATGCAAACATGTATTTATCAGGTACTGATTTTTTATTTTCAGAGCAAACAGAATCATTTACTTGGCAGTATCTCGATAACTTAATGACTTTGCCTAAGCCCGCGATCCCTTGTCAAAATGCAGCAACAGCATTAACAACATTAAGTGTGTTAGGTTTACTGCCAGAGACAAACATCATTAAAGATTGTTTAGCTTCACTGCAAGTAGAAGGTCGATTTGAACAATTACAGCAGCACCCTTTATTATTTACAGATGTTGCGCACAACCCAGAGTCTGCTCGTTATTTAGCACATAAGTTAACCGCTTATAAAGATAAAGGCTTTAAAATTCATGCTTTAGCCGCTATGCTAGCTGACAAAGACAAACAAGGCGTGTTAGCGCAGCTAACCGATGTTGTTGATGTATGGTCTCTAGCCGGGTTAGACTGCTTTCGGGGAGATACCCTAGAGAATATGAAAAGTGCCATGGATGCGGTATCGAATAATAAAGCGCATCAAGGATACACGACGGTAGCGGATGCGCTTGATGCAATTTTACCTGTTCAAGACGATAAAACGTTAGTTATTGTATTTGGCTCTTTTTTTACCGTGGCAGCGGCTATTAATTATTTTAAAAAATAGAGAGGATTCTGGTGAACTCAGGTTTTATAAATCGCTTAGTAGGTACAAGTATTGTAGTGATTGCTGCAATTGTGTTTATTCCCAATATTCTTGATGGTGAAAAAACACATTATAAAGAAGGCTTTAAAGCGATACCGGAGCGCTCAGAGTTTAAAACGATTGATTTGCAAGAATCAATCGATGATAAAGTCGCCTCTGCACGCCCTTTAAAACAAGAGACAATCGAGGATATTGAACCATTAGATAGCCCAGTTATTGCTGAAAATGATGAAAGTCAATATGCCAGCGAGCCAGCGATTGTTACTGCACAAGTAGAGCCACAAAATAACGACTCGGTGGCTAACGAAGTAGAAACACCTGAAGAAAAACCTGCGGTAACAAAAAAACTGAACGTGAATGAAGTTAAAGAAGACGTTAAGGTTGCTGCAAAAATAGAAAAGATTGAACCTCGCAGCAGTGATGATAATTTAAGTGATATGGCTTATGTTATTCAGCTTGGTAGCTTTTCTCATGCAGCAAACGTAAAAGCGTTACAAGCTAAATTAAAAGCGAAAGGCTTTACTACATTTACTAAACCAATAAAAACACCTAATGGCACGTTAACGAAAGTGTTTGTTGGCCCTTCATTAAACAAAGATGAGTTACAGGCTAAATTACCAAAATTAAAATCATTAACTAAGCTCAACGGTAAAATCACTCGTTTTAAAGTCACCGAGTGATAATATAAAAAGCCTTGTTTAACAAGGCTTTTTCCCATCAAAAGTATTTCTAATATTTAGCTTATTTACATTAATCAATACAGGGTTATCTCCCGTATTAACTTGCAAATAGACAATGTTTGGGTATAAAATGCGCCCCAAAATAGCGACTAATTGGTTATTATGATCTGGGTTGATTACGCCATTCTTGGCATTATTGCACTGTCTACCATTATAGGTTTAATTCGCGGCTTCGTTAAAGAAGCTATGTCTTTAGCTGTATGGGCTGGGGCATTTGTCATCTCTAGTTTATTTTACCAATATTTAGCTTCCTTCCTAACAAGTATTTCTGAACCCCTTTTAAGAAATGCTGCGGCCATTGCCATATTATTCTTTGCGACGCTTTTGTTAGGCGGTTTACTAAACTATATTTTAGGTGAGCTTGTACAGCGTACTGGTTTATCGGGTACTGACCGAGTTTTTGGCTTAGTGTTTGGTGCCCTACGAGGCGTGTTGGTCGTGAGCGCGTTACTCTTCTTTCTTGATGCTTTTACCGGTGCACCCAATACGCAGTGGTGGAGTACTTCTATTTTGATTCCAGAATTTGGCTTTGTTGTTGAATGGTTTTTCTCATACCTAGAAAACAACTCAAGCTTTTTAAATTCAGTAAACCGTTAATCGGCGAGGATAAATTTCATGTGTGGTATCGTTGGGATAGTCGGAACATCTCCTGTAAATCAGGCGATTTATGATGGCTTAACTGTTTTGCAACACCGAGGCCAAGATGCCGCGGGGATTATTACCATAGAAAATAATACCTTTAGTTTGCGCAAAGCAAATGGCTTAGTGAAAGATGTTTTTCACACCCGCCATATGAAGCGTTTACAAGGTAATATTGGTATTGGTCATGTACGCTATCCGACAGCTGGTTCTTCTAGCTCATCAGAAGCGCAGCCTTTTTATGTTAACTCACCTTATGGTATTGCTTTAGCACATAATGGCAACTTAACAAACGCAGAAGCGCTTAAAAAGCAATTGTTTAGCGAAGCTCGTCGTCATGTTAATACAACTTCTGACTCTGAAATCTTACTTAATATCATGGCACATGAACTGAGTAAGTCAGAAAAACTAAAACTGGATGCAGAAGACATTTTTAATGCTGTTGCAGAAGTAAACAATAAAGTAAGCGGCGGATATGCCACGATTGCTATGATCATTGGTCACGGTATTGTGGCATTTCGTGATCCAAACGGTGTACGTCCACTTGCTTTTGGTAAGCGAGAGACAGAGCAAGGCACCGAATATATGTTTGCTTCTGAAAGTGTTGCGTTAAAACCTGATGGGTTTGAGTTTATTCGTGATGTTGCACCAGGCGAAGCAATTTATGTCACTGAAACAGGTGAATTTCATTCGAAACCTTGTTCAGAAAAGTCATTATATTCACCATGCATTTTTGAGTTTGTGTATTTTGCACGCCCAGATTCAACAATAGATAACATGTCGGTTTATGCAACACGTGTAAACATGGGGACTAAACTCGGCGAAAAAATCTCGCGTGAATGGGCTGATAAAGATATTGACGTGGTGATACCCATTCCTGAAACTTCGTGTGATGTCGCATTAGAAATAGCACGAGCACTTGATTTACCGTATCGACAAGGGTTTGTAAAAAACCGATATATTGGACGTACGTTTATCATGCCAGGACAAGAGCAGCGTAAAAAGTCAGTACGTCAAAAGCTCAATGCGATTGACCGTGAGTTTAAAGGTAAAAATGTACTTTTAGTTGATGACTCTATTGTTCGTGGTACTACATCTGCACAAATAGTTGAAATGGCTCGAGAGTCTGGCGCAAAAAATGTGTATTTTGCATCTGCGGCACCGGAAATACGTTTCCCAAATGTGTATGGTATTGATATGCCATCTGCTAAAGAATTAATTGCTCATGGCCGTGATGTTGATAACATAAATGAAAGCATTGGAGCTGATGGCTTAATCTTCCAATCTTTATCTGATTTAGTTGCAGCGGTTAGCCAAGAAAACCCAGAAGTGACTAGATTTGAAACCTCGGTTTTTGATGGGCAATATATCACCGGAGATATTGATCAAGATTATTTAAATCACATTGATAAATTACGTAATGATAGTGCAAAATCAACACGAGAAAATGCAATGTCTGCTGGTTTAGAAATTCATAATCAAGATGAAAATGAAGCTGATTGATTAATGTGTAACTGATATTAATTAATAAAAAAGGAGCTTAATTGCTCCTTTTTTATCTTTAACTCTAAGTAAACTTGGGGCTAATTAGTCCATTCGTCCAAAAGATTGCGGTGATTGCTAAAATAGTCACCAATAAAATTAATCCGCATGTAACCACTGAGCTGGCATAAATAAAGCCTCTTTCTTGTGGGATGTGCATTAAAATTGGCACTCCGGTATAAAGTAAGTATACCGAATAGGCTAATGCAATGAGACCCATACAAACAACAAACCAAAGCGCTGGGTAAAACGCAGCGAGTGCCGACATAAATACCGGTGTGGCAGTATAAGCAGCAAGCTCTAGTGTTTGTGTAAAGGTTGGTTTAGCACCAAATGTGGTCGCCATCCAATAAGACAAATAAGCTAATGCAAATACGCCAACAATTAATGCAAAGTACATCATAATAGCGATGAGCATAGCACTGCTTGCAGTTAAAAATACTAGATCGCCACTGCCGATACTCCACCCTAAATATACAGATGAGTAATAACCCATTACACAGGGGAATAAAGCAATTAACACTATATGGGATAAACAATAAGTTACATTTTCGTGGCGGTTATCAATTGTTTGCCACTCTTCCAGTGGATGGGTATAAAACCCCCAAAGATGATTTAATATCATATCTATTCTCCAATTATAGTCAGTGCAATTTAGATTAAATATTATACGAAACACTTAAGGGTATGGTTCAGTTATTAGTTAAAGTCAAATTTACAGCTTTTTAACATTTCATGTTTTTTTGTTAAACACCCGCTTAATTATTCTTTGTGACCTAATATAGAGAGTAAAGGAGCCCTTATCATTAGCAAAGAAAGGTTGCGCCACATTGTATTTATTAAACAACGTCGATGGTTTTTCGTGTTAAAATAAGCACACTGTTTAAATAATCGCACTTAACAATAATGTATACAGAATTACTTGCTCCAATACACAGCTTTTTAAAATGTGAAACGCCCGATGCTTGGGTCACCGAAGCGACTAAAAAAGAAAATTTAGCCGTTGTATTAATTGATCATTTGATATGTGAGCTTAAAGCGGCGCAGTCGGCTATGTTTTTAATTCGTAAGTATGCGGTAGATAAAGACAGTAGTGATGCACTACTTGAGTGGCTAAAACCGTTTGAAACACTTATTTATAAACGTGAAGGTAATTGGCGTGATTTAGCAGCAAAAAATAAGTTAACTAAATCCATTATTCCTAAATCAAACTCGCCTTATGGCCAAGAGTTAATTGATAAAATGGTGATGCTAATAAAAGAAGAGTTGCATCATTTTTATCAAGTGCTCGAAATCATGGATGAATATGGGGTTGAATATAAAAGTATTACGCCATGTCGCTACGCTAAAGGTATGCTGCGTAATGTGAAAACATTTGAACCGAATGCCCTGGTTGATAAGCTAATAGTGGGGGCTTACATTGAGGCACGTTCGTGTGAGCGTTTTGCTAAATTAGCGCCACATGTTGATAAACGCTTAGGTGACTTTTATATATCGTTATTACGTTCTGAAGCGCGTCATTATCAAGATTATTTAACTTTAGCGCAAGACATTGCCGATTTTGATATAACTGAGCGAGTGCAAGAATTTGCTGATATAGAAGCTGAGTTAATTCAATCGCCCGATGAAGATTTTAAGTTTCACAGTGGCGTTCCTCAACAAATAGCATAAAGTGACTATGGTGCAGGTGTTATTTTAAAATAGCTAAATAACACTGCATTTATAGAAGAGCTTATCATTTTATAAATGCGATATAATCCGCTATTTCTTGCTGACTAAAGTGATGTTTTTTTAAGATCTTTTGTAGCTCACCATTTGCTTTAATTTTATCAATTCCGTTTTCAAATGCAGCGAGTTTTTCTGCACCTAACTTATCGGCCTTTGCAATAATTAAATGAACGTTATGTTTCGCAATATTCGGCTCCATATACTCAATTTTTATCTGACTACTTGCTGGAATTAATGCTTGTTCTTTTAATATATGCTCGCCATTTTTTTTTGTTCCAGCAGCTAATTCAACACGGCCATTAATTAATAATGTTAAACACGTTTTTAAATCTTCGCTCATTGTTACGATGAGATCTTTATTATTGCTGAACTCTTCACTTACTAAATAATTTTTACCGGCACATATACTGTGATTTTTTATAGAATCTAATACGCCATTGTATTTAATTTTATTATCACTGCGCTTAAAAAAACCTGTTTTTGCTTGTGCAATAGCACGCGAGTAATAAAAAACTTCATTACGTGATTTTGAATAGTAAGCGCCCAATAATGCGGTCCTTTTACTACGCTCAGTTAATTTTATTGCGCGTGACCATGATGTTAACTCTATTGTGCTGTTTATGTTTTGACTTGATAAAGCCGCTTGTGTGACATCGACTAACCAGCTATTACCTGATGCTTCACTTGAAATATAAGGTGGGAAACTTTGTGTGACTATTTGCCAACTAGGATGTGCGAGAACATTAACAGAAAAGAATAATAGTAAGGTACTGCTTAAATTTTTTATCATTACTGGGCCTATATATTTAATTGCTAGCGGTAAATGCACATAAACATATACCCAGTATATGTAGCGATGAGTAGAAATGTAAATTTATACTAATTTTTGTTCATTAGGCGTGACAACTAAATAGGACCCTTGAGTGTACCAATCGCCTAATACGGTACGTGTTAAAGTTTGGCCATCGACAGTGTATGTATGAACATGAGGGCGGTGAGTATGACCATGAATCATATTTTTTACACCATGCTTGGCAAAAGTGTGCAATACACTTTCGGTTGTGACATCTAGAATATCGAGAGATGTATTGGCTTGGTTTTTTTTGCTTTTATCTCGCGCTTTACGCGCGACTTTTTTTCTGTACCACAAAGGCATCGCAAGCATTAATCTAGGCCACCACCAACCACGACTTTTTGTTCTAAATTTTTGATATTCAATGTCTTGAGTACACATTTCATCGCCATGTAAAATAACGGTTGCCGTGCCATATAAATCGACGACAACTTGCTCGGGCAATAACGTCATTCCGGCCTGTTTTGCGTAAGCTTCTCGTAAAATGAAATCTCGATTACCATGAATAAAATAAACAGGGGTGCCATTATCGCTTACTTTCTTTAGTGCTTTTGCAACCGTGATTGATAGCTCGGTGTGGTAATCATCACCAACCCAAACTTCAAAAAAATCTCCTAATATATACAGTGCGTCGACGTGTTTATTAATAATGTGGGTGTTTAAAAACGAATAAAAGTGTTCGCTAATATCAGGGCGGTTTTCACTAAGGTGTAAATCTGCAATAAAATATGTTTGGCAAGTCATAATAGTTCAATCAAATAAAGCGGGCGATAGCGCCCGCAAATTTCCCAAAAAGGGATGTAATTAGCTTACAGTAACACTTTCAATAACCACGTCTTCAAGTGGTACGTCTTGATGGAAACCGTTGCTGCCTGTTGCCACACCTTTAATTTTATTAACGATGTCCATTCCTTCAACAACTTCAGCAAATACACAGTAACCCCAACCTTGCGAAGTTTCGCTGCTGTGGTTTAAAAAGTCGTTATTGTTAACGTTGATGAAAAATTGCGCTGTTGCCGAATGTGGATCGGGTGTACGCGCCATCGCTAATGTGCCGATTTTATTCGAAAGGCCATTATTAGCTTCGTTTTGAATTGGATCGTTTACTTCTTTTTGTTCCATGCCTGCGATAAAACCACCGCCTTGAACCATGAATCCATCAATAACACGGTGGAAAATAGTGCCATTATAAAAACCTGAGTTAGCGTACTCTAAAAAGTTTTTAACGGTATTTGGTGCTTCGTTTTCGTTCATTTTAATGGTGATATCACCAAAGTTAGTGTGTAAAACAACCATGAAGTTTCCTATTAACTGGTTTAAATATTGCGGCTATTTTATCGTAGTTAGCGAAGATTAACAAAGACCAAGTTTAGTTTGTTAAACATATGCATAAAGCGCTAGAGCAGGGGCTTTTCAAGTGGTAACATAGTCATTCATGTAAATAGTCGAGGACTTAAAGTAAATGGTAAATATATATAACACACTCACGCGACAAAAAGAGCAATTTAAACCGATGGTTGACGGCAAAGTCAGCATGTATGTGTGTGGTATAACAATTTACGATTACTGTCATATTGGTCATGCGCGCACATTTGTCGGGTTTGATGTTATTGTTCGCTACCTTCGCCACATCGGTTACGACTTAAAGTATGTGCGTAATATCACAGATGTTGACGATAAAATTATTAAACGTGCTAATGAAAATGGTGAGTCAATTAATGCACTTACTACACGTATGACACAAGCTATGCATGAAGATTTTGATAACTTAAACATGCAACGTCCAGATGTCGAACCGACGGTGACAAACCATATGGGTGAAATCATTGAAATGGTCGAGCGCCTAATTACAAAAGGTCATGCCTATGTCGCAGCAGATGGTGATGTACTTTTCGATGTATCTACTTTTGAACACTATGGTGCGCTATCGCAACAAGATTTAAGCATGTTACAAGCGGGCTCTCGTGTTGAAGTTGCTCAAGATAAAGATGATCCACTGGATTTTGTATTGTGGAAAAAAGCCAAAGCAGGCGAACCATCTTGGTCATCGCCATGGGGTGAAGGGCGTCCAGGTTGGCATATCGAATGTTCGGCAATGAGCTCTAAGCATCTAGGTGATCATTTTGATATTCATGGTGGGGGCTCCGATCTTCAGTTTCCGCATCACGAAAACGAAATTGCGCAATCATGCTGTGCAAACAACGGTAAATACGTTAATACCTGGATACACACCGGTATGGTGCAGGTAAATAAAGAAAAAATGTCTAAATCATTAGATAACTTTTTTACTGTACGAGAAGTGCTAAAGCAGTACGATGCTGAGTCGGTACGTTACTTTTTAATATCGGGGCATTACCGTAGCCAGCTTAATTATTCGCAAGAAAATTTAGATCAAGCTCGTTCATCGCTTGAGCGTATTTACACTGCGTTACGCGGTGTAACCCCGGTTGAATGTGATTTAACTGATAACCCTTACGTTGCTAAATTTAGAACTGCAATGAATGATGATTTTAATACACCCGAAGCGTTGCCCGTTTTATTTGAACTAGCTAAAGAGCTAAATAGGGTAAAAGAAACCGACCCCCAAGAAGCCGCTAAGTTAGCGTTTGTATTACGCACTATTAGTGAAGTTTTAGGGGTAGCGCAGCAAGACCCTGAGACTTTTTTACAAGGTGCTCAAGATAACGATGAAGTTGCAACTATTGAAGCACTGATTGTGAAACGTAATGAAGCTCGAACAAGCAAAGATTGGGCTGCGGCTGATGAAGCGCGTGATGCGTTAAACGCTCTAGGGGTTGTGCTTGAGGATTCAGCAGGTAAAACCACATGGCGTAAAGCGTAATTAATGTTGAAAATTAAAAAGGGTTGCCAATTGGCAACCCTTTTTTAATGAAGCTATTTTTAGCTGTGGTACTTTTCACAGGCTTCTAATGTGTTTTCTATTAAACTGGCAACAGTCATCGGGCCAACGCCCCCTGGAACTGGGGTAATAAAATCAGCTCTTTGCTCTGCAATATTATATTCAACGTCACCAACAAGCTTACCAGTCTCTAAACGATTAATACCGACATCAATAACAACGGCACCGTCTTTCACCCACTCACCAGGAATGAATTCAGGTTTGCCAACGGCCACGACCAGTAAGTCAGCGCGGCGAACATGAGTTTCTAAATCTTGTGTAAATTTATGACATACCGTTGTGGTACAACCGGCCAATAACAGCTCAAGCGACATAGGGCGACCAACAATATTTGATGCCCCAACGACAACCGCATGCATTCCTTTATATCTTACGCCTGTTGAATCAAGTAAGGTTATTATGCCTTTAGGAGTACACGGGCGCAGGGCTGGCATACGCTGTGCTAAACGACCAATATTATATGGGTGGAAGCCATCTACATCTTTGTGTGGGGTGATACGCTCGAGAATTTTTTCAGCGTCAAGGCCATCTGGTAATGGGAGTTGTACTAATATGCCATCTATTTCAGGGTCTGAGTTTAACTCGTCAATTAATGACAAAAGTGTATCTTCGTTAGTATCTATAGGAAGATCGTAAGATTTAGATACAAAACCAACTTCGTCACATGCCTTACGTTTAGAGCCAACGTAAACTTGGCTAGCAGGATCGAGCCCTACCAATACAACTGCAAGTCCAGGAGCACGTAATCCTTTAGCTACGCGTTCGGTTACGCGTTCAGCGACATTACTTCTTACTTGTTTTGCGATTGCTTTACCATCAATGATGTTTGCCGTCATGGGAAACCTTTAATTAGGGGTTAAATACTTGATACTGATACTTTAAAAACGTGCATTAAAAATAGGGGTAAAATGCCAATAAAGAAATCTACACTTTATTTTGTTTTTAATTTCCAGCACATTTTCGCAGAAAAGCACTACAGCGCCAAGTCGCTTTTGTATACTTTTTAATATAAAGGGATTAATAAAATAAAACAGCCAGTATTTTTAGTTAAATAAAGCATACATGCATCGCACTTTACACTTTGTATTGAGTGCCTTGAGCTAGAAATTATATTATTTCGATACATTTCAACGCGAATTATTAGCATTATTTAACCATAATGACCTAAAAATGAGCAGTTGATTGTTTTTATAAAAAAAATGTTTGACCTAACCCAGTCAAATCACTATTATGCACCCCGTTGTCAACGAGGTCACTCGTTAACAATTGTAAGCATCGGCGATTAGCGCAGTTTGGTAGCGCACTTGGTTTGGGTCCAAGGGGTCGCAGGTTCAAATCCTGCATCGCCGACCACTTTTTTATAAGTGTTAAAACATAGTTAGGTAAACCTAGTGTTGTTATAAACATGCTTATAGATTAAGTTGTTAATTAGCTTACAGGTAAACTATGAAGTTTTCGATGCGCCCGTAGCTCAGCTGGATAGAGCAACGCCCTTCTAAGGCGTTGGTCGAAGGTTCGAATCCTTCCGGGTGCGCCATTTGAAAACATGTAAATACCGTGGTGATTGTAGCTCAGTTGGTAGAGCCCCGGATTGTGATTCCGGTTGTCGTGGGTTCGAGCCCCATCAGTCACCCCAATTTACTAGAATATCGGCGATTAGCGCAGTTTGGTAGCGCACTTGGTTTGGGTCCAAGGGGTCGCAGGTTCAAATCCTGCATCGCCGACCACTTCTTAATATAGTTTTCAGTTATAACATGTAATATCGGCGATTAGCGCAGTTTGGTAGCGCACTTGGTTTGGGTCCAAGGGGTCGCAGGTTCAAATCCTGCATCGCCGACCACTTTTCTACTGCTTTTCAGCAATTCCTTTTTTATCGATTATATCTAGTGCTTAACTTCTTTTTTAACTCACTAACGTTTTTTATTTTTAAGCCTTATCTGTAATATATTTATTTTATCTAAAGTTTAAGCCCGATGGGTATAACACACCTCTTTTTACGCATTACGATAAATCCATCTTGAGAAATACTGTTAAGTATTTTTATTGGTAAATGCTAAATAAACTCAATATCGTTTGGTTTTTATGCGATTTGTCATCATATATCGCTTATAGGTTAAATAATTGCCCCCTAGACTCGACTATCATAATTATTAGGTTATAATGCCGCGTCTATTGTTTAACATAGTGCCCTAAGGGCAGAGCAGCAATGGTATCTCATGGTGGTAGCGGTGAACTTAATTAGCGATATCTCGCTGTAAATTATCAATACACATGACGATAACCTTGTTTGTAAGGAAGGCGCTAAGTCGCCAAAATTGAAGATTGAGGTAAATCATGCAAGTTTCTGTTGAGACGACTCAAGGCCTTGAGCGCCGTCTGACCATCACCGTTCCTGCAGAGAACGTTGAAAATGAAGTAAAAAAACGCTTACAACAACTGTCAAAAACACAGCGTATTGATGGTTTCCGTCCTGGTAAAGTTCCAGTATCTGTTATCACTAAGCGTTTTGGCCCAGCAGTTCGCCAAGAAGTTGCTGGTGAAGTAATGCAACGTAGTTACTACGAAGCAATTGTTGGCGAGAAAATTAACCCAGCGGGTAACCCAACGTTTGCTCCTAAATCACTTGAAGCAGGTAAAGACTTAGAGTTTTCTGCTACATTTGAAGTTTACCCAGAAGTTGAAGTACAAGGTTTAGACAGCATCACTGTTGAAAAACCAGCTGTTACTGTAACTGATGAAGACTTAGCAAATATGCTAGAGACATTACGTAAGCAACATGCTGAGTGGGCTGAAGTTGAAGCAGCTGCTGGCGAAAGCGACCGTGTAACAGTTGATTTTGTTGGTACTATCGACGGTGAAGTATTTGAAGGCGGTAAAGCTGAAGACTTCCCTCTTGAACTTGGCCAAGGTCGTATGATCCCAGGTTTTGAAGATAACATCGTAGGTAAAAAAGCAGGCGAAGAAGTGGTTGCTGATGTAACTTTCCCTGAAGATTACCACGCTGAAAACTTAAAAGGTAAAGCGGCTCAATTCACTATCACTGTGAAAAAAGTTGAAGCGCAAGAATTACCTGAGTTAACTGAAGAGTTCGCAACTAAATTCGGTGTTACCGAAGGTGGCGTTGACGCACTTAAAGAAGAAGTTAAAAAGAATATGACACGTGAGCTTGACCAAGCGGTTAAAGCTAACGTTAAAGACCAAGCAATTAAAGGTCTTTTAGCTGGTAACGAAATTGAAGTACCTAAATCATTAGTTGATCAAGAAGTTGATGCATTACGTCAACAAGCTGCTCAGCGTTTTGGTGGTGAAGGTAAAAACATGCCAGAACTTCCAGCTGAATTGTTCCATGAACAAGCTGTAACTCGCGTTAAAACTGGCCTTTTATTAGGTGAAGTAATTAAAGCGAATGAGATCAAAGTTGATGACGCAAAAGTTGAAGAGTTAATCGCAACAGTTGCATCTGCATACGAAGATCCAACAGAAGTAGTTGAATACTACAAAGCGAATGAACAACTTATGCAACAAATGCGTAATGTTGCAATGGAAGAGCAAGCAGTTGAAGCTATTTTAGCTAAAGCAGCAGTGACTGACGTTGAAAAAGCATTCGATGACATCATGAATCCACAGCAAGGCGCATAATAAGTCATTGACTTAAGCGCTCGCTAACGATTAAATGGCTCGTGTTACCTGTTTTTACAGTGTACCCGGGCCATTTTAATTTGTGGCTACGTATTTGCAAAATAAGAACTATGCTGCCTTATAAATATGGGCACGCGCATAAGGAATGAAATAAGTATGAACACAGGTATTACAGATCCCCTAAATGCATTAGTCCCTATGGTTGTTGAGCAAACAGCGAAAGGTGAGCGCTCGTATGATATTTATTCTCGATTATTAAAAGAGCGTATTATCTTTTTAACAGGTCAAGTTGAAGACAACATGGCGAATCTAATTTTAGCGCAAATGCTTTTTTTAGAATCAGAAAACCCTGAAAAAGATATCTTTTTATATATTAATTCACCTGGCGGTTCTGTTACTGCAGGTATGGCTATATACGATACAATGAACTTTATTAAACCTGATGTAAGCACTATTTGTGTGGGTCAGGCGGCAAGTATGGGTGCATTTTTACTTTCAGGTGGTGCTAAAGGTAAGCGTTATTGTTTACCTAATTCTCGTGTAATGATTCACCAACCATTAGGTGGTTTCCAAGGTCAAGCATCAGATTTTGAAATACATGCTAAAGAAATCCTGTCTATTAAAGCGAAGCTAAATCGATTAATGGCAGATCATACCGGTCAACCATTAGATGTGATTTCGCATGACACTGATCGTGATAACTTTATGAGCGCACAAGAAGCGGTAGATTACGGCTTAGTTGATTCTGTGTTCACTAATCGCGATTCTAAATAAGTGTGTCGGCCAGCAATAATTGGCTGGCCTATATCAAGTTCTTTTCGAACAAAAGTAACTTTGATATAGTGAACGCGTATTTAATTAACTATCAGTTTTACTGGTAGGCAACGAATAAAATGAGGTAGTTGAATGTCTGACACTCCTACAGACTCCGACAAAAGTAATAAATTGTTATACTGCTCTTTTTGTGGCAAAAGCCAGCATGAAGTGCGTAAATTAATTGCAGGCCCTTCAGTATACGTTTGTGATGAATGTGTAGAGTTGTGTAACGATATTATCAGGGAAGAAATTAAAGACATTGCGCCTAAGCATAACGCGTCTGATAAACTACCTGTTCCAAAAGAAATCCGTAATCACCTAGATGACTATGTGATTGGGCAAGAGCATGCAAAAAAAGTATTGTCTGTAGCGGTATATAATCACTATAAGCGTTTACGTAATCAATCATCTAAGCAAGAAATTGAGTTAGGTAAAAGTAATATCTTATTAATTGGTCCAACGGGTAGTGGTAAAACTCTGTTAGCAGAGACTTTAGCGCGCTTACTCGATGTACCATTTACGATGGCTGATGCCACAACGTTAACCGAAGCGGGTTATGTTGGTGAAGATGTTGAAAACATTATTCAAAAGCTATTACAAAAATGTGATTACGATGTAGAGAAGGCCCAGCGCGGTATTGTATACATTGATGAAATAGACAAAATTTCACGTAAATCAGACAATCCTTCTATAACTCGTGATGTATCGGGTGAAGGTGTACAGCAAGCATTACTTAAACTTATTGAAGGCACTGTTGCATCGGTTCCACCTCAAGGTGGTCGTAAACACCCGCAACAAGAGTTTTTACAAGTAGATACCTCTAAAATATTATTTATTTGTGGTGGCGCATTTGCCGGCCTTGATAAAGTAATAGAGCAACGTAGTCATAAGAATACAGGTATTGGTTTTGGTGTAAACGTTAAAGAGTCGGCGGCAAGTCGCTCGTTAAGTGAAACCTTTAAAGATGTTGAGCCAGAAGATTTAGTAAAATATGGCCTGATCCCTGAGTTTATTGGTCGTTTGCCTGTTGTTGCAACGTTAACTGAGTTAGACGAAGCTGCACTGGTACAAATATTAAGTGAACCTAAAAACGCGATTACGAAACAGTATTCTGTGTTGTTTGACATGGAAGACGTAGAGCTAGAGTTCCGTGATGATGCCCTTAGTGCAATAGCGCATAAAGCAATGGAGCGTAAAACCGGTGCACGTGGTTTACGTTCAATTGTTGAAGGTGTTTTACTTGATACGATGTACGAACTTCCGTCAATGGACGATGTAAGCAAAGTTGTTATTGACGAAACCGTAATCAAAGGTGAATCAGACCCAATTTTGATTTACGATAATAGTAATAAAGATAAAGCTGCTTCTGAGTAGTTTGATTTTTAACCTGTTTAATTAAAAAAGGAGCCTTAGGCTCCTTTTTTTATAATTTATTTAATGCAAAACAGGAAAAATGTTGAACTTTAATTAGGTTATCCCCATATACTTAGATAATGTTTAAAATAAAGTGCGAAGAGAAAATAAAATGACGCTTGAGAGAACAGATCGAGTCGAAATCCCGGTATTGGCACTGCGTGATGTGGTTGTATACCCACACATGGTGATCCCGCTTTTTGTTGGCCGCGAAAAATCTATAAAATGCCTTGAAGCGGCAATGGAAAAAGACAAACAAATTTTCTTGGTTGCACAAAAAGATGCAGCCGTAGACGAACCAGAACAAGACGATATTTATCGCACCGGTACGATTGCAACTGTACTGCAATTATTAAAGTTACCAGACGGTACCGTTAAGGTATTAGTTGAAGGCATGCAGCGTGCAAACATAGAAGAATTTGTTGATAACGATGATTTTTTTGTTGCACAAGCTCAGTTTATTGAATCAAATTTAATTGATGAGCAAGAACAAGATATATTCATTCGCAGCGCGATTAGCCAATTTGAAGGCTATGTAAAGCTTAATAAAAAAATCCCAGCAGAAGTACTTAGCTCTGTAACAGCGATTGATGAAGCCGCTCGCTTAGCTGATACTATGGCAGCGCATATGCCATTAAAAGTGCCAGAAAAACAAAAAGTACTTGAAATTGCAAACGTGACTGAGCGTTTAGAGTATTTAATGGCCTTAATGGAAGGCGAAATAGACTTACTGCAAGTTGAGAAAAAAATTCGTACCCGTGTGAAAAAGCAAATGGAAAAATCACAGCGTGAGTACTATCTCAACGAGCAAATGAAGGCAATCCAAAAAGAGCTTGGTGAGCTTGATGACGTACCTGATGAATTTGAGGCGTTAAATAAACGTATTGAAGAGTCGGGGATGCCTAGCGAAGCGAAAGAAAAGGCAAACACTGAGCTTAATAAGCTAAAAATGATGTCGCCAATGTCTGCTGAAGCGACGGTGGTACGTTCTTATATCGATACTCTGATAAACGTACCCTGGAAAAAACGCTCAAAAGTGAAAAAAGACTTAGCGGGTGCACAAAAGATACTCGATAGCGATCATCATGGATTAGATAAAGTTAAAGAACGCATTATTGAGTACCTAGCAGTACAACAGCGTACTAATAAGCTAAAAGGGCCTATTTTATGTTTAGTTGGACCACCTGGCGTAGGTAAAACCTCATTAGGCCAGTCGATTGCCCGCTCAACAGGGCGTAAATATGTTCGCATGGCATTAGGTGGTGTACGTGATGAGGCTGAAATTCGTGGTCATCGCAGAACATATATAGGTTCAATGCCTGGTAAATTAGTTCAAAACATGACTAAAGTGGGTGTTAAAAATCCACTGTTCTTACTCGATGAAATTGACAAGATGTCATCTGATATGCGAGGCGATCCGGCTTCTGCATTACTTGAAGTATTAGACCCTGAGCAAAATAGTCACTTTGCCGATCATTACCTTGAAGTGGATTATGACTTATCTGATGTGATGTTTGTTGCGACTTCAAATAGCTTTAATATTCCAGGCCCGTTACTTGATAGAATGGAAGTCATTCGTTTATCGGGTTACACCGAAGATGAAAAGCTTAATATTGCGAAGCAACACTTAATTCCAAAGCAAGTTAAACGCAATGGCTTAAAAGAACATGAAGTTGTAATAGAAGACAGTGCGATTGTTGGCATTATTCGTTATTACACCCGTGAAGCTGGCGTTCGTAATTTAGAACGTGAAGTGTCTAAATTGTGTCGTAAAGCTGTTAAAAATATCTTGTTAGAGAAAGAAACAAAAGTTGTCACCATTAACCAAGATAATTTAGAACTGTTTTTAGGTGTACAGCGTTTTGATTACGGTAAAGCTGAAGATGGCGATCGTATTGGTCAAGTTACAGGCTTAGCATGGACAGAAGTGGGTGGTGATTTATTAACCATCGAATGTGCCGCAGTCCCAGGTAAAGGCAAGCTTAGCTACACCGGCTCGTTAGGTGATGTAATGCAAGAGTCTATCCAAGCGGCAATGACGGTCGTGCGAAATCGTACTGATATATTACGTATCAATAGTGATTTTTATGAAAAACGCGACATTCATGTGCATGTACCCGAAGGCGCAACACCTAAAGATGGCCCTAGTGCGGGTATCGCTATGGTAACCAGTTTAGTATCTAGCTTAACCGGTAACCCAGTAAAAGCTGATGTGGCTATGACGGGTGAAATTACATTGCGTGGTGAAGTACTGCCTATTGGTGGTTTAAAAGAGAAATTACTGGCAGCTCATCGTGGTGGAATTAAAACCGTTATTATTCCAAAAATTAACGAACGTGATTTAAAAGAGATCCCTGACAATGTGTTGGCAGGCCTTGATATTCACCCCGTTACTTGGATTGATGAGGTGTTGAAGCTGGCTTTAGCACACCCGGTTGATAGTTTTTCAATCGAAAATGAGAAAAACAGTTAAAAAACTTAAAAAAAGTGCTTTAAAGGGCTTTTCAAATCAAATTGATATGATAAGTTAGGCACTGGTTTTCAAGCCTAGCCCTTATGTAGTCTAGGTTTAAGAATAAATATAATCTTAAAAGCAGTGAACGTTTACTGTAGAATTTAATGTCGTTATTACTTTGAAGTTGTAGCGACATTTAATAACAATGAAAGAGGAAGATATTGTGAATAAATCTCAACTAATCGATCAAATTGCAGCTGATGCTGACATTTCTAAAGCGGCTGCAGGTCGTGCACTAGATTCATTCATCGAGTCTGTTTCTGGCGCTCTTAAAGACGGCGATTCAGTTGCACTTGTAGGTTTCGGTACTTTCTCAGTTCGTGAGCGTGCTGCACGTTCAGGTCGTAACCCACAAACTGGTGAAACAATTCAAATTGCTGCGGCAAATATCCCTGCATTTAAAGCAGGTAAAGCACTGAAAGACGCAGTAAACTAATTATCAGGTCAGTAGTTGATATAGTTCATTTGTAATGAATTGATTAACTTTGCCGCTAATTACTTCAAGTGAAAAAGCGTATCTGGTAAGATACGCTTTTTTTACATGTGACGAGGCAATCTGGCCTAGTTCAGAATAGAGACAAAATAAATGCTTGAGAAAATCAGAGAAGGTTCGCAAGGACCTGTAGCCAAAATCATTTTAGGCGCGGTGATTTTATCTTTTGCTTTAGCAGGGATCGGTAGTTACCTAGGTCAAACCCCAGAACAACCCGTTGCTGAAGTAAATGGTGTAAAAATTAGCCAAACCGAATATAGCCGTGCGTTCCAAAATGAACGTAATCGATTGGAACAACAATTTGGCGAATACTTCGCACAGATATCGGCTGATCCAAATTACATGGCACAAATACGCCAAGGTGTTATTGACCGCTTAGTACAACAAGAATTACAAACACAACTAGCACAAGAGCTTGGTTTGCGTGTCAGTGACGAAAGTATTAAAAAAACAATTTTAGAACTCCCTTATTTTCAAATTGGTGAAAAGTTTAATAACGATAGATACCTACAAGTTATCCGTCAAATGAACTTTCAACCAGATGAGTTTCGTGAATTTTTACGTGAAGATATGACTCGTAGCCAGTTAATATCAGCTGTTGCAGGTACTGACTTTGCACTTGATAACGAGTTACAAAGTGCGGTTGCTTTGCAACAGCAAACTCGTAGCATTGACTACCTAGTTATCGATAAAGAAACATTAAAACAAGATATCAATGTAACGGATGAAGAAATTAGTGATTACTATGACCTTAATGCGTCACAGTTTTTATCAGCCGAGCAAATAGCGGTTGAGTATATCGAACTTAATGCCAGTGATATCCAAGTTGATACGGTTACTGAAGATGACGTAAAAGCTTACTATGAACAAAATAAAGCGCAATATATTGAGCCTGAAAAACGTCGTGTATCTCATATCTTAATTGATAACAGTGAAGATGATGATGCCGCTAAAAACAAAGCTGAAGAGTTATTAGCGCAATTAAACACTGGTGCTGATTTTGCCCAGCTTGCTGAAACTTCATCTGATGATGTTGTTAGTGCTGAGATTGGTGGTGACCTTGAGTGGATTGAACGTGATGTGATGGATCCAGAGTTTGAAAGCGCTGCGTTTGCTTTAGCAAAAGTAGGTGATTACTCTGACGTGGTAACTTCTGAATTTGGTTATCATATTATTCAACTGACTGACTTACAGCCTGAGCAAGTTAAAGCATATGATGATGTAAAAGCTGATTTACGTGCAGAGCTAGAAAATACTGAAAAAGTAGACGCTTATTACGAAAAGCAAACAGAAATGGGCGCGCTTGCGTTTGAGATTTCAGATCGCTTAGATGATGCAGCCGAAGCTGCAGGTATTGAAGTACAAAGTATTGAACTTACAGATCGCACCGCATTACCTGAGCCATTAAATAACCCTGCGGTAATATCTGCTTTATTTTCTGTTGAGTTGTTAGAAGACAAAGTGAATTCAGACGTTATAGAGCTAGGTGATGAGCATGCTATTGTGGTGCGTGTTAAAGAACATCAACCTGCTGCAACTAAGTCATTAGACGCTGTAACAGCACAAATAAAAGCACAGTTAACTAACGAAAAAGCCTCTGAAATTGCAAAACAAAAAGCCCGTAGCTTGTACGAAGAAATACAAGGTGGAAGCACTTTATCAGAGCTTGCTACAGCGCAAAGTTTAACTGTAAAAGAAGAGCCGAAACTAGCACGTCAGTCTTACACTGTATCGCCTGCTATTGTAACGCAAGTATTTAAAATGGCTCACCCTGATAATAAACCTATTACTGAGGTCGTTGATTTAAATAATGGCGATTCAGCAATTGTTGTTTTAAAAGCAGTTAATGATGCACCGGTATCCAATGATATTGATGCACAAATGAAGCAAAGTATTACAATGGCACAAGCAAATAAAAACTATGCTGTGTTTATTGAATCACTTAAAGCACAAGCTGAGTTAAACTTACCACAAGTGACTCAAACTGTTGAATAGTGTTGCACTATTGCCTCATCCTGAAATAGGTTGACGGTTTTAATGAAAAGGCTGGGGGCGAAAGCACCCGGTCTTTTTTATGCGCTGTATTTGGTATTTTAATTCACAAGCTTAAGTATGCTCGTAGATCATTGTATCTGAATATTGAGCCTTTAATGAGTTGTGCTGACTTTACCATGTTACGGCATGCCCCAATTATATACCTACTAACTCACTGACGGTTAGTCATAGCCTGTGCTCGGGCTTTGACACAGATTGTTGCGTTTATATACTTTTAACTAAGTACTGTCGGTATCAGCCTTAGGCCTCGCTATAGGCGTTAATCTTTTACTGGGTTTTGTTTAGATAGGGCGGTTTTATCGCTTGGCTTAGAGCAAGCATACTTATCGGTTTGAGCCTACAAGTGCAGTGTTCTTGATTACCATCGTGTTTTTGAAGCGTGTTTAATTCTAAAAGTGTTATATTTTCTTAATAATTAATGGTAAAAGTCTAGTATCTAATCTGATAGTTATTATGTCGGTATGTTTCACAAATAAGCCCTAAACGCGTAAACACATTTTAGACAAGACACAGCCATAAAAAAAGCCAACTAAATTCGTTGGCTTTTTAATGGGTATAATTTACTTTTTATAACCAGCGAATAGCACTGTTTACTTTGTCGTTATACATATTAACAGGTGCACCAAGACTGGCTATCAACACAGTATCGGCTTGTGGACCTTTGTTTATATGACCTTCAAAGCGATCGTCATGAAATTCATCTGAGCCAATTTCAAACATTTTATTTTGCGAAGGAACAATAAATACCGTCATTGGCCCAAAATCAGATTCAAAGATTAAATGTAACCCTTTTTCACCTTCAAAATCACAAAACATAGCGTAGGTCACATTGCCTGGCAGCTCATCAATTTGCCCACCTAATAAGGCAAGTTTATCGTTTACTGTTTGCAAACTAATGGGTTCACTTTTATCTAACGCATTTATTTCGTAATACACGTGAGCAAGAGCATGCTCGCCTGCAGGGTTGATTTTGTTATGCTCAACACTGAAAAAGAACGCGCTTATGGCAACAACAAACGAAGCTGCAAGTGATAAGTGAACCCGATCTAGCTTAAAGCGAGAGCGTGCATCAACGACTTTATTACTCCCGATTTGCTCTTCTTGTTGCGCTTTTTCTTTTAAAGACGTGTTTAAAAGAATGCTTTCAGCAAGGTTTTCAGGCACGGGTATTTTTACTTCATCTTGTAAAAATTTGTCAAATTCACGCATTTCGTCAATAAAATACTGACGCTCGGCATTATCTTTAGCAAACTCACTAACATCAGTGCTTTTATCGTTTGGCTGCGCAATTATGCGGCGACGAAACTCAAGTTCATCCATTATTTCGATGCCCCTTTAAGTTGTTCATCATTACGGCTTAAGGCCTCTTTAAGTTGGTTTCTAGCACGGTATAAACGAGTCATAACCGTGTTTTTATTTAAATCGAGTATATTAGCGATTTCTTCACCGCTACAGCCCATTACTACTTGTAGTAAAAGGGGCTCTTTGTATTCATCACTTAGTTGGGCTATGTGCCTTTGCACTACTGTTTGTTCCATAGTGTCATCGAGTGATGTACTGGTTTCATCTACTAGGGTGTCATTTTCTACGTCGCTATAATCAAACTGTTTACGCTCAAAGCGTCTGGCATTCTCACGTCTTAAAATAGTGAGGAGCCAAGGTTTAGCTGCTTTTTGATCAAGTAATGAGTCGAGTGAACGCCAAGCGCGTAAAAACGTCTCTTGTACTAAATCTTCTGCTACATGCGGGTCCCGTGATAACCAATAAGCAAAGCGATACAGCTCCTTATGGTATACATGAACCAAGGCTTCATAACGCTTTTGTTTTTCTGCCATATTAATTAAGACCTGATTATTAGATTTTTTATTTCCAAACATAAGTACTTTTTAGTGAAGTTCTTTCAATATTGCAACTTACATTAACTAATAAAGTGACGTTAACTCATTCTCTGATGTTGAGGCGCTCTTATTAGCATGTAGTTCTAACGTTGAAACAATAAAATCTAGCTCAATATCTGTCTGGTTATTACTATAAAGCCGGCTTTGTAAGGCTTTTATAGCATTAGTAAACTGATCATTATTAAGCTGTTCACACAACTTATCTAAGCCCCCATAGGGCTGCTGAGTTTGTTGTGCAGCGTATGTCATTAGGTGTTTATAAAACGCCTTATAATTTTTTTCTTTAGCGTGTGCTTTTAATGTATTTAAAGCGACAGTTTTAGCTGAGTTTTGTGAAACTTGTATCGGCGCTTTTGTAGTAGAACGGTTAAAGTAAAAATAAATTGCAGTCACTAACCATAAAATATACCCCAAAACGGCAATGAAGATTAACCAAAGTGGATATTTTTCTTTTATAACAACATCTTGAGTGGGTTTATATGATGAGTTTTCTGGATTTATATTTTGTGTTTCAGTTTGCGGTGCTACCACTTGAGAGTTAACGCTGTTACTGTTGGGTGTCACAGTTATAGTACGCTCAGGTAAACTAGCGTAACTGATTTGGTTAATTTTAGTATTAAACCAAGGGAGTGTCACTTTTGGTAATGTATAGGTACCCGGTGTTTGTGGCAACAATGCGTAAGAGGCGACTTGTTGCGATACAACACGGCCATTTCTTACTGCGTTGTTATTCTCTTTTGCATCAGGGTAACTACGTATTTCGTTAACACTGCCAACTTCTAAATCGGGTAATTGATCTTTAGTGACACCTAAAGCGGTGAGGGTAATTGTACGGGTAATAGGGGTGCCCACTTCGATGGTACTATCTTCGGGTTGCCATTGCTCATCTAAACTCACTAATTCACTTGGCAGCCAATCTCCTTGATAGTTAGCTGGAATTGGTTTTACTTCAAGTGTAACGTCTTGGCCTAATGCGGAGACTGCCATTTGGCGATAATTTTGTCTAACTCGTCCTTGGAAACTAGGTGCTTGCAAAGTATGTACACCACTTTTTTGTGGCTGCACTAAGTATTCACGCGTGATCACTAAGTAACGTTTACCATTAACAAGCTGATAATCTTCGGTTTGCTTTCCGAGCTGCGTTAGTTGTGCATCAGGCATTGTTGGTGCACTTAAGCTACCATCAAGCAACTCTTTAGCTAAGAATAATTTAACGGTGTAAACACCAGCTTCTTGTACATAAAGAGAGTCGGCAGATAATGACGTTTCTAAATAAATATCGTTATTTTTATCCGCATCGGCAGCACGCTTCGTTACTGTTAATGTTATTGGGTTTGAACTCACTCCTGCAACAGTAAATGCAGGGATGATGTATTCACCTTCTTTGCGGGTCATGAGCTTTATAGACCAAGTGGTTTGCTTGTTCATCGACCCATTTATAATATTAGTCCGGCTGCTTTTACTAAGCGGGCCAACGACAAAGTCTTTTAATAGTGGTGCTGTGTCGGGTTGTTCATTATTAACCGAATCATCAATGCTTATACTTAAAACAAAAAACTCACCTGCTAATACTGGGTTTTTGTCGACACTGGCTTGTAATTGGCTCGCGGCCCATAAAGGCGAGGCACTTAATAGCAATAAACAGCAAATTAATCGCATTACCATGATTTTTCTACTCCTGTTGGGCGACGTTGGTATTGTCTTTTTTGGGCTTCTAATTGCATTTTGTTTCGTAATAAAATAGCCGGATCATCGGGCACTTTTCTTAATAATTGATTAAGCTGTTGTGCTTTCTCTTTTTCTTCATCACTAAGTTGAGAGGCCTGTGCCTGCATTGCTTGTTGTTGTGCATCTTGCTTTTGTTGCTCCGTGGGAGGCTGCTCAGAAGCGTGTGCTTGAGGTTCTGCTTGGGGTTGTTCATCAAGCGCTGGTTGGTCACTCTCTGAATGTTGATTTTGCTCAGTTTGCATATCGGGTTCATTTTGCTTATCAGAATTTGATTGCTGGCTTTGCGATTGATTTTGCTGGTCGTCATTGTCGCTGTTATCTTCAGATTGCTGCTCATCATCGCTTGGTTGTTGTGATTGCTCGCTATCTTGATTTTGTTGATCTTGCTGTTGTTGATCTTGCGATTCGTTACCATTTTCACCTTGCTGATCTTGTGACTGTTGGTTGTCATCACCTTGTTGCTGATCTTTTTGATCATCATCGCCTTGCTGATCTTGCGAAGATTGATTTTCTTGTTGCTGTTTTAGTACTTGCTCTACTAAAGATTGATTATCAGCCGCTTGGCTAAAATCGGGTTGTAATTGCTGAGCTTGTTTATATGCCTCTAGTGCTTGCTCTAGCTGCCCTGATTTTGCGAGCGCATTACCATAGTTATATAACCCCGTGGCACTTTTATCTTCTTTAAATTGCTCTAAAGCTTGATCAAAGTTGCCATTTTGGTACAAAGCTGCCCCTTTTAGTTGGGCTGATTGGGCATGACTTGCACTTTCGTAGTCTTTATCTTTATACGCTTGCAAGGCACGTTGGTCGGTATTTTTAAGTAACGAAGGGAGCTCTAGTGCAAAGGCTTGATGGTGTGGCAAAATTCCTATTAATAAAAAAGCAGCTACAAACCCGTGTCGTCTAAATAAATATAATGCAAAAGGCAGTAGCAATAATATGCCATATTTACCTGCATCTATACGCCATAATGCATGGCTTTGTTTTTCATCTTTAACTTGCTCACTGTGAATACTTGGGGCAAACACGGCAATGTCATCGTTACTCGGTTGATAAGAGGCATACCGCCCTCCATTATCTTTAGCCATTCGATTAAGCACACTGGTATTGATTGTAGGGATGACTATTTGGCCGTATCGATCTTTCAAAAAACCGCCTTCGGGCAATTTAATTGGCGCCCCTTGGCTGGTGCCTATTCCATAAATATTTAAAGTGTAACTCGATTGACGAGTAAATTGACTGACATCGTCTAGCTCTTGTTGATCTATGCCATCGGTTATTAAAATGATATCTCCATTTATATAACCTGCTTGCGAAAGTAACTCTTTAGCCATGTCGAGCCCCGCTAATACGTTTGAGCCTTTATCGGGCATGATTTCGGGGCTTAAGCTGGGGATTAAATTTTCAAGTGTTTTTGCATCATTTGTTAAAGGCGATATTGTAAATGCACTACCGGCATAGGCTATTAATGCGGTATCGCCTTCTTTAAATAAATTGATCATATCTAGGGTTTTAAATCGAGCTTGGACTAATCGATTTGGTTGTATGTCGGTACTATACATAGAGTAAGACATATCCATTACAATGACGCGTGCGCTTTTACTTTGAAACACAGGAACTTGTTTTTTTTCAAAGCTAGGTCCGGCACTAAATATCACTGCTAATGTGCAAAATAAGGCAAGTAACCAAAGCGGGTTTTGTTTTTTAACTGATTGGCCACTAACAATAAATTTTGCTAAATGCGGCGCAATAAGAGGGTTGTTGGCCGTTTTTTTATGTTTAAAATAAGCCAAAATAAATAACACTAAAACCACGATAAGAAGCCACAATACTTGGGGTCTTATAAATACAAAATCCATTAATTTTGCTCCTTAAAAGCGCGTGCACTAGCAAGCAGTGTTTTTACAAAAACCAAAACTAAAACAAGCAATAATGGAATATAAAATAAGGCACTTTGTGGCCTAAACGTTTGCTCATCGTCACTAAGAGGTTCTAGTTCATCTAATTGCACATAAATTTGCTGCAAACCAGCCACGTCTTTCGCTCTAAAATATAATCCACCCGTTTGCTCTGCAATGTGTTTTAGCAAGGTTTCATCTAAGCTGCTGCCTACGGCTCCCATATTAAATAAGTTAAAGCCACGCTTTTCATCTGAGCCAACACCGATGGTGTACACTTTTATACCTTCTTCTCGAGCAAGGAGTAGGGCTTGTTCGGGTTCTAAATTACCGGCGGTATTTTGGCCATCAGTTAAAAGTACAACAATACGATTACTTTTATCTTTGTCAGCAAAGCGTTTTACCGATAACCCTAGCGCATCGCCAATGGCTGTTGCACGGCCAACGAGGCCAATTTGCGCCTCTGATAGCATTTTACTTACGGTTTTTACATCACGAGTAAGAGGGGTTTGTAAAAAAGCAGTATCGCCAAATAAAATTAAACCCAGGCGATCTCCTTGACGTTGCTCAATAAAGTCGCTGAGTACGGCTTTAACCATGGTAAGACGATCTACATATTGGCCATTATATGCCATATCTTGCTCTGTCATTGAGCCAGACAAATCGACCGCTAGCATAATTTCACGTCCTTCATTAGGTAACGAAATAGGCTCATCTAACCAACTTGGGTTAGCGCTTGCACTAATTAGTAATAACCAAATAAGCCAATCGAATAACGATAATTTATGTTTGGCCTGCGACGCTTGGCCTTGCGCTGTATATTGCTTTGCAAAACCAGGAATACGAATACGCGTGTGCGTATTTTTATCATGTTGATTAAACAACATCAGTAACATAGGTAAAGGGAGTAAGATAAAAAGCCAAGGCCAACTAAATTCAAACATTGATTGGCTCCTTTAATTTAAATTTTTGTATGGCACTATGCAGTTTGCTTGTTAGTTGAGGGTTGTGTTGCTCACTGGCATAAAGGCTGAGTAATTCTTGCTCGCTAAACGAGAGCCCTGTTAGCTGTTTAAGCGACGCGCACCACATTGAAATGGGTTGTGACGCTAAACGTTTATCATAATAATGAATCGCTAATCGTTTTAATAAAATATGCAATTGTTGAGCGTTATCTTTTACTTGCTCGCTGGCATCGATTGCAGCACGTTTAGGTTTTTTAAATTGATATTGCTTATATAAATAGACGATCAGTAAAATAAGAAGCGAAAATGCACATACTATGATTACCCACCAAGCAGGCGCCAGTGGCCACCAATTAACTTGGCTAGGTGCAATCACGTCGTGTAGATTGTCAAGTGGAGAGGGTTGCATGTTATTTTCTCACTAATTGCAGTTCAAGCGCTGTAGCGGCATTAAATGCGATTAAATTAAGTCCGGACTTGGTTAAGCGGGTAAGGCGTGTATCAAATGCGGTTTTGGCATTTTTTGCATATTGATCCCTAAACCCATTGTCCATTAACGGTAAAGTAAAATCTTGGCCGTGGGTATTTACCGTAACTGCCTCTTTAAATGCAGGCAATTGGTGTTCAAAAGGATCGCTAATATGGCAACCAATGAGTTCACAATGACGACTTAATAGTTCTAATTGTTTAAAGCTGGCATCATCCAGATTATTAAAATCCGAAACTAAATAGACAAGGCTGCCTGGTTTTGCTAAATGATTTAAACGCTTTAAGTGATCACTAAAATGATTACTGCTCGGTGTATCAATATTTTCTAGTGCTTGCTGATGACTTGCACACAAATTGTGACATAACTTGAGTACGGCTTTTTCACGTGAACTGGGCTTAAGCTCTAAATGATTATGTTGGTTAAATACAATGCCACCAATACGATCTCCTCGTTGGCATGCACTCCATGCAACTAAAGCGCTAATATGAGCCGCCTGAATAGATTTAAGCAAAAGGGCAGAGCCAAACAACATTGAGTTTGAAAAATCACTAAATATAAACACAGGACGTTCTTTTTCTTCTTGAAAAAGCTTTGTGTGTGTTTGCCCTGTACGTGCCGTTACACGCCAGTCTATAGAGCGAATATCATCACCTTGTTGATAATGACGTACTTCAGCAAACTCCATCCCTCGGCCTTTATGAGGGGCAAGATATTGCCCTGTTAAGCTATTTTTTATTTTAGCTTTAGGTGCAAGCTCTAATAGTTGTGCTTTAACCTTGTAGTACATCAACTCTTTTAACGATAAATTCACACCATCGCTATGGCTTTGAGCAAACCATTGTTGTTGATCAAATTGAGTTTGCATAGCGTTACGGTACGGCTACAAGTTCAACAATTCGACTGATAACATGATCTTTAGTGATACCATCGGCCTGAGCTTCGTAACTTAAAATTATACGATGACGCAGTACATTATGAACCACAGCTTGAATATCATCCGGCGCTACAAAATCACGCCCTTGCAGCCAAGCGTGCGCACGCGCACATTTATCAAGTGCAATAGTTGCCCGTGGGCTTGCCCCAAATTCAATCCAGCGACCTAATTGTTCATCGAGCTTTGCCCCTTCGCGGGTGGCAATAATGAGTTGCACTAAATACTGTTCAAGTGGAGGGGCTAAATGCATGCCTAATACACTTTTACGTGCGGCAAATAACTCACTTTGACTAATTTGTGGAATAACCGCTTGCTCAACATTTAAGGCTTCGCCACGGGTTAAACGTAAAATATCAAGTTCGTGCTCAGCCCCTGGGTAATCAATACTTAAATGGAGTAAAAAGCGATCAAGCTGCGCCTCTGGTAATGGGTAAGTACCTTCTTGCTCAAGTGGATTTTGTGTAGCCATTACCATAAACAGCTCACTTAAAGGGTAGGTGTTTTTGCCTACCGTCACTTGGCGCTCTGCCATGGCCTCTAATAATGCTGACTGTACCTTTGCTGGCGCACGGTTTATTTCGTCGGCTAAAATTAAATTATGAAAAAGTGGTCCTTTTTCAAATACAAACTCACTGGTTTGTTGGCGATAAATATCGGTACCCGTCACATCGGCTGGTAATAAATCAGGTGTAAATTGTACTCGCTGAAATGAACCTTCAATTCCTTTAGCAAGTGCATTCACCGCTCGTGTTTTTGCAAGCCCAGGAGGCCCTTCCACTAATAAGTGTCCGTCGGCTAAAATTGCAATAAGTAACGCTTGAGTAAGCGAAGGTTGGCCAATAATTTGGGTATCTAAATACGTTTTTAATTGTGAAAATGCGTTGGCTGCCATAATAAATTAACTGTCCTCGTCAGCGGGCCTAAAAGTACTGACATTGTTATAAGGTTTATAATAAGATAACTCAAGAGTTAGACCTAAAATTTATAAATAGTTCGTTATTTTTTAACGATTTTTAGCCTACCATAAAATTTTGTATCTGGATGCAAAAAAGCCTATTGTTATACAGGTTAATAAGTGCCGTTGAAAATCAAGAATGCGAAGGCTTTTGTATAAATTTTAGTTTAGCTATTGGCTTTAGTGCACGGGTTGTTTAGAATCGAAGAAAACCAAACAGGTCAGACCTGTCAGCGGGAGAATATAAATGTCTGAGCAAAACATACTAAAAACACCAAAAGGCGACCGTATTGCTATCGTTAGTGGCTTACGTACACCTTTTGCAAAACAAGCAACTGCGTTTCACCACGTCCCAGCCTTAGATATGGGTAAGTTAGTGGTTAACGAAATGCTAGAGCGTTTAAACTTCGATAAATCTGAGATTGATCAATTGGTATTTGGCCAAGTAGTACAAATGCCAGAAGCGCCCAATATTGCTCGTGAAATTGTATTAGGCACGGGGATGCCTGTGGGTGTTGATGCGTATTCTGTATCACGCGCCTGTGCTACGAGCTTTCAGGCTATTGCAAATGTTGCAGAATCAATTATGGCAGGTTCGGTCAATGTAGGTATTGCAGGCGGTGCTGATTCATCGTCGGTGTTACCTATTGGTGTCAGTAAAAAATTAGCAGGCAGCTTAGTTGATTTAAATAAAGCACGTACTTTTGGCCAGCGTTTAAAAATATTTTCAAAGTTACGTTTAAAAGATTTAATGCCGGTTCCTCCTGCGGTGGCAGAATACTCTACGGGCTTATCAATGGGACAAACGGCCGAGCAAATGGCAAAAACCCATAATATTAGCCGAGAAGATCAAGATGCTTTAGCACATCGTTCACACACATTAGCAACACAAGCATGGGCTGATGGGAAATTAAAAGATGAAGTGATGGCAGCACATTTACCTCCATATAAAAGCTTTATTGAAGAAGATAACAATATTCGTAAAAATTCGACAGTTGAGGGTTACGCCAAATTAAAACCGGTATTTGACCGTCAACATGGCTCGATAACCGCTGCTAATGCAACGCCGTTAACCGATGGAGCCGCAGCAGTATTAATGATGAGCGAAAGTAAAGCGAAAGCACTAGGCTATGAAATTTTAGGTTATGTACGTAGTTTTGCATTTTCGGCCATTGGAGTTGAGCAAGATATGCTAATGGGGCCTGCGCATTCAACGCCGATTGCATTAGATAGAGCTGGTATTACTTTAGCTGATTTAGATTTAATTGAAATGCACGAAGCTTTTGCTGCGCAAACACTAGCTAATATGAAAATGTTTGCCTCTGATAAATTTGCCCAAGAGCACTTAGGGCGCAGTAAAGCAATTGGTGAAATAAACATGGATAAGTTTAATGTAAACGGCGGTTCACTTGCTTATGGTCACCCATTCGCTGCAACGGGTGCTCGTTTGATTACACAAAGCTTACATGAGCTTAAACGTCGTGGTGGCGGTTTAGCCTTAACTACAGCTTGTGCGGCAGGTGGTTTAGGTGCAGCCTTTGTATTGGAGAGTGCGTAATGACTGATTCTGTATTTAATTTAACGGTTGATGAACACAAAATTGCCGTTGTGACCATTGATGTGCCAGGGGAGAAAATGAATACCCTGCGCGACACATTTGCTGATGACTTAAAAGCTTTACTTGAAACGGCTAAGCAAGAGTCAGTAAAAGGAATGGTATTTATTAGTGGTAAAAGCGATAACTTTATTGCTGGCGCTGATGTGAAAATGCTTGATAGCGTGCATAAGCGTGAAGATGCTTTAGCAATCAGTGAGCTTTGTCATCAAGCATTTTTTGATATGAAAAAATTACCGTATACCACCGTTAGTGCAATTCATGGCCCCGCTTTAGGGGGGGGGTTGGAATTTGCTTTAGCCTGTGATTATCGTATAGGCACAGACAGTGATATTACTAAAATAGGTTTGCCAGAAGTACAGCTTGGTTTATTACCTGGTGGTGGCGGTACGCAACGATTAACTAAAATAGTGGGCATTCAAAAAGCACTTGAGTGGATGTTAACGGGTAAGCAAATTCGCCCTAAGCAAGCCAAAAAAGCGGGTGTGCTAGATGACTGTGTGCCATTAAGTGTTTTACTTGATGTAGCTAAACACTATGCAGCAAAATCAAAACCACACGCTAAAGAGCCTAAACTAGATAAAATAAGCAAACTATTAGAATCAAACCCGTTTGGCCGTAATTTTATCTTTAAAAAAGCCAGCGAAAATGTGATGAAGAAAACCGCAGGCCATTACCCAGCGCCTTTGGCTATCATTAAAGCGGTACGTGCAAGCGTAGAGTTGGATGAGTTTAAGGCATACAAAACTGAAGCTGAAGCTTTCGCGACATTGGTCATGAGCGATGAATCAAAAGCGCTGCGTCGTATTTTCTTTGCTACCACCGAAATGAAAAAAGAATGGCGCAATGATGATGCGCCAAGTGTTAGCAAAACCGCAGTATTAGGCGGCGGTTTAATGGGGGCAGGCATTGCGCATGTAAATGCAGTTAAAGCAAAAGTGCCTGTTCGTATTAAAGATGTAGCGCAGCAGGGCATTGGTAATGCAATGAGCTACAGCTATAAAATTTTAAATAAGCGCCTTAAGCGTCGGATTATGTCCAAGGCCCAATTACAACTAACAATGAACCGTATTACCGGAACGACTGATTACAGTGGTTTTAAGCATATGGATTTAGTTATAGAAGCGGTGTTTGAAGATTTAGCACTAAAACAGGGCATGGTTGCTGATATTGAACAGCAATGTCAAAGCAATACTATTTTTGCGAGTAATACGTCTTCTTTACCTATATCGCAAATTGCAGCGAATGCACAACGTCCTGAAAATGTGATTGGATTGCATTATTTCTCGCCAGTTGAAAAAATGCCATTGGTCGAAATCATTCCACACGAAGGGACATCGAAAGAAACAATTGCTCGAGTGGTTAACTTTGCCCGTAAACAAGGTAAAACACCGATTGTGGTTAAAGATATGGCCGGATTTTATGTTAATCGCATCTTAGCGCCATACGTAAATGAAGCTGCAAACTTAATGCTTGCTGGTGAGCCTATAGAGAAAATAGATGCTGCCTTGGTAGAGTTTGGTTTTCCAGTTGGACCCCTTGCATTACTTGATGAAGTAGGTATTGATATTGGATCAAAAATAGCCCCAATTCTTGAAAAAGAGCTGGGAGAGCGTTTTAAAGCACCAGATGCTTTTTCTCGCATGATTGATGCAAAACGTTTAGGGCGTAAAACCGGCCGTGGCTTTTATGAGTATGATAAAAAAGGTAAAAAAGTTGATGAGTCAGTTTATGAACTTTTAGGTGTTACCTCTGCACCACGTTTAACTAAAGCCGAAATAGCGAAACGTTGTGTATCGCAAATGCTTAATGAAGCAGTACGCTGTTTAGATGACGGTATTATTGCTAATGCACGTGACGGTGATATTGGAGCGATATTTGGTATTGGGTTCCCGCCATTCTTAGGTGGTCCATTTAGTTATATGGATAAGCTAGGTACTGCGACGGTTGTCTCAGATATGACAACATTAGCAAATAGTAATGAGCTTTTTGCACCATGTGATACGCTGGTCGCTATGGCACAATCAGCTGAGTATTTTTATGCTCAACCAGAGGCTGCTAATGCGGGGGAGAAAAACCTTGATGTTGAAACGGTTACAGCAGTAGAGCATGAAGAAGCTGTACTTGAGGAGACTCTTGTAGAGGATGTTACCACAACTGTTGATGTACCCAATAGCGAATCAGATGATGATGCTAGCGAGACTGTAAAGCCCAACATAGCAGATGCTGAAAACACCGATGAGAAATCAGTAGATAAAAACTAAGTTGTTATCTACCTAATCTATCTAAATAAAAAAACCGCATGTTGCGGTTTTTTTTATTTGTATAAACTTATAACAATTCAAGTATGGCTTGGCGGTCTTTTTCTGGCATGTTATCGACCACTAGGCTAAATGAGTTATCTATCATACGCTCAATTTCGCCTTGAGGGATACTGCCATCAAGTATGACCGTATTCCATAACCTTTTATTCATATGGTAACCGGGGATCACTGCTGGAAAAATGTCTCGCAATGAAAGTGCTTCATCGGGGTCACATTTTAAATTTAACCACCAAATAGGATCACCGTTTTCATTTGTTTGACCATCGTTAGCTTCTGCTAAGGTGGCGAACATTTTATGATTAACTTTATAAACATCTACGTTTTGGCCAAAAGGCTGAGTTAATTGCACAACCGGTTTTTTTATTAAATACTCATGTACTGTTGTTTCGTTCATGATCCATTCCTTGAGGTCACAATAGGTAAAATAACCATAGCAGTTTTTTCAGCTTTTGATTATAACAATTTATAAAAAAGTAGTATTTTATATAAATAAATGCTTATTTTTTATACTTTTATAGTGGCTGGAGCTAGCCGAATGCAGTCGATTAAATTACTCGCCTAAAAAACACTCAAACAAAAAGCCTGCATTAGATGTACTAATGCAGGCTTTTTGTTTGTTCTTTACTATTGGCTAATACGCCTAATGTTTATAAAGAAAGGTCTTGTTTTGCACGAGTTAGGTTGTGCGAAACAAGTGAATTTTTAGATATTTGTACTGCTTCATATAAATCTGATAATGCCGCGGTTTCATTTTTTGCTTTTAAACGCGCAACACCACGGTTGCTTAATGCAAAAGAGGTTAGTTCACGAACTTTATATGCAGGGCCATCTGACTCTTTAAGTAATGCAATTGCTTGTGTACAAATAGCTTCAGCCTGTGTGTAATTTTTAGATTTTACATTTAAAGCACAGTCGTTAAACGATTGCTCAAGTGGGGCTGATGCGGTTTGCGCTTCGATAACCATTAATTTGTAGTCACTTTGATCAGCTACAGCAGCAGTCGAACAAGTGAATAGTGTGCTAAGTGCGATAGTTTTGATAAGTGATTTCATGATTACATTCCTATTAAGTTAGTCGTGCTTGTTGCCGACAGTTGAACTTTAGAGTATTGACTCAGTTCGTACAAACGATGAAAACAAACCCAATAGGTGAAAAAACTAAGTCATCATAAAATGGCAATCATTTAATTAAAAATCATCTCAAAGTAGTGGTTTTTTTACATGTTTTTGCAGTAAAAAAGGGCGATGTTAATCTTGATATATATTATTACGTATAGACGGGCATATTATTATTGAAGATATTTATGGTCATGGTATGTTGCTGTGCATCAGAAAAACAATAGGAATAAACACATGCCAAAGGCGAGTGAAGTTAAAAAAGGCACAGCAATAGAGTTTAATGGCCGCGTATTAGTGGTAAAAGACATAACCCGTTCAGTACCTCAGGGGCGAGCGGGAGGTAGTTTATATCGTATGCGTTTATACGATGTGGTAACCGGTGCTAAAGTTGACGAGACATTTAAAGATAGCGATATGCTCACACTTGCCGATTTAATTCGTCGAGAAGCGATGTTGTCATATGTTGATGGTGACGAATATGTGTTTATGGATAATGAGGACTATACGCCATACAACTTAAATAAAGATGCAATTAGTGAAGAAATGCAGTTTGTAAATGAAGAAACACCCGGTGTGCACGTTATTGTGATTGATGGCGCACCAGTGGGTCTTGATTTACCTTCAAGCGTTGAATTAGTTGTAGAAGAGACCGACCCATCTATAAAAGGCGCCTCTGCGAGTGCACGCTCTAAACCCGCTCGTTTATCAACGGGATTAACTATTTCAGTTCCGGAACATATTTCTACTGGCGATCGTATTCGTATTAATACGCTAGAGCATAAGTTTATGGGACGTGCTGAAAAATAACTAGCATGGCTTATAAACAATAAAAAAACCGACATAGGTCGGTTTTTTTATTGTGCGTTTTTGAGATGTATTTTTAGACAACTATTTTCGAGGCACTGATCAAACTCGGCGCTGATTTATTTTGCTGCTGAACTAAAAACTCTGTAAATTCATCTTTTGACAGTGGTTTAGAGTAATAATAACCTTGCACGGTTTCACATTTTAATTGTTTTAAAATATTAACTTGTTCACCTTGCTCAACGCCCTCAGCAACAACATGAAGGTCAAGGTTATGGGCAATGGTGACAATTGAGTCAACCATATTCCGTCCTCGCTCTGTGGTCATATCATCAATAAAAGCTTTATCAACTTTGAGTGTATTGAGCGGAAATTGTTTTAAATACGCTAATGATGAATACCCCGTTCCAAAGTCATCCATGGCTAAATGAATGCCCCTAGCACTGAGTGAACGCATAATCGAAATGGCATCTTGCGGGTCATCCATTACGGTTCCTTCAGTAATTTCTAATTCTAAAAAGTAAGAAGGTAAGGCATTTTTTTGCAGTATAACATCGATACGTGATGTTAAATCGGGTAAGCTAAATTGCTTTGCGGAGAGATTAACCGCAACTCGGCCACTGAATAGGCCATCATCAATCCACTGCTTTACATCTTTACATGCTTTATTAAGCACCACTTCACCAATTTCGATGATTTGTCCTGTTTCTTCAGCTATGGGGATAAATACGCCAGGGCTAATAATACCTTTTTTAGGTGTAATAAAGCGTACTAATGCTTCCATTCCAGTGAGCTTGCCAGTTCGGATGTTCATTTTGGGTTGGTAATAAACTTCGAAGTGATTCTCTTTTAAACCAAAACGCATTAAGTTTTCTATTTGTAGGCGCTTAACTGCTTGACGGTTCATTGTATCGTTAAAAAATAAGTAACTATTACCTTTCTTTTTTGCATGATACATAGCGGTATCGGCGTTTTTTAGTAATGATTCTGGGGTGTGTCCATCCTCAGGGTATAACACAATACCTACACTTGAGGTGATCACTAATTCATGACCAGCCATTTTGAAAGGGGTCGCAATCGCCGCTAAAAACTGTTTTGCCATACGAGTGATAACATGAATATCATTGGTGTCTGACATAACTAATGCAAATTCATCTCCACCTAAACGATAAAAGGTATCATTATCGCGGGTTAATTTATTTAATCGCATGGCCAATTTTGCTAATAAACTATCACCTAATTGGTGACCTAACGAATCATTGATTTTCTTAAAGTTATCTAAATCGAATACCAGTAAAGCGTGGTGCTCTTTTTCTTTAACTAATTTTTGTAAATCAGTAAAAAATAAATTTCGATTAGGTAGGCTAGTGGTCCTATCTCTATTAGATAAATTATGTAATTGCGCTTGGGCTTTTTTTCGCTCACTTAAATTTGAGTACACCACCACATAGTTAGTCACGTGCTGTTGCTCGTTTTTAATTTCATCAATGGTTAATTCAATAGGCAATAATACCCGCTCGGTATTTCGTAGCTTAACCTCTTGTTGAAAATGCTGATTTTTGCTTGCTGCTAACTTCACTTTATCAACAAAGCGCTCTTCATACCCCGCGAGGCTAAATGGTTTATTTAAGTATTGTTCGCGAGAGCCACCAAAGAGTGTTAAAAAACTAGGGTTTACATCAACTAAAACAAAGTTTTTATCATAAATAGCAATCGCATCGGTGAGGGACTCAACACATTTAGCAAATAAATTAAGTCGTGCTTCAGTTGATTTTAATAGCGAAATATCACGCACCGTACCGGCCATGCGTGTTGGATTTAAATTGTTATCTTTTTCAATGATTTTCCCGCGATCTAGCACCCAGTGCCAGTTTCCTAATGTATCTTTAATACGATAACTGGCTTCAAAAAAAGCGCTTTGTTCAGCAAAATGTTTTTTTAGTAAGTGTTCAACTTTAGCGAGATCGTGTGGGTGGATAAGGCGCTTATTAGGTGGGAAACCAGTTAGTGTTTTACTATCGCTTGTGTATTTATCATTAATTCGTATCACTTCACCAGTGGTAATATCCCAGTCCCATAATGTATCACCACTGCCTTCAACAGTACTTTTTAAGCGTTTTTCAGATAATCGTAATTGTTTGCGTGAGCGCCTAAGTTTATAAATCACAAATAACAGGTACGGTAAAAACATTGCAATTAATGAAAGAGCAATAAGTAAAAGCATATCTGAATGAAGCGGGCCTTCTAATTCAACTGCTGAAGCCATTCTTGGGCTTAATGAAATTAGTTCAAAAGTACTGGTTTTAATACGGCTTACCATTTATTGTTATTAATTGAATTATACACAGGCTAATTTAAATGATGCGCACTTGGGTGTCAAAGGTAATCAGTAGAAACGGTACTTTATTACGTTAAATAACGGCCTATACTTTATTTAGTAATTGGCAATGCGGGGCACTACTTAATAAAAACGTGTTGGCGTAGGTGGTTATTTGCTCCAACGTTAAACTATCTAATGCATTTAATAATTGTTGTTGCATAGAAAATACATGATCACCATTAACAATTGATAGCCATAAACGCTGGGAGCGTAAACGCAGGTTTTTATCGGGCTCTGCTATATGTATCCGTAAACCGGCTTTTTGCTGTTGCCAGTTTTGCTCTGTGAGTGCAGCAAGTTCAATTAAATAGTGATTTATAAATTCATTGTGACGCAGTAGCAGGGTATTTGCGTCCAATTGTGGAGATTGAATATAAAATGCTAACCCTGCTCTTGCATTAAAAGGAGCATAACCACTTCCAACTAAGTAGCCTAATTGTTGCTTAGTACGTAGCTCACTAAAATACCGTTGATTTATTAAATGGTTGATGGCCATTATCTTAACTTTTTCGTCTACGCATGGGGTACGAGCTTGATGATATACCACCATCGCATGGTCATTGTTTTCCATGCTAAGTTGATGGCATTTAATGGTGTTGATTTCAGATAGTGGGCGCTGAAGGTTTTGAATACAAGTAGAGTGCTGAAAGTGTTTAGCTATTTGTTTTTCAAACGTTAATGCATGAGTGTGTTGCCAATTTCCGTGTAAGAATGCTTCTACATGTAATGCTTTAAAAAATGCATGTCTAAATTCATTAAATTCTTGAAAACAAGTTCCTTTTAAAGCATTGGCTAAATCACTGGGTATAGGGTTCCACGGCATAACATCAGCACTTAACACGCTAAAAAGCTTACTGACTGGTTTATTTTTATTACTATTTTGCCAATGACGCACTAATTGCTTTTTATACTCGGCAAAGCGTTTTTGGCAAATATCTACAGTAAATAAAGCGCTCAGTAATTCATCTACTAATGTTAGTTGGCTTGTAGATAAACCTGCGGTATGCAAGGTTAGGCCACCTTGATGAGAAGTAAGATGGTAACTTAATCCTGCCAATTCTGCGGGGTAAAAACGCTCACCAACACTGTCCATAAATAAGTCAGCAAATAATCGTGTTAATGCCATGTGCTTTATATCTTTTACGGCAAAGTGTGAGTCCATCGCAATATAAAAATGGCCTTTAGCAACTCGAAAAGTGGTGTCTTGTTTAAACCAAAAATTAAATCCTGGTTCTTGTTTCAATAAGATAGGCTGAGGCTGCGGATTTTCTATTTCAAATAACTCGACGCCTTTTATTAAATAGGGGTTTGATTGCGCGAGTGCCATATTAGCTAAGGGTTTATTTATTTTACTCAATGCGTTTAGCCACTCAGGCGTTAATTCTTCAATGGCATAAGGTGTGTTGTACCATAAGGTTTTGTGCTGGGGTTTAACATCGGGATGTATTAGTACAAGTCGCATATTATGTGGCGTTAACCATTGCATTGCCGACTTATGACAAGCCTCATTAAAGCCCTGCATTAGATAATCGCCTTGGAGATAGTGTTCGCAATCGTAATGCTGCATATTAATACTTAAACTGCTAATCCAGTCTGTTAGGCTACTTTTTTCTTGATTATCAAAGGCTATTTGTAAAAGCGTTTTTTTATCTTGATATAAACGAGGTAACTGATTGGTGCTTTGATTTATTAAGCAGATGTACTCAAAAACCATTTCAACGATATCTTCGTAATATTCGATACCTTCATCGGTTAATGCCAAGCTAATATTAAAATCTTTAAAATTACTGCCATTAATACCACCGCCAGCAGAAAGGGCATTTATCCAACCTTGTGATTTCAAAATGGAATACAGCGATCCTTTCCCTTCATAACCGAGTAAATGAGCTATAAAGTTAACACTTTTATGGCGATAAAAATCATCAATACATGGCATAGCGAAGCTAATTATAAGCTTTTGCATATGTTTATGTGGTTCAATGTGCAGCACTTTGGCTAAATCTTGCTTACGATATAATGGCTCATTTATAGAGGGCTTGGGCTTAGAAGCATTACCCTTAATGTCACTAAATAAGGCCATTGTCCAGCTCTCAAGTGTATCAAGAGGTTCATTAGCACATAAGCAAAAACTCATCCATTGGGCTTGATAATGCGTGTTAAAAAATGCGCTTAACTCGTCGCTAATACAATGCTCTCTGTCTGCAAGGGTTTGCAAATTACCGACTGAAAATTTAGCAAAAGGGTGTGCCGGATTTACCGTTTCTTTATGGGCTTGATATATTCGCCGTGCATCATCTTTTATTTTAAGTTTAAACTCAGATTCTATTGCATTGCGTTCTTTTTCGGCTTCCTTTTTATTTAATAAAGGGGCAATAAAAAAACGTGAAAATTGCGTTAAAGCCGTTTTAATATGTTGATTGTTAACATCAAAAAAATAACAAGTATGTTCAGTTCCGGTCCACGCATTAGTGCTGCCACCACTTTTAGCAACAAAGCTATTAAAGCTGTCGGGTTGGGGAAACTGATCGGTTCCTAAAAATAGCATATGTTCTAAAAAGTGAGCGAGACCTTGTCTATCAAGGGGATCATCAAAGTGCCCTGCATTTACAGCCATAGATGCAGCTGCTTTAGTGGCATCTTTATCTTGCACTAATAGTACTTTTAGCCCATTGTCGAGTGTAAGAGTTCGGTAGGCTCTGTTATCATTGCGGCTGATATTCAAATGATGCTCCTGAAACTAAACGTTTACTTGTTAACAACAAATGATAGTGTCAGGGTGTCTAAACGATAAAAAATTTACCTGAATATCATGGTTAAACTATATTAGGAACAATATAGTTAGGTTACTAATATAGCTGAGAATTAGGCAAATTGGCTACTGTTTTATATTCTATTAATCGGTTGGATTTTTATGAAAACAATCTTAATTATGCGCCATGGCGAAGCAACACCGATGCAAGCTAATGATGCGGCAAGAGAACTGACTGAAAATGGGGTTTTTGAAGCCGAAAAAATGGGACGGTGGATGAAAGAAACCTTTGCTCCCACTGCAATGTTAGTTAGTCCTTACATTCGTGCTCAACAAACATCTATCGCAGTATGTAAAAATAATAAATTTAAATTTAATGAAACCACGCGCGATATTGTCCCTGATGGCAATCCTCAAGTAGCGATAGATTACCTTGCTAGTTTGATTAACGAATATCCACAATACGATACTTGGTTATTAGTAACACATATGCCATTAGTTAGTTATTTAGTTGATCAACTGAGCCCTGGTAATATGCCCATTTTTTGTACTGCCTCGGTGGCGGTTGTGCAATATAATGAACACACTCAATTGAGTGATTATATAAGTATTAATGCGCCTGCTAACGTGTGATTTAGCTTTATGCTAGGCCTATATTTTAAGAGATAATAATGACAATAGAAAGATTACAAACCGGTGCGCGTATGAGCCGTATCGTAAAGCACAATGGCACGGTTTATTTGTGTGGACAAGTGTGTGCAGATGCTGAAAAAGGCATAAAAGAGCAAACTCAAACAATGTTAGACAAAGTTGAAACACTTTTAATTGAAGCGGGTAGCTCAAAAGAGCACATGTTAAGCGCAACTATTTATGTAAAAAGTATGACTTATTTTGCCGAGATGAATGCCGTGTGGGATGCGTGGGTACCACAAAACCATGCACCTGCGAGAGCCTGCGTAGAAGCGAAAATGGCACGTGATGCTTTATTGGTAGAAATATCAGTGATTGCAGCGGTTAAGTAAAAGCGTGAATAGCGCGCCGGTTGTACTTGTCACAGGAGCAAGCCGAGGAATTGGCGCGGCGACGGCCGAGTTATTTGCTCAAAATGGCTACAATGTATGCATTAATTACATTAAAGATACTTTAAGCGCAAATAACGTCGCTAAAAAAGTGCAAAGCTATGGCGTTAACGCGTTAGTGTTACAAGCAAACGTGGCAAATGAAGATGAGGTTATTGCGATGTTTAACACAATCGACAATACCTTTGGTCAAATTGATGTGTTAATTAATAATGCCGGTATATTAAAACCGCAAATGCCGTTACTAAATATGAATGCTCAACGCATTAATGAAATTTTAACGACAAATGTAACCAGTGCTTTTTTATGTGCGCGCGAAGCCATAAAGCGAATGTCCAGCGGAGGTAGCATTGTTAATGTCTCTTCAGGAGCCGCTAAAACGGGTTCACCAAATGAATATATAGATTATGCTGCATCTAAAGGGGCTATAGACACACTAACCATTGGGTTAGCAAAAGAGGTCGCGGCCTTAAATATACGTGTAAATGGTGTTCGCCCTGGGCTTATTTATACCGATATGCATCGTGATGGTGGTGAAGAAAATCGCGTTAATAGACTAAAAAATAAATTGCCGTTAGGCAGAGGAGGTACGCCAGAAGAAGTGGCTGCTGCTATTTATTTTTTAGCAAGCGAGCAGGCATCATTTACAACCGGTGGTTTTATTGATGTCGCTGGTGGCCTTTAATTGGTGATTAGTTAAAGTAGTACAATCAACCAAGCACTAAAGCTAATCACACTTAATACAGTAGATAGTACGACAGAGCCGGCTAGTGTTACTTGATGCTCTTTTAATTGGCAGGCAATTAAATAAGCATTTACACCTACCGGTGAGGCACTTAGCAATACCAACACATTTCGTACTTGTTCATCTATCATAAAACCATAGGTTGCTATGCAATATACCAAGGCAGGTAATACGGTAATTTTTAATACAGAGGCAATTAATGCCGGTTGCCAATTGGCAGCAATTTTATAAAAGGCTAGATTTGCACCTAGTACAAATAATGCACAAGCTATAGCCGGTTTAGATAATAGCTCTAAACTATTGGCTAAATTATCCATTAATTTAATACCTAATATGTTTAACAATAATCCACAGCCAATACTGAGAACAATAGGATTTAATGCCATATTTTTTATAAATTTAGGCCACGAAAAATCGTCTTTATTTCCTTTGGCACCAATTAAGTAGGTAAGGGCAAACAGCAAAGTACTATGAAAAGTGATGATCATAAAAGCAATGGCGATTAAGTCTTTGCCTAATGAAGCGATGACAATAGGGATACCCACTAAAACCATATTAGAATAACTAGATGCTAAACCAAATACACTGTGCTGTTGATAATTAGACTGTTTAGCTAAATAAAAACGGTCGATGAGCATACCTAAAACAAATACGCTCAGCACGGGAATATAAAAGCTTAAAAAGGCATTTAAGCTAATGCTTTGGTGTAAATCTATACGTGACATATTTAACATTAAAAATGCAGGTAAGCTGATATAAAAAGTAAACTTACTTAACCCTGCGATATGTTGTTGTTCAAAAAATTTAAGCTTGCAACAGGTGTACCCTAAAGCAACAATAAAAATGAGCGGAAAAATTATTGAAAAAATATGCACTTATAAATCCTTGTTGCTGTTAACGTCTAAATTCGTCACTTTGGGGTAAGTTAATTAAAATTAATACGGCACCTCGACCACCATACTCTAATGGCGCTTGATGCATCGCAATTACATCGGGGTGCTGTACTAAGTATTGTGGGACTTTATGTTTTAAAATGCGCTCACCAATACCATGAATAATACATGCACAGTAGTAATGCTGCTTTTTACATTCGTGAATCAAACCTGCCAGTTCATCTTTTGCTAATTCTTTATTGAGTCCGTGTAGGTCTAAAGTTAAATCGGGGGCATAATCGCCACGACGTAATTGTTTCGCTAAAAAAGAATCTTGTCCGGGTTGCACGTAATTAATTGTGCTGTGGGTGTCTATATCGGGGATATATTCATCCGAAAAGAAAAATTCTGACTGATGTTGTTTTTTTTGCTGGGCAAATTGCTTCGCTTGTGACACCTTAGGTTTAGTATCAAAACGATGTGTATCTTGTTTAAATACTTTAGCACCACTGATTGTTTGACGAAATAAATCAATATCGTCATTGCTTAGGGATGTGTTAATGGGAAATTCTTTTTTCATAATAGCAACCTAAACAAAAAAACGTAAAAACGCAGTGAAAAAGGCGTTACAATATATTGATAAAGGGCAATTGTAATTTGCCCAGTGCAGATAGGCAATGCAATAGTTAAAAAGACTACAGCTAATTACAGGTATTATTATGAGCGATTTACAAATAGAAGAAGCAACACTTGAAGAAGCTGTTACAGAGCTGTCGACTTTACATGACTGGCTACGTTGGACTACAAGCCAATTTGCCAGCAGTGGTATATTCTTTGGGCACGGAACAGATAATGCGTGGGATGAAGCTGTTAGCTTATTGCTCCCCGCACTTAGTTTACCTATTGATGCTCCAAAAGAATTAATGCATGCGCGTTTAACAAGTACAGAAAAAAATCAATTAGCGGGACTCATCGCTGAGCGCATTAATGATTGTACGCCAGTGCCTTATTTAACCAATATTGCATGGTTTGCGGGCATGCCATTTTATGTTGATGAGCGCGTATTGATCCCACGCTCACCGTTTGCAGAGTTAATCGCGAATAAGTTTTCTCCTTGGCTAACGCAGCCGCAATCAGTGAATCGTATTTTAGATTTATGTACCGGCTCTGCATGTATTGCTATAGCATTAGCGCAAGCGTTCGAAAGTGCTCAAGTCGATGCGGTTGATATTTCGTATGATGCACTTGAAGTGGCTGATATTAATATAAGCGATTATATGCTGAGCGAGCGAGTATTACCGATACAATCAGATGTTTTTAGTGGTGTTGAAGGGCAAAAATACGATTTAATTGTTGCTAACCCACCGTATGTTGATGCTGAGGATATGGCCGATTTACCTCGAGAATTTCATCATGAACCTGAGCTTGGCTTAGCATCAGGTCATGACGGTTTAGATGTAACACGTACTATTTTAGCGCAAGCGTCAGAGCATCTAACTGATAACGGTTTGTTATTTGTCGAAGTAGGCAATTCTATGGTACATATGGATGCATTGTATCCTGGAGCACCATTTGAATGGGTTGAATTTGAGCAAGGTGGCTTAGGTGTATTTGTAATTAGCAAACAACAATTGGATGATTATTTTGCTAACTAAATTGAATATACGCAGGGTGTAGGATCTTGCGTATGGTCGTCATTAGGAATGAGGAAAGTTAATGGCAGGTAATAGTATTGGACAGTTATTTAAAGTGTCCACGTTTGGTGAGAGTCATGGGGTTGCATTAGGCGGCGTTATCGATGGCACTCCCGCAGGGCTTGAGATCAGTGAAGCCGATTTACAAATAGATTTAGACCGTCGAAAACCTGGGCAAAGTCGTTATACAACGCAGCGCCGAGAAGACGACCAAATAAAAATTTTAGCGGGTGTGTTTGAAGGCAAAACAACCGGTACCAGTATTGGTTTAATGATTGAAAATACAGATCAACGCTCTAAAGATTACAGCAAAATAAAAGATGTATTTCGTCCAGGCCATGGTGACTATACCTATTGGCATAAATACGGACATCGCGATTATCGTGGTGGTGGTCGCTCGTCAGCACGTGAAACAGCCATTCGGGTTGCGGCGGGATCAATTGCAAAAAAATACTTAAAACAATTTCATGGAATTGAAGTTAAGGCATGCTTAAGCCAACTAGGTCCTATAAAAGCCGAGACTTACGATTGGGATGAAGTAGAAAATAACTTATTCTTTTTTCCTGATGCAAGTAAGTTAGAAGCGCTTGATGAATATATGCGTGATCTTAAAAAACAAGGTGACTCCATTGGCGCAAAGGTAAAAGTGGTTGCAAGCAATGTACCTGTAGGGCTAGGTGAACCTGTTTTTGACCGACTTGATGCTGAAATTGCCCACTCGCTGATGAGTATTAATGCGGTAAAAGGGGTTGAGGTTGGAGATGGCTTTGATGTGGTTGAGCAAAAAGGTTCAGAACACCGAGATGAATTAACCCCCGATGGTTTTACGTCAAACCATGCTGGTGGTGTACTAGCAGGTATTTCAACTGGGCAAGATATTATTGCTTCCATTGCGCTCAAACCAACATCGAGCATTACGATCCCTGGCAATAGTATTAATACCAGTAATGAAGCTGTAGAGATGATCACCAAAGGGCGTCATGATCCATGTGTCGGTATTCGTGCAATTCCGATTGCTGAAGCGATGATGGCCATTACTTTAATGGACCATTTATTACGCCAACGTGCGCAAAATCCACATGTGAACTTACCACACGGGCCTATTAACGGTTCTGTTTAAGTTTACACACATAAAAAAAGCGCCTGAGGCGCTTTTTTTATGTTGGTGAAAAATATTACCCGTCTTGATTAATAATTGATATTAAATCATCAAGTACTGTTTCTGCTACGTCATTTTCAACTTGGCAAGTGCCGGCATTAAGATGACCGCCACCTCCATATTTTAAGCAAAGCTCACCTACATTAGTATTTGAACTGCGGTTAGTAATAGACTTACCAATTGCAAATACTGTATTTTGTTGTTTTAAACCCCATAATCTATGAATAGAGATATTTGTATCTGGATACATGGCGTAAATCACAAAGCGGTTTGTGGCAAATATAGTGTCTTCTTTGGTTAAATCCAATACAACAAGGTTTTTATGCACAGTAGCGCAACGGGTTATTTGCTCTTTTGCTTGGCTGTTATGCTCGTTATATAGTGCAACACGCTCTGCAACATCTTCCATTTCGAGTATGTCACTAATGCTGTGATCTTTACACGCATCAATCAGCTTCATCATTAACTGGTAGTTTGAAATTTTAAACTCGCGAAAACGACCAAGACCCGTTCGTGCATCCATAATAAAATTCATTAATACCCAATCGGTCGGGTTTAGAATTTCGTCTTTAGAAAACTGAGCTGCATCGCCTTTATCTACGGCATCCATCATATCTACAGAAATATTAGGGAATTTTTCTGCACCACCATAATAATCATAAACAACCCGTGCCGCTGAAGGCGCATCGGGGTCAATAATATGGTTTTTTATATCATTTGAATTACGCACTGTTTCACTTAAGTGGTGGTCAAACGCAATATGACAGCCTGCAACATAAGGTAGATTGGTTGTAATATCATTGGCCGTTATCTCAATTTTACCATCTTGCATATCCTTTGGATGAACAAATAAAATGTCGTCAATAAGGTCAAGGTCTTTTAGTAAAACAGCACAAACAAGGCCGTCAAAATCACTACGAGTAACTAATCTAAATTTATTATTTTGCATGCTAAGTCCACTTAATATCTATTAGTTTATTTAGTGTAACAGTAAAAATTATTTTTGATATATGGATTGTCGATTTTTAAACCATAATAATCAGTTTTACTTTTGGGAGCCGATAAAAAAGCCAAAACGAGGGTTTTGGCTTTGTTAGCAAGTTTGTACTATTTAGAGATTAAGCACCTGGACCACATTCCATACAGTGATTAATAATATCAGGACCAAATTTTAATTTGGCGTTTAAGTCTCTTAAAGCGGTGCGTAAACCTTCTTCAATAACGGGATGGTAAAATGGCATATCAAGCATTTGTGGTACCGTCATTTTGTTTTGCACAGCCCATGCTAGTAAATGAGCAATATGTTCAGCTTGTGGACCGATAAACTCAGCCCCTAAAAATAACCCTGATCCTTGCTCAGCATACACACGCATATGTCCTTTGTTTTTTAGCATTACGCGGCTACGACCTTGATTTTCAAAGCTTACTTCACCGGTCTCAAAACAACCGCACTCACCTAGACGCGTTGTAATTTGTTTATACGTTTCGCCAACCATCGCTATTTGCGGGTCGCTAAATACGGCGGCAATAGGTGCGCGGCGAAGGCCATTTCTTACATCAGGGAAGCGCCCAGCATTTTGCCCTGCAATCGTACCTTGATCCGAGGCTTCATGTAATAAAGGGATCATATTACTGGCATCCCCAGCGATAAAGATATTCGAATCGCCACATTGCATGGTATGTGTGTCTGCAAAAGGTACGCCTCGTTCATCTAATGCAATGGCGGTATTTTCTAAGCCTAATTTATCAACATTAGGGACTCGTCCTGTTGCTGCGAGTACATAATCGAATTGTTCAGTTTGTTTTTCGCCATTTTTATCGACGTAAGTCAGTTGAGGTTTTCCATCAACTTGTGTCATATCCGATACATTAGAATCGGTATCAACAAAAAACTCTTCAGCAAATACTTTATTTGCATAATCTTTTACAACGGGGTCAGTGATCGGGCCAATGGCACCACCAACACCAAATAATTTTACTTTAACACCTAAGCGATGTAATGCTTGACCAAGTTCTAAACCGATAACACCTGGACCAAATACGGCTACAGACTCTGGTAAATCTTCCCAATCAAATACATCGTCATTAATAATTAATTTATCACCAAAATTATTAAATACACCCGGGTAAGCTGGGCGAGAACCGGTAGCTATAACAAAACGCTTGGCAGTGATAATGGTGTGTTCGTCTATTTGTACTCTATTTGAGTCTAAAAATTTAGCGTAGCCACGAATTTTGTCATCGGCATTTATCTCATCAACGGCTTCAACAACAAAACCGGCAAAACGGTCGCGTTCGCTGCGTACTCGAGCCATAACGGCCTTACCATCTATCACTGGTTTTGAGCTGTGAACACCAAATCCTGGGGCTGCCTCTATCGCATGAGCGGCTTCAGCGGCGGCAATTAGCAATTTACTCGGCATACAACCAACGCGGGCACACGTAGTACCATACGGGCCTGACTCAATCATTAATACGTTTGGGGTATGCTGCTTTGCATTTCTGTATGCGCTTAATCCAGCTGTACCAGCTCCAATTACTACCACGTCTGTTTGTAATTCTTTCATTGCATTTTCCTCATAGAATAGGGGCGTGTAGCCCCTATTTATTACCCGTAGATAAATAGTGTTACATTTTTTTACTTTATGATTTAAGCAAAGTATTCAGCTAAATCGTCAGAGCCGCCAATGTGCTTACCACCAATAAATACTTGTGGTACGGTTTCACGACCTGATACCGCTTTTAAGCTTGTTAATGAAGCGCCTGCGCCCATTACGATTTCTTCAAATACTAAGCCTTTTTCTGTTAATAATGCTTTTGCTTTACTACAGAAAGGACAGCCAGGTTTGGTAAAAATAGTGACTGGTTGTGGCTTAATTTGCTCTGGGTTGATGTAATCTAACATGGTGTCAGCGTCAGATACTTCAAACGGGTCGCCTGGTAAATCTGGTTCGATGAACATTTTTTCAATCACGCCATCTTTAACAAGCATTGAATATCTCCAGCTGCGTTTGCCAAAACCTAGGTCGTTTTTATCAACTAACATACCCATGCCATCAGTAAACTCACCATTACCATCTGGTAGTAAGGTAATATTTTCAGCTTCTTGATTTGCAGCCCATGCATTCATTACAAAAGTATCGTTTACTGATACACAAACAATGTCGTCAACGCCATTTTGCTTAAGTACACCAGCAAGCTCGTTGTAACGAGGTAAGTGTGTTGATGAACACGTTGGTGTAAATGCACCTGGTAGTGAAAATACAACAACCGTTTTACCTTTAAAAATGTCATCTGATGTGATTGATTTCCAATCATCATTTACACGTGTTGCAAATGTTACGCTTGGGATTGTTTGACCTTCGATATTGTTTAACATAGTTTTTTCTTCCTCTTGATTTGTTGATAGCCATTATGGCGGTGAATTAAATATAGTTCCAATCGTTTGTTTGTATTAAACTGATAGGTATTATCTATTGGAGGTGTGCAATGAACTTAAAAGACTTTGAGTATGTAAAAGCAATCGCGCAATTTAAGCATTTCAGAAAAGCAGCCGATGCCTGTTTTGTAAGCCAGCCAACACTGAGTGGGCAAGTAAAAAAACTTGAACAAGAGCTCGGTGTCGTACTCTTTGACCGCTCAACTAAACATATCACGTTAACACAGCAAGGCGAGCGTCTATTAACTCAAATAGAAGTGATTTTAGAGCAAACACAAATTTTAAAAGAACTAGCCGCTACTTCTAACGAGCCATTACAGGGTAAATTAACAATTGGGATTATTCCCACCATTGCCCCTTACTTATTACCTGCCTTACTCACATCAATGAAAGCGGCATTTTCACAAAGCCAGTTTGCGTTTATAGAAATGCAAACTAAAACCATTTTAACCGCTTTAGACAATGGTGAGATAGATTTTGCAATTTTGGCTGATGTGCCTGAGCTTAAAAACTATCATACTGTATCATTATATAAAGAAGATTTTTTAGTGGCCGTGTCACACGACAGTAAACTCTCTAAGCACTCTAAAGTGGCATTGAGCGATTTACAAGGGAGTAGTTTATTAATGTTAAGTGATGGTCACTGCTTTAAAGATCAAGCTCAAAAGTTTTGTTTTTCGGCGGGGGTCGATGTGTCTAATCAATATCAAGGAAATAGTTTAGAAACGCTATTAGCCTTAGTCGCAATAAATGATGGTATTACTTTTGTGCCTAAATTAGCGTGTACAAAACGCGAAGGGATTGGTTATTTATCTATTTTTCCTAATCAGCAACGTAATGTGGTTTTTGCTTGCAGAAAGCACTACCCACACTTAAGTGGGGTAGAGCAGTTGGGTGAGTGGTTATCTGCACATCAAAACTTAATAAATAAATTACGTTGATGTCTTAAGCGTTAAAGTTCAGGGCTGATGATTTCAACGATATCGTTTATTTGTATCCCCGCAAGCGGGGTATTATTGGGGCTAATAGCAATTGCGCTATGTTGATATAGTTGCTCAACTTTAAGAGTATTAAGCGTCGTTATTTTGTGAGGCATTTTATTTCCTGCCACATCAGTCATGTAATTATGATGAGCAATACTGAGCATTTGCCCTTTTTTAAGACCATGGGCTTTGCCTAAGTTAATGATGATTTTATCATTTTCTAAATGTAATATTTTACCAGTAGTGGGCATGCAGGCCATCGCTTCTTGAATATCATAGCTAATGGTATGAGTAAGATCGCCGATGGCTTGGCCATACGGTGATTGCCAAAACTTAGGGCTGTTAACATCGATTATATCGGTTTTATCAAAAGGCCATAAGCCATGAGTTTGATAACGATTTTGCCAAATTTGATCGTAATTATCACCATTAAATAAGGTGAACTCTATGGCAAAGTGTCGTTGGTAACTTTCGTCTTGCCAAAAAGCATAATCGTTATTGAGTTTATCACTGGTTGCGACGCTCGTTACCTGAGCGAATAATACGTACTGTGCATTCGTGCGGTTTGCTATTTCTTCTAGCAATGGGTTTGAATAATCAAACTGTTGGCTAAAATATTTATCGACTTTAATCGCCGAGTTAAAATACGCAATAGGCTTTGCAGTCATATCCAGATTATTTAACGTATTATAGAGCTGCTTACTAAAAGATTTATTTATGTCAAAAATTTGACCCATGCGAGCTTGCTCGCGGTTATTTAATTGGCTTTGCGTTACAGCAATAAACTTATTAAATTGGCTTTGCACGCATTGCTCAGGTTCGCTAAATATATCTAAACGAAGAGTGATAGCAAAAACCTCACCTTTTGTATCTTCACTGATCATTTCTATTTGTTGAATTTCACCGTGACTACTAATTTTAACTTGATCTTGAGTTAACACGCCATCGACCAAGGTTTGCACTGAGCTAACTTTAGCACCAGAAAAAACAAGCGCTTGAGTTATTGCATCTTTAATAGCGGCGGACTTAGCCATCGCCACATCATTGTTTTGGATTTGCGCGTGACCGGTTGATTCAAACCACTGAGCATAGCTACTTATGCTAAAAATAAGTAACGCGGCAACACTCATTTTAATTACCACTGTAGAAAAAGACCGGCTCATTGTTTACTCCAACACATTTAATTATAACTAAGCATACAGCAAGGAATATACCACTATTTATATACAGTTAGTGATTAAGATAATAAAAGTGGGAGGCTGGCATTAATCATGCATATTACATTGCATTATTCGTTATATAAGGTTTAGATTAATGCGCATTTTGTTATTTTTGGCAGTATTTTGTTTGGGGTTAACAGGTTGCAGTAGCATTTTTGATAAGCATGTGCAGTATAGTTATACCGAACCAGATGAGTACCCTATTTTAAAAGCCGTCGGCTATGCACCCATTAGCTTGCAGCCTGGTGCGAATGAGTCACAAAAACAATTAATGGCGATTAAAGCTTCAAAGTTAGAAGCTTATCGAGAGCTTACCGAACAAGTGTATGGGCAAAAAGTATCCGCACAAACCAGCGTTGCAGGTTCTATTGCACAAAATGATGTACTTGAAAGTAAAGTAAAGGGGTTAATTCGCGGTGCACAAATCATTAAAACATATGCCGTAGGCGATACCTATGCAACTGAACTGCAATTAGATATGAAGCGTGTTCATGATTTGTATATTACTGAGGTAAAGCCCAGAGAAATTAAAAAAGTCACTTATTATTAAAAAGTAAAAGAGGTTACGACATGTAACCTCTTTAATTTATTTATTAGGCATCAAACCTATCTGCGTTCATCACTTTTACCCAAGCTGCTACAAAGTCTTTAACAAAACGTTGTTTGTTATCGTCTTGTGCATAAAACTCAGCTAAAGCACGTAAAATAGAATTTGAGCCAAAGACTAAATCAACACGTGTCGCTGTCCACTTAGTATCACCCGTTGCTCTATCTACAATGTTATAATGTGATTTACTCGCCGGTTCCCAGCGGTAATCCATATCGGTTAAATTGACAAAGAAGTCATTGCTTAATAGGCCAACGTTTTCGGTAAATACGCCATGTTGAGAGCCTGCATAGTTAGTACCTAAAACACGCATTCCGCCAAGTAGTACAGTCATTTCTGGTGCTGTTAAGCCCATTAATTGGCTGCGCTCTAACAATAGCTCTTCTGCTGTTACTGCGTAGTCTTTTTGTAAATAGTTTCTAAACCCATCGTGAATAGGTTCTAATACATCAAATGAAGCGGCATCAGTCATTTCATCTGTTGCATCACCACGTCCTGGCGTAAAGGTAACATTAATATCAACACCGGCATTTTTTGCTGCTTGTTCTACAGCTGCGCTACCTGCAAGTACAATTAAATCGGCTAAACTGACTGGCTTAGCTAAACTTGCTTGTACAGTTGTTAATGCATTTAATACCGACTCTAAACGGGTAGGTTCATTCCCTTCCCATTTATTTTGAGGTGATAAACGAATACGAGCACCATTTGCGCCACCACGGTGATCAGAACCACGATAAGTGCGAGCACTATCCCAGGCTGTTGCGATTAAATCTGATGCTGGCACACCGCAGTTAAGTAAAGTCTGCTTTAGCTCAGTGATTTCTGCTTCATCGAGGGTGTAATCAACGCTTGGAACCGGGTCTTGCCAAATTAAATCTTCTTTTGGTACATCACAGCCAAGGTAGCGTGCTTTAGGACCTAAGTCGCGGTGGGTAAGTTTAAACCAAGCGCGAGCAAAAACATCACTGAAGTAGTCAAAATCATTATAAAAACGCTCAATAATTTTACGATAAGTTGGGTCAACTTTCATTGCCATATCGGCATCGGTCATCATAGGGTTATGACGAATATCAGGGTTTTCTACATCAACAGGCTTATCTTCTTCTTCAATATCGATAGGTTCCCATTGCCATGCACCGGCTGGACTTTTCTTTAATTCCCACTCGTATTTAAGCAGTAAGTGGCAAAATCCGTTATCCCATTGTGTTGGGTGAGTTGTCCAGGCGCCTTCAAGTCCTGATGTTACAGTGTCTTTACCTATGCCACGGGTTGTGTGGTTATTCCAGCCTAGGCCTTGCTCAAAAATATCGGCAGACTCTGGGTCGGCACCTAAATTATCTGCGTTACCATTACCATGGGTTTTCCCCACCGTATGTCCACCTACAGTTAGTGCGGCTGTTTCTTCATCGTCCATTGCCATGCGGGCAAAGGTCTCACGTACATGCGCTGCTGTTTTGAGTGGATCAGGTTTACCATTTACCCCCTCTGGATTAACATAAATTAATCCCATTTGTACCGCAGCTAAAGGGTTTTCCATTGATTCAGGTTTTTCTACATCGTCATAACGTTCATCGCTAGGTGCTAACCATTCTTTTTCTGCACCCCAATACACGTCTTTTTCTGGGTGCCAAATATCTTCACGGCCCCCGGCAAAACCAAAGGTTTTAAGTCCCATTGATTCATACGCCATATTACCGGCTAAAATAAGTAAATCAGCCCATGATAATTTATTACCGTATTTTTTCTTAATAGGCCAAAGTAAACGGCGTGCTTTATCAAGGTTGGCATTATCAGGCCATGAACTTAAAGGGGTAAAACGTTGATTACCAGTACCTGCACCGCCACGCCCATCAGCTAGACGATAAGAGCCCGCAGCATGCCAAGCCATACGAATCATTAACCCACCGTAATGTCCCCAATCGGCAGGCCACCATGATTGGCTTTGAGTCATTAATTGTTTTAAGTCATTTTTTAGTGCATCTAAATCAATGCTATTAAATGCTTGGGCGTAATTAAAGTCTGCATCATAAGGTGACGATTTAGTATCGTGTTGATGAAGAATGTCTAAATTAAGAGATTTAGGCCACCAATCAGTGTTTGATTGTGATGTTTGTGTATTGCTGCCATGCATAACCGGGCATTTGCCAATATTTTCATTGCTCATATGGATATTCCTATTATAAATAAACCAAAAAACGGTATATCAAAGATAGTAAACACAACATTTTTAGCAAATGAAGTTAACTATTTATTGATAACTGTAATTACTATAGATGCTTTAAATGCTATTAAATAGCATAGCGCTTTTATTTAAATCGATTGCATTGATAGATTATTTAAATAGACCGTTAAAACGTTTAAATATTTCATATTAAAACGTTTTAACGGTATTTATTTTATAATCAGAGGGAGTGAAGTGAGGCAGGGGGGTAAAAAATTGCAGGTTTTAGGCAAAAAAAAGCGAGCTACATGAGCTCGCTTAGGGTTACTTAAAGTATGCTTTATTGTGGCTCGTAGCCTAGATTAGGCGACAGCCAGCGCTCTGCCTCAGCTAAACTCATGTTGGTGCGTTTAGCGTAATCTTCAACTTGATCTTGTTGTATTGCCGCAACAGCATAATACTTAGCTTCAGGGTGAGAAAAATACCAACCAGAAACCGCCGCCCCCGGCCACATTGCATAAGAGCTTGTTAATTTCATTCCTATGCGTTTTTCTGTGTCGAGTAATTCCCAGATTTTCTTTTTCTCAGTGTGCTCAGGACAGGCTGGATAACCTGGTGCAGGACGAATGCCTTGATAGTTCTCTCTAATGAGCTCGTCATTTGATAGATTTTCGTCTTTAGCATAACCCCAGTATTGTTTTCGCACCTGCTCGTGAAGGTATTCAGCAAATGCCTCTGCTAATCTGTCGGACACGGCTTTAACCATAATTTTATTATAGTCATCTTGCTGGGCATCAAAAGCATCCGCTAAATCATCTTCTTCTAAGCCACCGGTCACTGCAAAAGCGCCAAAATAATCGGGGATGCCTTTTGGTGCAATGTAGTCAGCTAAACAGTAATTAGCAAAATCAGTTTTTTCGGTTTGTTGGCGTAAATGACACGATGTTGTTAAAACAGTGCTACGGCTCTCGTCGGTGTAAATTTCAATATCATCACCCACGCGATTGGCAGGGAATAAGCCAATCACACCTAACGGTTGTAAGCTAGCAGATAGCTCTAATTGATCGAGCATTTCATTGGCGTCTTTAAATAAACTTTGTGCTTGTTCGCCAACAACTTCGTCGTTCATGATGCGGGGATATTTTCCCGCGATAGACCAGGTCATAAAATAAGGAGTCCAATCTATGTATTGACGTAGAGTTGCAATCGAGACATTTTTAAATTCAGTCACGCCCAGTTTTTTTGGTACTGGCGGGGTATAGTTATCCCAATCAAGTTGTGCTGCATTATCACGAGCGCGTTGAATTGTAACTGGCTTAGAGCGAGGTTTTTTACGGGCTTGTTGCTCTCTAACTTTGACATACTCGGCACTGGTTTTCGCTAAAAATTCGGGTTTTAAGTCTTTTGATAATAAGTTAGAGACCACACCTACCGCGCGGCTGGCATTATTTACATAAATCACACCTTTATCATATTGTGGTTCAATTTTTACTGCAGTATGAGCTTTAGATGTGGTTGCCCCACCAATTAATAGTGGCAGTTCAAAGCCACGGCGTTTCATTTCTTTAGCAACATGAACCATTTCATCAAGAGAAGGGGTAATTAACCCAGAAAGGCCAATAATGTCTGCTTTTTCATCGATAGCAGTTTGCAAAATCTTATCTGCTGGGACCATGACACCTAAATCGATGACTTCGTAGTTATTACATTGTAAAACCACGCCCACAATATTTTTTCCTATATCGTGTACATCGCCTTTTACCGTTGCCATTACCACTTTACCGTTAGTGGCACCTTCTTCTTTTTCGGCTTCGATGAACGGGTCTAAGTAAGCCACTGCGCGTTTCATTACACGGGCAGATTTAACCACTTGCGGTAAAAACATTTTGCCGGCACCAAATAAGTCACCAACAACGTTCATACCATCCATAAGCGGGCCTTCAATAACATGAATTGGCTTATCGGCATTGGCTCGGCATTCTTCGGTGTCTTCATCAATAAAAGTCGTAATACCTTTAACAAGGGCATGTTCTAAGCGCTTGTTAACGGGCCAAGTACGCCATTCTAAATCTTCTACACGTTCGGCTTGTGCCATACCTGAGTATTTAGGTGCCAGCTCTACTAAGCGTTCACCTGCGCCTGGATCGGTATTTAAAATAACGTCTTCAACCGCTTTACGTAACTCTGCGGGGATATCGTCATATACCGCAAGTTGCCCTGCGTTTACAATCCCCATATCCATACCCGCTTTTATTGCATGGTATAAAAATACCGAGTGGATTGCCTCTCGAACAGGATTATTACCCCTGAATGAAAACGACACATTAGATACCCCGCCTGACACTTTACAATAAGGTAGGTTTTGCTTTATGCGACGTGTGCCCTCTATAAACTCTACAGCATAGTTATCATGCTCTTCTATGCCTGTTGCGACGGCAAAGATATTAGGATCGAAAATAATATCTTCTGGAGGGAAGCCAATATCTTCAACTAAAATTTTATAACTGCGCGCACAAATCTCGTATTTTCGTTTTGCTGTTTCGGCTTGGCCATCGGTATCGAATGCCATAACAACAGCTGCAGCACCAAAACGTTTAATTATTTTTGCTTGGTGTATAAACGGCTCTTCACCTTCTTTAAGTGAAATCGAGTTTACAATGGCCTTACCTTGAATACATTTTAAGCCGGCCTCAATCACTTCCCATTTTGAGGAGTCAACCATGATGGGAACTTTTGAAATGTCAGGTTCTGAGGCAATTAAATTTAAAAACTTTACCATGGCCGCTTTCGAATCTAACATGGCTTCGTCCATGTTAATGTCAATAACCTGAGCGCCATTTTCTACTTGCTCACGCGCAACCGTTAACGCGGCTTCGTAATCTTCTTCCATAATTAGGCGTTTAAACATGGCTGAACCGGTTACATTGGTACGTTCGCCTACGTTAGTAAATACGGCTATTTGCTGTGTCATGTTGGCGGCTCCTTAATTTAAATTACAGGCTTCAAGGCCTGATAAGCGCATGCGGATTTCGATTGTAGGTAAAGCACGAGGAGCAACCTCTTTTAGCCCTTGTGCAAATGCGCGAATATGCGCAGGGGTTGTACCACAACAGCCGCCGACAATATTAATAAACCCCGATTTCCCCCAATCGATAATTTCTTTTGCCATTTCATCGGGTTCTAAATCGTATTCACCAAATTCGTTTGGTAATCCCGCATTAGGGTGAACAGAGGTAAAGGTTTCGCATACACGAGACAGTTCTTCAACGTATTGGCGCAATAAATCAGGGCCCAAGGCACAATTTAAGCCAATTGAAATAGGTTTTATATGGCGAATAGAGTTATAAAAAGCTTCGGTAGTTTGTCCGGATAAAGTTCGTCCAGAGGCATCGGTAATTGTACCCGAAATCATTACTGGCAATGTACGTCCGGCTTGTTCAAAAGCTTCTTCAACAGCAAACGATGCCGCTTTTGCATTTAAGGTATCAAAAATTGTTTCGATAAGAATTAAGTCGGCACCTCCTTCCATTAATGCAAGCGTGGACTCTACGTAGGCCGTGACTAATTTATCAAATGTAATATTACGATAACCAGGGTCGTTCACATCAGGTGAAATAGAGCAGGTTTTTGATGTTGGTCCTAAAACACCTGCTACATAACGTGGTTTTTCGGGTGTTTTAGCTGTAAATTCATCGCACACTTTACGCGCTAATTTTGCTGACTCGAGATTAACTTCACGGCTCAAACTTGCCATATCGTAGTCGTGCATAGAGACCGTGGTCGAGTTAAAGGTGTTGGTTTCGATGATATCTGCACCTGCAGCTAAAAAGCGACGGTGGATATCTTCAATTAGCTCGGGCTTAGTGAGGCTAAGTAAATCGTTATTGCCTTTTACAAGAACATGCCAATCTTTAAAACGCTCACCGCGGTAGTCTTCTTCTTCTAATTTATGTTGTTGGATCATGGTGCCCATTGCACCATCTAAAATTAAAATACGCTGTTTTAAGCTATCTGCAATTTGCTGCGCTTTATTTGTGTTATTCGGCATAGTTGTTAGTCCTTACGTCTTGGCTAACTAAATTAATATCATAGGGTGTTGTTTGATAAACATAATAGTTTAACCAATTTGAAAACAGTAAAAAAGCGTGGCTTTGCCATGTTTTTGATGGTTCGTTTTCTGGATTGTCATCAGGAAAATAGTTTTCTGGTATTGGCGCATTGGGGTTTTTCTCCCTATCACGCATATATTCATCTTTAAGTGTATGTGCATCGTATTCTGGGTGGCCAGTAATAAAGACTTGGCTACCCGATTTATTTTTTATTAAGTAAGCACCTACTTTATCTGAACCCGCTAATACCACAAGGTCATCGCACGTATTTATTTTATTTATATCAATATGGCCAAAGCGAGAATGAGGAACTAAAAATTGATCATCAAAACCACGCGTTAACGCACCATGTGCAAAATAGCATTGGTGGCTAAATACGCCTGATAATTTTGTTGCTCTTAAATCGCGCTTTAAATTATACCTATGATATAAAGCAGCATGAGCCGCCCAGCACGAAAATAAGGTAGAAGTAACATGTTGTTCGGCCCAATCAATAATTACTTTAAGCTCTTCCCAGTAGGCAACGTCATCGTATTCCAAGTGGGCCAGTGGCGCACCGGTGACAATGAGGGCATCGTAGTTATTATCTTTTACTTCACTAAAATAGCGATAAAAGGTATCTAAGTGTTGCTCTGACGTGACGCTACTGCGATGGGTATCAAGACGCAAAAATTCAACGTTTACTTGTAAAGGGGAGTTAGCTAATAAGCGAATAAACTGCACCTCGGTTTCTACCTTATTTGGCATAAGGTTTAAAACCGCTAAACGCATAGGACGAATTTCTTGTGTTTTTGCCCGTGTTTTGGGCATTACAAACACATTTTCTTGGCGTAAACGTGCGATGGCTGGTAGTTCATCTTTTACAGTGATTGGCATTACAGTATTCCCCCTCATAACCGAACGCTAATTATGAACGGATGATACAAAATAGCAAGGTGTAGATGTATAGATGTCTAAATGAAATTTATTCACTTAGCGATTTAATACGCCATGCGTTGACTGTATAACCTTGCAAGCTCTACAATACAGTATTGTAATTTTATTTATTATTTGAAGGCTTCTTCACATGGTGTTACCTGATAAGTTTATATTCTCGATGAATCGAGTTTCTAAAGTTGTGCCGCCTAAGCGTACAATTTTAAAAGATATTTCTTTGCATTTTTTTCCTGGCGCTAAAATTGGTGTGCTGGGGTTAAATGGTGCAGGTAAATCAACATTACTGCGTATTATGGCAGGTGTTGATCAAGAATTTGAAGGTGAGGCACGTCCTCAGCCTGGTACTAAAATTGGTTACTTACCACAAGAGCCAGTACTTGACGAAAGTAAAACAGTACGCGAAATTGTTGAAGAAGCAGTGGGCGAAGTTAAAGGCGCGCTTAATCGCCTTGATGAAGTTTACAATGAATATGCAATGGATGGGGCTGATTTTGATGCCCTAGCTAAAGAGCAAGGTGAACTTGAAGCAATCATTCAAGCGCACGATGGCCACAATATTGATAACGTACTTGAACGTGCAGCCGATGCACTTCGTTTACCGCCTTGGGATGCATCGATTAAGCATTTATCGGGTGGTGAGCGTCGTCGTGTTGCTATCTGTCGTTTATTGTTAGAAAAGCCAGATATGCTTATCCTTGATGAGCCAACCAACCACTTAGATGCTGAGTCAGTTGCGTGGCTTGAGCGTTTCTTACATGATTATGAAGGTACCGTGGTGGCAGTAACCCATGACCGTTACTTCTTAGATAATGTAGCTGGGTGGATATTAGAGCTTGACCGTGGTGAAGGTATTCCATGGGAGGGGAACTACTCTTCATGGCTTGAACAAAAAGATGCACGTTTACAGCAAGAACAAAAATCTGAAAAAGCGCGTCAAAAGTCGATTGCTCAAGAGTTGGAATGGGTACGTTCAAATCCTAAAGGGCGCCAAGCGAAGTCTAAAGCTCGTATGGCACAATTTAGTGAACTACAGCAATCTGATTACCAAAAACGTAATGAAACAAATGAATTGTTTATTCCACCTGGCCCGCGTTTAGGTGATCAAGTACTTGAAGTAACAAATTTACGCAAAAGCTTTGGCGACCGTGTATTGATTGACGATTTAAGCTTTAGCATGCCTAAAGGAGCGATTGTCGGTATTATTGGTGCCAATGGTGCGGGTAAATCAACCTTATTTAAAATGTTAAGTGGCGAAGAGCAACCGGATAGCGGCTCTGTAACCTTAGGTGAAACCGTAGAGCTGGCAACGGTTGATCAATTCCGTGAAGATATGGATGAAAGTAAAACTGTATTCCAAGAAATTTCTGACGGGCAAGATGTATTAAAAATTGGTAATTTTGAATTCCAAAGTCGTGCTTATGTAAGCCGATTTAATTTCAAAGGTAACGATCAGCAAAAGTTTGTGAAAGATTTATCGGGTGGTGAGCGTAACCGTTTACACCTTGCTAAGTTATTAAAAGCCGGTGGTAACGTGGTACTACTTGATGAGCCGACCAATGATCTTGATGTTGAAACGCTTCGTGCACTTGAAAATGCAATTTTAGAGTTTCCTGGTTGTGTAATGTGTATATCGCATGACCGTTGGTTCCTTGACCGTATTGCAACACACATATTAGATTACCGTGATGAAGGTCAAATTAACTTCTTTGACGGCAACTATACCGAATATGAGCAATGGCTTAAAAAGACTTTAGGTTCAGAGGCAACTCAACCTAAGCGAATTAAGTACAAGCGCATAGGTTAAAAAAAAGCCCCTTTATTTAAAGGGGCTTTTTTTACATTTTACTTTTCACTTTGCTTGTCGCTACGCTGGTGGCAGGTGAATCTGGCCAAAAATGCTTTGGGTATCGACCTTTCATTTCTTTTTGCACATCTTTGTAGCTAGTTTGCCAAAAGTGAGCAAGATCTTGTGTTAATTGTAATGCTCGTTTCCCCGGAGAAAGTAATTCAATGAGCAGTGGCAGTTTGCCATTAGCCAAAGTAGGGGTACTTGTAAGGCCAAACATTTCTTGCATTCTTACACTGAGCTTAGCGGGCCCCGTTAATTGATAAGTAATTTTGATTTTTGAACCACTAGGCACCGCTAAGCGCAGCGGGAATAAGTTATTTAATGCAGTTTGCTGTTGCCAATTAAAGCAATTTTGCAAGGCTTCAAAGTAATCAAACTTCTTTAATTGCTCGAGTGTTTTTATATCTTGAATATAACTAGCGAGCCATTGGTGCGCGTTATCAATAAGTTGTTGTTCATGTAATACCGGGAATTGTTCGCTAAAAAGTTGGCCAGCTAAGCTCATTCTAACAAACAGTTGCTCAGCATGTGTTTGCTGATTAAATAAAGCAAAGCCTTGTTTAGCAAATAAATTTAGCCATGCTTTTACACGCTGCGACTTATCAAGTTTTTGTGATGAAGGTTGGCTGGTGATTGTAATCGCACCTAATATGCTCTCGTCTTGGTGAATAAAGCGGGCCGCTTTCTCATCGTATTCACATCGGGTTTGTTGACTAAATAAATGGGGTAAATGAGTTTGCAAGTCGATTATATTAAGTGCGCTTGCAGCAAATATTTTCTTTCCTTTATAGCCGCCAAGTACTGCAATGGCAAGGTATTCGTCATTGTGCCAATATTCACTATTAAGCTCACTACCAGCGCCATTGGCCAGTAAATAACCGTTACCACGTTTTTTTGCTATGCGATCAGGGTACGCTAATGCAATTAATAAAGATAAGTGAGTTGTATCGAGCGGTTCTGTTTTATTGGTTACTTGTAAACGTTGCTGCCAATAACTTAATTGCTGTTTAAATACAGGGTGAGGGCGGTGCTGCATAGCGTGCAAAGCTAAACTTAGTTCGTTTGAGGTATTTATACGACTTTCTAATAATGCGACAACATGAATGGCTAAATGATAAATACCGGATAAATTTTTATCTAACTGTTGTGCCTTTATTAACATATGCGCAAGACGAATATCAGCCCCAAAGCGCAGCATTTGACTGCCTAAAGGGGTTAGCTTTTCATTGTCATCTACAGCCTCTAGCATTTTTAACAAACTAAGCGCTTGTTTATATTGAGCGTCAGTGGGTTTATCTAATAAAGTAAGATCGTTAATATCAGTGCCCCATTGCTTTGCTTCTAACATTAATTGGCTTATATCGCAGGTTAATATTTCGGGGGCATCGTGGCTGTTTCGCCGTTCAAAATGTTGCTTTGAACCAAGGCGATATACCACGCCAGGCTCTATACGCCCAGCGCGGCCAGCACGTTGTATTGCTGATGATTGCGATATATTTTGTGTGGTGAGTTCACTCACGCCGGTTTTTAAATTAAAGCTCGCTGCGCGACGTTTACCGCTATCAATAACAATGCGTATACCATCGATAGTAATACTGGTTTCGGCAACATTAGTGGTTAACACAATTTTGCGTTTATCGTGTGGAGCAGGGGCGATAGCTGATTGTTGTTGTTCTTTATTTTGCTCACCAAAGAGTGCCTCAACGATACAATTTTCTGGTAAATCGCAAAGTGCTTGTTGTACTTTTTTTATTTCATGCTGGCCGGGTAAAAAAACTAAGGCACTGCCTGTTTGCTCATTTAGCGCTTTTTTAATTAATAGAGGGATGGTTTCTAACCATCGACTTTCATCTTTAATTGAGTGGTAAATTTCGGTAATAGGAAAACTTCGCCCCTGTGATTGCACTAAAGGGCAATTAAAAAACTCAGTATATCGATGGCTATCTAAGGTGGCCGACATCAACAAAATAGTTAAATCGTCGCGCAGTGTAGCCTGAGTTTCTAAAGTAAAGGCAAGCGCCGTGTCGCCAGCAAGAGAACGCTCATGAAACTCATCAAAAATAACTAAATCAATGTTACTTAATTCAGCATCATTTTGGAGCATACGAGTAAGCATACCTTCGGTTACTATCTCAAGACGTGTGTGTTGACTGGTTTTCGTTTCGCCTCGTATTTTTAAGCCAATACTTTGGCCCACCTTTTCATTTTGGCAATGAGCTAAATAATGAGCAATGTTTCTTGCCGCTAGTCGTCTTGGCTCTAACATTACAATACGTTTAAAGTGATTGTCTTGCATTAATGAAAGCGGAAGCCAAGTTGATTTCCCGGCCCCAGGAGGTGCTTGCAGTAAAGTGATCGCGTTAGATTTTAAGGTTTTGACTAACGAAGGATAAATATTTTGAACAGGTAACACGTTTGCTCGCAAAGCAATTTAATATGAGCTTATTGTAAAGAGTATTTAACGGTATTGGCAATGGTTCAATTGCAGCCGCTATTTAAGCTTTAAGATTTCTTACTAGAGAATTTTCGCTGTTAACGGCGCTACCGGCTTGATCATATGCCATGGTGGTTGTTGGAGCACCAATTAAAATGTCTTTTAATTGCTTTACACTTAGCTGGGCATGGTGGGCTGCGTGGGCATTAACATCATTTTGTTTTTTACAAAGAACAAGTTGTTGGCGTACTTGTTTAATAAGGTCTTGAGATTCAACCGATAGTTCATCGTTACTGGTTATTAATTTGTTTAGCTCTTTATCTAAAATATTTAATTTTGATAAGAAAGGGGTTTTCTTGGTCGCTATTTCTTTTAACCCGTTCCCCTTTCGAGAAGCGATCACTGTCAGTTCTTCTTCTAACAGCGATGCAAGAGAGGTCAAACACTCTAGCTGGCTTGTTAGTTTTGTAATAATAAGATTATTATGATCAGCCATATATATTAAACTCGAAATCAGCTAAATTTTTAGCAAGTTTTTCAGCGTCAACTTGGTATTTACCTTCGCTAATCGCTTTTTTGAGATCAGCAACTTTGGTTTCATCAAACCCTGAAGATTGCTGGGCTTTATCCTGTGCCGACTTAAGCTGCTGTGCTTGAGGCGTAATGCTTACAGAGTCACTTGCAGCTTTTGGTGATGCCGTTTGTGCAACGTGTGTGTTTGTATTATTTTGTTGTATATCAACTTTTTGCTGCTTAGTATTTGCTAAAGCATTTGTTTGTTGATTACTATTGTTAACTTGATTAACCATTATTTTTGACCTGTATTTGCCCAACTTATGCTAAGTTATCGGCAGTTCTTTAGGATACTTTAATATAAATTCAAATTAAATATTTACAGAAACAGACTCTACACCATCTACACGGGCATTTAAAACTTTACCTGACTTTTTATTTTTTATTTTTACTTGCTCACCTAAAACACCATCCTCTAAAGCAATGCCTGTGGTTTTAATTTTTAACCCTCTTAAGCTTGCATAAATGCTGACAGAATCGCCTTTGCACACCATACATATTTGATTGAGCATAACCGGCATACCCTCACGAATATTACGTTTAGAGCGGCTACCTATAAATAACTCTGGAGATTGCAATGATTGTGCTCTGACAAAGTGCGACGGTTTCATGGTCACTCTTAAGCTATGTGTGGTTATTATTTCACCTCGCGCTAGATTGGTATTTGCAATAACAACAGGACTCATTTTTACAACGCGGACATGGATATATTGTACCCAGCTATTCGTATCGTTACATTTTGCCTGTAAAGTAACTTGACGATTAAATGGTGGCTCACTAGGGGTACTTAATACTAACTCTGAATCGCAATTTCTATCTGCGATACGAGGATCTAAAGGCGCAACACTAAGTTCTAACCCTGTTGGAGGGTTGGTTTGCGCTTTAATTTTTGCCTCTACGTAATTAGTAGCAATTTCTGCAAGTGCCTCTTTAGTAAAAACTTTAGCTTTTACAGGGAAAAACAGGAATAAACTCACCAGAAAATAAAAAAAATGGCATCTTCGGCTTTTTTTTAACAAACTCATCATGTTTCGACTATGCTTATGGTTTCAAAAAGGGTATAAATATTTTGCGTCAAAATATAGACGCCCCTTTATTTTAATTGAACTTTATATAGTATAAGCAATTATTGTTCCGAACTATTTGTTTTCGTCAGGAGATTTGAATGGCTGGTATTTTAGACTCAGTGAATCAACGCACCCAGTTGGTTGGGCAAAACCGCCTAGAGTTATTATTATTTAAACTCAGAGGAAGGCAGCGCTTTGGGATTAACGTATTTAAGGTAAGGGAAGTACTGCAATGTCCGCCTCTTACCAATATGCCAAAATCAAATAGCTACATTAGAGGTGTTGCGCATATTCGTGGACAAACTATTTCTGTTATTGACTTGTCAATGGCTGTTGGTGGGCGTCCAATTGAAAATGTAAAAGATAGCTTTATTATTATTGCTGAGTATAACCGCACGGTTCAAGGCTTTTTAGTGGGCGGCGTTGAGCGTATTGTAAACATGAATTGGGAAAAAATAATGCCACCGCCATCAGGGGCTGGGCGTTATTCTTATTTAACTGCGGTAACAGAAATTGAAGAAGAGCTAGTTGAGATCCTTGATGTTGAAAAAATCTTAAATGAAATTTGTCCTGTAAATACTGAAGTTAGCGAAGATATTGCGGCAGATAGTGGTGAAATTCAAAAAGATTTAGGCGAGCGAATCGTATTTATTGCCGATGATTCTGCTGTTGCCAGAAACCAAGTGAAAAGAGCACTTGAACCATTAGGTGTTCAAACCGAGCTGGCTAAAAATGGTAAAGAAGCTCTAATTAGATTGCAAGAAATAGCTGATCTTGACTGTAACCACGACATCACAGAACGCGTAGGGTTATTAATTTCTGACGTAGAAATGCCTGAAATGGATGGCTACACCTTAACGGCTGAAATAAAAGCAAATCCCAAACTAGCTCCTTTGCATGTAATACTTCATACCTCTCTTAGTGGTGTATTTAATCAAGCTATGATTGAAAAAGTAGGCGCTGATGACTTTATTGCTAAGTTTAATCCGGATGAACTAGCGACGGCAGTTAAAAAGTGGGTTCAAAGTGAAGAATAGAAACAGGTGTTTAAAATTTGAAAAATAAAGAGTTACAGCAAGGTGAATACGATCAATTTAGAACGTTTTTAGAGCAACAATGCGGTATTGTTTTAGGGGAAAATAAACAATACCTTGTGAAAAGCCGTTTGGCACCTTTGATGACTCGTTTTAATGTTGAATCGTTATCACAATTAGTTTCTAAAACACTTAGTGCGCATGAGCGACAACTCAGAGCAGCCGTTGTCGATGCAATGACAACAAATGAAACGCTATGGTTTAGGGATCAATATCCTTTTGAATTATTGCAAAATAAGATTTTCCCTGAATTTAGTGATCTTATAAGGCCTTTAAAGATTTGGTCTGCGGCAAGTTCATCGGGGCAAGAACCGTATTCAATTGCCATGTCTATTGCTGAGTACCAAGCTAAAAAGCCGGGTGCTTTAAAAATGGGGGCACAGATCACGGGAACAGATATATCCAATACCATGCTCGATATTTGTAAAGCAGGGCACTATGACGCCCTTGCATTAGCTCGCGGGTTGTCAACAGAGCGACGGAGAAAGTTTTTCACTGATAGTGGTAATGGCATGGCACAAGTGAATGACCCGATAAAAAAATTAGTTAACTTTAGGCATTTAAACTTGCTTGACTCATATTCGTTAATGGGCAAATTTGATGTTATTTTTTGCCGCAATGTTTTAATTTACTTCTCGCCTGAGGTTAAAGCCAAAATTATTGCTCAGTTTTCTCAAGCTCTCAATCCTAATGGTTATTTATTTTTAGGCGCGTCGGAGTCTATGACCGGTTTGAGTACTGATTTTAACATGGTGCGTTGTAATCCAGGTATTATTTATCAAAAGAAATAAAGGCAAACCTTTTCGAAAACTCTCTTCTAAAAAAGCACTTTAAAGTGCTTTTTCTTTAAAAATCAAGTCATTAAATTTTACCATTCTCTTTTTTCCTACTTGGCTCAAAAATTGCTTTAATCAGGTTAAGTCAATTTTTTGGAGATAGTTATGGCTATCAGTTTCGATAAAGCTTTAGGCGTGCATCCACAGACAATGTCAATCCGTTCTCAGCGAGCTGAGTTGTTAGCAACCAATATTGCTAATGCTGATACGCCTGGGTACAAAGCGAAAGATATTGATTTTGCCTCAGCATTTAAAGCGGCAAAATTAAACCAAGGTAGCGGCAATACCATGACTAGAACCAATGAAAAACACATTGCCGGTGGCACAAATAGAATAGGTGGAAATGAAATGTTTCGCCTTCCAAATCAATCAGATACGGGTGATGGTAACTCTGTTGATATACAAGTGGAACGAAACTTGTATACACAGAATGCTATGGAGTATCAAGCTAGTTTGCAATTCCTAGGTGGTAAGTTGCAAGGCTTGAAAAAAGCACTCGGTAGTCAAGGAGCATAATCATGAGTTTATATAATGTTTTTGATATTTCAGCCAGTGGTATGAGCGCACAAAATGTGCGGTTAAATACGACGGCGAGTAATATATCTAATGCAAATAGTGTTAGCTCTTCTCAAGACGAAACATATCGAGCGCGACAACCTGTGTTTGCAGCTGAGTTAACAAAAGCATCTGCATCAATGAGTAATCCACAGGGCTCTTCTGTTGGTGTGAAGGTATTAGGCATTGTTGAAAGCGACAAGCCGTTACAAATTGAATATAACCCAAATCACCCTAGTGCGGATAAGGATGGTTATATCTACAAGCCCAACGTGAATATAGTAGAGGAGATGGCAAACATGATTTCTGCCTCTCGCTCTTATGAAACTAATGTGCAGATTGCCGATGCGGCTAAGCAAATGTTAAGTAAAACACTGTCCCTAGGACAGCGTTAATTGAGGGTAGGTTATGAGCACTGATATTAGCAGTATTTCTTCATCGTCGTATTTAGACTCTTTAAAAACAGGGACTGAAACAACGACGGAAGAATCAAGTGATACGTTAACACAAGAAGACTTTTTTACTTTGTTAACACAGCAGTTGACGTTTCAGGATCCTAGTGAACCTGCTGATAACGATCAAATGATTTCGCAAATGACCAATTTCACCATGGTTGAAGGGATTTCTAACTTAAATACAAATTTTGAGTCGCTTGCCTCTTCAATGACGTCTAATTCAGCGTTACAAGCCTCAACATTAGTCGGTAAACAAGCGTTAGTTGATTCAGATACTTTAGATTTAGCTGATTCAGGTGAAGCACAAGGTGCAGTGGTCGTTGATTCAACCGTTGAAGACATGGTGGTCAGGGTGACTGATGCCTCGGGTCAATTAGTAAAAACAATTGACTTAGGCACACAAAGTGAAGGCACATCACACTTTAGTTGGGATGGCACCGATGAGTCGGGAGAGCGTTTACCTTCAGGTGAGTATTCTATAGAAGTGCAAGGTAGTGTTGATGGTGATTACACCAGTTTTGCTACACAAACGTTTAAAAATATAGAAAGTGTCAATATTAATAACGCCAGTGGCATTGTACTGAACACCAAAGAAGGTTCTGTGCTGTTATCTAGCGTGGAAGAAATAGCGTAAATTTTAAAGTATTTAGCAATGCTAATATAACAAGTCAGAGGTGATTTATGAGTTTTAATATCGCATTAACAGGTTTAGCGGCCGCACAAAAAGATCTAGATGTAACAGCAAATAATATTGCAAACGTAAATACAACAGGATTTAAAGAGTCGCGAGCTGAGTTCGCTGATGTATATGCATCATCAGTGTTTAGTTCAGGTTCAACAAAAAATGGTGATGGTGTAGCAACGACCACGGTAGCCCAGCAGTTTCAACAAGGCTCACTTACTTTTACTGATAATTCACTGGATTTAGCGATTACCGGTGAAGGTTACTTTGCGATGAGTAACGATTTAGATGCCTCTGATTTTACTTACACCCGTGCCGGTGCATTTAAATTAGATTCAAATAACTACGTTGTTGATGCAAGCGGTAACTACTTACAAAGCTTCCCTGTGAACGAATCAACAGGTGATACAACATCGATAAGTTTAAGCACATCGTCTGCATTACAAATCCCAGATTCATCGGGTTCGCCTCGTGCAACTGAAAATATATATAGTTCATTTAACTTAGATTCAAGAGCTGACGCGCCTTCTTTAGCGTTTGATTCATCAGACAGTGCGACATACAATTCATCTACTTCGACAACGATTTACGACTCATTAGGTGAAGCGCATATTTTGCAATTTTTCTTTGTAAAATCAGACCCTGCAGTTACAACTAACGAATGGACAACGTATGCCACTTTAGATGGTCAAGATTTTGATTCTTCAGGTGCAGCCGGAGTTGGTGGCTTAACTACTTTTGGTTTTGACTCGAGTGGTTTACCTGAATCAACAAATGGCGTAGCAAATACAACAAATACGTTTGATGATGCTGTAATTAGTGGTACTAACTTAAGTGGCTTATTAACTAATGGCGCTTCATTTTCTAATGATATTACCATTAATTGGCGTGATGAAGTGGGTAGTACAAGTAAATTACCGACACAGTATGCAAGTAACTTTGAAGTAAAAGCACTTGAACAAGATGGCGCGACGGTTGGACAAATATCAGGTATCGATATTGGAACTGATGGTAAAGTGGTTGCTTCGTACAGTAATGGTGATACATCATTCTTAGGGCAAGTAGCCATGGTGAGCTTTTCAAACTCTCAGGGTTTACAACAAGTCGGCGATACATCGTGGAAACAAAGCTTAGCTTCAGGTGAACCTCTAGCTGGTGAGCCGGGTTCTGGTACGTTAGGCGATATTAATTCATCTGCGCTTGAGGCATCAAATGTTAACCTCACAAATGAGTTAGTCGACCTAATCAGTGCACAACGTAACTTCCAAGCTAACTCTCGTGCGCTTGAAGTAAACTCAACATTGCAACAAAATATATTACAAATCCAGTAATCATATTTGTTTTACGAAGGCCGCAATTTTGCGGCCTTTTTTATTACTGCTACTTTTTATTTCTCCCTTACGCGTATATCCCCCCTCAAATAATTACTTGGCATCTATTTTGCATTTATAGAAATATAGATTTTAATGTGAGTCGATGTCATGGATAAAATGGTCTACATTGCGGCCTCTGGGGCCAAACAGAGTATGCAAGGCTTAGCGCTGAAAGCCAATAATTTGGCGAATGCCAATACAACGGGCTTTAAAGCTGATTTTGCACAAGCGCGTTCTATGCAAGCGTTTGGCGAAGGGCTACCAAGTCGTGTATTTTCAATGCAAGAGCGCCCAGGTTCAAACATGACATCAGGTGGCATTATCGATACTGGTCGCGATTTAGACATTGCAATGAGTGATAATGCTTGGCTTAGCGTGCAAGATGCATCAGGAAATGAAGCATATACAAAAGTAGGTACGCTCAACATTACCGCACAAGGGGCGTTAGTCACCAGTCACGGTCGTCAAGTAATTGGCGAAGGTGGCCCGGTTATTCTACCTGTACCCATTGAAAAAATTCAGTTCAGTGAAGATGGCGCAATACAAGTGCGTCCTCAAGGAGCGCCTGCTAACTTTTTAGAAGAAGTTGATCGCTTAAGAGTTGTTGAGGCCGACAATACCCAGCTTGAAAAAGGCAATGACGGTTTATTTCGTCCAAAACCCGATCAATTTGTTGATACGTCAGAAAATGTAAAAGTTATAAATGGTTCGCTTGAAATGTCAAACGTGAACCCTGTGCATGAGATGGTCGATATGATCAATCATCAACGTCAATTTGAATTACAAGTTAAATTAATGAAAACAGCAGAAGAGCTTGATGAAACACAAGATCAATTGCTACGTATTGTTTAACTTTAAAACGAGGACATTATTATGAATCCAGCATTGTGGATAAGTAAAACAGGGTTAGATGCCCAACAAACAGATATATCAGTTATTTCAAATAACTTAGCGAATGCCAGCACGGTCGGTTATAAAAAGAGCCGTGCTATTTTTGAAGATTTACTCTATCAGAACATTAATCAACCAGGTGGCCGTACATCTCAAGATACTGAAATGCCGTCGGGTTTAATGCTTGGTGCGGGTGCTAAAGTCGTTGCAAACCAAAAAGAGTTTTCTCAAGGTAATATGTTAACCACTGAAAACTCTTTAGATTGGATGATATCTGGTGATGGCTTTTTTGAAGTGCTACAACCTGATGGCAATATTGCTTATAGCCGCAACGGGCAATTTACTACCGATGAAGAGGGTCGTATTGTAACATCTGGTGCGGGTTACCCCATTCAACCTGAAATGAATGTCCCCGATGACGCGCAATCAATTACTATTTCACAAGATGGTGAAGTGTCTGTGAGTGTTGCTGGGCAAGCTGAAAATGTTGTTATTGGACAATTAACAATCAGTGACTTTATTAATCCATCTGGTCTTGAACCTGTTGGTCAAAACTTATACACAGAAACCGCTGTCAGTGGCGCACCAGTGCAAGGCAACCCTGGGGATGACGGGTTAGGTACCATTGTACAAGGTTCACTTGAAACCTCTAATGTAAATGTCACTGAAGAACTGGTTAACCTCATTGAAACTCAACGCGTATACGAAATGAACTCAAAAGTTATTTCTGCTGTTGATGAAATGATGAGTTACATAAATCAAAATTTATAAGCTGAGTATCACTATGCGTAAATTTCTATTTTTTGCTAGCACAACATTACTTTTAAGTGGTTGCATGGTAACAGAGCAAAACCATGAGGTTGTTCAAAACGACCCATATTACGCTCCAATGTACCCAGAGCCTGTCGCTGAAGAATTTGTTGCAACAGGATCATTATTTAGCCAACACTTATCAGATGATTTATATGCAGATAAAAAAGCGTTACGTACTGGCGATATTATTACCGTTGAGTTAAACGAATCTACTCAAGCAACCAAAGCGGCAAAAACCGAAACCGATAAGCAAAGCGATGCAAGCTTAGACCCTGTTATTGGCTTAGGAGGATCGGCAATTAATATTGGTGGTGAAAGTATTCAATTTGGTATTGGAAGTGGTTCATCATTTACAGGTGATGCGAAATCAAATCAGTCTAATAGTTTGTTTGGTGAAATTTCAGTCAATGTGGTCCGTGTTTTACCTAATGGTAACTTAGTTATTCGAGGTGAAAAGTGGTTAACACTCAACACCGGTGAAGAGTTCATTCGTTTAGAGGGATTAATTCGCCCACAAGATGTTAGTGCCGATAACACGGTCGAATCAAATCGTATTGCAAATGCGCGTATTCAATACTCAGGTAAAGGTGAAACCCAAGAATCGCAAAGTGCGGGTTGGTTATCACGCTTTTTCAGTAGCACGTTATTCCCGTTTTAGAGGTGTTTTATAATGAATAAGCTAAAACTCATTTTTATAGTATTTTGTATCATCTGGCAAAATACTGCCGCTGCAGAGCGTATTAAAGATATTTCAATGGTTGAAGGGGTACGTTCAAACCAACTGGTTGGTTATGGTTTAGTGATCGGTTTACCGGGGACTGGTGAGCAAAGTAAATATACCCAACAAAGCTTTAAAGGGATGCTCAATAGTTTTGGTATTACTTTAGACTCTTCTCTTAGCCCGAAAATAAAAAATGTAGCCGCAGTGGCCGTCCATGCAGAGTTACCAGCTTTTAGAAAGCCTGGTCAGGCAATTGATATAACCGTCTCCTCTATCGGAAGTGCAAATAGTTTGCGCGGCGGCACTTTATTACGCACCTTTTTAAAAGGGGTCGATGGTAATGTATACGCCATTGCCCAAGGTAGCTTAATTGTCGGAGGCTTAGGAGCCGAGGGTGCTGATGGCAGCCGTATTGTAATGAACACACCTACCGTTGGGCGTATTCCTAATGGTGCCACCGTTGAAAGAGCCGTAAAAAGCCCCTTTATGCAAGGCGATTACATTACTTTTAATTTAAATCGTCCAGACTTTACAACCGCAAAACGCTTAGAAAACACAATTAACGATTTAATAGGGCCTAATAGTGCACAGGCTTTAGACTCAACCTCTGTGCGCGTAATTGCACCACGCGATCCTTCGCAGCGCGTGTCGTATTTATCAACGTTAGAAAACTTAGAATTTAAACCGGCAGATATGGCGGCAAAAATTATAGTTAACTCTCGCACAGGAACGATTGTTATTGGTAAAAACGTTAAGTTACAACCCGCGGCTATCACCCATGGTGGTTTAACAGTAACGATAGCTGAGAATCAAAACGTATCGCAACCAGGGCCTTTAGCCGAAGGTGAAACAACGGTTACACAACAAAGTATTATTGATGTGAATGAAGATGACTCACGCGCCTTTGTTTTTAACCCAGGTATCAGCCTTGACGACTTAGTACGCGCAATTAATGAAGTAGGGGCTGCCCCGGGTGATTTAATGGCGATTCTTGAAGCATTAAAAGAAGCCGGCGCAATAAATGGTCAGCTTGTTGTTATTTAATTTATTAGCGCAATTAGGAAAAACAGCTTAATTGCGCAGTGTCCCACACTTTCACCTTCCTCCTTATTTTTTATTGGCCTAGTTATTGCATTTGTTTTGTTATTAATAATTTTGTGTCAAAAAAACGATGGAAACAAATCACCTCGAAAATCAGAGCTTTTTTGATTTAAGCAACCTAAATAACTTACGTAGTGAAGCGCTAAATAGTGGTGACGCGTCGAGCGAAGCCTCTAGAGCGGCTTTAAAAAAGGCGGCGGCACAATTTGAATCAATATTTACACAAATGCTATTTAAAAGTATGCGCCAAGCAAATGAAGCGTTTGAAGATGAAGACAACCCACTCAATTCAAGCTCGGTAAAGTTTTTTGAAGATATGCACGATCAGCAAATGTCGACCGAGCTCTCATCAAATGGATCATTAGGATTGGCCGATTTAATCGTACAGCAACTTTCTCCCGATGGCGAAAAATATCAATTAGCCTCGGTTTTTAGAACCGGTAACGATATCGCTAGCTCACAAATGATTAATAACAATAACAATAACACTAACGAGGCAGCAGAAAACAAACGTGAGGCAGTTGATTCGTTAGCAAACAGCGATAACCAACAAAGTGACGTTACAAGCTCATTTAATACCACTAAAGAGTTTGTTAGCCATGTATGGGAGCATGCTAAAGAGGCTGCACAAAAAATTGGTTTAAACCCAGCTGTTATGGTTGCTCAAGCCGCACTTGAAACCGGTTGGGGTAAACATGTTATTAATAAAAGCGATGGCAGTAGTTCAAATAATTTATTTAATATTAAATCAGACAGTCGCTGGGAAGGTGACAAGGCAAGTAAAGTCACCGTTGAATTTGAAAATGGCACAGCAGTAAAAAAACAAGCCAGCTTTCGCGCTTACGAATCGATAAAAGATAGCGTAAATGATTTTGTTGATTTTTTAACCCAAAACCCTCGTTATGAGCAGGCTTTACAAACAACACATCAGCCAGAACAGTTTTTAGACGAATTACAAAAAGCTGGGTATGCAACCGACCCTAATTACGCTAATAAAATTAAAAGTGTATTAAATAGTGCTGAGCTTAAAAATATAGCGGCAACAATTATCCGCCCAGGAGCACAATAGTATGTCATTTAGTTTATTAAATATTGCCAGTTCAGGTGTTAGGGCAAATACAGAGCTACTTGAAACCGCAAGTAAAAATATTGCCAACGTTAATACCGAAGGTTATGTACGTGAGCGCACCGAGTATACAACAACGGTTGATAATCAGGTTGGTCAAGGAGATACGTATCGCTTACTCAACTCTTTTGCCCAAGACCAACTCAATAGAGATACATCGAATAAAACGTATTTTGATCAATTTTTAACAGAAGCCAGTCGAGTGGACACGCTATTTTCACAAGATGCCAATAGCTTATCTACCAGTATCAATACAATGTTTAATAGCGTTCAAGAAGCGCTTAATCAACCAACATCATCGGTAACTCGCTCGTTAGTGATGAGTGATGCCGAAAGCTTAGTTGATCAAATGGATAGGTTATCAACCATTGTATACGAACAAAGTGATACCGTTAATTCTCAGCTTGAAATTTTATCTGAAGAAGCAAATACATTAATTCAGAATATTAGTGAGCTTAATAAAACCATTGCCGGTGTAGATGGCACTAGCAATGAAGCCGGGGCAAGCTCGGCCTATAATGAGCGTGATTTAGCCATAAGAGAATTAGCCGAATTAATTGATATTGAAACCCTAGAAACCGACAGCGGCGAAAAGTTAGTTTTTATGGGAACAGGTGAGTCATTAGTGATGGAAAATGGGACCTTTAATTTATTTTCATTACAAGGTGACCCCGATCCGGACTTTAAAGAGCTGTATCTCGATGTTGATAATAATAAAGCGGTCCCCCTTCAATTAGACAGTACGCAAATTAAAGGTGAAATTGGTGGGTTACTGGCATTTAGAGATGAAATTTTGGTCCCCGCGCAAAACCAAATTGGTCAAATGGGATTAGTGCTTGCTGATTCATTCAATACCCAAAACGCTCTAGGCATGGATGCAAATGGTGAGTTAGGTGGAGATATTTTTACCATTCCTAGCGTCAATGCATTGCCTTATCAGTCAAATACGGGTAGTGCAAGTATGACGGCAACGCTTGAAGCGGGGCAAGGAAGTGAGCTTCCAGCCAGTGATTTTTTAATTACCTTCACAAGCGCCACAACGGTTGAAATACAGCCCGTTGATAATTATGGTGACCCTTTAGGAGACCCGTCTGTTGCCGATATTAGCTCGGGAATATTAAACTCAGATTCGATTACCACAGGAGAATCTTTTGGTTTAGAACTTGAAATGACAGGAACGGCGGCCGCTGGTGATCAATTTCAGGTAAAACTAAACTCGTTTGCCGCCTCTAATATATCGCTTGCGACTAATGACGGCAGTGACCTTGCGCTGGCTTCACCTATTAGAGGATTAAACAGTATAGACAATACAAGTGAAGCCTCTATTACTATTTCACAAATAACAGATGTTACCACAGGCAGTTTTACAACCTCACCCACGGGGCTGACTAACGGTGAAATAACGATTACAAAAACAGCGAATGATAATGAATATACTATTTCTGATAGTGTAAATAGCACAACAGTGACAATTACACCTCCTGCTGAGAATATTTTAAGCCAAGCTGGGGGAAGTTTTGCAGATTATGGTTTTGATTTTGATTTAGAGGGGACTGCTGAAACAGGCGACGTGTTCACCATTGAGTTTAATGAAGGTGGTTTTGATGATAATCGAAATGGCTTAGCTTTAGCTCAGTTGCAAAACGATGATTTAGTAAGACAAAATGTGGTGAGCTCAGCAAGTGCTGATAACCACAATAGTTTTAATCAGGCTTATACAAATCTAGTGACAGATATTGGTATTATTACCAGCCAAGCACAGACTAATAGCACTGCATTTACTGCACTAGCAGAGCAGTCAGAGGCGTGGTATGAATCGTTATCGGGTGTAAACTTAGATGAAGAGGCAGCAAATTTAATTCGCTTTCAGCAATCTTATGCAGCGTCAGCTCAAGTATTAGCAACATCTCAAACTATTTTTGACTCATTACTCAGTGCAGCGAGGTAATTATGCGTTTATCTAATAATTTAATTTATCAAGGTAGTATCAACAGTATTTTAGATGGCCAGGTGGATGTTGCTGATGCGCAAGAGCGAATCACCAGCGGACAACAATACTTATCAATTTCTGAAGCGCCTTCAGAAATAGCCCAAGCCATGCTCTATAATGATAAAATAGAAACCAATGAGCAATATACTAAAAATATTAATTTACTCAGTGGTCGTTTAGAAACAGAAGAAAGTATTCTGCAAGGAATAAACACCACCATTCAAGAAGCCCAAGTTTTGGCATTACAAGCAGGTAACGGGGCTTATACGCAAGATGATATAGACTCAATTGCAGATGAGCTTTCTGAATTACAAAAATCGCTTTTTAGTTTAATGAATACCCAATCTGAAGATGGTAAATATATATTTTCGGGGTATCAAGATACGACTCAAACATACAGTTATAATAGCTTAACGCAAGAATACGATTATCAGGGCGATCAAGGACAGCACTCAATCATTATTGCACAAGGGGTCGAGATAGACTCAAGTGATAATGGTTTTGATGTATTTGAAAAAGTCGATGCACGATTAAATGTTAGCAATAACAACGCGGCTGTATCGGGTAGTACTACCTCGGCAACCGTGTATGTTGATGAGCAAGGAACATTTGATTCATTTCATGAAGAAAATTACAACAACGATCCAAGTGCATCAGCAACGGCAAACACATATAGCATCGTAATGACAGCAGGTGCAACTGCCGATGATCTGCCACAATACGAAGTATTGCGAGATGGTGTGTCGTTAAGCCCTGCTGTTAGTGGTGAGTTTGACGGCGAAAATATAGAATATGCAGGGTTAAGCATTACCGTAGAAGGCGATGTGCCAGGCCAATTAGATTTTGAGCTTGCACAGCCAACTAAAGAAAATGTATTAAATACAATGCAATCGCTTATTTCTGGGTTATATGATGGATCATTAACCGATGTTGAGCGCCAAGAAGTGTTATCTGATGCTATTGTGCAATTGCAAAGTGCGAGCGAACAAGTTGTTTTTACTCAGGCCTCTTTAGGTGGGCGCATGAATGTTGTTGATAGGATTGAAGACACCAATCTAGCTCTTGATATCAATAACCAAGCAAACAAAGCAAGTTTAGTTGAAGTGGACATGGCCGAAGCGATTAGTGAACTCACTAAACAAGAAACAGCCTTGCAGGCAGCCCAAGCAACGTTTGGCCGGCTATCAAGTTTATCGCTATTTGATTACCTATAATATTTTACTTTTAAAGCACTTAAATTAAGTGCTTTTTTTACAAGACAATGAATTAAAAACCGCCACTGTATAACCCTCCCTAATACCACATATAAATTTAGTTAATAATTTACCCTGTTTAGACTAAAACGCGCCGTTTTACCTTAGCGAATAATAACTGTTTTTAATACAGTCTTTTAATTATGCATTTTAAGTATTAACGCAGGCGGAAAATTGCCAGTTAAGCGGCAACTAAATAAGTGGCAAAAATTTGTCAGTATTTTAAAAATGTAAATTATAAATTAAATTTTATATTTATGTTAATTAAAACAGTGCCTTAGGTTTTATTTTAAAGTTGGCACAATAACTGCTTTATCTAATGTAATATTTTGATTCGTGGTTCTGCTATAAACAATGTGAGCCACACCTTGTTTAATACTAGGAGATGGTAAAATGGCTATATCAGTAAATACTAATGTGTCGTCACTTAACGCTCAACGTAACTTATCGTCATCTGGCGAAGCGTTAGCAACATCAATGGAGCGTTTGTCATCGGGTATGCGTATTAATAGCGCAAAAGATGATGCCGCAGGCTTACAAATTTCAAACCGACTCACGTCGCAGATAAATGGTTTAACCGTGGCTCAACGTAATGCTAACGATGGTATTTCTATGGCGCAAACCGCAGAGGGCGCAATGGATGAGTCAACCAGTATTTTGCAGCGTATGCGTGAGCTTGCATTACAATCAGCGAATGGTTCAAACTCAACTGAAGACCGTGAAGCACTACAAAAAGAAGTATCAGCATTACAAGTTGAATTAACACGTATTGCCGATACCACGTCATTTGGTGGTCAACAATTGCTGGATGGTAGCTACGGTAGTAAAGCGTTTCAGGTCGGTGCTAATGCAAACGAAACAATTAACGTATCACTTTCGAGTGTGGCAGCCGATAAAATTGGCTCAAATCAAGTAAACCTTCAAGGGGATACTGACGGTTTGGGGGAGGCGAGAGCTGGAGCGACATCTGGTGTTGCTACTGGAACATATGCAATATCGGGTCGTGAAGATGCCACTGTCGCTGTTGCTGCAGGCGCTACCGCAGAAGAGATTGCAAGCTCAATAAATAGCTACTCAAGTTCAACGGGTGTAACAGCCCAAGCCCGTGCCGAAGCGCAGATTGATTTTACAGCAAGCGCAGATGACGGTGAATCAATAAGTTTTGAATTAAACGGCGAGAAAGTGTCTTTTGTGGGTACAGGCTCAGACGAAAACGACAAACAAGCGATGGCCGAAGCCATTAATGCAAAAACCGATGAACATGGCGTAACAGCCACGATAGAAAATGGTGTACTGAGTATTTCGAACAACACCGGTGACGATTTAGTGATTGAAAACGTTACTGAGAGTAATACTACCAACGCCATTAGTTTAGATGTAGCTGGGGTATCGTATGATGGCGTAGTGAGTACTTATAGTGAACCTGTTGTAGCAAATGGCAGTGTGCTTATTTCTGGTACGGTGCAGCTTAATTCTGCCGAAGTTTTTAGTGTAACATCAGCACAGCCTACATTAGCTGCATCGACAGATGCAGAGTTTAGTACCCTTGCTAATGTTGAGTCTATTGATGTGTCAGATCAGCAAGGCTCACAAGAAGCATTATCAATTATTGATAATGCGATAGCCAGTATTGACTCGCAACGAGCCGGCTTAGGTGCGGTGCAAAACCGTTTTAGCCATACAATTAGTAACCTGGCTAATATTTCAGAAAACGTGTCGGCCTCGCGTAGTCGTATTCAAGATACCGACTTTGCAACAGAAACCGCAGAAATGACGAAAAATCAAATTTTACAACAAGCGGGCACGTCAATTCTCTCGCAAGCAAACCAAGTACCACAAGCGGCAATTACACTACTAGGTGGTTAATTACTCCAATAAATTAATAAAAACGGTATTGAAAAGCGCATTTATTGCGCTTTTTTTGTTTTTTATTTTATTTAAAATCAAAGGTTTATATTTTTATTTAACTTTATTGTAATTTAATCCTAAAGATAATCTGTTTTTTGCCGTTAACTTAATCAGTAAGGAGCTGAGCATACATTTGTGACAGCTTTTGGTTAAACTTAAACAGCAATATTACGAAAGTAATCAGGAGTTTTATTATGATTTCAGTAAATACAAATGTATCGTCATTAAATGCACAACGTAACTTATCTTCTTCAGGTGATGCACTTGCAACATCAATGGAGCGTTTATCATCAGGTATGCGTATTAACAGTGCAAGTGATGATGCGGCCGGCTTACAAATTTCAAATCGTTTAACATCGCAAATCGATGGTTTAACAGTAGCACAAAGTAATGCTAATAACGGTATTTCAATGGCGCAAACAGCCGAAGGCGCAATGGATGAGTCGACCAGTATTTTACAACGTATGCGTGAACTTGCATTACAATCAGCGAATGGTTCAAACTCAACAGAAGACCGTGAAGCACTGCAAAAAGAGGTATCAGCATTACAAGTAGAATTAACACGTATTTCAGACACCACGTCTTTTGGTGGTCAGCAATTACTTGATGGTAGCTTTGGTTCAAAATCGTTTCAAGTGGGTTCAAACGCTAACGAAACGATTAATGTATCACTTTCAAGTATTGCTGCAGACAGCATTGGCTCTAACCAAATAAACCTTCAAGGTGCCACTGCGGGTTTAGGTCAGGTAGCTGTCGCTGCTGCCGGAGCTACAGCGCCTGCAAATGGAGTTGCCGCAGGTGATTATACTATTACAGGTCGTGATGAGGCTACAGTATCTATTGCAGCAAATGCAACCGCTGAAGATATTGCCAATTCGGTAAACAGTTATAATAGTTCTACCGGTGTTACAGCCCAAGCAAGAACGGCAGCCACAGTTGATATTGCTGCTACTGGTGTTAGTGACGTAGATGAGACAATTAGTTTTAAATTAGATGGCGCAGGCTTAGCCGATGGTGATGAATCAACTATTTCATATGTTGGCACGGGTACCATAGAAGGTGATAAGCAGGCAATGGCTGAAGCCATTAATGCTAAAACAGATGAGCATGGTGTTACCGCGACCGTTGAAAATGGCGAGCTTACCATTTCAAATAATACCGGTGCAGATATTGAGTTAACTGACCTAGCTGAGAGCGATAGTACTACAAGTGTTGGTATAACACTGACGGGTCAAACTTACGATGGTGAAGATGCTGGCGGTGCAGCAGCAACGTTATCGACGACTGATAATGACACTACTATTACAGGGGCTGTACAACTAAACTCTGCAGAGGTATTTACCGTTGAAGCAGATGACCCTACTTTGGCCCCAGCTGCAAATACAGAGGAAGTAAGTAGACTGGTAAATGTAGAAGATGTTGATATTTCTTCTCAACAAGGCTCGCAAGATGCCATCGCCATTATTGATAACGCGATTGCGACTATTGACTCACAACGTGCTAGTTTAGGTGCGGTGCAAAACCGTTTTGACCATACAATTAGTAACTTGGCTAACATTTCAGAAAATGTATCTGCATCGCGTAGCCGTATTCAAGATACTGACTTTGCAACAGAAACCGCTGAAATGACGAAAAACCAAATCTTACAACAAGCGGGTACATCGATTCTGTCTCAAGCAAATCAGTTACCACAAACCGCATTAAGCTTACTAGGTTAATAGTGTAGCTAATACGTTAAGGTCAGTGTTAGTGTTATAAAAGGAGATGGCTTTGTTCATCTCCTTTTATGGTTTTAATTATTTAGATAAACTAATCTGTAGTTGCGATAATAATACGTTGAGGATTTGATATGAATACAATTCCATTAAAAACAGAATTACCATTAACTAGCACCGAAAGTGCAAGTAATGTGAATGAACAGCAACTTGCTGGTACTGTTTTAACCCAGCGCGCTGTAGATGAAGTTCAAAGCAATACTAAAAGTAATGAGTATGCAACTGAGTCATCAAAAAATGATGAGGCAGAGGCTGCTTTAGGGATGGGGCGAGAGCAACTTGAAAAAGTGGCGCAACAATTGCAGGATTTCATGGGTGAAATGAATCACAGTTTAGAGTTTCATGTAGATGAAGACTCTGGGCGTGATGTAATAAAAGTACTCGATAAAAGTACCGGTGATGTTATAAAACAATACCCATCTGAAGAAGTTTTAAGTGTGGTGTCGAAATTGTCTGAAACCGCAGGGTTATTAGTCGATCAAATGGCTTAATTTAAATAGGCATAAGTACGGTATATTTGTATTATTGAGTGCTTTTTATTTTTTGATAAATAATAACTGTGCTGGTTTGTTAATGTGTAGAGGTAAAATATGACGATTACATTTAATGGTATAGGTTCAGGGCTTGCTGTAGCCGATATTGTTGATGCCTTAGTGGCTGCAGAGCAAACGCCTGCAGAATCACGCTTAACCAATACCGAAACCACTTTAACAACCGATATTTCGGCAGCTGGAGCGCTAAAACTGGCACTTGAGAAAGTGCAAGACTCGATGGCTTTGCTTGGCGATGATGAGGAATATCAGCAACGAACCGCCTCTGGAAGTGATGATTATATACAAATAGTGGCCGATGAAGATGCACAACCTGGTGGGTATTCGGTAGAGGTAAATAATCTTGCCGCCGAACATAAAATACTTTCTCAAGCATTTGAAGCCGACACGCCGGTGGGAGAAGGGGTGATTACTCTTACATCGGGCGATGATACATTTGATATAGATGTGGCCGATGATGCAACACTTGAAGATATTAGAGATGCAATCAATGATAGTGGTGACAATAGCAGTATAAATGCCACGATTATCACTGATGATGATGGGCAGCATTTAGTGTTGTCGGCTAAAAATAGCGGCTTAGAAAATCAAATTACGGTTGCTGTTGCAGATGCCGATGGTGACAACACCGATACCTCGGGTTTATCTGCACTTGCTTTTGACCCAGAGGGAATTCAAAACTCAACCGAGCTTATTGCCGCCGAAGATGCGTCAATCACTATTGATGGAACTTTAACGGTAAGCAGTGCTACCAATGAATTTGATGGTGTGATTGATGGTATAACGCTTACAGCTAAAAAAGTTCATGATGAAGATGACGATATTAGTAATGTAAGTGTGGATGAAAATAACAGTAATATTGAATCGGGTTTAGCAAGCTTTGTTGCCAGTTATAATGAACTATTAGAGCTAAGTGAAAGCTTAGGGACATCGACCGATGGTACCGCTGGGGTTATGTCTGGCGATTCAATGTTACGTGGGGTGATGTCGAAGTTACGTAATACCATTACCGATTCGGTGAGTTTATCGGACGGTAGTTCAATGACGTTATCGCAGCTTGGCGTATCGTCTGACCGTTACGGTGTATTAAGTTTAGATACTGATACATTAAATGAGCAAATAGACGAAAATATCGATTTAGTACAAGAATTTTTTGTTGGCACTGAAGACAATGAAGAAGGGTTTGCCGATACCTTTGATGAGTTTTTAAGTTACTACACCGACGATGAAGGTATTATTCAAAACCGTATTGATACTAAAGAAGTACAGCTTGAAGATATTGATGAACAACGAGAATCATTAACAACAAGAATGGAGTCGTTATCGGCTAGGCTTTATGCGCAATATAATGCAATGGATATTTTAGTCGCAAGTTTAAATTCAACCAGTAGTTATGTGCAAACTCAACTTGAGAATATGCCTGGAGTGGTAAATTCTAATTAATATAAATAAAGTAATTAAAATTTATAGATAGCCGCTAAATCTTAGCGGCTTTTTTATTTACTTTTTATGTAAAAGAATAACTAAGTACTTAGTTATTTAAGTACTTAGTTATTTAAGTTTTGTTTACTCGGTGGGTTTTATAGGCTGAAATGGCTTTATTGCCCTTTTGGTGCTTACGCAGCGAATTAAAAGCGTCTTTTTTTTCGCTATTGGCAATGTTAAGTACGCTATTTAGCTTTTCTTGAACCGATAATAACGCTTTACTTGATGGTGGGGTTTTACTTTCGCACCACGCAATTATTGCTTCGTGTAACAACACAGCTTCTGCTTGTAAGTCAGTTGTACTATCATTCACGTTTATTTCAATTTTAGTGAGTAAATCGTGTACTTTATGCTCCCATAACTGCGTCATATTAAAGCTCGTTAGCTTGACGCTCAGCTACAGGGATGCTTGCCCAGCCTTCTTTTATTTCTTTTATTATATTCGATACTTCATTAATACACTCAATATCATTATTGAGGTTGGCTTGGGTTAATTTACGCTGGCAATATTCGTATAACGAATATAAATTATCAGAAATATTTTTTGCTTCTTGCGCGTCAAAGTTTAATGCATCTTGCAGCGCGCCAAGCAGTAAAATACATGCTGATATATTTTCCCCTTTTTTGGCAATTTCTTTACGCTCTATAAACCCTTTTGTTGCAGCTAATCGACCTATAATATTATTAAAAATAAGACTTATTTGATCATAAGATGACATTTCATTAATGCTACTAACGCGAACTTGACTGTATTTTTTTAATGATATGTGTGACATAAAAGGAAACCCTAAATTTATAATAAACAATGTGTATTGAAAGCAAAATTAATGCCAGTAATATATCGGCTGAACCACTTTAATCTTTAGTTTTTTATAGCATTACAATACACATATATTTGGTAACCATAGTTTAGTTGATGTAGAGGGGGAATTTATAGCTTTTGCTTAAAATTTATTAAATGAGGGTTTTATATTTTATTTAAATTAATAAATTATTATTATTAATTTAAATAAGGTGTCTGTTTTTTGGCGTGAATGTCAAAAAAATGCCACTATTACTTGCATCTTGGGAACAGTCGCTTACAATTTAACTAAATAATTACATTTATTACATTTTGGCTAGCTGCTCATGGTTTTGATTTTAGATAATAATAATAATCGCTCACTTGGATTGTGCGCGGCGTTAAATTTTATAGGTGAAACAACACTACAAATTAATGAAACTCAATTAATTGATGAGTGTGTTAACAATCAAGCTCAAGAATGTATTGTAATTTTAGGCGCACTTCAGCAACTTGATCACGAACAAGTGATAAAACAAAATCCTACGATCCCTTTTTTATTAATTGGCGAAACACTTAAACCTTTGCTGGCCGTTGCTAATGTGGTGGGTTTGATTTGTGAGCCATTTAATCATGAAGTAACCACACAGCTATTACATGATTGCCAACAATATCAACGAATGCTACCTCATGAGCACAAACACACTAAGCCACATAAAGTCTTTGATGGGTTAGTCGGTGAAACTGAAGCGGTTAAAGGCGTTCGATTTTTAATTGAGCAAGTGTCTAAAACCGATGCCAATGTGTTAATTTTAGGTGAGTCGGGTACGGGTAAAGAGGTGGTTGCTCGAAATGTTCATTTATTGTCTAAACGAAATAAAGGTCCATTTGTACCGGTAAACTGTGGCGCTATCCCTGCTGAATTACTCGAAAGTGAATTATTTGGCCATGAAAAAGGGGCTTTTACGGGGGCAATTTCTGCACGTAAAGGGCGCTTTGAATTAGCCCAAGAAGGCACTTTATTTTTAGATGAAATTGGTGATATGCCGTTGCAAATGCAAGTTAAGCTGTTACGTGTATTGCAAGAACGCAGTTATGAGCGTGTAGGTGGTAATAAAGCAATACAAGCTAATGTAAGGGTTATTGCGGCAACGCATCGTAATTTAGAGCACATGATTGAAGAGGGGAGTTTTAGGGAAGATTTATACTATCGGTTGAATGTATTCCCTATCGAAAATCCGTCACTGAGTGCACGTGCTGATGATATTCCATTGTTGTTAAAAGAATTAATGCGTCGAGTTAATGAGCAAAGCGGAACGGTTGCTAAATTTACAGAGCGAGCGGTTGAAAGTTTAAAAGAGCACACTTGGCCTGGTAATATTCGTGAACTGGCTAACCTAGTTGAGCGTATGGTGATTATGTTTCCAGATAAGGTGGTCGACGTTCCCGATTTACCCGATAAATATCGATATATTGAAGTTGATGCATATGAACCTCAATACCCAGAGGAATTACTAGAGCGCGATGCATTTAATGATATTTTTAGCACCGGTTTTAGTGACTATGATGAGCCTGAGATAGACACGACGGCTACAGATACGAGTATTTTACCCGATGACGGTATTAAGCTAAAAGAATATTTAGCTGAGCTTGAAATTAATTTAATAACCCAAGCGTTAGAGCGATTTGATTACGTTGTTGCTCGCGCAGCAGAAGTACTTGGGGTACGTAGAACGACATTAGTAGAAAAAATGAAAAAATATAATTTATCAAAAGACTAAATATTTGATAATTGTTTTGAGTGTTATTCTTTAATGTAGGTGTTAATTATTTCTGCCTTTCTAAAACAGTCGTTACTGTGATCGTTTACCATGCCACACGCCTGCATATGTGCATAGACGGTGGTTGGGCCTAAAAATTTAAAGCCACGTTTTTTTAGATCTTTTGCAAACGCAGTCGATGCCTCTGTAATTGCAGGGTAGTCTTGTTTATTATTTAAATTACTAACAATAGGCTGACCGCCAACAAACTGCCATTGATAATTTGAAAAGCTACCAAACTCTTTTTGTATCTCTATAAACCGTTTAGCATTATTGATGGTGGCTGCAATTTTTAAGCGGTTGCGAACAATCCCCTCAAAATTCATTAGGCGCTCGATATCGTGCTCATCCATCGATGCGACTTGGTTTACATCAAACTGATAAAATGCCTCACGGTATCCTGCTCGTTTTTTTAAAATGGTATACCAGCTCAGTCCTGCTTGTGCTGACTCTAAGGTAATAAATTCAAACAGTGTTTGATCGTCATACACAGGTACTCCCCATTCTTCATCGTGGTATGTTACATAGTCTGGTTTGGTTTCATCAAGCCAAGGACAACGTTTAACTATTTTACTTTTCATAAAATGCCTTTTGTATTGGTGTCATTTTTTCGACAGGGAAAATTTGTTGTAAGCTTTTGATTATTAGCTATTAATTTTTGGTACGTTTTGTGCATTTAATCTCATGTATTATTTAAATGAGATTTTATTATGGCACTTGCAAGTGTATTAAAACCACAATTTGTTACTACCAATCAGTATAACCCATGTTTACTTCAAGAGGAGTATGTGGGGGAATTAAATGGGCTGCGTCAACAAGCTAGTTGGCTTGGGCGTTTGGTAGATACGATGCCGGCAGGTGTTATTGTGCTTGATGGCCGTGGCATGATAGCTAAAGCAAATAATAATGCGATTGATATGCTTGGCGAGCCTTTAGAAGGTGAGCGTTGGCTTAATATAATTCAACGCTCATTTCGTCCTCATCAAGATGATGGCCATGAAGTGTCACTTAAAGATGGCCGCTTAATAAAGTTAGAAATAACCGCTTTAGCGCCAGACCCTGGTCAGCTTATTTTAATGACCGACTTAACCGAAACGAGGCGTTTACAAAAACGTGTGGCCCATATGCAGCGTTTAAGTGCGCTTGGCAAAATGGTGGCCTCATTGGCACATCAAGTACGTACCCCGTTATCGGCGGCGATGCTTTATGCTGCAAATTTAGGATCGAAGCGACTTCCTGAAGCCTCTCGCGGAAAATTCCATACTAAGCTTATGTCTCGTTTACAAGATTTAGAAACGCAAGTGAACGATATGTTGTTATTTGCCAAAAGTGGTGATCAGCACGTTGTTGAGCAAGTTTCGATTCAACAATTATTAACTGAAGTAAAGCTAGGCGCAGATGCGATGGTTGAACTTAATAAAAGCGAATTAGCGTTATTAGTGCCTGAGCCTGATATTCAAATTACGGGCAATAAAGTTGCACTGGCCAGTGCGATTCAAAATTTAATTCACAATAGTATTCAAGTAATTGGTAGTGATGCGAAAATACATTTAAGTGCAGTGCGCGATAGTCATGACAATAATATGATTAAAATTAATGTTATTGATAATGGCCCTGGTATTGATTTAGCGCAAGCAGATAAGTTATTCGAACCTTTTTATACAACCAAAAGCCAAGGGACAGGGTTAGGGCTTGCTGTTGTAAGCTCTGTTGCGAATGCACATCAAGGGCGAGTAGAGGTGACAAATACACAACAAGGTGGTGCCTGCTTTAGTTTATTGTTGCCTATTTGTAATACGACTCAATCTGGAGGTATAGCATGAGTAATACCATTTTAGTTGTTGAAGATGATGCAGGGCTTCGTGAAGCATTAATCGATACGTTGGAAATGTCAGATATTGCTTGTGTGGCAGCCGATAGTGCAGAGCAAGCGATGATTTTACTTAAGCGCCAAGAATTTTCATTGGTGGTGAGTGATGTGCAAATGGCGAGTATGAGTGGTTTAGATTTACTACGCAGTATAAAGCTTAATTATCCTAAGCTCCCAGTATTAATGATGACAGCATACGCGACGATTGATGATGCGGTGGAAGCTATGCGTTTAGGTGCAATTGATTATATGGCAAAGCCTTTTGCGCCAGAGGTTTTACTTAATATGGTAAGTCGTTACTTACCTGAAAAGCCTAAAGAAACCGATGGGCCTATTGTTGCTGATCCTAGTAGTATTCAATTATTAGAGTTGGCAAGTAAAGTTGCTAAGTCAGATGCCAGTGTTATGGTATTAGGGCCTAGCGGCTCGGGCAAAGAGGTGTTAGCACGTTATATTCACGACAAGTCATCACGCAGTAATGAACCTTTTGTGGCTATTAACTGTGCTGCAATTCCTGAAAATATGCTCGAAGCGACGTTATTTGGTTATGAAAAAGGCGCATTTACAGGGGCTATTCAAGCATGTCCTGGTAAGTTTGAGCAAGCACAGGGCGGTACTATTTTACTCGATGAAATCACTGAAATGGAGTTGAGTTTACAGGCTAAGTTATTACGAGTGCTACAAGAACGAGAGGTTGAGCGCTTAGGTGGAAGAAAAACGATTCAACTTGATGTACGAGTACTGGCAACAAGTAACCGTGATTTAAAAGATGCGGTGGCAGAACATCAGTTTCGTGAAGATTTATATTATCGACTCAATGTATTTCCATTAATGTGGCGCCCATTATCTGAGCGTCCAGGTGATATAAATGTGTTGGCAATGCATTTGATTCAAAGACATTTAACAAAAACTAAAGAGCCTTTAGTCACATTAAGTGAAGCTGCGGTGAAAAAATTATTATCGCATGCGTGGCCAGGTAATGTGCGTGAATTAGATAATGTGATCCAGCGTGCACTCATTTTACGCAGTGGGACTGTTATTAATGAGTCGGATATTTTTATTGAAAACATGATGCCAGTTCACTCTGCGATTCATGATACGTGCGAAAACACCTCGATTACTGCACACGCTTATAATGAAGTGTCGCCGCCTATAGCAAAGTTAAATAGTGACGAGAACGTTGCAGCTGAAACGATTAATTATAAAGATGAGCTTAAGGATAAAGAACATCGCATTATTTTAGAGACATTAACTCGATGCCAAGGTAAGCGCAAAGATGTAGCAGAAACATTAGGCATTAGTCCTCGAACACTACGTTATAAGCTTGCTCAAATGCGAGACTTAGGTATTTCCCTTCCGGCATAAATAGCTGCCTTAAAACAACCCTTGTAAAATAAAGCAAGGGTTGTCAAAACTCTGACAAACTCCATTCTGCAAAATAAAGTTATAAGCCACTGGTTTGTAACGCTTTTATTTTGGCACGATAAATGCTTTATCTACTGTAATACTTTATTGTCGTGTCAGAGAACATTATGAAAATTCAAAACAGTGCTTTATTTCAAGAAATGCAGTCAATGGCTTTAGAAGCTGGACGTAGTAATCAAGCAAATAATTTGCCTATTACACAGACTCAACCAACTTCGAGCACTCAATTTGGTGATTTACTCACTAATGCAATTGATACTGTACATGGCTTGCAACAAGATGCAGGTAATAAAATAACCGCGGTTGAAATGGGTGATCGCAGTGTTTCATTATCTGATGCAATGATAGCTTCGCAAAAATCGTCTGTTGCTTTTGAGGCGACCGTACAGGTTAGAAATAAACTTGTAGAAGCGTATCAAGAAATCATGAATATGCCTGTTTAATTAGGTAGTGGAGAATAATTGTGGCGCAATCTAATCAATCTACAGATCTTGCATTAGCAGGTGGTATAGACACTGCTGATAGTGAAGTTCAACAAGAACAAAAATCGGGTTACTTAAGTGCATTAAATGGTGTGGATTTATTGCGCCAAGTGACACTGGTGATTGCATTAGGGATATGTTTAGCGATTGCTATTTTTATCTTTATTTGGGCAAAGCAGCCTGATATGCGCCCACTTGGTAAAATGCAAACCGAAGAGCTTATTCAAACACTTGATTTTTTAGACGCTCAAAAAATTGAATACCAGTTAGATGGTAATGTTGTTTCGGTGGTTGAGAGCGAATATCAAAACATTAAATTATTAATGACTCGCGAAGGGTTAGACCAAGGGCCAAGCTCGGGCACTGATATATTAATGCAAGATATGGGCTTTGGTGTTAGCCAGCGTTTAGAACGTGAGCGTTTAAAGCATGGCCGAGAGCAACAGCTTGCGCGTACAATTGAAGAGTTAAATAAAGTAACTCGTGCCAAAGTATTATTAGCTATCCCAAAAGAAAACGTATTTGCTCGCCGTGAAAAGAAACCTTCTGCGACGGTGGTATTAACACTTAAACGCGGACGCAGTATTGATTCTGAAGAAGTTGATTCGGTTGTCGATATGGTTGCCTCTGCGGTGCAGGGTTTAGAGCCAGCTCGTGTAACGGTGACAGATCAAAATGGTCGATTATTAAATTCTGGCTCACAAGATTCACTCGCTGCTCGTTCGCGTAAAGAATATGATATTGAACGCAAACGTGAGCAAGAATACTTAGAAAAAATTGATAGCATATTAATTCCAGTTGTTGGCTTAGGAAATTATACCGCACAAGTTGATTTAACAATGGACTTTAGTGCCGTAGAAGAAACGCAAAAGCGTTACAACCCAGATTTACCTGCGGTAAGAAGTGAAACGACCTTTGAAGAAAATAACATTGGTGGCTTAGCCGTCGGTATTCCAGGTGCACTAACTAATCAACCTCCTGTTAATTCTAATATTCCTGAGGTGGCAGGACAAGGTGGTGCAGGCTCTGCAACAACCCCTTCTCGTAGCCATAAAGAAGCAACACGCAACTATGAATTAGATACCACTATTTCACATAAACGCCAGCAAACGGGAGTGATACGCCGTATTAGTGTATCGGTTGCTGTTGATTATCTACCAAAAGTAGGCGAAAGCGGCGAAACAACAATGACGCCTCGCTCTGTCGAAGCGCTAAGCAATATTCGTCGTTTATTACAAGGTGGCGTTGGTTTTGATATGCAACGCGGTGATGCACTCGAAGTGGTGACGGTACCCTTCGTTCGTGAAGATATTGGTGCTGAAATAGAAGTACCATTATGGGAACAAGACTGGTTAATTAAAATAGTACGCTTAGTGTTAGGGGCTATTGTTATTATTGTATTGATAATGGCGGTAGTAAAACCGATGCTTAAACGTTTAATTTACCCTGATGATACGTTAGAAGAGTATGATGAAGATGCATTAACATCTGGTGTTGATATTGGCGATAGTTCGATTGATGATATGTTAACAAAAGATTTTGATTCTGCTTCGGTTGGCTTCTCAAGTGATGGTACACTACAGTTACCTGATTTACACGGTGACGAAGACTTACTCAAAGCAGTAAGGGCTTTAGTGGCTAACGAACCGGAACTCTCATCACAAGTAGTGAAAGCGTGGTTAACAGAAGATGACTGATCAAGAACAAAAACAATTACCAGCGGCCTTTGACGTAGACAAGTTAGATGGGGTAGATAAAGCCGCTATACTATTACTTAGTTTATCAGAAGAAGATGCTGCACAAATATTAAAGCATTTAGAGCCAAAGCAAGTACAAAAAGTTGGTATGGCTATGGCGGCTCTTGATGATTTGTCACAAGCAAAAATAAGTGCAGTACACAACTTGTTTATTGAACAGATTCAAAGCTTTAGTACGATTGGTTTTCAGTCTGAAGACTTTATCAAGAATGCGCTAACCGCTGCGTTAGGCGAAGATAAAGCGGCAAGTCTAATTGATCAGATAGTAATGGGATCGGGTGCTAAGGGACTCGATTCGTTAAAATGGATGGATTCGAAGCAAGTTGCGAATATTATCCGTAACGAGCATCCCCAAATTCAAACGATTGTTTTATCGTATTTAGAACCAGAGCAATCTGCCGAAATTTTGGCGCAGTTTGCTGAAAAAGTACGCCTAGATTTAACCATGCGTATTGCAAACCTTGAAGAAGTTCAGCCAGCTGCATTGCAAGAATTAAACGAAATTATGGAAAAACAGTTTGCAGGCCAAGCAGGTGCGCAAGCGGCGAAGATGGGTGGCTTAAAAGCAGCTGCAGATATAATGAACTACCTAGATACCAATGTTGAAGGGCAGTTGATGGATTCAATTCGTGAACATGACGAAGAAATGTCGCAACAAATTCAAGATTTAATGTTTGTTTTTGAAAACTTGATGGATGTTGAAGACCGCGGTATTCAAGCCATATTACGTGAAGTGCAACAAGATGTGCTTATGAAAGCCATTAAAGGTGCAGATGATGCACTTAAAGATAAAATTTTAGGTAATATGTCTAAGCGAGCTGCAGATATGCTTGCAGATGACTTAGAGGCAATGGCCCCGGTACGTATTAGTGAAGTTGAGGCAGCACAAAAAGAAATTTTAGCGACTGCGCGAAGACTTTCTGATTCTGGTGAGATTCAGCTAGGCGGCGGTGGTGGTGAGGAGTTCCTGTAGGCTATGGCTAAATCATCGATTGAAAAAGGCAGAATGCTGAACGCCGAAGAAGAGCAAGAGCTACTTAAGCATTGGGATATTCCGGATGTAGAAGTAGATGAAAGCAGCTTTGGTGATCGTTCCAATGCTTTTGGGACCCCATTATCACAGTTATATAGAAAAGAGCAGATTGAAGAAGAGGCTTTAGAACCTGAGCCACAAAACCAAGAACCCGACCTGCCTAGCTTAACCATGGCTGAGCTTGAACGTATAAGACAAGATGCCTTTGATGAAGGTTTAAAGCAAGGGCATGAACAAGGCTACATTGATGGTTTTGATAAAGGCGTCACTGAGGGTAAAGAAGCGGGTTACAAGGAAGGCGTTGAGATTGGTAAAACGCAAGGCAAAGATGAAATAAAGCCGTTACTTGATGAGCAATTAAAGGGCTTAAAAACGGTGTTAGATGCGTTAAATGCACCTTTAGCTAAAGTGGACGAAGCTGCAGAAAAACAGTTAGTTCAATTGTCGGTTATGTTGGCTGAGTCGATTATTTACCAAGAGGTAAGTATTTCCCAATCTGTTATTTTACACACGTTAAAGCACAGTATTGACGCACTCAATAGTGAGCAAGAAAAAGTACGTATTCATTTACATCCAGAAGATTTAGCATTTATACAAACAAGCTACGGCGAACAAGCGATAGCAGATAATCATTGGCAATTAATTCCTGAGCCCACTTTAGAACGTGGTGGTTGTGAAGTGAAAACGGCGCAGTCATCGCTTGATATGCGTTTGCAAACACGTGTCAAAGAAACATTGGATAGCTTTTTGCATAGCAGTGGTATCTGATCGTTTTATTGGTTTGTTATGACAGCTTCAACTTCTTCACTCAGTGATCGCTTATCTGAGTATCAACAATTTATCTCCCCTGTAAAGCCTGCTGTTGCGGGTATTTTAACACGTGTTGTTGGTTTAACACTTGAAGCAAAAGGATTGCGAGCAGCCGTTGGAAGTCAATGTAAAATTGAAACCATGAACGGCTTTGTTGATGCTGAAGTGGTGGGGTTTAACGATAAAACACTTTATTTAATGCCAAATGATCATATCTCTGGTGTATTACCAGGGGCGCGTGTGATCCCCCAAGTTAACGATGCGGGTTTACCGGTTGGTATGAGCTTATTAGGACGTGTAGTGGATGGTTTGGGCCGCCCACTTGATGGCTTAGGTAAAGTGAATGCTGAACATTATTTAAAATTTGCTCAAAAGCCCATAAATCCACTTTCTCGAAGACCCATTAGCCAACCTATGGATGTTGGGCTGCGCTCAATTAACTCGGTCATAACGGTAGGACAAGGTCAGCGTATGGGACTGTTTGCAGGTTCTGGTGTGGGTAAATCTGTTTTACTGGGAATGATGACACGCGGCAGTGAAGCGGATGTGATTGTAGTGGGCCTGGTGGGTGAACGTGGCCGCGAAGTAAAAGAATTTATAGAAGAAATTTTAGGTGTAGAAGGGCGTAAACGCTCTGTGGTGGTTGCAGCCCCTGCAGATGCATCGCCTTTAATGCGATTAAAAGGCTGTGAAAGTGCAGTCACGATTGCGGAGTACTTTCGGGATCAAGGGCTGAATGTATTGCTGTTACTTGACTCTGTTACGCGCTATGCCATGGCGCAGCGTGAAATTGCATTAGCGGTTGGCGAACCACCGGCTACCAAAGGATACCCACCTTCGGTATTTGCAAAACTGCCTGCGTTAGTCGAGCGGGCAGGCAATGGCGGTGAAGGGCAAGGTTCGATTACAGCCTTTTTTACCGTATTAAGTGAAGGGGATGATATGCAAGACCCTATTGCTGATGCTGCTCGCGCTATTTTAGATGGGCATATTGTATTATCTAGAGAGTTAGCAGATAGCGGTCATTACCCTGCCATTGATATTGAAAAGTCAATTTCGCGGGTGATGCCTCAGGTCGTTTCTGAGCAACATATGCAACAGGCAAGAGTGCTAAAGCAAGTGTATTCTATGTACCAACAAAATAAAGATATGATCACTTTAGGGGCTTATCAAAAAGGAACTGATAAGATGCTTGATCAAGCGATTAATATGATGCCTAGAGTCAATCAATTTTTACAACAAGGGATGCGAGATGTCATAACGTATGATGATGCTCTGCAAGGACTTGCGCAATTGTTAGGACAAGCATAATGGCAAAAAGTAAACTTAATTTATTACTAAAGCTTGAAAATGATAAAGAAGAATCACTGCGTTTGGGGTATTTACAAGCACAGCAGAACTTTCAGGCTAACCAACAAAAACTGCAAGGCTTAAATGATTTTCGTCTTGAATATATGCAGCAGTTACATATTAAAGGACAGTCGGGTTTATCAAGTGCAGGGTTTAGTCAATATCATGCTTTTATTGCAAAAATAGAAGAAGCAATTAAACAACAAGCCGCAACAGTTAATACCGCAAAGCAAGTGGTAGGTCAGCGCAAATCGTTATGGCTAAAACAACAAATTAAAGCAAAAGCGGTATCGATGCTCATTGAAAAACAAAAGCAAAAAGCATTGGCACTGGCAAATAAAAATGAACAAAAAATGCTTGATGAATTTTCGTCTAATCAATTTTACCAGCGACAAAAAGCACAATAGTCATTTTGATTAACATTTCGGCACATTAATTGCTTTAAATACACACAAGACTTTATTTTGGCATACTTCGGTAATCAGTTGCCTCTTTGAATTAGGTGGTTTACAGCGATGATTGATACAGTACAGTTAACTTTTACAGAGCTTGATCCAAGCTCATTAATGAAAAACAGTGACTTACCAAGCAATAGTGAAAGTATGGAAGGGGATTTTTTTCAGCAATTTACCACTGCCAATGGGCAGGTTGAAGCTGAGTTGAAAAAAAATGGCGCCAGTCCAACAATTCCTTCAACCAATAATAAAGAGCACTCTTTAGCGTCTATGAATAAAAGTGGTGATGAGCAAACTGAACCGCACTTTATTGATGATGAACACACTGAACCACACTTTATTGACGATCTATTAGCTGATAATAACGACCTTGAGATAATAGGCAGCGAAGATTTAATTGATGAAAGTGAAGAGGCATTAATAGGCAGTGATATGCTTGAGCAAATAAATGCCGCAAATAATATCGATACTTCAATAAATGTTCATTTGGTGGGCCATGATCCACAATTTGATATTAATCAATTAATGCCCGTTGCAGTGCCGCCTAAAGAGGGTATTTCTCCAATTATCGACGACCCTATTGATGTGCATGCAGATGATTTAAGTTTATTTACAACGGCGACTCTAGCGATAAATAAGATGTCAGCTCAAGAAAGTGAACAAAACTTATCGCAAATGACAACCGTTAATGATGATGAAATGCAAACAAGTATTTTAACGTCAGTGACAAAATTAGTTGATAATAGTAGCGAAGCAATAGAATCGGATGAACTACTAGCAGGTTTAACTTTAGAACAAAATGAAGAGTTAAAAACACAATTACAAAGCATGGCTAGTGAAACAAACGCAACTAAAGCAACGACGTTAAAAGATCTATTATCACAGTATGTGAGTGCTAACCAACAAACTGAAAAAGCATTACCTTCTGATACGCCTAGTCAATTAGATTTAAATAAAGAGTTGGCGTCGTTATCTAATACTGAAAAATCGCAATTGTTGGGGCAACTTAAAAGCTTTGTTGATGAAAAACCAATTAACACTGAGCAAACAGCTCAACTCCATACTGTTATTGCCGATTTAGATGAGGCGCTTAACACACAGAGTAAAATATCAACCAATATATTGGCGAATAATACAGCGGGACGAAACGAAAGTTTAGTTAACCCAAATAATATTAACTTTAATAATATTGATAACAACAGTAATGTTGTAGCTGAAGTTGCTTCTGATATTGTATCTGAAGTTGCTTCTGAGATTGTAGCTGATGATGTAATACAAGATGAGCAAGCGTTATTATCTTCGTTAGTAAAGGCTGAAAAAATCAATGAAAATATGGGCTTACGCAGTGAGCGAGTTACGCAGTTATTTTCTGAAATAACCACGACGATGCAAACACAAACAGATATACAAGAAAGTATTGAACAGCAATTTGATGAAAGCCAATTATTACAATCACAACAACTACAAGCTAATAGCCAAACTAAACAAACAGGTTTAGATAGCGAACAGTTACAAACTGTCAGCCTAATAAAAAGTGATGCGGCTAAAATGCTACAAGAACGTGTCAGCACGATGTTAAGTATTAATAATAAAGAAGCTGAAATTCGATTGGACCCACCTGAAATGGGCAGTATGCAAATTCGTATTCGTAGTGATGCTGAACAAGCACAAATTAATTTTGTAGTGCAAAATCAGCAAGCCAAAGAAGCGTTAGAGCAGTCAATGCCTAAATTACGAGATATGCTTGCCCAACAAGGCATTGAGTTAGGCGAAAGTTCGATTTCTCAAGAGCAGTCAGGCTCAGCAGGAGGCAATGGTGAGTCAGAGAATAACCCAGGCTTTTTTACTAAAAAAGAGGCTGCTCAGGATGAAAATAACACATTATCTCAAAATACTTTGCAAAGTTCTCGACAACAAACTTCATCATCAATAGATTACTATGCCTAAGTACTGCTATTATAATAGTTAAAACAAGTAGGTACCCTTTAACAAAGGAAGCGTTATGGCAGAAGAAAGTTTAGAAATTGAAGAACCAGTAAAGAGCAAAAAGAAACTTATCATCATTATTGCTGTGGTTGTATTATTAGCCGCGGGTATCGGTGGGTACTTCTTGATGTCGGATTCAGATACACCCGCAGAGACTTTAGATGACGAAAGCACACTAACCGAGAGTAGTGAAAATGTTGCAGCGCAAGGAGATGGGGCTCAAATCGGTTCTGCCATATATGTGGCTATGCCAAGGCCTTTTGTTTTTAATGTGCCAGGAGCGAGTCGTGATCGTATTGTGCAAATTAAAGTACAGCTTTTAGTACGTGGTAATGAAAACGAAGAAACCACTAAAAAACATATCCCATTAATAGAGGGCACATTATTGAGTGTGTTTTCTACCACTACTGCAGATGAGCTAAGTACAACCATAGGCAAAGAAACGCTACGATTTGCGGCACTAGAGAAAGTTCAAAGTGCTTTAAATGAAGTAGAGGGTAGCAAAATCATTGAGCGGGTGTTATTTACCGGCTTTGTAATGCAATAAGGGGTTAGAGTGAGCGATTTATTATCCCAAGACGAAATTGATGCGCTATTACACGGTGTTGATGACGTTGAAGAAGAGGATATACACGAGGATAGTGAGAGCGAAGCGAATACGTTACAGTATGATTTTTCTTCTCAAGATCGTATCGTGCGTGGTCGCATGCCGACACTGGAAATCGTAAACGAACGATTTGCTCGCCATATGCGAATTAGCTTATTTAATATGATGCGCCGTACTGCCGAAGTATCTATTAATGGTGTGCAAATGATTAAGTTTGGCGAATATATCCATACTTTATTTGTGCCAACCAGTTTGAATATGGTGCGATTTCGCCCACTTAAAGGAACTGGGTTAATCACCATGGAAGCACGTTTAGTGTTTATTTTGGTTGATAACTTTTTTGGTGGAGATGGTCGTTACCATGCAAAAATAGAAGGGCGTGAATTTACTCCAACAGAACGACGTATTGTGCAAATGCTGCTAAAAATCATTTTTGAGGATTATAAAGAAGCATGGGCACCGGTGATGGATGTGTCGTTTGAATACCTTGACTCTGAAGTTAACCCTGCAATGGCGAATATTGTTAGTCCAACAGAAGTGGTGGTGATTAGCTCTTTTCATATTGAGTTAGATGGCGGCGGCGGTGATTTCCACATTGCTTTGCCTTATTCAATGTTAGAGCCAATCAGAGAGTTACTTGATGCGGGTGTGCAATCAGATACTGAAGATACTGACTTACGCTGGAGTAAAGCGTTACGTGATGAAATAATGGATGTTGAGGTAGAGTTATCAACTCAGTTACTTGAAGTTGATTTGAGTCTACAGCAAATTATGGAATTTAAAGCGGGCGATATTATACCTGTAGAAATGCCAGAGCATATCACTGTATTTGTAGAAGAACTGCCTACGTATAGAGCTAAAATGGGACGTTCTCGTGATAATGTTGCCTTGCAAATTAGTGAAAAAATAAAACGCCCTGAATCAGTAAAATCTGAATTAAATGTATTTACTAAAGGTGGCAAAAAAATTGATTCAGAGGCTGAATTAGCAGCGCTGGAAGGTGACTTACACCTCTCTGAAGGTGTAGATTTAGATTGGTAGAGAATTTAAAGGTTAAATTATGAGTGATGAGCAAGATACAATGGACGAATGGGCCGCAGCACTTGCAGAAGCAGAGGGCAGTGATGCTGGCGCAGAAGCACAGGTAGCTGAACTTGATGAGCTTAGTGGTTCAAATGAAACGATTAGTGGCGAAGAAAAACGAAAGTTAGATACAATTTTAGATATACCAGTGACTATTTCAATGGAAGTTGGGCGCTCTAAAATAAATATTCGTAATTTACTACAACTTAATCAAGGTTCTGTTGTGGAGCTAGATCGTGTGGCCGGTGAACCTTTGGATGTATTAGTTAATGGTACATTAATTGCCCATGGTGAAGTGGTGGTTGTTAATGATAAATTTGGTATTCGGTTAACTGATGTTATTAGCCAAGTAGAGCGTATTAAAAAATTACGATGAATATGCTGATTGCCTTAACAACAAGTTCGGTATTTAGCCAGACATCTGATACAACACCATCAGGAGATATAATCTCTATGGTGTTGTCTTTGGTTTGTGTACTTGTACTAATAATAGTTCTTGCTATGTTGGTTCGTAAACTTAACCCTAATTTAGCAAATAGTCATGAATTTAAAGTGGTGCGCAGTTTACCATTGGGCGCGAAAGAACGTTTAATGATTGTTGAAATTGATAATGCACAACATTTGTTAGGTGTTACACCTCATAGTATTAACTATTTACACAAGTTAGACACCCCCTTAGCAGAGAAAGAGTTGCCTGAATTAGCGAAGCGTTTTAGTCAGCTTTTAAACCCTCAAACTCAACAAAATAAAAAGAACTGATATGATAAAGTGGCTGTTAATTATTTTTGTATTGGTGTGTGCGCCAAATGTAAATGCAGAGGGTATTGAGGCATTAAACATTACAACGAATGCGGATGGTTCACAAGATTACTCGGTGACACTGCAAGTACTAGCGATAATGACGGCTTTAAGCTTTATTCCTGCCGCTATTATTATGATGACCTCGTTTACGCGTATTATTGTTGTTTTAGCTATTTTGCGCCAAGCAATTGGCTTGCAGCAAACGCCTTCGAACCAAATTTTGTTGGGAATGTCTTTATTTTTAAGTATTTTTATTATGGCGCCAATTTACCAACAAGTGAATGAAAGAGCGATAGAACCTTATTTGAATGAGCAGGTTACCTCAGTGCAAGCACTGGAACTGGCAAAAGAGCCCATGAAGGCTTTTATGTTGTCACAGGTTCGTTTAAAAGATTTAGAAACATTTGCTAAAATTGCCGGTTATGATCAATTAGATTCACCGGAGGATACGCCATTAATTGTGCTTATTCCTGCCTTTGTTACCAGTGAGTTACAAACGGCATTTATAATTGGCTTTATGTTTTTCATTCCCTTTTTGATAGTTGATTTGGTCGTTGCCTCTGTACTAATGGCAATGGGTATGATGATGTTATCACCGATGATAGTCTCGTTGCCTTTTAAAATTATGTTATTTGTATTGGTTGATGGTTGGGGCTTAGTGATGGGTACTCTAGCTAAAAGTTTTGGTTTAGGCAGCTAGTTGGGTGCATTTTTAACTATATTTAGGCGGACTAATGGAACCTGAAGTATTTGTTGATATATTAAGTGGTGCCCTTTTTGTTGTTATTAAATTAGTGTCTGCCATTGTTGTCCCAGGATTATTGGTTGGTTTAGTTGTAGCTGTATTCCAAGCCGCAACCTCAATTAATGAACAAACCCTTAGTTTTTTACCTCGTTTATTAATCACTATTGGTGCACTCATTGTGGGTGGTCACTGGTTTACTCAAGAGCTGATGGATTTTTTTACAGGCTTGGTTATGCTTATTCCTGAAATTGCAGGCTAGTAGATGGAATATCCATTTACAGTTGTTATTCAATGGCTTAGTGATTTTTTGTTGCCATTAGTGCGGATTAGCTCAATGATTATGGTCATGGCTGGCATTGGCGCGAAAAACATTCCAACCCGCATAAAAATGGGGCTAGCCGTTGTAATTACCTTTTTAGCAGTACCCACTTTAGAGCCTGCTCCGTTTACCGAACTCTTCTCTTTTAAAATGATCTTAGTTGTCATTCAGCAAATGCTGATAGGAGTTGCGATAGGCTTTGCATCGACATTAATGTTAAACACTTTCGTTTTGGCGGGGCAAATACTCGCAATGCAAACCGGCTTGGGTTTTGCCTCAGTCGTTGACCCTTCAAATGGTTTAAGTGTGCCGGCAGTCGGACAATTTTATCTTATTTTATCAACATTATTGTTTTTCGTATTTAATGGTCATTTAATGATGATACAAATGATTGTGCATAGTTTTATTGTACTGCCTATTGATGGCACATGGTGGGCAGTTGATCACTATTGGGATATTGTGACATGGGGTGGCTGGATGTTTACTACTGCTTTGGTTTTGTCACTAGCCCCATTAACAGCGATGTTGGTGATTAATATGTCGTTTGGTGTAATGACACGCGCAGCGCCACAATTAAATATTTTTTCAATAGGCTTTCCTTTCACTTTAGTCGCAGGGCTGGTTATTATTTGGGCTACGCTGGGTAACTTTGTTGCACAGTTTGAATTTCAGTGGCTAAAAATGGTTGAGCTTATGTGTTCTTTAGTCGGGTGTACTCCTTAGGAAATAGATATGGCTGAAGATTCAGGGCAAGAAAAAACAGAAGAACCCACATCCAAAAAAGTGGATGATGCCAAAAAAAAGGGACAGATAGCGCGTTCTAAAGAATTAGGAACTATGTTTGTACTGATTTTCTCGGCTATTTCATTGCTTTTATATGGACCTGAAATAGGTAAGGGTTTGTACAATGTGATGGGCCGGTTGTTAAGCTTAAACCGCAGTGAGACCTACGATACAACAAAAATGTTTTCAGTTTGGGGTTACGTTGCAGACGCTTTAATTTTCCCTATGGCGATGTTTGTATTAATTATTGTTTTAGCGGCTATAATTGGCAATACGTTATTGGGTGGCTTTAATTTTAGCTGGGGAGCAGCTGCGCCTAAAGCAAATAAAATGTCGCCCATGAAAGGGTTTAAGCGCATGTTTGGCTCGCAAGCGGCGGTTGAGTTACTTAAAGCTATTTTAAAATTTTCAATGGTGGCTGTATGTGCCATCTTTTTGATTCAAACATTTTTTGATGAAATATTACATCTTAGTTTAGAGAGTGCGCCTGGAAATATTATTCATGCACTTGAAATATTATCTTGGATGTTTTTAGGTTTATCTTGCACCCTTGCGTTAATCGCTGCGATAGATGCGCCTTATCAAAGTTATAGTCATAATAAGCAACTAAAAATGACCCTTCAAGAAGTTAAGGACGAGTATAAAAACTCCGAAGGTGACCCTCAAATTAAAGCGCGCATTAGGCAAACTCAACGACAAATGTCGCAGCGTCGAATGATGCAAGATGTTCCTGATGCCGATGTGATCGTCACCAACCCAACTCATTACTCTGTTGCGTTAAAATACGATACAGAGCGAGCAGGTGCCCCGATTGTTTTGGCAAAGGGGATAGACGAAATGGCAATGCAAATTCGAAAAATTGCAAAAGGTAATGAAGTTCCTGTTCTTGAATCCCCGATGCTCACTCGTGCACTTTATCATACAGCGGAGGTGGGCGATCAGATACCCGATCAATTATTCACGGCTGTAGCTCAAGTATTAGCTTATGTTTTTCAGTTAAAGCGCTTTAAAAAAGGGCGTGGAAAAAGGCCAACAGCGTTGAGCAAAAAACTACCCATCCCAGAAGCTTACAAGTATTAATTAACTAAGTTAGCGTTTAAATTTTTTATTTTTATAACTTGGAATAGTTATTGCAAATCCTATGCAGTGTCAATTTTTTGAAATTGTAGAGTTATGGATTTTAAAGCAGTATTACAACAAATAAACAAAGATAAAAAAGAGTATGCGAAAGGAGTAGGAACACCGCTAATGGTGCTTGCTGCCTTAGGCATGGTTATTTTACCACTGCCGCCATTCTTACTGGATATTCTTTTTTCATTTAACATTGCGTTAGCGCTAGTTGTACTGCTTGTTACTGTTTACACAATGAAACCACTTGAGTTTGGTATGTTCCCGGCAGTATTACTGATAGCAACCATTATGCGATTAGCACTTAATGTGGCCAGTACTCGGGTTGTATTGCTAGAGGGGCACAATGGCGGTGATGCTGCGGGTAAAGTAATCGAAGCGTTTGGCTCAGTTGTAATTGGTGGTAACTACGCGGTTGGTTTAGTTGTATTTTTAATTCTGATTATCATTAACTTTGTGGTTATTACTAAAGGTGCAGGGCGTATCTCAGAAGTATCTGCACGCTTTACTTTAGATGCGATGCCCGGTAAGCAAATGGCAATAGATGCCGATTTAAATGCTGGTTTTATAAGTGCCGAGCAAGCTAGAGAGCGACGCAGCGAAGTGACTCGTGAAGCGGATTTTTATGGTTCGATGGATGGTGCGAGTAAGTTTGTAAAAGGTGATGCTATCGCCGGTATTGTGATATTAATTATAAATATTGTGGGTGGTTTATTTGTTGGCATGATCCAACACGATTTAAGTTTTGGTCGTGCTATGGAGGTTTATACATTACTGACTATCGGTGATGGTCTCGTTGCTCAATTACCTTCTTTATTACTTTCTATTGGTACCGCAATAGTGGTAACCCGTCAAAATGAATCGCATAACATGGGCGAGCAATTTAAAACTCAGCTTGGTAATGAAAAGTCATTATTTATAGCGTCGGGTATTTTAATAGCAATGGGCTTAGTTCCCGGCATGCCTCATATCGCCTTTTTAAGCCTAGGTGCATTGTTAGGCTATTTAGCTTATTACACTCAGCAGAGTAAGTTAAAAGCAGCACAGCTTGCAGCGCAAGAAGAAGCCAATGGTGCAAAAGGCCAAGGTGTCGCTAATAAACAAGAGCAAAAAGAATTAGGTTGGGATGACGTACAGCAGGTTGATGTGATTGGTTTAGAAGTTGGTTATAGATTGATCCCCTTAGTCGACCAATCTCAAGGTGGTGAGTTATTAAATAGAATTAAAGGTGTACGTAAAAAGTTGTCACAAGAGTTAGGCTTTTTAGTCCCCCCTGTGCATATTAGAGATAACTTAGAGTTAGACCCTAATGCTTATCGCATCACAATGATGGGGGTTTCTAGTGGTGAAGGGGAGCTTAAACATGGTGATGAATTAGCCATTAACCCGGGTCAAGTATTTGGGCCAATTAAAGGAGTTGATACTAAAGATCCTGCTTTTGGTTTAGATGCCGTGTGGATTAAACCAGCACAAAAAGATGAAGCACAATCATTAGGTTACACGGTCGTTGACTCGGCAACGGTAGTAGCAACGCATATTAGCCAATTATTAACAAATAGTGCCGCACTTTTATTAGGACACGAAGAAGTACAAAATCTATTGGATATGCTAGCAAAAAGTCATCCAAGACTCGTTGAGGGTTTAGTTCCCGATGTTATGCCACTAACAGTTATTGTAAAAGTACTACAAAATTTACTTAATGAAGGGGTCGCAATTCGTGATATGCGCTCGATTGTTCAAACTTTAGTTGAGTATGGTCCTCGTAGCCAAGACCCTGATGTACTAACGGCTGCAGTACGAATTTCATTAAGAAGATTAATCGTTCAAGATGCGGTTGGTATGTCATCAGAAATCCCTGTCATAACCTTGGCGCCAGAGTTGGAACAGATGTTGCATAAATCACTTCAGAATGCAGGCGACGAAGGTGCCGGTATTGAACCAGGACTTGCAGAGCGACTTCAACACTCATTGACAGACGCTCATCAAAATCAAGAAATGGCCGGTGAACCTTCTATATTGCTAACGTCGGGTATGTTACGAACTGTGTTATCTCGTTTTGTTAAGTACACCATTCCAGGTCTACGGGTGATGTCTTACCAAGAGGTACCAGATGAAAGACAAATCAAGATAGTTAGCTCGGTCGGCCAATAATCGATTTTAAAGGGGTGAACCATGAAGATTAAACGTTTTTTTGCAAAAGATATGCGCACAGCACTAAAAGAAGTAAAAGATGAACTAGGTGTTGATGCTGTAATTATGTCAAATAAAAAGCTAGCAAATGGTGTTGAGATTGTTGCAGCCGTTGATTATGACAAAGCTGCGCCTCAACCTCATACAGCCCCTGCAATGAATATGCAATCTCGTGCTGCGCAAGAAAAACATCACTTTGTTAAACCACAGCCTTCGCGTGCAAAAGAGCAACCACAAGCTAAAGTGGCTGACAGTTTAGAAGCTTTACTTGAGCGCCAATCACCGCGTCCTCGTTCGCCAGAGCTTGCATCAATGTTTAGCCAATCAGGTATTAATACCACTGATGATTATCAAGAGCCTGCACTAAGTCAGCGCCACAGCGACTTGTTTGCTGAACCTGCTGTTACAAATAGAGCAGCATCACGTGCGCCAACTCAAGCTGATAGCCTTGGTTTTGATGACTTAGATCGTGACTTTGATGATTTAGATACCCCAGTAAAAAAACCAAATATTGCTGCCTCTAACGATGAAATGAGTGCAATGCGTGATGAAATTTCAGCAATGCGTCAATTATTAGAGCACCAAGTGTCAGGCTTAATGCAGCAGGATATGGCGCGAAAAGATCCAACTAGAGCTTGTATGGTAGACCGCTTAGTCGGCATGGGGATCAGTAAAGATGTTGCTGAGCAAATGGCGTGTTTTGTACCTGATGATGTGTCTCGCCAACAAGGTTGGAAAGCATTGTTACAAATGGTTGAAAACCAAATGCACACTACAAATAATGAAATATTACGCCAAGGCGGTGTATTTGCATTAGTTGGACCAACAGGTGTAGGTAAAACAACCACGGTGGCTAAATTAGCGGCACTAGGAGCCAAAAAATACGGTGCTGATAAAGTAGCACTTATTACAACCGATACTTATCGTATAGGTGCGTATGAACAACTTGCCACTTATGGACGTATTATTGGCTGTGGAGTAAAGCAAGTTAAGGATGCCAATGAGCTTGCTGAAGTGTTGTATCATTTACGTAATAAACGTCTAGTATTAATAGATACCGCAGGTATGAGTCAAAGAGACTTACGTTTGACCGAGCAACTTAATACTCTCATGCGTAATCAACGAGTTGATATACGAAGCTACTTAGTACTTAGTGCTACCTCTCAAATTAATGTACTACAAGAAACAGTTAGACACTTTAAAAAGGTACAATTAAGTGGTTGTATCTTTACAAAATTAGATGAATCGTTAAGTTTAGGTGAGATTATTAGTATAGCCATTCAAAATCGTCTCCCAATAGGGTATCTTACTAATGGTCAGCGAGTTCCTGAAGATATTCGTGTTGCAAATGCACAGAAATTAGTGAAAAAGGCTGAACAACTTTTTTTAAAACGAACAAAAGCACAACAATCAAGACACCAAGCAGTGGCGTCAAGCACAGTAGAGATGTATGATTAACACAGAATTAGATCAAGCAAGCGGCCTGCGAGAAATGAGTAAAAATAAAAATAACAATAACAGCAGTGTAAAAGTTATTGCTGTTACCGGTGGTAAAGGCGGAGTAGGAAAAACTAACGTTTCTTTAAATACCGCAATAGCACTAGGCCAACAAGGCAATCGAGTATTGGTACTTGATGCTGATTTAGGGCTTGCAAACTGTGATGTTATGCTTGGATTACGTGTTGAACGTAATTTATCTCATGTTCTATCAGGAGAGTGTGAGCTAGACGAGATCTTAGTTGAAGGGCCTGCTGGGATTAAAATTGTTCCTGCAACCTCAGGCTCACAAAGTATGGTCGAGTTAACACCTTCAGAGCATGCGGGCTTAATTCGTGCTTTTAGTGAACTTAATACTGATTTTGATATTTTAATTGTTGATACCGCAGCAGGTATCTCTGATATGGTGCTAAGCTTTTCTCGAGCTGCACAAGATGTAATGGTTGTCGTGTGTGACGAGCCAACTTCAATTACCGATGCATACGCTTTAATTAAGGTTTTAAGCCGTGAACATGGCGTATACAAATTTAGAGTTGTTGCTAATATGGTACGCTCTCTTCGTGAAGGGCAAGAGCTATTTGCGAAGCTATCTAAAGTAACCGATCGTTTCTTAGATGTATCAATGGAGCTAGTTGCAACGATTCCGTTTGATGAAAATATGCGTAAGTCGACTCGCCGCCAAAAAGTTATTGTAGACCTCTTTCCTAATTCCCCAGCGGCCCTTGCATTTAAAGCTTTAGCGACAAATGCAACAAAATGGCCTATACCTAATCAACCTTCGGGTCATTTAGAATTTTTTATTGAGAAGCTAGTTAACGGCTAAATATGACAATACCGGTGAAAAAAGCGATGGGATATCAATCAACAGTCAACTTGAATGTGATAATTCAGCAGCACGCCGATTTAGTGAAAAAAATAGCCTGCCATTTAATTGCTCGACTGCCTCCTAGTGTTCAACTTGATGATTTGATTCAATCGGGCATGATAGGCTTGATTGAAGCCAGTAAAAGCTTTGATGCGACAAAAGGAGCGAGCTTTGAAACCTTTGCTGGAATTAGAATTCGTGGCGCCATGCTTGATGAAATGCGTCGTGGTGACTGGGCTCCTCGCTCTGTACATCGAAAAAGTAGAGAAGTTGCACAAGCAATAAAAGAATTAGAAACTCGCTTAGGTCGAGAAGCAAAAGATACAGAAGTTGCTGAGAAACTTGATATTTCCCTAGAAGAGTACCATCATATTTTAACAGATGTTAATTCCAGTAAGGTTTTAGGGATTGAAGATCTCGGTATTGATGAAGATGTAATAACACCGGTTGGTCAAGATGTAAGCGCAGATAAGCCATTTAATAACATAAAAAACGAAAAATTTAATGAATCGCTATTAATTGCAATTAAATCATTACCAGAACGAGACTCTTTAGTACTTTCTTTGTATTATAATGATGAGATGAATTTAAAAGAAATAGGACATATACTCGATGTTAGTGAATCGCGTGTAAGTCAAATACATGGGCAGGCGATGATTAAGCTAAAAGCGAAAATCAATGACTGGATATAATTGAAGTAAAATAAACATAGGTTCAGGCCTCACTGGGGGATGTTTTGGATAAAAACATGAAAATTCTTGTTGTTGATGACTTTTCTACAATGAGACGTATTATAAAAAATTTACTGCGTGATTTAGGCTTTACTAATGTGCAGGAAGCTGATGATGGTTCGACAGCATTACCTATGCTACAAAATCAAACATTTGATTTTGTTGTTACAGATTGGAATATGCCTGGTATGCAAGGAATTGATTTGTTAAGAGCTATTCGTGCAGATGATAGCTTAAAACATATTCCTGTTTTAATGGTTACCGCTGAAGCAAAGAAAGAACAAATCATTGCAGCGGCACAAGCAGGTGTAAATGGCTATATTGTTAAACCATTTACTGCTGGCACACTGAAAACGAAACTAGAAAAAGTGTTTGAGCGCTTAGGTTAAAATAAGGGATAACTTAATGCCAGCAAGAATTTTGTCTAAAATTACATTAGAGCAAGCACGAGAACTTGTTAGTCTATTAGAAAATGGAGAGCAAGAAAAAGCAGATCAATTGCTGATAAATCATGCCTCTAATGAACAGTCTAAATTATTTGAAGAAGTGGGTAAGTTAACTCGTCAACTACACAGTTCACTTAATAATTTTGATTTAGATACTCGATTATCTAATTTAACTACCGACAAAATTCCGGATGCCAAAAAACGCCTAACCTATGTTATTGAAGTAACCGAAAACGCAGCAAATAAGACAATGGATGCCGTTGAAGCCAGCTTGCCTCTTGCACAGCAGTTGGCAGATGAAGTGGCTAATATGAAACCGACATGGGATCGTTTAATGAGTCGAGACATTGAGCTCGGTGAATTTAAAAAATTATGTCATAGTATTGATCACTTCATGAACAACTCGCACTTTAAAACTGATCAGTTACAAACTTTGTTAACTAATGTGCTTATGGCACAAGATTATCAAGATTTGACAGGGCAAGTGATTAAACGTGTTATTGAATTAGTTCGCGACGTTGAAGAAAATTTAATCCAGCTACTCACAGCATTTGCAGAGCAAGAAGACACAAGCCCAGCAAAAAGTTCGGAACAATTAAAAGCATCAGAGCCGGTCATAGAAAAATCATTAACAGGCCCAGAAGGCCCTATTATTGATAAAGAGTCGCGTAATGATGTTGTATCAGATCAAGATGAAGTTGATGATCTTTTATCAAGTTTGGGTTTCTAATAGGAGAATGACTGCATGAGCTTTGAAGTCGATGAAGATATTTTACAAGATTTTTTGGTTGAAGCAGGAGAAATCCTTGAGCTTTTATCTGAACAGTTAGTTGAATTAGAAAATAACCCTGAAGATTCAGAGCTATTAAATGCTATTTTCCGTGGCTTTCATACTGTAAAAGGTGGTGCCGGATTTTTGGCTATGACAGAGTTAGTTGATGCATGTCATGGTGCTGAAAATGTATTTGATTTATTACGACAAGGCGTTAGAAGTGTTAACGCTGAGTTGATGGATGTGATCTTACAAGCTTTAGACACGATAAATGATATGTTTGCTACCATTCAAAATCGTGATCAACCCGAACCTGCAGACCCTGAATTGCTGGCTGTTTTGCATAAGTTGGGACAACCCCCTGGGGATGATGAAACATCCGCTGAAGTTGAAGTAATTGCAACCCAAGAACCTGATGATATTGAAGTTAGTAGTGATTCTAATGATGCTGCAGAAGACCCTTTTGCGTTTGATGAATTATTTGATAGCGTAAGTGAAAGTGTAGCAAAAGAGGCTGACTCTTCTATAGATGAAATTACAGAAGACGAATTTGAAAACTTATTAGATGAGTTACACGGAAAGGGCAAACATAATATTACTGAGCAAACACTACCAGTGGAATCAGCTAGTACTGATGGTGATATTTCTGATGCCGAATTTGATAGCTTACTTGATGAATTACATGGCGTAGGTAATTTTAATAGCACCCCTTCGGTGCCTGCAACAGCACCTAGTAATGTTCAATCAGTGGATGATGACGGTGATGAAATTAGTGATGATGAATTTGAAGCATTACTTGATGAGTTACATGGAAAAGGCACAGCCCCTAAGTCATTAGAAACAGCAGCAAAATCTGAATTACCTAAAAGTGCCGTTAAAGCACCCACTAAGCCGGCCGCTAAAGCAAAACCAGTAGAGAAAAAAGTTGTTAAGCCAGCACCATCAAAAAAAGTGGCCGATACCGCAGCTGTGAAAAAAGCTGGACCTAGCGGTGGCGCTAAAAAGCCTGCCCCTCCTGCTGCAGAAACAACCGTTAGGGTTGATACTAAACGCCTTGATGAAATAATGAATATGGTGGGTGAATTAGTATTAGTACGTAATCGCTTAGTCAGTTTGGCAACCAATAGTGAAAGCGAAGAAATGAGCAAAGCTATTTCGAACTTAGACGTAGTGACAGCTGATTTGCAAGGTGGGGTGATGAAAACCCGAATGCAGCCTATTAAGAAGGTATTCGGTAGGTTCCCTCGTGTTGTTCGTGATTTAGCTCGAAGCTTAAATAAAGAGATTAATTTACTTCTAATTGGCGAAGAAACAGATTTAGATAAGAACTTAGTCGAAGCGTTAGCGGATCCATTAGTGCATTTAGTGCGTAATTCAGTCGACCATGGTATCGAAATGCCCGATGAGAGAGAGGCATCAGGTAAATCAAGAACAGGGACTGTTACGTTATCAGCTTCACAAGAAGGCGATCATATCTTATTAACCATTAAAGATGATGGTGCTGGTATGGATGCTGAAAAACTGAAAAAAATTGCGATAGGCAAAGGTGTGCTTGACCATGATCAAGCAAGTCGTTTATCCGATACGGATGCTTATAACCTTATTTTTGCTCCGGGCTTTTCGACTAAAGAAGAGATTTCAGATATTTCCGGCCGTGGTGTCGGCATGGATGTGGTAAAAACTAAAATAACTCAATTGAATGGTTCAATAAATATTGAGTCTGAAATGGGTGTGGGTACTAAGCTAGAAATTAAAGTACCGCTTACTTTAGCTATTTTACCAACCTTAATGGTGATTGTTGGTGAGCAAACATTTGCTTTACCACTTGCCGGTGTTAGCGAAATATTCCATTTAGATTTAACTAAAACTAATGTAGTTGATGGCCAATTAACGATTGTTGTGCGTAAAAAGGCAATTCCTTTATTTTACTTAGAACATTGGTTAGTGAAAGGTGCTGATACGACTCAAAGAAAAGCACAAGGGCATGTTGTCATCGTACAAATTGGCAGCCAGCAAGTCGGCTTTGTAGTTGACTCATTAATAGGACAAGAGGAAGTCGTTATAAAGCCATTAGATGCTTTATTGCAAGGAACTCCTGGTATGGCTGGAGCAACAATTACCTCAGATGGCGGTATTGCGCTTATCTTAGATGTTCCTAATATGTTAAAACACTACGCAGGCTAATACTGATTATTTAGCTGTGTTGTTACGCTATAGAGCATGAGAATTGAATGGTAATTAAAGTTTTAGTTGTAGATGACTCAAGTTTTTTTCGTCGTAGAGTAAGCGAAATCCTTGAACAAGATACACAAATAAAAGTAATCGACTTTGCAGTAAATGGTCAAGAAGCCGTAGAAAAGGCGGCTCGTTTACGCCCTGATATAATTACAATGGACATAGAAATGCCCGTGCTAGATGGGATAAGTGCCGTAAAACAGATTATGGCACATTCTCCAACGCCGATTCTTATGTTTTCTTCATTAACTCGAGATGGTGCAACGGCCACTTTAGATGCACTTGAGGCTGGAGCGTTAGATTTCCTCCCTAAAAAGTTTGAAGATATCGCACGAAATAACGCAGATGCGACTAACATGTTGCAAATGAAAGTGAAACAAATTGCAAGGCGCAGAGTAACCCGTACAGTTCGCCCTGCTAGCGTTGCACAACCTGTTACAAAAAAAACAACGCTAAGTAGTGCTACACCCACGGTGCTTCAGCGTCCCCAAAAAGTGATGCAACCCAGTCGTGAATTTGCTGCACAACCAAATACCACTCACAGTGTTGCCAGTATAAAAAAAGCAAGCGGAAAACGTTATCAAGTTGTAGCCATAGGGACGTCAACAGGTGGGCCTGTCGCATTACAAACGATATTAACAACCCTTCCTGCTAATTTCCCATACCCTATATTACTGATACAACATATGCCCGCTGCGTTTACACCTGCATTTGCCAATAGATTAAATAACTTATGTAAAATACAGGTTAAAGAGGCGCAGCAAGGCGATAAGTTACAAGCGGGCACTGCTTATTTAGCCCCGGGTGGTCAACAAATGATGGTAGAAGGGCGCGGGGGCATTAAGTCACTTCGTGTATTTGAAGATAATAGTGACAGAATAACTTATAAGCCCAGTGTTGATATTACTTTTGCCAGTGCCGCTAAAGCATACCATGATCAAGTATTGGCAGTCGTCTTAACCGGAATGGGAGCTGATGGCCGTGATGGTGCCAGAATGTTAAAACAAGCGGGTTCAACAATATGGGCGCAAGATGAGCAAACATGTGTTGTATATGGTATGCCCCAAGCGATAGCAAACGCAGGATTGGCATCTGAACATATTGCATTGACGGATGTTGCGGCACGAATTAAGAGAGAGACCGGCTGTGGATAAATTGTCGGTATTTGGTTTATTACTTGCACTGGCAGCCATTGCATTTGGCTTTACTTTAGAGGGCGGAATCTTAAGCTCTTTAATAAATTTACCTGCTTTAATTATAGTGCTTGGCGGAACACTTGGGGCTGTATTAATTCAAACCTCAGCTGAGACTTTTAAAAAGTTGCTTGAAGTGAGTCATTGGGTGTTTTTTTCGCCTAAATACGATATAGGTCATGCAATAGATGAAGTAAAAAAATGGTCTCACAAAGCGCGTCAAGAAGGTTATTTGGCCCTTGAACCGGATGCATTGTCTCATGCAGACCCTTATGCAGCAAAAGGGTTAAGTTTGCTAGTTGATGGCAGTGATGAACAAATTATCCGTGACACGCTGGAAATTGATTTGATTCTTGAGCGTGAACGTTTATTAGAGACAAGCCGAGTTTATGAAGCAATGGGCGGTTATAGCCCTACAATTGGTATTATTGGAGCTGTATTAGGTTTAATACAAGCGATGTCGTTTATTACTGCGCCAGAAAAGTTAGGCAGTGCGGTTGCTACTGCATTTATAGCGACAATATACGGGGTTGGATTTGCGAATATTTTATTTCTACCTATAGCCAAAAAGTTACAAAACATAATTGAAAGTAAAATGCTTTATCATGAAATTTTTGCAGAAGGTGTGATTGCTATAAGTCGTGGCGAAAGCCCCCTTAACATTGAGCTTAAGCTAGAAGCGTATCGAACAGAGCGTCCACATTTAATGGCGCAATAAAATATTATGCTCCGTAAGCGAATAGCAAGAAAAACTGCAACAAACCATAATACAGAACGTTGGTTAGTTTCGTATGCGGACTATATGACCATTTTATTTGCTTTTTTTGTTGTTATGTATTCACTTGCCATTACAAAAGAAGAAAGCTTTCAAATTCTTTCTGATTCATTGGAGCAAGTATTTGATAAATCGGCCCGAGAGCAACAACAAGAAGGGACCGGTGTTACTGGTACTGGAGTGCTAAGTGATAGGGTGACGTCTGAACCTGAATTGCTATATGGTGAGAGTATTGAAAAAGTTGATAAAGGGAATGATCTATTAGATTCTCAAAACGACACCAGTTTAGTACAAAAAGAAAATTTAGGGACACCTCTTGAAAGCGTAATGGTAAAATTACAATCGGCACTTCTTGATGAAATACGTAATGGCCAAGCGAGCCTTGAGCTTAATCAAGATTGGTTAATTATTGAATTAAGTTCAGGTATGTTATTTACCAGCGGCAGTGCCACTGCACACAGTGGAACAAAAAGAGTCGTGAACCTTGTTTATAATATAATTGCTGATGTTAAAAATTATATTAGAGTGAGGGGGTATACTGATAATGAAACGATTAACAACGAAATATTTAAATCTAATTGGGAGCTCTCGGTTGCACGAGCGACTTCAATACTAATAGAATTAGAAAAGCTTGGTATCACATCAGCAAGAATGGCAATAGAAGGGTATGGGCAATATTCACCTTTTGCTGATAATGCGACAGCAAAAGGGCGATCTGAAAACCGTAAAGTGGTTATTGCCTTATCGAAATTTGCATTACCAGATGATGCATTTGAGGAAACTGCGCAGGAACTTGAAAGCGAATTACCGGTTGAAATTGAAAAAGTGTTACTAACTGATGATAAAACAATAAAAATAATTCATTTAGAACATGGTGGTATTCGTATTACTACTCGCAACGAGCAATAATTAGGATGTAATATGAAAATTTGGACGGTAGCAAATCAAAAGGGTGGAGTGGGTAAAACAACTACCGCAGTGAGTCTTGCAGGAGCATTGGCTTTGCAAGGTAAGCGAGTATTACTTATTGATACTGACCCCCATGCCTCACTAACATATTACTTTGGTATTGACTCAGAAGAATTAGAGGTTAGTGTTTATGATGTGTTTGCACGAGGAAGTAGCATGCAAACAGAGGAAATTTTACAAGCATTATGCCCGTCTACATTAAATAATTTAGATATTTTACCAGCGACTATGGCGATTGCCACTTTAGATAGAAGCATGGGGAATAAGTCTGGAATGGGGCTTATTTTAAAAAAGACCTTAGCAAAGATAAGTGAACAATATGATTATGCATTAATTGATTGCCCTCCGGTGTTAGGCGTTTTAATGGTTAATGCACTAGCGGCAAGCGAGCGAGTTCTGATCCCTGTTCAAACTGAGTTTTTAGCGCTTAAGGGATTAGATAGAATGATGCGTACTATGGAGTTAATGCAAAGCTCTCAAGCGAAAAATTATGAATATACTATAATTCCAACAATGTACGATAAACGGACTAAAGCGGCCCTTGAAGCATATAAAACGCTGCAAAAAACGTATAATGACAAGGTATGGCCAGGTGTAATACCTGTTGATACTAAATTTAGAGATGCAAGTTTAGCGCAAAAAGTACCGATCGAATTTTGTCCGCGCTCTCGAGGTGTATTTGCATATCAAGCACTATTAGACTATTTAATAGGACAAGGTTAAATAATGAGTAAGCAATTATTTGCTAATGAAAAAGTAATGACTCAATACTTAGGTGCATTACTGCAAGATGATGATGTTGATTCGTCACTTAAACCTGTAGCAAAGCTACTTGAACAGGTACAACCTAAATTAGATGAATCGCATTTACTTGAACATGTCGATAAAGCAGATGACGTAGAGCAAAATGTAATATTAAAAGATCATGTGCGTGTACCTCAAGAACAACACATAGAAGAAGTAAAAAAAGTTGTTGAAACTGAGGTTACCTCAAAGCCAAAAGTGGTATTACAAAGCCAAGAAGAATATTTTGACAGCGAATTCCAAGCATTATTTTTTGAAGTGGCAGGGCTTACTTTAGCTGTTCCATTAAAATCATTAGGCGGTATTCATCAGTTAACAGAAGTTAACCACTTATTTGGCAAGCCAAAATGGTTTAAAGGCGTTATGCTTAATAGAGATGAAAAATTAAATGTTGTGGATACTGCTCGTTGGGTGATGCCAGAAAAATACGATGAAGCACTTGAAGCATCTTTAAATTATCAGTATTTGATTACTTTAGGAGATAGTACTTGGGGTTTATTAGCTGAAAAATTAATAAATAACATTACTTTAACTAAAGAAGATGTAAAATGGCGATCAAGCAATGGTAAGCGACCTTGGCTTGCTGGAGTCATAAAAGATAAAATGTGTGCACTAATTGATGTAGATAATTTAAATACATTACTAGAGCAAGGCTTAGATAGCCGTCAATAGAATTGTCCATTACGGGGTAAAAGCATGAGTGAAGATAAGTTACTATCAGCAAACACAAATTCAGACAATGATGAAATTTTGCAGTGGGTAACCTTTAAGTTAGAAGAAGAGACCTATGGCGTTAACGTTATGCAGGTGCAAGAAATACTGCGTTATACTGAAATAGCGCCGGTTCCTGGCGCGCCTTCGTATGTTATAGGCATTATTAATTTACGTGGTAATGTAGTTACCGTAATTGATACTCGCGCTCGCTTTGGTTTACCAAATACAGAAACAACTGATAATTCACGAATTTTAATTATCGAAGCTGAAGAGCAGGTGATTGGTATTCTTGCTGATAGTGTGTCTGAGGTTGTTTATTTACGCAGTTCAGAAATTGACAGCGCACCTAATGTGGGTACTGAAGAGAGTGCTAAGTTTATCCAAGGTGTTTGTAATCGTGAAAATGAGTTACTTATTTTAGTCGATTTAAATAAGCTACTCAGTGATGACGAATGGGATGAGTTAAGCGATTTATAAGCTTAAATAAAATATATGCTGCTATATAGTTTAATTGCTGTGGCACTAATGTTTAGTTTTATATCATTGGTGCTACTTTATAATAGTAATAAAAAACACGCTAAAGCTTATTTAGAACGCACGCAAGAGCATAAGATATTATCTGAGCAAACTGATATTTTACGTAGTGAAGTTAATGAGCTAAGAATAGGTTTATTAAGTGTCGGTAATCGTGTGCTTACTATTGAGCAACAAGCGAATGAATTGCTGCAAAATCAAGAAGCACAAAAATACGAAGACCCAGATGCTAAAATTTACTCTCGTGCTGTGAAAATGGTTGAGCTTGGTGCTGATTTAGAAGAAGTTATTCGTGAATGTGAATTACCTCGGGCGGAAGCTGAATTATTGATGACGTTACATCGTCAAAAAAAGGTCGAGTAACGCATCTTTGTTATGCTTTTATATTAAGTTTCCCTTGAAAATCGTCCCACCCTGGTGGGAATTTTCCTCTAAGTACATACGAAAATGCAATTAACTCTGCAATAATATAATAAAGTTCTTTGGGAATTTCTTCCCCTAATTGTATATGTGATAGTGTTTTTGCTAATGCTTCATCCTGATGGATCATAATCCCCTTATTTTTAGCCTCTGCAATGATGTGATCTGCTAATTCGCCAAAGCCTTTTGCAGTGACCGTTGGGTTATTACCAATGTCGTATAATAAACCGATTGCAGATTTTTGTTTTTCAGTCATGGCGTTTCCTATCACTATACTTTGATATTGATAATAGCATGAGAATCATAAAAATTTTGATGTTCAGCAATACCTTGAGTTAATGTTAGCTCGCCTACTTGTAAACCATGCTTTGCAAGCTTACTACGTAAATTTTCCAAGTGTGGGTGGGCAAGTGCGGTGACCGTTTGGCTTGAAGCTAGCAATTTGCAGTCAACAGCTTTATCCATTAATTCTGCCACGGCTTGTAATTGTCCCAATTCTGCGTAATCAAAATTGAGTCTGATGAACCATATGCTTTTGTCAGTTAACCCCCCTTTATTTGGCTTTTTATAATGCCCTAATGTGATTTCTGTCTGTTGGGTTTCAGGTGGTAACTTCATCGGCAATAAAAAGTTAACTAAAGGGTTTGAATCCAACTGTTGATTAATGGTTTGAGTATTTACATGACTTAGCGTGTTTTTTGCATTAATTAAAACCTCTGCAAGTGCTTGAGTATCTGGTTGTTGTAATTGTTCTAATAACGCATTGTTGGTATCAGTTGACTTAAATGTAGGAAGTAGCACTTGAAGGAGCGCATCGAGTCCAACTTGATTATTTAAATTGAGCAAATGGGGCATTTGGTTGAGAGTCGGGGCTGCTAGAATACTAACAGCAACACTTTCTAAAGCATGAGGGAAACTCGTTTGACTGATTGCTGAAGATTGCAAAGCAGTAGATATATCGCGTGAAACTAAGGCCGAATTCAGGTGGTTATGTGAAATCATTCTTTGAAAAGCATGATTGATTAACTTTTCTAACTCAGGGGCATTTTTTTGTTCAAGTGCTGCTATTTGATTAAGTTGTGTACTAATAGGTATTTTGCTTGAAGGAACAACTGGAGTATTTAGCAGTGGCTTAAATAGAGTGTCTTCAAGTGATAAACGGTGTGTCCCTACTTGCATATTTTGCGGTTGTAGTCTGTTTGATTTTATTTCATCTGAGGGGGGAGTCCATAGGGTAACCGCAGCTTTTATTTGTTGTGTCATTTTTACTAAAGCTGGTAATTGAGTAAACCCTGTATTACTTACATGTGAGATATTAAGAGGCAATGTTTTAATAGGCGCTGCGGCCTCATCAATAATATTATACCTTTTCAATGGATTATTTGTATTAAGTATAGGTAAGCTGGTTTCATTAGGGCTATTTAATTTCAGTTTTGTAATATCTTGTGTAGCAAAAGGCATGTCTGAAAAATATTTAACAGCATCATTGATACGAGTTTTAAGATCTGCAAAATTAGTCTGTAACCATGATTTTATTGGACTGGTTTGATTAAGCGATTGATGGATATTATTGGTATGCTTTAACTGTTCTTGTGTTGTCGCTATGAGGTTAAATGGTTTAGAAAATGAATTGTTTAATTGCACCGTAAAGGGTTTCTCTGTGCTAGTAATAAGTAATTTTTCGTGGTGCTGTGTAAGAACTACTTTAGTAGGGGTTAAAGTAGTTATTGTATCTACTTTTTTATCAGTATTTAATGTGACAACTGCGTTATTGCTAGGGAAGGTAAGAGTAGCTTGTTTAGTGGTTTTATATTGCAGTATCGCATCAGGCATTTGCTTTACTAGCAATTGAGTTAGTTTATTTTGGCTGATGGTTTGGCTATGTATTGGATCAGCATAACGGTTGATAAAATCAATTTTAGCACCACTATTTTGAGTGTTTATCGACGCTCTTATTGGTTGCTCTGATATGAGTAAATCGGCAATGTTTTTGTTAATTGGAAGGTTTGCACCTAGCTGCTTTATCGTTATTTTACTAATGGGTAGCGATTGTAAATCAACGGCTAGCGGTTTATTTTCAATACTGCTTCCTGAGCTTAAAACATTTAATAACGACTGGAGTTGGGCTGGTTTATTAAGCGTTAAAGTTGTTTGCGTAGGCGTGATTTTTAGTTGCTTACCGTCATTAGATAGTTGAATAGTTGCAGCAGGTATTTTTTCATTTGTGAACGATTCTGTGGTTGTTTTTAACCGCACCGTTTGCCAATGCTCATCTATATACAAATCAAGTTGAATAGAGTCTTTTGAAAACTGAATGTTTTTAGCCGTAATCGCTTGTTCGGGCAATTGAGTTAATTCATTTTCGAAAGAGTGAGTAGATTGATTACTCACCAATGAATTAGATAAATTAATTACAGTGGGTTCATTCATTATTTTAAATCAAGTTTTCGCTAGTTTTTTGTTAATCGATTTTAAAGCTGTATTCGTATTACATTATCATTATGGTAGACTAACGCCTAATTTTTGGCATAGAGAATCGTCATCTTGTTACACATTAAGTCCGTCACCTGCATCAAGCAAGATCGTTGCTTATTTGCGGATCTTAATTTTAGCCTAAAAAGTGGGCAAATTATGCAATTAGCTGGTGCTAATGGTGCTGGTAAAACGTCACTATTGCGAATTATTGCAGGCTTTAGTGTACCCGATGAAGGTGAAGTGTTATATCAACAGCAAGCAATTTCACAGGTTTATGAAGAGTATACATCAGACCTACTTTTTATAGGTCATAAAACGGGTGTAAATACTCAGCTTAGCGCGATAGAAAATACACACTTTTGGCTGCAAGCCAGTGGTTATAAAAAACCAACCGATTTATATCCATTATTAGCAAAATTAGGCTTGATTGGGCTAGAAGATGTTCCTGTTCGTACTTTATCCGCAGGACAGCAGCGCCGCGTAGCGCTATTACGATTATGGCTAAATGAAGCAAAGTTATGGATTTTAGATGAGCCATTTACAGCACTTGATAAAAGTGGTGTTGCTTATTTACAAGACCGGTTTAAGCAGCATTTATCTCAAGGTGGGGCTATTTTATTAACTACCCATCAAGATCTCACTGCACAATTTAACGATTTGAAAACGTTTACTTTGGAGTATCGTTACTAATGATACGCACACATTCCTACTGGCTATTATTTTGTGCCGTTTTTAACAAAGACTTGAAACTGGCTTTTCGTCAACGCTCAGAAATTATTAATCCTATTTTATTCTTTTTAATCGTTATTTCTCTTTTTCCGTTAGCTATAGGCCCTGAACCCGGTCTACTTGCTAGGATGGCGCCGGGTATTATTTGGGTGGCCGCTTTACTATCAACCATGTTAGGACTGGATAAGCTTTTTCGGGATGATTTTAACGATGGCTCTCTTGAGCAGCTGATGGTGACACCTTATCCTTTGTCGTTAACGGTATTTGCAAAGGTGGCAGCTCATTGGGTTGTGACCGGTTTACCGTTAGTGCTTATGACCCCATTATTTGCTTTGTTATTAAATTTAGAAAGTAACGCGTTATTAGCCACTTTATTTACCTTGTTATTGGGTACTCCATTGTTAAGCTTTATTGGCGCAATTGGTGCAGGGCTAACTGTAGGGTTACAAAAAGGGGGGATTTTGATGAGTTTATTAGTTTTACCTTTATATATTCCGGTTTTAATATTTGCAACGTCGGCTATAGACACGAGCGCTATGTCGCTAGATTATAGTGGTCAGCTTGCCATCTTGGGTGCCATGTTAGCCATTGCTATTATCAGTGCACCTATCGCCATATCGTCAGCATTAAAAGTGAGTGTAAGTTAATATGTGGAAATGGTTACATCCTTATGCCAAAGCAGAGCGTGCTTATCAATTATGTAATACGCTATTGCCTTATTTTACCGTGGTTTGTGTGGCCACTATGATTATCGGATGGATTTGGGGCTTAGCTTATGCGCCAGCCGATTATCAACAAAAAGATAGCTATCGAATTATTTTTATTCATGTCCCTTCAGCTATTTTATCTATGGGGGCTTACTCATCAATGGCCATCGCCGCGATTGTGGCTCTTGTGTGGCAGATACGTAATGCTGAACTTGCTGTTATTGCTATTGCTCCTGTGGGTGCATGTATTACTGCGATTGCCCTTATCACTGGTGCTGCATGGGGAAAACCTATGTGGGGAGCTTGGTGGGTATGGGATGCGAGGCTTACTTCTGAGCTAATATTGTTATTTTTATATTTAGGGGTGTTGTCTTTATATCATGCATTCGAAGATAAAAAAGCAGCCGGGCGAGCAGCTTCTATTTTAGCTATCGTGGGGGTTATTAACTTACCTATTATTCATTACTCTGTAGAGTGGTGGAATACACTGCATCAAGGAGCAACTATCACCAAGCTTGATACAAAAGCAATTGATCCGAGTATGTTCTGGCCTCTTATGGTTAATATTGTTGCCTTTGCTGCATTTGTCGGTGTGGTGACTTTGATTCGACTTAAAAATGAAATATTACAACGCGAAAAGCATCGCCCGTGGGTGCGTCAGTTGTTAACTCAGGAGTAATTATGCAGTTTGACTCTTTCTCAGATTTTATTGCCATGGGAGGCTATGGCTTTTATGTATGGCTTTCTTTTGGTACATGTGCAGCCATTTTATTAGGTATTTTAATCAGCTCTTTAAATGACAAAAAGCGCATTTTTAAAGCTGTTGCAGATCAACTTATTCGTGAAGAACGTATAAAAAAAGCTAAACAGGAACAAAACTCATGAACCCACGTCGTAAAAAACGTCTTTTAGTGATTGTTGCCATTGTATTTGGGTTAGGCAGCGCAATAGGTTTAACGCTTTATGCATTACAAGAGAACATTAATCTATTTTATACCCCGAGTGAATTAATTGAAGGTAAAGGCCCTAATAAAGAAAAACCGGTAATAGGGCAAAAACTTCGTATTGGTGGCATGGTCGTCCCGGGCTCTGTAGAGCGAAATGAAGATAGCTTGCAAGTAAGTTTTAAACTTATTGATACGGGGCCATTAGTCACTATTCGCTATAAAGGCATTTTGCCAGACTTGTTCCGCGAAGGCCAAGGTATTGTTGCGCAAGGGGTATTGGTTGAAAAAAATGTGGTTAATGCGTTTGAAGTATTAGCAAAGCACGATGAAGAATATATGCCCGCAGAAGTGGCTGAAGCCGTGAAAGGGATTAAACACGAAAAGCCTAAATATAACTTAGATAGCGGGAGCTAATATGATCCCTGAACTTGGCTATTTTTCTTTAACACTGGCTATGGTGTTGAGTGTGTTGTTGTGTATCTTTCCGTTATGGGGTGCACACACGGGTAATTTAAGGTTAATGCGTGCAGCTCCTTCATTAGCAATAGGGCAATTTGCATTTGTTATTATTTCGTTTGCAGCGCTTATTTATGCCAGCTTAACTGATGATTTTACCGTTGCTTATGTAGCTTATCACTCAAGTAGCACTTTACCTTGGTATTACAAAATCACTTCAACATGGGGTGGCCACGAAGGTGCTATTTTACTTTGGCTTGTAATGCAAGCAGGTTGGACGGCAGTCGTTGCAATGCGATCACGTTCTTTACCTTGGGTATTACGCGCAAGAGTATTAGGAGTACTCGGGTTTTTAGGTGTTGGCTTTATGCTTTACACTTTATTAATGTCGAGCCCTTTTGAACGACTTCTTCCTTATTTCCCTGTCGAGGGGAGAGATTTAAACCCATTATTACAAGACCCCGGTATGATCATTCACCCGCCTTTACTTTATATGGGTTATGTTGGGTTATCAGTGGCATTTGCATTTGCTATCGCTGCATTATTAACGGGTAAACTTGATAATACATGGGCTAAATGGTCTCGCCCTTGGACTATGACGGCATGGGGATTTTTAGGTTTAGGATTAACAATCGGTAGCTGGTGGGCGTATTCAGAATTAGGCTGGGGCGGCTGGTGGTTTTGGGATCCGGTAGAAAATGCGGCCTTAATGCCCTGGTTAGTCGCGACAGCTTTATTACACTCTTTAAGTGTGACTGAAAAGCGAGGTGTATTTAAGTCGTGGACGGTGTTACTGGCTATCGCTGCATTTTCGTTAAGTTTATTAGGCACCTTTATTGTTCGCTCGGGCATTATTGTATCAGTGCATGCCTTTGCAACCGACCCCGATAGAGGATTATTTATTTTAGCCTTTTTAGGTATTGTCGTCGGTGGTGGCTTAGCATTGTATGCGCTTCGTGTTGCTCAAGTGCATAGTGAAGGGCGTTATAAGTTTGTATCGCGCGAAGTGGCATTATGGCTTAATAATATCTTTTTAGTGGTTGCCACGTTAATTGTTATGTTAGGTACATTACTGCCGATGGTGCATAAAGAAATGGGGCTGGGAAGTATTTCGATCGGTGAACCGTTCTTTAATAAAATGTTTGCAATCTTATTAGTCCCTTTTGCCATATTAATGGGAATAGGACCTCTTTTAAGGTGGAAGCAAAATAAGTGGGCATTTTTAAAAAATAAGTTATTTATTGGCGCATTAATGAGTGTGGTAATTAGCTGTGCTTGGCTTTACTCAAGTTATGAAAGCGTTAAACCATTAACCCTGTTAGCAACAACCTTAGCGGTATGGATAGCAGTTGCAACGGCCATTGATTTATACCTTAAAGCAAGTACTCAAACTAAATTAACTGAAGGGTTAAAGCGCTTAACAGTAAGTTACTGGGCGATGGTGTTAGGCCATGTTGGTTTATCTTTTTTAATTATCGGTGTGTCGCTCACCTCTGCCTATTCAGTAGAGCGCGATGTTTCTATGAAACCCGGTGAAAGTGTGCAACTTAATGAATATAGCTACCGTTTTGACGGCGTAAAAACTATTCGAGGTGCAAACTATAGTGGCCATGCTGGCGTGGTGAGCGTACTTAAAAACGATAAAGTCGTTAGTGAGCTTCATGCTGAAAAAAGACGTTACGATATCGCAATGCAGTTTATGACTGAGGCAGCCATTGATGCTGGTTTTACTCGAGATTTATATTTAGCACTTGGTGAGCAATTAAGTAAAGGCGCATGGTCGTTACGTATTTACCACAAGCCGTTTGTTCGTTGGATATGGATTGGAGGGGGGTTAATTTCGTTAGCTGGTTTTATGATTTTATTTGATAAACGCTATCGTTCACCTGTTGAGCCAAAACGTAAAAAAGTTTCGGAGGTTGCATCATGAACCGTAAACTCATTGCGATTGTACCTTTACTCATTTTTGTTTTTTTATGTGTGTTTTTATATCAAGGATTATTTGCAAATCCTCGTGAGATTCAAACCGGTCGCATAGGCGATACTATGCCAGCGTTTAATTTGCCTGATTTAATGGACAATAATTCACGCTGGACCGAACAGCAGTTAAAAGGTGACGTTTATTTATTAAATGTGTGGGGAACGTGGTGTCCTACATGTTTAGTCGAACTAAGTTATTTAACTAAGTTACGTGAACAAGGCGTTAAAATTATAGGTTTGTATTACGTACAAGGCTACGACGCTGATTTTGATGGCCCTTTTGATATGAATGCACTACGTAAAGAAGTAAACGATATGCTAGCGCGTACGGGGAATCCCTATCAATTTAATATTTTAGATTTACATCGTACTTTATCGTTAGATTTAGGCGTCTCTGGTGCTCCAGAGACTTTTTTAGTCGATAAGCAAGGCACTATTTTATTGCATCATACTGGAGATATTAATCCTCGTGTATGGCGTGCTAAGTTTGCACCTTTAATGCAGGAGTTAAATTAATGAAAACAGTGCTTTTATTATTGAGCTTAATCATTAGTGTATCGGCATTTGCCCAACAAGATCGCTATCAATTTGATAACAAAGAACAAGCAGTACGTTTTGAAGAGCTAACAAAAGAGCTACGCTGCCCTAAGTGTCAAAATCAGAATATTGCCGATTCAGACGCTGTGGTTGCAAAAGATTTACGAGACAAAGTATTGGTACTTGTAAAAGAAAACAAATCTAAAGATGAAGTTATCGATTACATGATTGACCGTTATGGTTATTTTGTACATTACGATCCCCCTGTGACACCGGCGACCTTAGTTTTATGGGTTTTGCCTGTGCTGATAGTCATACTGGGTTTTGGTTTTATTGTTATTCGTCAGCGTAAAGCCTCTGTAAAGCAGCGCTGGAGTGAGAATGACGAGCTACTGCTAAATAAGTTAATTGCACAAAATAAACATCAGGAGCGTAGTTAATGACTTTAATGTGGGGATGCTTTGTATTATTAACCCTAATTGCCCTTGGTTTCACTGTACTGCCTTTTTTAAAAAAGGAAAGGGTTCGTAATATTACTCATAATGCCAACGCTGAGCTAATCAGTATTTATGAGCAACGCTTAGCTGAATTAAATTCGGAGCTTGAAAACCAACGTATCGAGAAGCAAAGTTTTGATGAATCTATTATTGAATTAAAGCGACGATTGCTTAATGAATTAGCGCCTGAAAAGTCATTACAAAGTAAAGGGAATAACCGTATATTTGCCCTAACAGGAGCTGCTTTTGTTATCACTCTAGCCGTGATTTTTTATGCATTAACGGGGAGTTTTCAACAAATATCAGCATGGCATGAAGCAATGGATAATTTACCTGAATATGGTGAAAGAGCCATGATGCAAAAAGGCGAACCGCTTAGTCAAAATGAGATGCAGGCCTTTGCGTTAGCCCTTCGTACAAAACTGAGTCAAACGGGAGACGATGAAGTTGCATGGATGTTACTTGGACGCGTTGCTATGTCGCTAAATGAATTTGATATGGCCCAGCAATCGTTTGATAAAGTGCTGGTTATGAATCCTGATAATCAGCAAGTGCTTATTAGTTATAGCCAATTATTGCTACTTCAAGGCAATGCAGAAAATATGACACGTGCTGCGAGCATGCTCTCTAAAGTACTTAAGCAAGAGCCAACAAATTTAGATGCTATATCGCTATTGGCGCTGATTGCTTATGAGCGAAAAGACTGGCAACAAGCTAAAGCCGCTTTTGAAGTTTTATTAGCGAGTATGGAACAAAGTGATAGCCGTTATACGATGATTGCTCAGCGTATTGCCGAAATAGATCAAAAAATTCAGCCAAAAGAGCAAGTAGTGACTGAAAAAAACAGTGCTCCTAGCATAAATGTAGCAATCACGCTTGCTCCTAATTTAACGGCTAAACAACCAAAGAAAGGTATATTATTTGTGTTTGCCAAAGCGGCGCAAGGGCCTGCGATGCCTCTTGCCGTTGTAAAGCTAACTGAGTTTAGTTTTCCAATTACTGTAACGTTAAATAATGAAAATGCGATGATTGCAGACTTGAATTTATCAAGTACACAAAATGTTATTTTAACTGCACGGATCTCTCAAGATGACACTGTTATGCCAAGTAGTGGTGAGTTAGAAGGGGTTTCTGAGATTATATCTGTTGCTAACACCTTCGATTATCAACTTGAAATAAACACAGTAATACCTTAAGGAATGAAAATGTTTAGAGCTAGTATTGTTTTTGTATGTTTTTTAATTTTATCAGGTTGTGCACAAGTGCCAGAAAGTAAAGTTGATGAACGTGATCCATTGCAAAGTATTAACCGCCCTTTATATGATTTTAACTTTGATGTGCTCGATGCGTATATATTACGCCCAACCGCGGTAGGTTATCTTGCTATTACACCTGCTCCAGTAAGATCAAGTGTGGTTAATTTTACTAATAACATTAGCGCGCCTGTCGATATCATTAATGCTGGTTTACAAGGCAAAGCCGGAAACGCCAGTGTAAGTTTAGCGCGTTTTTTAGTGAATTCAACCGTAGGTGTATTTGGACTTTTTGATGTAGCCAGTTCGCTAGGCTTACAAATTGTAGATGAAGATTTTGGTCAAACTCTTGGTGTATGGGGGATAGGAGACGGAGCGTATTTAATGGTTCCTGGTATAGGGCCTAGTACCGCAAGAAATTTAACGGGTGATGTTGTTGATAACTTTGTATTACCAGAAATTGCGTTAACGACCCCTCAATCAGTGTTAGTATTTGCTTTGAAAGCTGTAGAAGCTCGGGCTAATTTAATAGCACAAGAAGGGCTATTAAATGACTCACTTGATCCTTACCTATTTGTAAAAGACATCTATTTTCAACGTCAGCTATTTGAACTCTATGATGGTAATCCGCCAATAAAAGAAGAGCCAGATGATTTTGATGAAGATTTTTTAGAAAGCTTATAGGTTTACACACAATAAAAAAACGCCATTTAGGCGTTTTTTTATTGTGTGTTAGATTATATATTTAACTTATATGGCTTGTTTATTCATTATTCATTATTCATTAATTGCATTTGCTCATTTACCCACAATAATGCTTCATGGTATGTATTGGGAATATTACTCTTATCGATAGAAAGCGCTTGGCACAAAGTATTGGCAGCAGTCCAATTTGCTTGCTCGTAATACTTCACTAAATTTAAATACTGCGCTAACTCACCTGAATCCTCTAATAGCGCCGTTTTTATTTGCGGTGATAGAGGAAGTTTTTTCATGACACTCTGCATATCTTCATCGAGAATTGCATCCATTACTGACATCATTCCAGTTAAAAATGCCATACTGCTATTGTTCGAATTATGGGTATTAGCAAGTAATTCACTAAAACGAGCGCGAACTAATGAGAGCCTTATTAACTCTACCGGTTTGTTTTGTGATACTTGAGATGCAAACAAAATAGATAATAGTTTTTTTATCTCATTAGCGCCTAAAACAATGAGCGCTTGCTTTATTGTGCTTATTTCGGCTCTTCTAGCGAATGCTGCTGAATTAGAATAACGTAAAAGTTTATAAGAGAGATTAACATCTCGTTCAAAGACATTTGTGATTTTTGCTAAATCTAAATCGGTATTTGAAGTTTCATATAAAAGCTCTGCAAGTGCCATTTCAGACGGTGGTAGGGCTTTGCTTTGCACCATTTCAGGCCTTGAGAAAAAATAACCTTGAAAATAATGAAACCCTAAATCTAAGGCCAGTTGGTACATATCATGAGTTTCAATTTTTTCGGCAAGCAGTTTGATCAGCGGGTAATTCTTAATATCATGAATGACTTGCTTTATTGTATCAATATCGGTATCTAAAAAATCAATTTTAATGATATCTATATAAGGGTAAAAGTGGCGCCAAACAGGTTGATGAATATAGTCATCCAAAGCAATGGTATAGCCTTTATCTTTTAAGCTTTTAACAATCGCTAGTAAGCGCTTACCTGGCTGAATTGATTCAAGTATTTCAACAACAACACTCTCTTTACTTAAAAGAGTAGGGTAACCCTTTTGCAGCGTGGGCAAGGTAAAATTAATAAATGCAGGTTTGTTGCCTGTTAAATCTTCAAAACCAAAATTAAACTGACTTCCTTCAATTAATCGTGACGTTGCTTCATCTCCATCAATATCAGGAAATTCATTATCAAGGCTATCACGAAAAAGCAGTTCATAACCCACAAGGGCTTTATCTCTGTCTAAAATAGGTTGCCTAGCGGCAAAAAAGTCCATAAAAAGCCCTAAAAAAGAAATACAATCTGTCTATATTGTAGAACACTTTCTAGTAATTTAGTTAAAGGTTTTAACTTTTTTTTACTGTTTTTCATCAACCACCTTACTCTTTTTCTCGATTATGTTGAAATTGGAGTTCTTTGCATTAGACATGATATAGTTTAATTGAATATTGAAATACAACGAAATTTGGACATGGGTTTACTGATAGCGCAAAAATAAACGTCACATATGTGTTTGTTTACCACCTTGGTTTTGCTGCTATCAACATTGTATTAATTTTTACGTGGAGACGTATAGCAATGAATTTAACATTCCAATATAAATTTGGACTGTAAGCCTAAAATAAATAAAATCTGGAGGCTAATTTGGAAACAGGCATGATCATTTCTTTATCATTATATTTTATAGTAATGCTCGGTATTGGGCTTTATGCCTATAAGCAATCAACAAGTGATGTATCAGGGTATATGCTTGGCGGACGGAGTTTATCTCCAGGTGTTGCTGCATTATCTGCGGGCGCTTCTGATATGAGTGGTTGGATTTTAATGGGATTACCGGGTGCTATGTTTGTAACAGGATTTAGTAGTACATGGATAGCCGTTGGCCTTATATTAGGTGCTTGGTTAAACTATTTACTTGTTGCGCCTCGATTAAGGGTATACACAGAAAAAGCAAATGACTCTATAACCATTCCAGATTACTTTGCTAATCGATTCAATGATAAGTCAAATATACTGCGTGTTGTATCTGCTTTAGTTATTATTATTTTCTTTACACTCTATACCTCATCTGGGGTTGTGGCCGGTGGTAAGTTATTTGAAAGCTCGTTTGGCCTGAGTTACGAATTGGGTTTATATATAACGACAGGTGTTGTTGTTTTATATACCTTATTTGGTGGTTTTTTAGCGGTAAGCTTAACCGACTTTGTGCAAGGCTGTATAATGTTTGTTGCGCTCATTTTAGTACCCGCAGTGACTTATTCTTTATTAGATGAACCTTTACAATCTACATTACACAGTGTTAATCCTGACATGCTTAATTGGATTGGCGCAGGCTCTGTATTAAGTATTATATCTGCGATGGCTTGGGGGGTTGGTTATTTTGGCCAACCACACATTATTGTGCGCTTTATGTCAGTTAGAAGTGTTAAAGATATGCCAATGGCCCGACGCATTGGTATGAGTTGGATGATCATCGCTGCATTAGGCGCTGTTGCAACCGGTTTATGTGGTGCTGCGTACGCTTATGAAAACGAGATTGTAGTCAATGATCCTGAAACTATTTTCTTAGTATTGTCTGAACTGCTTTTTCACCCTTTAATTGCTGGCTTTCTATTGGCTGCAATATTAGCAGCAATTATGAGTACGATTTCGTCACAGTTATTAGTGAGTTCGAGTTCTTTAACTGAAGATTTTTATAAAACATTTTTACGCAAAGAAGCAACCGATAAAGAATTGGTTGCCGTTGGTCGGATCAGTGTGGCTGCGGTCGCTTTATGTGCGATTTATTTAGCCTATGATCGAGATAGCTCTATTTTAGACTTGGTTAGTAATGCATGGGCTGGTTTTGGTGCTGCTTTTGGACCATTGGTGTTATTTAGCTTGTATTGGAAGCGTATGACGTTTTTAGGTGCGTTATCGGGTATGTTGGTAGGTGCATGTACTGTGCTTATTTGGATTTATGCACCACTGGCTCAAAATGGCGCAAGTTTAAGTAGTGTTATTTATGAAATTGTACCCGGCTTTATTTTATCAAGTATTGCTATTGTTGGGGTTAGCTTAGTAACAAAGCCACCCACCCAGAGCATAGTAGAGTTATTTGATGAAGTTGAAAATGAATTAAAATAATAAGTTTAACGACAATTAAAAAGGGAGCTTTATGCTCCCTTTTTAATTATATTTAAGCTTCTTTTTTTTCAGTATCTGTCACTAATTCTAAATTTTCGGCTTTTTTAGTTTTTATAGGTGCTTTGGATGTTGTATCTTTTGCTCCTTTAAGTACCGCCATAAAATCATCTTTACTCTTTGCTATTTCTAGGGCAAGCGATTCAACTTGTTGCTCACTTAATGGCACATCTACTTTTTCTAGCATTAGCTCCAGTGATTCGGCAATATCAAGCATTTTGTCATATGCATCTGCCTCTTTTTTGGTCGTAAACGTCATACGCTCCACTCCGTTTCGTTCTACAACATATTTAACAACAACAGCCATGATCTCTCCTGCTTACTTGTATAAAATTTATTTCCACCTAGTTTACACTGTTTTTATATACAGTAAAGAGGGTGGGGCTCATCTTTGACGAAAAACGAATATTTAATTATTGATTGGTTGACAATAAAGAAGAGTTTTACTTTAGTTAAATAGTTACTCTTTAAGCTGGAAATAGGGAGTCGGCATAGATGACAGCATGTATAAATTTGAGGCTGTAAGTGCTTATTTATTACTAAATATAAAATACATAAATCAATAAGGAAGAATTATGCAATTTTTAAAATATATACTATTGGTAAGTATACTCAGTATGGTTTCAGTCAGTAATTTATATGCAGCCGAAACGATGCAAAGTGTTGAGCAGCAGTTAAAAGTTAATATTAATACGGCCAGTGTCGATGAGCTAGTTATGTTACCGGGTATTGGTAAGAAAAAGGCACAAATGCTCATTGATTTTCGTGAAAAAAATGGCGAATTTACTGATATTCAACAAATAACAGATATAAAAGGTTTTGGTACGAAACTATTAACAAAATTACAAGATAAGATTGTATTAAAATAAGCAATAAGTGAGCTGAGTTTAAGTTGCTCAGCTCACTTTAAAAAACGTAAAATACGCTATTTAATGTTCGGTATTCGTTGTTAATACCTGCGATAAATGTTTTTTTGCAAACATAATTTCTATAGGTGTTGTAATTAAAGGGTAGCTTAGCCCAACTAACAGTAAAAAGGGGACAAGTAACCAGCCTTCAAATACATTTAAAATAAAAAATACTGGAAATATAAAACATAGCTTAATTATTTTAAGAAGTATTGTATTCACCGGAGAAAGTAAAGCTAATGCCTGAGCAACCGTTTGTTGGCGTTGACGTAACTTTAGATGTTTAAGCTCACTAATTTGGCTTGTAAAAAATATAAACATTATAATGACTTATTATTTATAATGCGTGCAGCAACAAGCGTTATTAACGTAACAAGCGTGCTTGCAAATATAATCTGCATCCACTGTGGCATACTTAATGTCATAAATACCCAGTCAATATTACCGCAATCACCAGTGGCTTCAAAAAACCATGGTTGCCAATGATGTAATGGCATAAAGTTTGGAAAGTTAGGTTCAAACTCACAACTAAATGCAAAGGGATCGGTTGTTGTTTGCATGGCAATGTGTTCGCGTGCCAACATAAAGCCCCAAATACTTGCAACACCCCAAATAGTAAAGGCTATCATACGGCATATTAAATTATTGGGTTTAATAGAACCAACTATTCCAGCGACAAATAATCCTAAAACAGCACTTCTTTGATAAATGCACATGATGCATGGTGCTAACCCCATTTGATATTGAAAAAATAACGCGATGAGTTCAAGGCCTAAGATAATTACTGAAAATAGTAACCATGGTGCGCGTTGAGTGCTTAAGTTTGCCAACCAGTTCATATTTTATCCATTTAACATTAAGGGCTTAGATTATGACATTAGAGGTTTATAAACTTCAAGTTAATGTATAAAAGCGACTTGCGTCGCTTTAAACAAAAAATTTAATGACCGTTAACGACAGTAGGGGCTAAACCACTGTGATGCTGTATTAACCCCCATTGATAAAGAAGTTCGGTCATATCATTTAGTCCCACATAGGTGAATGTTAACCCTACAATTGTTAAAACAATCGTATAAGGCAGTGCCATATATACCATGCGACCATATGACAGGCGAAGTACTGGTGCTAACGTTGAAGTTAATAAAAACAAAAAGGCGGCTTGACCATTTGGGGTGGCGACACTCGGTAAATTGGTACCTGTGTTAATGGCAACAGCAAGTAAATCAAATTGGTCTCGAGTTATTTGTCCTGCTTGCAATGCCGCAGCGACTTCGTTGATATAAACAGTACCAACAAATACATTATCGCTTACCATGGATAATAAGCCGTTTGCTATAAAAAACATTACCAATTGCAATTGACCTTCGAAAGTCAGCACCCAAGTAATTACAGGGGTGAATAAGTGTTGATCAATAATAACGGCGACAATAGCAAAGAATACACAAAGTAAGGCAGTAAAAGGTAATGCTTCTTCAAATGCTTTACCTAATTGATGCTCTTCAATAATGCCTGCAGAGGCAGTGGCTAAAATAATAACAGATAACCCAATAAGGCCAACTGTTGCCAAATGCAGTGCAAGTCCTATGATTAACCAAATAGCAATAAGTGACTGTATAGCTAAATTTACTTTGTCTCGTTTGGTACGCTTTTTATCTAAAGTTTGCGCTTCATTTTTTAAAATGGCGTGAATACTATCGGGTAATTTTGCCCCATATCCAAATGTTTTGGTTTTTTCTAACAAAAAGGTGGTAGCAAGACCGGCTATAAAGACGGGCAGTGTTATAGGTAACATTCTGAAAAAGAATTCACCAAAAAGCCAACTAGCTCGCTCGGCAATAATTAGATTTTGTGGTTCACCAACCATAGTACAAACGCCGCCTAAAGCAGTACCAATGGATGCATGCATTAATAAATTTCTCAAAAAGGCACGAAAATCTTCTAAATCTTTACGATTAATGTCATGAACTTGATTATCATCATTAATGTCATGTTCGCTAGATGAATCTTTACCTGACGCCACTTTGTGATAAATACTATAAAACCCCATAGCAACAGCGATTACAACCGCCATAACCGTTAAGGCATCTAAAAATGCAGACAAGAAAGCAGCTGCACAGGTAAATGCTAAGGATAAGATTGTTTTGTTTCTGACAGTGACAACTAACTTAGTAAAAATATAAAGCAGCAAGTCTTTCATAAAATAGATCCCCGCAACCATAAAGATTAGCAGGAGGATCACATCGAGATTTTGTGCAATTTCATGCTCAACTTGAGCAGCGCTAGTCATGCCAATTAGCAAAGCCTCTATTGCCAGTAAGCCACCTGGCTGTAACGGGTAACATTTTAGCGCCATGGCGAGAGTAAAAATAAATTCTAAAACGAGCACCCAACCAGCTAAGTAGGCGTTAATTTCAAAGAGTATTGGATTAATAACAAGGAAAGCGATAATAGTGTACTTATACCATTTAGGCGCATTCCCTAAAAAATTTTTAAATGTAGCGTTTACAACACTCTGTTGCATGGGGGGTCCTTGTTATTAGACTGACTATTTTGCTGATATTTGTTAAGTTAATTCAGCTAAGTCTTGGTGTAAACAAAAAGTTTAATTATTACTTAAGGTAAGATGAATATAAGGTAATTAGCAATAGCAAACTTTTTAATGTTTTTAATCTTGTATAGCGTGTTTATTTAATTCGCTCTTTACTTGTTAGTTATGTTTCATCTGGTACAATCTGTCAGTTAACACTATAAAGTTGTGCCTATAATTAATATAAGTAGGAATTGAATGAGAATTTTTAAAGCGAAAAGCCCAGCAGGATTTGCTGAAGAATATATAGTCGAGTCAATCTGGAACGGAGGCTTTGCGCCTGGATCAATTCTACCTGCAGAGCGAGAGTTATCAGAGCTTATTGGTGTAACAAGAACGACGCTGCGTGAAGTTTTACAGCGCTTAGCTCGTGATGGCTGGTTAACAATTCAACATGGTAAGCCAACAAGAGTAAATAATTTCTGGGAAACATCAGGTCTAAACATTTTAGAAACGTTAGCACGACTAGATGAAGATAAAATGCCTGAGTTAACAGATCAATTATTATCGGCACGAACTAATATTAGTGCTATATACACACGTGCAGCTATTAAATTAAACCCTGAGCGTGTGATTGAAATATTATCGCAAAGCGATGAGTTAGAAGACAGCGCGCAAGCCTTTGCTGATTATGATTATAAAGTACATTATGAACTTGCTGTAGCAGGAAATAATAAAATATATGTATTAATTTTAAATGGCTTTAAAGGTTTTTATTCTAAAATAGGCTGCCATTATTTTTCTGATGAACGTACGCGTGAGCTAGCTAGACAGTTCTATAAAGATTTAACCGTATTAGCGCAAAATAATGAGCATGATGGTGCTATTTCGATGATGCGTAAATATGGTCATCAAACCGGTGAGATTTGGCAACAAATTCGCGGTGATATGCCCACAGATATTATGGACTAATAGTTAAAACCTGCACTTGCAGGTTTTTTTATACCGACCAATATTAAGATAATACTATCTTAATATTGTTGTTCGAAAATATCGATGGTCACTATCGATTTATCCTATTGTTATTTTGTATTTCATCACTCTACAATACTGGGAATTATATGTTTTACTATTGATTTAATAAAAATAGTACCCATATAACCATCAGTATTGCATATGCAATCGACAACAAACTCAAAATATTTGGAGAATAAAATGGGTGTATTAGTAGGCCGCCAGGCACCAGACTTTACCGCTGCAGCAGTTTTAGGTAATGGTGAAATTGTAGATAGCTATAACCTTCACGAAACAATTAAAGGTAAAAAAGCAGTAATCTTCTTTTACCCACTAGATTTCACGTTTGTATGTCCTTCTGAGCTAATTGCATTTGATAAGCGTTATGAAGAGTTCCAAAAGCGCGGTGTTGAAGTGATCGGTGTATCAATTGATTCACAGTTCTCACATAATGCATGGCGTAAAACTGCCGTTGCTGACGGTGGTATTGGTGAAGTTAAATATGCACTTGTTGCTGATGTTAAACACGAAATTTGTAAAGCATATGACGTAGAGCATCCAGAAGCGGGTGTTGCTTTTCGTGGGTCTTTCTTAATCGACGAAGAAGGTAACGTACGTCACCAAGTAGTTAACGATCTACCTCTTGGCCGTAACATTGATGAAATGATTCGTATGGTTGATGCGCTAGCATTCCATAGTGAAAACGGTGAAGTATGTCCTGCAGGTTGGACTGAAGGTAAAAAAGGAATGGATGCAAGCCCTGAAGGTGTTGCTAAGTTCTTATCTGAAAATGAAGGCGAGCTATAATTTAGCCCTTTGTTCATCATAAAAAAACCGCCATTTGGCGGTTTTTTTTTATTTTCACTTGTTAAACTTTATGTTTCATCAAGCGCTCTTTTTCGCGAGACCAGTCTTTATTTTTACCGTCTTCACGCTTGTCATGCATTTTTTTACCTTTTGCAAGATGAAACTCTAGCTTCACCCAGCATTTTTTCCAATACATTGCAGTTGCAACTAACGAATAGCCATCACGTTCGGTCGCACCGACTAGACGGTCTAGCTCTCGTCTACTCAATAATAATTTGCGATAACGTAAAGGGTCGCAAATTACATGGGTTGATGCACTGTTTAAAGGGGTAATTTGACTACCGAGTAAAAATGCTTCGCCGTTTTTTAAATGAATATAAGTTTCAGAGATATTTACTTTACCGGCTCGGATGCTTTTTACTTCCCAGCCTTGTAGTTCAACACCTGCTTCAAACTTGTCGTGTAAAAAATACTCATGTCGTGCTTTTTTGTTTAGCGCGATGGTATTACTTGTCGATTTAGATGATTTTTTCTTAGCCATAGTGGCCTATATTATACGTAAAGCATCTTATTTTACATTGATTTTTTACTAATCTAGTAAATCTGTTGAAAATAATAGGAGCAAGATCAAAATTTGGGAATATTGTTAAAGCTTGCTAAAATTCGCCAACACAGTTGGGAGTGAATATGCCACAAATAGAGAAAAGTGCGCTGGTTATGTACAGCAGCAAAGAGATGTTCGATTTAGTTAATGATATTAATGCGTACCCGCAATTTTTACCAAATTGTTCAGATGCGAAAATTATTTCACAACACGATACTCAGATGACTGCAAGTTTAGAAATTTCCAAAGCAGGAATTAAAAAGTGGTTTACGACACAAAATACATTGGTTGACGATAGCACGGTTGATTTACGTTTAGTTGATGGGCCGTTTAAGCGATTAGAAGGGCGTTGGTATTTTCAAACGCTTGATGAACAGGCGTGCAAAGTCATGCTTAAATTAGAATTTGAGTTTTCTAGTAAATTAATAGAAATTGCGTTTGGTAAAATTTTTAATGACGTTGCCACTAATATGGTTAGTGCATTTACAGAGCGCGCCAAACAGGTTTATGGGATAAGAAGATGATACAAGTCGAAGTTGTTTATGCATTGCCAGATAAAGCCGTAAGCATTCCTTTAGAAGTTGTAAAGGGCTGCACTGCAGAGCAGGCTGTATTGCAATGTGGTGTGATAGAGCAGTTTTCGGAGTTAGACCCTAACGCTTTAACACTTGGGGTGTGGAATCGAACGTGCAAATTAAACCAAGAATTAAAACAAGGTGACCGTGTAGAGATATATCGCCCGTTAATTGCCGATCCTAAAGACGCACGCCGTAAACGAGCGGAAAAGGCAAAAGAAGAAGGTCGTGCTAATAAAATAACTGGGGGTAGGGCGTTAGAACGCTAGGTATTAAAAAGGTGAGCTAATGCTCACCTTTTTAATATTATTCTTGCTCTAATGGGGTATTAAACTCTTCAGGTTCTTTGTAATCACCCGAAAGAGAAACCAAGCGTTTATTTTCGAAATTAAGGGTTAACGATTTACGCTGTTCATTGTCACGGCCGATATTAAAGCTATATACGTAACGCCATACCGTTTTATCAAATGCATCTTCAGCAACCGGTTTTCCTAACACAAATATAACCTGCTCTTGTGTCATATTTATACGCAGTTTATCAACATCAGATTGTTCTAAAAAGTTGCCTTGAGGTATGTTAATTCTATAAACCCAACTTGAGCAACCAGCTAAAGAGCTAAAGGTAAATGTAATAATTAACAAAAGAGAAAATGTTTTTAACGACTGCATTGTGAGTTGTGATCCTTATTTTTTATAAACTGCATAATACCGATTAGTCACTGAAGGTAAAACCTTTTTAAGCAATTGTTTTTAATTTAGCTGATATTTTTAAGGCTAATTCATAACGCTTGATTTAGGACTCGGATTCATTCAGGCTAATAAACGAGTAACCAGAATATTTAATACAACGATAAAGCAATATCGCTCGCTGCATGAGGTTAGTTTTGACAGCAAAATCTGAAAAAAGTTTAATTATCTCAAAAAGTAATAACTCGGCTGAACCATTATGGTTTTTATACATTGTAGAAACACGTTACGGGGCTTGGTATACAGGGATAACAACGGATGTAAATAAACGCTTAGCGACACATCAAGCTGGCAAAGGAGCAAAAAATTTAAAAGGTAAAGGGCCTTTAGTGCTTATACACCAACAGGCGGTGGGTAATAAAAGTGAAGCGAGTAAACTTGAGTATGCAATTAAAAAATTATCACGGGCAAAAAAACAACAATATGTATACGATTTTAAATTGAATGTAAAAGAGGGCTCGTTGCATTTACACTAATCACGCGCTTTTAATTAATCAATTAAAAAGGGTTACATGTTAAATGTAACCCTTTTATCTACTTTAGCGATTCGTTGTTGAATTAACGATGCTTTTCAAATGTGTCTACTAATTTATCCAGTGTTTGCGCACTGTTCACAAGCTCTCCAATGGCTTTCTCAGTGTTAAATTGCTCATTTAGTGTGGTATCACTTATATCACTGATTTGTTCAATATTTTGGCTAATATCATGAACAACATTGCTTTGTTGCTCTGTCGCAGTAGCAATTAAAGTGGCCATATCATTTACTTGATTCGCATTTTCTGAAATCGCATCGAGTAATTCAACAGAGCTTTGCATTGATTGAACGCTTTCTTGGGCTTGGCTCTTAGAGTGGTTAATTTCGCTGACAACTTGTTCAGATATAACAGTAAGTTCTTCAATCATTTTCTGAATTTCATTTGTAGATTGTGAAGTTCTATTAGCCAGCGCCCTTACTTCATCAGCAACCACGGCAAACCCTCTGCCATGTTCGCCGGCTCTAGCTGATTCAATCGCCGCATTTAATGCAAGTAGGTTAGTTTGCTCTGAGATCCCACTGATCGAATCAACAATACTGGCAATATCGAGGGTCTTTTGTGAAAGCGAAGTGACTTGCTCAGTTATCATATCTATATCGGTTGCTAAAGAGGTGATCGCTTTTTGACTATTCATGACTTGATCATGAGTTTGCGATGTATTTTCACGGCTGGTGTCTGTGAGTTTTGCCGTTGTAGCTGCACTTTGTGCTATATCTTGCACCGTGCTACCCATTTCATTTATAGCCGCAGCAACAGAGATTGTTTGCTCTTTTTGAGTATCTAATGCACTTGAGTTACGTTTAGATTGTTGAAAAACATGATCACAAGAGTTTTTAATATCATGGCTTTCATTTGCGACTTGATTAATCGCCGTTTCTATTTTTTCTATAAATTGATTAAATCCATTACTTAAACTCTCAAGTTCAGATTGGTTTGAGGGCGGTAATCTGTACGCTAAATTTGCATCACCCGTGCCTAAACGTGAGAATAAAGATGCCATATTTGATAATGGTGATGCCAAAGAACGAGCAAGTAAATAACTCATTACACTCGCAATAAGAGCCACTATAATTGTGGCTGTTATAATAAGCCCTTGTAATTCATTAATACTGGCAAATACCTCACTTTTAGGCACTTGCGCGACAACAAATAAATGTGTGTTGGCAATAGGCGTTGCCGCTAAAAAAACATCTTCTGAGTCGACTGTCACTTCTTGCAATGAGAAATGATTATTGCGTAACAGTTGCTGATGAATATTCTCACCATACAGTGAATCTATATTTACTTTGGCAACTTTTTCAGAATCTTTATGTAGTTGTATCAAGCCATTATTATCAGCAATAAATACAAAACCAGTTTGCTCAATTTTAAATTGCAAAAGTAGTTTTTGCATATCTGTGATGCTTTTAGCTAGGCCGGCTAACCCTTTTCCGTTAAGTTGTTGATGATTAATAAACATCTTTACATCATTTTCAGATTCTTGGTAAATGCTTATTAAGTTTGCGTTATTCGAATTAGTAAAAGTGTAAAACCAACCATCGGCAGCATCTTTTTTTAGCACTCTTAGAAAACCATCTTGATTCCAATATTGTGCTGTTTCTCTATTAGCCCATGATGCAGTGACTAAATCATGTTGTTTTACCAAACGATTAAGCTCTTTTAATAGAAGTGTTTCGTCATTACTTTGAGAGTTTGCCCAATTGAGAATAAACTCATTTGATGACAGTTGTTCTGCGGCATTAACTAAGGTATTTATTTCGCCTTCGATACGATTACTGATCGTTTGTAAATGGCCGGGTAACTCTGAGTTAACTAATCGATTTTGCATTATATCTTTTGCTGAATATAAAGAGATTAATCCGATTAACAGCGCAACAGATAAGGCAATACCACTGCCTAATGCAGTTATTTTTTGAGTAATACTAAATTTTTTTATCATAATAGTTAATTTTATGAACAACATTTTAAAAATTTATGTTAGCACATTATATCTCTTGTGCTAATTAGAGTGATTACTTTAATTAGATTATTTTTAAGTAATGATTGAATTTTACGGTATATAAAAATAGAACATATAGAAAAAGCCCACTGCAATAGCAAGTGGGCTTGGTTTCTAACAAGCGAAATCGTTAGTTTGCTTAGTTTTTAGCAAACATATTAAACAATCTTTTTCATTGCTGACATGTAGCCACGTAATTTAGTACCAATCACTTCTACTGGGTGTTCACGTAGTGCTTTATTTATTTCAATAAGTGTTTGGTTATCTACTTGGTTGCTTTGTCCTTGTAAGCCTTTGCCGATAACATCAGTGTCAATATCTTGCATAAAATCAGCAAGTAATGGTAAACATGCATGGTTGTATAAGTAACAACCGTACTCTGCTGTATCTGAAATTGTTGCATTCATCTCGTAAAGCTTTTTACGAGCAATCGTATTGGCAATTAATGGCGTTTCATGAAGCGACTCGTAATAAGCTGATTCGGCAATAATACCTGCAGCAGTCATTGTCTCAAATGCAAGCTCTACACCTGCTTTAACCATTGCAACCATTAAAATACCGTTATCAAAAAACTCTTGCTCTGAAATTTCAACATCGCCCGCAGGTGTTTTTTCGAAGTTAGTTTCTGCGGTTTCTGCACGCCATTTTAATAGGTTGGCATCATCATTATCCCAATCTTCCATCATGACACGTGAAAATGTCCCATTAATAATGTCATCTTGGTGTTTGTTGTAAAGTGGGCGCATGATAACTTTAAGCTCTTCACTTAATTCAAATGCTTTTACTTTAGCTGGGTTTGATAAGCGGTCTAGCATGTTGGTTACACCACCGTACTTTAATGCTTCTGTAATCACTTCCCAGCCATATTGAATTAATTTAGATGCGTAGCCAGCATCAATCCCTTTTTCAACCATCTTGTCAAAACAAAGGATTGAACCGGTTTGTAACATGCCACATAAAATGGTTTGCTCGCCCATTAAATCAGATTTAACTTCAGCAATAAAAGACGATTTAAGTACACCAGCACGGTCACCACCGGTCCCTGCTGCATAAGCTTTAGCTTGTGCTAAACCATGGCCTTGAGGGTCATTTTCTGGGTGAACAGCAATAAGTGTAGGTACACCAAAGCCACGTTTGTATTCTTCACGTACTTCAGAACCTGGGCATTTAGGTGCAACCATAATAACGGTAATATCTTCTCTTACCTGCATGCCTTCTTCAACAATATTAAAGCCATGTGAGTAAGCTAGCGTAGAGCCTTGTTTCATTAATGGCATGATTGCATTAACTACTGCGGTATGTTGCTTATCTGGCGTTAAATTAAGAACCACATCAGCGGTTGGGATTAATTCTTGGTAAGTACCAACGGTAAACCCATTTTCTGAAGCATTTAAAAATGATTGGCGACGCTCTTTTATTGCAGATTCACGTAATGTGTAAGATACATCTAGACCTGAATCTCGTAAATTTAAACCTTGGTTTAAACCTTGTGCACCACAACCAACAATAACAAGCTTTTTGCCTTTAAGTGCATTTACACCGTCTGAAAATTCACTTGCGTCCATAAATTGGCATTGTGCTAATTGTGCTAATTGCTCGCGTAAAGGTAAGGTATTGAAATAATTCGCCATGTTAGTTGTCCTATATTGTCATGTTTGTTAGATGCAAAGAGTTTCTTTGCTTGGTGATACCTTATGAAATTTTTATACTTGCGTAAAATGATATATTTGAATTAAAGTGTTTCATAATATGAAATACGAGGTGTTTATGGATCACAAGCATTTAAATTACTTTTTAGCGTTAGCTAAAACATTACATTTTGCCAGAGCCAGTGAGCTGTGCCATATCAGTGCGCCTACTTTAAGTCGTAATATTAAGCAACTCGAGGAGGAAGTAGGGGTTACATTATTTGCCAGAGATAATAGAAGCGTTAAATTAACACAAGCAGGCAGTGCATTTATTGATTATGCCACCGCAACACTTGTGAATTGGCAACGTTTTAAAGTGGGTGTCAATGAGCCTCAACAACATATATATGGTGAGGTAAGTATTTATTGTTCGGTTACTGCATCGTATAGCTTTTTACACCAAATTTTAGAGCAGTTACGCGCACAACATCAACATATTGAAATAAAACTTAACACAGGCGACCCTGCTGTTGCGATTAACCGGGTATTAGATGGGCATGAATCGATGGCGATCGCTGCAAAGCCCGATAAGCTTCCTCTACAGGTGGCATTTATTAGTATTGGGTATTCGCCGTTAGTGTTAATAGCGCCTAAAATTGTATGTCCAATTACCGATAAGCTTGCCCAAGCTGGGCAAAATATTAATTTTTCTGAGCTTGAATTTATAGTGCCTGAGCAAGGTTTTGCACGAAAGCGTACAGAGCAATGGTGGCGTAAAAATAACATTAACAGTAAAATTTATGCTCAAGTGGCAGGCCACGAAGCAATGGTCTCCATGGTTAGTCTAGGTTTAGGCGTTGCGATGGTCCCTAAAATTGTGCTGGATAATAGCCCGCTCAAAGAAAAAGTACAGGTGATCACTGATTATGAGCATCCAATAAGAGGGTTTGAAGTGGGTTTGGCCGTATTAAAAAAAGAATTAAATGATTCAGCTATTAATGCCTTGTGGCATATTGCGCAAAACTTAACTGTATCGACTATATAGTAGACGATAGAAGCTTAATTTAGTGAAATAGTGTTATTTCTATTGCGTATTAGTTTACAGTTAATTAGCATAGTGTACTGATAATAAAAATAAACAACATTGAAGTATATATTATGAATCATGCTGTAACGCTTGCACACTCTGCTCAATACTTAAAAAAAGCGATTCCTTTATTAATAAAGAACAAGATGCCTGTTACACCGATAAACTATGCTCTTTGGTATAGTTATGTTGTAGGAAATCACCCACAATTAAACGTTGAGCTAGACGCGATTATCGAAAAAGAGAGCACCTGTTCTCAAGAGCAAGCCAAAGTATTATTTGATACCCACTTAAGCACTGAAGACTTAGCGTATTTTCAAAAAATTTCTGAAAAATTTGAAACAACAATACATCAAATGCAACACGATATAAGTTACACCTTAGATCGTTCAAAAAGCTTTGCTACCGCTTTAGTTGACTCTCAAAACGAATTGACTCAGTTATCATCGGAGCAATCATTTGATGAAATTTTAGGGTGCGTAGAGCGCTTAACTGATGAATCAATTGAAATGCAAGATTGTGCTCGTGAATTTCAAACTAAATTAGCGTTAGCTTATAACGAAATAAAAGAATTGAAAGAAGCCCTTAATTTATCACAAAAAGCTGCTGATACTGATCAACTTACTGACTTTTATAACCGAAGAAAGTTTGATGCTGATATCACTAAGTTTTGTGCAGAAGTATCGGCACAGCCTAATGATAATCGTTTAGCTGTATTAATTATGTTCGATATTGATCACTTTAAACGCTTTAATGATGAGTTTGGCCATCAAAAAGGGGATGAAGTATTAAAGCTTGTTGCTAAACGAGTAAAAAAGAATACACCAGATACGGTCAAGGTTTATCGCTATGGTGGCGAAGAGTTTTGTATTACCGGGTATTTTGATGCAATTAACGATGTGATGGCATTTTCTGAGCGTATCCGGTTAGATATTGCTAAACTATCTGTGCGTAAAAAGGTTGATTCTAGTTCTAAACGAGCAATTTCAGCAAGTTTTGGTATTGCTTTAATGCGTCCATTTTCAAATAGTAATGTACTTATTGAAAGAGCCGACAGAGCTTTATATTTAGCAAAAACACATGGACGTAATCGTATTGAAATAGCGCCTGATATTTAATTATGTTAGTTGTATTTTGTGCGCTTACGGTGTGTTGCAAGCGAACACTAATAGCTCTTTATTAATTCCCCCTCATTTTAGTCTTCTCGTTGAGACTTGGTTTACTTAGTGACACACCGATAAAATTTAACATCACTTTATGTCGCTTGTACTGTGTCAGCTTTTGTTAAATCACCCTCCTTTTTTATTGCTCTTGAAGTAGTGGCATTAACATTTTTTCAAGGCCATTTAATTTAACTTCGTACATCAAAGCTAATTGCTCACCGAGTACTGTGTTTGGAAAACCTTGTTGTTTAAACCACACGAGATAGGGCTCAGGTAAAAGTAATAAAGGTCGACCGGCATACTTACCAAAGGGCATTTTTGTATTGATGGCTAATTTTAGTGCGTTGGTATCCATAAAGAGGTCTGTTACAAATGTTACAAGGGATAATAAAATAGGCTGTGACGGGCAAGAAACAGCCTATTGAGAGAGGGAGTAGGCCCTCAGAAATTTATGATTGCAAACAGGCTACTTTTAACACCCAATAAATATTGAATGAAAGATATAAAAAACAGCTATCTACAGCGCACCAATACTACGCTAATTAATGATTATTTGGCTATTGGTTCGGCCAGAAAAAACGCAATATAATAGCAATAAAGCAAAAAATGAGAGTAAATAACTAGCCAAAAAGTACTGCTAATTTAAGTTTTGCTTAACATGCTCAGCAAAACCACTTCCGGCCTCTAAATAAAAGTTATAGGTAGAATGAACTCCCATTGCTTCAAGTTCTTTTTGTTGATCGGGATAATTTGCAATTGCAGTAACTTGTCCTGTGTAGCCAGAGGCTTGAAGCTGCTCTAATGCAAATATATTTTGCATATGTTTTGGCATGGCTAACATAACGGTTTCTACTTTGGAGTGATTTACTCGTTGCCAAAAATCAGGATCGGTGGCATCTGCAAGTAAGACTTTGCGCCCTCGTTTTATATGCTTATCGACAACTTCGGGCTTAATATCAATACCGGCAACAATACCTGGGTGTGAAATATTAATCGTTTCATAAGCACCAGTCCCTATTCGACCCATGCCAAAAATAACTATCTTTGTGTTATGGAGGTTAACAGGTAGTTCTTCAGCTAATCGTGTTTTACTCTCAAATTTTAGTAACCAGTGTTCTATTTTTACATAGATCTCATTTGAACGTTTATTAATTGGCGAGGCGATAATAAATGTGATCGCCACAGCAATGGCCATAACGGCTAGCCACTCAGACGTTATTAAAGCGTTTGTTGCTGCTACGGCGCAAACGATAAGTCCAAATTCACTGTAGTTTGATAGACTAAAGGAAGTGAGTAATGAAGTACGAGCTCTTAATTTGAACATATTGGTAAATAGATAATAAAATAATACCTTAATGGGTAATATTAAAATTAATATCAGTGCGACTAACAAAGAGTGTGTTGTTAATTCGGCATTTAAGCCAATGCTTAAAAAGAAACCCACTAATAGAATATCTTTTACGTTAAGCAAAGACTTTGATAACTCACCTGCTTTTTTATGAGGCGCAAATATCATACCTATAATCAGCGCACCTAAATCACCTTTTAAACCGGCAAATTCAAACGCATGATAACCGGCTACCAAGGCAAAGAAAAAACCAAATAAAGGTAATAGTTCACCATGCTTTGAGCGATTTAGTACCCAATATAAAACAGGGCGAAGTAGTGGAAGGGCGATTAATAAAACAAGCGCCCATATATTGGGTACTTTACCTGTGCTGATAGCTAAGAATATTACGGCAAAAATATCTTGCATGACCAAAATGCCGATAGCCACCTTACCGTGTAAACTTGCCATTTCACCGCGCTCTTCAAGTACTTTTACAGCAAAAACTGTACTGGAGAAGCTAAGTGCAAACCCAACTAATAATGCACTTTGCCAACTTAAATCAACAAATAAAGGGAGCGCAAACATACCTAGTAGCAGCATAAAGCCACTAAATAATGCACTACTAAATACAATATGTAGGGTGGCAGGGGCCCATACTTGCGGTTTAATTAAATTAGCAACTTTGAGTTTTAAACCAATACTAAATAATAATAATGTAACCCCTAGGGCAGCGATTTTATCTAATAGTTCGGTGCTATCGTAACCCGCTAAATTTAATGCAAAGCCCGCTAATAGAAACCCGATTAAAGGAGGTAGTCTGAGTTGGTAAACTGCAAAGCCACATATAAATGCGCTAGCAAAATAAATAAGTTCCATAATAGATATATTTGCGTGTTGGTGGTGCTCAGTGTAGCGAAAAACAACGGTGTTTGAAAATATATAAATACGGCGATGATGATTTAGATTAAATTGTTGTGTTGAGTGGTTAAATAATCAGCAGTAAAGATGTGTTCGCTATAAAAAGGGTGATAAATACAATTTTTTCACTGACATTAGCATTTAAATGTGGTTAAGATGCCATAACGACGTATTTTAGGTGGGTTAAAAGGTAGAAAAACCTGCTTAAGGGGAAATAAATGTTTAAAAAACTTCTTGCATCAGTTGGTATCGGTGCAGCAAAAGTAGATACCATTTTAGAAACAGAGCATTTGCAACCAGGGCAGTTATTTAATGCCCAAATAGTAATTAGTGCAGGCGATGTGGCACAAGAAATTGCGGGTTTAGATTTACTTCTAATGACTCGGGTTAAAGTACAATCAGAGGATGGTGATTATTTTACAAATCAAGTAATAGATCAATGGCGTATTACTGATATTGGGTCTATTGAGCCTGGTGATGTTAAAACAATTCCTTTTGAAGCTAGACTTCATTCAGAAACCCCAATCACTGAAATTAATGCCGGTTACAACCAATCACATGTTTGGCTTGAAACAGGCCTAGATATTGATTTAGCTCTTGATCCTACCGATAAAGACCATTTACATATTTATCCGAACGATGCGGTTAATACCTGTATGCAAGCAATGGAGAAACTCGGATTTAGTTTAGTCAAAGCCGATGTTGAGAAAGGCTATCTAAAAGCAAGTACTTTCCAATCGGTATCGGGGTGTTATCAAGAGTTAGAATATAGACCCAATAGCCGTAGTTTATTTGGTATTCAAGAAATTGAGTTGTCATTTGTTCCCGAAGCACATAAAACTCACGTTTTAATTGAACTTGATAGAGCATTTAGAAGTGATGGATATGTCGATTTAACCATTGAGCATGATCACGTTAATTTATCGCAACTGTGTGATCAGCTAGAGCGGTTATTCGCTTAAGCGACTGCTATTTTAAAGAGATAGCCCAGCGAAAGCTGGGTTTTTTAATGACGAGACAATAATGATGGCATTTCACAGTCAAAATTTTAACCAATTAACCAACCATACATTGTTTAATATTATACGTAGCCGAGTTGATGTATTTGTAGTTGAACAAAATTGCGCTTATCCAGAATTAGACGATCAAGATATTGATATTAATACCCAACATATTTACTGGTTAGAAGAAGGTAAGATAGGGGCTTATGCGCGCTGCTATGATAAGAATGTGAGTTATAGTGCAATTGGGCGTGTACTGGTTTGCGAGCCATTTAGAAATAAAGGATTAGCCAGAAAGCTGGTATTACAGGCGATTGAATGTTGTCAAAAACAATGGCCGGATAAAGACATTTATATTGGCGCTCAAACCTATTTAATTGATTTTTATAAATCATTTGGTTTCACGGTGACGGGGAATGACTACTTAGAAGATGGAATACCTCACCAAGATATGATTTTAAACATGAAATAAAAACCCGAATAACGGGTTTTTATTTCATTGATTCATTAGCTTAATAGCGAGTGTAAAAATACCAAGCCAATGGCGCATGGGCATACAAACTTTGTATACCAAGGCCATATCTTCCAAAACAAAGTATTATGCACGCTAGGGTTACCTTGTTGAATCGCTTTTAATAACGAACTTCTGTACCAAATCCAGCCTACAAATAAACAACACATTAATCCAAGTAATGGTTGTGCTATTTTTGTGGTAATCGTGATCACTAAACCAAATAGTGAGCCCAAATTACACACAATGACAACACTGACAAGGGCAATGAGCGCCCCAATGAGCCAGGTGGCATGAAGGCGCTTTACAGAAAAACGCTCAACAGTGTATGAAACAGGCGCTTCAAGCATTGAAATAGACGATGTAAGAGCGGCAATACTCATAAGTGCAAAAAAGGCAAAGCCGATGTAAAGCCCTGCGTTACCCATGCCGTCAAATAGAGCTGGGAGCACTTGAAAAACTAATGTGTCTTCTGAGAGTAGCTCACCTGTTGCAGAAAATATTTCTACGCCCTGAGCTTGCGCTACATACATTGCTGGTATAATTAATAAACCCGCAACAAAAGCGATAAATACATCGATCAGCGTGACATAAGCGCCCAGTGATACGAGATTTTCTTTTTTACTGATATAAGAGCCATAAATGATCATCACGCTGGTACCTAATGATAATGAGAAAAATGCTTGCCCTAAAGCACTCACTAACAAATTAGCATCTAAAATTGATGAAAAGTCGGGTATTAAGTAAGCTTGTAAGCCTTCAATAGCGCCATCTTGAGTCATAACGTAAGCAATTAATGCAAATAAAATTAGCAAAAGTGCAGGCATTAGGCGTTTTGACCATTTTTCGATGCCATTTTCAACACCACGGCTAATGATTAAAATAGTCAAAGCTATAAAAATAAGAGTAAATAATACATTGCGTATTAACGACTGTTCACCAAGCCAGGTGGCTGTTTGATTTAAACCGACAACAGAGGCAATGGGTTCTAAAGTCGCGCTGAGCATCCAACCTGCAACAATAGCATAAAAACTCAAAATAAAGCCCGCGCATAAAATACCGCCGAAACCAACCATAAAAGCAAAATGCTTTTGCCATTTATGTGCCGATATTTTCTTTAATGAGGTAACCGCATTCGCTTGACCATGACGACCTATTATTAATTCGGCCATTAATGCTGGGTAAGCTAAAAAGAATGCAAGTACAAGGTAGGCAATTAAAAATGCAGCGCCTCCATTACTGGCTGTTTGGGTGGGGAAGCCCCATATATTGCCTAATCCGACGGCAGAGCCAGCCGCTGCCATAATAAAACCAAAGCGTGAGCTAAACTCGCCTCTTACTGCACTCATATTTATTCTCTTGTAGTGTTTATGCGCTGATAATTTACTGGAAATAACGCGAAATAAAAAGCGCTTATTACAACAGAATCAATAAATAAGTCGATTAATGTTAACATCAGCACAAATTTAAATGTGAAAGGCTAAAACAAGGCACTATTACGTTTTATTTAATGCAATATATAATTTAAAGCATGCGCCTTTTAATCGTTTACTTTGTTCTACGCAGACTTTACCTTGATGCCAATCAGCTACTTTGTTAACGATAGCCAATCCTAAGCCATAACTTTGATTTGATCTATTTCGATGAGTTTGTTCTTTAAAAAAAGGACTAAAGACATTTTTAAAGTTTTCTTTATCAACACCAGGACCGTCGTCTTCGACACTGATTACTAAAAAATAATCATTTATTTTGATATTAATATGAATCTGTGTACGAGCAAAATCACATGCATTTGATATTAAGTTGGTAATGGCCCTTGCTAACCAATGTAAATCGGCCTCTATGTCAGCATCGCACGCAGATACTGTTATTTTTAAATCTTCTGCATTTACTTTAGGTGATAACTGTTGAACTATTTGTTCAATATAATCATTAATATTGGTGGTTGAATATGTCAGTTTATTCGCGTTTTGCTCAAGGGTGGCAAAGGCTAAATAACTTTTTAACATAGACTCCATTTGGTCTAGATCGGTTTCCATACGAAATAAATATTGTTTAATTTTTTTAACGTCTTGTGTCGCTAATGCAGCATCAACGCCGAATCGTAAACAAGCAATAGGAGTTCGAATATCGTGGGATAAACTGGAGGCAATCAATTTATTTTCGGCGACGAGTTTTTCAATTTGACTTGCCATTTTATTAAATGTTAATTCAACGTCTTTAATATATGTAAAATGCGACACTTTGATACGTGCTTGCGTATTACCAGTAGCAAATGCTTTAGCGGTATTATTTAAAACAGTTAATCGCCTTGATAACGGGTATACAATAAAACCCATTAATAAGCACAAACCACTGTAAAATATTAAGGTGAGTAGTACATCATTACGTTGTTGTGTTTCTCGTACTTTATCTAAACGCATATTTAAGTGATAAGGGTGTAATAGCTCATCACTGTAGAGCATATAAAACCCTTTTTTATCTTGTAAAATAAGTCCATCGGCCGAATGCATTTGTAACAAAAGTGAAGGAGGAAGGGCTAAGGTTGAATTCGCTTTATAATCTAGCTGTAACTTAAAGTCATTCGCTAATTGAGTTACAAAGTGTTCTCTTTGCGAAGTAGGGACGTTAGCTAATTGCTTAGAGAACCCGGCGATTAATTTACTTTGCACACTAAACTCATCTTTAGTTTGATGAGTGTGTTGGCTAAATGTATCAATTAACCAACCAAGCATGACTATAGAGAGTAAGGCGCAGCTGATAAAAGAGAGATAGAATTTCTTCATTTATTTTATGCTCTATGTATTACCATGCACTTGGTACAAATAAATAACCGCGTCCCCAGATAGTTTTAATTTTTTCTGGGTGCTGGGGATCATCATGAATTTTTTTTCGTAAAGCTGAAATTAACACATCAACACTTCTATCTAAACCGTCGTACTCCCTGCCTTTAGTCGCTTTAAAAACAGCATCACGAGAAACAACATGCCCAGCGTTTGCAGCTAAATAATGCAACAATAAATATTCAGCCGTTGATATATTTATATTTTCGCCATCGATTAATATATTACGCGAGTCAGTATTGATTTCTAACTTACCAATTTGAATGATTTTTTCTGTGCTAAGTTGAGTGTGTGACTCTATAGGTTGACGAAGTGCGGCTTTTATTCTGGCCAGTAAAGCTCTAGGGCGAATAGGTTTCATTATATAGTCGCTGGCACCGACCTCTAAGCCAATAACTTCATCCATTTCTTCATCACGCGCTGTTAGCATGATAATGGGAGCTTTATAAAAAGTTCTTAGCTTACGACACACACTTATTCCGTCTTCACCGGGTAGCATAATGTCGAGTAAAATAATGTGAGGGTTTAATTTTTTCACTTGCTCTACCACTTCATCACCACGGTGGCATATATCAATGGCATAACCTTGCTCGGTTAAATATTCGCCTACCCATTGTGCAAGAGAATGATCATCTTCTACTAATAAAATACGGCCGTAATTATCCATATATCCTCTGATTTCGTTAGATTAAAACAGTCGCCAGCGGCGTTTTATTTGTCGATTTTGATATACCCATTGCAGCTTTACCTCGGCACTTGAGAGTACTTTAGAAGTATTACTATCGTATATTTCAAACGTGATACTTGTTGCTGAGTCAAACGAATAGTTAAAACTCCCTGTGCGTTGCTTTAACCAACATTGCATAATATATTTGGTCGTGGCGTTACGTAGGCAGTAATTGCCAATTTTTGGTTGTTGCCAGGTAAGAATAACATCAGTATAACAATTTCTTCCTTCACGTAGCGCAACACATGTATCTGGCTTTGCTATCAAAGAAGTGAGTATTTCGGACTCTGCCTGAGCCCAAAGAGGAAAAAACAATAGCAGTAAGCAATGCCACTTAAAATACATAACGTACGCCTACTTTTACTTTATGTTGATATCCTTGTTTGATAATAGGGCTATTTTCAATTTCTTTAGAAAACCAGGTTGATAGCCAACCAGTTAAAAAGACCCAATTACGATTTAATGGGTATTCACCGTGGATTTCAAATTTAACGCTACTACTTGTATCGGTTGAATATTCTGCTCGCTTTAAAGTCGCTTCCTGTGCGTTAATACCAAAATAGTAGTTGGTAAACTTCTCTGAGTAGGCGCTGATGCCTATACCTGTTCGCAATTCCCAATTACGCCAAGGTATAATTTGACTAACAAATGAGTTAAATACCCATCCATTATGTGAACCTGAAATATCATATAGGTATTCAAATGAGATCTGTGAGTTGTCGAAGCGTCGAGATAGGCGTAATCCCGCATCAAAATCGTAATTACGTGGCTGTATATTAACCAGTGCTTCTATTTTGTTGCCATTGTAGCGTTTTAATCCTTTTTCATCGAGCCCAGCCTGCACATTAGTGGCTAAAATGTCGAGCCCCCAGTCATACTTATCGATTAAGCTATAACCTATAATTAGCCCGCCACTGAGTTGATGATGATCGATATCTAGGTAAAACTTATTATACGAAACGGCTAAATTTAAATCTAACTCGACCCCATCATCATACGAAGACATACCAATTAAATAGGTATCTTCTACATAGTAACTCGCTCCAACACTCCAGTCCCAGGCAAAACCATGAGTGGGCTCGAGCGTGTTATCAGCATAGTAGCGGTTGCTCGCTAATGATTGCGACGTGTAAACAGCGGTTAAAAATAGAATGTATGGTGCTATTTTCTTTACAAGAGCGCAGCGCATCATAAGCAATATTCCGATTTTTCGAATTTATATGCTGTAGTATATTGTGATTTTATTTAAAGTATCTGTAAAAAAGTGTAATGAATACGATTACACCGCAGTACATTGTTATTATTGCACTTTAATTTTATCAATTAAAATACTACTAAGATAATACTGCATCATCGGTGTTAAAGCGCTTATTTCGGTACGATTACATGGACCTTGCACTTTCGTAAGATTAGACAGTTTTGATAAGGTTTTATATTCAGGTACTTTTACTTGCTCTGTTAACTCCGCTCTGGCAAGGCGAGCTTCTTCGGTGTTTTGTTGGTGGATAAAGGTAACGACTTCTAACTCATTCGTGATGCGTTGTTCTTGAGAAAACTTAAATACAATTGGTTCTTGGTGAAAACTAGCACTATCGATTGATGATTGCGCAAACCATACGACATCTCCTGACGCTGTATGTGTTAAGCGCATACTTACCTTAGCAAATAAGGTTGCACATTGCTGAGTAGGATATTGCTTGGCAACAGTATCAAATAAAGGGTATGGCGTTTTTGGCTTTACCAATACATAGTTAGTATCGTCAATAAAGTTTAAGTCGAGCTGGTGAATTGTTAAAATATAATCGCTATTTTTCTTTTCACTCACAATTAAGTGTTTTTCAGTGAGACTGTCACTGATTTGCTCTAATAGTTTATCAGTGACGCTTGCTTTATCGGTTGCGATAAAAACAGTCTGATTTCTAGAAACATCATGCGCAGGTAATTGTACCGATTTAACTTTAGGAAGAGAAAGCTCTGTTTGGTAAGTTAATTGATAAGTCTCACTTTTTAACGTTGGCTTTAACGGTATAGGTAAAGGTGCTGCAGGTTGTTTTGTTAATGTACACCCGACCGATAATAAAATAAAAAGTAAAATTGCAAATAAACGCATAAATATCCAAAACCTAATAAAAAAATCAATATTATGCTTATTGTACGATAGTCCAATCAAAAGTTCATGATATTATGTTCATTATCAATCGTTTTAAAAGATAATATTTATAAAACAATGCCGTATCTTATTTTTTTACTCCCCTCACTGTTTATTTTATCCCTTTTTACGTCTTACACTGTAAAAGCGAAAAACGTCGATCCACAGTGGGAGCCGTTTGTGAAAGATTATGGGCGTTACGTCGAAAAAAAATTAACGAGTAAAGGCATTCCAGGGGCAGCTTTATCCATTGTAAATACCGAATCAGCAGATTATATAAAGGCATTTGGCCGCACTAAAAGTAAACATGGCTTAGTGGTAAATCAACATACGCGTTTTCGCCTAGCATCTGTATCTAAAACATTTGCAGGCACACTTGCTGCTAAATTGGCTACACAAGGGGTATTTGCAATAGATGATCCTGTGAGTGAATACATTACTGATTTTGGTTTGAGTCGCTATAAAAATGAGCTAAAAATTTATCACTTACTGAGCCACTCAAGTGGTTTAGTCCCTAATGCTTATGATAATTTAATAGAATCCCGTACCGCTTATCCAAAAATAGTAAAGCAATTACTAAATGTAGAGCCTATATGTAGACCAAGCCAATGCTATGGTTATCAAAATGTGATGTTTAGTGTTATTGGTGATGTAATAAAAAGTACGACCGGCGAAGATTATGCGTATTGGCTTAACGAGTCCATTTTTAAGCCATTACAAATGAATAATGCCAGTGTGGGTTATGACAATATGACTCAAGATGATAATTATGCACACCCTCATGTGCGTGGTAAAACCCGCTGGTATACAGCTAAGCTAAAAAATAACTATTACAAAGTCCCACCCGCAGCCGGTGTTAATGCGAGTGCATCTGATATGGCAATTTGGCTTAAAGCACAGTTAGGTCAATATCCTGACGTATTATCGCTTGATACATTGTCAGCACAAACTCGAACATATACGCATACTAAAAAAGAAAAGTACCGCAGGGTTTGGCGAAAAAAACTAAAAGATGCTTATTATGGTTTAGGGTGGCGTATATATGATTATGACGATGAAACGATTTTTTATCATAGTGGCTGGGTGCAAGGCTATCGTAGTGATTTAGTGATCTTTCCGCATTTAAATATTGGTTTTAGCCTTATTTTGAATGCTGAAACGGGCTTAATTAATGAGCTCACTACTGAGTTTGTCGATAAGGTTTTAGCATATAAGAGAGGCAATTAAATGGGGATGAAAATAACTTATTGGTTGATGGCAATCATTTTATTATTAATTGTTACGATGCAGTATGCAATGGCTTCGCCTAAAACGATTTACTTATTTCGACACAGTGAGAAACAGCTAGGTCAAAATCCTAGTTTATCACTACAAGGGCAACAAAGAGCAAATAGGTTAATTGATTTAATTAGCGCAGACGACACGGTGAGCTTATTTAGCACTGATTATAAACGAACAAGAGAAACGGCGGCTCCTCTATCCGATTTTTTCAATATTCCCGTTCAAATATATAACGCACGCGCCTTAGATAAACTTAAACAAAGAATAATACAACAAAACAATACCGTTGTTGTGATTGGTCATAGTAATACAACGCCACAACTTGCACAGCTTCTGTCTAACGAAGAAATAGAGAAAATGGCAGAAGATAATTTTAATGAATATTATATTTTACAGTTGAAGGCTTATGAACATAAAAGCCAATATAGTGTAAAAAAACAGAAGATGAACTTTTAAAGCTTATTAATAAAATAAAAAAACCAGCCGAAGCTGGTTTTTTATTTACCGGGTGAATTAACCACGCGGTAATTGTATTTTTCTTTCTTCACTTTGGCGGTAAAGTACAATTGTGTGACCAATTGTTTGAAGTTTAACCGCACCTGTTTCGCGAACAATTGCATCAAAAATAAGCTTTTTAGTTTCACGGTCATCGGTTGGGACTTTAACTTTGATTAATTCGTGAATTTCTAATGCACTTTGAATTTCGACAACTACGCCTTCGGTTAAACCGTTAGAACCTAGTAATACTACGGGTTTAAGGCTATGTGCTTGGCCTTTTAAAAACTGCTTTTGTTTGTTAGATAATGTCATGTTTATACAAATTTTACTGAATATGGCTTGAATTAAGGGTATTCTACCGCCATCTAATCAATATTACTAATTAGTTACGTGTTAATTTATGGCAAATAAGAAACATTCGGCCAGTTCTAAGCGCTGGTTGAAAGAACATTTTGATGATCCTTATGTTCATGAAGCGCAAAAAAAAGGCTGGCGCTCACGTGCCGTTTTTAAGTTAGACGAAATTCAAAACAAAGATAAATTGCTGCGACCAGCAATGACGGTTGTTGATTTAGGCGCTGCGCCTGGAAGTTGGTCGCAGTATCTAGCCGAAAAAGTCGGTGACAAAGGACAAGTGGTTGCATGTGATATTCTACCTATGGATTCGTTGGCGGGCGTTGACTTTTTACAAGGTGACTTTCGTGAAGAAGCGGTATTAAATGCGTTATTAAAACGTATTGATGGTAAAAATGTGGATGTGGTACTCTCTGATATGGCACCGAATATGAGTGGAAATAGCTCAGTGGATCAGGCAGGAAGCATGTATTTGGTTGAGTTAGCACTTGATATGTGTAATCAAGTTCTGAAAAAAAATGGTGCATTTATTGTAAAGGTTTTCCAAGGCGAAGGCTTTGATCAATATCTGCAAGATGTACGTAATAGCTTTAATGTAGTGAAAATACGCAAACCTGATGCCTCACGTGCCCGTTCTCGGGAAGTATATATAGTAGCGACTGGGTACAAACTGTAGTACAGTTGCTAGGCGTTTAGTTGAATTTAAAATTAATTGGATACAAGAGGTTAACCCCTTGAGCGATATGGCGAAAAATTTAATACTATGGCTGGTCATTGCAGTTGTGCTGATGTCAGTCTTTCAGAGCTTTAATGGCGGCGATCAAGTTGATCGTCAAACAAGTTACTCTCAATTTGTAAAAGATGTACGTAATGGCTCTTTACAAGAAGTAGAAATCGATCGTGGGACTGGCACTATTGTCGGTACTAAAAGCAGTGGTGAGCAGTTTAAAACGATTATGCCACTGTACGACGAAGACTTAATTAATGACTTACTTAAAAATAATGTAATTGTTAAAGGGGTTCAACCTGAAGAACAATCATTCTTAGCAAGTATCTTTATTTCTTGGTTCCCAATGTTGTTACTGATTGGAGTATGGATATTCTTCATGCGCCAAATGCAAGGCGGCGGCGGAAAAGGGGCCATGTCGTTTGGTAAAAGCAAAGCCCGCTTGATGAGCGAAGAGCAAATCAAAACAACGTTTGCAGATGTTGCCGGTTGTGATGAAGCAAAAGATGATGTTACCGAGCTTGTTGATTTCTTAAGAGATCCTTCTAAGTTCCAAAAACTAGGTGGCAGTATTCCTAAAGGCGTACTCATGGTTGGTCCACCGGGTACTGGTAAAACATTACTGGCAAAAGCAGTGGCTGGTGAAGCTAAAGTCCCATTTTTTACAATTTCAGGTTCAGACTTTGTTGAAATGTTTGTCGGTGTGGGTGCATCACGTGTTCGTGATATGTTCGAACAAGCCAAAAAAGCAGCACCTTGTATCATCTTTATAGATGAAATTGATGCCGTAGGGCGTAAACGTGGTGCTGGTATGGGCGGCGGGCATGATGAGCGAGAACAAACACTCAATCAGATGCTAGTAGAAATGGATGGTTTTGAAGGCAACGAAGGTATTATTGTTATAGCCGCGACTAACCGTCCAGATGTATTAGACCCTGCATTACTTCGTCCTGGTCGTTTTGACCGTCAAGTGGTTGTTGGTTTACCTGATATTCGTGGTCGTGAACAAATTCTAAAAGTACACATGCGAAAAGTACCACTTGGTGACAATGTTGAAGCCGCTGTAATAGCGCGAGGTACACCTGGTTTCTCTGGTGCAGATTTAGCTAACTTAGTTAATGAAGCTGCATTATATGCCGCACGTAGCAATAAACGTGTCGTTAGCATGGCAGAATTTGACGCTGCAAAAGATAAAATCATGATGGGAGCAGAGCGCAAAACCATGGTGATGAGTGAGCAAGAAAAAGAAATGACGGCTTACCATGAAGCAGGCCATGCTATTGTTGGGCGAATGGTTCCTGAGCATGATCCTGTTTACAAGGTGTCAATCATTCCTCGTGGACGCGCTTTGGGTGTGACAATGTATCTGCCAGAGCAAGATAGAGTGAGCCACTCAAAAGAGTTATTAGAGTCTATGATCTCTAGCTTATATGGTGGCCGAATCGCAGAAGCGCTTATTTATGGTGAAGATAAAGTTACGACAGGCGCCAGTAATGATATTGAACGTGCGACAGACATTGCTCGTAAAATGGTTACTCAATGGGGTTTAAGTGAGAAATTAGGTCCGTTACTTTATGCTGAAGAACAAGGCGAAATGTACATGGGTGGCGGCGGTGGCCGTGCTATGAGCATGTCTGATGAAACAGCGAAAGTTATTGATACTGAAGTTCGTTTATTTTCTGATAGAAATTATCAGCGTGCCGAAGATATCTTAAAAGAAAATATAGATATCTTACATGCAATGAAAGACGCATTGATGAAGTATGAAACAATAGATGCGAAACAAATTGATGACTTAATGGCCCGCCAACCGGTACGTGAGCCTCGTGATGCACACGATCGCAAAGACGATGCCCCAGTTCAAGAAGCGGTTCAGCCAACAGAGCCAGCAGAAAAATCAGCAACACCTGATTCATCTAAAAAAGATGAAACAAACCTTGATGATAAAGCTGAATAATCGTTAAAATAGATATAACCAAAAGCCCCGATATTCGGGGCTTTTTTGTATGTTTGTTAAAATGAGTAAATAGCAATGATAAGAACGCTTAAGCTTCCTCGCAATCGCTCAATTAATTTAGAAAAACCAATAATTATGGGGATTTTAAATGTCACACCTGATTCTTTTTCAGATGGAGGGCGATTTTGTGCCATTGATATAGCACTAAAGCAAGCGTTAACACTATTAACAGAGGGCGCTACGATAATTGATATTGGGGGCGAGTCAACAAGACCCGGTGCACCTAATGTTACCCTTGAAGATGAATTAAATAGAGTGATACCTGTCATCAAGGCAATAAGAGCGCAAAGTGATTGTGTGATCTCGATTGATACCAGTAAAGCGCAAGTTATGGAACAAGCAATTGAAGCCGGTGCTGATATTGTTAATGATGTAAGGGCATTGCAAGAACCCGATGCATTAAGTGTATTGGCAAAGTATCCAGAGGTCGCAGTGTGTTTAATGCATATGCAAGGGCAGCCAAGAACAATGCAAGTTGCACCTAGTTACGATAATGTTATTGATCAGATTAATCATTTTTTTAATGAAAGAATTAAAGCCTGTGAGCAAGCGGGGATTAAGCGAGAGCGACTTATACTCGACCCTGGCTTTGGTTTTGGTAAACAACTTGAGCATAATTATGAGATACTTGCTAAGTTTAATGAATTTAACGTATTTAACCTGCCGTTATTAGCTGGGCTATCAAGAAAATCAATGATCGGTGAGCTATTAGATAGAACAATAGATGAGCGTTTAGCAGGCAGCTTAGCGGGTGCACTAATTGCAGCACAAAATAATGCACAGATTATTCGTGTGCATGATGTAAAAGACACAGCAGATGTGCTTGATGTATATCAAGCATGTATAAAAGGAATGTAATTATGAAAACAAGAAAATATTTTGGCACTGATGGTGTTCGTGGTTTAGTCGGCACGAACCCAATAACCCCCGAATTTGCAATGAAGCTAGGCTGGGCAGCAGGGCGTGTGTTATCACAAAACGGCACGAAAAAAGTAATCATCGGTAAAGACACACGTATTTCAGGTTATATGCTGGAAACCGCTTTGGAGTCAGGGTTAATTGCCGCCGGTATTGATGTTGTTTTACTTGGGCCGATGCCAACGCCTGCAGTGGCTTATTTAACACAAACATTTAGAGCTGAAGCGGGTATTGTGATTAGCGCATCTCATAACCCGTATTATGATAATGGCATTAAATTCTTTAACGGCCAGGGTCTTAAACTAGACGATAGCGTTGAATTAGAAATAGAGGCGTTACTGGATGAACCTATGACCTGTGTAGCGTCTGATAAATTAGGCAAAGCCCGCAGGCTTCCCAGTGCAGATGGGCGTTATATTGAATTTTGTAAAAGCCAGTTTCCACAAGGCTTTTCGTTAGAAGGGTTAAAAATTGTTGTTGATTGCGCAAATGGCGCGACTTACCATATTGCGCCTTCGGTAATGCGTGAGTTGGGCGCTGAGGTTATTCCGCACGCATGTGAGCCAAATGGTGTAAATATTAATCATGAATGTGGCGCAACATATGTAGATACGTTAAAGCGTAAAGTCCTTGAACATAATGCCGATGTGGGTATCGCTTATGATGGTGATGGCGACCGTGTAATGATGGTCGACCATAACGGCCGAGTTTTTGATGGTGATGACTTAGTTTATATTATAGCTTGTCAAGCTGCCCAAGATGATATGCTAGGCGGTGGTGTGGTCGGGACTGTAATGTCTAACATGGGCTTAGAAAATGCACTCAAAGCAAAAGGGATTGATTTTGCCCGTAGTAAAGTGGGTGACCGTTATGTCATGGAAATATTACAGCAAAAAGGCTGGAAAATTGGCGGTGAAAGTTCAGGGCATGTATTGAACCTGGATTTAATATCAACGGGTGATGGTATTATTTCAAGCTTACAAGTGTTAGCGGCAATGGTTGCACAAAATAAAACCCTGCAGGATTTAGGTACTGGCTTTACTAAATACCCTATGAAAATGATTAATGTACGTTATACCGCTGGCACTGATCCAACGACAGCACCTGAAGTATTAGCTGCCGTAGGTGAAGTTGAAAAAACGTTAGGCAATAAAGGGCGTGTTTTACTTCGTAAATCAGGGACTGAACCTGTTGTACGAGTGATGGTTGAAGCTGAGCAAGAGAAAGTCGTGTTAGATAGTGCACGAAAAATTGCTGATATTGTTGAATCTGTGAGCAAATAAACTGATTGATAACAATAACCTCTTGTATCTTGTTACAAGGCGAGTTAATATCTCGCCCGCTTTCTATAAGGAGTGGAAGAATGACTAAGCGTAAACCTATGGTTGCTGGTAATTGGAAAATGAACGGCTCTTTGGCTTTAGTTGAACAATTGTCAGATGCAATAAATGAAACAAAGTCAGCTGAACTGGATATTGTTTTATTTCCTCCATTTCCACTAATACCTGCTATGTTAAAAGCAGGTGTCATCAGTGGCTCACAAACTATTTGTGAAAATGAGCCTGGCGCTTATACTGGTGAAGTAGATGCACAATTGATTAAAGATTTAGGCGCTCAATATACCTTAGTAGGTCATTCAGAGCGACGTAGTATCTATAAAGAAAATAGTACAACGGTAGCGAATAAATTTGCCAGAGCACAAAATGTAGGACTGACGCCTATTTTATGTGTTGGCGAAAGTGAATCTGAGCGAGAAAATGCACTCACAGAGCAGGTGGTCGCAGCACAAATTGATGCTGTTATCGAAAAATTAGGTGTAGCCGCACTGAAAGATTCTGTGATAGCATACGAGCCCGTTTGGGCTATAGGCACAGGTAAAACTGCCTCGCCAGAGCAAGCACAAAATGTGCATAAATTTATCCGTGATAAAATTGCTGCATTAGATAGCAATTTAGCACAAGGGCTTACCATCTTATACGGTGGTAGCGTTAATGAAAAAAATAGCGAATCATTATTTGCACAAGCAGATATAGATGGTGGATTAATCGGTGGTGCTAGCTTAAAAGCTGACTCATTTATTGCCATTTGTAATAGTGCAAAAGGAACTGTATAAGATGTACGAAATTTTATTAGTAATTTATTTAGTAGTCGCTTTAGCTTTAGTTGGTATGGTTTTAATCCAACAAGGTAAAGGGGCAGACATGGGTTCATCATTTGGTGCAGGCGCTTCAGGTACAGTGTTTGGTTCATCAGGTGCTGGTAACTTCATGACAAAAACAACGACAATACTAGCCACTATCTTTTTTGTGCTAAGTATCGTGTTAGGTAACCTTACTGCGGGTCAAATTAAAAAGACTGACGAGTGGGAAAATTTAGAAGCAGCTCCAGCAGTAGAAACTGTTGCTCCAGCTGCTGATGATGTTCCGGTTGTACCAGCTAAACAAAATAATTCAGACGTTCCTAACTAAATATTTAGGAAAATAGTTAAGTGGTTTACTTCCTCAAGTAAATGCAAAACTTAACAACAAGCGAAAGCTTTTAAAATGCGGTTGTGGTGGAATTGGTAGACACGCTACCTTGAGGGGGTAGTGCTTTAGGGCGTGGGGGTTCAAGTCCCCCCAACCGCACCATACAATTAAAGCCAGTAACAGTTTTGTTACTGGCTTTTTCGTTTTTAAAAATAAGCTAAACAAACGGGACTCAATTAATTGCATTGAACCATAGCCTTTGTGTGGTTTGTTTAAGTCCTCTTTGGCTTATAATATTTATCTATTAATTCAATCATTATTGATGAATAAGGTTGCTTATTGCCATCTAGAACCTTATAATGACGGCCATTGTTTAGCATGTTTATATTGCTAACGATGGTATCAGATTTAGTTTGATACTTTTGGCGCGGGATGGAGCAGTCTGGTAGCTCGTCGGGCTCATAACCCGAAGGTCGTCGGTTCAAATCCGGCTCCCGCAACCAATTACACGTTAATTGGAAACATTAACTGGCTATAGTTAATGTTTAAGCCAAACATAGTAGTAAGTATTACTTACTAATATATGCCGCGCATTCATAGTAATGCGCGTTTTGCGTTTAAGCTTTACCGTTTAATTTGGTCAGATCATGACTCGCAACCAAGCTTGGCCTATGGCCACACATTCCAGTTTTATGTGACGCCCCGCTTGGTTCGGGGCGTTGTTGCATCTGCACCTTAATTTACTGTTTGTTCAGTAAATTAAATTTTAAACTCAGTATTTTAGGGCTTTAAGCCCTTTTTTTGTTTGTATGGAGGATTTTTGTGACAAAACTTGAACAAGATTTAGTTACCATGTTAACGCCAGCAGTAGAAATGTTAGGCTTTGAACTGCATGGTCTTGAATTTGTGCAAGCCGGTCGTCATTCTACACTAAGGGTCTATATAGACCATGAGAATGGGATCAGTGTTGATAATTGTGTCGATTCAAGTCGACAAATCAGCGCAATTTTAGATGTCGAAGACCCAATTACAAATGAATATGATTTGGAAGTGTCGTCTCCTGGTGTTGATCGCCCATTATTCAAACAAGATCATTACGAGAAGGCGCAAGGAGAGGAAGTACGTGTTCGTACCAAGCTTCCACAAGACGGTCGTCGAAATTTTAAAGGCGATTTAATAGCAGTTAGCAGCGATATGATCACATTGAAAAGCGATGGCGAAGAGCATTTAATCATGCTCAGCAATGTCGAACGTGCGAACATAATTGCAAAGTTTTAATTTGAGTGCGAAGGAATAGGGCAGCGAGGCATTACCTATGGCAAAAGAGATATTATTAGTTGCTGAAGCGGTTTCTAATGAGAAAGCGGTTCCAAAAGAAAAGATTTTTGAAGCGTTAGAGTTTGCATTAGCAACAGCAACAAAGAAAAAGCATGATGGCGAAATAGAAGTACGTGTATCTATCGACCGTAAAACAGGTGATTACGATACATTCCGCCGTTGGCAAATTGCAGAAGTGCAAGAAGATGGTTCATTAGAGAATCCTTACAGTGAAATTACTTTAGAAGCTGCTCAGGTTGAAGAGCCAGAGTTGCAGTTAGGTGATTTTGTTGAAGAACAAATTGATTCAATTAAATTTGACCGTATTACTACGCAAATGGCAAAGCAAGTTATCGTACAAAAAGTACGTGAAGCTGAGCGAGCATTAGTGGTTGAAGCATATAAAGATCAACAAGGCGAATTAGTAACGGGTGTTGTTAAAAAAGCAACACGTGATGCAATTGTGCTTGATTTAGGTAATAACGCAGAAGCCGTTATATACCGTGATGATATGCTACCACGTGAAAACTTCCGCCCAGGCGATCGTATTCGTGGTTTACTTTACGAAGTTAAGCCTGAAGCGCGTGGTGCACAATTATTTGTAACACGTTCTAAGCCTGAAATGCTAATGGAACTGTTTCGCATTGAAGTGCCAGAAATTGGCGAAGAGATGATTGAACTACGTGCAGCAGCTCGCGATCCGGGTTCACGTGCTAAAATTGCTGTTAAATCTAACGACAAGCGCATTGATCCTGTTGGTGCGTGTGTGGGGATGCGTGGTGCACGTGTGCAAGCTGTATCATCAGAACTTGGTGGTGAGCGTGTTGACATTGTACTTTATGATGATAACCCTGCACAGTTTGTTATTAATGCAATGGCACCTGCAGAAGTGGCTTCAATAGTAATGGATGAAGATACTCATTCAATGGATATCGCAGTAGAAGCTGATAACCTAGCACAAGCTATTGGTCGTAACGGTCAAAACGTTCGTTTAGCAAGTCAGTTGACTGGCTGGGAACTAAACGTAATGACTGTAGAAGACATGCGCACGAAAAATGAAGCTGAATCAGATAAGTTACTTAACTTATTCACTGAAAACTTAGACATTGATGATGAGTTTGCTTCACTACTGATTAATGAAGGTTTCTCTACACTTGAAGAAGTTGCGTATGTTCCAGCTTCAGAGTTTTTAGAAATTGATGGTTTAGATGAAGAAACTGTTGATGTATTGCGTTCACGCGCGAAAGATGCGTTAACAACGAAAGCACTTAAAACAGAAGAGAGCCTAGAAGGTGCTGAACCGGCTGCAGATTTACTTGCACTTGAAGGTTTAGAGCGTCATTTAGCATTTGTTATGGCAAGTAAAGGTGTAGTAACACTTGAAGACTTGGCAGAGCAAGGTATCGACGAATTAGTTGATATCACAGAAGTATCACCTGAAACAGCTGGTGAACTAATTATGGCTGCACGTAACATTTGTTGGTTTGCAGACGAGTAATTTATTAACGGAGGTATTACACACTATGGCAGAAGTAAATGTTGAAAAACTAGCCGGCGATATAGGTACAACTGTTGATAAGTTACTACAGCAGTTTGATCAAGCAGGCATTGCAAAAAAAGCTGGCGATAATGTAACAGAAGCTGAAAAAGCAAAGTTACTTGATCATTTAAGTAAATCACATGGTGGTACTGGTTCAGATGGGCCAGCACGCATGACTTTACAACGTAAGAGTAAAAGCACTTTGAGTGTGACAGGCTCTACGGGTAAAGCTAAAGCTGTGCAAGTAGAAGTGCGTAAAACACGTACTTACGTGAAGAAAAGCGCCATTGAGCAGGAGCAAGAGCAACAACGTTTAGCCGCAGAAGAAGCTGCACGTGTTGCCGAGCAAGAAAAAGCTGCACAAGAAGCCGCCGAATTAAAAGCAAAGCAAGACGCTGAACGTAAAGCAAAAGAAGACGCTGACCGTAAAGCGAAAGAAGAAGCCAAGCGCAAAGCTGATGCAGAGCGTAAGGCGAAACAACAGCAGATGACCCCAGAGCAAAGTGCTAAGTCTGAGAAAGATCGCATCGAAGCTGAGCGTCTGCAAAAAGAAGCAGAAGAGGCCGCATTGAAGAAAGCTGAAGAAGAAGCGAAACGTCAAGCAGAAGAGGCAAGAAAGCTAGCAGAAGAAAACTCTGCACGCTGGAAGAAAGAAGAAGAAGAACGTAAGAAACGCGAAGAAACTGCGGATCACCACCTTACGACTTCAACTTACGCACGTGAAGCAGAAGATGTTGCTGATGCTCGTGATGAGCAAGGTACACGCCGTGCGAAGAAAAAGAAAAAAGCCCCAGCAAAAGATAAATTTGCTGCAGGTAAAGGCCGTAATAAAGGCAAACTAAAAGCACCTACATCACTTCAGCATGGTTTCCAAAAACCAACAGCTGATGTTAAAAATGAAGTGCGTATTAGTGAAACAATTACAGTAGCAGAGCTTGCATCACGCATGGCTGTTAAAGGCGCTGAAGTTGTTAAAACAATGATGAAAATGGGCGACATGGTTACTATTAACCAAGTTATTGACCAAGAAACAGCACAACTTGTTGCTGAAGAAATGGGCCATAAAGTAATCATCGTTAAAGAAAATGAATTAGAGCAAACAGTACTAAATGACCGTCATGAAGATGGTAAGTCTGAGCCGCGTGCGCCAGTAGTAACTGTAATGGGTCACGTTGACCATGGTAAAACATCAACACTTGATTACATTCGTTCAGCGAAAGTAGCATCGGGTGAAGCCGGTGGTATTACTCAGCACATTGGTGCATACCATGTTGAAACCAATGGCAACATGATCACGTTCTTAGATACACCAGGTCACGCCGCGTTTACATCAATGCGTGCTCGTGGTGCTAAAGCGACTGATATCGTAATCCTTGTGGTTGCAGCAGATGATGGTGTAATGCCACAAACTAAAGAAGCCGTACAGCATGCTCGTGCAGCTGGCGTTCCTTTAATTATTGCTGTAAACAAGATGGATAAAGAGGGTGCAGACCCCGATCGTGTTAAAAATGAATTAGCTCAGCTTGATGTTATTCCAGAAGATTGGGGTGGTGATACACAATATGTACACATCTCAGCTAAAACAGGTTTAGGTATTGATGACTTACTAGAAGCTGTTCTAATGCAATCTGAGTTATTAGAACTTACAGCGCCTAGTGAAGGTATGGCTGCAGGTGTTGTAATTGAATCACGCCTTGATAAAGGCCGTGGTCCAGTAGCATCAGTGCTTGTTCAGTCAGGTACGCTAAATCAAGGTGATATCGTACTATGTGGTCTTGAATACGGCCGTGTTCGTGCAATGAAAGACGAAAATGGTAAAGATATTAAGTCAGCAGGTCCTTCTATTCCAGTTGAAATCTTAGGTCTTTCAGGTATTCCGGCTGCTGGTGATGAAGCGACTGTTGTAAAAGATGAGCGTAAAGCGCGTGAAGTAGCTCTTTATCGTCAAGGTAAATTCCGTGATGTTAAATTAGCTCGTCAACAAAAAGCAAAACTTGAAAACATGTTTACTAACATGGCTGAAGGTGATGTTTCTGAAGTTAACGTAGTACTTAAAGCCGACGTTCAAGGTTCTATCGAAGCAATTTCAGATTCACTAACGAAACTTTCTACTGATGAAGTAAAAGTGAAGATTGTGGGTTCTGGTGTTGGTGGTATTACCGAAACTGATGCAACACTTGCTGCTGCTTCAAACGCGATTGTGGTTGGCTTTAACGTACGTGCTGATGCATCGGCGCGTAAAGTGATTGATACTGAAAACCTTGATTTACGTTACTACAGCGTTATCTACAGCTTGATTGAAGAAGTTAAGCAAGCAATGTCAGGTATGTTAGCGCCAGAGTTCAAGCAAGAGATCATTGGTCTTGCTGAAGTACGTGATGTGTTTAAGTCACCTAAAATCGGCGCTATCGCTGGTTGTATGGTAACTGAAGGCATTGTAAAACGCAGTGCACCTATTCGTGTACTACGTGAAAACGTGGTTATTTACGAAGGCGAACTTGAGTCATTACGTCGCTTTAAAGATGATGTACAAGAAGTGCGTAACGGCATGGAATGTGGTATCGGCGTTAAGAACTACAACGATGTTAAAGTTGGTGACCAAATCGAAGTATTCGAAACAGTTGAAGTGCAACGTTCACTTTAATTACTCGTAAACTAAGATTGTAAATGGGGGCTTTGCCCCCATTTGTGTATTCATTACTTAATTAACTTATTATTATTTTTCAATAAGTTATGATTTTAGGATAATATAAATGAGAGAATTTTCTCGCACTGATCGTGTTGCTCAGCAAATTCAAAAAGAGATTGCGGTTATATTACAACGCGAAATTAAAGATCCACGCTTAGGTATGGTCACAGTGTCAGCGGTAGAAGTATCGCGCGATTTATCATACGCAAAAGTATTTATCACGGTATTTAATACTAAAGATGAAGACAGTGCTAAACAAAGCGCAAAAATTCTTAATGAAGCAACGGGTTATATTCGTTCTTTATTAGGTAAACGTATTCGTGCGCGTATTATGCCAGAGCTTAAATTTGTGGTTGATAATTCACTAATGGAAGGGATGCGAATCTCTAATTTAGTTGATTCGGTTATTCGCGAAGATAACGCGAAACATGTTGATGATGAAACCCAAAGTGAAGAAGGCAACAAAGACTAATGGCAAGACGCAGTAAAGGCCGTCAAATAGATGGCATTTTGTTGTTAAACAAACCTGAAGGCATTTCGTCAAATAAAGCACTGCAACAAGCCAAAGGCATATATTTTGCCCAAAAAGCGGGCCACACGGGTGCCTTAGACCCTTTAGCAACTGGTATGTTACCTATTTGTTTTGGTGAGGCGACTAAGTTTACACAGTTTCTACTAGACACTGACAAAACCTATGTCGTTCGCGCTAAATTAGGTGAACGTACAACCACTTCTGACTCTGACGGTGAAATAGTCAGTACAAAAGCGGTAAATGTGACAATGGAGCAATTAGAACGCGAAGTTGCTGCTTTTTTAGGTGAGTCAGACCAATATCCTTCTATGTATTCGGCATTAAAGTATGAAGGTAAACCTTTATATAAGTATGCACGAGAAGGAATTGAAGTTCCTCGTAAATGTAGGAAGATTAATGTATTTAGTTTAACTCTCGATGAGTTCGATGAGAAAAACAACGAAATTCAGATGACGGCACATGTATCTAAAGGTACTTACATTCGTACGATAGTGGACGATTTAGGTGAAAACATTGGTTGTGGTGCGCACGTTATTATGTTGCATCGTAGCGCAGTAGGGCATTACCCTGCAGATAAAATGGTTACGTTAGAACATATTCAGGCATTGCTTGACTCAGCTAAAGAACAAGAGATTGAACCAAGTACATATTTAGATGAATTGCTGCTGCCAATGGACTCTGCACTTGTTGATTTACCTGTAGTTGAAATCACAAAAGAGCAAGGGATGTCATTTAGCCACGGCCAAGCTATTGTGTTAGGTACAGAATTACCTCATGGTGCAATTAAAGTGTTAGCCGATGGTGTGTTTATTGGTACAGGTGAACGTAACCCTGATGGCCACCTAAAATCAAAACGTGGTTTGGCAAATCAGCTTCCAGAGTAAAGTTTAACTTGTAGTTATTTTTATACTTGGTAGAATACGCCCGCTTAATCGTTTTGGCTGAATTAGTGATCGGCTAAAGCACCTTTTAAATTTAATTTTGGAGTTACTATGTCACTAAGCAATCAAGAAAAAATCGATATCATTGCTAAATTTGCACGTGCAGAAGGCGACACTGGTTCACCTGAAGTACAAGTAGCATTACTTACTTTTGATATCAACAAGCTACAAGGTCACTTTGCTGATCACAAGCACGATTTCCACTCTCGTCGTGGTCTGCTTCGTAAAGTTAGCACTCGCCGTAAATTGCTTGATTACCTTAAAGGTAAAGATATCTCGCGTTATACTGCACTAATCAAAGAACTTGGCCTACGTCGCTAAGCACTTGATTTCGAAAAAAGGAGCTATTTAGCTCCTTTTTTTGTGCCTCTAATTTAATGGTTAATGAGAATATCTTTAAGGTATTTCTTATTCTCTAAACATGCACCTAAGTTATTATCTACTATTTAATACAATGAATTTTTGACCCTTTTTGTATATATATCCTACGATGCTTTTTTATCTTTTAATAAACAACCCAATTAATTTAAAGCAATTATAACTAGGCTCGCAATTTGTAGTGGCTTTGTTATATACTATGCGCGTAGATAAATAGGTTATCTATCGTTATTAAAATTATTGCCAATTGTAGTACTTAATTGATTTCCAACTGAATACAATTATGTACTGTAATTGGTACTTTAATAACAACTTAAATTCATGAAATATAAAAACATTTAAGGAATATTTTAAGTGCAAGCAATTATTAAAGAGTTTCAACTAGGTCAACATACAGTCACCCTAGAAACAGGTGCAATCGCACGTCAAGCAGATGGTGCTGTTTTAGCAAGCATCGGTGATACATCAGTATTAGTTACTGTTGTTGGTAAGCGTGAAGCACAACCAGGTCAAGATTTCTTCCCATTAACGGTTAACTACCAAGAGCGTATGTACGCTGCTGGTCGTATCCCAGGTGGTTTTTTAAAGCGTGAAGGTCGTCCAAACGACGGTGAAACACTAATCGCTCGCCTTATTGACCGTCCAATTCGTCCACTTTTCCCTAATGGATTTGTAAACGAAGTACAAGTAATCGCGACCGTTGTATCTGTAAACCCTGAAATTCAACCTGATATGGTTGCAATGATAGGTACTTCAGCAGCACTTGCTATCTCTGGTATCCCATTTAGCGGTCCAATTGGTGCATCTCGCGTTGGTTACATCAACGGTGAGTATGTACTTAACCCGACACTAAAAGAACTTGAAGAAAGCCAACTAGATCTAGTTGTTGCCGGTACTGATAACGCTGTATTAATGGTTGAATCAGAAGCTGACGTATTAGCTGAAGACATAATGCTAGGTGCTGTTGTTTACGGCCATGAGCAATCTCAATCTATCATCAATGCAATTAACGAATTTAAAGCAGAAGCAGGCAAGCCTACATGGGATTGGACTGCACCTGAGAAAAACGTTTCGCTTGAAGAAAAAGTAGCGCAATTGGCTGCTGACAACATTGGTGATGCTTACCGTATTACTGATAAAGTAGCACGTAAAGAAGCACTTAGTGCAGCGAAAGACGTTGTTATCACAGCATTAACTGAAGAGCTTGCTGAAGATGAAAAACTAGATACTCAAGAAGTAGGTAAAGTTTTTGGTTCTTTAGAGAAGAAAATCGTTCGTGGCCGCATCACCGCTGGTGAAAAACGTATTGATGGTCGTGAACCAGATATGATTCGTGCGCTAGATGTAATGACGGGTGTATTACCACGTACTCATGGCTCTGCTATCTTTACTCGTGGTGAAACACAAGCACTTGTGACAGCTACACTAGGTACAGAACGTGATTCACAATTAATTGATGATTTAACCGGTACTCATAAAAACCACTTTATGCTTAACTATAACTTCCCTCCATTCTGTGTAGGTGAAACTGGTTTTGTAGGTTCTCCTAAGCGTCGTGAAATTGGTCACGGTAACTTAGCAAAACGTGGTATTCAAGCGGTTATGCCTACATTAACTGAGTTCCCATACTCAATTCGTGTTGTATCTGAAATCACTGAATCAAATGGTTCATCTTCAATGGCATCAGTATGTGGTACTTCACTAGCATTAATGAATGCAGGTGTACCAATTAAAGCATCTGTTGCTGGTATTGCGATGGGTCTAGTTAAAGAAGACGAAAAATTCGTTGTTCTTTCTGACATTTTAGGTGATGAAGATCACTTAGGTGACATGGACTTTAAAGTAGCGGGTACTTCTAATGGTATCACTGCACTACAAATGGATATCAAAATTGAAGGTATCACTAAAGAAATTATGCAGATTGCTTTAACTCAAGCAAAAGCAGCACGTTTACACATCTTAGGTGTGATGGACGAGGCTATCTCTGCGCCTTCTGAAGAGCTTTCAATGTTTGCTCCACGTATCTATACAATGAAGATACCACAGAAGAAAATTGCTGAAGTAATTGGTAAAGGCGGCGCAACTATTCGTCAACTTACTGAAGAAACAGGTACAACGATTGAAATCGAAGATGATGGCACAATCAAAATTGCTGCTACAGATGGCGAAAGCGCTGCAAATACAATTAAACGTATTGAGCAATTAACGGCTGAGCTTGAAGTAGGGACTATTTACAATGGTAAAGTTGTACGTATTGTTGATTTTGGTGCGTTTGTAAATATTCTTCCTGGTAAAGATGGTTTAGTACATATTTCGCAAATCAGTACTGAACGTGTGAATAATGTTTCAGACCACCTATCTGAAGGTCAAGAAGTCAAAGTTAAGGTACTTGAAGTAGACCGCCAAGGCCGTGTACGCTTAAGTATTAAAGAAGCAATGGAATCAGCAGCGCCTGCAGCTGATGAGTCAAAAGACGCGTAATTGCTAACTTATTAATCTAACAATATTTGTTAGATACTAAAAAAGGGGCTGTTTAGCCCCTTTTTTTATGCTTTAATAAACTATCGTGTAAATAGGAATGAACCTTTTTAAGCTTTTAAAAGTCTCATATTGATAATTTTGGTAATAAGGATTTTAATGATACTCAAACATTTAGCGCTAGCATCGTTTGCTATTTTGTCTCTTAGCGCCTGTCAGTCAACTTCGCAGCCATCTCCTATGCCGCTAGTAAATGTGCCTTTTACAGAACCTATGGCGAGTGATTTCAGAAGTGAAATTGCCATAGCTCGTTTTTCAGAGCTACTTAATAGAACCGATCTGAGTACTGAGCAACAAGCAAAGTTGTTGTATGACCGTGGTGTATTATTTGATAGTTTAGGTATGACAACATTATCGCGTATTGATTTTAATCGAGCGGTAACGTTAAAGCCTGATTTAGCCGAAGTATATAATTTTTTAGGTATTCAACATACGCTAATGCAACAATACGAAAAAGCGTATGAATTTTTTGACTCGGCACTAGAGCTTGATGCCGAGCATGAATATGCCTATTTAAATAGAGGAATTGCGCTTTATTATGGTGATAGAGCCGCATTGGCTAGTGATGACTTTAACGCATTTTTAGCACGCTCTCCTAACGATCCGTATCGTGTTTTATGGTTGTATTTATCTCAGGTAAATGAAAATCAGCAACAAGCTTTAATCCAGTTAAAAGAAAACGCACAGGCTTTAGATGAATCACAATGGGCATTTCAACTAATCGCGTTATATCTTGGTGATACCACTGAGCAAGCGTTTTTAAAAACAATTAGTGAAGGCGTTAAAAGTAAACAAGAGTATATTCATCGTTTATGTGAAGCTTATTTTTATTTAGCTAAACTATATCAAGCGAAAGGCCTTGATTATGTTGCAGCCGATTATTTTAGATTGGCATTAGCAACAAATGTGCACGAGTTTATAGAATATAAGTATGCGCGTTTAGAGCTTGAACTGATGAACGGTGCTGACGCAAGTTAATTTAACTAAGCTCGCTGGCTTTTTATTATTAAGCTTATTACTTACCAGCTCAACTAATCAACATTATGAACTTGGTTTTTGGCATGCTACGCATAAAAAAAACCAAGTTTTAGCTTTATATACCCACTTTCCCACATATTTTAATCAGCATTTATCTCAGCTTTCACCTGACTCAATTGCGATACTTGCGCGTAATCGTATTGCCAGTGCCCAGTGGTTATATGCAATGATGCACCTTTCGCAAGGTAAAGCCGATACAGCAAGGTTATTTTGGCTACCTGTACTAAATCGGCTATCTTTAGTGCAGCGTACAGAGCTTGCAACTAAACTATTTGACCTAAAGCGTTGGGATCAGCTTAATCAATTATATCACCTTAAGGCGCTGCCGCAGGGGAACGTACTTAATGAACTTTATTTGTATAACAGCGAACCTTATTACTTTGTGAGTGAGGCTTTTTTGCAAGCGATGCAATTTGCAAAATTAGGCGATGATCTGATTATTGATAACAAGTGTCGATTTAATGTGCTTTTATTAACTGAACATAGAGCGGGTTTAAATAAATTGGCTGAGTTTAAAGCAGTGTTTAATCAACAACCAGAACCTAAGCAGGGGGTGTTTTGTTTTTCTAACCCCGTTTATGCAGCAGGCCAAATGCTGTGTAAACTAACAAGTAAAGCAGCTAAATGCGATGTGGTCGAAAAAGTTTACCAACACTATTTAAAGAAGGGATTTAACTTTATTGTGATGATGGGGAAATCTGGAAGTGCTAATGTTGTTAATAATGTTATGCAAATAAATTCCACAGCAAGTTATCAGGTTTTTTTACATGAATTAATGCACTTTAGTGGCTTTGAAGATGAATACGTGTTGCCTGACAGTAAGCAAAAGTGGCTATGTTTTAAATCGGGTTATGTTGCCCCTAATCTATTTATTACAAATGGTGTTTCACCGCCGCAAGGTTGGGTTAAAAGTGAAAGTTGCCGTATTGGGTACGAAGCATATAAACCAAGCGTACAATTATCTATCATGCAGTATCAGCAAATAAAATTAAGCGAGCAGTATCGTCAACTATGGTTAAAACAATTAGAGACTAATAACTTAACGACTCCGTCTAATTCACGAGTGCGAGATTAGTATGAAACAATTTAATTGTGGCGTTTAAGATATCATTAAATTGTTTTGTTTTTGTTCAGTTAATACCGCTATCTATAGACAAAATAGCCGTTTTTCAGTATAACTATACATATTAATGTCGTTTAAAAACAGACAGTAAAAGCATCACTATCACGTGTAATTTTGTGTATTGATATAACAATAATGATTATAAAAGGTTCTTCATCATGACTTTGCTCTGGATACCCTTGCTATCCTTAATTGGCAGTGTTATTTCCTCATGCACCGCAAAATTGTCTCGAAATGCCACTGCCACACTTACCTTGATTGCTCCTTTAATTGCATTGGCAATTACTGCGTATCATGCACCGGCGGTTCTTGCTGGAGAAACATTACGTTATACAGTCACTTGGGTACCTGCAATCGGGCTAGACTTATCATTTCGATTGGATGGTTTAAGCTTATTATTTATGTTTATGATTTTAGGCATTGGTACCTTAGTTATTTTATATGCTCGTTTTTATGTCAGTGCTCAAGACTCTATAGCAAAACTTTATAGTTATTTAATGCTGTTTATGACTGCGATGCTTGGCATTGTAATGTCGAATAATGTAATTCAATTATGGCTGTTTTGGGAATTGACCAGTATTAGCTCTTTTTTATTAATTAGCTTTTGGTGGCATAAATCTGAAGCACGTCGCGGTGCTAAAATGGCATTAACTGTGACTGGTGCAGGTGGCTTAGCGTTATTAGCTGGTTTAATGATTATTGCCAATATTGTTGGCAGTTACGACCTCGATACTATTTTAGCAAGTAAAGAATTAATTCAATCTGATGCCCTTTATGAAGTGGCATTAGTGCTCGTATTATTAGGTGCCTTTACCAAATCGGCTCAATTTCCTTTTCATTTTTGGCTACCCCATGCGATGGCTGCACCGACCCCTGTCAGTGCATATTTACATTCAGCTACGATGGTAAAAGCGGGTATATTTTTACTCGCTCGTTTTTACCCTGCACTTGCAGGTACTGATATTTGGTTTATATTAGTGGGTCTGACTGGATTAGCGACTTTATTATTTGGTGCTTATGTTGCATTGTTTAAGCATGACCTTAAAGGTTTGCTTGCATACTCAACGATCAGCCACCTTGGTCTAATCACATTATTACTGGGTTTAGATACTGACTTAGCGGCTGTGGCTGCAATCTTTCATATTATTAACCATGCGACGTTTAAAGCATCATTATTTATGGCAACGGGTATTATCGATCATGAGACGGGTACCCGAGATATGCGTAAGTTAAATGGCATGTGGCGGTATTTACCTTATACAGCAACACTTGCTATGGTCGCAGCTGCCGCGATGGCGGGGGTGCCATTACTTAATGGGTTTTTATCTAAAGAGATGTTTTTTACTGAAACACTTTCTTCAGAAGTACTCGGCTCTATGTCTTGGTTAATACCCGTACTGGCTACTATTGCAGGAGCACTCTCGGTTGCTTATTCTGCGCGTTTTATTCATGATGTATTTTTTAATGGCGACCCGATAGATTTACCACGCACTCCACATGAAGCGCCTCGCTTTATGCGTGTTCCGATTGAAGTACTGGTTGTGTTATGTATATTGGTGGGTATTTTCCCGCATTTTGTTGTTAATGGCATATTATCTGCCGCTTCAATGGCTGTATTAGGGAAAGATTTACCCGAATATCATTTATCAATTTGGCATGGCTTTAATTTACCATTATTAATGAGTGCAATTGCCGTCGTGGGTGGTGTATTCATTTATATGAATCGTAAATACCTATTTAAATTTCAAGCATCGTTACCGCCACTTAATGCGAAAAAATTATTCGAGCGCGTAGTTTATCGTTTAGTACAGTGGAGCCAAGTTAATATTAGTAATATTGAAAATGGCTCATTACAACGGTATATCGTTGTATTACTTGTTGTTGTTTTGCTATGCGCCGGTTGGCCGCTATTTGAAATGCAAAAATTGGCAGGAAGTGCTCCATTGGCACCAATCGATATTCATAATGCTATTGGTGCTGGATTATTAATTATTGGCGCTATCGCAACTGTCATATGGCATCGCTCACGGATGGTGTCGTTACTTATGTTATCGATTGTAGGATTAATGGTTTCAGTGGCGTTTACGCGTTTCTCTGCGCCAGATTTAGCGTTAACGCAATTAACAGTTGAAGTAGCCACGGTTATTTTGTTAATGCTTGCGCTTTATTTTTTACCTCAACATACACCAAAAGAATCAAGCTCATTACGTGTATTACGAGATTTATCAATTGCCTCAACAGTGGGAGTGGTTGTTGCTAGTATTTGTTATGCACTATTAACACGCCCACTTGAATCTATTTCGGAATTCTTTATTGCTAATGCCAAAACAGGTGGAGGCGGTACTAATGTGGTTAATGTTATTTTAGTTGATTTTAGGGGCTTTGATACACTTGGGGAGATTACGGTATTAGGTATTGCGGCGCTCGGTATTTATAAAGTGCTTTCTAATATTCCCATTTTCTCTCCCACTAAAGATGGCGAGGGGCGTGAATGGGCTAAAGATAAACATCCAGTATTACTTGCGAGTATTTCGCAAAGTTTATTGCCGTTAGCACTTCTTGTTTCAGCTTATATCTTCTTACGTGGTCATAACCTACCCGGAGGTGGATTTATTGCAGGGCTTGTTACTTCTATTGCCTTTATTTTGCAATATATGGCGCACGGAACAACATGGATTAATGAACGGTTTGATGTGAATTATCGCAAAATTATTGCCAGTGGTATCGGTATCGCTTTATTTACCGGCATGGGAAGTTGGTTGTTTGACCGTCCATTCTTAACAACCTGGTTTGATTATTTTGCGATACCACTTATTGGCAAAACGGAGCTAGCAAGTGCCATTGTATTTGATTTAGGTGTTTATTTAACAGTGGTCGGTGCAACCTTAATGATTTTAGCTAGTTTAGGTAACATGAGTGGGACTACGGTTAGTAAAGAGGTAAAAATTTAATGGAATTATTATACGCGTCATGCGTTGGTGTGTTAGTTACTTGCGGTATTTTTTTATTATTAAAAGCACGTACCTTTCCCGTTGTATTAGGTTTAACCATGCTTTCTTACGCGGTCAATTTATTTTTGTTTTCGGCTGGGCGTCTAACTATTAATAAAGCCGTGGTGCTAGGTACTTCTAGTGATTATGCTGACCCTCTTCCTCAAGCCTTGGTATTAACCGCCATTGTAATTGGGTTTGCAATGACAGCATTTGTGGTTATTTTAGCTATACGTGGTCGTGCGGATTTAGGCAATGACCATGTTGATGGCCATATTCCCGAACTTTCAGCAAATAAAAAGGAACAGTCATGATTGAGCATTTGGCTGTTTTACCTATTTTACTGCCTATGTTAGCGGCGGTTATTTTATTACTGCCACCGTGTGGAAAAAGCCTTTTTATGCGCCGTATTGCCTCTGCAATTATGGCTGTGATCACATTAGTTGTAAGCATTGTGCTGTTAGTACAGGTGACTAATAATGGCATTAGCGTTTATGCAATAGGTAATTGGTCTGCGCCATTTGGAATAGTGCTTGTTGCTGATTTATTATCGGTATTATTAGTGAGTTTAACCTCGTTACTGGGTGTGGCAGTGGTTATTTACAGCATTGCTGGAGATGACAAAAAAGGTAATTTTTTTCATCCATTAGTCCATTTTTTGATATTAGGTGTAAATGGCGCGTTTTTAACTGGTGATTTATTTAACGTTTTTGTATTTTTTGAAGTATTACTAATTGCCTCTTATTCATTGCTTATGCATGCAGGTGATAAACACAGTACACGTGCTGCTCTACAATACGTCATTTTAAATTTAGTTGGTTCAAGTGTTTTCTTAATTGGTTTAGGTATTTTATATGGTGTGCTAGGAACCCTTAATATTGCCGATATGGCGCAAAAGGTACCACAACTTCAAGGTGATGATATTTATATTGCTAAGGCTGGCGGGCTTTTATTATTAGTTGTGTTTGCTTTAAAAGCCGCTTTATTGCCATTGCATCTGTGGTTGGCAAATACATACTCAAATGCAAAGCCTGTCGTAGCAGCCTTATTTGCCATTATGACAAAGGTCGGTGTGTATGCCATGCTTCGTGTGTATACGGTTGTATTTGGTGATGAAGCGGGTGAGCTTGCACATATGGCGCAACCTTGGCTATGGGGATTAGCAATTGCAACTATAATAGTAGGCGCTATTGGTGTACTTGCTGCTCAGGATTTACGCAAGTTAACTTCAAACTTAGTGATTGTATCGGTAGGGACATTAGTGGCCTTAATTTCGTTACAAAATGAAGAGGCCACCGCCGCGTTACTTTATTATTTAGTACATTCTACAGTGGTTACTGCTGCACTATTTTTATTATCCGATTTAATTTCGCTGCAACGAGGCAAAGTAGCCGATCGACTAACCGCAGGGCGAGGGGTTAAACAACCTTTTTTATTAGGCACCTGTTTTATTATTGCAACACTTAGCGTGATTGGTATGCCACCTTTGTCGGGTTTTATAGGTAAAATTTGGATATTGAAAAGCACCCTAAATAGCGGTCAAGCTATGTTTTTTTGGCCTGTGTACTTGCTAACAAGTTTAGCTTTATTGGTTGCTATGTCGCGTGCTGGAGCAAGTTTGTTTTGGGAAAGAAGACATAAAAATAGTAACGAATTAAACGATGCCCCTAATGCGCATCCCCTACATATCATTGCGATTATTTCTTTATTGGCGTGTTCGCCATTATTAGTTATTTTTGCCCAGCCAATAAGTGATTATATGCAAAATGCAGCACACCAGTTGCACGATATAAGTGGTGGTATTAAAGCCGTTATTAAAGGAGGTTTATAATGCGTTTACAAGGGCAATTTAAATGGTTACCTACCCCTATATTTAGTCTCTTTTTATTTGTGGTTTGGTTATTACTAAATAATAGTGCATCTATTGGGCATATTTTATTAGGGACTATTTTGGCATTAAGTATTCCACTGATAACATTTTCATTTCGTGATAGACAACCTACTATTATCAAACCAAGTTTGGCACTTAAGCAACTATTTATAGTACTTTACGATATTGTTGTCGCTAATATAGAAGTTGCATTATTAATACTTGGCGCCAATAAAAAATTACGGCCTGCATTTATAAAAGTACCAATCGATTTAACTCATGATTTACCGATTACTATTTTAGCCAGTTGTGTGTCATTAACTCCTGGTACGGTTAGTGCTGATGTATATCCTATCAAAGAAAATCTTCTCGAAGGCGAGCAAATAGGGCAGCGTTATTTGTTAATACATGTTCTAGATTTAGATGATGAAGAGGCGCTTATTACATTAATAAAACAACGCTATGAAATGCCTTTAAAGGAGATTTTTCAATGTTAGACACTGTATTACTTATTGTATTTTCCTTGATAGGGTTGTCTATCATGTTAAATTTTTGGCGTTTAATGAAAGGCCCATCTGTTCCTGATCGTATCTTAGCGCTAGATACTATGTATATAAACGTGATTGCTTTAATTATCCTATATAGTATTAGTATGGGCACAGGTTTATATTTTGAAGCTGCATTACTCATTGCAATGCTTGGGTTTATTAGTACGGTGGCGGTATGTAAATACCTACTGCGTGGCGATATTATAGAATAAGGTAACAGTATAATGATAAGCGAATGGATTGTCTCGGCATTTTTACTTTTTGGTGGCCTATTTATTTTTATAGGGTCGCTTGGTTTAATAAAGCTTCCTGATTTTTATATGCGCTTGCATGGCCCAACCAAAGCGACGACGTTGGGTATGGCAAGTATTTTAATTGCAGCTATGGTATTTTTTGCTAACTCTGAGCATGGGTTAAGTGTTAAAGAAATATTGATCACCGTATTTTTATTAATTACGGCACCTATCAGTGGTTACATGCTTATTAAATCGGCATTACATCATAAATTAAACGCTACGGAAGAGACCAAAGGTCTCGATAAAATAGAGAAAGATTAAATTACAAACAAGGTAAGTAATTATGCTTATGTGTTTTATTTTTATGAAAAATTAGTATACCAGCTGTAAAATAAGTAGCATTTTGTTAAATAAGGATTTAACAGGATGTTAATGTTTGCTTTACAGGTACAAGAAGCTCGCTTATTATTTGATATAGATATGTTTTACTGTTTATATCGAATAAGAGATTGAGCATGAATAAATGGATATTAGTGTTGCTTAGTGTATTGGTTCAAGGATGTTGGACCGATGATGATAAAAATATTAGTATCCAACCTGCCAGTTATACAATCTCTATATCTGTAATGTGTTTGAGATTAAGCTCTCCAATTAACCCAATTTAATATGCACTAAGACTAAATTCACCTTATTGCACAGAAAATTTAGCCATTTGATAATTTTTCAATTTTAATTACATTACTTTCTCAATGAGCTGATAGCTTATGATCAGGTCTACAATATTTAAAATTTTGAGGCTATATTCGGTCACTACAATAATAACAATACTGGGCTAGCAATAGTGCATTCTTCAAAAATAATGACCAAAATAGTGCATTGAAAACGATGTGTTTGTTTTAAGTTGTTGAAATTTAATGAACTAAAATGTGGTTTTAAACTTGCAATCTTAATTGCATCGCAATATTTTGGGGGACGCAAGTATGGCACGAATGAGCTATATAAGCTGTGTTGAGCGTTATGAAGAATACCAACGTGTAATTGAAAGCTTACTACACTCGATTGTGATGAGCATAGAAGATGGCGTATATAAAAAGCGCGATATGGGTTACTTAATAAAACGTTATCCATTTTTAGAGTTGCAATATTGCTTAGACGAAAAAGGTCTTCAAATTGGTAATAATGTTTGCTTTAAACGCCAGTATTTAAAAACACTGGGCGCACATGGTGATCATCAAGATTTAAGTGAACGACCTTATTTTCAACGTTGTCATAATGGCCAAGATATCCATTTTACCGACCCTTATATTTCTATTGCAACTAATCATATGTGCATTAGTGTGACAAAAAAACTTTCAAATAGTGAAGCTGCTCAAAAGTATTTAGTCCTTGATGTATGCCTTACTCAGTTAATCGAGTTTTTAATGGGTGATACAGCCAGAGCCAGTATGGTGCCGTTTTTTAAAGCAGGGTATGGGCTCATAGTTGGATGTTTATTTACGTTGGTATTGTTTTTATTAAGTATCGTATTTCAAGATATTTATACTTTGATACAAGAGCTAGGTAGCAATGCCGACCCTCTAAAGCCCTTTAGCATCATTATATATATTACTTTGGCTTTAGCTGTGTTTGATTTAGGTAAAACCATACTTGAAGAAGAGATATTAATGCATAAAGATATCTTTAGACATAGCTCTACGCGTCGAACTATAACGCGATTTATATCAACGGTACTGATTGCTATCTCAATCGAAGCACTGTTAACTATGTTTAAAGCCGCGTTGGGGCAATCTGAATATTTACTGCCAGCGGTTGCGATGATGTTAGCAGTAGTCGGTCTATTAATTGCGTTAGCTGTTTATGTATATTTTGGCTCAAAGGCCGAGATATTGCTTATGCAGGCTCGTTTAAAGCAAAAACCCTCTAAATAAGAGGGTTTTTAAGCAGTGACTTTGTTACTGCATATCCTGATCACGCTTGGTTTTAAAGTCAGACTCGCTTGTCCATTTAGGCCAGTCGCCATTATTTGCAAGTTGTGTTGCAATGTCGATTATAAGTTCTATATCTTGCTTTACACCACCTAATGGCCAAAGTGGCGAATAGTCGTCGGTTTCTTTGTGGTATTTATGTGTAATGTAGTCAGGATCTGTATCACCTAAACTCATAAATAATAAACTGGGTACACCTTGTTTTGAGAGTGAAAAATGGTCTGATCTGAAAAATAAACCATTTTGCGGACGAGGGTCCATTTTCACGACTCGTCCTTGTGCTTTAGCGGCCTTTTCTAAGTAGTTTTCCATGGTCGATAAATTTTTACCATATTGCAGTATGTAATCGGTACCTGCGAGTACATTCATACCATCAATATTGAGCAAACCGACCATTTGCTTGGTGGGAACGACTGTACCACTGGCAAATTCTTCTGAACCAATCAATCCAGTTTCTTCTGCTGTAAAATTAGCGAATAAAATTGAACGTTTAAAAGGGGTTTGCTGATGTATTTTATTCATGATTCGCGCAATTTCGAGCGTTGCGGCTGTACCAGAAGCATTATCAACAGCTCCATTATAAATTTTAGGGCCTGTTGGTGTTTGTTTTGTACCAAAATGATCCCAGTGAGCGCTAATTACAACAAATTCATCAGGTGCTTCGCTGCCCGTAATTTGCGCAACGACATTGTGCGATTTGGCATGAGATACTTCATTTTTAAACGCAAGATTTGCATTTAAATTAAGCGCAGTCGCTTTAAAATCATCATTTAATGCAGCTTTTTTTAAATCGTGATAATTCATTTTAGCTAAATTAAATATCTGCTCAGTAGCATTGAGTGTTAGCCACCCCATAATCGGTAATTTAGAATTATTTAAATTGTTATCCATTAAGGTGTATTTGGTCCCGGTATTTGAACTCTCGACCACTCCCCAAGGATACGCTGCGGGGGCTGTTTCATGTACTATAAACACGGCTTTTGCACCTTGACGAGCGGCCTCTTCGTATTTATAAGTCCAGCGACCATAATAGGTCATGGCATTACCTGTAAAGAGTGAATCATTTTGAGTGGCAAACCCCGGATCGTTCACTAAGATAATGACTGTTTTCCCGCTTACATCAACATTTTCATAATCATTCCAATTATATTCAGGCGCATTAATACCATAGCCTACAAATACAATCTCAGACTTACGTAAGTCAATAAGAGGGTGAAGCTGCTCAGTGCGAGCAGTAAAGTCGGTACCGGCTTTAAACTGCAAGTCGCCTATGTTTAGCTGCATAGTTTGATCTGCCGTCACCATGGCCATTTTTACAGGGTGTAAAAATTCACCTTGGTAAGCACCAGTAAGGCCGATTGCTTTATATTGTTGTTGTAAATAGTTTATTGTTTTAACTTCGCCAAGCGTTAGAGGACCTCGGCCGGCAAAGTCATCAGACGCTAATGTTTCTATATGTTGTTTTATATTTTCAAGGCTAACAGTGGGGGTGTCTTTAAGTTGTATGTGTCCATTATTTGCATCGGAGCAACTAATTAACAAAATTAGCATGCTTGCACTTACACATTTTATAAAAGTAGATAACATAAAATTCATATTAATATTTAAGGTGTTCGTTAATATAAATAGGTGTTAAATCAATGTCTAATTTTTGCGGTGAATCATGCTGTTTAGCAAAACATTAAAATTGGTTAAAGTCACAGGCAATAAAAAACCAGCATCGGCTGGTTTTTTATTGCTTATTTATACATCAGCATACTTTACGCGTATTTTACTTTTATCAACGTTTAATTGGTTAAGTGCCTTTATAGCACCTCGACTTTCAATCTCATTTGGCATTTCAATAAAAGCAAAGCCTTTTGATTGGCCGGTGTCTTTATCTAGTACTAAATTACATGTAATAACTTTTCCATGAGCTGAAAACAGTGTACGAAGATCTTGCTCTGTCGTGCTACGAGATAAGTTACGAACTAATAGTTTCATAATGAACCTAATTTATAATGTCAGCGGGTATTATCTCAACTAAACGACATTTAACCTAATTATTTTTAAAATGGACGAGTGAGGGCAACGCCAACAACCACCGCTTCTTCATCATCTATAAAATCTACCGCGAGTGTGGGCGCTAAACCAAAGTTGCCAATATGAAAATCATAAGCGGCACTAACACGATATAAATCCTCTTCATGGGGGTGATCGCCACCAATTCGCTCTTCGCCAAAACCGACTCCTAAGCGAATAGATTTTGTTGGGTGATAATACACAGAAGCAAGTAGGACACTGACACCATCATCGTGATGCGCGGAATCTGCGCGCTCGTACACAACACCAGCTCCCCATTGCGAAGTGAATTTATATTCGTATTCAATGCCATAGGTAAATTCGGTTTCATCTTGTGCATGAGTTGCACCAATGAACACGCCAGGAATGTGCGTTGCTTCAGCTGCTGCAAAGGCATTGTGCGATAGTATTAATATAAAAAATAAGGATAGTTTAACTAAGTGGGGCATCATTTTCTCCAGGTACTGGGTATGGCTGATTTAACATTAGCTTAAATGTAGTGGAACCTAGATTAAAATCAATCTTTTAATCTTTAAAAATCATATGTATTAGTAATAAATTACCAATGAGAAGAGTCATTCGGTGATTGCTGAGTAATAAAGTAATAGGGCATTATACTTATCGTTTAAAGGAAGGACTGAGTTGATTTACCCTTAGATTAAAAAATAAATATTATAAGGCGTTATTATTAAGGCGAAAAATGAACTTCTTATTCTTCATTTAGTCCTTTAAATCGTTTTAGTATATTCCTTTAAGGTTTTTACATTGCTTTGTATCACCAAAAAGCGTTATTCGATGGCGGGCAAACATTTTGTAAAAAAGTCCCTAAATGGGCGAGGTATCCGCTTTAATACGCCAAACAGAAACATAACCCCCGATAAATTTTTAGTAATTTCAAGTGCAGCACCTGAGTACAAAAATAGGTTTCCATTTTTTATTAAAATAAAAGTATTAATCATGTATCGCATAAAGCGGGGGTGGTTATAACCAAAATAACTTATTGGTAATGACATTTTATAAGTTAATTCTGGCCTTAAAGTAGAACAATTGGTAACTTAGCTTTAACACACACTACACATTATTTACTTATAAAGAGTCTATTATGCTAAAAAACAGTGATAAATCTTACCGCATCTTTATTCTATCAGCCTTGTGCTATTCGTTGCTTGGTTGCGGAAGCTCAGGCTCTGCTGAAGATGAGCAAGGGCTTAGTATCACCATTGTGCAAACTCCAGCAGTGATTGCTGGTGATATATTTGGCAGTCTCTTGAGTGATTCAAATGTTGCTATTACAGGGATGCTCACTATAGAAGACGATCAAACAGCCGAAGCCGTTTTTCAACAACAAGTAAATAACCCTACTGATTTTGGCTTTTTTGATTTAGATCAGCAGGGAAATTGGTCCTATTTAATAGATTTAACAAATACGCAGGTCGTAGCACTTGAGGATGATGAGCTATTAACTGATGTTGTCACTGTCATTTCAGCAGATGGGACAACGGCGCTGGTAACTATTGAAATTAAAGGTGTTAGTAAGCAGCAAACTGGCGCATTTATTCTCAGTGCTGAAACAACACTTAATGCAGATGGCGCAGACATCGGTTTAGACGCTTATACATTAATTGAAAATGTCTTTTCATCTGGGGCGATAGAATCGCCAGATATGTATGAAGGAAACCATGAAGATGTTGTGCATATTATTGAAGACTTTGATCAAGAGATAGGTAATCATTTTGTGTTTTTAGCACATCGAGATATTGATCAAGATAAAGACAACGGTGTGACCGACAGACAGCGAAATGAGATTAAAGCATACGATAAATCACCCGACGATACTTTGGCCTATGAAGGGGATAGTTTTCAATTTAGTTGGAAGTTTAAAGTCAGCAGTGAGTTAGCGTTAAGCAGTAAATTTAGCCATTTCTTCCAACTCAAAGCCCGAAATGATAATGAAGATAACAGTAATGGTAATGATGCCCAACCTATTATTACTTTATCTGGTGCTGAAAAAAACAGTACTGGTAATCAATTACAAGTGCGTTACAGTGCAGGGTTTGATGAAAATGGCGATAGTACCGGGCTTGATAAAAACTTGGCCGAGGTAGATTGGTCATTAATTACTGATGAATGGGTTGAGGTATTTGTACAAGCTACCTTTGCTGAGCAAGGTCAGTTTTATATGACCCTGACACGTTTGAGTGACGACACTAAGGTTATTAATATTTCTGAGTCAAATATTGATATGTGGCGTGGTGTACAGGCACAAGATTTTGTTCGACCTAAATGGGGTATATATCGTTCAATCGTTGAAACAGATAGTTTAAGAGAAGAAGAAGAGCAAGTCAGGTTTGCTAATTTTTCAATTAAAAAAGGGATGTTAGCGCAATAGTTTTTACAGCAAAGAAAAAGCCGTATGTATAATACATACGGCTTTGTTATTCATTTTACTCAGCGGTTATTTTACTTCTTTGCCTGCAGCTTGCTGATCGGCATGGTAGCTTGAGCGTACAAATGGACCAGACGCGGCATGGGTAAAGCCAATTTCATCAGCATATTCTTTAAGTGCATCAAATTCTGCTGGTGGAACATAACGTTTAACGGGTAAATGATGCTTTGAAGGTTGCAGGTATTGGCCTACTGTAAGCATATCGACGTTATGTGCACGTAAATCACGGAGTACTTCCTCGATTTCGCTAATTTCTTCACCTAAACCGACCATTAAGCCAGACTTAGTTTTAACATCTGGGTGCGCCTCTTTGAAACGACGAAGTAATTCTAATGACCACTTGTAATCTGCACCTGGGCGGGCCAGTTTGTATAAGCGTGGCGCTGTCTCGAGATTGTGGTTGAACACATCAGGTGGCGTCTCTATTAAAATCTCTAGTGCACGGTCCATACGGCCACGAAAGTCAGGGACTAAAATTTCGATGGTAATGGTTGGATTGTGTTTACGAATTTCACGAATACAATCAGCAAAATGTTGAGCACCGCCATCACGTAGGTCATCACGGTCAACCGAAGTAATCACGACGTAACTTAACTTCATGTCTTTAATGGTTAAAGCGAGCTTTTCAGGCTCTGCTGCATCTGGCTTTAATGGACGGCCATGTGCAACATCACAAAATGGACAACGACGTGTACAAATAGCACCTAAAATCATAAACGTGGCAGTACCATGATTGAAACACTCTGAAAGGTTAGGGCATGATGCCTCTTCACACACAGAGTGTAACCCGTGTTTACGCATAGCTTGTTTTATACCATCAATGCGTTCAGTTGATTTTGGTAAGCGTATTTTTAGCCATTCAGGCTTGCGCAACATTTCAGTTTTTTCTGTTGGTAAAACTTTTACTGGGATCAGGGCCATTTTCTCTGCATCACGCAGTTTTATTCCTGGTTCCATTTTGACTGGCTTATTCATTCGTTTTCAAACCCTTCAGTATGCTTAACCGTTGTTGCATTAAGCTTTTTTATCATGTGTTTTATCAGCCCTTGACCCGCTTGAGCTAGGTTTTGTGGACCGTTTAATTCTTTTGTTTGCACCATGTTCATACCGGCATAGCCACATGGGTTAATGCGTAAAAATGGACTTAAATCCATATTTACGTTCAGTGCTAAACCATGGAAAGAGCAACCTCGGCGAACACGCAAGCCCAAAGAGGCTATTTTGCTATCGTTTACATACACACCTGGAGCATCTGCCTTAGCGTACGCATTGATGTTGTATTCTTGTAATGTGTCAATAATACACTCTTCAAGCCAAGTAACTAATTCACGCACACCAATTTTTAAGCGACGTAGATTAAAAAGCACATACATCATTTGCTGGCCTGGGCCGTGGTAGGTTACTTGCCCTCCACGGTCAACTTTAATCACTTCAATATCACCCGGTGCGAGTAAGTGCTCTTCTTTACCTGCCTGCCCTTGAGTGAATACACTCTCGTGTTCAACTAACCAAATTTCGTCTGCTGAATTTTCATCACGAGTATCAGTGAACGTTTGCATTTTTTGCCAAATAGGTAAGTAGCGTTGTCTTCCTAATTGGCGAATAATTACAGTGTTTTCAATCACATTAGCTCTCTAAGCGTTATAGCATATGGCGTACGTCATCAATATTACTGATCACGTTGTAAATTTCTTCAATGTGTTTCGCGCTAGTGACAGTAGCAACCAGGGTGACCGATTCATAATTACCTTTGCTACTTGGTTTCACTTTTGGAGCATAGTCGCCCGGTGCAATTGGCTGCAATTTAGCTAACACTTGCTCTGTTAAATTTACATTAGCTAAGCCCATAATTTTAAAGGTGAAAGGGCAGGGGTATTCTAAATACTCATCAAACTTAGTATTTTTAACAGGTTGAACCACGATGGTGACTCCTTATACAAATGTGTTAGCGTTTTACGGATAGCTGTTGTTACAGCTTAATCTTGCCTATATGGGGCGCATTCTAGCATTTTTCAAGCAAAAAAAAACGCCTCTAGGTTAGAGGCGCTTACTTTAATTTATTTAATCACTGTATTTGTAAAAGTAAGTAATCGTATATTTTACTAAAAAAGCTACCTTCGCCCACTTCTTCTAAAGTCACTAGCGGGTAAGTAGCAATATCTTCGCCTTCAAGTTGTAAGAATAAAGTACCTACAGTCGTTCCCTTTGCTAAGGGAGCTTCTAAGGTATTATCTAGCTCAAAGTTAGCTTTTAAGTTTTTATGCTGGCCACGAGGAATCGTAATTGGCGTATCATTTAAAATACCCAGCGATACGTTTTCTTTGTCGCCCATCCAAATACGTTGCTGTGCAAAACTATCGCCTGCTTTGTAAGGTGTAATTGTCTCAAAGAAGCGAAACCCGTAATTAAGTAGCTTTTTACTTTCAACCTTTCGTGCACGCTCACTTGACGTACCCATTACAACGGCAATTAAACGCATGTCGTCTTTGGTTGCCGATGACACTAAACTATACCCTGCTTTTGAAGTATGTCCGGTTTTCATACCATCAACATTTAAGCTTTTGTCCCATAATAACGTGTTACGGTTAGGCTGTTTTATACCATTGTAAGTGTAAGATTTTTCTTTATACAGCGCATATTCATCGGGTACATCACGGATGATTGCAGCAGCAAGTGTAGCCATATCACGTGGTGTAGTGTAATGCTCATTAGTATCTAAACCGTGACTGTTTATAAAATGGCTATTACTTAACCCTAACTTTTCGGCATGAGCATTCATCAAATCGGCAAAGGCACCTTCACTACCCGCAATATGTTCTGCCATAGCAACACACGCATCGTTACCTGATTGAATGATAATACCGTGATTTAATTCATCAACACTGACTTGTTTACCCACTTCGATGAACATTTTTGACGAATCAGGAAAGTTTTTCGCCCATGCATTTTCACTAATCGTTACCATATCGGTGGTGGCAATATTACCCGCTTTAATTTCTGTGCCAATTACATAACTGGTCATCATTTTTGTTAAACTAGCGGGTGCTAATTTAGTATCTGCTTCACCTTCGGCAATTACTTTACCGGTTGTAAAGTCGACTAAAAAATAACCTTTTGCATTAATTTGCGGCGGGGCCGGCATAATTTGGGCAGAGGCAGAAAATACGGCAACAGAGCAGACTAGGCCGGATACGAGGTGAATAATTTTATGTTTTATTGATTTCATCATACTCATTAATAGTTAAAGTGAAAATTACGCGTTAGCCTATTTTAAAGGCGTTATTGTGTGTAAAGCAAGAACGCGTTTTTATATTGGCTTTGTTTTAATTTATTTAATACTGTTTGTGCATGTTGAGCATTTTTTATTGGCCCTAAGTGCAATTTATATAAATTGTTTTTGCGAATAATATTTGTGGGTATTTTATATTGTTGCCTTAATTGGGCAGCCAATGCTTGTATATTTGTTAATTTGCTTCCAGCAGCTACTTGAATATAGGTTTTTTTAGCTGAATTACTTAAGGTAATCGCTTCTAACTTAACCTTCGCTGTACCTTGGTTATAATAGCCTAACTTGTAGGCAGCAGCATACGATAAATCGATCAGTCTGTCTTGATGAAAGGGGCCTCGATCATTTACGCGTACAATCACCGACTTTCCGTTTGCGGTATTGGTTACTCTTAAAAAGCTAGGCAAAGGGAGTGTTTTATGTGCTGCGGTCATGGCAAACATATCATAAACTTCACCATTTGACGTATTATGGCCATGAAACTTTCGACCATACCAAGAAGCGATACCATATTCGCTGTACCCTGTTTCATCAAGCATAGGGGTGTAGCTTTTACCTAATACTGTATATGGACGACCTGCGCTGGCACTTTTTATAACGGGCACGACTTTGGCATCTTGCATCTCAAGTGCAGTGGGAGCACGAACAGGTGCCGCGTCATGTTCCATACTATAACGGCTTGTACTGCCACTACTACATGCATTTAGCAGCAATAACATGGTGAAAATATAGATAAAGCGCATTATTTTAATAGCATCCTTTTGTCTGTCGCTATGCTCATTATAATGCCAAACCCTGCCATTAATGTCACCATAGAGGTACCGCCATAACTAATTAAAGGTAACGGTACACCCACGACGGGTAAGAGTCCTGATACCATGCCAATATTTACAAATATGTAAACAAAGAATGTCAAAGTAAGTGCACCTGCTAATAGCTTGCCAAACGCATCTTGTGCGTTGACTGCGATGTACAAGCCTCGGCCTATAATAAATAAGTACAAACTCAATAACACACACACGCCGAATAAGCCAAACTCTTCACTGAGTACAGAAAATATAAAGTCAGTGTGTCGCTCGGGTAAAAATTCGAGTTGAGATTGGGTCCCTTGCAGCCAACCTTTTCCTTCGATACCTCCCGAGCCAATCGCTATTTTAGATTGAATAATATGATAACCCGAGCCCAGTGGATCACTTTCAGGATCTAAAAAAGTGAGTACACGTTGTTTTTGATAATCGTGCATCCCATAATGCCAAAATGGCCACGCTGCCATGGCGACGATGGTGCTTAAAAAACCAATCAGGCGCCAGCTTAAACCAGATAAAAACAAGACAAATATGCCTGAGCTTGCAATTAGTATAGATGTACCTAAATCGGGTTGCTCTTTAATTAATAGAGTAGGGAGCATCACAATGGCAAAGCCAATAATTAAATGTAATGGCCTTGGTGGTAGATTTTGCCGACCTATATACCAAGCAATCATCATCGGTACAGCCAGCTTCATTAATTCTGAGGGCTGAAATCGCGTAATACCTAGATTTAACCAGCGCTGAGCCCCTTTTGAGCTGACACCAAATAACAATACGCCAACTAACATTAATAAACCGACACAGTACATGGGAATAACAAGCCGTTTAAGGGTCGCTGGTGAAATTTGCGCTAAAAATACCATGGCTATAAATGCACTGCCCATACGTGTTAAGTGACGCATCATCATCGCATTTTCTTGACCACTGGCACTGTATACAACAGCAATACTGCCAGCCATCATGAGCAACAAGGCAATTAACAAGGGGAGATCTAAATGCATGCGCATCCAAATACTACGCTTATCGTGGAGCATATTCATAGGGAGTCATTCTTTGCAATAGGTAAAGGATTTGCAGCAAAATAATAGTCCATTAACTGGCGAGCAATGGGGGCACCAACACTGCTTCCGCCCCCAGTGTTTTCTACTACAATCGAAACAACAATTTGCGGATCGTTAAATGGAGCAAAGCCAATATAAATCGCATTATCGCGTTGGCGTTCTTTTAGTGACTGTGCATCATAGCGCTCACCTTGAGCAATACTGACCACTTGCGCCGTCCCTGTCTTTCCTGCAGGATCGTAATTTGCGCCTTTAAAGGCTTTATGGGCAGTCCCTGTTACTTTTTTAACGGTATTATGCATCGCATCGAGCGCAATGCGCCAATTATCAGGGTTTTTGAGGACAACGGGCGGCTTTTCGTCGTTATTTATTTGCTCTACTGCATCTTCTTTTTTGGCTACTTGGACTAAGTGAGGTGGATGATTAATCCCTTTATTGACTAATATATTCGTTGCATTCGCAATTTGTATTGGTGTTGCAGTCCAATAACCTTGGCCAATACCCACAGAAATCGTGTCACCACGCCACCACGATTCCTTAAAGCGATTTTCTTTCCATTCTTTTGAAGGTAAAATAGCTGTCGTTTCTTCGTGTATATCAATACCCGATAAATCACCGTAGCCAAAGCGATTCATAAAATTACTAATTTTTGTAATACCTAAACGGTATGCGGCATCGTAAAAGTAAGTGTCACACGATTCTTCAATTGCTTTATAGACATCCACATGACCATGCCCCCAGCGTTTCCAGTCACGCCATTTATGTTCAACATTTTGTATTTGGAAAAAGCCAGGATCCCACATAGTTGTTGCTTCGGTTACTATTTCTTCTTCAAGCGCGAGAATCGCCATTAACGGTTTAACGGTGGAGGCCGGCGCATATCGTCCTTGTGTCGTACGATTAATAAGCGGTCGGTCTGGATTTAACAAGGCTTTATAATTTTTAGAACTAATGCCATGTACAAATAAATTAGGGTCGTAGCTTGGGTTTGAATACAGCGCTAATATCCCACCATCTTTAGCATCCATTACAACAATCGCACCACGCATATCCTTTAATACATGCTGAGCAATTTGTTGTAATCCAATATCTAAGGTTAACACTAAGTCACTGCCTGGCACGGGAGGAGTTGAGCTAAGAGTACGAATAATACGTCCGCGGTTATTTACCTCAACACTTTGTGAGCCTACTTGGCCATGTAGCATTTGCTCATAGTATTTTTCAATGCCAAGTTTACCTATATCATGAGTCGCGCGATAATTGGTGGCTAAGTCTTGTTGTTTTAGTTTGGTGAGCTCTTTTTTATTTAATTTTGCAACGTAACCTAAGGCATGGGTGAGGGTGTCGCCATAAGGGTAAAAACGCGCAAGTCTGGCTTCGATACTAAAGCCCGGGAACTTATGTTGGTTCACTGAAAAAATAGCGACTTCTTGCTCGTTTAATCGCCCTTTTAATACTTGGCTTTTAAAACGTCGAGTATGTTTAATACTATCTAAAAAATCGGCTTTTTGTTGTTCACTAATGCCAATGAGTTTACTTACTTGATTAAGTGATGACGTTAAATCGGTTACATCTTCAGGGGTTACTTCAAGGTTGTAAACAGGTTTGTTTTCGGCCAGTAAAACGCCATTTCTATCATATATAAGCCCGCGATTAGGCGCAATAGGAATGACTTTTATACGGTTGTCGTTTGAGCGGGTTTGATAATCTTGATGATGTTCAACTTGTATCGAATACAAATTTGAAAGTAATAATGCAACTAAAATTAATACAAAAACAAAGCCCACAAACGCACGGCGGGCAAATAAATTTGCCTCTGCTGAATGGTCACGAATAGTGGGTCTTTGTTTTAGCATAAACTAACGTTACTCGCGATGATAAGGATGATTATTATTTAAGCTCCAGCCTCGATAAAGGCTTTCGGCTACAATAATACGTACCAAAGGATGCGGTAAGGTTAAATTTGATAATGACCATTTTTGTTCAGAAGCAGCGATGCATTCAGGTGCTAACCCTTCTGGACCGCCAATTAACAAACTTACGTCGCGACCATCAAGTTGCCATTTTTGCATACTTTTAGCAAGTTGGTGAGTATCAAGTGGTTTACCTGTTACTTCTAAGGTCACTATTCGGTTGCTTTTGGGGATAGCTGCGAGCGTTTTTTCGCCTTCGAGTTGTAAAATGCGTTTTATATCTGCATTTTTCCCCCGCTTTCCTGCGGGTATTTCGATTAATTCAAGCGTCATATCTCGAGGAAAACGACGTTGATATTCAGCAAAACCTGTTTCTACCCATGCTGGCATTTTCGTACCAACAGCAATCATTTGAATTTTCACGTAATACTTCCAAACGTTATAGTGATGGCGCTATTAGCCCCAAAGTTTTTCTAAGTCGTAGTAACTGCGAGCTGAGTCTTGCATTACGTGTACAATTACATCGCCTAAATCAACTAATACCCATTCGCCTTCGTTTTGTCCTTCGTAACCTAAAGGTTCTTCACCAGCATGACGTGCTTCTTTTGCTAGGTTATCGGCAATTGATTGTACATGGCGCTTTGAATTGCCCGAACAAACTAGCATGTAATCAGTTACATCTGAGGTATTTCTAACGTCAAGTTCGATAACGTCACGTGCTTTCATATCGTCGATTTTATCTAGCGCAAAAGCAAGTAATTGTTTTGTATCCAAGGTCGTGTCTCGTTTAAAAAGTTAAGAACGCGCATTTTAACACGCACTCAGGTTTTAATCATCACTTTGATACAGCTTATGCTGTGCTATGTACTGACTAACCGATGGGCAAAGAAGTTCACTACGATTATCCCCTTTTTTTAATTCACTACGAATTAGGCTTGATGCCGCTGGATGTTGCTCACCCGATAAAAAGTATAATTTGCCAGCTAATGTCTTTTGCAGTGAAGCAATATCATTCGTTTGTGCTTTATTAAAGTACTCAGCAAGTTCATCTGAAACCTCACAGGGCTGCCCAGGGCGTTGATAAACCACAATATGACATAACGAAGTAACCTGTTGCCATTCATACCAATTAGCTAAGCTAGTAAATGAGTCCATACCAATGAGAAATAAAATGGGCATAGTAGGGTGCTCAGCTCTCAACTCTTGTAAACTAAGTAAGCTGTATGATGGCCCACTGCGCTGTAATTCGCGCAAATCTAATTTAAAATAAGGGTAAGAGGCTGTTGCTTGTCGGAGCATTTCAATACGATGTGTGTTACTGATGCCCGGCGCCGCTTTGTGTGCAGGGATTGCACAGGGCATAAAATACAATGTTGATAAATTAAATTTAGCGACACATCGCTTGGCCATATTTAAATGGCCTAAATGGACGGGGTTAAAAGTACCACCAAAAATTGCAATCATACTCATTTCTATCGGTTAATTATCGTTGTGATGCGGCAGAGGAATTGAAACGGGTTGGCAAAACTTAATACATATATGAGCCAGAGCCTGATAAGGTGCGACTAATAATCCTTGTTTATATTGGCTATCAAATAATGCTAAATCGTTACTTATTTGCTCAATATTTTCGATTTTAAGCCTGTTTATGGCTGACTGCACACTGGCTTGTTGGTTTTTCCATACCCCTTTTTGTTTAAATAATGACGCTAAAGGCTGATTACGCAACAAACCTTGCGAAATACTCTTTAAGGTTGTGAGATCTTTATTAATGGCCCATAAAATAGTGGCCACTTCGGTGTTGTCGTTTGCAAGCTTGGTCAGTATTTTTATGCCTTGCTGAGATTGTCCATTGAGAAGTGCTGCAGATAAATCAAAAATATCAAATTTAGCTTGGTTTAATAACCCTTGTAATACTATTGACTCACTAATGGTAGAGTCACCATGAAGTAACGACAGCTTTTCGAGTTCTTGAAAACAGGCGAGTAAATTACCCTCGGTTGCATTAATTAAACAACGTTTGGCATCAGGTAGCATGTTTAGCGATAATCGTTTGCATTGTTCATCTAACCAGCGGCTTAAATGATTGCCATTTAATGGGTAGCATGGGATGAATAGGCCGTGTTTATCAAGTGCTTTAAACCAAGCACTGCGCTGCACATCTTGTCCTGCTTTGGCGCCTTTAACGATTAATAAAGTGTCAGGGTTAATTAAATCGACTAATTTTTTAAATGTATTACTACCAATAGTACCGGGCTTTTGCTGGTTTAAATCAAGTTCTATTATTGTGCGGGCACTAAATAAGGACATGCTTTGATATTGTGCAATGATTTCATGCCAGTCAAAGCTTTGCATTAAAGTAAATTTAATAACTTCGTCGAAGCCTTGCGCCTTAGCGGCCTGTTTTATTTGTGTTACACACTGGGCTTCTTGAAATGGCTCTTCGCCAAAGACTAAATAAAAAGGTTTTAGCGTTTTATTTAGTTCGTTAGGTAATTGATTAGCATAACAGCGCATTAGAGTTGAGACAGCTCTCTGACAATTTTTCGGCTTGCTTGTTTACGGATCTCACCAAGTAATAACTCTAACTCTTTTGCTTTTGCAAGTGCATGATCAGGGTCATCTTGATAATTTCGGTATAGTTCAAAACTTTTACGAACAGGGTCACTTCCGGGGCGCTTAACAACATAAGATACACTATAAGCTAGCTCGTACTCGGCTACTTGCCCATTTTGAAATAAAGACAAGGTTTGACGCTCTAGCTGCTCGTTATATAAGTAAAGCTGAGAAACCTGTTTACTGGGCTCTTTTAGCTCAACGTTGCTAGCGAGTAACTCTTTTTTAAGATTTTCGAATAATACCGATCTTTCGTCATCACCTTTTAACGTTAAATGCATTAAATCTTCGGGCAAGCTTGATGCTTTTTTTAGGTGAAACCCACATGCAGTTAATAAAACACACATTAGCGCAAGCGCTAATGTGTGTTTAATGGCGTTTAGAGTCGCCATATTAGTTAGCTACCACGTTAAGTAATTTACCAGGGACATAAATTACTTTTCGAATAGTAACGCCGTCGGTAAATTTAGCGACTGTAGGCTCAGCATAAGCCAGAGCTTCTACTTGCTCTTTAGTTGCATCAGCAGCGACCGTTAACTTTGCACGCAACTTACCATTTACTTGTACAATGATTAGCTTTTCGTCTTCTACTAATGCTGACTCATCAACTAAAGGCCATACTGCATCAATTACATCACCTTGCTTGGCTAAATCTTGCCATAACTGGTGCGATAAATGCGGCGTGATAGGTGCAAGCATAATAATAAGCGCTTCTAATGCTTCGTTAGCAATCGCGATATCTTGTTCATCGTTTAATGGCGCTTTAATTAATTTATTCGAAAGCTCCATGATTGCTGCGATAGCGGTATTAAAGGTTTGACGGCGTGAAACATCATCAGTTACTTTTGCAATGGCTTTGTGTAACTCACGACGCAATACTTTTTGATTGTTACTAAGGGCCGATTTATCTAAAGCTTTAAATCCTGCGTTTTTAACGTCTACAGCATATTTCCATACACGCTTTAAGAAACGATGTGCACCTTCAACGCCAGAATCTGACCACTCAAGAGTTTGCTCTGGTGGAGCGGTGAACATCATAAATAAACGTACAGTATCCGCGCCGTATTGAGCAATAACTTGCTGTGGGTCAATACCGTTGTTTTTCGATTTAGACATTTTACTCATGCCAGATGAGAATACGGGTTCACCATCTTCAATATGCCATGCTTTAGTGACGCGGCCTTTTTCGTCGGTTTCAGTTTTAACATCGCTTGGTGAAATCCAAATGTCTCCGCCTTTTTCATCTTTACGATAAAACGTTTCTGCCAATACCATACCTTGACAAAGGAGACGGTCAAAGGGTTCATCAGATTCAACTAAACCAAAATCGCGTAATAATTTGTGGAAGAAACGCGAGTATAGTAAGTGTAAAATAGCGTGTTCAATACCACCAATATATTGGTTTACAGGTAGCCAATAGTTAGCTGCTTTAGGGTCTAACATTGCCTCATCATGGCGCGGGCTACAGTAGCGGGCGTAGTACCAAGATGATTCCATAAAGGTATCAAATGTATCTGTTTCGTGCGTTGCAGGTACACCCTCTACCGTCGTTTGTGCCCACTTTGGATCCGCTTTAATCGGTGAGGTAACCCCATTCATAACCACATCTTCAGGCAAGCGCACTGGAAGCATCTCTTGTGATGCTGCTATTTCGTTACCATTTTCGTCACTTAACATTGGAATTGGAGAACCCCAATAACGTTGACGGCTTACACCCCAATCACGAAGACGGAAATTTACTTTACGCTCACCAATACCTAATGCTTCTAGTTTATCGGCAATAGCATTAAAGGCAGCTTTAAAATCAAGTCCGTCAAAGTCGCCAGAATTAACTAATAAGCCTTTTTCAGTAAACGCTTCATTGTCTAAATTAAGCGCTGTTTCGCAATCGGCTTGAGGAGCGATAACTTGCTTTATGTTAAGGCCGTAGGCTGTTGCAAACTCAAAATCACGTTGATCGTGTGCAGGCACTGCCATTACCGCGCCAGAGCCGTAATGCATTAATACAAAGTTAGCAACCCAAATAGGAATTTGTTCGCCAGTTAATGGATGGGTAGCATACAACCCTGTTGCAATGCCTTTTTTCTCCATCGTAGCCATATCTGCTTCGGCGACTTTGGTATTTTTGCACTCTTCAACAAACATCGCGATTGCATCGCTGTTTTTTGCCGCTTCTTGGGCAATAGGATGTCCTGCTGCAACAGCAAGGTACGTCACACCCATAAATGTATCTGGGCGAGTGGTATATACACTAAATTTCTCGTCATTATCGGTGCGAGTAAATTCAATGTCTAAACCTTCAGAGCGGCCAATCCAATTACGTTGCATGGTTTTTACTTGCTCAGGCCAATCTTCTAACTTGTCTAAGTCATCAAGCAGCTCTTGCGCGTAATCAGTAATCTTGATGAACCACTGTGGAATTTCTTTTTGTTCAACCACAGCGCCTGAGCGCCAACCACGGCCATCGATGACTTGTTCGTTAGCGAGTACTGTTTGGTCAACCGGATCCCAGTTAACAGTAGACATTTTTTTGTAAACTAAGCCTTTTTCATAAAGCTTGGTGAAAAACCATTGTTCCCATTTGTAGTATTCTGGGTGACAGGTGGCAATTTCACGATCCCAGTCGTAACCAAAACCAAGTTGTTTAAGTTGGTTACGCATGTAATCAATATTTTCGTAGGTCCATTTTGCGGGCGCTGTTTTATTTTTAATGGCCGCGTTTTCAGCAGGCAAGCCAAATGCATCCCAACCCATAGGTTGCATTACATTTTTACCTTGAAGGCGTTGAAAGCGTGAAACAACATCACCAATAGTGTAGTTACGCACATGACCCATGTGGAGTCGACCACTTGGATAAGGAAACATAGAAAGACAGTAATATTTTTCTTTGCTCTCATCTTCAGTTACTTTAAATACTTGGTTTTCTTCCCAATAGCTTTGGATTTTCGACTCTATATCTTGCGGGTTATATTGCTCTTGCATCAATGGTTCCAGACTTATTGCAAACTAATAAAAAATTGCCGATAGGATACCCCAAATAAATCGCTAATCACAGCGTCAAAATGCGGTTTTATAAAATTCTACTTTCAGTGGAGGTTAACCTATACTTTTATAGCCTTGTTCCTAAATTATCTATTTTTTTAAGGAAAGAATAATGACTGATTATAAAACATGGTTAAACACACTGACGGATTGGTTAAAAGATGTAAATGAACACGAAGTTAAAGGCGCTGTAACTAGGTTTATTGATTCAGAGCAAGCGCTTAAAAATATAGGGAGTGAAAAGCTTAATTTATACCGTAGTTATTTAGAACGAGATTTAGCGCATTTTACCGCGCATCAAAGCCATTACAACTCATTAGCTTGGGAAGAGCTCAAAGAAACGTTTTGGTACGAAATAGCCCATATTGAGGATAAAACTCAATTAGAGTGGCATGCGATAAATGAAGATTTAAAACATAATGGTGATTATCTTACAGGCGAATGGATAGCCATGGGCACATTAGTATGTAAGAATTGCACGCATAGTTACGATGTTTTCCATACTGCGCAGATACGCTCTTGCCCAAAATGTGATGGCATTTATTTTAGCCGTAAGGCTTTGCACCCTTAATTTACGCTATTAAGCGAATAAAGGGGGTAAGCTGAATATACGCCCAAGCCAGTATCGAACTGGTAAACAAAGAAGTTAGAATGACGAAAAAATTGTTGCCACTACCTGTATCGGCCTTAGCGCCAAGTGTTTGTATTAATCACGTAACATCGTGTATGACTAACCCATACCCAGAGCCTCTTAATTTTATTGGCCAACAACGAGCGCAAAGTGCGCTCGATTTTTCGTTAGGTATGGAGTTGCCAGGTTATAATGTTTACGTAATGGGCGAAGCTGCACATGGGCGTTTTACGCTTGTTAAAGATAAATTAATGCAGCATGCCAAAGAGCGCCCTACACCAAACGAGTGGTTGTATGTAAATAACTATGAAGACCACCGTGAGCCAATTGCACTATTTATGCAAGCAGGTGAAAGTAAAAAACTGAGTGACGATATTGACTCGTTTTTAGATGAAGTACTTGATACCTTCCCAGCCGCTTTTGATAATCCAGCTTATCAGCGCAAAAAGAAATCGATTGACCGAGAGTTTAATGATGCTTACGACAGTGCAATCACCGACGTTGAAGAAGCGGCTTTTGCACAAAGTGTGGCATTAATTGAAGAAAAAAATGCGGTAGGTTTTGCTCCACTCATAGATGGAAAACAATTAAGCGATAGCGAATTTGCCGAGCTTGAAGAGGACTTACGTGAGCAGTTCTTTGAAAAAATAGAAAAGCTTGAAGATGCCCTTATAGAAGCACTAATAGAATTACCACGATGGAAACGCGAGTCATCCGAAAAACTGCGTAATTTAAAAAAAGCCACCGCAGAGCAAGCCACTAAACCTTTATTAAAAAACTTAGAGCATAAATATGCAACGCATATTGGTGTGCTGCGTTATTTAAAAGATATTCGTGAAGAAATTATTGATGCCGTTTTAGAGTGGCTAGATGACGAAGATGAAAGCGAAGAAAACAAGGAAGACTTTGATCGTAAAGGCATGTTAACCGACTTTTTTGCACCCAACATATTAGTTGAGTTTAAAGAAGATGCAGCAGCCCCTGTGGTGTACGAACCGAACCCAACCTTTGGTAATATATTTGGTAAAATAGAATACTCGACGTCACAAGGTTCACTGATAACCAGTTATCGCTCTATTCAGCCTGGTGCATTGCACCGCGCTAATGGGGGTTATTTAATAATGGATGCTGAAAAAGTGATGGCAAACCCTCAAGTGTGGGACGGTTTAAAATTATCGCTTAAAACGCATCAAATAAAAAATGATTTACCATACCAAGATAGCTCTGTTGGCAGTAGCTTTACGCTTAAACCACAATTGATCCCACTTGATGTAAAAATAATCTTATTAGGGTCTCGCGATTTGTATTACACCATAGGTGAATACGATGAAGAATTTGCTGAATTATTTAGAGTGCTTGCCGATTTTGATTATTACTTACCAAGCAGTGACAAACTTCAGTATCAGTTTATTACGAAGGTTAATGAATATTGCCAATCCACACTGAAATGCACAACTACCAGTGCAGCGATGGCTCGGTTACTAAAATTTAGTTACCGACAAGCAGAGCATCATAACAAATTATCTGCTCGCTTTGCTGATGTGTTAGAGCTGGTGGCTGAAGCTAGTTTTTATGCAAAACAAGATAACGTGACGCTGATTGATGCGCATCATATCGATGAAGCAATTGTCGGTAAGCAATATCGCACTGGGCAAATTAGTGAAAATATGCTCAGTGATATAAAAGAAGGGCATACCTTAATTGCTACCCAAGATTATGCTGTTGGTAAAGTAAATGGCTTAACCGTACTGCATATTGGTGACACTTCATTTGGGACACCTGCACGTATCACGGCCACGGTATACGCTGGGGCTGATGGCGTTTTAGATGTTGAGCGCGAGGCTGAACTTGGTAAAGCGATTCACTCGAAAGGTGTGATGCTTTTAACAGGTTACTTAGGGAATAAATATGCGCAACAATTTAGCCTTACTCTCAGTGCTAACATTGCGATAGAGCAAAGCTATGGTTATATCGATGGCGATAGTGCATCGCTTGCAGAATTGTGTGCATTAATTTCGGCTATTACACAAATACCGCTGAGCCAATCAATTGCGTTAACTGGCTCAATTAATCAACATGGTGATGTACAAGCCATTGGTGGTGTAAACGAAAAAATAGAAGGCTTTTTTAAATTATGCAAAATGCGAGGATTAACTGCGAAGCAGGGCGTTATTATCCCTAAATCTAATCAAGTTAATTTGGTACTTGATGATGAAATATTAGATGCCGTAGAACGTGGAATGTTTAATATCTACGCGGTAGAGACCGTTGATCAAGCTTTAAGCTTATTAACTCAGTGCGAAGCGGGAGAGTTAATCGATAATCAATACCCTGATGATTCGGTGAATTCGATTGCTTTAACAAGACTTAAAGAGATTGCAGATATTGTTAATGGTGATACCGCTGATGAAGATGAAGATGAAGATGAAGTGGAAGATGAAAAGGACAACTCATGATTAATATTATTTTAGCTTTAATTATTTTAGCTTTATGTATTTTTATATTTAAAAATAGTAAAAAAGCTAAGCAGCAAGCAGTGCTAAATGCACAAATTGAAGCGGATTATTTAGCAGCGAATGCGCAACGTGAAGAGATTATCGAAACGGCATCTGGCTTACAATATGAAATAATACATAAAAGCGAAAATGTTCAAACTCCAAAACCTACAAGCAGCGTAAATGTGCATTATCATGGCAGTTTAATTGATGGGAGTGTATTTGATAGCTCCGTTGAGCGAAATACGCCAATCAGCTTTGGTTTGCACCAAGTAATTAAAGGCTGGACTGAAGGGTTACAGATTATGAGTGAAGGCGATAAGTATCGGTTTTATATCCCACATCAACTTGCTTATGGAACAAAACGAGTGGGCAGCATTCCTGCGGCGTCATTACTAATATTTGATGTCGAGTTACTTAAAATCGAATCTTAAGTGAATAAATTCATTTTGAACGTGCAAAAATAATGTTGTACATACAAATGATAAGGGTTATCATTTTCTTTTGCTAATCTTTGTTTTATTTGCAGGTTATTCATGTTTAAACCATCATACCTAGCGCTGTGTATTACAGCGCTGTTGTCTACTATTTCAAATAACGTCGTTGCTCAACAATCAGAATCGATAGAAAAAATAGAAGTGACAGGGCGCGCTCAAGAGTTTTATTTAGAAACCGACAGTACAATTGGCACCAAAACCAACCTAGAATTGATTGCACTACCGCAATCAGCACAAGTATTAACTGAACAACTTATTATTGACCAAGCGGCGAGAGATATTACCGACCTATATCGCTCTATTGCCGGTGTGAGCGAATATAGTTATTCGGGCGTTACTTTTCGTGGTTTTAGAGATGACGAGAATGTGTTTTACGACGGTGTTAGAGGCGACCCCTATTCAGGATTTGGTGTTCCTCAACTATTTAATGTAGCGCGAGTAGAAGTATTAAAAGGGCCTGCTTCAGCTTTATATGGCGGTGGAGAGCCGGGTGGCATGATTAATTATGTAACCAAAAAACCGAGTTATAACGAAAAGCGCGAATTAAAATTAACCTTGGGTAATTATAATACTCATGGTGCTTCAATAGATATGACCGGTGGGTTGAGCGACACAGTGGCCTACCGTTTAGGTGGTTTTTATGAAAAACAAGATAGTTTTCGTAATAACGCAGATGCTAAAAATATTGAGCTAGCGGGTGGGTTATTATTTGATTTAAGCGACGATACAGCTTTAACCACCAGTATTGATTATATTAAACAAGACTTAGGTGGTAACAGACTGCGTGGAGTACCGGTTGATGATGCGGGTAACTTTATTGTGTCTCCAAGTTATAACGCGAATGAATCGTTTGATTATCAAGATATGGAGGCTATTGTTTTACAAGCCAATGTAACTCATAACTTTAGTGATAATTTAACTTCTAATACGACCTTACGTTACTTAAATAACGAACGAGATCAAGCATATCATGAGTCGCAAAGCTGGGTTGATGTTAATGGCGATGGTGAAGCAAACATAGAAGATGAAACAATAAAGCGAGAGTATCGTGATCAATACCGCGCTAATGAAGAAGTAAGTTTAACAACTGATTTTGTTTACAGCTTAGGATTTGGGCAAGTAGAGCATCAAATTTTGTTTGGCGGTGATTTTCATACCACAGATACAGAATATGATTATTTACGCGCTCGTTATGAAGCAGATGGAGTTGCCAATTTAAATATTTTTGATTTAAATTATGGCGAAACAGATCCAAGTACTTATAACTTAACCGACTTAAACCGTGATGGTATTAATTCAGATCGTTTTGGCTTGTACATACAGGATGTAGTGAGTATTGCACAGCAGTGGACACTGATTGCAGGCTTGCGTTATGACAATTTTAAAGAATTAAATAAAGAAACAGGCTTTAGTTATTCAGATAATGATATTACACCGCGCGTGGCATTATCGTATCAACCGTACAGTGATACCTCATTTTATGTTAACTATTCAGAAAGCTTTAACCCAACCTCTTCAGAGGATCAAGAAGATGTTGGGACTGAAGGTAATTTAGCGCCCGAAACAGGAAAGCAAACTGAATTAGGAATGAAGCAACAGTGGCTTGATGGCAAAATCATGAGCACATTTGCTGTTTATAAAATTAATAAGCAAAATGTAGTAATGAGCAACCCTGATGATACCGGAGAAGGTGATGGAATTGCGGCCCTATTAAATATAGGGGAAGTACAAAGCCAAGGTTTTGAATCAACGTTAGTCGGGGATTTAACTCAATATTGGACCTTAACTGCAAATTACGCTTATAACGATACTAAGGTAGTCGAAGGTGTGATGGGAGATACGATTTCAGATACATTCGGTGATGGAACACGTTTTGCGAATGCACCAAAACATCAAGCGGGTTTATGGTCTCGTTTTGCTTTTAATACTATTGATTCATCCATTGCATTTGGTGTTAATTATGTCAGTGAGCAAGTGAGTTCAGACGGGCAAATTGTAAAACCTTTTACTGTGTTTGATATGAGTTGGACAACTCAATGGGATGATATATTACTGCGAGTTAACGTTAATAACTTATTTGACAAAGAGTATGCCGTCAGTGGTTTTAGTGAGCGCAATGGTCACTTCCCGGGTAGTCCGCGTGAGATAGTTGGGCAACTAAGTTACCAATTTTAACTCATTGATTAACTTAATAACTTACAAAGGGGCATCAAGCCCCTTTTTTATTGAGTGTTATTAAATTGTGCTGTTTCTTGAGTCGTATTAATAGCGGTAATAGGAAACGGGATCACAATACCTTCTTCGTTATAGCGCTTATGTAGTGCTTTTATAAAGGCGGATTTAACCCAAAATCTATTAAAATACTCTTTGGCTCTTAACATCACAGTAAAGTTAATGCTTGAGTTATCAAAGGTATGATAAATAACAAAGGTGTTATAATCATCAACTCCCCATTCATGTTCAATTAAAATTTTTCGTGCAACTTCCAAGGTAACTTGTTCTACAAATTCTAAATCTGAGCTGTAATGCACATTAACCTCAACGGGGACACTGAGCTCTTTATTTGGATAGAAATAATTAATTATCCGTGATTTAGAAAGCTGGCTATTAGGAATAATAATCATATTATTGGGTAACATTTTTAACCATGTTGAACGCCATCCTATTTTTTCTACAAAACCTTGCTCGCCTGATTCGAGTTCAATGAAATCTCCAACTCGAATAGGCTTATCTACAACTAATTGTACTCCCGAAAAAAAGTTCTCAAGTGTAGGTTGTAATGCCAATGCAACCGCTAATGAAGTGATCCCTAAGGAGGCGAGTATAGGAGTAATAGAAATACCTAATGAGCTAAGTAGCACTAAAATACCTATTGAAAGTACACCTGCGCGCGTAATTCCTCTGACTATACTTTGTGAATTTGATACAACGGCTGATTTGCTAGCATAGTAGCCAATTGCGCCAAATAGAAAACGATCAATAAAATAAATAATAGAGCTCACAGCCAAAATAATTTTCACACCGCGAAAAGGAATGAGTTCAGTATGTGGGGCTTCTACAAACTGTAATAACTGCTCTAAAATAATGAAAAGCACCATAACAGTGCATAATGTTAAAGGGACAGCGATGGACCTAACTAATAAACTATCAAAAATAAAATGAGTCGAGTTAGTCCACTTTTTTAGCCAGTGTAAGATTATAAACCTAAATAAAAACAAGCTTATAGCTGAAAGTGTAAGTGCTAATGGAATAAAGAACCAAGGCTGCATAACAGCCTCTAAAACGGGATGTTCGATCATTTAATACTCACTGCTAAATCATATATTGTTCAATGCAGCAAGTTATGTACCTAAACAAAAATATTAAAGCTGAATAATCGAAAGGCTGTTAGTAACACGATTAATATTCTTATTAAGTAAATTTTATATTAGTACTGGCTATTTAAATATAAAGCCGTAGCTAAAAACCTATAAATTATACTCAAAAATAAGACTCATTATAAATGACGAGACAGATTAAATACATTGTTATCATATTTATGAAGGCGTTAACTTAGTGATGCTAAATGCTAAATGCTAAATGCTAAAACCGGGCATGTATAAATAATGAGGCTAAATTTAAGCTGCCGTTTTTTTCTCAAAATCAGCCTTTACAATTTCAAGGGCTTTAAGGACATCGGCGGGCGCTAATTCATTTTCCTCTAATAACATTATAAGGTCGACGGCTAACTTTATATGCTCTGGGGCGTTATCTAAGGTGTTATTCATGATAAAGCTTTCTTTTTTGAAATTTCTCTAATTGCAATATCAATAGCTTGTTCGACTTGTTGTTGCATTTTATTGCGTTCAGCCAACGTAAGATAAAAAGCCATATCAACCTCATAGCGAATATACCGAGGTGGTAATTGATTTAAAACCGTACAACATAAATCGGCCAAAATATCATCGTTATAAACACTGTCTAACTTTAATTTACTAATGTGATCGGTGACAATTTTTTCGTAATAATTATGGATGTCGTCATGTAATCGCATGATTTTACCTAAATCGTTGTAAGGTTAATTCGAGTGTATACCAACCTGCGAAATAAATCGATATCTGCTTTTTGTATTTAACGCAGTTGCTGTTTTTCTAATTGTTGTATTTTATCTTCAGTGGCTGAAATGGCTTTTCGGCATCGGCCTAGGCGAGCATGAGTGGTTAATATTTCTTGATTAATTTTTTGCGCTTGAACTGAAGATGCTGTTTTTATTTGTAATTTACGCTCTTCTATCATGAGTATAAGTCGGCGTTCAAACTCGTGGTTTTGCTTTAGTTCATCATAAAGCTCGTGGGATGACTGCATGGCTTTATTAACCACTTGTTTAAATACTTTTTGCTTAGCACGTGGTTTATACTGGCTTTTATTTTCTTTTTCCCAGATTGGAGTTGACTTTATTACATTAAAAACAGCGTGTACTTGATTACTTATTCGCTCAAGTGCGTAAGCATAAGCATGGCGATGACTGCTATCAGGAAGTCGTGCTAACTCTTCTTCTATTTCAATGACATAATCGGCAAGGTTCATGCTTTTTGTACTAAATACACAACGGTCAAACAAACTAGGTTGAGCTTGCATATAACGATTTTTAGATAATAATTTAGCACCATCAAACTTTAAGGCTTGTTGTTTAAGTATGTCTATTTGCTGCTGTAGTTTGTTATAGGCTGGAGTTGACATGCTATAGGTAAGCCTCGTAGATTAACTTTAATGCAAGTAATATCACCATCGTATTAAATACGGGGCGTATAAACTTACTACCAAAACGTATCGCTGAATGCGCGCCAAGCCATGCACCTAGCATAATAAACATTCCCATGGTCAGGCCCAGAAAAAAATTGACATGGCCCAGGGCAACAAATGTGATAAGGGAAATAAAATTAGATACAAAATTCATTGACCGCGCTAGGCCACAATTAAGCAACAAGTTCATTTTATAAAATAAGCTGTTTGATGCGGTCCAAAAAGTCCCCGTACCAGGTCCTGCTAATCCGTCAAAAAAGCCTAAACTTAACCCTTGTAACCATTGCTTTATTTTCATACTACGGGTGACAGCAGGAAGCGCGTCATCTTCAGTGGTGCTTAAGCTACCGAACAAACTGTAACAGGCGACTATAATCACAATGATGGGTAATAATTTATTTAAAAAGCCGATACTTAAATGATCAACGATTAAGGTACCAATCATCGCACCAATCGCTGTTGCAATAATAGAACTAGCCCAAAACTTAGGACTAAAAAGATTTTTTTTGTAGTAAGTAAAGCTAGCGGTAAAAGAGCCAAAGCTGGCTGCTAATTTATTTGTCCCCAGGGTTAAATGAGGCGGTAAGCCAGCTGTTAATAAAGCGGGAACAGTTAATAATCCGCCCCCTCCAGCAATAGCGTCTATAAAGCCAGCGGCGAGTGCAACAGCACATAAAATAGCCCAAGTTGAAGGGTCAAGCGCAAGTTCAAACATTAATAATCTATTTGTCTTTTAAAAGGTGGTAAGGTGTCGAGCATGGCTTTGCCATAGCGTTTTGTTACTAGGCGTCTATCTAAAATGGTGATTTGACCATGGTCGCTTTCTTTTCGCAGCAGTCTACCACAGCTTTGTACTAATTTCTTTGCTGCATCGGGCACAGTAATCGATAAAAACGGATTGCCGCCTTTACTTTGCACAAATTCAGCTTGCGCTTCTTCGATAGGGGATGTTGGTACGGCAAAAGGGATTTTTGTAATAATTAAATTTTCTAAATATTTTCCTGGCAAATCAAGACCTTCCGAAAGACTTTGAGTACCAAATAAAATACTTCCTTTATTTTCATCAATATTTTTGTGATGTTTTTTAAGCAATGATTCCCGTGACATTTCACCTTGTACTAATAAGTTAAAACCTTTTGTTCTAAGCAGTTTGGCAACATGGTCCATTTGCCAATAAGAGGCAAATAACACAAGATTAGCTTTTTGAGTGTTTAAATGCTCAGGTAAACAGCTGGCGATATGATCGCTAAACTCTTTATGCGTAGGCTCTATAGTTGATGCAGGTAAACGCAAGGTGGCTTGTTTTGGGTAATCAAAAGGTGAGGGCACTTTTATAAACTTAACACCGGGTTCTTTTGCTAATCCGCTTTCGTAAGCGAAATGATCAAATGAGCCCAAAGCACTTAATGTGGCCGAACATAAAACAGCACCGGCACATTCATTCCATAATTTATCTTTTAAATAATAACCCACTTCAATAGGGCAATCGCTGAGTAAGTGATCATGATGATTTTTATACTCAAGGCGCTTTATCCAACGCGCATGGGGTGTGCCTTCGCCTTTGTTTGCATAGCTATACCATAGTTTATTAAGTTGCTCTAAGCGATTAATATATTGTCCGCTTTCGGCTAATACGGGGTCTGCTACGTATGGTTTTATGTCGCCATCACTAACATCTTGGGTGAGCGTGTCGTGCATTTTATTTAAGCAGCGCAAAGCATCTTGAGTATCTTCACTAATATCTTTTGCTTTACTGTGTAATGATTTAGGAATTTCACCATGTTCAAAACGGTAGGTATCGTCTTTTGAATATTCAAAATTAGCGTTATCAAGAATGTCGCGCACTACTTTTAAATTTTTATTCGCATCGTTAATGCTATCGCACAGTTTAAAGTTTTGCCCAATGCCTTTTTGTCCAACTAAAACTTTGGCCATTTTACCACTAAATTTAGTAAGCTTATCTAACCAATCGATAGTGCCTTTAATGGTTGCTGCGGCAGATGAAAAGTCACGCGTTATATGAGCAAGATGGTGTGCTTCATCAATAACATAAATAGTGTTATCAGGTTCTGGCAAAATTTTACCGCCTCCTAAATCTAAATCAGCAAGTAATAAAGAATGGTTGATCACTAACACATCCATTTGCATTAATTGATTACGCGCTAGCTGAAATGGGCACGTTTGATGCGCTTTCATTTGTCGTTGGCATGCATGTTTATCGCAGGCAATTAACCCCCACACTCGATCTGGAATCGTATCAGCCCAACTATCACGATCGCCGGCCCACTTTTTATTTGTGTATGCATCATATAGCTGCTTTAAACATTGTGTTTCCATATCACTCAATGGTGAAGTAAGCGTGGGCATAAATTCCATTTGGGTTTGGCTATCGCTGTTTAATGCATTATGCAGTTTATGCGCACATATGTAGCGTTGTCGGCCTTTCACTAAATCAAATTTAAAATCAAGTTTGGAATGAGCCTTAAAAAAGGGGAGTTCTTTGTTTATTAATTGTTCTTGTAAAGCGACCGTGGCAGTAGAAATGACTAATTTTTTCTTTTGCGCTAAGGCTAAGGGTAAAGCACCTAAACAATAAGCGAGTGATTTACCGGTACCCGTTCCTGCCTCTATAACACAAATGCGTTGTTGTTTGTGGTACTCACCCGCTAAGGTTTTGGCTATTTCGGCTACTAAATAGTTTTGTGAACTGCGAGGGCGGTAATCGTTTAAATTATCGGCCACGTGCTGATGCACTTGTCTAATTGTTTTTTTGAGTGAGTCAGAAAGCATGGCGTGATTTACCTAAAGTATGTATATAATTACAGTGTATATATTAAGTGGGATCTCACATTGACACAAGCAATCTATCAAGGCTTTATTTTATCGCGCCAACAGTACCAAGCTAAATATGGACATGGTATCACGCTGTGCTATTGGCTTAGCAGTGAGAATGGTCCGATAAAAGTGTTAATTGAAAATGAAAGTGCTGTTTTTTTTATCCCACAATCAGCACAATTATTAGCACAAAAATTATGTCAGCAAGCTAATATCACCGTTGAATTTAAGCCACTAGCACTGCGCCATTTTGGTGGTGAGGTATGCACCGGTTGCTATTTTAAGAACAATCACAGCTTTTACCAAGCCAAACAATTATTTGACAATAAAGTGACGGTATTTGAAGGTGACATACGTCACAGTGATCGCTTTTTAATGGAGCGTTTTATTAAAGGCGGTGTGTGGGTTAGTGGAAAAGTAGAGCATAAAACAGGCTATACATTAATCACACAAGCAAAATTAAAGGCAAATAGCGATTACACCCCCAGCTTGAGCTCTGTTTCTTTAGATATTGAATGTGATGCACAAGGGGTACTATTTTCAATTGCTTTAGTCGGTCATGGTCTAGATGTTGTGATGATGATTGGGGAACCCCAAACGGTACATAATGCACTGAACATTGATTGGTGTTATGACGAAATTAACTTACTACAAAAGTTAAGTTATTACCTTTGCCAAAGTGACCCTGATGTTATTGTAGGATGGAATGTTATTGAGTTTGACTTTAATGTTATTAACGCACGGGCGCAGGCATTAGGACTAACGCTAAACTTTGGACGAGATAAGCAGCCACTAAACATACGAACAGGGCACTTTACTCGGCTTATTTTACCGGGTCGGTGTGTGATAGACGGCATTGATATGCTTAAAAATGCAACTTATCGTTTTGAAAGTTATTCATTAGCGAATGTTGCACAAGAAATATTAGGCGAAAGTAAGTTAATTCAAAGTGATAATAGGCTTAATGAAATTATTCGTCAGTTTAATCAAGATAAACTTGCTTTAGCTGAATATAACCGACAAGACTGCATTTTAGTCAATCGTATTTTTGCAAAGCTTAACTTATTTGAATTTGCCGTAGTACGGACACAGTTAACAGCGTTAGAGCTGGAAAAAATGGGAGGTTCGGTTGCTGCATTTACCAACCTATATTTACCCTTATTACATAGAAGTGGTTATGTAGCTCCAAATTTAGGCGATCATGGCTTGTCATTTGAAAGCCCAGGGGGCTATGTTATGGACTCGACTCCTGGTTTATATAAAAATATTTTAGTGCTCGACTTTAAGAGCTTATATCCTTCAATAATGCGTACATTTTGTATAGACCCATTAGGCTTAATTAACGGACTAAATAACTCAGAAGAGGCGATACCAGGATTTAATAATGCATTTTTTTCACGTACTCATCACCACTTACCTAAACTTATTCAGCATTTAACTGATACCCGGCAAAAAGCAAAAGACACACATCAACCTATGCTATCTCAAGCAATTAAAATAATAATGAATAGTTTGTATGGTGTTTTGGGTTCAAAAGGATGCAAATTTTACGATCCTAGGCTTTCAAGTTCTATTACATTACGTGGGCACGAAATAATGCAAACAACCCGAAAATGGATAGAAGAAATGGGGTATGAGGTAATATATGGTGATACCGACTCTACTTTTATTAAAGTAGATGATGAACTCGATGCTGAGCAGTGTAATGAAATAGGTAATGTACTAGCAAAAACAATTAATAGTCAGTGGCAAGAAAACATAAAACAGCGTTTTAATTTAATCAGTTACTTAGAGCTAGAATTTGAAACTCACTACAGCCCATTTTTTATGCCAACGATCAGAGGTAAAAAAACGGGCTCTAAAAAACGTTATGTTGGTCAGGTAATTAAAAATGACAAGGCGCAACTAATATTTAAGGGAATGGAAACCGTTCGTAGTGATTGGACTGTATTTGCACAAGAATTTCAAAAAGAGTTATTTACGACATTGTTTAAATTAGATTTTAAACCTACAGATATTTTTCCTATTTTGAAACATTACACCTCTGCGCTTTACAAAGGAGAGTTTGATAAAAAGTTAATATATAAAAAGCGGCTAGGCCAGCATTTACATGATTATATAAAAAATATTCCTCCTCATGTACAAGCAATCAAAAAATACCAAGCAATCAACCCACATTTTGATGTACAAAGAGGGCAAGTTATTGAGTATGTATATACCCTCGATGGCGCTGAAATAGCGACAGGCGATAACACTCTTCATTACCCAATTTACATCGAAAAGCAACTCACACCCATTGCTCAAATGATATTTGAAACCCTTGAATTACAAGATGTAGATATTCAAGGCACACAATTAAGTTTTTTATAATACTTACATAAAACTGTGATAATAGGCGTGTTTTAGGGTATTTATATGTGTGTAATCGATATTATACATTTAAAAAAATTAAATAATCTAATTTCACCGCCTTAATAAGAAAAATCTAATCAATTATTAAGTTTTGAGTGTAAATACAATCTATTTTCGTTACGCCTTATTAACACATGTTATTTATGTCACTGTAAACATGCTGCTAGGCAGGGATAATATTCGCTAAAACTAGGTAGTTATTAAGGTAGATAAGTCGATTAGTGTTAATTTTAACCATAAACTAAGTACTTAATTAGATTAAATGCTCTAATTTGCTAATTTTTTTATTTTTTTTTGAACTTTTTTCATTTTTAATTAACGCCATATAAATCAATGGTTTATTTTGTTTTTTGTGCGCTTGTTGTGTCAGTTAACCGATTTGTTGTTATATAAAGTGTAAAATAAGGTGGATGAAAGTTAATTGTCTGTTGACCTTTTTGTTGCAGAGGTATTATTATTCATCACACGGTTATGTCGTTTAGTAACAAATTATTTCGCCATAACTGATAATTATAACTAATAACAATGTATTCCAGGGAGAATCAAATGTTAAATAATAAAGTTTCAAAAGCAGTTCGCTTAGCGATCGCTTTTGGTGCAGCATCAACAGCTGCTTTCTCAGCTAGTTCATTTGCAGCAGAAGAAGGCGCAGAAAAAGTTGAACGTATCCAAGTAACTGGTTCACGCATCAAACGTACTGACCTTGAAGGCGCTTCACCAGTAGTATCTATCACTTCAGCTGACATTAAACTTGAAGGTGATTACACTGTAGCTGATGCACTTCGTTCAAGCTCTTTAAACTCTTTCGGTTCTTTCTCTGAGCGTTCAGGTAGTTCAGCGCAATCTCAAGCAACTATTAACCTTCGTGGTGCTGGTTCTCGTCGTACTTTAGTTCTTCTAAATGGTCGTCGTTTCCCAGGTTCACCTACTTTAGGTGGTGCTTCTGCTAACCTTAATGCTATTCCTATGGCAGCGGTAGAGCGTATCGATATCATGACAGAAGGTGCATCTTCTATCTATGGTTCTGATGCAATGGCTGGTGTTGTTAACGTTATCTTAAAAGATAACTTTGAAGGTTTAACTTTCAATATTGGTGCGGGTCACCGTGACCAAGACGAAGGAACTACTTCAACTGAATTTTCTGTAGTTGGTGGTGTTTCTAGCGATAAAGGTAATATTACTTTCTCTTTCGATCACCAAACTCGTGAAGGCATTTCAGATGCTGACCGTGATTACACTAAAGCACAAATTGGTGATTTAGATAATGATGGCGATATCGAAGCATACACTGCTGATACTATTGGTTGGTCTTACTACGGTGCTACTGTACTGTCTCCTGATTTCTCAACAGCTTCTGCATCTTTATTATGTGATGATTTAATTGCTGAATACGGTGAAGATACTTTCCGCCGTGTTGATGCGAACGAAGATTGGGGCCCAGGTTCTGAATACTGTATGTATGCATATGCAAATGTTGCATACAACACTGCTTCAATCGACCGTAACACTTTATATGTAAGTGCTAACTATGAACTAAGCGAAAGCGTTGAATTCTTCGCACAAACTATGTTTGTACAAAACTCTTCATTCGGTCGTTATGCTCCACCTGCTGCAGCATGGACTGACATGTCTGCAGATAATGAGCATAACCCATACGGTGAAGACGGTGCATACGGTTTATTCCGTTGGGTAGGTATCGGTACTCGTGACGGTAATGTTGACGATTACAACCAAGATTTAACTGCGGGTTTACGTGGTGATTTAGATTGGAATAACGCATCTTGGGAAGTTTACTATCACCATAACAAAGCAGATAACAAATCTGTTGGTGAGTACTACCTTTCTTACAGCGGTTTAGCATACAACGAACAAAATGATATTGATCTTGGTTCTGATGAAGGTATTGCTAACATGAAAGCAACTACTTTACAGAGCTCATCATCTACATTTGACCAATTCTTTGGTGGTATCGGCTTTGATTTATTCGAACTTCCTGGTGGCACTGTAGCTCATTACGTTGGTGTTGAATACTTTGAACAAACTTATGCAGATATATACGACGGTCAGTCTGAAGCTGGTTTAGTTGGTGGTTCAGCGGGTAACTCTTCAATGGGTGAGCGCGATGTAACTGCTGTTTTCTTCGAATCAGTATTACCAATTACTGAAACATTCGAATTAAACATTAAAGCACGTTACGATGACTACTCAGATTTTGGTGATAACGTTGCTCCAGCTGTATCTGCACGTTGGGAAGTAGCTGAAGGCGTAGTTATTCGTGGTTCATACTCTGAATCATTCCGTGCTCCAGGCCTTGATTTATTAAATGCTGCTCGTACATTCTCTGCTGAATCAGCAATTGATTACGCTAATGGTTCAACAACTTCACGTCAGTATGATACTTACTACACTGCAAACGCTGATCTAGAAGCTGAAACTTCAGATTACATCAACTTAGGTGTTGCATGGGATGTAAACGATAACTTAAACCTTAAATTAGATTACTTCCAGTTATCAATTGATAACGTAATTCAATCTAAGTCTTTACAAGGTCTTTTATCTGACGAATCAGCAGGTCTAATTACCGCTGTTGGTGTTGATGCAGATACATCTAATGAAACATTCTACCTAAAACGTGCTGCTTCAGGTACGCTTATTGAAGCAGGTACTTCTTACTTCAATGGTGCTGGTTTTGAGATTGAAGGTTTCGATTTCACTGTTGCTGCAAACCTTGAAACAGGTTTTGGTGATTTCCGCTTCAAGAATGTAAACAGTGTAACATTGTCTTACGATTCAGAAGTTGGTGGTGTAGTACAAGATACAGCTGGTTGGTCTGGTCAACCAGATCTTAAGTCTGTAGCAACACTTTCTTGGACATTAGATGACCATACAGTTTCTTGGAACTCTACTTACACAGCAAGTACTTCAGAAGTTGAAGTTGATACTGACGGTGACGGTTACTACGAGCAATCAGGTGACCTTGATAGCTGGTTAATCCATAACTTAACATACAGCTACAACGCTGGTGCTTACGGTGCAGTAACATTTACAGTAAGTAACTTAACTGATGAAGACCCAGTTCTTTCTTCATCAGGTACGTGGGATAACCAAGACCTTTACAATAACTTCGGTCGTGATTACCGCTTAAACTACACGATTAGTTTCTAAGCTTTAATTAACTTAGAATATTAATGATGAAGGGCTGAATTTATTCAGCCCTTTTTTATTGTTAGAGGTTATATGAAAGATTATTGGAGTGAGTATTGGTCACAAGGTTTTATTACTTCTTTTGGCCAAGATATAAAACGTAACTATACTGGTTTACTTAAAAACTGTTGGCTTGAATTTACTGATACGCTAGAAAAAAATAGTCGTATTCTTGATATTGGTACGGGAAATGGAGCGTTAATAGAACTTATTCAAACAGGCTCTAAAGCAGAATATCAATTTGTAGGTATTGATAGCGCGACAATAAATAAAAATGTCAGTGAAACAATTAAAGGGCAATTCATTTCTAATATTAAAGCAGAAAAAATGCCATTTAAAGATAATGAATTTGATGCTGTTATTTCGCAATTTGCATTAGAGTATAGCGACATTACCTTAAGTATAAATGAGTTGTTTAGGGTTTTAACAAGCGGGGGGCAATTTCAATTAATTTGCCATGATGTGAACTCTGACATTGTGTTGCCAAATATTCAAATTTTAGAATCAGCATTAAGAGTAAAAAATAATTTTTTAACGCCTTTGCAAAGCCTTGTTAGTACAATATTAGCAACAAGCGATGAAGCGGATATTCAATCAAAAGTAGCTGTTATTGATGACTTATTAATAGAAGAAAAAACAATTCATGCTTTGGCGATTAATGCGACACAAATGCCCGCGTTTTTTTCTTTTCTACTAAAAAACCGAAAAATAGATTTAAATAAAGCTTTTTCTTTGTTCAAACAAGAGTTAGAAGGCCTTATTTATCGTCTAAATGATCTACAACATGCAGCCCAAAATAGTGCATGTGTACATGAGTTATTATTGTTACATTGTCAAAATGTAGAGAAAACGTATTTAATTGATAATAATAAAGAAAAAATAGGAACTTTGTATAAAGGGCGCAAGTAGAGTGAGCTATAGTTAATTAAATTATAGTAAATTAGTGTACTATTTTGTTATTATTTAACATTAAGTTTTTACTGTTATAAGCATGTCTTACATACTCAGACCCTACCAGCAAGAAGCGGTTGAACGTACCGTTTTACATTTTAGGCAAACCAATGATCCTGCTGTTATTGTATTACCGACAGGAGCGGGGAAAAGCCTCGTAATTGCTGAACTTGCGCGCATTGCGAAGCAAAAAATTCTCGTGCTTGCACATGTTAAAGAATTGGTTGAGCAAAACGCGCAAAAATATAAAAGCTTTGGTTTAGAGGCAAGTATATTTTCAGCAGGCCTCAAAGAAAAATCATTAAGTAATCAAGTGACCTTTGCTAGCGTTCAATCCCTGTCTCGCAATTTAGAACAATTAAATGAGCATTATTCGCTGCTAATTATTGATGAATGTCATCGTGTTAATGGTGATGATAAAAGTCAGTACGCAAAAGTTATTAATGCTCTAAAAAAGCATAATCCGCAATTAAAAATTTTAGGCTTAACAGCGACTCCTTACCGTTTAGGATTGGGGTGGATTTACCATCATCATTATCATGGCTTTGTTAAAGGCAGTGATGATAGCTCTTTTAAAAAATGTATATTTGAACTGCCACTTAGATACATGATAAAAAATAACTTTTTAACTCCACCTAACGAAATGGATGTGGCAATAAGCCATTATGATTTTTCATCTTTGAATACCAATGCTTTCGGTCAATACACGACTGCTGATTTGAATACATTACTTAAAAGTAGTCAGCGTGCTACAAAAGCAATTTTAGCGCATGTTATTGACAACAGTAAGCAGCGACAAGGGGTCATGATTTTTGCGGCGACGGTGATGCATGCACAAGAGGTTTTAAGTTACTTGCCTGCAGCAAACAGTGCATTAATTACAGGTGATACAAAAAACCACGAACGCGATAATATAATTGCGCAGTTTAAAGAAAAAAAAATTAAGTTCTTGGTAAATATATCGGTATTAACCACAGGCTTCGATGCCCCACATGTTGATTTCATTGCTATTTTGCGCCCGACTGAGTCAGTGAGTTTGTATCAACAAATAGTGGGGCGTGGTTTAAGGTTAAGCCCCGGCAAAAAAGAGTGTTTAGTAATCGACTATGCCGCAAATGGATTTGATCTATTTCACCCTGAGGTCGGTGTTAAAAAAGGCGATAGTGATAACGAACCCGTACAAGTGTTATGTCCTGGTTGCGGGTTTGCAAATACATTTTGGGGGAAAACTGATTCTAATAACAAAGTGATAGAACATTTTGGCAGGCGCTGCCAAGGTTTACTTGGGGAGGAGGATGCAGAGCAAATTCAATGCGACTATCGCTTCAGGTTTAAAGAGTGTGAACAATGCGGCGCACAAAATGATATCGCTGCACGTCAGTGTCATGAGTGTGGGGGTGTGATGGCCGACCCTGATGACAAGCTTCGTAACGCACTTAACTTAAAAGATGCATTAGTACTTCGCTGCAGTGGGTTAAATGTGACACATCTAAAAGATGAGCTGATAAAAATAAGCTACTTTGATGAAGATGGAACCAGTTGCGATGAGGTGTATAATTTAGCTAGCAAAGGTGGGCAGTTTGTATTTAATAAACATTTTGGCAAGCGGGTAGCCCAAGGGCAAGCACCGATGACATTTTCTAGTGCAGAGGAGGTTATTGCACAACAATATCAATTAATAGCACCAGACTTTGTTATTGCTAGGAAAAATAAAAAGTATGGATGGAAAATAGCCGATAAGTTATTTGATTATACAGGTCGCTTCAGAAAGGCAAATCAGTTAAGTCAGTAGACTTAACTGATAAAGCATTTTAAGTGTCTTGTGGCTCCATTAAGCCCCAGCCGTCACCATAGCCATTTGCATTATTAGCGATGCTTTCAAGATATTGCTCAGCTTGCCCTAATAAAGTGTGCTGAGGTACCATTTTTACTTGTGTGATCACTTCCCACACACCAGTATCTTTACATTTTTCAACTTCGGCATGCTGTACTAAAGCATCTAAAACAATGTCTTTAGCAAACTTTTTTGCATCATCTTGTTGTTCGAATAATATGTAAAAGTCTATTTGGTGCATTTGTGTTAAATCGACACCAGCTTGTGCTATTTCAGCTAGTAATTGACCATTATCATCATCAGGGAATTGCATTAAATACTCATTTAAAATTAATTTGCGTTTATATTGCCTATTGTAACTAAAATCTAGCTTAAACACGTACTAATTTTTTAAAGACTGGGATTTTATATCAATCACTATGGATGATTTAAGTCATTAAGTTAATGTGTCGCTCATTATGGCTATGATAGAATAATCGGTATGATAAAAATATGATTCTAGCGCTAGGTGTAAGGGTATTTACTTGTTTAAACAGATTTTAAATGTTTTCTATGTTGTGTGTTTATTTTTAGCGATGCATAGTTATGCTCAAAGTAAACTTATTAAAAATATTGAAATTGACGGTGTCAGTGGAGACTTAAAAAACAATGTTTCGCTCTACCTTAAACAATTAGTGGGTGAAAAACCTAATCCTACGGTTCGTCGTTATGCCCAACAACAGGTTTTAGAAAGTGTTAAAGCGTTAGGCTATTATAACGCTGATGTTGAAGTGAATTACGAGCGTGATTCAAATGATTTAATCGTTAATATAAATCTAGGCCCTGCAACTCATATTAAAGCGGTTAATATTAAAATAAATGGTGATGCAAAAAATGATGAAGCCATACTCAATGTAATTAAAGATATAAAAATAAAACAAGGTGATGTATTAAATCATGGCGCTTACGAGTCTGCGCATAAAAAAATAGCCTCACAATTATTAAATCTAGGCTATTTTGATGCCAATTGGCCTACCCGAGAATTAGCCATTTCGGTTAAAAATAATACTGCAGATGTTACATTTGTAATCGATTCTGGCGTACGTTATGCCTTTGGCGAAATAAATATTGCCAGTGATACGCCTGCCGATGCTTATATTCGTTCAATTTCTCCATTTTCAAAAGCACAGCCTTATAAAGCCACCCTTATCTCAGACTATAATTTAGCATTATCGAGTATGCCTTATTTTTCCAGTGTGCGTGTTTATGCCGATATTGCAGCGAGAAAAAATGGACAAGTTCCCGTCGAGCTTGACGTTGTTCATAAACCTGATAACAGTTTTGAAATTGGTGGAGGGTTTAACACTGACTTAGGGCCAAAGGTTCGCTTTAAATGGACTAAACCTTGGATCACACAAGATGGCCATTTTTTAGAAAGTAATTTAAATATATCTCAAAAACAGCAAGATATTTCAATGTCATACACTGTGCCGGTTGATGATCCTAATAATGACTTATGGCGCTTAAATGGTGGTTATAAGTTAGAAGATGAATTAACTGAAGGCGTGTACAGTGAAATATTAACAGCACAATTACAACGTCAGTGGTTAACACAAGATAATTGGGTACGCACAGCATTTATTCGCCGAGATGAAGAAGTTTATCGGATAGGCGATGACGAAGAGCAAAATACTGAAATGTTAATGCCTGGTATTTCTTACGCACGTAAGCAAGCTAAAGGCGGTGCAACACCTTATGAAGGGGAGCAGTGGTTAGTATCTGCTGAGTTTGGTTTAGATGATGTTTTCTCTTCGACTAACATTCTCAGAGTGCAACTTAAGTATGCATGGTTAAATACATACGCACAGCGTCATATGTTCTTTGCAAAAGCCAGTTTAGGTGCCATGTTAGTTAACGATATTAGTAATGTTCCTTATTCTTTGCGTTTTTATGCCGGTGGCGATCAAAGTGTCCGTGGCTTTGCCTATCAATCTATCTCACCAAAAGATGACGACGGTGACGCGATAGGTGGTAAATATATGTTCACTAATACCCTTGAATATAATTATCAGTTTGCCACTAATTGGCGTGCTGCATTATTTATAGACTCGGGGACAGCCACCAATGATTTTTCTGATGATTATGAAGTCGGTGCTGGTTTTGGCTTACGTTATATCACGCCAGTGGGGCCCGTAAGGATTGATCATGCTTGGGGTGTAACCAAAGAAAGTAAAAGTACACGATTAAGTATTACCATAGGGCCAGAAATCTAATGTCATTATTTAAAAAAATTGGCGCTACGTTAGCGACCATCGTATTGTTATTAGTCACCACTGTTTTTTGCTTATTATTTACCGCGCCCGGTAATCAATTTATAGCATACAGTGCAAATAACTTAGTGGCAGGCTTACACATTGAACTTAAAAATGGTCGTTTTATTTATAATGACGAATTTAATATAACGTATCGTAATAATGGAATTGATTTTAACGCTCAGCAACTAAAGCTAAATCTTTATTTTTTGCAGTGTGATGGCCTGTGTATAGATAATTTAAGTGCTCAATCTATTGCGTTAACATTGCCTAAAACAGCACAAACGAGCGATGACACCGTAACTGCACCTCTTGAAAAAATACAGTTACCTTTTAATATTGCGATAAAAAATGTCGCGATTAATCGTTTTGAGTTAAATCATGAAAGTGCCGATGTCAGTGTTAAAAACTTTAATTTAACGGCTAAATTGCACGAAAGTGAGCTTAGGTTAAAGCGTTTATTAATTCCTGATATCAGCATTAAATTAAAGCAACAAACGCCCAGCAAACAGCCAAGCAGCTCCGCTATTTTGTCAAAATTGCCCGCTTTACCTAACATCAATTTTGTTTCACCTTTAGATGTCGTCATAGAGCAATTTAGAATTGCGAATACGACTATTTTACAAAACGAGCAAAGTTATACTGTTAAAAACATTGCTATACAAGCTCAGGTAAAAGGCGCTCAAGTAAATGTGCAGCAGTTAGCTGCGCATTATCAACAGTGGCAACTAAGCACTCACTTTAACGGGACGTTAGCTGATAATTTACCACTTACTGCAAATATTGATGTGCAAAACAATGAAAATCAACTGCAACTCGCACTTAATGGGAGTTTGTCTGATTTAAATTTAGAGTTAACTACCCAAGGACAATACCCGTTAACGTTAACAGGCCACACCAATTTACAAAAAGTTAATTACCCTTTTGAATTAAAGGGAGAAATAAATAGTTGGTCGATTAATCGTTCTGCACAAATATTAAAAATAGAAGATGTGGCTTTATCTGCTACTGGTAATGCCGATGATTACAATTTAAATATCGTCGCGCATAGTCAATTAGATGATTACCCACAAGTTACACTAAACACTCAGTTAACAGGCGGGTTAACGCAAGCACAGCTTAATACCTTTAATATAAAAGCAAAAGATAGCCAAGCAACGATATCAGCTAAAGTAAATTGGCAAAACGCCATTGATGTAAGCTTTAACGGTGCACTTAATAACCTAAAAGCCCAATATTTAACTCAAGCAGTAACCAGCGATTTGTCTGGAGAGTTTAACGGTACATTTAATGCCCAAAATACCGATTGGCAATTACAAATGAGCAACACTGAACTCGTTGGTACAGTTAATCAAATCCCTTTGCAGTTAGCATCAAATTTAAGTATTGATAATAATTTTAAAGCAAACATAGATAGCTTTTACTTGATCAGTGGTGATAGTAAATTAAATATAAGTGGTCAAGTGGATGAGCGCTGGCAATTAGCTGGTGAGTTAGTATTACAAGCAGATAAACAGGCTAATTTACCTGTTATTGCACAAGGTAATGGTCACTTTGAAGTAACGGGAGAGCGTTTAACACCTGCTGTTGCTCTTGATTTTATGGTACATCATGCCAACTTTAATGATACTAGCGTGCAGGATGTAGCGATAAAAGGACAGCTTGATAGTGCGACTAACTGGCAAACCCAGTTATCGGTAAAAACGGGTGCAGTTAACGTTGCGGATCAGGTTATTAAAAGTATTACAGTTGATGCAATGGGTAATAAAACAAAGCATCAATTAAATGTTGCGCTTGATGCGCATAGTGGCGAACTCAACTTAGCCCTTAACGGTGGCATCGAAGACACTAAATGGTTAGGTGAAATTACCAACTTAACGGTAAATGATAGCAAAGTAAAAATCGCGAACAATGAAAATATAGCCGTGATGTTTAACTCTAAAACCGGCGATTTTGATGTTAGTGCCCACTGTTGGGCAACAAATGATAGCCGCTTATGTATCGATAAGTTAGCGCAAATTAATAACCAAGGGCAACTTAAAGCGACGCTAAATAATTTAGCACTTAAAGAACTACAGCACCTATTACCAAGAAATATTAAAACCAAAGGAGCTATAACCGCTGATGCTTTGGTTAAATGGCACGCTGGAGCACTTAATACTTTAAACACGCATATTAGTTCTAGCGATATATCTGCGACACTCATTTCACAAGAAAAACGTATTAAATTACCTATCGAAACACTTGATATCACTGCCAGTGCAGATGCAACAACTGGGCAATTAACTGCTCGGTTAGCCTCAAGTGTACTTGGTGAATTAAATGCCGATGTAAACATAAGTGATATCCAAGCTCAGCAAAACTTAAGCGGAGATATTACGATAGACAAGGTTTTACTTGCCAATTTACAACCTTTTATAGATGGCTTTGAGCAATTTACAGGGAATATTAATAGCGCAATAGCGCTATCGGGTTCGGTGAAAGAGCCTTTAATTAATGGGCAATTAAGCATTGCTGACATAGGCTTAACAGGCGAAACGCTACCGATTAGCTTACAGCAATCAAATATTAATATTGCTTTTGATCAAACAACGGCCACGTTAACAGGGCAATTAAACGATCAAGTCGGAGGGAGTGTTGAACTATCGGGTGATATTGATTGGCGTAATGCTCAGCCCGTTATCAATGTGGCTGTGTTAGGCGAGCAATTTTTTGTTCGTGCGCAGCAAGGGGTTGATTTTAAAGTCTCACCCGATCTTAACATTGGCGTGGCTAACAACGCATTAACGCTTGCTGGGCAAGTTGTGGTTCCTTATGGCCGTATTATGATTGAAGAATTGCCAGAAGGTGCCGTGCAAATGAGTGATGATGCTGTGATCATCGATCAATCAAGCGAAAAAGAAGACGCTGTTCCATTTGATTATAAGGTTGATTTAAAGGTCATTGTAAAAAATGACGTTAAAGTTGAGTCATTTGGCTTAGAGTCAAATGTAGAAGGTGACTTAGCGATTAAAATGGCACAAGGTACGCCTATTTTAGCAACTGGTGAGCTTAATTTAGTCAATGGAACATACCTAGCCTTTGGACAAGATTTAGTGATTAGTACAGGGCAGGTCGGGTTTAGTGGTTCAATTGAACAACCGTATTTAAATATAAAAGCAATCAGAAACCCAGATAATACAGCTGATGATGTTATTGCCGGTATTACCTTAACCGGAAATGTAGAAGAGCCAACGTTAACCGTCTTTTCTGAGCCGGCTATGGATCAGGCTCAAGCTTTAGCATATTTACTTAATGGCCAACCGTTAGGCGAAGGTGAAAGCTCTTCAAAAAGTGAAATGCTGACTCAACTGTTACTTTCACAAGGAGTAAGCCGAAGTGAAGGCGTGGTATCAAAAGTTGGCGAAACAATTGGTTTATCTGATGTTAGTTTAAGTTCATCGGGGTCGGGAGATAGCACTAAAGTTGAAATATCAGGTTATATTGCGCCTAGCTTACAAGTGAAATACAGCGTGGGTGTATTTGACTCATTAAGTGAAGTTGCAGTGCGTTATCAATTACTTTCGCAGCTTTATATAGAAGCGACCAGCGGCCTAAATCAAAATTTAGACATACTGTATAAATTTGACTGGAATTAATACTTTCATTTATAAAAAGAGATAATGCATGAATTTACGCTACGCCATCGTTGTTATAGTTGTATTACTCAGTGGTTGCTCTGTCAGTTTTAGTCAACCAGAGCAAGTAAACAAACATACACGATTAAGTACTCACGATATTATAAAAAATGCACCACAGTCGCAGTGGCAACGTGTTCGCTCTGACGATATCGTAAAAATTACGCTACCAACGGGGGCTGCGTACATTCAGCTTAATCCATTATTAGCCCCCCAGCACGTTCAGCAAATTAAGGCCTTAGCTAGAGAGGGATTTTATGAAGGCACAAACATGTATCGTGTTGTTGAGGGGTTTGTAGCGCAAGGAGGAGATGCGACGGGCATTAAAAATATAAAAACAGCCAATAAAACAATCCCTGCTGAATTTTACTTAACAAGCACAAGTCCACTTAAAATCACAGAAATAGGCGGGGATGGGTATGCTCCTCAAACAGGGTTTTTAAATAGTTTTGCTATAGCACAAAATAAGCAAGGTACACAAACATGGCAAGTGCATTGTAACGGTGTTTTTGCAATGGCACGAGATAATAATATTAACAGTGCGAGTACGCAGTTTTATGTCACCATTGGGCAGGGGCCACGTTATTTAGACAAAAATATAACGGTGTTTGGCCGAGTCCTTGAAGGGATGCAACACTTTAATCGGTTACAGCGAGATGTGGTTAATAATCAAACCGTTAACCCAATAGAAAAAGTACAAATACTAAGTGATATTCCCTCAGATAACAGTGTGTTTAGGGTATTAAAAACAGATTCTTCAGCATTTAAAGCATTAATACAAGCACGTAAAAATCGTTATGAAGAATGGTTTGTATATCAACATAATTATATTGATGTATGTGCGGTGCCTATACCAACTCAACGCGTACAATAAATTTAAAAAAGGAACCTATGTTCCTTTTTTAAATGCTATTTTATTTAACTCATAACTATTGGCGGTTAATTTTTACATTAAACGGCGTGTCATTATAATGTGTCGACCGATACGGGTTTATGTCAAGCCCACCACGGCGTGTATAACGCGCATACACTTCTAATTCTTTAATGTTGAGCTGAGTTGTTAAATCACTATAAATGCGCTCTACACATTGTTCGTGGAATTCATTATGTGTTCTAAATGATATTAAATAGCGTAGCAAGGATTCTCGACAAATCTCTTCACCGGTGTAACGTATAATCACACTGGCCCAATCGGGTTGTGAGGTAATTAAACAGTTCGATTTTAATAGGTGGCTATGTAGTGTTTCGGTCACGACCTTGCTGCTGCAAGCATTTAAAGAGCAAGCATCAATATCATAATTATTAATTTCGATATCTAACTCATCAATACATTCACCTGGTAGTGGTGTACAGGCTAGGCAATTGTAATCATCGGCCGAATAAAGTGTTACCTTAACAGTGCTGTTTACTGCATTTGATAGATCGTCTATCAAGTGTTGCTTTACAACCTCAGCGCTTGCAAAACGTGATTGGTTAAAGCTATTTAAATATAACTTAAACGATTTAGACTCTATAATATGGCTACTTTGGCAAGGGAACGTAAATAAAGCCACCGCAACTTGTGGTTTGCCTTTACTATTAAGCCACGATAACTCATAACCAGTCCAAATATCTTGACCTTTAAACGGTAGTTCTGATTCGTCAATATTTAACACGTCACGGTTTAATTTTCGTGCAATTGGGTAAAGTAAACTCGGTGTATAAACATCGACATACTCGGTAGATTGACCAAGTACACTGCCTTTTAGCTCAGGGGAGTCGTTGTAATCTGTCATGTTTGCTCTTAAGTAGTTACAATAACGCTATTATATCTAATTTAAACGAGTTTCACAGTATGTCAGTTAAATTGCAGCTAGAACAATTACATCGCGACTATAGCCAAAAAGTACAACAAAATACGGGTCAGTTACCTGTTATTTTACACGACGCGCAATGGCCAAGCGATTGTGAAATAGCCCCCGTTGATAGCCAAGGTTATATTCAATGGCAAGCTGTTACTCAAAACCCAACCGGTACATTAGATAATTTAGCTAATGCGTTATCACTGAGCTTTCCTAAGACATTAAGTGAATTTTACGGCAGTGTGTATGGTGGTAATATTTTTGCAAGTATCGAAGGGCATGATATTGAGCTTTTACAAACATGGAATAGTGATGATTTTGAGTTGTTACAACAAAATATTACAGGCCATATTTTAATGAAACAAAAGCTTAAGCAGCCCGAAACCGTGTTTATTGGATTAACTGAACAAGAAGATTTACTGGTGAGTGTATTAGTACATACGGGTGAAGTGTGCTTAGAATTTGTTGGCAAAAAAACACATCATGTTTTGGCACCAGACATGAATTCTTTTTTAAGCCAACTTAAACTATGACATAACGCGCTAGAACTACTTGTTCTAGCACTGTGGGATTTATTGAAAATCCCACGACACATTTGATACCAAGCTACAAGGTTCACATCTAAAATCGAATAGCCCAAACCAAGGCTCAGGTAATTTCCATTCACCATCACAACTGGGGCATTTTCGCTCAAGTTCAGACGCTTTATCAGTGCCACCTACACGGTATAAGTAATAGTACACCGGTTTCTTGGTTAAAAAACTAATGCGTTTAGTAATGTCTTTTCCACGACGATATAAGTCACTTTGTGTACTTGATATCTCTTCAAGGGCTGGAAATTCACAACGTGTAGCGCCATTAATTTGGATTTGGTCACATGCTTGCCAATCTTCTTGCCATTTTATTAAGGTTTTATAGTCACCATTGGCAATCGCTGGAATGTTAAATAACGGTACGGGTAAAAAATCATCGCCGCAATACAATGGGCTGCAAGTATGTACATAGGTTGTATACAAAATATAGCTAGAAGGGCTTTCACAGCGATCAGCGCCATTTGAATGAATGTCTTGACCGACAATTTTTACTTTCGGCGCAAGTAAACCCGCGCTATGGAGTAATTCAATACTGTGCTTTACAAACGGGCTATTATTTAACGGATGCATGGCATCTTCTGTAGGACACATTACTCGTGTAATAAAAAAGCCATCTTTTAACACAGTAGGGAATTCTTCACCCATTATTTGCCCATTAAAGCGCAGGGCATTAACAACACGATTTATCGCAAGCTCAGCTTGCGATAACGTTGTATCTTGGTAGCAATCAAAAGTCAGATCAACGACAAACATTTATTTTCTCTAGTTATTTACTTTCAAGTAGTGTGAGTAAGCGGTCTAACTTTTGCTCTATTCTGCCTAGTTGAGAGTCAGTGACGGGGGGCGTTGTTTCGCTATGTGGGTTTTTTACAAAATTATGAATTGAATCTGGGTTATTTTTATACTGACTAACCGCTGCAATAATCACTGGCATAGGCACGTTTTGTGCTAAGCGACTTTTGGTTAATGCGACGGTAGGTGTTTTTCCTTCATCAAGAAGGGTTTTTATTGCATCGAAAACGATTGAATTCATTAGATTGTTAACTCTTTAAAAAATAAAACGCACCATGTACATGGTGCGTGTGGGATATAATATCAATAAATTTAGAAGGGCACATTAAATATGTTTATTTACCTTGGCGTAACCTAACATCAAGCTCATCAACCACTTCACTCCATGCGCCATCTTCGTTAAGAGACTCAGTTAAAAAGTGTTTTTGAGCTTCGTCCCAAAAAGGAGCATCTTGTAACAAGGTCGTATCTTGGATCTTATGAGTGGCGATAAATTCATCTATTTGTGCATCTGAGCTTGCAAGACCAAGTTGTGCAAATAATGTATTGATGTTGTTCTGGGTCAAATCCATGGTGTGACTCCTATGTTGAATTACGTTAATTCTATGAATAACACTAATTGAATTTACTTTAACTGGCGCTGAATTAGCTAAATTATACATTTTGTGAACAGCGGTATATAGTAAGTAGGCTACTTACGACGTGAAAGTTTTAATTGAGTAATCCCTATGACCCTCTGTTAAAGGAAGTGCCATGATAGATAAAAAAGTGGAACAATTACATGTAAAAAATTTAACTGCTGAAGATATTAGCATCGCAGCAAGCCTTATTTATCAGGCTTATCATGATGATCCTATTTTACAGACACTTTTCAATTACCAGCCAGATACGGCCAAAAATTATGAAAAAAAACTACGCTCGTTAATTCGTGAAGAGTTAAATAGTTTTTGGCAAGAAAAGCAGCCGCTAATTGGTTTGTATAATAATGAAAGGTTAAAGGCTGTAACGTGTCTGTTTTCTGCAAATAGTGAGTTACAAGCAGAGCGTTTTTGGCATTGGCGTTTAAAGTTAATGCTCAGCGCCGGTTACATACAAACCAATCAATTAATAAAAAAAGAAAAAACCATTAGAGACGAACTGAATCGTTTTGGTAATTATTATTACTTAGCATTCATCGCAGTTGACCCACATTTTCAAGGTCAAGGTTATGGGCGTGCGCTTTTACAAGCACTCGATGATTTACTAAACACAAATCCAACATCATCTGGTTTTGCCGTTTTTGTAACACGTCACGAACACAACGCTTTTTTTGCGAGTGAAGGATTTGAGTATATTAAAAAGCTCGAATTTAATCATGTATCAGGGCAATTGTTGTTTAAATCGGTAAAGTGACAAAAAATTAAGATGAAATACATTAATTTTCAGTATCAAAACGGACAATTGACCGTGAGATATCTCTTACATTGGTGTAGGTGTTTATAGTAATTTGCCAGTTAAAGGTAACCATATTTAATCTAACCTATTGTTTCAAATGTAGTTAACGTTTTTTAACATTTTGTGACTGTTTGTATGTTTTTTTTCAGTACTATCCTCTCTACGCTTTTGCTTTAAACTTTACCTTGTCAAGACGACATGGCTCAAAGGATGAGTTACTGCCAAGGATTATGGAATAGGCACATAGCAAGAAGCTCGCAGGAAGCAAAAAGGACAAGTTAAAAAGGATACAAGGAAAGATAAGGAAGTGCATGGAGCACATAAGTAGCTTGGAGCTACTAAAAGGAATAATAACCAAGGACGATGCTACAGGATGTAGTGGAGCGTTAGTTTACGCAGGAATAGCCAGGGTGGTTTAAAGGATATCGCAAGGTGGCGATGTGAGGGTTTCAAGTTTGAACTCGTTCAATGGATGATAAAAGGGAAGAGTAAAAGGATTTATTAGCAATGGATGCAGTCCAATTGGGGCGTAACTATAAGTTACGCCTTAGTTTTTTGTGCAGTATAAAAATATAATTATGTCGTTTTTTAACTAGCAAAAATACAGACTTATATTTTGTGGGGGGGCACAACCACACTTTTTAAATATTCATTTTCCATAATTAACACTCCCTGATAAGCGTTTTCGCCATCACTAGAGAACTCAAATATAAACTCGCTTTTAATACCCGGTTTACTATTTTTTAAAAATCCAAATCGACGTTTAGAACAAGCCACACTCATTAATTGCACTTGTAACTGCTCACTTTGACGTTTAGCGTGTACATTTGCAGCTTCAGCTATTTTTCGGTTCAGCCAAAATAAATAAATTACACTGCCAATGAGTATAAATGTCCATAAACTTGCCATTTAAGAAAATAACCTTCCAATTGACCGAGCAAGTGCTTCGCTGCGGTTTTCTTTACGTAATAAAGCTAATAAATGTGGGCGGATTGTAGGAATTGCAACTAAATCAGCAAAAATACTAACAAAAAGTTCATCAATTTCTTTATGTTGTGCACAACATTCCATAAAGCTGTGCAAACGTTCGGGGTTTTCTAATTGATTAAAACAGCGCCCTGCAATGGTTAAAAGTAGATCAGAATTTAATGCTAATTCTGACCTTAAAATATCATCAACTAATTGTGCAGTTAATCCTTGCGCTTGTGCTTTAGACATTGCACGCAGTGCGGCAGTGGTTGCAATCGCATCGTTGTTTTTAATACCGTGTTGAGCGTAGTTAAAAAGTTGCTCACTTAATGAGGTTGGGATCTCAACATGTTCAAGCATCGCGCTCAATGGTGTTAATACCTCAACCGGTAAATGAGGCCATGCTTGGTTCAACATTGCTAAGTTATTATCGTGCTCTAATCGCATGGCAAAATCAGCTAGGCCTTGTAGAGCAACATGCTGCCAGCACTCTAAGCCTATTTTTCCAGTAAAATAAAGTTGTGTATGTTCATAATGCTGTGAGGCGGGTTGTTTTAACAAAACCTTTAATTGGGCATTAAAAGCAGCGAGCTTATTGGCGTTTGGGGTAAAAACATATGGATTATTATCTAATTTACCATCGGCTTGCTCACCGGTTATTTCACTCCCGAGGGCTTCAATAACCATATTAGCGAAATGATCGCGCGTTGCACTGACCAATTTACTTTGCTCATCAACTGGAAACTTTAAAAACCAGACATAAGGTTCTTTACTGGCTTTAGCATCCCAAAATTGAATGGCTAACCACGCATGGCCTGACAGCGGATAAGGGTAAGGTATTTGCGTTTGCTCAATCGCTAAAAATTGTTTTTTATCTAATTTAGTGATGTGTCTTCCAATATCGAAAGCGCGCCATTGCGTACCCGCACCATCTAAAAGTTGCCCTAGTGTGGCTATTTGCTCACTCATTGTGTTCTCAACTGTTTTTACTGCAAAATTATGTTAATTATACGCCATAGCAGGCATTGAGGGAACAGGGTATAATTGCGCTAATTATTTTTTTGAGACCGGTTATGCATCAACAAACTCACGCTTATATTGTACGATTAACCTCGCTTTTACAGCAGCATAAACTTTGGCAAACTTCGCCAATATCACCATGTGCATTACAATCGAATGTCCCATTTTGTCATGATACGATGGCATTTGAGCAGTGGTTGCAGTTTGTTTTTATAGAAAAAATACAATATATAATTGATCAAAAGCAGCCTTTACCTCGCAACTTTGCGATTGCGCCAATGGCGCAAATGATGTTGGCAAATCAACCGGGCAGTGCTGATATTATTGATGTTTTAAACCAATTAGATACATTGTTAGGTGATGAAAATGACTGAGCGCCCAGTGGCTATTGAGTACGGTGAACTAAACATCTTATTTCAAGATGAAAACTATGTAGCCATTGATAAACCGTCGGGGTTATTAGTGCATCGCTCATTTTTAGATAAACACGAAACGCAATTTGCTATGCAAATGTTGCGCGACCAGCTAGGGCAACATGTGTTTCCAGTTCATCGGCTCGATAGGCCAACATCTGGGGTACTATTATTTGCTTTAAGCTCTGAAGCAGCCCGCGACATGAACCAATTATTTATTGATGGAACGATTAGCAAACGGTATTTAGCATTAGTGAGAGGGTTTGCGCCTGAGTCGGTATTTTTAGATAAACCACTTAAAGAAGAGCTCGATAAAATAGCCGACAAATTTGCTGATCAGAATAAAGCAGCGCAATCAGCGCAAACTCAATTTAATTGTTTGCACCAAGCTAGTTTGCCTATTCCGATTGGGAAGTACCCGACGGTGCGTTACTCATTAGTTGAGTGTTTTCCAAAAACTGGACGAAAACATCAAATACGCCGCCATTTAAAGCATTTATCGTTACCTATTATTGGTGATGTAAATCATGGTGATAATCAACATAACCAATTTTTTAGAGAGCATTTTGCATTAAGACGCTTAATGTTATTTGCTACGCAATTAAGCTTTGTTCACCCTTATACAAAGCAACACATTACAATTAAAGCGCCACTGGGCGCTGCCATGTTAAATATATGTCAGCAACTGGGGTGGCCACATCAAGAAGAGGATTATTAATGGCTCATATTAGTATTTTTGTCGGTAGTGTAAACGGTGGCGCAGAACGCTTGAGTGTCGATATCGCTAAACAACTTGATCAAGCGGGGCACGAGTCAACAGTGATCATGGATGCTTCCGTTGATGATATAAAAAATGCAAAAAACATATTAGTGATCACCTCAACGACCGGGCAAGGAGATATTCCTAGCAATTTAGCCGGCCTTTATTTTGCACTTAATAGCACTTTTCCTATGTTAACAGATAAGCCATTTGGCATTATTGCGATGGGTGATAGATGCTATGGCGATACATTTTGCGGTGCAGGGCGCAGCTTTGATGAATTATTACGTGACTTACAAGCAAAACCGGTTGGCAGTCGATTAGAAATTGATGCCAGTGTTGATTATGACCCTTTACCAGTTGCCCAGCCATGGTTAAATTCATGGCTAAATAAATTACAAGCGTAGTTTATGACTCAATTATGATTAAACACCATCGAAAAGTAGTAACGTAACTCACTTATAGTGGGAAAATGTAAGCGACGACAAATGAACTCAACACAAACGGCTATTATTTTAGCTAAGCAGTTTGGCTTAAGTGATGCTTTGCAAGCATCGATATCACCGATAGGCAATGGTCATATTAATAGTACATTGCTGTTAAAAACACCTAAGCATGCCTTGGTGCTACAACAATTAAATAACCAGGTCTTTCCCTCATTAACCTCGTTGGTTAAAAATGCCCGTTTAATTGAACAGCATTTATCGGCTAAAAAAGCGATAGGGAACTATAACCTTAATATTATTCGCCATATTATTAGTTGTGATGAAAACTACTTAGTAGAACACAATGGCGGCACTTGGCGTGCTTTAGGTTTAATTGAACATACTTATAGCGAAGATGTGGTCAATAATGCAGAGCAAGCTTATACCGCAGCTAATGCTTTTGGGCAATTTGCGGCGGCACTGGCCGATTTTGATGCACAACAATTACACGCTGTTATTCCTGACTTTCATAATCTTGCTATGCGTGCACAGCAATTTAAAAATGTAGTTAATAGCAATGCATTTAATCGGGTTGCTCAGTGCCAAGCTGAGATTGATTTTTGCTTTGAACAGTTTAATTTAATTACAGAATTAGAGGCAATTGAAGCGTCATTACCTGTGCGTGTATGCCATAACGATACAAAAATAAATAACATGCTGTTTTGTAATCATACTGACAACGCCAGCGCTGTGATTGATTTAGATACTTGTATGTCGGGTTATTGGCTATATGATTTTGGTGATATGGTACGGACATTTTGCTCGCCAGAGCAAGAAGACTCACTTAATTTAACCAAGGTAAAAATTAGAGAAGATATATTTTTAGCCTTAGCTAAAGGGTATTTAGCCCCATTAAAAGGGATAATCACACCACAAGAAAAGCACAGCTTTTGGGTAGGTACTAAGGTGATGACCTTTATGATTGGTTTACGCTTTTTAACAGATTATCTCGATGGTGATAGTTACTTTAGTGTTAAGCATAAACAACACAACCTGCAGCGCGCACAAAATCAATTTGCGCTTTATCGTGATATTTTAGCAAAACAAAACACACTACAAGCCCTGTTATCGCAGTTATAAAAATGGGTGTTTAAACCCATTTTTATGTATTTTATCAGGCGGTTATTGGTTAAAAGTTATCTTTGTAGCGTCTGATGCTGGCAAAATTAGCCCAGGGCTCATTAGCATCACTTTGATGAATAAAGGCTTCGGGTATGGTGTGAGTGATATGCGCTAATTGACTGCGCATAAAGGGGTTTATTTTCATTTCTTGGGCAATAGTGGTAGGTAAAGTTATTTGATTTTGCTTACGTAAATCATCTACCTTTGCGCTGTAAGCTTTTAGTGCTTCGTTATTGGGTTCAATTGCTTTGGCAAAGGCCAGGTTAGCTTGAGTGTACTCATGGGTACAATACACTTTGCAAGTGGGTTGAAGTTCAGCAAGGGCGTTAAATGATTGCCACATTTGTTGCGCTGTGCCTTCAAATAACCGACCACATCCACCACTAAATAATGTATCGCCAGTAAATGCAATCGCCTCGTTAACGTAACAAATGTGATCTAACGTATGCCCAGGAGTCGTTAACACGGTAAAAGTCGTATTGAGCACCGTAATGGTATCGTTATTTGTTAAAGGGTGTGTAATACCTTTAAAAGGGCTGTTATTAGGCCCATATACTTTACATTGAGGAAATAATTTAATCAGCTGATTTACACCGTCAGTATGATCATAGTGATGGTGAGTAATTAAAATCGCCTCTAACGTTAAATTATTTTTAGTTAATTCATCAATTACAGGTTGTGCTTGGCCTGGGTCAACCACAATAGCTTGATTGTCTGCATTGTGAGTTAAACACCAAATGTAATTATCGGAAAATGCTTTAATAGCTTTAACTTGCACCATGGTAAGTAGGCCTATACAGTAATAAATTATGCATAGTATAACGAGTGAATGAAATGAAACCAGCCCTGAATTTCCAAGATGGTCCAAAGCCACTGTCGTGGCAGCAGTTTCCGCATGGAGATTATTTACGTAGCGGTATAGAGCGTAAGATGCAGCGCTGGCTGCCTCGTATGTTTGGTTACCATATGTTAAAGCTGGGGAGTTTAAGTGCCGAAATAAACACGCATGCGAGTACTATTAAACACCAAGTTTGTGTTGCTCAAGCGGGTGAATATACCGGAGTCATCGCCGATATAGACGAACTGCCTTTTTATGAGCACAGTGTCGATGCTTGCATTTTAAATCATTGTTTAGAGTACCACAGTGATCCGCATCATATATTACGCGAAGCCCACCGTACGTTATTACCCGGTGGATATATGGTGATCACAGGTTTTAATCCATTTAGTTTGTGTGGTTTAGCGCAGCTTTTACCTTTTAGCCAGCAAAAGCTTCCGTGGACTGGACGATTTTTTACCCCTGCAAGGGTTAAAGACTGGTTAAATTTATTAGGGTTTGAAATTATCAGTGATGAGCGATTTATTTACTCATCACTAGCAAGAGGTAGTCGGTTGTCGAGGTTTGCATTTTGGCGCAGTTTTACTAAGCAATACTTAAAACCAATGGGCAGTGTTTATATGCTTGTAGCCCGAAAACGAGTAGCCCCTCTTACACCAATAAAACCTAAATGGCATGCTCGCCCGCAGTTTTCACCGATAAAGGGGGCAGGGCTTAGACAAACGTCAAAACAGCACTTTAACCCGTGTGAGCAAAAAAATAACCGTTAAGCTTGATAGCCGGTATCGTCTAATAAATCTTTACTGCCGGCTGCATCGCGTGCTAAGTCATCAACAATTTCATTGTACTTATGTCCACTGTGGCCTTTAATCCATTTCCAGGTCACGGTGTGTTCGCTACAGGCTTTGTCTAATCGTTTCCATAAGTCTACATTTTTAACGGGTTTTTTTGCTGATGTCATCCAGCCTCGTTTTTTCCAATTAGCAATCCAAGATTCAATACCTTGTTTTACATATTGACTGTCGGTTGTTAAATTGACAGTACATGCACGATTGAGTGATTCTAGCGCGACAATGGCCGCCATCATTTCCATTCTGTTATTGGTTGTTAACTTATAACCTTGGCTTAATTTCTTTTCATGGCCGTTATAAATCATAAAAATTCCATACCCGCCGGGGCCTGGATTACCTAAACATGACCCATCGGTATAAATCTCTACGGTTTTTTGCACTGTTTTACCTTGATATTATGTACAATAAAGTGATTATAGAAAGATACCAGAGTCAGGCAAAATTCGATATGGCACACAGACAAATAGTTTTAGATACAGAAACCACGGGTATAGACCCAAAACAAGGGCACCGCATTATAGAAATTGGCTGTGTAGAGTTGGTTAATCGACGCTTAACAGGTAATAACTTTCATGTTTATATTAATCCGCAACGCAGTATCGAAGAAGAGGCGATTGATGTTCATGGTATTACCAATGAGTTTTTACGAGATAAACCGCTTTATCATCAAATAGCGCAAGAATTTTTTGACTATATAAAAGGGGCCGAGTTAGTTATTCATAACGCCGCGTTCGATATTGGCCATATGGATAATGAATTCTCGTTACTTAATCAGGGTTATCCAAAAACGGATACTTTTTGCCAAGTTCTCGACACCCTTAAAATGGCGCGTGACTTGCATCCAGGTCAAAAGAACAATCTAGATGCGTTATGTCGCCGATATGATGTAGATAACGCTAAGCGTACCTTACACGGCGCCTTACTGGATTCTGAAATATTAGCTGACGTTTATCTGGCGATGACCGGCGGGCAAACTAAGCTAAATTTAAATCAAAATAAAGGCGATGGCTCAGAACAACAGCAAGATGGGATTCGACGCTTAAGCAGTGACCGCTCACCATTAGTGGTTGTTCATGCCAGTGCTGAAGAACTTCAAGCGCATGAAGCCAGATTAGACATCGTTAATAACGAAGGTAGCCCATGTTTGTGGCGTACTGAATAAGGGAAAAAAATGAAATCGATATATTTAATAATGATCTGGCTGTTGGTTAGCTTGTTCTCTAACAGCAGTACCGCTGCACCCAAAATAGAGCTGCTAAAGCGCCAAGGTCATGAGAATGAAATTCCCTTATTAGATAATCGTTTTCGTATTGATGGTGAAGTTGACGAAATCACATTAATATTTTTTCGAAAGCCAGGCTCACCAGCCGTTGTATTGGTTCGCCCTGATGGCACAAAGTATTTTGCAACCGAAGCTATAAGAAACCCTAATTTGCAATGGTACGATGAAGCTAGTTACGATTTAGTGACTATTACCAAACCAATGGCAGGGCCTTGGCAAGTTATAGGGCGTATATTACCTAACAGTCGGATTGTTGTATTAGGTGATATTACATTAAAAGCGCAAAACCTGCCTCCCATGCTATTTCGTGGTGAAACCGTTAAAGTGACAGGGCAAGTGTTTAATGATGGGGAGCCTGTAAAATCTAACCTATTTCAAGAGGTTGTTACCTTAGAGGTTGATTTTGTTAGCGCCAATGAAAATGGTGATGCTAATTTTGGTGCAAGCACGCAAGAGGTGGCAAAGTTTAAAGATAATGGGCGTGGTTTTGATGAGCGCGCAAAAGATGGTGTGTTCACTGGCGAATTTAAACTTAATTTGCCTGAGGGACATTGGACGCCAGAATTATATATCGCAACCCCTTTGCTACAGCGTAGGCTAGTGCAACCGACCGTTGTATTATTAGACACCCCGTTTAGTTATGACCTTACATTAGCCGAAAATGACACCCCAGAGCATATTTTAACCATTAACTTAGATACCCAAGTATTAAAAGCCGAAACCGTGTTAATCCAGGGGCGCATTTTTTATCCCAATAATGAAGAACAAGGCTTTACCATAGAGGAAAATTCATCGGCTATGCGCCAACTAGCGATTAAAAATTATGATTGGGGAAGATATAGTGTTGAATTATCGGTATTTGGTTCGAATATTAATAATCGAGAGTTTATGGCGACATTGCCAACTTATAAATTTGAAATAGACCGTCCAATTATCGCAGTACCACCACCAGTGAGTACCCTACCTGATGAACAAGTAACGCCCGTCATCGAAAAGAGTGACACCAAAGCGGTTGAAAATATATCCACTGCATTGATGATCACCTTAATTGTCACAGGTAATTTACTGATTTTGTTAATCGGTTACTTAGTCATTAGAAAGTTTGTAATGAAAAAAACGTTACTTCCTAAAATAAAACTGCCATTTATGGCAAAAAAACCAAAGAGTGAAATTGAGTTGTTCGCTGAAGATAAAATTAAAAAAGACGAAAACGGCTCAAAAAATGACAAAACAGGTGAAATTTTAAACCTTTCGATGTCAGATGACTAAAAAACCTATAAAAAAACAAAAAAGCCCTTGACGAAGTAGGGGCTGGTTCGTATTATTCACGCCGCTGCAAAGGGAGACCTAAACAGCAACGAAGATGCGGAGTGGTAGTTCAGTTGGTTAGAATACCGGCCTGTCACGCCGGGGGTCGCGGGTTCGAGTCCCGTCCACTCCGCCAATTTTCGACAATTTGTAAGTATAAGCTGGAGTGGTAGTTCAGTTGGTTAGAATACCGGCCTGTCACGCCGGGGGTCGCGGGTTCGAGTCCCGTCCACTCCGCCAACGCTTACACAACATATGGTTGTAAAACATATTCTTATTATGGAGTGGTAGTTCAGTTGGTTAGAATACCGGCCTGTCACGCCGGGGGTCGCGGGTTCGAGTCCCGTCCACTCCGCCAATAAGAAAAAATAACAGTTTAAATATGCGCTGGAGTGGTAGTTCAGTTGGTTAGAATACCGGCCTGTCACGCCGGGGGTCGCGGGTTCGAGTCCCGTCCACTCCGCCAACTATTTAAGCCCTGTTATATTACAAAATTTGTATGCTGGAGTGGTAGTTCAGTTGGTTAGAATACCGGCCTGTCACGCCGGGGGTCGCGGGTTCGAGTCCCGTCCACTCCGCCAACAAATTAAGTAATAGCAAGTAATATGATATCTCTGCGGAGTGGTAGTTCAGTTGGTTAGAATACCGGCCTGTCACGCCGGGGGTCGCGGGTTCGAGTCCCGTCCACTCCGCCACTTGATATCGTAACAAAATTAGTAAGTGCATTACCCCATGCACATACCACTGCGGAGTGGTAGTTCAGTTGGTTAGAATACCGGCCTGTCACGCCGGGGGTCGCGGGTTCGAGTCCCGTCCACTCCGCCACTTGTTATTTCCTCAATAACAAGCAATAAAAATCTATTTAAACTAAACATGTCTTAACTATTTTCTTTCATATTTACTCTATTTTACTAACCTATTAATATTCCTGTATATTCTTTATTATTCAGCTTTTTATTTATACATGAATAGCCAAGAATCGACTCTCACTTTTAAAAGGATGAGTAGAAATGAGTACTTTAGGTCAACAGATAAAACAATTAAGACATGCTAAACAATTAAGCCAGCCAGAGTTTGCAGTGCAAGTGGGAATCGAGCAAAGTTATTTATCAAAACTTGAAAATGATAAATCAATCCCTTCAAATGAAATCTTTAGATCTTTATTGGTTGCGCTAGGGCTTTCAATTGATGAGTTTATGCAGCCCCTTGTATCGAGTCATGACAAAACAAGGCTCATGCAAATTCCCGATGTAGAACTATGGTTTAAAACTAAAGCCGTAAAAAGCTCCGCCGTGCAGCGTAAAACTATATACCTTGCTATGTTTTTAATATCTTTCGGCTGTGCATTATTTTATGCAGGGCATAAAAATTATCTGTTTAATGAACACTTTTACGAATACAAATCAACCGGTGTGATCAAAGCAGATGAACCTTTGAATGTTTTTACTCATTGGAGTAATTATATTATTGAGTCAAACCCAGAGAAAAGAGAAAAAAAAGGGCGAGAAATGTTGGCTAGGCGAGTACCGATTTTTAAGTTAGTGGATGAGTATGTTGGTGAATCATTTGTTGAAGAAGTTGCGGGCGGTAAACGTGTTTATCATGCCAGTAAACTCCCTAGGACCATTATACATGCAGGCAATAGTTGGCTTGAATTTATCGGCATATTTGCCGCTGTATTTGGTTTGGTACTCGCTGTATTTGAGCCAAAGTTAACACGCCAGCCGCAATAAGTATTTAAGTTAATATTACGCAGTTTAATTTTTTAGTTGAGCCTAGAGCTTTGTGGGCTCACGTAATTTTTAAAAAACCTCCCAAACTTTTTTTATTCAAGGAGGTGGAATGTGTATTTTTGCAGTTGCCTGTGCACCTGCAATGATACAATTTACCTGATTAGTCGCAAATACATCAAATATTCCAAAGTAATGTTAATATCACTTTTTATCCCCGTTTATAGGCTGTGAGGCTAAATTATAGTGCCGTAGCTGTTAAAACTTACCTTTATTGTAGTTTCATGTAGAGTAAAGCACTGTTATTGGCACAGAGGGTGTCAGGGCTTATTGCACTAATTTAAAAAGGGTATTTTATGATTGAGGTCATTGGTTTAAATAAGCAGTTTTCTAATAATGTCGTTTTTAAAAATTACAACAAGGTTATTTCAGATAGAAAGGTGTGCATTGAAGCGCCTAATGGCCACGGTAAAACGACATTACTTATGATATTAGCAGGGCTTGATAAACCGCAAAGCGGCTCTTTTTTATTTTCGGGTAGCGCTTTAACTGAACCTACAAAATCAGTGGCTATTGCGAGTGATCGTATTGCATTACCTGATTTTTTAACGTCTAAACAAATAATAGAATTGTCTATAAATACAATCGGATGTGAATGGCCGCAAGCATTAATAACAGGTTTTAACTTTAATGCATTTTTAAATACGCGTTTTGATGCATTATCGTCGGGTAATCAAAAAAAATGCCAGTTAATCATTGCCCTTATGCGCGGTGCGCCCTATTTATTTTTAGATGAACCGAGTGCGGCGATGGATCAAAATAGCATTGAGTATCTTTTAAATTTACTCGATGTTTATTTGATTGATAAGCCTAATGGACAAATTATTATTACCTGCCATGAACCCGAGGTGTTTATTGAACATGGTTTTAAATGTGAGCCGCTATGATGGCGCATAAAAAACAGTTGTTTGGGCAATATCGTGCCTTTATGGCTTATCGCTATCAAGCCTATACAACGCAACTTAAACAACTTCTATTACAATTAAAAAGCTTTGGCCTATTATTTTTAATTGTATTGGGCTCTTCGGTATTAGGGATTGTGTTTACCTTATTACTGGGGTTAGGAAAAATTATCGATAGCATAGATGCACCCCAATACGGTGCTCAAATGGCTTGGCTTTATTTGTTATTGCAAAGTGTTATGTTAACGGTGGTCAAAGCAGCCATAAAAAACTCGTCTCAACGTACATTTCAACTCACCTTGGTAAAAAAAAGCTGGCTTATCGTTATGGATTTAAAGCTGTTGTTGTTAAGTCACTACTTACTTGTGGTAAGCCTTGTTATTGCTGTTAACCTTAATATAAGCCAGTGGGTAAGGGCGCCACATTTTATTGTATTTATACTCTTACAGTGTGCCTTGGGTGTGTTGTGTTTATATAAATCTAAAGCATTAACCTATGGTTTTATATTAACGGCAATTTGGGTTGTTATTCCAATTAATATAAATCCATTAATTTATCAGTGTGGCTTTTTAGCATTGTTTACCCTCAGCCTTTTTATTACACCGCTTTCTTTTACCCCTAGGTTAAGTGTTAACTCGTTACTTGGATTTTGGTTATTGTATTTTGCTCATTATAGTTGGGTGTTAGTTTGGCGTAGCACATTTTTAATATGTGTATTTATGGCATCAAGGGTATTGCTTCAGGAGCGCTTTGATTTAGCCGCAATATTTAGCATGGTATCACTTGCATTTTTGGTTCTATTGAGTAGTTCACTTCAGTTCGACTGCTCTGAACTATTTAAACGATACCGACTGTTTTTTACTATGCAAAATAAACAGTCCGTATTCTTTTTTAGTCAATTTATCCCAAGCTTAATATTGCAGTTTATTACTGTTATTGGCTTTTTTACGTTGTTTAAATCTTTTGACTTTTTACTGTTAGTTTTTTCACTAACTTGGTGTTTACTACAGCAATACATTGCAGTGAAAAAGCCTAGATATTATGGGTTAGTGTGGATGCTAATAACCACCATGTTATTGGCATACGCCGCGTATTATTAATTTATAAAACCAGTCATCTTGAGTTTAAATAGGTTTGCATCGATTAGAAGGGCACGCCTTGCATTAAATAACGAAATTGTATTGCATGATCGATCACGTTTTAATTAATAATGAACTAAAAATAAAAAGCCAGCGCAAAGAGCGCTGGCTTGATGAGTATAACTAACTACAAAGCAGGAGAGTAACTTAAAACGTTACACCGGCTCTGAGTTTGCGGTACTGTTTTTAACAGCCGCTTTACCCGCTAATAAATCGGCAGGGTCAAAGTCATCAACGTTAATCACATCTAAACGAGCTTTTTCTACTGCGGCTAGTTTATCAGCTTCAGCTTGGCTTAAAATACCCGCCTCTAGGCCCATTTGCGCTACTTTATCAAGTTGGAAGAAAGGAAGTTTAATCCCTTTTTCTTTACACACTTTGTCAAATAGTGGCTCAACAGCAAGTACCTCTTTAAGAGTTTGCTCTTGGCGACCAACTAAGTTAAGTGGCTCATCTTTTAGGTAAACATAGCTAGCTAAGCGGTTACGTGTTTCACTCGGTACTTGTAATAACTGTGCTAATTTATGCTCTAGCTTATCAGTGGGTTTACGTACTGGACGACCTAATGGGAATAACAATAATTTTAATACCGCACGTAGTGGTGCCGATGGCATATTGTTTATTAAATCTGCTAATGCACGTTGACAGTGATATAAGTGATCTTGACAGCTCCACTTAACTAAAGGTAAATCTTCAGCTTTACGGCCTTCGTCGTTATAACGTTTCAGCGTTGCAGAAACTAAGTACAAGTAACTAAGTAAATCACCTAAGCGAGCTGAAATACGTTCTTTACGTTTTAAAGAGCCACCAAAAACAGCCATACTAATATCAGACATTAGCGCAAGTGAGGCACTAAAACGGGTAGCAATACGGTAAAATGCCGCCGTGTCATCGTTAAACGGAACACTGGTAAAGCGTGCACCCGTTAACGCAAGCCACTTGGTACGCACTAAATTAGAAATAGTAAACCCAATATGACCTGTTAGCGCTTTATCAAATACATTTAGTGCTTCTTCACGGTCTTCAATCTCACATGCACCTAACTCTGTAAGTACAAATGGGTGACAACGAATCGCACCTTGACCATAAATGATCATATTACGAGTTAATATATTTGCACCTTCTACAGTGATAGCAATTGGGGCACCTTGATAGCCTCGACCAAGGTAGTTATTTGGCCCAAGCATAATCCCTTTACCGCCAAGTACGTCCATTGCATGCATGGTTGAATCACGCATTTGCTCTGTTAAATGGTATTTGATGATAGCCGACACAACCGACGGTTTTTCACCTAAATCGACTGCGCCAGTAGACATACTCACTGCTGCATCTGAGCTATAAGCATATCCTGCTAATTTAGCCAGCGACTCTTCAACACCTTCCATTTTACCAATAGGTAAACGGAATTGACGACGAATACGACTATACGCACCGGTTGCTAATGCAATTGTTTTAATGCCACCTGTTGAATTAGACGGCAATGTAATAGCACGACCGACAGATAAACATTCAACCAGCATGCGCCAGCCTTGACCAGCCATTTCTGGGCCACCAATAATGTAATCAAGTGGTACAAAAATGTCTTTACCGCGTGTAGGGCCATTTTGAAACGGCACATTTAATGGGAAATGACGACGACCAATTTCAACACCTGGTGTGTCGGTAGGTATAAGGGCACAGGTAATGCCCGGCTCTTTGTTATCGCTTAATAAACCATCGGGATCTTGTAATTTAAATGCAAGTCCTAATACGGTGGCCACTGGTGCCAACGTAATATAACGTTTATTCCATGTTAGATTTACACCAACAACTTCTTCACCATTCCATTGTCCTTTACACACGACACCATAATCTGGAATCGAACTAGCATCAGAACCCGCTTCTGGAGAGGTAAGTGCAAAACAAGGAATTTCTTGGCCACTTGCTAAACGAGGCAGGTAATGATCTTTTTGCTCAGTGGTACCATAATGTTGTAGTAATTCACCAGGACCTAAAGAGTTTGGAACACCCACAATAGATGAAAGCAGTGTCGATTTACTCGTTAGTTTTTGTAGTACACACGATTGAGCAAAAGCAGAAAACTCTAAACCGCCATATTGTTTTTTAATGATCATGGCAAAGAATTTATTATCTTTTAAATATTGCCATACATCTTGTGGTAAATCAGTGAGTTCATGGGTTGCTTCCCAGTCATCTAACATTCCACACACTTGCTCAACAGGCCCGTCTAAAAACGCTTTTTCTTCAATCGTAAGCTTAGGCACTGGGTATTGATGTAATTTATTCCAATCAGGATTACCACAAAATAAATCAGCTTCCCACCAGGTTGTACCTGCATCGATTGCTGATTTTTCAGTATCAGACATGGTCGGTGTAATTTTTTTGAATGTTTTAAAAATAGGCTTAATTATATATTCTTGGCGAATACCGGTTACAGATAAAGGTACTGCGATGATTAAAAAAATCAACCAACTGATAAAACCAAAAGCACCCGCAAAGGTGCCTATTAATAGAGTAGCTGCCGAAATACCAACCGCGGTATTCCAACTTGCTCTGTGGTAAACCGCAGCACTAAGCAGCGCGATTAAACCGAGTGTAAATATGAGTGTCATTGTTTATTCCTTATTAGAGGTCAGACCACCTTGATTAGAGTAGCGCCACAAAGCGTAACTTTCAAGTAGATTACACATAATATTTATTAATAAATAGACAAATTTTATTAAAACGAGGCAACAAATTAATATGCCTTCTTGCCTTGCTAATGTTTATGTTTGACAATGCAAATTAAGAGCAGTTTTGCACTGCTGTAAATGAAAGCTAAGTTAGAGATAGCTTTAAGTTAATACTGGTTTGCTAATGGGTTTATTAATTAATGTGTGAATTGCTTGGCATGTCGGCCAATGTACCAACAGATATTTGTTTTAGTTTTTCGGGTCTACTTGAACGCGGTGGTAATACCGGTCCTCATAAAGACGGTTGGGGAATTACTTTTTATGAAGGCAAAGGTTGTCGAACGTTTAAAGATCCTGAGCCGAGCTGTGAGTCAGAAATAGCAAAATTTGTAAAAGCGTATCCTATTAAAAGTGTGTCGGTTATTAGCCATATTCGCCAAGGCAATCGAGGGCGAGTATGTTTAGAAAATACACACCCGTTTACACGTGAGTTATGGGGGCGTGAAATTACTTATGCTCATAATGGGCAACTTTCAAATTATCACGACTTAAAACCCGAATATTACCGTCCCGTAGGCAATACAGATAGCGAGCTCGCGTTTTGTTGGTTACTTGATAAAATTCGTGAAAAATACCCTAAAAAGCCAAGTAATATGGCCTCGGTATTTCGTTATGCTGCCAAGCTTTCTCATACGTTAAGAGAAAAGGGCGTATTTAATATGTTACTGAGCGATGGGGTATATGTGTTAGCTTATTGCACTAACAACCTTCATCATATTACTCGTAGAGCACCGTTTGGCAAAGCAACATTAATAGACGCCGATGTAGTGATTGATTTTCAAAAAGAAACAACCCCAAAAGATGTCGTAACTGTCATCGCAACGCGTCCGTTAACAAACGATGAGCGTTGGCAAAAAATGGAGCCCGGTGAGTTTGCGTTGTTTAAAATGGGTGAATTAATATAACGCCCATAAAAAACGCGATGTAAATCGCGTTTTTTGCTGCAAAATAATAACAATTTAAAACTATTAGGGCGTTACTGAATTTGATGTAACAGTGAATGAATTCATTTGTACTTCAAACTGTTCAACCCCTTTTTCACCTTTCCACATACGCACTAGCATGTAATCCATTTCTGGGGCAAACCACGCAATTGCTTGGCGTTTATCATTGTCGTATAAACGCCTTACCTTAACAGCATCAATATTACCAATAGGTAACGAAATCATTTCGGTTCCAATCACTTCAAAATTATAATCGCGACGATTACCTTTTTTATCAACTAATGGAAAAGAAAAATTGGTTTCACCGGCTTTTAAGCCTTCACGTACTTGAACTTGATACGAAATTGCATCTTGAAACTCATCAGTCCATTCACATTTTAAAGGGTATTCACTGGTTGAACTGGTAACTTTTTTGTTTTCAACATCAAACTTAATATCATAATCTTTGTCAGGGCCTGTGCCTGTACGTAGCATAGAATAATGATAGGGTGATACTTTGCCCTCTGTAAAAGTAAATTGTGATGTTTCTTGGCGCGAATCTGAAAAGATCATCCATTCAATATTACTATGATACGTAAGCTCATAGTTATTCTCAGCCAGTTTTTTTAGTTCGCGAGTTGCTTCACCATGACGTTCTCCTTTGCGTAAAATGTCATAGTTTGCTTCGTATTGTGTTAATTCGCCTGCTATAAGGCTACCTGGAAGTAAAGTGCCCGCTAACAATAGCAAGGCACTTAATTTTTTATTATGGGTAGTGCGCGCCATGGGCGGGAAGTTGTTTTTTATCAAGAACTGCATAATCTGCTTCCATCGAAAGTCGTTGTTCACTGAACCATTTGACCACCAAAGGATAAATAATATGCTCTTGTTCATGTACTCGTGCAGCAAGTGTTTCTGCGGTATCGTTTTCTAACACCGCTACTTTTGCTTGCAGAATAACCGGACCACCGTCTAGCTCTTCCGTTACAAAATGTACACTAACACCATGAAACGCATCATTTGCATCAATTGCTCTTTGGTGGGTATTCAGCCCCTGGTACTTAGGCAACAAAGATGGATGAATGTTCAACATTTTTCCAACATATTTTTGCACTAAGTTACCAGTAAGAATACGCATAAATCCAGCTAATACAACTAGATTTGGTTCAAAAGAATCAATTACATGTAATAATTGCTCATCGTAAGCTTCACGCGTTGCAAAATCTTTATGGCTTAATACCGCAGTTGGAATGCCCGCTTTTTTTGCACGCTCCAACCCATAAGCGTCTGCTTTATTACTGATCACAGCCGCTATATGCGCATTTATCTCGCCATTTTTGCAGGAATCTATAATGGCTTGAAGGTTCGAGCCACTTCCTGAAATTAATACAACTAAGCGAGTCGGTGCCATTACTTAGCACCACCTACAATTTCAACTTGCTCTTCGCCTGCAACAGCATCTTGTATTTCACCAATATGCCAAGCATTTTCACCCAACTCTTTTAATAAAGTTAAGCTTTGCTCTAACTTATCTGCTGGAACAACCAACACCATACCTACACCACAGTTAAATGTACGGTACATCTCGTGTGTTGTTATGTTGCCGTTTTCTTGTAACCAGTTAAATACGGTTGGCCACTGCCAGCTATCACCTTTAACAACGGCTTTAGCCGATGCTGGTAATACGCGAGGAATATTTTCCCAAAAACCGCCGCCAGTAATATGCGAAAGGGCATGCACATCAACGTGCTTAAATAATTCTAATAAAGGCTTAACGTAAATACGTGTTGGCTCTAATAAATGCTCACCCAGTGTTTTTGAGTCAATTACTTGATTCGTGTCTGCATTTGAAACCTCAAGCACTTTACGAATTAAAGAAAAACCATTTGAATGAGGTCCGCTAGATGCCAGAGCAATAAGTTGATCGCCAGCCGCTACTTTTGTGCCATCAATGATATTGGCTTTTTCAACTACGCCAGTACAAAAACCAGCCATGTCGTAATCTTCGCCTTCATACATACCTGGCATTTCAGCTGTTTCACCGCCAATAAGCGCACAACCCGAAATTTCACAGCCTTTACCAATACCTGTAACAACATCGGCCGCTGTATCTACATCAAGTTTTCCAGTTGCATAATAATCTAAGAAAAACAGAGGCTCAGCACCTTGTACAATTAAATCATTTACACACATTGCTACCAAATCTATGCCCACAGTATCGTGTTTTTTAAGATCGATTGCTAAACGTAATTTAGTACCAACACCATCTGTACCAGCAACTAATACAGGCTGCTTATAACCTTCAGGGATTTCGCAAAGTGCGCCAAAACCACCAATTCCGCCCATAACTTCAGGACGACGAGTTTTTTTAACAACACCTTTAATACTTTCTACAAGTGCATTACCAGCGTCGATATCTACGCCCGCGTCTTTATAGCTTAGAGACTGTTTTTGTTCGCTCACAGGTTTTCCTCAAAATAGTTGCTTAGTGCTTACTTAGAAACGCGCGTATTTTACAACAATTGCATGGCATCGGCTAGGGTAAATATGCTTTTGCAGCACTTGACAAGGACACTTGTCCGCTAATTGTGGTTTTTACGAGCAAATAATCATGCTCGCAATTTATTTTAAGTATAAAAAGCCTGTATTTACTTAAATAATGCTAAGCAATAAATGGGCTATAAAGTTATTAACGCTAAGGGCATGCCAAGTATAAATACATTATAAAAAGTACGTTTTATTGGCTGTGGCATTTTTTATATTTTTTTCCACTGTTACATGGGCAGTTATCGTTGCGTCCAATTTTTTTATCTGCAACGGGGATTATTTCACCGGTTAAATAGCGCCATTGCGATTGCTCTTTTATAAACTGTGACTTTTCGTGGAGTTGGCAAAATAAGTTTTCGTAAAAGTAAAAAGCTTTAAACTCAACCATAGCCGTGGTGTCTGAGGTTTCTTCAGCGTTAATCACGTTTAATTCTACAAAGCGACAACTTGTGGCAAAGTCGTTTATTTCATTTATAGGGTTTTCAGATTGAACAGTGCTGGCATAGGTTTCATAAATGTATTGTGCATTTTCTAACACATAAGCACTGTAGCGAGAGCGCATTAATTGTTCTGCGTTTATTGCTTGGCGGTTGTTTAAAATTATAGGTTCGCAGCAATCAGCAAAAGAGTGCTGAGTGCCACAAAAACAAAGTGAGTTCGATGGTTGCGTCATAATTTAACTATTTTAAATAAAACGCTAGTTTATCAAGCTTATTGAGTAAGTGGTATTGCCTGAGATTTAGCGTGCTTTGTAAAACAATAAAGTTTCGCGCTATTTTTAGTTAAATTTAACGATAAGTTATTTATTTGATTATTTTTTACTATGTCTGTCCAGGTAATAACTGCGGCAAAATTACCATTATTTAATGCCGAATTTAATACATACTCTAAGTTCACTAAATGCTTTTGCCTAATCACCAATAACTTACTGGTATCAATAGAGCACGAATCAAGTAATGCCTTGCTAGGCACATTGTCCGGCGCTATAAGTAATGTCCATGCGTTCGAACTATTATAGTGATGCAACACTTTTAATAATTCAAACGTTGCCGATATTTCATCTTCAATTTGAATCAAATTCACAGACTCACTTTGCGTGTCTTGTTGATAGCTTTTAACGGTTCTAATTGTAATTGGCTGTAACATAGTTATCTCACTCACTGGGTTTATATACAGTACCTATATACAGTAGTTTATACAGTTGTTTAGTGCAAGCCTTTTTTTGCTATTTTTTTGTACAATTTAATTTTTTTTTGTTCTTTCTCATTCGGGTTTGGAATGGTTTCTCACAGAGCTGGAATGGAGAGCCATGCGTGGCAAGGGCTACAGAGGAGGTGATTTTTACCTAATTTGTGTTTTTCTCATAGGTGTTGGAATTTAAGTAAGGCTTATACGTTAATCCAGTATCTTTTTTTTGAACTTAATACAGTACGGAGAGCACTTTTTTGTTGTAGTACATATTAAAAGAGTGCCCTTAAAGCCACGCTATCTGATACTAAAAATGTAGTAAGGCCGTTATGAGCGATAACCGGACATTGAGATTTGCTTAATATCGTCGTTAATTGATTGGTTAAACAGCTCTTTGCGCATATTCATAGAAATGAGTAAACGCGTACTTATATCCTTAATTTTACTTGTAAATATTAAATTGCATTTGATAGCAATATCTTAGGTAATTTGTTTAAACTGTAGAAAGTAGAAAATGAGCGTGATATCGGCAGAAATATGTACGATTTACGCATTTTAAAATTGTAAGAGATTTGGTTCAATCATCACATATTTTGCAAGCAGACAGGAAGTGAGTGGGAATACATGAAAATAGGACGAAATGAAAAGTGTTGGTGTAATTCTGGTAAGAAGTTTAAACATTGCCATTATGGTCGTGAAAATGAAGCTCCTATTAGTAAAGGTGAAGCAATTGGGCATACAAAGAAAAACTCATCAAGAAAATTATGTTACGTTTCGCCTGATTTAAAACATGAATGTAGTAAAAAAATTATTAACGCTCATACCATATCGAAAAGCGGTAGCTTGAAAGAAATTGCAGATGAAAGTAACCATGTATTGGGCTTAAAAATAAACTTACCAAATATAATGATAAATAAAGGTAAATTAATCCCAGAGAAAATCGGAATTAATCAAGCTTCGACGTTTAAAGGGTTTTGTTCTACTCATGATAAGACGCTTTTTGCTTGTATAGAAGACAGGGTGTTTGTTGGAGATGAAGAGCAATGTTTAGCTCTGATGTACCGTTCAGTTGCAAAAGAGCTGTATGCTAAAGAGAGCATGCTTAATACATCTGAGTTTATTAAAGGTGGTGATAGAGGTAGGCAACCATTAGAGCAGATGTTCCTGCAGAAGTTTGCAGCTGATCAAAAGCTGGGGATTAATGCTGCTATCAAGGAGCTTTCCGAGCTAAAGCATCAACTTGATGATCAACTTCTTGGTAACACAACTGGTAATTTATCTCATCTGATTATCGAATCGTCAGAACCTATGCCTGTGGCTGTTTCATCAATTGTTGCACCAATAAGTGATTTTTCTGGCAACTTTATTCAAGATTTAGGAGATTTAAGTGTTGATGCTCAGCAACTAATTTTCAATTCATTTTCTAGTGACGGGAAAGGGTATGTAGTTTTTAGTTGGGTAAAAGAATCAAAAAAAGTTTTAGGCTTCATTAATTCACTATTGGCCATAGATGAAAGTAAAATGTTTAGCGCACTAATTAGGTTCTTTTTCGCAGTAGCAGAAAATACTTTTACTTCACCTTTATGGTGGAAGACGTTAACGAGTGAACAAAAAGATAAAATACAAAAACTTATAATGTCAGGTGTTAACCCAATGGAATTCGAGCCAAGCAGCTTTTTAGTTGATGATGGTCTTGAATTTTCTGGATGGGAAATTGCTGCACTTCATAAAACAAATTTTTAGAAAGTTGTTAAACGTCTGCTTCTGGTACTTTGGCGAAGTCCGCCTCGAGCGATAACCGGACATTGATATTTGCTTAATATCGTCGCTAATTTATTGGTTAAACTGCTCTTTACGCGTATATTCAGGAAAATAAGCGACGCGTGCATATTATTCTATTAAACTTTACTTTAAAGCTTTAAAAAACTTAGTGGTAGCAATGCTTTAGGTTATTTGTTAAAACTATGTAAGGTAGATAAATGAGTGTAGCGTCGGCAGAAATATGCGCGGAGCTTTACTTGCATATTTTCAACTCAATAAACTTGGACGTTTTTAATGTATAGAAAAATTATATTTATCACCACTTGCATCTTATTCTCTAGTTTATCGTATGCAACAACTTGGGAAGTCATCTATAAAGAAGATAAGATGACTGATGAAAAGCAGGTGATATACAGTAATAAAAGTCAGAATTTATTTGTATTATGCAGAGCTAACAGTGCAGGAATATTATTCCTAAATATGCCGGCCTTATCTAAATCGAATCCAAAAGCAATGGTTCGGTTTGATAAAGAAAAAGCTTTTGAAGTTCGGGGAGCATCCGGAAAAAATACCTATATAATAGCTTCATCGTTTAATAAACAATTTATTGACGGAATGATTAATGGCACGACAATGTTACTTGAAATAAAAGACCCAAATTCTGTTAGATACTATGAGTATGATTTAAAAGGTTTTTCAAAAGTTGTAGATGACAACCCTTGTCTTACTAATTCAATAACGTAGTGTCGTATCGTGATATAGGCAAATCAACAGGACTAAAAACAGTTGACTTCGCTCGTGCCTCGCTATTTTAACCAACTATTTTTAGCCCGTTATTTAAGCGTTAACATTCTTGAAAGCTTCTCATAATTTAGAGTATTTATAAAATGTCGACAAAAGAGATATTATTTGTTCTGATTTTGATTTTTGTTTGTGGTTTTATATCAAGCCAATTAGCCGAACTTTCTATTCCACAATACGCAGTTCCTTTTATGGCAATGGTTGGAGGTTTTATTGCAGTCGCTTTAAATCGATTAAAGCACTTAGATGACCTCAATTTAACTCGAAAAAAAGATGCGGCTTTAGAATATATTAAATATTTTAGTGAATATCGTTCAGCTTTACTTAACCTTATTGATCCCTCAGTAAAAGATGATCTTTTTCATTCCAATTTAATGGATGCAACCAAAAATATGGTTGCTTCGCTAGATAAGTTTCATGTTGTATCAAGTGATTCAGTATCTGAAAAAATTGAAATTAAAAACGCTGAAGTAATAAAGTTAATGATGGACTTTAGAGCTAAATCTACAGAATTTAGTGAAGATAAAAAATCATTGTTAAGGTGGTTTATTGATGAAGATATTGGCTCTAAACTTAATACTATAAGGCATGAGATAATTACACTAATAAACACTGAAGTCGGAGATGGTTCAGGTACGACCAAGCTTAAATCAGCCATTGATTCAAACAATGCTGACTTTAAAAGTTTATTTTCAAAGCTCTTAAAATAGAATGCTAACAAGTTTATCAAACATCATTACTGGCAAAGAACAGCCTCCACTGGATTGGACGCGTAAAAAGCGGGCGCCATTTATAAAAAGCGGTGAGAGTGTAACGCGGTAAGTCGGATTATTTCTAGTAAATTCATCATTTTTGTCGGATGGCGTGGCTTCACCACTTATCCGATCTACGTCAAAAAGTTGGTTAAGTTGAAGGCCCCAGCCAACAGAGTTTCAGATGCACATCTTGAAAGTCTGCTATTGGCACTTAGGAGCTACACATTTCAGGCAATAGTCAGCAGTTAATATAACTGACTTAAATCGATTAATTACATATGAAATCACATCATTCATTATGCACTTTGGACTAACTTACTTTTCCTAAACGTTTTTATATTCCAAAAAATATTTTATTAATTTTATTGTTTTTTACTTATGAGATAGTATTCAGTCTGTATGTCGCACGCTTCTTGACCAATTACAATGTTCTAGTTACATTGGTTAAATATACTATTGCTATTCAAGTAAGAACAAGGGATTACAACTACTCATGGAAGAAATTGATACACTCAAACCAGAGCAAATCGAATTAGATATTGATGTTATTTCAACATTTTCATTAGCTGCTCAGCAAAATGCATATTCAGTGCTGCGTGACATCAAAATCACGGTACCTGAGTCTGATAACAAATCAGTTCTTCGAAACCTCAAATTGAGATTATGTGCTATTGACGGCTGGTTAACTACGAGTGAATGGCTTATTGATGAAGTCATTTCAGGTCATTCAGTTAAGTTACCACCTAAAGAACTCAAATTTCCTTTCGAGACATTATTTGGCTTAACAGAGGAAGTCCTTTTACACCTTAATTTTGAATTATTGGATAGTGATGGACAAGTATTAAGTGAGAGTGTGCATAACGTAAGCGTCTTACCTGCGAGCTTTTGGGGGGGTGAAACACGCCAACCAGATTTACTTGCTGCTTTCGTTAAGCCAAATGGTTTATATGTAGAGTCTTTAGTTAGAAAAGTTGCATCTGTATTAGAGACTGGTGGCCATGGGCGTTCTGTAGATGGGTATCAGTCTAATACTAGAGAGAAGCCTTATTTAATGCTGGCAGCACTCTGGAACGTTATTTTTCAGGAAAAAATTGCATATGTTAGTCCACCACAAGGTTTTGCTAAAACGGGTCAGCGAATTCGCCTAGCTGCTGATATAAGTCAATCAAAAATGACTGCGTGCTTAGATTCGTCGATTTTATTTGCTAGCTGTATCGAGGCTATAGGTTTAAACCCAGTAATTGCAATTACTCAAGGGCATGCATTTGCTGGTGCATGGCTTATCGACGAAAAGCTTCCTGTTCTTTGTAATGACGATCCTCAAGATATAAGAAAGCGTTTCGATAATAGAGATTTGGTTTTATTTGAAACCACGCTTGTAACAAATGCCTCTGTTGTAACTTTTGAACAGGCTAAAGAATACGCCCGTAATTTACTCGGTGAGGATAAAGAAGAAGAGTTTGTAATGGTTTTAGATATTGCTCAAGCAAGATCGCAGTCAATAAAGCCATTATCAACAATCGAGGAGGCACGAATCGAAAGTGAATCTACAAGTGAAAGTATAGAGCTTGTTTTGCCTGAAATTCCTCCTTTACCACCAGTGCGAGCTGAAGAACGTATAGTTGAAGATAGTCCAGAGACACGCATTGACTCATGGTGTAGGAAACTTCTTGATTTAACTAAACGTAACCGATTATTAAACTTTAATGAGAGATCAGTATCAATTAAATTATTTTGTCCAGACATAGCGAATATGGAAGATATGTTAGCTGATGGGACTAAATTTAAGTTTTTATCAACGCAAGAGAGCCCATATTTTGACTCTGATCGTGACAGTGAACTATTTCGCTTCCAAACAGGTTCAGAGATTCATAAAGAATACGCTTTAAACCAGTTAAAAAATAAAGTTTTGTTAGCTAACCAGCCACCGAAGCGAGTTGAGAAGAGTGCTATTGAGCTTTTTAGAAAGGCAAAAAATGATTTAGAAGAAAGTGGTTCAAATACTTTATTTTTAGCACTGGGTTTTCTGAAATGGAAAGAGAACGCGGATGATAGCCGAAGTTTCAAAGCTCCATTGATATTAATACCTGTGAATTTAACTCGTAAAAGTGCACGAGCTCCTATTTATGTAGAGCAAGTACAAGGTGAAGATCCGATTTTTAATCTTACTTTGATTGAGTTTTTATTATCTGAGCACGATATCAACTTAAATGAATTTAAAAATGATTTACCTGAAGACGATAGCGGGATAGATGTTCCTCTTATTTGGTATAAAGTCAGGCAAGCAGTGAGTGAGCAGCAAGGTTTTGAAGTAGTCGAAGAGCTGGTTCTATCTTCTTTTTCATTTGCAAAATATTTAATGTGGAAAGATTTAAGAGATCGGTTAGAAGTTTTAAAAGAAAATCAATTTGTTCAGCATTTAGTCGACAATCCAAAAGAAGCGTATGTTCAAACAGCAGAGTTTGTTGAACAGCATAAAATTGACGATACTATAGATCCTGCTGAAGTTTTTACCCCTTTAAATTGCGATAGTTCTCAATTAGTTGCCGTTGATGCATCTGCAAAAGAGCAAGATTTTGTTCTTGAAGGCCCTCCGGGAACAGGTAAGTCAGAAACCATTGCTAATATTATCGCTCATAATATAGGTAAAGGACGTAAAGTATTATTTGTTGCCGAAAAAATGGCGGCCTTGAACGTTGTATATAAAAGGCTGAAAAAGGTTGGATTGGATCATCTTTGTTTAGAGTTACATAGTAATAAAGCGAACAAAAAAGCTGTATTAGATCAACTGGGTCAAGCGTGGGATTTCAGAGAAGGCTTAAACCCTCATATATGGGCTACGTATATTTCAGATCTAAAAAATAAAAAAGAAAAGTTGAATGATTATGTAAGGGAGCTTCATAAAAAATCCAAGTCTGGTATTTCTGTTCGTGACGCAATTTCTAAATTGGCTTTGAACAAAGATAATATTAAATTCAGCTTAGATTGGCCTCTTGAACTAGGTGCTGATAAAACATTAGAAAATGACCTAGATGCATTAGATAATGCAGTTTTACAGCTTAAAATTGCATTTGATGATATTCATGATCTTGATATTGCCAGTTTTTCCTGTGTGAATGCTTCCTCATGGTCAAATACTTGGCAAAGTCAGCTTGTGCAAAAAATTGGTGAATGGTTCACTGAGTTTGGGGGTATCTCCACGCAATTTAATGCTATTTTAGCTCTTTTAGAATTAAAGGCTCCTGATATAACCGGTAAAAGCTTGTCTGCCTTAAAGTCATTACATGATTTAAAAGAGTTAGCTAAGGCCCGTAATATTTCTTTTGTTTTGAAGTCGGGTTTTAATGAACGGTTGCAGTTAATAGACAGTATTGCTACACGCAAAGAAAAGCTAGATGAATTAATTAGTAAACAAGATAGTTCGATAACGGAAAAGCTATTATTAACTGCCCCAATTAGAGAGTGGAACTCAAAATATGAGACTGCGGGTAATAGTCGGTTCAAAACTGTTTTTGCTAAGTGGAAGATCAATGGGCAAGCAAAAAGCCTAGGATTTCATAAGTTTAATAATTTATCTGATTTACCGACTCTCTTACAAGCCAAAGATATTGCTGAAGGAATTATTAAAGATGTAACTGAGCTTGAAAATATGAATATTTGGAAAGGCTGGTCAACAACTTCAGAAGAGTTAATAACTATAGCTGAATTTGGTAGATTAGTGAAAGCTAAGTTAAATGAAGTTTTTCCTCTTTCAAATGATCCAACAAATATTCTTATCCTTATAAATAAACATTTCGTAGATGGCAGAGATTATTTAGATAATTCACTGTTGGCTTCAACATTAGGTGAATTTAACTCGACATATAATCAATTCGAAAAAGTACAAAAAGATTTAGTCGACTTTAATATTGTCGTTTCTTTGGATTCAAATTTGGTTGAACTGAGCCAGTCACTGGCTACAGTCACCAAAAATCGAACAAAGTTAAAAAGCTGGTGTGAGTGGGTCAGCGCACGAGCTGATGTTTGTAGTCTTGGTCTTGAGACTGTTGAGCAAGCATTAAGCACCGGTGTTGTAACACCTTCAGAGTTATTAGAGCAATTTCAGTTGGCTTATTATAGCTGGTTGGCCCCGCTTATGATTGATGAAAGTCATATACTAAGAGAGTTTAAAGCTTCAACCCATGAAGCTACAATTGAGGCTTTTTGTAAGTTAGATGAAAAAATAGCAAAGGTAACCAGTGAATATATTATTGCACTTGCTTCGAACAGAACACCTAATAAGGAAATAAAAGATTCTAAAAATGATCAGCGTTTTGGTGTGTTAGCGAAAGAGATTCAGAAGAAAACTCGGCATATCCCAATTCGTTCTTTAATCAATGAATTAGGCGAGTCATTGCTAGAGCTAACACCATGCATGATGATGTCGCCACTGTCAGTAGCTCAATTTTTGCCAGCAGATTTCAAAGGATTTGATTTAGTTGTTTTTGATGAAGCGTCGCAAATGACAACATGGGACTCAGTTGGCTCTATTGCAAGAGGTCGTAATGTTATTATTGTTGGTGATCCAAAGCAAATGCCTCCAACAAATTTTTTCTCAGCTGGTACATCAGATGCCCCTGATGAAGAAGATCTTGAGTCTATTTTAGATCAAGCTTTGGCTGCACGATTACCACTCAAAAGGCTTATGGGTCATTACCGTAGCAAACACGAGACTCTTATTGCGTTTTCAAATAGTAAATATTACGAAAACTCATTAGTGACTTATCCCTCATCAGAAACAAAAGATTCAGCAGTCTCCTTGCATAAAGTTAATGGTCTATATGCAAAAGGTAAAGGCAGAAATAATGTTAAAGAGGCACAAGCCGTTGTTCACGAAATTACAAGACGTTTACTTGATAAGCAATTACAAAAACAATCAATAGGTGTCGTAACATTAAATAGTGAGCAACAACGCACTATTGAAGATTTGTTAGATGATGCTAGGCGAAAAAAACCTGATATTGAAAAGTTTTTCCATGAATCAGAAATAAGTGAACCTGTTTTTGTTAAAAATTTAGAGTCAGTACAAGGGGATGAGCGAGATATTATCATGCTTAGCTTAGGTTACGGTCCTACTGAACCTGATGCGAAGACTATGAGTATGAATTTTGGCCCGCTAAATAAACAAGGTGGTGAACGCAGGCTAAATGTAGCTATTACTCGGGCAACGACAGAGGTCGTGGTATTTAGTAGCTTTAGCTCTTCAATGATTGATTTAAGCCGTACATCTTCCACTGCCATTGAGCATCTAAAGCATTACTTAGAGTTTGCTGAAAGAGGCCCAATATCACTTGCGGAAACTGTCACTGCTCAATATGGAGTTAATCAATTTGATAGTGATTTTGAACAAGCTGTGGCAAACGACTTACGGCAATTGGGTTGGAAAGTACAAACACAAGTTGGTGTCAGTAAATTTAAAGTTGATTTAGGTATTCTTCACCCAGACAAAGCCGGTTGCTACATTTCTGGAGTTGAGTGTGACGGTGATACATACCATAGTTCCCCAGCTGCTAGGGATAGAGATCGAGTTCGGAAAATTATACTCGAAAGCTTAGGCTGGAATATCGTTAGACTATGGTCGACAGATTATTTTGTTGATGCAGCAGCAGCTATTAAAAAACTAGATTTTAAGTTGAAAGAAATACTTGATATTGAAAGAGAGAAAGACAGACTGTTAGAAGCAGAAGCAGAAGCAGAAGCAGAAGCAGAAGCAGAAGCAGAAGCAGAAGCAGAAGCAGAAGCAGAAGCAGAAGCAGAAGCAGAAGTAGAAGTAGAAGCAGAAGTGAACCCTAATTTTAATGAAAAAATGAAAATGGAGAGCGGCACCACCATATCGAATGAAAACGAAAGTTTTTCATCTAAAAGCACAGAACAATTGGTAAATAATGAATTCGATGCAAATAATTATTTTAAAACGGAATATAAAGCTCGCTTAATAAACATAGCGAAGGAAACTTTAAAAGAAAGGCCGGGCATCACCTTGCATACGCTTGCTTTAGAGGTTGCGAATTTACATGGGTTAACCCGAACAAGTAAAAAGCAAGTTGATTATATTCGTGAGCTTTTAACCCCATGGGCAGGAATTAAAGAAAATGAAGGCTACTCACCAACGATTTGGCCATCACCTGAGGATATGTGTGAATTAATACAGTGGCGAGGTCTAAATGCGTTTGGATACGAGAGAAACTGGAAAGAGCTTGCGTATGAGGAAGCGCTTGGGTTAGCTACTTTTGCTAAAACTAATAATAGCTCAAATCCAGTAGAAGAGATGTGCTCTGAATTGGGCTTAAAAAGAAAGCATGAAACTACTATTAAGCAATTTGAGCAGTGGCTCTTGTTAATTGAATAAGCTCTATCTTTTTTCAAAGGTGTTCTTAAAAGTGGAATGATAAATTTCTAGAAGTGACAATAATGGCGGTTACTATGAGGTTAGAGTGGACTACTCTTCAGGACTACTTGATAACTATGTAATAAAGCTATTATTGTAAATTCAATTTGAATGTGCTTATTTCTTAATGCCAGTAATAGAAAGAAATAAAGCAACCCAACATAAGTAAGGCGAAAATTTGGAGAACGTAGACGAACTGATTTCAGCACTAATAACTCATCTCGTAAAGCCACAGAAATCAGAAAGGTGGTCTATGTACCGCGTGATTGCTCCAATAGTAGATTTTGCTAACACGGCAATTAATTTGGAACCGTACTTTGAGTTTAATCAGACTAGTGCGCATAGAACTTCTCAGTCTGTTGACATTGCATTACTTGATAATGAAAAGCCAGTCGTTATGATTGAAGCAAAGCGTGCGAATAAGAACATTGCACCGGAGCATATTGAGAAGTATTTAGAGGATGGCGTACGTGGCATAGTTACTAATGGTTTTGATTGGGTTTTGTGCCATAACAATTTTCATATCGTTCACTCAATTTGGAATGGGGATATGAATCAGCTTCTGAATCATCGAATCGTGTTGGTCGCATAGAGCTAGGGAAAAAGAATCCTGACATAATAGTTTTAACTAGATTGGTGGCGTTTGCTAATAGATTAAACTCTATCGCCCCTCCAAGACCACATGATAAAGGGCCACATATGAGGCGTTATAGACTGCCTGATATAGCTGGATCAGAGAGTTTTGGACGAGAGTTAGGTGCGATAATTTTTTCTTCCAAAGCTGAATGATATACAGGCTTTCTAGGTGTCGTGATCATATAAAATCAAAGTTGCGCATCTAAATAATGTCTCACTTCGCGCAAACTCTCCATTTGTCCGAGTAGTATGAAACCTAGCGCTGTTGAGCCGCCAAAAGCTTCGTTTGACTTATTGAACCATTTTGGCTTGTGCTCTTTCAGAGAAGAGTATTCCTAAATTTCTATAAATACCAATGACATAAGGAATTCGCACTAACACATCACACTCTAGCGCTGTTACGTTACCTCTTTTCCACCTTTTAAAAGTAAACTCATCAGGCTTACCCAGCAAAATACGGTGCTCTTCTTCTCTAACACGCCACGGCTTCATGATGCTAATTTACTAACTTTTGAGACTCGTTAGCATCTTGTTTTTAGATTGAATTCTTCTAAGCCACTTTTTCTTATTCCTAATTTCTATAGTCTTATTATGTAAACTATTTATTA